>NZ_BAAGAK010000001.1:0-1920000 GCF_047159595.1 Krasilnikovia sp. M28-CT-15 | reverse complement strand
CGGTCACTTTCGCGTCGTTCCGTCCGGTTCCCCGCGGGGCAGAGAGAAAGTTACGCGACCGCGGGGCGCAACGCAAATCGACACCGTCCACATCGGCACCACCGGCACCACAGTCCGTGCCACAGTTGCACGCATGCGCCCTCCCTCGCCGCACGCCGCCGAAGCGTTGACAGGTCTGCTACTGCCGTTCTGGCAGCTGGTGATCGGACTGTTCGTGCTGGCCACGGTGGTCGTGGCCGGGTATCGGCTGGTGCGGCGCGGTCCCTCTCGGATGGGCGGGGCAATGGTGCTCGTCGGCTGCGCAGTGGTCTGCGTCGCAGTCCTGAGCTATCTCGTCCAAACCCTGTGATGACAGGCCGGCCGCTGCCGAGCGCTCGCCAGGCGCCGTGCAACCCGCTGCGCCTGTTCCGCCGGAGTTATCCGCCCTGCCGCCAGGCTGTCCCTCACCGTCAGGATCCACTTCTCCCTCAGGATCCGCTTCACCGCTGCGGGTCCACACGAGCCAGGTGGGCCAGCCGTCCAGCCTGACGAGCGTGGCGGCCTCCACCTGGCCGCCACGGAGCCGCACCGGACCGAGCGGCTCGCACGGCGCACGACCACGGCCGCCAGGAAACGCGCCGGGCGGTTAGAGCCGGCGGTTCGCCAAGCTGGGTAGTTCGGTGCGGATCATCCGCAGGCGGTCCATGTCGAGATCGGCGGTGACAATACCCACCGCGTCCGGGGCCTGCGCCAGGATCGTTCCCCACGGGTCGACGATCATGCTTCGCCCGAAACAGGTACGGCCAGGCTCGTGGTCACCGATCTGTCCCGCCGCCACCACGTAGCACTGGTTCTCGATCGCGCGCGCCCGCAGCAGTACCTCCCAGTGGTCGCGGCCGGTGTGCATCATGAATGCGGCGGGCACCACGAGCACCTGCGCACCGCCATCGACGGCCAACCGACGGTAGAGCTCGGGAAAGCGCAGGTCGTAGCAGATGGAGAGGCCAGTGCGAACACCGGCGATGTCGGCCACGACGGTCTCGTCACCTGGTGCCACCGAGCTGGATTCCCGATAGGACACTCGCCCGGGGATTTCCACGTCATACAGGTGGATCTTCCGATAGCTCGCTGCCAGCCGACCCGACGGGTCGAAGACCATCGTCGTGTTGTAGGTACGCAGTTCGTCCGGTCCGGTCTCGTGGAAGGAGCCGGCGTGGATCCACATGCCGAGGTCGCTGGCGGCCGCGGCGAAGAACGATCCGACCTCGCCGTCCACGGGCTCCGGTTTGGGCGCCCCGTCTGTCGGCCCCAGATAGTCGACGTACTCGGGGAGGACGGCCACGTCGGCACCGGCTGCGGCCGCGCGGTCCAAGAGATCGCGGGCCACGGCAAGGTTGGTGGAACGGTTGTCGCGGGCGTTCAGCTGACAGACGGCGACGCGCATGTATGTCAGCGTACGGTCCCCGGCGGCCGTCGGCGATCAGGCATGCCGCGAAGGGTGTCCGCGACGCGCCAAGCTCAGACTCCCGGCCGGGATGCTCGGCGGCCAGTATGGCCCACGAACGGGGCGGCCCTAGCGAGCCGCCCGAGGACGGGGTCAGATGACCAGGGGCCGTGGGTCAGATGATCTGGGACGCCACGGGGGTCAGCAGAACCTCGGCCCCGATCGGGACGTACCCGGCGGCGAGGAACGCCCTGAGGCTGGCCACGTTGCCCGAGGCCACCTGGGCCCACGCGGGACGGCCGTCGGGCACGACGTGACGCGCGGCCGACGCCAGCGCCCGGCCCACGCCGCCGTTGCGCGCGTCCTCGTCCACCTCGACGGAGACCTCCCACCGGCCCGCCACGCCGCGGCCGACGACGACGCCGGGGCCAGTGCGCCAGACCTGGACATCGGAACGGTGCAGACGGGCCCGAACCGCCCGGGGGTGGGTGCTGTCAGGTGCGGGCTTCAGGTCGGTGGGCCGATCGCCGCCGCCGGGCGGGGCCATCAGAACCAGATCGGTGCTGCCCGCGACGAGCCGGAGGCGTTCCTCGAGGGCGCCGAGGAACTGCGGTCCGAGCGGGGCCGCCAGGTCGTGGCCGTCGGTGAAGGATTCCACGAACGGACGGTCGACATCCGCGGCGACAACGACGTGCCCAGGGAACGAGGCCACGGCCGCGATGTTCGGGGCCGGTGCCGGGACGACATCGAACCAGGGGTCGGCCGGGAGGCGTTCGTCGCGCTCGATCCGGGCGATGACTTCCGCAAGGTCGTACACGGCGAGGGTCAGGCCGACTTCTCCTCGCGCTCGCGACGGCGCCGGCCGACGAACTCGCGCGGAACGATCGTCGGGTTGACGTTCTCCAGCACGACCTCGCGGGTGATCACCACGCGGGCGGCATCGGGGTTGCTGGGCACCTCGTACATCACGGAGAGCAGAACCTCTTCCATGATCGCGCGCAGGCCACGGGCGCCGGTGCCGCGGAGCATCGCCTGGTCCGCGATCGCCTCGAGGGCACCCTCGTCGAATTCCAGCTCGACGCCGTCGAGCTCGAAGAGACGCTGGTACTGCTTGACATAGGCATTGCGCGGCTCGGTGAGGATCTTGATCAGGGCGGTCCGGTCCAGGTTGCGCACCGTGGTGATGACCGGAAGGCGGCCGATGAACTCCGGGATCAGGCCGAACTTCAGCATGTCCTCGGGCATGACCTTGCTGAAGATGTCGTCCGTGTTCCGCTCGGAGATCGAGCGCAGGTGGGCGCCGAAGCCGACCCCGCCCTGGCCGATGCGGGACTCGATGATCCGGTCCAGGCCCGCGAACGCACCGCCGACAATGAACAGCACGTTGGTGGTGTCGATCTGGATGAACTCCTGGTGCGGATGCTTGCGGCCGCCCTGAGGCGGAACGTTCGCGACCGTACCCTCAAGGATCTTGAGCAGTGCTTGCTGGACGCCCTCGCCGGAGACGTCGCGGGTGATCGACGGGTTCTCGCTCTTGCGGGCGATCTTGTCGACCTCGTCGATGTAGATGATCCCCTGCTCGGCGCGCTTGACGTCGTAGTCGGCGGCCTGGATGAGCTTGAGCAGGATGTTCTCGACGTCCTCGCCGACGTATCCGGCCTCCGTCAGCGCGGTGGCGTCCGCGATCGCGAACGGCACGTTGAGCATCCGGGCGAGCGTCTGCGCCAAGTGGGTCTTGCCGCACCCGGTGGGGCCGATGAGCATGATGTTGGACTTGGCCACCTCGACGTCGCTGCCCGCGCCGGGCGCTCCGGAGGACTCGGCCTGAATCCGCTTGTAGTGGTTGTACACCGCCACTGACAGGGCCTTCTTGGCCTGTTCCTGCCCGACGACGTAGTTGTCCAGGAACTGGCAGATCTCCATCGGCTTGGGAAGCTCTTCCCACTTCACCTCGCCGGTTTCGGCCAGTTCCTCCTCGATGATCTCGTTGCAGAGATCGATGCATTCATCGCAGATGTAGACACCAGGCCCTGCGATGAGCTTTTTAACCTGCTTCTGCGATTTTCCACAGAACGAGCACTTGAGTAGGTCGCCACCGTCACCGATCCGTGCCACCTACGTTCTCCCTGCGCTCATCGGCCGGCCCGCGCCGGCCCCTGGCCTGAGGACAAAACTGCCTCGGTACTAACTCATCGACTGCCGACCCGCGTTACTGAGGTTGCAGGCTCGACGTTACCCGTTGAGGGGCGGTTCTCCGACCCCCAAAACGGGCGTGTCAGGGGCCAGCCAGTGTAGCGCCTCTCACCGGCCCCCGACTTGCCGTGCTCAGCTGCCGACGCCGGCCGTCTGCAGGCTCTTCTTGCGGCTGACCAGGACCGTGTCGACCAGGCCGTATTCCTTGGTCTCGTCGGCCGTCATGATCTTGTCGCGGTCGATGTCCTTGCGGACCTTGTCGATCGTCTGGCCAGAGTGCCGGGAGATCATTTCTTCCAGCTGCGTCCGCATGCGCATGATCTCCCGGGCCTGGATCTCGATGTCCGAGCCCTGCCCGTAGCCGCCCTCGGTGGCCGGCTGGTGGATGATGATCCGCGAGTGGGGCAGCGCCATCCGCTTGCCGGGGGTGCCGGCGGCCAGCAGCACGGCCGCGGCGCTGGCCGCCTGACCGAGGCAGACCGTGATGATGTCCGGGCGGACGTACTGCATCGTGTCGTAGATGGCCGTCATGGCCGTGAACGAGCCGCCGGGAGAATTGATGTACATGGTGATGTCGCGGTCCGGGTCCGTGCTCTCCAGCGTGAGCAGCTGGGCCATCACGTCGTTGGCCGACGCGTCGTCCACCTGTACGCCGAGGAAGATGATCCGGTCCTCGAACATCTTGTTGTACGGGTTCGACTCCTTGACGCCGTACGAGGTGCGCTCGACGAACGAGGGCAGCACGTAGCGGTTGTGCACCGGAGCGAACCCGGGAGGCATGGTCAGGTCCGTCATTGCTCAGCTCCTCAGTTCAGCGTTCCGGCGCCCTCGGGGACCTGGGTGGCCCCGGTGATCACCTTGTCGATGAAGCCGTAATCCTGGGCCTCCTGCGCCGTGAACCAGCGGTCCCGGTCGGAGTCGGCCTCGATCGTCGCCTGGTCCTGGCCGGTGTGGAACGCCACCCGCTCCTGGAACATGCGCTTGGTGTACAACATCTGCTCCGCCTGGATGGCGATGTCGGCGGCGGTGCCGCCCATGCCGCCGGACGGCTGGTGCATCATGATGCGGGCGTGCGGCAGCGCGTACCGCTTGCCCTTGGCGCCGGCGCAGAGCAGCAGCTGGCCCATCGACGCGGCCATGCCCATGGCCACGGTGGCGACGTCGTTGTCGATGAACTGCATCGTGTCGTAGATCGCCATACCGGAGTAGACCGAGCCGCCGGGCGAGTTGATCCACAGGTTGATGTCCCGCTCGGGATCCTCCGCGGAGAGCAGCAGCAGCTGCGCGCAGATGCGGTTGGCGACCTGGTCGGTCACCTCGCTACCGAGGAAGATGATCCGCTCGCGGAGCAGACGGTTGTAGACCGAGTCGTCGAGGTTGCCACTGATGGAGTCGCCTCCCCGCAGGAGGGGACTCGCCGGGAAGTGCAGATCGCTCATGGCAGCCCTTCGCAGCTGACTGTGCCGGCCCGGACTTCGCAGCCGGCAGGTTGTCCGTCGTACGACCAACCTAACCGGTCCCCCGCGCGGGGGCTTCCCGCTCGGGCAGGTGTTCGCTGACAGCGCACGGCTCCGGCCCGTACGGACAGAAGCGGGCCGGCCCCGACGGCCCGGCCCGCTTCCGCACCGTCAGTGGTCGTGACCGGCGTGCTCGTCCTCGCCCTCCGCGCGCAGGTCGTCGAGCGTGAGGGTGTTGCCCTCGCTGTCCTTCATCGTGACCCGCTCCATGACCGACGCGAGGGCCTTTCCGCGACGCACATCGCCGAAGACGGCCGCCGCAGCGCCCGACTGCACGAGCTGGTCGTAGTACTGCTGCGGCTGCATCTGGGCGCGCTGCGCGCGGTGCACGATCTCGTGGCCGAACTCGTCGTCGGAGACCTGCACGTCCTCGGCGTCCGCGATGGTGTCCAGCAGGAGCTGGATCTTGACACCCTCGGTGGCGGCCTCGGTCAGCTCCTCGTCGATCTGCTCCTCGGTCTTCTCCTCCGAGGCCAGGTAGTCCGCCAGGCTGGCGCCGATCCGCTCGAGCTGGTCGGTCATGGCCTGCTTGCGGCCCTCGACCTCCTCCTTCACGATGCCCTCGGGCGCCGGGATGGCGGCGGCCTCGACGAGCTGCTTGAGCGCCTCGTCGCGGGCGGCGTAGATCTGCTCGACCTTCTTGACCTTGGCGAGCCGCGTCTGCAGGTCGTTTCGCAGCTCCTCCAGCGTGTCGAACTCGCTGGCCAGCTGGGCGAACTCGTCGTCGATCTCGGGCAGCTGCTTGTCCTTCACCGTACGGACGGTGACGCGCACCTCGGCGTCGCGCCCGGCGTAGTCGCCACCCACGAGCTGGGTGGTGAAGGTGTTCTCCTCCTCAGCCGACATGCCGACCAGCACCTCGTCCAGGCCCGGCAGCAGCTGCTTGCTGCCCACCTCGTGCGAGATGTTCGTCGCGCTGCCGCCCGGGACCTCTTCGCCGTCCACGGTCGCCGCCAGGTCGAGCTGGACGTAGTCGCCCTCGGCGGCGGCGCGCTCCACGGTCTTGAGCGTGGCGAAGCGCTCCCGCAGGCCCTTGATCTGCTCGTCGACATCGGCGTCGGCGATCTCGACGGCCGGCACGGTCACAGTGATGGTCGACAGGTCCGGGACCGTGATCTCCGGGCGGACGTCCACCTCGGCGGTGAACTTCAGCGGGTTGCCGTCGGTGAACTCGGTGATCTCCACCTCGGGGCGGCCCAGCGTCTTGACCTCGTGCTCCTGGACCGCGGCGAGGATCTGCTGTGGGATCGCCTCCTGCACGGCCTCGTTGAGGACGGCTCCGCGGCCGACCCGCTGGTCGATGACCGCGGCGGGCACCTTGCCGCGCCGGAAGCCAGGCACCTGCACCTGAGAGCCGATCTCCCGGTACGCCTTCTGCAGGCTCGGCTTGAGCTCCTCGAACGGCACCTCGATGGCGAGCCGCACCCGGGTCGGGCTCAGGGTCTCGACGGTGCTCTTCACAGGCGTACTCCTTGTTGCTTGCGAGGTTGGTGGCAGTCGGGGTGGCGGGATTTGAACCCACGGCCCCTCGCTCCCAAAGCGAGTGCGCTACCAAGCTGCGCCACACCCCGTGGCGCCGTCAGTGTATGCGGTCGCTCCAGGGGCGTGTGCCGTGGAGTCACCCCCACCCGGCGATCCGGTTCGCGCGACGGGCGCGCGTTCAGTACCCTGGTGCGCGGTCCCCGGGCAACCGGGGCTCGCGGGCGTAGCTCAATGGTAGAGTCTCAGTCTTCCAAACTGATTACGCGGGTTCGATTCCCGTCGCCCGCTCCACAGCGTAACGGCCCAGGTCAGAGGCAGGTTCTCCGACCCGGGCCGTTCGTGTTGGTTGAGCTCTTCGCCGCGTTGGTGCCCGGTACGTGCCCGATCCAATTCGGCTTCGAGGCGGGCGCTGAGCGCATCGGCGATGGCCTTGTCGTGCTGCTTGGTGGCGTGCGTGTAGATGCCCGAGGATGAGCCAGAGTGGGCCGAATTCATCGACGCACCGCACCTGTTCGGAGAAGCAGCCCACTGCTTCCGGCGACCTGGGTCAGGTCCGTCAGATTGACCGCTTCGCGGCTGAATCCACCGAAGGGGCAGCCGATGGGGTCGTGCTCGGAGGGTGCCCTGGTGCATCGCCACCGTCCGCGACCTTCAGCCACGCCGCACGAGGTACGACGGTTCGACGCCCGTGCACTCGAACTCCTCGGGCCCGCCGTAAAGATGTGACCGACGTTCGGTCTGCGGTGGGTGTCAGAACCCAGGCAGGGACCGTCACCCCGCAATGCCGCGGTGCCGGGCGCTCCCGTGGCCGTACCCGGATCAGTGCTATTTCATGATTGCTGAAACCTCAAAGAAGATCGTTCTCGCAAATTGAAATGCAACAAGATTGATGCCCCACAAGAGGATGAAGGGAATTAGCTTGCGAACTACCGCACCATCGGAATAGCGCTTGAGCCACTCTACGTGCCGTGCAAGTGTGGCGGCCGCCTCGTTTACGGGGGCGAAAGAATACTTCCATGCCGTCCCGACGAACATGAGCGTGAGCATCGTGACGATGTTGCCTACGTCGCTCAGGCAATCCGTGAAGTCCGCCTGACCTGCATTCCCTCCAGGCGCCTGGAGCAATACCGGAGCGACGCGCAAACCGACCAGGGCGCCAAGCGCCGCCCCGATGCCTGCGCGGTTCAGGACGGCGGCCACGAACTTCTTATTCGCCTCGCTCGCGCCACCGATGAGCAAGCAATAGGCGAACACGGTCAGAGTGCCGTAAGACAGGAAGGTGAAGCCTGCCAGTAGCCATGGGATCGCTTGCCGCGCAGGACCACCCACGGAAGTTGGATCCACAATGGCTCGAGGCCAAGGCAAGGCCATCGACATAACGGCGAATGCCAGCACGTACGTTAGTTTCCCCGGGTGGGTCGCCCTCTCAATAATGCGGTCGAAAACCTGGGTGTCGGTGAGGCGATCCTCGGTGGAGGACCTAGAGTGATTAGAGTTTCCTGCGGCCGACGCCAGGTCCGTCCGAGCCTTCGAGGACGTCGCTCGCGTATTCGAAGGATTGTCCACACGGCCTCGCCCATTGGAACCGTGCTTCCGGCCTTGGCGGCTCCCGCCCTGTTTAGCCATGGCGCATTACTCCTAGAGTTCGGGTACGCAAACAAATTGCTGATGAAATGACACCGAAGGCGCAGCTTCCGATCATTAATTTGCCTCAGCGGCGGGAACCGAACAGGGGCGAGGTCAATTGAACACCACGTGTCAAGTCGCGCGGAGCTCACGTGCTGGAGAGATGCTGCCGAGAACAGTTGCGCTCTTCAGGCAATTCGCGCGCATCTCGCATATCGCAAATCCCCGTGAGAACTTTCTGTGCGTCCTAGATGCGCTCGAACCGGGCCGCCGACGCCGGACCTCTGGGATGGCGGCACCGGCACTCGCGGACCGCCCGCAGGCCGGGTCCGGGATACCGCCGGTGACCTGGGCCGTTCCGCTGTGGACCGGGCGACGGGAATCGAACCCGCCTGATCAGGTTGGGCTGCCGGCGCGGCGGTACGCGAAGTACCCACCCTGAGATCCCATCGTTGGATCAGCGCACGCCCTCTGGTGACGCTCACTCGATGCGCCACCACTGGAGCCGGCCGCGACAGAACCGGGCCGGATCAGGGATTCTGCAAGGGCAGCGACGACACCAACCCGCGGCGCGAACCGGATTCGTCGTCACACTCAGTTGCCAGCCGTGTCCAGCCATTTCCGTCTCGCCGTAGTGCGGGAAGGTCTCCACGATCGAGGAGATCCTTAAGGTGCCGGTACTCGCGTTCGATGCGGCCGTGGTCCGTACTGGACGCCCAGGTTGCCCGGCTGTAGCGCCCGCCGTCGGCCCGGGCGGGCGGATCCCAGGTTAGGGAGTAGATGCGCTCGACGCTGGGCAGGCCCGCGGCAAGCACGTGCAACGCGCGGCGGTGCCACCATTTCACGATCGCGACGACCGTGCGCACCTGTCCCAGACGGTCCTCGATGAGTGGCCGAGCGAAGGCCACATTTTCGACCGTGGTCCTCGACTCTCGTTCGATCAGCATCCGCTCGGGGGCGATACCTGCCTCCTGTAGCAGCCGGGCGTGGACCTCGCTCTCGACATGCTCGGGAATGCGCCGGTTGGGACCGCCGGTGAGCACCACCACCGGCGCCAACCCGTTTCGCAACAGGGCGGCGGTAGGCGCCACGGGCTCGGGCAACGTTGAGCCGAAGAGGATTGCCACGTCGGCCCTCGCCAGCCCCGGCGCGGTCGCATCGACAAGGTCCGTGATCTGCGCAACGGTCGCGGTCATGTCGGGCACGGTACCGATCGGCGACAATTTGTCGCCGTCCCACCGGGCAGTTGCTCGCGCCGTACGGCGATACCTGACAGATTGAATCGGTGCTGAATCAGGTGGCCGACGGCGTATGGGTCCGGCAGAGCGAATGGGTCTGGAGCAATGCCATCGTGGTGCGCGGGGAGGACGGGCTGATCCTGGTCGATCCCGGCATCGACGGTTCCGATCTGAACCAACTCGCCGATGACGTGGAACGGCTGGGCATTCCGGTGGTCGCCGGGTTTTCGACCCATCCCCACTGGGACCACCTGCTCTGGCATTCCCGGTTCGGCGACGTCCCGCGCTATGCCACCCCCGCCGCCGCCCAGGCTGCTGGTGAAGCCCGGGAGCGCGCGCAGAAGATGGCGGCAGAGAGCGCCTCGGGCATCCCTTCCGAGCTGATCGGGCTCCTCACCCCGCTGCCCGTGGACGGCGAGCCTGTGCCGGGCGAGATCCTCGAGCATCAGGCGCACGCCGTCGGCCACGCCGCGGTCCTGCTCGCGGACCGCGGCGTCCTGCTCGCCGGCGACATGCTCTCCGACGTCCTGATCCCGCTCCTCGACCCACGCCGCCCCGATCAGGTGGCCGCCTATGAGAGGGCGCTGGAGCGGCTGGGCGAGGCTGCCCGGCACATCGACGTCCTGGTCCCCGGCCATGGGGCCGTAGCCGAGGGGCCCGAGGTGGCGGCCCGCCTGGCCGCCGATCATGCCTACCTCGACGCGCTGCGGCGAGGAGTGGAACCGGTCGACGCGCGTCTCGATCAGGACTGGCTCTCCGGCCCCCACCAGTCGAACCTGGAGCAGGCCCGACACACATCCGGATGAGCTTCGGGCTCACCCGTTCATGGACAGCGACACCGCGACGGCGGTGGCCGCGATCAACAGCAGAGCCGCGACCACCGCGGTGACGATCCCGGCGACACGGCACGGCCGCTACCGGCGAACGCGCGGTCGCCCGGCTCAGCCCGGCCCGGTGAGGGCCCGGCGCAGGGTGACGGCGAACGCCTCCGGGTCGCCCGGCACCGGGGAATCGGGACCGAGGAACCCGCCGTGATGGCTGGGGAACGTGACCGCCGTCGTGCCGAGCAGGTCCGCGACGGCCAGCCCGCCCCGGTGCGCCATTTCGCCCTCCGTTTCCGCGCCGACACCGACCACGATGCGGGTCGGGGCGGCGCGCAGGGCGGCGACATCGGGCACGAACCCCGTACAGGTCAGCAGATTCTGGCCGAGCAGCGGGTCGTCGCGGGTCCCGTCGTCGTCACTCGGCAGTCCGAACTCCGCCGGGTCCGGGGCGGGCTGCTCGGCGAACTCCGCCGGCACCTCGCCGTGGATCCTGGTGAACGCGATGAACTTCGCCATCCCGGGGCCGAAGCCGTCCCGCTCGTACGTCCGGCGGATGTCCACCAGCGCCGCCAGTGCCGGCTCGCGATCGGGCAGGACCACCGCCGTGGGCGGCTCGTGCGCCACCAGCGTGCGCACTTCGCCGGGATGCCGCGCCACCAGCGCGAGCGCGTTGACCGCGCCGCCGCTGCTGCCGAAGACGTCCACCGGACCGCCGCCGAGCGCGGCGATCAGCCGGTGCAGGTCGTCGGCATGCTGCTCGGGCGTTACCTCGCCCCCGGCCTCAGCGCGCTCGCTGCGCCCGGCACCCCGAGGGTCGTAGGTGATCACCGTACGGTCTCCGAAGTGCTCGGCGAGGCTGGCGAACCCGCTGGCGGTCAGCGGCGATCCGACCATCAGCAGGGCCGGGCCCGGTTCGGCCCCGGCCTCCCGGACGTCGTAGTGCAACACGGCGCCGGGAGCGTCGAGGGTGTGGCTCTTCGGCTCGCTCAACGGGGTCTGCTCCTTCCGGGGGCGGCGCCGCTCTCAGCGCGTCGCCCGCCCCAGTACGTCGTCGATCTGGCCCATGGCCAGGCGCATGCCTTCTTCCATGCCCATGGCCAACATCTTCTCCAACTGCTCCGAGCTGACGAAGGTGGTGACCGTTGTCATGCGTGTGCCTTGACCTGCGGTCTCGATCGTCACGACGGTGTGCGTGGCGTCGGAGAGGTCCACGGGTTCGCCGTCGTCGCCCGCGAAGCCGTCGTCGAACTCCAGCCGGTGCGGTGCCTCGATGGCGGTGATGCTCCACCAGCCCCGCGCCTTCTGCCCCTCGGGGCCGGTCATGTAGTAGCGGGACTGTCCACCGGCTACGAACTCGTGCCGGTCGAAGGTGGCCGGCCAGGTCGGCGGCCCCCACCACCGCTCCAGCTGGCGCGGGTCCTGCCATACCTGCCACACCCGGTCGACGCCCGCGTCGAACTCGGCGACGAAGGTGAGCGTCAAGGCCTCGACATTCTTGTGTGTGCTGATCACGGTCACGGGTTGGTTCCCTTCTCGATCTTCGGCACTGCTCGGTCTTCGGCCAGGATCTTCTCGATGCCGTGGGCGCGGTGCCGCCACAGCTCCTCGAAACGGTCGAGGAGTTGGGCGGCCCGGCGAAGCGCGGCCATGTCGACGTGCACGACCTGCTCCCTTCCTCGCCTCTGCTTGACCACGAGGGCGGCCCGTTCCAACACCACCACGTGCTTCTGTACGGCCGCGAGACTCATCGGGTAGTGCCGGGCCAGCGCGGAGACGGACTGTTCCGCGCGGATCACCCGGGCGAGGATGTCGCGCCGGGTGGTGTCGGCCAGGGCGTGGAAGATGCGGTCGGCCTGGCCCTGATCGACACCGCCGCCCATCGACACCGCCACCCCATCTACAACCATATGGTTGCAGGTTAGCCCCCTCCACAGCCACACACAAGCACCGGACGGAGCAACGCCGAAGGGCCGGAGCTGTCGCAGCTCCGGCCCTTCGTTCTCAGGTCCGGTTATGGGGCCGGGTAGTCCGCGACGTACACCGGCTGCCCGATCTTCGTGGTGTCGGCCGGGCCGCCGACGCCGTTGACCACGTGGTCGATCGTGCCCGCACTGAGATTGACCGTCATGACATGGTGCAACTTCACGCCCGGGCGGTCGGGTACCTCGAAGCCGTTCTCGGTGTGGATCGACGGGTTGTTCTGGTTGAAGACGTACACCCCGGCGCCGTAGAGCCGGTGGGTCTTCACCCGCTTGCCGACCTTGTATCCGGCGTACCCCTCGACGGTGCCGTTCATCCAGTCCGCCTGCGTCGGCGGGTCGTACGGCAGCTCGTTCTGGTACAGCACCGTGGTGCCCTGCTCGCCGTTCCACACCGTGTTGTACTGCTGGAAATGCTCGACGAACAGGCCGGTCGCGGTCACGTCGGCGCCGTTGACCACGACACCGGTACGCCCGATGTTGGTGTGCCAGCGCTGGGTGTCGGTGAGGCCCTCGACCCCGTGGTCGGCCCGCCACACCCAGGTGTGGTCGATGAGCACGTTGTCGCTGTTGATCTCCAGCGCGGTGTCCACCCTGCCGATGTGCGGCCCGCCGACCCGGAAGTACACGTCGGACAGGGTCGTCGGATCGGCCACGCTGCTCCAGCCGTGCCCGCCGCGGCGCCCGACCCGCAGCAGCAGGGGCGACTCCTGGGTGCCCGCGTCGATCGTGACCCCGGCGACGATCGCGCCGGGCACGTCCGCGACCGTCAGCGGCACCGCGCCGCCGACCGCGGTGAGGGTGGCGTGGCCCAGCCCCAGGACGACCGTGTCGGGACGCTTGACCTCGATGCTGCGGGCGACGTCGTAGATCCCCGGCGTCAGCAGCAGGTGCTTGCCCCGGGCGAGCTCACGGTTGATCCGCTGCACGGAGTCGGACGGCCGGGCCACGAAGAAGTCGCTGAGCGGCAGCGTGTACCCGGCGGTCTGACCGGTGGCCCAGGAGACCCCCGACGTGTTGCGCCGGGCCGACGGCACCCGGACCTGGTACCGGCCCTTGCCGTCGACGAACAGGTACGGCTTCTCCCGGCTGACCGGGGTGGCCTCGAGCGCCGTGTACGGCGGGTTCGGGAACCCCGCCTCCGCGGGCGCACCGACCACGCCGGAGAAGACCTGGTTCCAGACCCCGTTGGACCAGCCGCCCACCTCGCTGTTCCGGGTGATCCACTGCTGCTGGGAGCCGCTGACCACGAACGGCAGCCGGGAGTCGGCGATGAAGCCGCCGCTGGCGTACTGCGGGCCGGCGGTGCAGTAGTCCATCAGCGACAGGTTCGCGCCGGTGATGTTGAGGCGGCGCAGCGACACCGCCTGGGACACGGCCCAGAAGTTCGCCGACCCGCGGCAGCCGTCCTGACCGGCAGTGTGCACATTGATCGTCAGGTTCGACAGGGTGCGCCAGAAGTTGTTCAGGGCGAGGCAGTTGCTCGTGCCGTTCTCGAGGCACCGGTTGTAGACCTCGACCTTGCCGTTGATCACCACGTCCGTGGGTGCCGCGCCCAGACCGGCGATCTCGGTGTAGTACCCGACCTTGACCTGCAGCGGGTGCTCCGCGGTGCCGTACGTGCCGGGCTTGAAGAGGAACGCGTACCGGGCCGTACCCATCTCGTTGTCGACCTGCTTGGTGGAGGCGGCGTCGAGGGCGGCCTGGATGTCGGCGACCGGCATGGCGGGGTCGAAGACGGTGACGTTGGGGCCGAGCCCGGGCGGGCCCGCGGGTGCCGCCCCGGCGGCGGCGGGGCCGGTCATCACGGCGGTGACGGTGAGAATGAGGCTCAGGGCCAGCCAGCGGCCGGGGTGTCGGCCGC
The DNA here is from genome assembly GCF_047159595.1 of Krasilnikovia sp. M28-CT-15. Taxonomy (NCBI): domain Bacteria; kingdom Bacillati; phylum Actinomycetota; class Actinomycetes; order Micromonosporales; family Micromonosporaceae; genus Krasilnikovia; species Krasilnikovia sp. M28-CT-15. The sequence goes on along the minus strand of NZ_BAAGAK010000001.1, from coordinate 1,905,854 downwards.
CGGGCCGCCCCGCCTCGAGATCTGCGTGCCCATGGCGGTGGGTCGTCATGCGATGCAATCCCCTCGGTAACAAGCCCGTAATGAGTTGCATCACAGCAAAGCAGCTGGACGGCCCGGGCCGTCAAGAGATGGGCATGGATAGCAGACGGTCGGCCAATCGAGAGAAGCCACTGGTGCAACCGGTTCCGGGAAAACGCTCTCCGAACTACGGAAGCGGTTCCGGGACCGGGGGCGACGACGAGGACTCCGCCGCCGCCGCCCCTGGCCGCGCACCCCGGCCGGGCTCAGCCGGCGAAGGGGGAACCCGTCTCCAGCAGCGTCTTGAGGTCGCTGAGGATCCAGGCCCAGCCGCCGCCGGCGGCACCGTCCTCGGTGCTCGCGACCATCGTGGCCGTCGCCGGGGCCCCGGGCAGCTCGTGGGTCAGCGTGAGCCGGCAGACCCCGGGCTGGGTCTTGGTCTCCTCGATCTCGTATGTGAGACGGGTGAACGGCTCGGCGGCGGTGGTCGGGTCCATGAGCATCCGCCAGGTCTGCACGAGCCGCCGGGGCGGGTCGCACTCGATCACCTCGCCGTCGATGATCGTGTCGGGCAGGTCGAAGCCCTGCGCGGCGGCGTACTCCTTCATGTCCTTGCTGGCGGCCGCATGGAAGGAGCCGCCCGGCTTCAGGTCGAAGAAGCTCTGCGCCTGGTAGGCGTACCGGCCGTTCCAGTCCGGATCGGTGATGGCGGCCCAGATCCGCTCGGGGGTCGCCTTGATCCAGACCCGGTAGACCTGGGTGGTGGTGACGGTTTCGGTCGTCATGATTCTTCCTCCAGCGCGTTCTTGAGATCGACGAGCGCCGCCACGTGACGCTCGGTGTACTTGTCGATCCACCGGTCGTGGATCAGCCGGATGGGCACGGGGTTGAGGTAGTGCAGCTTTTCCCGGCCGGAGCGGCGCACGACGACGAGACCGGCCTCTTCCAGCACCTTGAGGTGCTTGGCCACGCCGAATCGCGTCATCTCCAGCTCGGACTCCAGCTCGGTGAGCGTGCGGCCCTCGCGTGCGAACAGCAGGTCGAGCAGGAAACGACGGGTGGAGTCGGCCAAGGCTTTGAATACCCGGTCGTCGTCCGTCATGACGCAAAGTTATGTGACCAAATGGTCACATGTCAAGCCGGAGAAAACCCCTCGGGAGTCGTCCCGAGGGGTTTCGAGCTTGGTGGAGCGGGGTCAGCCGAAGAGACCCACGACCCAGTGGTAGCTGCGCATCACCCAGGCCGTCTGCTGCAGATGCGCGAAGCCCACCCCGACCAGGAACAGGCCCGCCACCAGGTGCGACCCCTTCGCGGTCCGCCGCACCCGGCCGAACTGCCGTTCCAGCACCAGGCGGCCGACGAAGCGCGACAGCGCGAACAGGCCCGCCGCCACCACCACGCAGAGCAGGAAGATGATGATCGGCCCGGTCAGCGTGCCGCTGGTCGAGATCGCCCAGATCCCCCAGCACACGAACGCCCACAGCAGGGCCGCGGTGCTCCACTCGCTGCCCCGGCGCAGTTGCTGGACATGCCAGCCGAGGGAGTGCCGCTCGCGCGGCGCCGCGGCACCCGGCCAGCCCGTGCCGGTGGCCTCATGGTCGGCGAACTGCCGGGTCCGCGGATTCGGGTTCACCTGCGCACGGCCCCGCGAGAAGGGCTGCGCCTCGGCGTGCACCGGGAACTGTCCCGGCGACGCGCCGGCCTGGCCCTGCACGGCCGTCGGTTCACCCGGCGCGGCGGGCGGAGGCGGCTGCGGCACCGTGGGCGGCTCCGCCCAAGGGTCCTGCGGCGGCATGTCGAGCGTCCGTTCCGACCACCGTGGCTGGTCCGGCATCGTGCTCCTCCCCCGGGTCAAGCGGATCGTCAGTGCTGCCATCGAGAGTAACGAGCCCGCAAACAGCTCGCCGCCACGCGCCCCGTCGGCTACACAGAACCCCATGGACTCCTCGGAGATTCAGCTCAGGACCGGCGGCGCCGACGACTGGGCCGCCATCGCGGACATGGTCGGCCAGGCCTTCCACCAACCTCACGACCAGGCGATGCGCGACATCGAAGGTGCGGTGTTCGAGCCGGAACGCGCGCTGGTCGCCGACGACGCGGGGGTCGTCGTGGGGCACGCGGCCGCGTACACCCGTGAGCTGACCGTGCCCGGCGCGGTCATCCCGGCCGCGCACGTCACCCAGGTCGGCGTGGCACCGACCCACCGGCGCCGCGGCCTGCTCACCCGCATGATGCGCCGCCAGCTCGGCGAGATCGCCGCCGCCGGGCGCGAGGCCGTCGCGGTGCTGTGGGCCAGCGAAGGCAAGATCTACCCCAGATTCGGGTACGGCCTGGCGTCGCAGCACCTGCACCTCGACGTCATGACCCGCGAGATCCGCCTCACCGACCCGGCACCGGCTCCTCCCGGCGAGGCCACCCGGCTGCGACTCGTCCAGCCGGGAGAGGCCGTCGCCGACCTGGCCAAGGTGTACGAGCAGCTGCGCCCCGAACGCCCCGGCTGGTCCAGCCGCGACGACCGCTGGTGGCAGTACGTCCTCGCCGACGCGGAATCCCTGCGCCGTGGCGCGACCGCGCTGCACGGGGTGGTGCACGACACCCCCGGCGGCCCCACCGGGTACGCCCTGTGGCGCGGAGTGCCCCACTGGGACAGGCACGGCCCGGACGGCGAGGTGCGGATCCGTGAGGTGGCCGCCACCTACGCGACGCTGTGGCGTTTCCTGCTCTCCATCGACCTCACCCGCAATGCGACGGCCGAATTCCGCCCTCTCGACGAGCCGCTGCAGCACCTCGTCGACGAGCCCCGCCGCCTCGGCACCCGGATCTCGGACGGACTCTGGATCCGCCTGGTCGACCTGCCCCGCGCCCTGGCGGCCCGCCGGTACGCCACGGACGTCGACGTGTGATCGAGGTGACCGACGCCCTGCTGGCGACCAACACCGGCCGCTGGCGCCTCACCGCGGGTCCCGCCGGCGCCACCTGCACCCCCACCACCGACCCGGCCGACCTGTCCTGCACCGTGCTGGAGCTGGGCGCCGCGTACCTGGGCGGGACGTCGCTGACCGCCCTGGAGGCGGCGGGGCGGGTGCGGGAACTGACCCCGGGCGCGTTGGCGGCCGCGTCGACCGCGTTCGGCTGGCACCGGCAGCCGCATCCCACCGAGGTGTTCTGACGGCCGTCCGCGGCGGTAGGTTCGGCGGCATGGGCGAAACCGAACGTCGGCGCCGACGCGTGCGACCATCCTCGTCCGCCGCCACCACCACAGGCGCCGCCACCACCGGCGCTGACGCCGGCCCGGCCGACACCGCCGGCCCGGCCGACACCGTCACTCCGGCCGACGTGGCCGGGCGCGCCGCCTTCCCGGCGACCACGGAGGCGCCGGTGAGCCCCGAAGCCGCGGCGGCGACGACGGCGATCGGGGACCCCGGCGACGACCGTGGGAGCACGGCACCCACGGCCGTCCGGCGCGGTCCCGGCGGGCGTGTGCCGCGCGGCGGCACCCCGCGCACCGCACCCGGGAGTGGATCGCGGCCGGTGCCCGGCGGTGGCCCCCGGCCCACCTCGGGCGCGGGTGCGGGCGGGGCGGACGACCGCGAGTCCGAAAGGGGGCTTCGCGGGTTGGTCGGCTCAGGGTCGTCGCAGGTCAGCCTCAGCGCCGCACTGCGGGCTCGGGACGCGGCCCGCCCCACGGCAGAGCAGCTGGCCGAGGCGGATGCCACCCTGACGATCGTCCGCCGCCACTGGACGCCCCGCGAGGACCAGCCGCGCCGCTGACTCCGCCCTACCCGGCCCCGGGGAACGCCCGGCGCGGAGGCTCAGGACCCCGACGACGGCAGGGGCGGCAGCTCGCGGGTGCGCTCGTAGTCGGCAAGCTGGGCGATGCGCCGCACATGCCGCTGATCGCCCGAGAACGGCGTGCTGAGGAACGCGTCCGCGAACGTGGCCGCCTCGTCCAGGGTGTGCTGGCGGGCGCCGATCGCCAGCACGTTCGCGTCGTTGTGCTGGCGGGCGAGCTGGGCGATCTCCACCTTCCACGCCAGCGCCGAGCGCACCCCCTCGATCTTGTTGGCGGCGATCTGCTCGCCGTTGCCCGATCCGCCGATGACGATTCCGAGACTGCCCGGGTCGGCCACCACCGAGGCACCCGTCTTCAGGCAGAACGGCGGGTAGTCGTCCTCGGCGTCGTAGCCGTGCGGGCCGACGTCGACCACCTCGTGTCCCTGCTTGGACAGGTGGTTGACGAGGTGGTTCTTCAGCTCGTAGCCGGCATGATCCGAACCCAGGTAGACGCGCATGACCCGCAGTCTGTCAAACCGCGATCAGAACGTCAGCGCGGCCCGCAGGGTGACGGCGATGTGATCCGCGGCGCACCGGGCCGCATCGAAGACCGCGAGTTTGCGGGCGAAGCCGTGGTTGACCCCCGCGTACCGGACGTGCACCACGGGGACACCGGCGGCCAGCAGGGCGTCCGCGTACTCCGCCCCCTCGTCGCGCAGGACGTCGAACTCGGCGGTGATCAGCAGGGTGGGCGGCATGCCGGACAGGTCCGGTGCCGCCAGCGGCGCGACGTCGGGGCCGTACCGGTCCGTGGGGTCGGGGGCGAACGTCTCCCACGCCAGCCGCATCGAGGCGCGGTCCAGGCCGTAGCCGCCGACCTCGTCGTACGACTCCGCGGCGGTCATCGGGTCGATCGCGGGATAGACGAGCACCTGGTAGTCCAGCGGGGTGCCCGCGTCGCGCTGGCGGCGGGCGGCCACGGTGGCCAGCTGGCCCCCGGCGCTGTCCCCGCCGATCGCCAGCCGGGACGCATCGACGCCCAGGTCGGCGCCCTCGGCGCGGACGAAGCCCAGCACCGTCTCCACGTCGCGCAGGGCGGCCGGGAAGACGTGCTCCGGCGCCAGCCGGTAGCCCACGGACAGCACCGCGCAACCGGACCGGTCGGCGATGCGGCGGCACAGCCGGTCGACGGTCTCCACACTGCCGTACGTCCACCCGCCGCCGTGCAGGTAGACGAAGACCGGCGCGCCGTGCCGGGCCGCGTACAGGCGGCACGGGACCCCGCCCGCGTCCACGTCGGCCACGACCGGCAACGGGACGGCGGGACCGCACTCGGCCTCGTTGGTCTCCTCCATCGCCAGCCGCACGAACCGCAGCAGCGCGTGCGGGTCGGCGTCGAGCAGGTCCGCCGGTGGCCGCCGCCGGATCCGCAGCGACTGCTCGACCTGCGGGTGCAGCCCCACGGCCCGGCCCGCCCGTCAGCCCAGCTCGGCCAGGACCAGGCCCGCCCGCGCCTTCGGGGTGAACCAGGTGCTCTTACGCGGCAGCTTCTGCCGGGCCAGGTTGACCGCCACGAAGTCGTCAACCGTCACCGGGGCGATCAGCACGGCCAGCTCCGCGCGGCCCGCGTCGACCTCGCCGCGCAGCCAGTCGGCCGAATAGTCGCCACCCACGTACGAGATCCGCTTGTCGCCCGGGTCGAGCCCCAGCACGTCGCGCAGCAGGACCCGCTCGACCAGCGCGTGATCCAGGTTGTCGACCGCGGGCGCACCCGCCGCCTGCGGCAGCAGCACCGAGTACGAGCGGCCCTGGACGTACAGCTCGACGGCGCCCTTGGCGGGCACGGCCGCGGGGCGCGGCAGCTCCTCGACCTGCGCGCCCGCCGCGCGCAACGCGGGCAGGAAGTCGCCGACCGGCAGCTCGGCCACCAGGCGGTTGTACGGCTGGATGGCGACCGACTCCGGGGTGGTGACCACCGCGAGGAAGCGGGGCAGGCCACCGGTCTGGGCCGCGAGACTGCGGTGGTTGCCGTCCGCGACGACCAGTTCGCCGCCCCCGGCCAGCGCGGTCAGCTCGTCCTGCAACGGGCCCGCGGGGATCACCCAGATGCTGTGGGTACGGCCGGACTGGTCGGTGTCGGTCGCGGCGGGCTCACCGGCCGTCGCGGCGGCGGCCGCGAGCGCGGCGTGCAGTTCCGCGCCCCGGCCGGTCTGCAGCAGCAGAACCGGCGAGAGCAGGGTCCGCAGCGTCTCGGCCAGGGCCACCCGCTCGCGCACCTTGGCGATGAAGACGTCCTCGTTGCGGATCACCAGGCCGGGCTCGTCGGCCGCGGTGGAGATCTGGTCGGTGTCGACCATGGCCCACAGGCCGTAGCCGGTGGGCTCGCCCGGGGCGGCGATCCGGTACAGGACGACGACCTGCTCGGCGGCGGTGTACCCGCCGCGGGCCTGCTCGGCGGCGAGCCGGGCGGCCGCGTCGGGCAGCGCGTCGAGGAACGACCTGCCGAGCGACTCGGGCGCGCGGTGCGGCATCTCGACCGCGAGCGCGCTGTGCGGGTTCGCGGCGATGATCTCCGTGATCTCGGCGTCGTCGGCGAACTCGTCGTAGTTCTGCGCGCCGGTGCCGCCAGTGGTGATCCAGGCCCGGCTGATCGGGTGCACGACCGTCATGGCACGCAACCTACCGGCGGGCCGTACGGTCAGTGCGCGCGGGCTGCGCGGCGGTGCCGTCCCGGGGCGGAGCTGGGCCGTGGCTGTCCCGGCGCGGCGTGCCGGGGGCCGTCAGGCCCCGCGCCGTCTCCGGGATCGCCCGGGGGAACCGCGTCGGTGCCCACCGGCCCGAGCGTGACCACCACGGGCGGGGCCACCATCTCCGCGAGTTCGGGCGGCAGGGCCGGGCACACGCTCGCCCAGGCGCCGCGCTGCACGGCGACCGCGGTGCTGGCGACGCTGTCGGTTTCAGACATCGGAGCCTCCGGTCGGGTGGTGATACCACCACTCAACGCCGACCGGAGGCCTCCGGTGGTGAATCAGTCGAAGATCGGACCGATGTCGCGGGAACGTTTCAACTCGAAGAAGCCGGGCGTCGCGGCGACCAGCAGGACCCCGTCCCACAGCCGGCCCGCCGCCTCGCCCTTGGGCGCCGGGGTGACGACCGGGCCGAAGAACGCGACCTTCTCGCCCGGCACCGGGCCCGGCGCGTGGATCACCGGCGTGCCCACGTCGGTGCCCACCGGCTTCATGCCCGCGTCGTGGCTGGCCCGCAACGCCTCGTCGTGGGCGTCCGTGCTCGCCGCGGCGGCCAGCGCCGGGTCGAGGCCCACCTCCGCCAGGGCCTCGGTGAGCAGTTTCTCGTCAAGCTCGTATTTCTGCAGGTGGATCCGGGTACCCAGGGCGGTGTAGAGATCGCGCAGCACCTCGGGGCCGGCGGCCTCGGCGGCGGCGATGCAGACCCGTACGGGTCCCCACCCCTTCGCCATCAGCTCCTGGTACTGCTCGGGAAGATCACGGCCGGCGTTGAGGACGGACAGGCTCATCACGTTGAATCGGACATCGAGCGGGCGGACCTTCTCGACCTCCAGCAGCCAACGGGACGTCATCCACGCCCACGGACATAGGGGGTCGAACCACATGTCGACGGTGGCACGTTCAGTCATGAACCGATCCTCCACCCTCCGCGTTGGTGGCGTGGAGGAAGATCTCCCCCGCGCTCGGTGAAGTGCGCCACCCAGGGACCGCATAGGGTGTCGTGGAAAACTCGGGTGGGGGCGCGCCGCTCCCACTCGCCGCAGCCGCGACAAGCCAGCGCAGGGTGCGGAGATTCAGCATGAGGAGAAGGCAACGTGGCCGGAGTTCGGAACCTGACCCAGGTGGAGGCGGCGGAGCGGGCCCGCCTGCTCGAGATCACCGGGTACGACATCTCTTTGGACCTCACCGACGGTTCCGGCAATCCGGGTGAGAACACGTTCCGGTCGGTCACCACGGTCACGTTCCGCTGCTCGGAACCCCGGGCGGCCACGTTCATCGAGGTCGCGGCGGTCGGCCTGCACTCGGCGCTGCTCAACGGGGCCCCGGTCGACACCTCCGGGTGGTCGGCCGAGAAGGGGCTGACCCTGACCGGGCTGGCCGCGGAGAACACGCTGAGGGTCGAGGCGGACTTCGCGTACTCGGCCAGCGGGCAGGGCATGCAGCGCAGCCTCGACCCGGTGGACAAGGAGATCTACCTCTACTCCCAGTTCGAGACCGCGGACGCCCAGCGGGTGTACGCCTGCTTCGACCAGCCCGACCTGAAGAGCTCCTTCACCTGGCACGCGACCGTGCCGGCGCACTGGAAGGTCATGTCGAACATGCCGGCGGAGCGCACCGAGCCCGCCGGGCCCGGCGCCAAGACGGTCCACTTCCCGCCGTCGGTGCGGATGAGCTCGTACATCACCGCGCTGTGCGCGGGGCCGTACCACGAGGTGCGCGATTCGCACGACGGCATCGACCTGGGCGTGTACTGCCGGGCGTCGATGGCGCAGCACCTGGACGCCGACGACATCTTCCTGATCACCAAGCAGGGCTTCGACTTCTTCCACCAGCACTTCGGGGTCCGCTACCCACTGCCCAAGTACGACCAGCTGTGGGTGCCCGACTTCAACGCCGGCGCGATGGAGAACTTCGGCTGCGTCACCCACGCCGAGGCGCACTACATCTTCCGTTCCCAGGTCACCGACTACGAGTACGAGCAGCGCGCCAACACGATCCTGCACGAGCTGGCCCACATGTGGTTCGGTGACCTGGTCACGATGCGCTGGTGGAACGACCTGTGGCTCAACGAGTCGTTCGCGGAGTGGGCCAGCCACTGGTGCAACACCCAGGCGACCCGGTTCACGGACGCGTGGACGACGTTCATGTCGATGCGCAAGAACTGGGGCTACCGCCAGGACCAGCTCTCCTCGACCCACCCGGTCTACTGCGAGATGCCCGACCTGGAGGCCGTGGAGGTCAACTTCGACGGCATCACGTACGCGAAGGGCGCCAGCGTCATCAAGCAGCTCGTCGCGTACGTCGGGCTGGATCCGTTCCTGGCCGGGCTGCGCACCTACTTCCAGCGGCACCAGTGGGGCAACGCCACCTTCGACGACCTGCTGACCGAGCTGGAGGCCGCCTCGGGCCGGGAGTTGCGCAAGTTCGCCGCGCAGTGGCTGGAGACCGCCCAGGTCAACACGCTGCGCCCGGTGGTGGAGATCGCCGACGACGGCACGTACGCGCGGGTCGCGGTGCACCAGGAGGCCCCGACCGCCTACCCGACGCTGCGCACCCACCGCATCGGCGTCGGCCTGTACGACCTCGACGGCGACCGGCTGGTGCGCCGCGAACTGGTCGAGGTCGACGTCAGCGGGGAACGCACCGAGCTGACCGGGCTGACCGGCAAGCGCGCGGCCGACGTGCTGCTGCTCAACGACGAGGACCTCACGTACGCGAAGCTGCGCCTGGACGAGCGTTCCATGGCCACGGTCGTGCGGCACATCGGCGGCTTCGACTCCTCTCTGGCCCGGGCGCTGTGCTGGGCGGCCGCCTGGGACATGGTCCGCGACGCCGAGCTGGCCGCCCGCGACTATGTGGCGCTGGTGACCAGCGGCCTGCCCGCCGAGCAGGACATCAACCTGGTCACGGTGACGCTGCGGCAGGCGGCCGGCGCGGTGGCCCTGTACGCCGACCCGGCGTGGGCACCGACCGGCTGGGCGACGCTGGCCCAGCTGGCGAAGGAGGCCGTCGCCGCGGCCGAACCGGGCAGCGGCTTCCAGCTGGCCTGGGCCCGGGCGTTCATCGGGGCGGCGCGCAGCGACGCGGACAAGGCCACGCTGCGCGGCTGGCTCGACGGCGCCGGCGTGCCCGCGGGGCTGACCGTGGACACGGAGCTGCGCTGGTCGCTGCTGCACGCGCTGGCCGCGCTCGGTGCGGCCACCGACCAGCAGATCGAGGACGAGCTGAACGGCGACCGTACGGCCAGCGGCGAGCGGGAGGCCGCGCTGGCCCGGGCGTTGATCCCGACCGCCGAGAACAAGGCGCAGGTGTGGGCGCGGCTGACCGGGCCGGAGAAGCTGCCGAACTGGCTGCACCGCTCGCTGCTGCAGGGCTTCCAGACGTCCAGCCAGGTGGCGCTGACCGCCCCGTACGCGGCGAAGTTCTTCGACGTGGTGGGCGACGTGTGGGCCCACTCGGACAGCGAGCCGGCCCAGGAGTTCGTGGAGCTGGCGTACCCGGTGTACCAGGTCAGCGAGGAGACGGTCGCGTTGACCGACGCCTGGCTGGCCCGCGGCGGGCATCCGCAGTCGCTGCGCCGTCTCGTGGCCGAGGGCCGCGACGGGGTGCTGCGAGCTTACAAAGCCCGCCTCCGGGACACCGGAACTGCCTGACCCGACCTGACGAAGGCGGCCCCTACCGGGGCCGCCTTCGTGTCGACCCTGCCTGTTGACCACCCTGCGTGAGTACGCTGACACTCCGCGATATGGAGGTGGTCGGCGTGATCATGGGTCAGGGCTCACTGGCACGGTGGACCGCGCCCGGCGGTCTATGGACCAAACCCGACCTGCACATGTTCCCGCAGGACGGGCACCGCTACGAGATCGTGGACGGCAGCCTGCACGTGACGCCGCCGCTGGACGGGGCGCACGAGGCGGCCGTCCGGGCCCTGGTCACGACGCTGCGGGGCGCGGCACCGCCCGGCTGGTGGGTATGCGCCCGGCAGGGCATCCAGGTCGGCGAGAGCAACCTCATCCCCGACGTCACCGTGCTCCGCCCGCAGTCCTCGGGGGCGACCTGGACCAGCCCGGCCGATGCCGCACTCGTGGTGGAGGTGGAGTCGGCGCCCTCACGCCGCTACGACCGCCTGCTCAAGCCGGCGCTGTACGCCGACGCGGGGATCCCGCGGTACTGGCGGCTGGAACTGGACGAGGACGAGCCCGCCCTGCACGTGTACGTGCTGCAGTCCAGCGCCGGCTACACGCACGAGCGCACCGTGCGGGGTGTCGAGCTGACCATGCTCGACGCGCCGTACCCGGTGCGGTTGGCGCCTTCGTCCTGGGTCTGACCCGGTCGGGTCAGTGCCGTCCGGCGTGCGAGGCGAGTTGGTCGAGGCCGGAGATGATGCCGCCCGCCAGGTCGCCGCCCGCGAAGGACGCCGCCATCGACAGCGCCGCCAGCTTGGCGTCCCGGTCGGAGATTCGCTTGCGCGCCTCCGGGCCCGTGACGATCTCCAGCACCCGCTGGTTCGGCGACAGGGCGACCAGCACGGCGGTGGTGCTGCGCTCCAGCTGGGCGTGCAGCTTCTCCGCGGCCTGGCGCACCGGCTCGTCCAGCTCCCCGATGTAGACGCTGAAGGTCAGCCCGGTCTGCTGGTCGGCCACGCGCAGCGCCTCGTCGAGGCGCAGCAGCTGCCGCGTCGTGAAGGGACCGTCGAGCGCCGCGGCGCTCTCGGCCACCGTCTTGGCGATCTCGCTGCTGGGCTCGTGCTCGGTGGCCAACAGCTGCGCCTCACCAACCGTCACTTGCGCCTCCTACGGGACCGGGCAGCACGCGCTCACCCTGGGAGTTCTCCAGTACGCCGGACTCCAGCGCGGGCCGGGTGCCCGCATTGGGGAGCGCCGGGCTCACCTGCTCCGGCGCGGCGAGAAACCAGATCGGCTGGAAATCGTACGGCCGGCCCGGGCGGTACCGCCGGTCCCGGCGACCCCGGTCGCTGCCCGCGAACGTCAGCCCGAAGACGACCCCGATGATCGCGGCCGGGATGGCCACGAAGACCAGAACGGTGCTAGTAATCGACAACCTCAACGCCCCCAGGCGCCCATGTGCCCAATGATCCGAACGCCATCACGGTAGCGGAGCGCAGGTCGTCCCAGACGGTCGGGTCTCGACCCGGTGTCTCACGCCGTAGGGATCTCGGCGAAATGGCCCCTCGGGTGCGAAAATCACCCTCGCGCGCCGTTCCTGCCTGCGACGGCGGTGAGGGGGAGTCATGCGAAAATTCGTCGCCGCCGCGGCGCTCCCGTTGAGCCTCGGCATCCTCGTCGTCCTGGCGCTGGGCGTCGCTCCCGCCCTCGCCCAGGGCGTGTTCGTCGAAACGAACCCCAGTACCGCCCGCGCGGGTGACGAGATCTCCGTCCGGGCCAGTTGCACGGACAACCTCCAGGCGGCCGCGGTGAGTTCCGACGCGTTCGCGACCGTCACGGCGGCGCCGAACTACGGCTTTCTCACCGCGACGACCCGGGTGCCGCCAGCGACCCCGCCCGGCGCGTACGAGGTGCGGCTGGCCTGCCCGGACGGCAAGAAGGCGGCGAGCACCCTGCACGTGGTGACGAAGGTCGAACCGAGTCACGGGCCGGCCACCGGTGGGGGCGGCACCGCTCCCGACCGCGTGGCACCGGCACTCGTCGGTGGCGGGACGGCCGCCGTGCTGGCCGGGCTGCTCGTCGCCGCGGTGGCCTGGCGCCGCCGCCGGGCCGGCTGAGGCGCGCCGTGCCACCGGGCACGTCCCGCCCCCGCGCGGCGATCGCGGGGAGATTCGCCACGGCGCGCCCCCGCACGGCGATCGCGGGGACGTTCGCCACGGCCCGCCCCCGCCCGGCGATCGCCGGGCCACCGGCCGGGATCGTGGTGCCGCCCCAACGGCGGCGGCCCCTGCCGCCACCGCCCCGGGTACGGGGGCGCCGCCCGTTCCCGCTGGGGATACTCGCGGCCGCGCTGGTCTTCGTCGGCCTGTTCTGCCTCAGCGCCGGGCTCGGCACGACGACGGGGTTCGACCTGCGCGATCTGTTCCGCGGGCCGGACAAGCCGCCGCCACGGGCGTTCCCGGTGTTGGAGCCGAGCCCGCCGGTACGGCTGACCATTCCGGCGATCAAGGTACGGGCACCGATCCTGGACGTCGGTCTCGCGGCGGACGGGTCCGTGGACGTGCCGCCGGTGCAGCGGCACCGCGAGGCGGGCTGGTTCCGGGAGGGGCCCACCCCGGGCCAGTTCGGGCCCGCGCTGATCGTCGGGCATGCGGACACCCGTACCGGGCCGTCGGTGTTCCATGATCTCGGCCGGATGCGGCCGGGTCAGCAGATCGAGGTGTTGCGCCGCGACCGCAAGGTGGCGGTCTTCGAGGTCAACTCGGTCGAGCGCTTCGCCAAGTCCCGCCTGCCCGTCGACCGGGTGTACGGCGACTACCGCCGCCCGCAGCTGCGGCTGGTGACGTGCGGGGGCAGGTGGCTGGGCGGCGCCCGGGGCTACTCCGACAACGTGATCGTGTTCGCGTCCCTGGTCGCCACGCGCGGGAGCTGAGCCGGGCACCGCCGACCCGGGCCCGCTGAACGGCAGGGTCGGGCTGAACGGCAGGGTCGGGCTGAACGGCAGGGTCAGGCCGCCTCGGCATCCATGGGGGCGGCGGGCAGGTCGAGCCAGTCGGCCCAGCGCGGGTCCGGGGTGCGGTGGCCCAGGACGCGCCAGGCCACCCCACGCGGCGCCGCGGGCGCCGCGTGCAGCCGCCAGCCCAGCTCGGCCGGGGTCTTGTCGCCCTTGCTGTGGTTGCACTTGGCGCACGCGGCCACGACGTTCTCCCAGGCGTGCAGGCCGCCACGGCTGCGCGGGAAGACATGGTCGATCGTCTCGGCGGAGCCACGGCAGTACGCGCAGCGCCCGCCGTCGCGGGCGAAGATGGCCCGGCGGGACAGCCCGACGTGCGTGCGGTACGGCACCTTCACGTACCGGGTGAGGCGGACCACCGACGGGACCGGCAGCGTCCGGTGGGCGCTGTGCAGCAGGCCGTCACCGTCGGAAACGCACTCAGCCTTGGCGGTCAGCACCAGGATGGTCGCTCGACGCACCGATACGACGCACAGCGGCTCGTAGGTTGCGTTCAACACCAACGCGGAAGAGCCCACTGCGGGTCGTATGTCAGGCATCGCGATTCACCCTTCCGGAGTAGGTGCTGTCACGGCTCCCATGGCTTGACGTGCGTGCGTGGTCGGCTGGTCACCGGCGGAGACACAGCGCCGGATCTCCGGTGTCCGTGCGCCAATAGTCCCTGATGAATGACGGAATTGCGAGCACAATCTGTGGCTGGCTCATGAACGTCCGACCACCGGGGTGAAAGATGTCCGGTTCCAGCTCCCCCGCCCGGGGCGGGTACGGTACAGACCCGTGTTGCTGCTAGCGCCTCCCTCCTCCCCTGCCCCCACGGCGGAATTCACCGCGCCGACGGTCGACGACTGCAAGACCGACTGGTTGTGCCACAAGGTTCTCGATCTGACCAACAACCCGAACCTGGCCCTCAGTAGCTACGTGGTCATCGTCAAGCCGGTTCGGATCCTCGCGATCATCCTGGTCGCGTTCCTCATCCGCTGGTTGCTGCATCGGACGATCCGGCGCCTCACCCTCACCGGCTCGCGGGCCGCGGTTCCCGCGCTGCTCAAGCCGTTGCGGGAGCGGGTGAAGGACACCCCCGACGGGCAGTTCGTCCCGGAACGGCGCCGGCAGCGCGCCGAGGCCATCGGGTCGGTACTGAGCAGCCTCGTCACGGCGGTCGTCTTCGGCACCGCCGCCCTGCTGGTCATCAGCGAACTCGGGTTCGACCTGGCCCCTCTGCTGACCGGCGCCGGGATCCTCGGCGTGGCCCTTGGTTTCGGGGCGCAGAGCCTGGTCAAGGACCTCATCGCGGGCCTGTTCATGCTGCTGGAGGACCAGTACGGCGTGGGCGACTCGGTCGATCTGGGCGACGCCACCGGGGTGGTCGAGACGGTCGGGCTGCGCGTGACCACGGTCCGCGACGCCCGCGGCGTGCTCTGGTACGTGCGCAACGGCGAGATCGTCCGGGTCGGCAACAAGAGCCAGGGCTGGGCGATGGTGGTCATCGACCTCCCGATCGGCTTCGTCAGCTCCGAACAGGCCGAATCGGTGCTGCGCGAGGCGGCGGTGGCCTTGGCCGACGACCCGCAGCACGCCACGGAGTTCCTGGAGCCGCCGGAGGTGGTCGGCGTGGAGCAGCTCACCGTGGACGGCGCGGTCATCCGGACGATCGCGAAGACGACCGCGGACGGCCAGGCGGTCGTCCAGCGGGAGCTGCGCCGCCGGTTGGTGGACGCCTTGGAGGAGTCGGGGCTCGCGCAGCAGATCGCCGCGTCCCGGCTGGCGCCGCGGTCGGCCGTACCGCCGCGGGCGGGTGCCGCGCCGGAATCCGACACTCGGCCCGGCGGAGCCACCTGAGCTGCCCGGATCACCCATCGGGGGATGCCTTGATCAGCCGAAAGGTCGGCGGTCCACCCGTACGCCCTAGCCACGAGTCGGACGATCGGGCAGAATCCGCAGGAGCATCTGCACATGCACCGTCACGTTCCGCGCAGGGCTCACCGGGCGCAGGGGCACACCAGGCGCAGGGGCTCTCCGCGGACCTGCCCGGCAGCCGTCGCATCCGACGGCCGTCCGCGAACGATGGAGGGCCTGGTGTCCGACGACACACCCGCCGCGCCTTCGGGAGACCCCCCCGACGGGCGGACACCGGAGCGTCCGGTCACCTTCCGGGACGTCTTCGCCGTCCGGGAGTACCGCGCCATGTATCTGGCGCTGCTGGTGAACTGGGTCGGCGACTACCTGGCCCGGGCCGCGATCACGGTGCTGGTGTATCAGCGCACGGAGTCGGTCATGCTGTCCGCCGCGTCGTTCGCGATCGGCTATCTGCCGTGGATCGCCGGGGGTCCGCTGCTGGCGGCGCTCGCGGAGCGGTATCCGTACCGGCGGGTGATGGTGATCTGCGACGTGTCCCGGATGGGACTGATGGCGCTCGTGGCGGTGCCGCATCTGCCGGTCTCGGCGCTGCTCGTCGTGGTCTTCCTCGCGATGCTGGCCGCCCCGCCGTCCCAGGCGGCCCGTTCGGCGATGCTGCCGCTGATTCTGGGCCGCGACCGGCTGGTGGTGGCCCTGGCGGTCAACACCACGACCGCGCAGGCGGCGCAGGTGTTCGGCTACTTCGCCGGCGCGACCATCGCCGCCGCGGTCAACCCGCGGCTGGCCATCGCGCTGGCCAGCGTGGCCTTCGGCCTTTCGGCACTGCTGCTGCTGAGCGGGGTCCGGCCCCGCCCTGCCGCGACCAGTCCGGCGCAGCGCAACCACCTGCTGCGCGAGACCGGCCAGGGCTTCAAGAAGGTGTTCGGCGATCCGGTGCTGGCCGCGATCGGCGGGCTGGCGGTGACGCTGACCGTGTTCGCGATCGTGCCGGAGGGGCTGGCCGCGGCGTGGGCCACGCAAGGTAACCCGGACCCGGCAACGCGCGGTCTGCACCAGGGCATGATCATGGCGGCCGGGCCGGTGGGGTGGGTCATCGGCGGCGTGCTGATCAGCCGGTTCGTCCGGCCCAGCGTTCGGCAGCGGCTGATCCGGCCGCTGGCGGTCGCGGCGCCGCTGGCCCTGGTCCCGGCGCTCACCTCCCCTCCGACCCAGATCGTCGCGTTGCTGACGCTGCTGTCCGGCGTCGCCCAGGGTGGCCTCCTGCCGACCCTCAACGCCATGTTCGTGCTGGCCCTGCCGCACGGCTTCCGGGCCCGCGCGTTCGCGGTCATCCAGGGCAGCATGCAGCTCGCCCAGGGCGGGGCCGTGCTGGCCACCGGGCTGCTGGCCGAGCGCGCTCCGGTGCCCAAGGTCGTGGGTTGGTGGAGTGTCGGCGGCGTCCTGCTGATGGCCGCGCTGGCCGCCAGGTGGCCGCGGCCGGGCCGCTTCGAGGCGGCGATCGCGGCTGCCGCCGCGGCCTCCCCCACGGAGGGTGCCGCTACGCCGTCCACCCCCATCCCGCCCGTCTCCCCGCCGAGAGAGCGCACCGCGGGTAGGCGCCCGCGCTCGACCGGCGTCGCGTCCGGCACGGGAGCGGCTGGCACACTGGACGGGTGAGTGCAGCGAATGATCAGCCGAGCACCCTGTCGGTGACCCCGGCGGCCGGGACGGATCCGGCCGCCGCCGTACCCGAGGAGGCGAGCTTCTTCGCCGCCGTCGGTGGTGAGCGGACGTTCCGCCGGCTGGTCGACAGGTTCTACGCCGGGGTGGCCGAGGATCCCCTGCTGCGCCCGATGTATCCGGAGGAGGATCTCGGTCCGGCCGCCGACCGGCTGGCGCTGTTCCTCATGCAGTACTGGGGTGGCCCGAACACGTACTCGGCCCAGCGGGGCCATCCGCGGCTGCGGATGCGTCATGCGCCGTTCCGGGTCGGGCCTGCGGAGCGTGATGCCTGGCTACGGCACATGCGGGTGGCGGTCGACTCGCTGGGGCTGCCGGAGCCTCACCACTCGGCGCTGTGGGACTACCTGGAACGAGCGGCGTATTTCATGGTGAACACCATGGATTCGGAAGAAATGCCGCACTAAGCGCATCCCGGCACGGCCCTGGCTCGTTGAGCATGTGTCCGACCGTGTCGCGCCGCAATCCGGCGCTCGCGGACCCGAGCCCAGGAGCCGCCCATGCGCCGCCGCCTGCTAGCCGCCGTCCTGCCCCTGCTCGTCCTGCCGCAGCTCGTCCTGTTCGGTGCCGGCACTCCCGCGCTGGCCGACCTGGCCCAGCCGGCGATCGTGTCCACCAACCCGGTCGACTTCACCCCACACGTGCTGGACGGGACGGTATGGACCATCGCGGTCGTGGGCGACACCGTCGTGGTCGGCGGTGCGTTCACCCGGGTGCAGGACAGCGCCCGCAAAGTGACGTACGCGCGGAAGAACATCTTCGCGTACGGGCTGCGTGACGGCGCGATCCGGTCGTTCGCTCCGCAGGTCGACGGCGCGGTGTACGCACTCGCGGCGGGCCCGACGAACACGGTCTACGTCGGCGGCGTGTTCAAGACGGTGAACCGGGTCGCCCAGCGCGGCCTGGCCCGGTTGTCGGTGGCCACCGGGGCCCGCATCACCACGTTCACCGCCAAGATCAACTGGGGTGACGTACGGGCCATGTCGGTCTCCGGCGCCCGCCTCTACGTCGGCGGCACCTTCTCCGCGATCAGCGGCAAGGCCCGGGTGGGCCTGGCCCGGCTCAGCATGGCCAACGGGGCGCCGGATCTGGGCTTCGACCCGAAGCTGTCCGCCCCCGGCCTACCCCGTGCCCGCGTCGAGCACTTCGACATCTCCCCGGACGGCCGCAAGCTCGTCGCCGTGGGCGCACTGCTGCGGGCGAACGGCCTGGACCGTGCGCAGATCGCCATGTACGACGTGTCCGGCGCGGGCGCCGTGGTGACGGGCTGGTACACCGACGTGTACAAGCAGCAGTGCATGGCCGGCTTCGAGACCTACCTGCGCCAGGTGAAGTTCTCGCCGGACGGCCAGTACTTCGTGGTGGTGGCCACGGGGCGGGCGGCCTCGCCCACCAGCATGTGCGACTCCGCGGCCCGGTTCGAGGCGACCGGCGACGGCGCGCACACCCCGACGTGGGTGCAGCGTACCGGCGGGGACTCGCTGTACGCGGTGGCGGTCACCGGCCCCGCGGTGTACGTCGGCGGGCACCAGCGCTATCTGGACAATCCGTACGGGACGGACACCGGTGGCCCGGGGCCAGGGGCGGTGTCCCGGCCCGGCATCGGCGCCCTGGACCCGGCCACGGGTGCGGCGCTGCCGTGGAATCCGACCCGCACGCGCGGGGTCGGCGTGCGGGTGTTCGTGGCCCTTCCGGGCGGTCTGATCGTCGGCTCGGACACGACCTCGCTCGGCAAGGAGTACCACGGCCGGATCGGCATGTTCCCGATGGCGTGACGCGTGCCGGCGCCCTCGACCGGCCCGAGGGAGTTCCGGACACGAGAAAGGGGCCCCGGCCGGGGCCCCTTGTCACGTCTGGAGCGCCTACAGCAGCGCACCCTCGTCATGGAGCCAGTCGACGAAGGAGGTCGCCACCGCGGCACCGCAGTCGAGCATCTCGACCAGCAGCGCGTCGTGCGCACCGGAGTTGAGCGGCACCTGCAGCTCGGCGTATATCGGCAGCTGGCCCCGCTCGGTCGGGTCGCCGACGTACGCCTTGCAGAAGCGCCGGGTGTGGTTCCATTCGTTGACCACGCGATACGCCCGGTCCGCCCAGTCGGGCGGGACTGTGGCGTGCGGACGGGCACGCATCACGAGGATCTCGTCGTCGGGCCCCTCGAGGGTGAACAGCACGGCGTGCCGCTCCCACATCGCCAGCAGGCTCCCGCCACCATCGGCGAGGAACCGGATGTCGAGCAGGTCGAGGGACTTGCCGATCCGCTCCAGCGTGACCGGCGCGACATGATCGGGTTGGTCGATCGTGGACAGATCGGCCGCGGGACCGGACTTTTCGGGCTCCCGCTGGGCGGGGACTCCGACGCGGACGCTGCTCTGCAACGCCACTTCGCCGCCGGTCTGCGGCCGGCTGCCTCCGGTCGATCCGGGACGCCATGACCACCACGGCATCGTTGTGCACCTCACTCCCCAGAGGCCCTCGCCGGACGTAGCGGTGGACCCGGAGGCAGACGGTACCCGTACAGGTCCCGGAGGTCATCCCCCCAACGAGAGGGCGAAACCGGATGGCCGACTCTCCATCACCCGAACGGGTGAGTCTATATGGGCCTAACGGTCAGCTCAGGAACTCGCTGTAGCCACGCGACTCCATATGGTGCGGAAAGACCCACCCAGCGTCCCGCCACGCACACTCGTGTGTCCGGGCCGTCCACATCGGCCGGTCCGAGGAAGCCCATCCGGGACACCGCCTGCACGAGCCGCTGCGGCACCTCCACCCGGCCCCCGTCCGCCGGGGTGACCACCAGCGCCACATGGTCCAGCAGCGCGTCGCGCACCGCCCGCTGGCCGACCGACCGGTCACCCAGCGCACCGGCCGTGACCGCGCGCAGCGTACCGGCGGCGGCCGCCGCCAACCGGGCCAGCTCGGCCGTCGACACCGACTCGACCGGGCGGACCCCCGCCGGGGGCAGCGGCCAGCGCCACGCCGAGTCCCGGCGGGACGGCAGCCCGGTGTCACCGCGCGACAGCGCGTCCAGCAGTTCGGCCGCCGACACCGTGGCATCGTCCGGGCCCGTCCCGGCCACCTCCCGGGTGACCAGCACCCCCCAGGGCAGGACGGCCCAGAGGGCGGTGCGGTCCCCGGACGCGCGCAGGCGGACCGGGGCTGCGGGATCGAGCCGCGTCAGCCGGGCCAGGTACGCCCCCGCGTCCGCCACCCCGGCGAGCCCGTGTTCCCTCACGGCGCCACGTACGGGGCGAGAAACTCCCGCTCCTGCGAGGTGAGCCGGCGCGGATGCCCGTTCTTCAGGTCGTACGGGACGCAGACGGACTTCGCCCGGCTGGCCAGCACGTCCGCGTCGAACAGCTCGTACGAGACCGTGAACGCGGCCGCCCGCAACTGGGAGACCCACATCTCGACGCGGACCGGCTCGCCGTAGTCCACCGGGCGCAGGTAGTCGATCTCGTGCCGGGCGATGACGATGCCCTCCTCGAAGGAGGTGAATCCGCGCGAGCGGGCGGCGGTGAAGAACATGGCGACGCGCGCCTCCTCGTACAGCGTGAGGAAGCGCGCGTTGTTGACGTGGCCGTACGCGTCCAGATCGGACCAGCGCACGGCCGCGTCGTAGACGAAGCGTTTCGAATCAGTCACGCGTCAGCTTGCGGTACGTGACCCGGTGCGGGCGGGCCGCCTCGGCGCCCAGACGGTCGATCTTGTTCTTCTCGTACGCCTCGAAGTTGCCCTCGAACCAGAACCACTTGTCCGGGTCCTCCTCGGTGCCCTCCCACGCCAGCATGTGGGTGGCCACCCGGTCCAGGAACATCCGGTCGTGGGAGATGACCACGGCGCAGCCGGGGAACTCCAGCAGGGCGTTCTCCAGGCTGGACAGCGTCTCCACGTCCAGGTCGTTGGTCGGCTCGTCGAGCAGGATCACGTTGCCGCCGATCTTCAGCGTCAGCGCGAGGTTCAGCCGGTTGCGCTCACCGCCGGAGAGCACCTTGATCGGCTTCTGCTGGTCCGGGCCCTTGAAGCCGAACGCGGCCACGTACGCCCGAGAGGGCATCTCGACCTTGCCCACCATGAGGTGGTCGAGGCCGTCGGAGACGACCTCCCACACGGTCTGGTCGCCGCCGAGCCCGGCGCGGTTCTGGTCCACGTACGAAAGCTGGACGGTCTCGCCGACCCGGACCGTGCCGGAGTCCGGCTGCTCAAGCCCGACGATGGTCTTGAACAGCGTGGTCTTGCCGACGCCGTTGGGGCCGATGATGCCGACGATGCCGTTCCGCGGCAGCGAGAACGACAGGTTGTCGATGAGGACCCGCTCGTCGAAGCCCTTGACCAGGTCCTTGGCCTCGATGACGGTGTTGCCCAGGCGGGGACCCGGCGGGATCTGGATCTCCTCGAAGTCCAGCTTGCGGGTCTTCTCCGCCTCGGTGGCCATCTCCTCGTAGCGGTCCAGGCGGGCCTTGCTCTTGGTCTGGCGCGCCTTGGCGTTGCTGCGCACCCACTCCAGTTCCTCGGACAGGCGCCGCTTGAGCTTGGCGTCCTTGCGGCCCTCGACCGCCAGGCGGGCGGCCTTCTTGTCCAGGTACGTCGAGTAGTTGCCCTCGTACGGGTACGTCCGGCCGCGGTCCAGCTCCAGGATCCAGTTGGCCACGTTGTCCAGGAAGTACCGGTCGTGGGTGATCGCGATGACCGTGCCCGCGTACTTGGCGAGGTGCTGCTCCAGCCACTGCACGCTCTCGGCGTCCAGGTGGTTGGTGGGCTCGTCGAGCAGCAGCAGGTCGGGGGCCTCCAGCAGCAGCTTGCACAGCGCGACCCGGCGGCGCTCACCACCGGAGAGCTGGCTGACGTCGGCGTCCGGCGGCGGGCAGCGCAGCGCGTCC
The DNA here is from genome assembly GCF_047159595.1 of Krasilnikovia sp. M28-CT-15. Taxonomy (NCBI): domain Bacteria; kingdom Bacillati; phylum Actinomycetota; class Actinomycetes; order Micromonosporales; family Micromonosporaceae; genus Krasilnikovia; species Krasilnikovia sp. M28-CT-15. The sequence continues at coordinate 1,884,223 of NZ_BAAGAK010000001.1, read as the reverse complement.
ATGGCCAGCTCGAGCTGGGAGTCGACGTCCCACGCGTCGGCGTGGTCCAGCTCCTCCTGGAGCTTGCCCATCTCCTCCATCAGCTCGTCGGAGTAGTCGGTGGCCATCTGCTCGGCGATCTTGTTGAACCGCTCCAGCTTGGCCTTGGTCTCCGCCACCGCCTCCTCGATGTTGCCGAGGACGGTCTTGGCGTCGTTGAGCTTCGGCTCCTGGGCGAGCATGCCGACCGTGAAGCCGGGCATGAGCCGGGCCTCGCCGTTGCTCGGGGTGTCCAGGCCCGCCATGATCTTCAGCAGGCTGGACTTACCGGCACCGTTCGGGCCGACCACACCGATCTTGGCGCCCGGCAGGAAGTTCAGCGTCACGTTGTCGAGCACGACCTTGTCGCCGTGCGCCTTGCGCGCCTTTTCCAGGACGTAGATGAACTGGGCCACGGTGCGCCCTACCTCCGTGATCGTGATTGCGGAGCCGGATGCAGCTACGCGGACCGGCCGAGGTCGGGGCACAATCTTTCCACCCCGCTGAACCTGCCCCCACGTCAACCCCGTCGAGACCGCCTGGATTCCCCCGGGCAGGCCGCCGCGGTCCGCCCGGTGATCACTGGGGAACGGCGTTCTGGATCTCCTCGCGCCCGTCCTTGTAGATGATCCGCAGCCGCTCCGCGGTCACCTGGAACACCGTGCCGTCGTCGGCCGTGACCTCGAATTCGTCGCCGTGCTGGCGCACCTTGGGCATGAACAGGGCGGTCTGGCGTTCGATCCACGGCGCGGACTCGCCGCCCCGGTTGGCGTGGTAGTACAGCTGTCCCGCATCGTCACGGCAGATCCAGATCGCGGAGGTACGCGTACGCACCAGCAGGGCGATGCGCAGGGTGCCGGACGCGGCGAATTTGGCGCCCATGTTCTGGGTTTCCGGCCGGCAGGCCGGCTCGCGCTGAACACCCGCCGGAATTGTCTGGTTCTGTGATTGCTTGCCGGTTTCGCCCTGCCCGCGCCAGGAGGCCAGCGCCAGTCCCGCCGACACACCGATGATGATCAGAAAAACGGTGGCAATGGCCACAGGGATGAACAACGGCCTGCGCGCTGGGGAAAGATCGTCGGACAGCTCCACCGGACAAGGATGGCACCCGACCGCCATCCCACGGCAAGCCCCACCCCGCTACGCACAGTAGGCTCGGCATAGGGGAAGAAACGACCCGGAGGTGCACTCAGCGTGGCCGAACGCAGTTCCTTCGTCGTAGTCGCCAACCGCCTGCCCGTCGACGAGGTCACCACCACCGACGGCGAACGGCAGTGGCGTCCCAGCCCAGGCGGTCTGGTCACCGCCTTGCACCCGGTGCTCGTCCAGCGCCGCGGCACCTGGATCGGATGGGCCGGCGGGGACGGCGACGCGCCGGAGCCGTTCGAACTCGAAGGCATCCGGATCCACCCGGTGCCGTTGAGCGCCGACGAACTGGAGCGCTACTACGAGGGCCAGTCGAACGCGACCATCTGGCCCCTGTACCACGATGCCGTCGAGACGCCGGTCTACAAGCGGCGCTGGCGCGAGGCGTACCGGGTGGTCAACCAGCGCTTCGCGCGGGCCGCCGCCGAAGTGGCCGCCGAGGGCGCCACCGTGTGGGTGCAGGACTACCAGCTCCAGCTCGTGCCCGCGATGCTCCGCGACATGCGGCCCGACCTGCGGATCGGCTTCTTCCTGCACATCCCGTTCCCGCCCATCGAGCTGTTCATGCAGATGCCGTTCCGGGCCGAGGTGCTGCGCGGGCTGCTCGGCGCGGACCTGGTCGGCTTCCAGCAGCGGCTGGCCGCGCAGAACTTCGTCCGGCTCGCCCGGCACCTGCTCGGGCTGCGCTACGAGGGCCAGTCCATTCAGGTGGACGGACGGAAGGTCAAGGCCGGGGCGTTCCCGATCAGCATCGACACCCGCGAGATGGAACGGATGGCGGCCGACCCGTCCGTGCAGGCCCGGGCCAAGCAGATCCGGGCCGAGCTGGGCGACCCCGAGACGATCATCCTGGGGGTGGACCGGCTCGACTACACCAAGGGCATCGAGCTACGCCTCAAGGCGTTCCGCGAGCTGCTGGCCGACGGCAGACTGACGGTCGGCAAAGCGATCATGGTCCAGGTGGCGACGCCCAGCCGGGAGCGTGTCGAGCACTACCAGACCCTGCGGGTCCGGGTGGAGCGCGAGGTCGGCCGGATCAACGGCGAGTTCGGCAAGGTCGGCGTGCCCGCGGTGCACTACCTGCACCAGTCGTACAGCCGGCAGGAACTCGCGGCGCTGTACGTCGCCGCGGACGTCATGATGGTCACCCCGCTGCGCGACGGCATGAACCTCGTCGCCAAGGAGTACGTGGCCTGTCGCGCCGATGCGGGCGGGGCGCTGGTGCTCAGCGAGTTCGCCGGGGCGGCCACGGAGCTGCGGCAGGCATTCCTGTGCAATCCGCACGACCCCGACGGGGTCAAGGACGCGCTGCTGCGCGCCGTGGGTGCGGAGCCCGCCGAGCAGAAGCGGCGCATGCGGGTCATGCAACGGCACCTGCGCACCCACGACGTGGCGTCGTGGGCCCGCTCGTTCCTCACCGAACTCGGCGCCACCGACGAGTCGGCCACCGAGCAGTAGGCACGCTCAGGCGAGCGCGGTGACCACGTCGCCGATCACCACCACCGCCGGGGGCCGGATGCCCGCCTCGGTGACGGCGTCCGCGACCTCGCGGAGCGTGCTGCGCAGCACCCGCTGGGCGTCCGTGGATCCTTCCTGGACGACCGCGGCCGGGGTGTCCCCCGCGCGGCCCTCGGCCAGCAGCCGGGCCGCGATCCGGGGCAGGTTCTTCAGGCCCATGAGCACGACGAGGGTGCCGCGCAGCCGGGCCAGCGCCGCCCAGTCGACCAGTGAGCTGGGATCATCCGGCGGCACATGCCCCGAGACCACGGTGAACTCGTGCGCGACACCGCGGTGGGTGACCGGGATGCCGCCCAGCGCCGGGGCGGCGATCGAACTGGTCACGCCGGGCACCACGGTCACCGGCACGCCGGCCTTGGCGCACGCGACGACCTCCTCGCCGCCGCGCCCGAACACGAACGGGTCGCCGCCCTTGAGCCGTACCACGAACCTGCCCGCCTGAGCCCGCTCCACGAGGATCCGGTTGATCTCCTCCTGCGCGGCGGCCGGGCCGTACGGGATCTTGGCGGCGTCCACGAACTCGACCTCGGCACGCAACTCGCCCAGCAGCATGCCGGGCACGAGCCGATCGGCGACCACCACGTCCGCCGCGGCCAGCAGGCGGCGACCCTTGACCGTGATCAGCTCCGGGTCCCCCGGTCCGGCGCCGACCAACGCGACGTGCCCGCCGACGGTCACCGGCCCGTCCCCGGCCGCGGTGACCGGCCCGGGCGCCGCACCGGCCGCCGCGGCCAGTGGGCCGTCCTCCAGCGCGGCCGCCACGATGTCCCGTACGGCCAGGGCGCGGCGGCGGTCACCGTCGTCCGTGACCGCGACCGTCACCGCGCCGTGCCGGGTCACCGCGGGGGTCCAGGCGGTCGCGGCGGTCCGGTCGTCGGCCCGCACACAGAACACCCGGGCCCGCTCCGCGGCCTCACTGACCTGCGCGGCGGCCACGGGATCGTCCACCGCCACCTGGATCAGCCAGGCGCCGTCCACATCGGCCGCGGCGAACCGGCGCGCGTGCCAGGTCACCCGTCCCGCGTCGGCGTGGGCGCGCAGCGCCGGGGTCAGCTCGGGGGCGACGACCTCCACCCGGGCGCCCGCCGCCAGCAGGGCGGGCACCCGCCGGGTGGCGACCGCGCCGCCGCCGACGACCAGCACCCGGCGGTCGGTCAGGCGCAGCGCGAGCGGATAGAGGTTCACTTCTCCGAAACCCCCGCCGAATCGAAGGTGGCCACGTCGTGCAGCACCCGCACCGCGGCGGCCACGACCGGCAGCGCCAGCACCGCGCCGGTGCCCTCGCCGAGGCGCAGGCCCAGATCCAGCAGGGGCGACAGGCCCAGGTGGGCGAGGGCCACCGTGGCGCCCGGCTCGGCGGAGCGGTGCCCCGCGACCATGGCGGCCACCGCGTCCGGCGCGAACGCCGCCGCGGCCAGCGCCGCCGACGCGGCGATGACGCCGTCGACGATGACCGGCACCCGGCGGGCCGCAGCGCCCAGCATGAACCCGGCCAGCGCGGCGTGCTCCAGCCCGCCGACCGCGGCCAGCACCCCGAGCGGGTCCGCCGGGTCGGGGTCGTGCCGGGCCAGCGCGGCGGCGACCACCGCGACCTTCCGCGCGTACGTGGGATCGTCCACTCCGGTGCCGCGACCGGTCACCGCCGCCGCGTCCGTGCCGGTGAACGCCGCGATCAGCGCGGCGGCCGGGGTGGTGTTGGCGATGCCCATGTCCCCGCCGATCAGGCAGGCCGCACCGCCGTCGACCAGCGCGGTAGCGACCCGGATGCCGACCTCCACGGCGGCGCGCGCCTCGTCGCGGGTCAGGGCCGGCTCCACCGCGAGGTCGCGGGTGCCCCGGCGCACGTTGGCGTCCAGCAGATTCGGGGCGTCACCCGGCACCGGAGCCTGCACGCCGACGTCGACCACGAGCACGTCCGCTCCGGCTTGCCGGGCGAACGCGTTGACCACGGCCCCGCCCGCGAGGAAGTTCGCCACCATCTGCGCGGTGACCTCCTGCGGCCACGGCGTGACCCCCTGAGCGTGCACGCCGTGGTCCCCGGCGAACACCGCGACACTCGCCGGGTGCGGCAGCGGGGGCGGGCAGCCGGCGGCCAGCCCGGCCAGCCGTACCGAAAGATCCTCCAACGCGCCCAGCGAACCCGCCGGCTTCGTCAGGCGGGCCTGCAGGTCGCGGGCCGCGGCCATGGCCGCGGGGTCCGCGGGCGCGATGGCCGCCAGCGTCGTCTCCAAGGTCACTGTCGCTCCTTCAGCACGTCGTTCAGGGTCGCGATGAACGCGTCCGTGGTCGCAGTGTCGCGCACGGCCACCCGCAGCCAATCGGCACCCAGCCCCGGAAACGTGTCGCCACGCCGCACCGCGTAACCGCGTCTGCGCAGCTCAAGACGCACCTCGGCGGCGCCGGGCAGGTGTACGGCGACGAACGCGCTCGCCGGGTGGCCAGCAACAGTGACCTGCGGCACGTTCCCCAGCCCCGCGACCAGGTGATCGCGCTCGGCGGCCAGCTCCGCGGCGATGCGGCGTTCCGCGGCGACCGCCACCGCCGAGGCGCACGCCGTGGCGGCGGCCAGGGCCGGGGTGGACACCGCCCACAGCGGCTGCGCCGCCGCCAGCCGGGGCAGCAGATCGGCCGGGCCGAGCAGGTAGCCGATGCGCAGCCCGGCCAGCCCCCAGGTCTTGGTGAGGCTGCGCAGCACCACCAGGCCGGGCACATCCCGGCGCCCGGCCAGGGACTCCGGCTCCCCCGGCACCCCCGCCCGGTACGTGGTGTCCGCGAACGCCTCGTCGACGACGAGGACCCGGCCGGGCCGGGCCAGCGCCGCCACGTCCGCCGCCGGGTGCAGCACCGAGGTCGGGTTCGTGGGATTGCCCACGAAGACCAGGTCGGCGTCGGCGGGCACCCGCGCCGGGTCGAGCCGGAAGCCGTCCGCCGGGGACAACAGCACCCGCTGGACCGCATGCCCGGCGTTGCGCAGCGCCGCCTCCGGCTCGGTGAACTGCGGGTGCACCACCACCGGCCGCCGCGCCCCGCGCAGCGCCTGCGCCAGCAGCACGAACGCCTGCGCCGCGCCCGCGGTCAGCAACACCTCGGCCGGGTCACGGCCGTGCCGGGCCGCGACCGCGGCGGTGGCCTCGGTGGCGTCCGGGTACGCGGCCAGCCGGGTCAGCGACTCGGTGATCGGCTCGGCCAGCCAGGCGGGCATCGGCTGGCGCCGCACGTTGACGGCGAGGTCGATCAGTCCGGGTGCCACCTCGGCGTCACCGTGGTGCCCGAGGCTGTCCTCGATCGGCTTCGTCACCGCCCCAGCATGCCGGATGTCGATCAGCCGCTCACTTCGGCCGTTCCGTACAAACATGAGAGTTTTTGCCATACCTTCGGAAACGTGCTGCGCAGCCGTCTCGCCGCCGCCGTGCGGGTCACCCCACTCGTCCGTGCCGGGCTCATCGCGGGTCTCGTCGTCGCGGGCCTGGTGTTCCCCATCGCCGCGATCGCGGGCCTCGGGGCCCGGGAGGGCACCCACGCCCTGGAGAGCATGTCCGACGAGCTCACCGTCGTGCCGCCCGCCCAGACCTCGTACGTCTACGCCAACGACGGCCGGACCCTGCTCACGATGTTCTACGAGGAGCACCGCAAGCCGACCAAGATCGCGGACATGTCGCCGTACATCGTGCAGGCCATCGTCGCGGCCGAGGACACCCGGTTCTACCAGCACCACGGCGTCGACCCCAAGGGCGTGGTCCGCGCGTTCGTCGCCAACCAGCAGGCGGGCGGCGTCTCGCAGGGCGCCTCGACGCTCACCATGCAGTACGTCCGGATGGCGCTGCGCGACGGCGCGAAGACCCCGCGGGAGGCGCTGGCCGCCACCGAACAGACCACCGCCCGCAAGCTGCGCGAGATGCGGCTCGCCATCGAGCTGGAGAAGCGCGTCTCCAAGCAGGAGATCCTCGAGCGCTACCTGAACTCGGCGTACTTCGGCCATCGCGCGTACGGGATCTTCTCCGCGTCGCAGATCTTCTTCTCCACCACGCCGAAGAACCTGACCCTGACCCAGGCGGCCACGCTGGCCGGGCTGGTGAAGGCGCCCAGCGCGTACGACCCGGCGAGCCGGGACCGGCAGGCCGCCACCGACCGGCGCAACTACGTGATCGACCAGATGCTGAAGATGGGCACGATCACGGCCGACCAGGCCGCGGTGGCCCGGAAGTCCCCCATCGACCTGCGGCTGACCACACCACCCAACGACTGCGTGAGCATGGGCAAGGGGCACAACAACTGGGGGTTCTTCTGCGACTACCTGCGTACGTGGTGGCAGGAACAGCCGGCGTTCGGCGCGAACCCGATGGAACGCGAGGAGAATCTCCGGCGCGGCGGCTACCGGATCGTCACCACGCTCGACCCGCGGATCCAGGCGTCGGCCCTCAAGCACGTCCTGCAGAAGGAGCGCCGCCGCAGCCCGTACGCCCACGGCGAGGTGCTGATCGAGCCCGGCACCGGCCGCATCGTCGCGATGGCGGTGAACCGGAAGTACTCGCTGGACCAGCGCCACAACGGCGAACACAGCGATCCGGCCAAGCGGCGCGCCGGGCTCAAGGGAAACTATCCCAACACGGTCAACCCGCTGCTGGGCGGCGGAGACATGGCGGGGTACCAGGCCGGCTCCACCTTCAAGATCTTCACCCTGGTGGCCGCGCTGAGCCGGGGCATGCCGCTGTCCACATCGATCAAGGCCCCGCAGAAGTACGTGTCCCGGTACCTCAGCACCCCCGGCCGCGCCAGCTGCGGGCGGTTCTGGTGCCCGCAGAACGCCAGCAAGTCGATGAGTGGCCAGCAGACGATGTGGAGCGGGTTCGGTAAGTCCGTCAACACCTACTTCGTCCAGCTCGAGGAGCGGGTCGGCGCCCGCAGCGCGGTCCGGATGGCCGAACGGCTCGGCCTCAAGTGGCGCACCGACGTGGACCGGACGCTGGCCAGCCCCGCGCACGCGAACGGCTGGGGCGCGTTCACCCTCGGCGTCAGCGACGTCACCCCGGTCGAGATGGCCAACGTGTTCGCCACGGTCGCGGCCGAGGGCAGGTACTGCGAGCCGATCCCCGTACGCAGCATCGACGACCGCGACGGTGCCGACGTGGTGTTCGCGGGCCAGCCGGTCGCCGCGCCGCGCTGCCACCAGGCCATATCCCGGGCGGTCGCCCGGGCCGCCACCGACGCCGCCCGCTGCGTGACCGGCTACGGCGCCGCCCGCGGCAGCTGCGGCGGCTGGCAGACCTCACCGATGGTGTACGCCACCATGGGCCGGCCGGTGGCCGGAAAGAGCGGCACGACCGACAGCAACCGGACCGCGTGGTTCTGCGGGTTCACCCCGCAACTGGCGGCGGCGGCCTTCGTCGCCGATCCCGACAATCCCAAACACTTCGTGGGCGCGGGCCGCGGCACGATCTCGAAGTTCACCGTGGCCCAGACGCTGCGCGACGCCCTCGAGGGGCAGCCGAAGCTGACCTTCAACCCGCCACCGGACCGCCTGGTGTACGGACCCCGGATGGCCCAGCGGCTGCGGCACTTCTGATCGCGGCACTTCTGATCGGGGCACTTCTGATCGCGGCGCGACGCCTCGCCGGGTCAGGCCGCGTCGCGGGTCGGGCGACCGCGGTGCCGGCCGCCCGGATGCCACTGCGGGTCGCGACCCGTCAGCCCGACCACCTGCGCCAGCAACGCCGGCTCGTCCTCCAGATCTGCGGTCAGCGGCGAGCGGTCCGGCCGCCGCGGAGCGAGGAACCCGACGAGCGCCACCAGGCTGCGCGGATCGGCGGCGAAATCCTGCCCGGTCGCCCGGGCCAGGTCCCAGCCGTGGGTGATCAGCTCGTTCATCGCGGCCATCGCCACCACCCGCGCAGGCGCGCTCGCGCCACCCGACAGCGTGCTGCCCACCCAGGCCGCCGGGTCCTTCCACGCGGTCGCCAGCTCCTCCAGCAGCATCGGCAGCCGGCTGCGCCAGTACGAGGGCAGGTGCGCGGCTGACGGCTCCCGGGTCAGGTCCGCCGGGTCGGACTGCCTGCGGGCCGCCCGGACGTACCCGCCGGTCACCGTCATGAGGTGATCCAGCAGGTCACCCACCGACCAGCCATCGCACGGCGTGGGCGCGGTGAGATGGTCATCGGTGACGCCCAGCAGCAGCGCCCTCAGCTGGCGAACCGGCGGGTCGAAGTCGAGCGGCACACGCGTGGTCACGATCGTCCTCCTCCGGTCACCGGGGACGCTGCTGGAGGCTCCTCACGTTACGGAAACCCCCCGACATCCGCTGCCTCAGGCGGTACCACCAGTCACGATCACCGTGTCAGCTTCGACGTCCGGCGCCGCGGCCGGGAGCGGCACCACCGCGCGTCCGGCATGTGGCACAGCCATCTGGGGCTGGACCGCATTCCCCGTCGCGGGCGGCGACACGACCGGGTGCACCTCCGTCTGGGGCGCCCGGGACTGAGCCGCCGCCACCATGCGGCGGGCGATCTCGGGCGCGGCCACCCAGTGCAGGCCCAGCTGCGACGCGTGCACCTGCCGCCACACGAACCCCTCGGGGTTGCCGCCCGCCCAGGTCCAGGCCGCGGCCTGGCCCGCCCGGGGGGTCACGAGCGCGCGGTGCTGCTTGTATCCCGTGATCCGGGCGCCCGCCGGGGCCAGCACCGACGCCGTCGGCGCGGTCGCCTCCCGGTACCCGGCGACGGTCTGCTCGGCCGTCGTCGCCGAGGCGTCGAGCACCCCGCACATCGGGCGCCCGTCCAGGTCACGTCCCAGCCAGGGCAGGCCCACCCCCTCCGCGACGACCGGCCATCCGTCGTAGGCGAACTGGGCGACCAGGTCGCACAGCCGGCGATTGGCGGACAGCTCCTCCGCGTACGCCTCCGGCAGGGCGGCACCGATCATCAGACCCCGTACCCCGGCAGGCAGTTCCTCGTCACGCAGCGGATCGAAGACCGCCACGTCCGCACCCGCGGCCGTGAGCAGCTCCGCGTTCTCCACATACGTGTACGGGGCGCCCGGCCCGCCGGCCAGCGCGATCACCGGGCGGCCGTCCCTGGCCGGGGCCGGGTCCGCGCCCTCCCCCGATGGCCACGCCGGGACCGCCTCCGCCGATGACCACGCGGCGGCCGGGTCCCCGGATGACCACGCAGGAACCGAGGTGGCCAGGGCCTCGCCCGGTGACCAGATCGGGCCCGGCAAGGCGGGCGCCGAACCGGCGAGGGCGAGGAGGCGGTCCAGGTCCAGCGCCGCGCTGACGGCTTCGCCGAGCCGGCGCACCGCCCGGGCGGCATCGACCGACCGGTGCGCCACCGGCACCGGCCCCTGCCCCCGGGCGGGCAGCACCGCGGGCAGGTCGCCCCGGCGCAACGCGCCCAGCACCGGCATGCCGATGTCGTCGAGAGCGGTCCGCAGGATCTGCTCATGGCGCGGCGAGGCGACGCGGTTCAGGATCACACCGCCGAGATGCACCATCTCGTCGAACATCCGGAAGCCGTGCACCAGCGCGGCGATCGAATGGCCCATCGCCGCCACGTCCACGACGAGCACCACCGGGGCGCGCAGGGCCGCCGCGACCGCCGCCGTACCGTCGATCTCGGGCTGGCCGGTGAGACTGTCGAACAGACCCATGGCGCCTTCGACCACGGCGAGATGCGCACCGGCCGCGCCGTGCCCGAACAGCGGCGCCATCAGATGCCCGCCGACCAGGCGCGGGTCCAGGTTGCGCCCGGTCCGCCCGGCGGCCAGACCGAGGTACGCGGCATCGGTGTGGTCCGGGCCCACCTTGAAACCCGCCGCGGGCAGGCCCCGGGCAGCCACGGCCGCCAGCAGCCCCACGGCGATCGCCGTCTTCCCGTGCCCGGACGAGGGGGCACTCACGACAAGGCGCGGCTGGGCGGTCATCAATGGCACTCCCGACGATTACGGTTTCGGCGTCGACGTGCTAGTGACCGCCGGCGTTCGCACCCTACCCGCCGCCCGCCACGGGTCGCCGCCTGCGCGGGCCGCCGCGCCGCTCACCCCGAGCTCCGGGGGCGCACGCGTGAGTCCCGGCTCACCACGTGGCGGCGCCGCCGAGGTGGGCGCCCGGGGGCGCCCGGTAGCCTCGTGGTGTGTACCGGTTCCTGCTGACGCCCCGCTGGCTGGCCGCCGCGGCGCTGACCGTGGCGGCCGCGGTGGTGATGGTCTTCCTCGGTAACTGGCAGCTGCACCGGTACCACGAGCGCAGCGCGATCAACGCTCGCATCGATGCCGCGGACTCCGCCGCGCCGACGTCGCTCACCTCCGTACTGGCCACGCCCACCGCCCCCGGCGCCGCGGGTCCCGGCCCGGGCGAGGACCTCGCCTGGACGAAGGTGACGGTCACCGGCCGTTACGACCCGGCGCACGAGATCCAGGCGCGCGGGCGCACCGTCGACGGTGAGGTCGGCTTCGAGATCCTCACCCCGCTGGTGCTGGCGGACGGTACGGCGGTGCTGGTGGACCGCGGGTGGATCCCGCCCGCCCCCGGTGGTGCCATCGCCGCGCCGACCGTCCCGCCCGCCCCCGGCGGGCAGGTCACGGTCGTCGGCCAGGTGCACCGGTCGGAGAGCCGCGCCACCCCGGTCGAACACCGCGACGGGCGCCTGGACACCCGGCGCATCGCGGTGCCCCGGCTGGCGGGTCAACTGCCCTACCCCGTGTACGGCGCGTACGTCCTGTTGACGGAGCAGACGCCGCCGGTGGACAAGGCCTTCGCGCGGATCCCCATCGAGCACGAGGACGCGTGGCAGAACGGTGGGTACGCGGTCCAGTGGTGGCTGTTCGCCGTGATGGCGCTGTTCGCGTTCGGCTGGCAGGCACGCAAGGAGGCGCGCGGCGAGACGGACGGGACCCCGCGCGCGGAGGACCGGATCGCGAAGGACCGGGTCGCGGAGGCCGACCGTCACCGGGTCGCGGAGGCCGACCGTCGCCCGGGCGCGGAGAGCGGGGACCGGGTCGAGGACCACGACCGGCGCCAAGCCGCGACCTGATCCCGGCTAGGGTGCGAACGTGACCTCCACCCCGGACTTCCCGCCCGGTCAGGACCCCTGGAGCGCCGGTCAGGACCCCACGCGCGGACTGCCCGCGCCGCTGGTTCCCGCGTCCCCCGCCGTCCCAGGGCCGGTCGTCGTGCAGATCGGCGATCTCGCCGTCACCTCGACCGTCGTGCACACCCCGGCCGGGGACATCCCGTTGGCGGGCTCGACGTGGCAGGTCAACGACTACTGGCACAACGAGCAGAAGATCCCCACCTGGGCCATCGTCGCGGCCATCGTCGGATTCTGTGTGCTGACCGTGTTCAGCCTGCTGTTCCTGCTGGTCAAGCAGACGGTGCCGCGCGGCACGGTGCAGGTGACAGTCACCAACGGGCCACGCCAGTACGTCTCCCGCATCCCGGTCACCCACCAGGATCAGGTCTCCTTCATCCACCAGCAGGTCAACTACGTGCGGTCGCTGGCCGCGTTGTAGCCGCCGATCTGGCGCACCATGTCGATGGTGTCCGCCTCCTCCGCCCGCTTGTCGTCGCGGTAGCGCAGCACCCGCGCGAAGCGCAACGCCACTCCGCCCGGGTAGCGCGGCGACGCCTGCACCCCGTCGAACGCGATCTCCACCACCTGCTCCGGCCGGACCGTCACGACCCAGCCGGAATCCTCCACAGCCAGCTCGGTGAACCGTGCGGTCTGCCAGCGCAACAGCTCGTCGGTGAGACCCTTGAACGTCTTGCCGAGCATCACGAACCCGCCCGTGCGCGGATCCCGGGCGCCCAGGTGCAGGTTGGACAGCCAGCCCTGGCGCCGACCGTGGCCCCACTCCACCGCGAGCACGACCAGATCGAGGGTGTGCCGCGGTTTCACCTTCACCCACGCGGAACCGCGGCGGCCCACGTCGTACGGCGCGTCGGGGGCCTTGACCACGATCCCCTCCTGACCGGCGGCGAGGGACGCCGCGAACGCCTCCAGGCCCTGCTCGTCGGTCTCCACGGTGCGCCGGCCCACGATCAGCTCGGCGGGCAAAGCGTCGGCCAGGGCCGCCCACCGCTCCCGCCCGGGCTCGTCGAGCAGGTCCACACCGTCGAGGTGCAGCACGTCGAAGAAGTACGGCGCGAGCGCGGGCTCCGCCGACGGCCCGGCGGCGCGGCGTGCGCCCCGGGTCGCGGCCCGGCTCGAGGTCTCCTGGAACGGTCGCGGGCGCCCCTGCGCGTCGAGCGCCATCGCCTCGCCGTCCAGGACCACCTCGCGCAGGGGCAGCGCGCGGACCGCCGCCACGACCCCGGGCAGCCGGGGGGTGATGTCGTCGAGGCTGCGGGTGAAGACCGCGACCTCGTCACCCGAGCGGTGGACCTGGATCCGGATCCCGTCGAGCTTCACGTCCACCGTCGCCGGTGCCCCGGTCGCCAGCAGGGCCGCGGAGACGTCCGGCGCGCTGCTGGCCAGCATCGGGCTCAGCGGGGTGCCGACCCGCAGGTGGATATCGGTCAGGGCGGGCGCGCCGCCGGTGAGCGCGGCGACCGCGACCGTCTTGAGGTCGCCGCAGAGCAGCAGCGCCCGGCGCACCGCGGTCGGCGGCACCTCGGCGGCCCGGGCGATCGCGTCGGCCAGCAGCCCCGCCTGCGCGCCCTGGCGCAGCTCGCCACCGAACAGCCCGACGAGCAACCGTTGCTCGTCGGCCGTGGCCGCGGCGAACAGGGCGCCGAGCAACTCGCGGCGACGAGCCTGCGATCCGGCGCCGGAGACCACCGCTAGCTCCGCGATGGCGGCGTCGACCTGGGCCACCGTGAGGCTGGGCTCGGCCGCCGGCGGCGGACGGTCGCGCAGGCTCGCATATCCCACGCCGGTCTGGCGCTGACGCAACTCGCCCGCCAGATACGCCGAACCGGGAGCGAGCTCACCGGGGTCGAGGCGGCGCAGGGCCTCAGCCAGCAGGTCGATCTTGGCCTTCCGGCCCGAGGTGGCAGCGACGGCTGCCGAGGTGGCTGCCAGATCCGAAAACCGCACGGAAATCATCCTGGCAGCCACCTCCGACATTCCGGGCCAGGTCACGACCGGCTCCCCCGTGAAGCCTCCGCACCCCGCCCGGCGCTCCGCCCACCCGATCAGGCGACCAGATCCGCAGCCCGCCCGCTCAGGCGGCGACAAGCTCCGGTGCCCTGCCGACTCAGGCGGCCATCGGCTCCGCGACGCGGAATCCGCGGGCGCGGACAGCATCGGCGAGGCGGCTCAGCTGGGCGTCGACCTCGCACAGTGCGGCGGACAGTTCCTGCAGGTGGTTCGTGAGGGCGGTGTCGTCCCATGCGGAGACGTCGACGTCTCCCAGTGCGCTGACCGCGGCACGCAGCCGCGCGATCGCGTCATTCGAACTCATGTTCGAATCCTATCAGGACGCAGGGTCGCGACCCAGCCACCTCACCCGATCCGGTGGGCGCGCCGCGGCGAAGATCGCTTCCGCGGTCTCTGGCGTCGCCTCGGCGGCCACGAAACCATCCGGGCGGACGAGATACAGCCGACCCGGGCGCAGCAGCGTCTGCGGCGCGGCCGGGAAGATGTGCACCGGCAGACCCAGGTCGGGCAGCGTGGCCGCGTCGACCCCGCCGTACGCGTGCACCTGCCACTCCACAGTGCGCAATACGTCGAAGTTGCCGCCCGCCCACGGCAGTCGCCGCCCCACCACCGGGTCACGGCGGCCACCGGCACGGTCCTTCGCGTCCGGGTCCATCCAGTAGTGGATGCGCAGCTGGCCCACGTACCCGAACAGGCGGGAGCCCACGGACGCCTGCGGCAGGGTGCGCACCCCGACCGGCGCCAGCAGCGGCACCACGGCCCGGCGCAGCGCGCGAGCCGCGAACCGCTGGGAGGTGATGGCGCCGAACAGCCGGTCCGTGGTGCGGACCAGCACGCGGGCCACCGGGCGCCGCTCGGCCTCGTACCGGTCCAGCCAGTCGTCTCCGGCCCGGCCGTGCACCACGTCGGCCAGCTTGAACGCCAGGTTGTGCGCGTCCTGCAGGCCGGTGTTCATGCCCTGGCCGCCGACCGGTGAATGCACGTGGCCGGCGTCGCCGGCCAGGAAGAACGGCCCGTCGCGGAAGGTCGCCGCGACCCGGTGGTGCACCCGGTACGTGGCGAACCAGCGCGAATCGCCGTACGTGACGGCGAAGCCGGTCTTGATCCGGTCCCGGGCGTCCTGCTCGGTCACCTCACCGTCGCCGTCGGTGTCGCGGGCCAGGCCGATGAGCCGCCAGTTGCCGCGCCCGGTCATCGGGAAGCCGAGCAGGAACTCGTCCCCGCCCGGCCGCACGTTGACCGCGCCCTCGACCAGCCCGCCGACGGCGGTCGCGTCGATGACGTAGAACCGGTGCGGGTTGGTGACGCCCTCGAACTCGATGCCCCGCTCGCGGCGCACGATCGAGTTCGCGCCGTCCGCACCGACGCAGAACCGGGCCCGGATCGTGGTGTCCCCGGTGCTCGCCTCGACCCCGCCGTCGCGTTCGGCCAATGTGGTGAGCCGCTCGCCCCAGCGCACGTCGCCGCCGAGCTCGCGCAGGTTGGCGTACAGGATCTGCTCGTTGCGGCTCTGCTCCAGGATCTCCAGGTACGGATGCGGGGTCAGGCCCTCGCCAAGCGCCCCGAGCGGGATGCGGCCGAACACCCGGTCGCCGAAGCCGGGCGCGAGCGCCGCCGCCCGCTGGGCCGCCGCGAGTACGGTCTCGCCGAGGCCGAGCTGGTCGTACACCTCGAGACTGCGCGCCTGCACGACCAGCGCCCGGGACTCGCGGGTAGGCCCGGGCTTGCCGTCCACCACGACGACCCGCACGCCGAGCTTGACCAGCCAGTTCGCCAGCATCAGGCCGGTGGGACCGGCGCCGACCACGAGCACGTCGCAGCTCAGCTCGGCCATGTCAGCGCCCCAGGGCCGCCACGTTGCGCAGCAGCAGCGCCTCGGCGAGACACACCCGGGCGAACTCGCCCAGATGCAGGCTCTCGTTGGGGCCGTGCGCCGCCGAGTGCGGATCCTCGACGCCGGTGACCAGGATCGCGGCGCCGGGGAACAGCTCCTGGAACGTGGCGATGAACGGGATCGACCCGCCCATCCCCATGTCGACCGGGTCGGCGCCGTCCCACGCGGCACGGAAGGCGGCACGGGCCGCGTCGTACCGGGGGCCGGACGCGTCGATCACGCATGGCGCGCCGTCGCTCTCCAGCGTCACCTCGACCTGGGCTCCCCACGGCACGAACTTCTCCAGGTGGGCGCGGACCGCCGCATAGGCGGACTGAGGGTCGTCGCCGGGTGCCAGCCGGATGCTCAGCTTCGCCTTCGCCGACGGGACGAGCGCGTTCGCCGCGACCGCCGTGCCGGGGGCGTCGATGCCGAGGACGGCGATCGCCGGTTTGGTCCAGATCCGGTCCGTGATCGTGCCGTGCCCGACCAGCCGGACCCCGTCGAGGATGCCGGACTCGTGCCGGAACCGGTCCTCGGGGTAGTCGACCGGCGCGCCCTCGCGGCCCACCAGGCCGTCCACCGCGATCTCACCCCGGTCGTCGTGCAGGGTGGCGATGAGCCGCGCCAGCACGGTCAGGGCGTCCGGCACCGGACCGCCGAACATGCCACTGTGTACGGCGTTGGCCAGCGTCCGCACCTCGACGAAGCAGTTGACCAGGCCGCGCAGGGAGGTGGTGAGCGCCGGGACACCGACGTCCCAGTTGGCGGAGTCGGCGATCACGATGACGTCGGAACGCAGCAGGTCCCGGTGGGTTTCGAGCAGTTCGTCGAGGGTTTCGGAGCCGTATTCCTCCTCGCCCTCCACGAACACCACGACACCCACGGGCAGGTCGTCCCCGTACGCCCGCAGCGCTGCGATGTGCGCCATCACGCCCGCCTTGTCGTCGGCGGCGCCGCGGCCGTACAGGCGGCCGTCGCGTTCCACGGGCTCGAACGGATCGCTGTGCCACAGCGCCGGGTCGCCGACGGGCTGCACGTCGTGGTGCGCGTAGAGCAGCACTGTCGGGGCGCCCTCCGGGGCGGCCTTGCGGCCGATCACCGCGGGCTGGCCCGCGCCCCGCACGATCTGCACCTCGAGGTCGCATCCGCGCAACAGCTCAGCGACCGCTTCGGCGGACCGCTCGACGTGGCTGTGGTCGAACCCGTCGAACGCGATGCCGGGGATGCGGACCAGCCGCTCCAGGTCGGCACGGACTCCGGGCATCTCCCGCGCGATGGCGGCGCGCAGATCGTCCTCAGAAAGGCTCATGCCCGAATGCTATGCCGCGGGCCCGCGGCCGGGGCGACGCCCACCCCACATCGTCCGCGGCGGTTCCGGGCGTGAGTTCTGCGACGGCTCCAGGGGTCAGTTCTGCGACGGTTCCGGGAGTCAGTTCTGCGGTGGTTCCTGGGCGTCGTCACCGCCGCGGGCCCGGCCGGCCGCGGCCGCCCATGCGCGGGCCCGGCCGGCCGCCGATCCGGCCAGATCCGCCGCCCCGTCACCCAGCTTGCGCAGCAGCCCGACCAGCGGATCCTCGGAGTTGCTGAATGCCTCCCGGTAGGAATCCGCGGCGGCCTTGACGTCCGCGGTGACCGACGCGTCGGCGTCGTCGGCGCGGCGCGGATACTCCCCACCGAGGATCCGCGCGTACGCGCCGGAGTCGATCCACCGGCGCAGCTCCGCGGCCCGCGCCACGGGCACCGGATGGGTGCTCCACGCGGTCAGACCGATCTTGTGGATGCTGTCGCGCAGATCCCCGCCGCCCGCGTACTCCCCCGCCTGCTCCAGGAACGCCGCCGTGTCGATCTGCGACAGGTCCCCACCCCCGGCAAGCTTCATCAGCAGCCGCAGCGACGCCGCCGGATCCTGACCGGCCAGCAACCCCGCCCGGTCCGCGGACAGCTCCGCCTTGCGCCACCACTCGTACATCGCGGCCATGATCCCGCGCAGCGCGATCGCGCCGACCGGCAGCCAGGACAGGCCGGCCGCCCAGCGCGTGAGGATCATCATGATCGTCCGATACACCGCGTGGCCGCTGCGGACGTGTCCCAGCTCGTGCCCGAGCATGGCGCGCAGCTCGTCGTCGTCGAGTCGCTCCACCGCGGCTGTCGTGATCACCACGAACGCGCGGTCCATGCCGATCGCCTGGCCGTTGATGATCGGGGACTGGTGCACATACAGCTCGGGCAGCTCGGTGACGTCAAGGGCGCTCGCCGCCTCGGCGAACCGCTGGTAGACCCGCGGGTACTGCCGGTGGTCGACGCGGATGGCCCCCGCCAGGTACGACAGGCGGAAGCCGCGCTCGTTCCACATCCCGAAGAACGTCTTCACCAGGTCGTCGAACCCGCGCAGCTCGCGCAGCGCGGTGAGCGCGCCCCGGTCTGCCGGGTGCTCCCACGCCCGCGAGCTGATCCCGGTCAAGGTGACCCGGCTTCGCACGGGACGGCTCTCGTCCTCGGTCGTCATCGTCAACCCCGCTCTCGCCGCTGGAGACAAACCATTGCCCGTGACCACCAGGGTGGCTCAGCCCGGCGCAGGCCGCCAGATCTGTTGGAACTCCTCGTCCGTGCCCTCGGCGGCGCCGTCCACCACGACATCGGCGTACGCCGCGGTGCCCTCGGCGGCGAAGTGCTGCCGCTCGGCGGCGCGCCACTGCTCAAGGTACGACCGGAAGGCAACGTCGTCGCCGTCGCGGGTGAGCACCCGGGACCGCCGCAGGTCGTCCGGTGCCGTCACGAACACCGCCAGGCTCAGCTGCGGCCGCACGGCCCGCCGCGCCGACGACACGCCTTCCAGAAGTACGGCCGGGCCCGGCTCCACCGTGACCGGCGCGCCGCCGAACGCACCGCGTTCCCACTGGTAGCACTCGTAGGTCGCCGCCTTCCCCGCGCGCAGCGGCGCCAGCACGAGCCGTTCCAGCCGGTCCCAGAAGGTGAACTGGTCCGCCCAGCCGTCGAGCAGGTCGTCGGTGTGGACGACCGGAGCGCCCAGGGTTTTCGCCAACCGCTGGGCGAACCGGGTCTTGCCGGCCCCACTCGGCCCGTCGACCGCCACGAGCCGTACCGCCCCCAGCCGCGGTGGCGTGGCCAGAATCCGAGCGGCGAGCGCGCTGAAGCGGTGCGCGGTGCCGGGCGGCTCCCCCGGCGCACCGTCCGGCCAGCGCTGCTCCCCTGGCGGCCGGTCCGGCCAGCGCTGCTCCTGGGGCACCGGTTCAGGCACCACCTGGCGCCCCCGGCGGGATGAACGGCAGGTCTGCCGGGGGGCCGTCCTCGATCAGCCGCCACAGGGCGGCCGTGTCCAGGTGCTCCTCCACCAGGTCACCGAGCAGGTCGAGGGCCCGCTCGCGAATCGCGCCGTACCGGGTGTCGGGGGCTACGGCGAAACCGTGCCGCCCTGCCTGCCGAGCTGCCTCGCTGAGAAAACGGCGGCGGAAGTCGTCGGACTCGAACGCGCCGTGCCAGTGGGTCCCGCAGACCGTCCCGGCGACCGCGCCCTCCGGGGTCCCGTCGGCGTAGCGCAGCAGCGGCTCAGGGGAGCCGGAGGAGACGACACCGTGATGGATCTCGTACCCGTGGACGGGTACGCCACCGAACGCGGTGCCATGGGAGCGGACCAGGGTCTTGCGCGGGCCGAACGTGATGCCCACCGGCAGCAGCCCGAGGCCGTCGACCGTGCCCTGCCGGCTCTCGACGTCGTCGTGGATCGTGTCGGCCAGCATCTGGAAGCCGCCGCAGATGCCGACCACGGGCTTGCCCGCCGCGGCGTGCGCGCGGACGGCGTCGGCAAGACCGTTCTCGCGCAGCCAGGCGAGGTCGCTGACGGTCGCCTTCGAACCCGGGATCACCACGAGGTCCGCGTCGGCGATCTCGGCGGGCTCGACCGTCAGGCGTACCTGTACCCCCGGCTCGGCCGCGAGCGCCTCGGCGTCGGTGGCGTTGGAGATGCGGGGCAGCCGGATGACGGCGACGCGCAGCCATTGGGTGCCGCGCGGCGGCCCGGGACGGCCGAGCACCCGCCCGTAGGCCAGCGAATCCTCGGCGTCGAGCCAGATGTCGATGTTGAAGGGCAGGACCCCGTGCACCGGGCGGCCGGTGGCCCGGGTGATCATGTCGAGCCCGGGCCGGAGCAGTCCGAGGTCCCCGCGGAACTTGTTGATGACGAAGCCGCTGATCAATGCCTGGTCCTGCGGGTCCAGCAGCGCCACGGTGCCGAACAACGCCGCGAACACGCCACCGCGGTCGATGTCGCCCACGACGATCGTGGGCAGACCCGCCCGACGGGCCAGTCCCATGTTCACGAAGTCGCCGCCGCGCAGGTTGATCTCGGCCGGGCTGCCCGCGCCCTCGCAGACCACCGCATCGAACTCGGACCGCAGCTCAGCCAAGGTGGCGTGGGCCGTCTCCGCCAGCCGGGGCCGCAACCGGCGGTAGTTGGAAGCGCTGACGGTGTCGATCGCCTCGCCGAGCAGCACCACCTGGCTCGACATGTCACTACCTGGTTTGAGCAGCACCGGGTTGAACCGGATGTCCGGCGCCAGCCCGCACGCGGCGGCCTGCATGGCCTGCGCGCGCCCGATCTCGCCGCCGCGGCCGTCCGGCCCGACCACCACCACCGAGTTGTTCGACATGTTCTGTGCCTTGAACGGCGCCACCTTCACGCCCTGGCGGTGCAGCCACCGGCAGATACCGGCGGTCAGCACGCTCTTGCCCGCGTCCGACGTCGTCCCGGCGACCAGCAGACCTCCGCTCATCGCGCACTCCCGCCACGGCACCGCGCCCCGAGCAGGCCGGCTCGGGGCTGTTGCCTGGACACACCTTCGCCCGAACGGACTGCGAACCGCCCGGCGGCGCGGGAGCGGGCCAGCGCCACTCCAGCCGCCAGCAGCGCGGCCGCCGTGCCGACCGCCCCGGAGAGCCGCGCCGCCCCCCGCACGTGGGTGGCGGACGGGCGGGGACCGTCGCCGAGGAAGGGCCGCGACTCGGTACGCCCGAAGTACACGTTGCGCCCGCCGAGGCGCACCCCCAGCGCGCCCGCCGTCGCCGCTTCGCACTGCCCGGCGTTCGGGCTCGGGTGGTCGTTGCGGTCCCGGCGCCACGCCCGCCACGCCTCGCCCACCCGGCCACCCACCAGCGGTGCAGCCACCACGGTGAGCGCGCCGGTGAGCCGGGACGGCAGCAGATTGAGCCCGTCGTCGAGTCGCGCGGCCGCGGTGCCGAACCGGGCGTACCGCGTGGAACGGTGTCCGACCATCGCGTCCAGGGTGTTGGCGGCTCGGTAGCCGAGTAGCCCTGGCAGCCCTGCCAGGGCCCCCCAGAACAACGGCGCCACCACCGCGTCCGAGGTGTTCTCCGCGACCGACTCGACCGTGGCGCGGGCGAGTTCCGGGGCGTCGAGGGCCGACGGGTCGCGCCCGCACAGGTGGTTGAGCCGGCCCCGGGCAGCCGCGAGGTCCGCATGTTCAAGGTGTCCGGCCATGGTGGCCGCCTCCTGCCGCAGTGTGCGCCCGCCCAGCACGGCCCAGGTGGCGGTCGCCACCAGCGCCGCACGAGCCACCGGGTGACGGCGGGTCAGCGCGGCCGCGCCCGCACCCGCGAGCACCGGCACGCCCACCGCAGCCACTACGAACGCGGCCCCCGCCCGCCTGCGCGGCGCGTAGAGACGCCGCTCCAGTCCAGCGGCGGCCTGCCCGAAACCGGCGACCGGGTGCAGTCGCCGTGGATCACCGAGCGCCGCATCCAGCGCATACCCCATCAGCAGGCCGACCGCGTCGGCCGACGTTGCCCCCAGCCGCACCGTCGCTCACCTCCGCGGGAACTGTAACGAGCCGATCGGGATGCACCGGTGTGGCGCCGCCGTTCCGGAGCCCGTGGGGGGAAGCCGGCCCCGGAACGGCGGCAGTGGGGGCGGGATGTGGATCAGGCAGAGACCGGCTGACGCCGCCGGGAGCGCCGGCCACCGGCCGCCCCGGCACCCTCATCACGGGCCGGAAGGGCCTCTACCGAGATCTCGATCTCGTCGAGCTCGGGAGCGGCCGCGTCGAGTGGCGGTCCCGGGTCCAGCCTGTCGAGCGCCGTGTTGGCCGGCTCCAGGGTGTCGGGCACCTCAGCCAGTGGATCGAACCCCGCGGGCGCTGACCCGGTGAGTTCGAGGAACGCCGCGTCGTCGCCGAGGAGGCCGTCGCCGTAGTGCACCGGGGCCTCCTCCTCCGGCACCAGTTCCGCGGCCTCGCCGCGAACCTGGCCGTCCTCCTCCGGGCCGGCCAGCGCAGAGGTCCCCGGCACCGGCCGGTTGCGCTGGAACCGGCCGCGGCCGCGTGCCAGGTCATGGCCCACGGCGACGGCTTCCATCTCGTACGTGGTCCGCTGGTTGCCCTCGTTGTCGGTCCAGTCACGGGTGTAGAGCCGGCCCGCGACGATCACCGGGTCGCCCACGGCGATCGACGCGGCCACGCCCTCGGCGAGCCGCCGCCAGCAGGTGACGCGTACCCGCAGGTGGTTGCCGTCGACCCAGCGCCCGCTGTCCCGATCGAGACGGCGCGCCGTCGAGGCCACCCGAAAGTTGGCGACCAGGGAATTGGTGTTGCTGGTGCGGCGCCACTCGGGGGCGGTGAGCACGTTGCCCACCACGACGATGTTTGTGTCGAACACTGCCTCTCCTTACCGCTCGTCCGTACCGCTCGGATGTGTCAGGAGCGTCTCGCGGGTCGGGCGGTGCCCGCTCGGGAGGCGGCGCCGGGCTGTGGACGGGCGCGCTGTGTGGAGCGGCACCGGAATCCCAGCCGATCTGGTATGGACCGGCAGGGGGTACCGGCGGGTAACCTGGCGAGGTGGAAACGGACGTGCTCGGCCAGCCGTACGAGCGGCACACCATCGACCTGGGCAGCGACGACGAAGGCCCCGTGGTGGCCACGCTCGTCCGCCGACGCGCGGACACGCCCTCGCGGCGTGCCATCCTGTACGTCCACGGCTTCGTGGACTACTTCTTCCAGACCCATCTGGCGGACTTCTTCGTCGAGCGCGGCTGGGACTTCTACGCCCTCGACCTGCGCAAGTACGGTCGGAGCCTGCTCGAGCATCAGACCCCGAACTTCTGCCGTAGCCTCACGGAGTACTACCCCGAGCTGGACGAATCCGCCCGGATCATCCGCGAGGTCGACGGGCATGACCAGATGCTGGTCATCGGCCACTCCACCGGCGGCCTGACCACCTCCCTGTGGGCCCACTCCCGCCAAGGCCGGGGCATCGTCGACGGCCTGTTCCTCAACAGCCCGTTCTTCGACTTCAACGTGCCCTGGCTGCTGCGCCGCCCGCTCATGAGCGTCGCCGTCGGCGCGAACAAGCGCCGACCGTACGGGGTGATGCCGGTCGCCGGGCTCGGTCTGTACGGCCAGAGCATTCACAGCGACCATCGTGGCGAGTGGACGTACGACCTGGCCTGGAAGCCGCTGCTCGGCTTCCCCGTACGCTACGGGTGGCTCGACGCCATCCGTCGTGGCCAGCGCAAGCTGCGCTCCGGCCTGGCCATCGACGCGCCCGTACTCGTCGCCTGCTCCACCCGGACGTTCCGCGGCCGCGTCTGGAGTGAGGACGCCCGGGTGACCGACTCGGTGCTGGACGTGGAGCACATCGCCCGCTGGGCCCCGCAGCTGGGACCCCGGGTCACGATCGCCCGCGTCGACGGCGGTCTGCACGACCTCACCCTCTCCGGCAAGGACGTGCGGGCGGAGGTCTTCCGCGAGCTGGGCCGCTGGGTGGACGCGTTCCTGCCGCCGCCGGGCGCGCCGGAGATCAGCGTGCCCCCAGCCCCCGAAGACACGGCGGAGCCGGAGGTCGAAGCCCCCACGGCGTGACATCCGGCTCGTCAGCGGCGCCGGGGGCCCTTACTATGTGCAGGCCAGCGCTCGTAGCTCAGCGGATAGAGCAACGGACTTCTAATCCGTCGGTCGCAGGTTCGAATCCTGCCGGGCGCGCCCAGGTCAGCCCCTATCTACCCACCTCCACCGCCTCTGGCGTGGAGCCATACGTGGAGCCAGACCGCGCCAGCGTGGCTCCATGCCGACCGCACCCAAGGCGCGCCGTCGAAACCGCGGCTGCGGCAGCGGTCGCGCGCTCATTCAGGCCGCCAAACAGCTGCGACAGGGCGCTCACGGCGGACAAGCCGCGCTGGTCGGCATCGATCTGGTCGACGCGTTTATGCCCGTTCCGGCAGTCCCCGGGCTGGCCCTCATCGCGGCGCCGATCGAGACGTGGACGCCGCCGCGGGCGTTCGACTTGATCACCTGCGTGCATGGGCTGCACTACGTCGGAGACAAGCTCGCCGTACTCACCCGCATCGTGCAGTGGCTGACACCGACCGGCCGATTCGTCGCCGATCTCGATCTGTCCAGCGTCCGGCTCGCCGATGGCCGACGTGCCGGCCGCCGCCTGGCCTCCCAGCTACGCGCGGCGGGCGTCGTCTACGACGCCCGCCGCCGCAGGATCAGTTGTACCGGCCCTCGTGACCTCAGCCTGCCCTATGCCTATCTCGGCGCCGACGACCGTGCCGGAGCCAACTACACCGGCCAACCTGCCGTCCATTCCTACTACCAATCGGCATGACTCATTCGCCGCGCGGCGGGCGGAGACCTTCGCGTTCAGGGTCCCGCGCAAACCTTGAACGGGCTTTCCGCGTCATGGTCACGATCGGTTGCTCTCGTGCTGCCATAGCAGCTGCCGTGCCTTCTTACTGTCCAGCAGGCGTAGCCCGCGCCCGGCTCGTGAGCTGAACACCTCATCCTCGTTCAACAGCTCCGCGGCAAGCAGCTCGACCGCCAAGTCCGACCGCGCTTCGCCGATCAGCTCCAGCAGCAGGAACCGCGTACGGTAGTCCGCCTCTTGGTCGAACTCAGCCAGCAGCTCCTCAAACGTGCTCCTGGGCCCCGTAGAAGAGCAAACCCATCCTCGACTGCCTGGGGATCTCGAGTCGCATCATGCGTAGGGCAGGCTTGAAGCGGCCTTTCGCCGCACACACCGCTTGATCGCGTGAACGCTCGTAGTCGCTCATGGCGCCAGGTTAGCGACGACCCTTCTTCGGCATAGCGATACAGACCGAGTGCGCTACTCAACCGCGGATCGTGCGCAGGCTCGTCGGCTACGGGCCTGACGGATGTCGCAGCCAAGTCGGCACGGCATCTCCTCGATTCATCCGTTCGAGTGCGTTGAGCATTGCGATGAGCCGTTGCTCCGTGATGGCGTCCTCACCGGCAACGAACATCACGCCTTGAGGGTCTTGGGTCGAAAATGCGGAAATGTCTACGCGTGGTCCGTAGAACAGGTGCACCTCGGCTTCGAGCAGTGATCCGGACATCCGCAGGATCCAGGTGGGGTCCATGCCCGGCGCGTCAAGCGGGCCTACGAGTTCGAGGTCCAGCGGCGACGCCGCATTTGCTTCGGCCCAGGACTGCAGGCAACGTCCGAGTTCAAGGTCTCGGCTCTCGTACGGTTCATCGGCAGGCTGATCCCGGGGCGGCATGCCACCAACGTACTGCCGGGCCGATTCAGCGTGGACCCAAGATCCTTCCTACACCCATGCGGGGCCACGTCACCGACCTGGGCGAGCAACACGTCCACCGAGTCCTGCGGGTACGCGGCAAGGGCGGCAAATCGCCCTCGTCCCCTGACCACCCGCGGTGGCCGGAGCCGTCGACCGTGCCGTCGACGGCCGCAGTGAGGGATCGATCCTGCGGAACAACCACCATGTTCGACGCTGGTGTCAGCCTCCGCGATGGTCCAGATCGCCGCCCGCCACGCCGACCCACGCACCACGATGTGTTACGACCGGGCCCGCAAGAACCTCGACCGTCACCCGAACTACATCCTCGCCGCGTACATGGCGTCCGGCACGTAGCCGACGCACGACCGTGCGGAGAAAGTGCGCTCGAACCGTGGCGAAGACGACGGCGGCTAGGTCGAACTCCCCGGTGTAGGCGCCCGGTAAGTCGTGTGAAGGTTTTGTGTGAGGCCTTTCGCAGCTGGCGACCATGGGCGCAAGATCTTCGCCATGGATCTCTGGCGGTACCTCGTGTCCTCTGTGGCGCCCGTCGTCGTGCCGGACAGACTCATCGTCAGTCGTCCCGCTGGCGAACTCCGTGACATGTCGGCAGTCGATCGCGGAGAAACCGGATGACGTTCTTGTGGGACCCGGCCGACCAGCAGGATGAACAGCGTGAAGAAGTATCTCCAGCGGCGCGCGTCAAACTCCGCACGGCGCTGTGGAGCCGTCGAGGCCTACTTTGGACAGCCCTCAGCTGTTCCGGCTGGCTGCTGGTGATTCCGCTCCTCAAGCTCAGCCCGTTGCCTTCTCTTTTCTGGGGGTTCTTCGCCCAGCTGATCTGGATGGCGGCCTGCTTCTTTGCCGCGATGGTTTCGATGATGGTAATCCTGAACGCCTGCCTGAGACGGTCGTGGGGAGTCGCCTTGGCGAGTTTGGTTCTGGCCACCACCGGCGTCGTGGCCATCACCCGGTTGAATTCGCCGTTCGACTTCATCGACTACCAATACCGCTACCATCGCACCGCGCTCGCCGAGCTGGCCGAGGACTACCGTTCCGGCCGCCTGCCGGAAGGTGGCCTCACCCTGCCGCCCGAATTGCACTCGTTGTGTCCGTCCGGATGGGCCTACGTCAGCCGGACCGAGGTCTTCGTACAGACGTGGCAGAACTGGCGACACGAGGCGGGCGTCGGTTTCGCATATTTCGCCAATCCGCCCACCGCGCAGACGATGATCAACACCGCCGAGGGCGACAACACCGGGCATCCACAACGGGAGGTGGGCGGCGGATGGTGGTGGGTGGCTTAGGTAGCGTTCCCGCGAATGAAGAAGAGGCGGTCACCGTCGCCGCCCTGTTCTTCCGAGCCGGCACGTATGGTTCACCCGTCACGCCGCATTCCGCGGCCCGGCGTTCATCGGCGCGCACCTGCTTGGCGTAGTCGTTCCCGCCGAGCAGCTTGCGTACGTCGGCCGGGTCAAGCCCGACCTCGTCGCCCAGCCGTTCGAGGGTCTGCGGCTCTGCGACGTTGAGACCTTCGGTGTGATACGCCTGGAAAAGGCGCTCCATCATCTTGTCGGCGACACTATGGTCGGCGGCGAGCTGACACAGCCGGTGGGCGTCGAACGTGTTCACCGGTCGCGCACGGTGCAGGTTGAGTTGCAGGCCTTCCGACTCACCGAGCGCGGATGCGAGTGATCCGGGCGGAGGCCTGCTCTCCCCACCAGCCGGCCATCGCCTCGGCGGCCGTCGGGCCGCGGACTCTGCCTGCCCCCGGAGCGAGTTCGTAGCTACGCCAGACGATCTGGATCCGATCGCGGTCGGTGATCTCGGCCAAGGCGGCGGCGAGACGCCTCTTGCCGATGTAGCACCACGGGCACAGGATGTCCGCGTATATCTCCACGTTCATGGGTTCCTCATTCGACCGGGGGCGATGGATTGCCGCAGATGTTCGGGTGATTCGGGATCAGGCATCGGTCTGCTGCGGACCGGGACCGACTTCACGGACGACGACGTAGGTCGGATTGCCGCTCATGCGGGCCTCGGCCTTGCCGGACAATCCGTCCAGGGCCTTGCCGATGGCTGTCATCCGGCCTTCGGTGTCGGAGGTCGCCACAAAAGTGCGGTAATCCGCCTCGCTTGCCCAGTGCACGATGTTGTAGACGCGGGTGCCGTCGGTGCTGACGTGGAACCGGGCCGAACGGTAGCCAGGATAGAAGCGAACCCACCGCTCCTGAATCTCGGCGAAGGCAGCGACGAGTTCACGCTGCGTGTCAGTTCCGTCGACTGTGTAGTCGATGATGGAGTAGAACCCGGTGTCAGTAGTCATGCGTTCTCCAAGCGATGTTCAGCAGAAGTCGTTGCCGGCCTCGACCTTGCAACTTCAATCGGACTTGAGGTCAAGAGGGCGCAGTCTGCCGCTGATGGTGCGCTCTGCGTCTCGGCCCGTTGTCGCGCTTGGTCTGATTCAGTCCACCCGGACGAGTACGGCGGCGGCGTCGTTGTCGTCGCCGATCAGAAGGCTGTCGGCGAGCAGGGTCTCCGCCATCGCCGCTGGGTTGTCTCGGAGGTGACTGTGCGCGCTCGCGGCCCGCTGCTGGCGGCCTGTGGCCGGCATCGCGCGCCGCGGCGCGCCGCACCAGATGGGAGCCTTTCCCTGGCGGTCAGGCTGGATGCAGGCTTTACGACCAGGTCGCGGCGTTGCCGATGACCAGCGTCGCAAGCGTCACGACAACCGCACCCGCGAGCGTGCTGCCGACGATCCCGGCCGCCCATCTCCTGAGCCGAGGGACGAACGTGACACCCGCGGCTGCCAGCAACGCCAACGGCACGATATAGATCTCAAGGAGGCCGAGATAGCCGACGTACGCCCGATCGATGCCCTCTGCATAGAGGATGCCCACAGTCATCAGCGCCAAGATCAGGGCGTGCGGTGCCGCTGCCACTGATGCGCCGACCCACAAGCGGCCATCGGCCGGGCGCACTCTGGCGTGTTCCATGGCGCAAAGGTAGAACGAGTCGCGAGTGTGCGCGGTGTAGGTGAGCTGCCATCGGGGTGCAGTCGGGAGAAGGGCCGTGACGATCGCCCGGGCAACTCGGCGCCGTCGAGGTCGGGGCGATAGCTGCCGCGCCGCTTCGCGGCCTGCCCTCGGAGCCACTGGTCGCGTTCCCTCGTGGCCGAGCACGAGGACCAGGGCGTGGGCCATCCCCGGGTGCCTGATCCTCTACACCACCCGCCCGGCGTCAAGGCTGCTGCGCGTCGCTGACACGATGGCCCGCGGCCAGCCTTGGTCGTCGGGTCGTACGGCTGCCCGGTCAAGTCGGCCAACGAGACTTGCAGCGCCTTGGCAAGCGCGAGCTGTGTGCTGCGCTTGTCGAGCGGGGCCGTCCCGGCCTCGATCTGGGCGACATACCCCTGGCTGTATCCGGGCCAGGTCCGCAAGCACGCGCTGGCTGAGATTACGCTTGAGCCGCCAACGGCGGACCCGCACTCCGATGTGGTCCAGCGCGGTGCCGGATTCCCGCCGGTCCGCAACCATGGCACGACGATACGTCAGCACTTGAGCTTGGACTACCAAGCCAACGGCCGAGCGATGGAGTGGCTGTGCCAATCTCAGGTCAACCTGTGCTCTACGTGGTGGCGTGCGGCGGTCGCCCCGCGGCCGACCTACCCAGCTTCGTGACGCAGGCGCAGGCCGACGGGTGGCACGTCTGCGTCATCGCCACGCCGTCCGCCGTGAAGTTCATGGACCTGGACGCACTCGTGGCTATCACCGGCCATCAGGTCCGCTACGACTACAAACAGCCGGCCGAACCTGATGTGCTTCCCTTTCCCGATGCGTACGTGGTCGCTCCGGCGACGTTCAACACGATCAACAAGATGGCATCGGGGGCGAGTGACACGCTTGCCCTCGGAATGCTGAACGAGGCCATCGGCCTCCCGCTGCCCATCATCGCGGTCCCCACGCCGAACGTGGCACTCGCCCGCCACCCGGCGTTCCGCGCCAGCGTGCAAGCACTCCGGTCATGGGGCGTCGATCTCCTCTTCGA
Organism: Krasilnikovia sp. M28-CT-15; assembly: GCF_047159595.1. Classification (NCBI taxonomy): domain Bacteria; kingdom Bacillati; phylum Actinomycetota; class Actinomycetes; order Micromonosporales; family Micromonosporaceae; genus Krasilnikovia; species Krasilnikovia sp. M28-CT-15. Next base: position 1,854,960 of record NZ_BAAGAK010000001.1, on the reverse strand, counting down.
TCCAGACCGCTATCCCCTGCCGACTCCGAACATGGGGCCGCCAGCCGCCGCGCTCTTCCCGTGGACGGACTTGATGCTTGCTGTCAGTGAGCTCCGTGGAACGATCGATGTTGGTGTCGGCTAGGCCGTGTCCTGCCGATCTGTTGATCAGTTCTGGTTGATGTGTCGGGTGTTGGGCGTGGTGAGCTAACGGACAAGGCGTGGGCGGTGATCGAGCCGTTGCTGCCGGAACCTGGTCGTAGGTCGGGGCGGTGGCGGGATCACCGGCAGGTGATCAAGGGATCTTGTGGAAGTTGCGGACCGGGGCGCCGTGGCGGGATCTGCCGGAACGATACGGGCCGTGGAAGACCTGCCATGAACGGTTGCGGCGGTGGACCGATGACGGCACCTGGGACGCGATTCTCTCCCGGGCGCAGGTCTACGACGATGGTCAGCCGGTCGAGTGGGTCATCAGCGTGGACTCCAGCGTCGTGCGGGCCCACCAGCACGCCGCTGGGGCACGCAAAAAGGGGGATCTGCCGGCGGTATCGCGATACCAGCGGCGGATGGTGAAGCGTTGGGCCGCTCCTGAGGCGGCCTGAGCACCAAAATCCATCTTGCCGTCGATGGGCGGGGCAGGCCGTTGGCGGTGTTGCTGACCGCGGGGCAGGCCGGTGACAATCCGCAGCTGTTCGCGTTGCTGGACGCGATCCGGGTGCACGAGGGCGGGCCGGGCCGGCCGCGGAAGAAGCCGGACATGTTGATCGCCGATAAGGCCTACGCGCACGACCCGACCCGCGAGTTGCGGCGACGCGGGATCGCCCACACCATCCCGGAACGTGTCGATCAGCTCGCCCGCCGGGCCGCGAAAGGCAGCCACGGCGGACGCCCACCATCCTTCGATAAAGCAGGTCTACCGGCAGCGAAGCGTCGTGGAACGCCGCTTCAACCGGTTGAAGCAATGGCGAGCGCTGGCCACCCGCTACGCCAAAACGCGCCGCCCTCTACCGGTCAAGTCTGCTGCTGATCGCCACGGTGTCGCGCGGTCGGCGTGTAGGCGGTTGGTGGGATTCGCCTGGCGAGGTTCGTCAGTTCAGGGGCGGATGCGGTCCGAGGCCGGCGCGGCGACGGATCGTGGTGAGCACCGCGTCTACGTCATCTCGCGCCAGCGTGGCGGGATCTCTCCCGGTCGCGAAGGTGGAAGCGGGTCGGCGGATCGTCACACGGAGGTTGTCGCCGCTGCGGCGGGCGGCGATGCCGGTGGAGTCTGCGGCGAAGTCGTAGCGGACCTCCAGCACCTTGTGCTCGCCGGCCGACCACCAGCGCCGCCAACGGGGTTCACGAAGCTGCTCAAGCAGCCCGTTCAGGGTGACCAGGTAGACGTCGGGTACGTCGTTGGTCGGCCCGCCGCCAACGACTCTGATGTGCGGTCCCAATTCGGCGGGTGTTTGCACTACGACAGCGGGTACCCGAGCCTGAACGGCGACCGTGTCAGGACCCTCGTCGAGCGGGTGGTCGGGGGGCAGTGCGAGCGTTGCCAGGTCGTCGAGGTCGATCGTTATCAGACCCTGGTCGTTGCGCCACAAGACGGTACGCCCGAGGCCCGCGGACAGTCCGGCGTAGGGCACCATCTCGACGACTCGCTTGCTCCGCCAGTGCAGGGTACGGGCGCTGCGGGCAAAGCCCGCTGAGGTGCTGAACGCTAACGCGGGCGGGGATTCGGCCACGAGCTGGCCGTCGTCTCGACGGCGCACCTGCACCGTGACACGACCGTAGCCGTCGTCCTGGAGCACGTACACGGGATGGGCGATGTGCCGTCGGTCTGGGCTGACCTTTGCCGGGCCCGTCCACCGGTAGCGCAGCCCGGCGGCCAGGACGTGGTCTCGGGCGGCCAACAACGCCGCCTCCTCCCAGCCGCGATCCTGGCCCAACCGGGTCACCGCCGCATGGACCACCTCAAGCACCAGCCCGCCCCGGACCGGTGCCGGCAGTTCGGCGATGCCGGGCGGCAGCAGTGCCACCGCGAGCTCGAACCCCTCGGTGATCTCCGGATGCACCGTCACCAGGATATTCGTGCGGTCGCTGTCGTGGTGGCAGGCCAGTCGCAGTTCGGAGTGCCGTGCCGGAACACGGGTCCGGCAGATTGCCTCGCTGTACAGCTCGCACACGCTACGGGCGCTGCGCACGAACGCGTCCTCGTCAGGATGTTCCAGCCAGGGATGGTCGGGAAACCCGGTCGGGGGCCAGAACGAGATCAATCGCAAGGCCGACATCAGCGTGCCCCCCGGATCTCCAGTTCTCGCAGCCGTACTGTCTATTCGATCATGCCTGCCCCCGGATGAGCTGGCGGCCACAGCCGTGCGAGATCACCCGCATCCCAGGCAGGCCGCGGCCGCGCATCACCTGGCGGATATCTATCACAGATCAGGTGTCGGGCCGCACATCAGGCACACAGATCGGCAGCGTCATGACTCGGCAGCTCCACCATAAATAGACCAGCTTGGCGTGTACCGCCGCACAAGACATGACGTCACTCCCGGTATTGGCTGCCTCAAGCATCCGATCCTCCTTGTCTCGAAAGGCAGAGCGCGCGCAACGACATAGAAGGGTTCGCGGCGTAGCGGACCTAGCGCACGCCCGGCGGCAGGATCAGACGGTCGAGTGCGCCATGGGTGCCCATGCAGACCACGCACAGCGGCCTGGCTGCATCCTCGTACACCACCGTGGATTCCTCGTACTCATGCTGCGGGTACTGCACCGTCTCCACGACGCCGCGCGCTTGCAGAGTGAAGTGGTAGCAGTTGTGCATCCGCCCGTTCGGGTACGCGCGAGCAATAGCCGGAGTAACCATCGGGATCAAGACCGCCCCGTGCGCGCGCAGGCTTGCCACGTCGGGGCAGGACTCGGAATGCACCAGCACGGCCGGTGGATACTCTCTCGGCGCTGTCACGACCGCCGTCCGCTCGGGAGGACCGCCTGCATGTCCCAGGCGGTCACGATGGCTTTCACGGCTTCCTCCTGAGCGAATCGGCCAACGAGGTCACCGCCGGTTCCCGGCCGTCTCACGTATGCGTTCCAGCGGTCACCGAGGCTGGCGTGAATCCAGCCGATGTAGTCGCCGTCTCGCACGATGGAGTAGCCGCCGACGACGCTCACTGTCAGGGTGACGCCCGGAAAGACCTCGCGCTTCGCGGGCGGTACGCGGCGCTCCACTTTCACCTCCCCGCACTGAACACCTCATGGCTGCCGCCCGCCGCCTTCGCTCGATCGCTGGGACGACGGGCGGGGCTCCCATGGGCTCGACTCGTTGATCGAGCTGGGAAAACGATCGCATTGTCAGAGGCTTCCGCACACCTGCGAACCGGTCCGTTCCCCCTCGGATCTCTGTGTGGGTCTGAACTGGGGTTTCGTGGCTGTCAGGGTCGTTGCCCATCACGATGGGCAACAGTAGGGTGACCGTCACGACGGATGAGCAACGAAGTCGCGACCGTACGGGGGAAGAGGTCAGCATGGGCACGGATGGGGTGCAGAGCCAATCTCCCCAAGCACGCGGGCGTGAGCTTGCGAAACAGGGCAAGGCCCTGTATTTCTCCTGTGGATCGGTCAAAGCGGCAGCGCACGAGCTGATGAATCACCATCAGGGCCTGCCCAGCATCCAGGCGTTCCGTTACGCGGCAGGACTGTCGCAGGACCAGGCGGCCACCCGCTACAACGAGGTCACCGGCAATCAGACCACCCTCGGTGGAACCACGATCAACGCCTGGGAGAGCTGGGCGCGGGCACGCGGCAGCGCTGGGGTCGGCTCTCCGCCGTCCTTCGCGAGCCTGCTCATCCTGGCCACCGCGTACGGACGCGGACCACACGGCGCGGCTGACGAGGTCATCTTCCCCGGCGACCTGATCCAGGAGGCGTACGAGAAGCTCGCCCCGGAAGACCAACTGGCGCTGAAGACCACCGCCGCCCGCTCGTCCGTCGCGGCGACAAGCGACTCTCTCCAGGTGCGTAACGCCGTTGTCGGCGGATCATCCGACCGCGACAACATCATCGGACCTGACTTCACCCTCGCCGTGCCCACGATCGACAATGGAACCCCAGCCATCTGCGCGTTCTCACTGCCTAACCCCAACCCCGGCCAACTGCTCGACCTGACCTGGAACACATTCGGGTTCGGCGTCCAACGGCTGATGAGGCAGATCAAGAGCCTCGGCCGACGACTCGACGCCGACATCTGCTTCGGAATCAACGAAGCGGGCTTGGTAATGGCGACCTTTCTGGCGTCCGCCCAGTTCAATCGCTGCCCCATCGGGTACCTCAGATGCAACCGCGTCCGGAACGAGATCACCTTCGGGGCAGAGTCGCACTACCCCGAGTCGGGGGAGGCCCCAGTCATCGTGATTTTCGACTTCGAGGTCAAACACGCCGACGTCGTGGGGCTCGTCGCCCGCGAGCTACGCCAGCGATACCCCGGCGCAGAGCTGTACTTCGCCGTGTTCGGAGCCATGACCAAGGGTGAATCCTTGAAGGTCGATAGCTTCGACGACCTCACCGGCGGCCCAATCATGCAGGCGGCGAAGTTCCAGGCGGTCTTCATAGCCGCGACGATGAGCCCTCCGGGCATCGAACCGCCGTTGGAGCTTCGCTGAGTAGACAGGAGCGACAGCGATGGAGACGACCAACGACATCCCCGATCTCGCAGCCAGGATCGCCGAGACGGTACGCGGCGTGATGCTGGACCTGCGTCCCCGACTCGTCGAGGCAGCACTCACCGGACGGCGGGGCGAGAGCGAGAACCTCCGCCACGAGGACAACTTCCTGTCAGAGCACGACCTGTGGATGCACCGCCGCTACCGCGAACTGCTCACCCCGATCCTCGGCTCGTTCGTCTACGCCTCCGAGGAAGCCGAACCCGAGGTCATCGGCGACAACCCCGACCCGGACCTCTGCGTGCTGGTCGACCCGTTGGACACCAGCGAACTGGCCGTGCGTGGCCTGCTCGGCTACACGCACGTCATGGTCTACTCCCGTGCCGCTACCCGGCCTGTGATCGCGGTGGTCGGCGACATCTTCCACCACCTCCAGCTCTACATCGGCGCGCGCGACGAACACGGCGCCGACCGTGCCTTCGTCATCACGGCCGACTCGCAGGCGTACGAGATGCGACAGCACACCAAGAAGGCGCTGTCCGAGTCGCTCGTCACCAACTTCCTGATGCGACCCGGCGAAAGATTCGTCCCGCTTGCCCAGAAGTCACAGCTTCTCGAAGCTCTCGACACACCCGGCAGCGACGGCAAGAGCCGGGGTCGGATTGGCGTGGACTTCGGCTCGGTCAGCCTGTGTCACGTTGCCGCTGGCATGACCGAAGCCGTCCTTGAGTTCGCCAAGGGCTTCGCCGTCTGGGACCTCGCTCCCGGGCACTACATCCTCTACGCCTCCGGCGGCACCGTACTTGACCTCGACGGGAAGCCCGTACCGCTCGACTACCACTTCGATTCGATCGCCGAGATAGCCAAGGCAATGGATCGCCGTCAGCGGTTCGTGGCGGCGGGGAGCCTCGACCTCGCCCAAGAGATCGTGGAGAGCCTCCGGTAGGCGCGGCGCTGTGGATTCTGGATGAGCGACCCTGCGAACTTCATCCCGGGTCCGCGACCCTGGTTTCCCAAAAATGGCGCAGCGCAGCAGGCCAGGCCGTCGTTACTTGCCGACCGACCAGGCACCGGCGGGCATCGATGTCGACTGGGAAATCACGATCCGACTCTGCGAATGGAACCGTCTCGCGCCTGGCCACCACGGCGACATGCGATCCCCATCGGCCATTGTGGAGGTAGGCGGTGGCTGTCAATGGGTACGCTGCGCCCGTACTCGATGCCCGCGAGTGCCGGCTCTTGGCCCGAAAGCTACGGCGGGCTTGGCAGGAAGGGGTAGGCGGTGATCGATCTGGACCAGCCGGCTCAGTACCGGACACCACCGAACGGGACGCCGGAAGGGCGATGGCGCAGACGCGCCACCGCGCGGGCGCTGGTCCTGGCCGCGGTGGTGTTGTTTCTGGCCGGCGCGGTACTGGGCGGCGTCGCGACGTACATCTGGCGGTATCAGCCCTTGGCAGCGTCGGTGGAGCGGGCAGAGTCCGCGGTCTCGGTGCTGCTCTTCGCAAAGGCCGACCTGATGATGGTGCACAAGGAGCAGCGGCGGGTACGCATCGAAGCCCAGGCGACGGTCGTCAATGCCGGGCCAAGGTCGATCAACGTCCTTGCCGTCCGCGTCGACCAGCCGGGCGTCACCGTACGCAGCCCCGAGAAGGTACGCCCGGTCGAGCCGGGTATGACGGTGCCCGTCGACGTGGTGGTCGAGTGGAACTGCGTCGCGGATCAGCCCACGGCTCTCGCTGCTTCCGTCAGCGTGGAGACGGTGGACGAGCACGTCCGGAAAATCTCGCCGGTAGCCCTCGACGGTACGCCGTGGATCGAGAGCAGGCATGGGGGATGTGCCAGTGTGGGCTGACTCCGCCTGAGGCCGGCGTTCCGCCTCGGGGCGTCTTGACTCTGGCATGACTCCCATCGACGGCATGACTCCCATCGACGCGTAAGATCAAACGCGTGTCCGCTCCGGTTGTCTTCTGGGATTTCGACGGCACTCTGGCCCAGCGACCTGGCATGTGGAGCGCTTGCCTGCTCGAGTGCCTCGCGGAGACCAGTGGCCCGGAGCTGGTCATCGGGCGCGACGAGATCCGGCCCTTCCTCCAGACGGGATTTCGCTGGCACCACCATGACCGAGGTCATGAACACCTGGTGGACGCGGACGCGTGGTGGGCTGAGCTCGAGCCCCTGCTCGCGACCGCCCTGCGCGGCGCCGGAGTGGCCACGGCGCGTGCCCGCGAAGCCGCTCAGCTGGTTCGGCTCCGATTCACCGAAGCGGACAAGTGGGTGGTCTTTCCCGGTGCTCGAGCCTGTCTGCGAGCTACGGCCCGCGCGGGCTGGCGAAACGCCATCCTGAGCAACCATGTTCCCGAGCTGGACCGACTCGTGACCCAGCTCGGCCTTGCCAGCGACGTGGATACCGTCTTCAGCTCGAGTGTCGTGGGCTGGGAGAAGCCCCATCCGGAGTTCTTTCGGCGCGCCTTGCGCGCGATGGGTGAGCCGCCGCGCAGGTGGATGATCGGCGACAATCCGGTCGCCGACATTGCGGGCGCCGAGGCGGTCGGCATCCCGGCGCTGCTGGTCCACACGAAATCGCCACATGGTACGACCCTGGGACTTGAGCAGGCGGTGGCCACGATTCTCGCCGGCCCGGCCCGGCACTGAACTGGCTCCATTGAGCCGCCGCCGACCCGTGCGCGTGGTCACAAATCCCCCGGAATTGCTCGGCCAGGTGGTTTCCGCCCCGATACGCGGCGGCAACGCGGCTGGGGGTGGATTCGTTGAAACGGCAGCGCCACAAGCACCCCACACCGCCTGACGGGACCTTCGACCTTGGCGGGCCCGGTTCTGCTGAGCCACGTTTGCCGCATGATCTCGGTACGGCAGGCAGCGTTCGACGTGTTCCGGGCCCACGGGCTCACCACGATCTTCGGCAACCCCGGTTCCACGGAGCTGCCGATGCTGGCCGACTTCCCGGCTGACTTCCGCTACGTGCTGGGCCTGCAGGAGGGCGTGGTGGTCGGCATGGCCGACGGCTACGCGCAGGCGACCGGCCGACCCGCGCTCGTCAACCTGCACAGCGCCCCCGGCGTGGCCACCGCCATGGGCGCCCTGGTGAACGCCGCCGGCGCGCGGACTCCCCTGGTCATCACGGCCGGCCAGCAGGTTCGCGCCCTGCTGACGGCCGAGGCGCTGCTGACCAACCCGGATCCGCGCAGCCTGCCCCGGCCGCTGGTCAAGTGGAGCTTCGAGCCACCCCGGCCGCAGGACGTCCCGGCCGCCCTGGCCCGCGCGGTCCATCTCGCCACGCTCCCCCCGAAGGGGCCGGTCTTCGTTTCGCTGCCGATGGACGACTGGGGCGCCGAGGTCGACGCCGGTCGGGTCAACCAGCTGACGCAACGTACGGTGCACGCGAACGCGGGCCCCGACCAGGCGGCGCTGGGGTCGCTGGCCGGGCGGCTGGCCGCGGCGCGCTCCCCCGTGCTGCTGGTCGGAGCCGGGTTGGACACCCGCGAGGCGTGGCAGCCTGCCGTGGAACTGGCGGAACGGTACCGGCTGCCGGTGTACTGGGCGCCGCTGGAGCCCCGGTGCGGCTTCCCCACCGCGCATCCCGCCTTCCAGGGCGTCCTGCCGGCCACCGAAGCCGGTGTCGGCAAGGCGCTGCAGGAACACGACCTGGTCCTGGTGGCCGGCGCCTCGGTGTTCCGGTATTACCCGCACGAGCCGGGCCAGGTCCTGGCCGACGACGCCACGCTGGTCATGCTGACCGACGATCCGCAGGAGGCCGCGCGGGCGGCGCTGGGCGAGGCGATCGTCGGCGATCTCGCCACGGCTCTGCGGTGGCTGGCCGCCGCCGCGGCGACGTCCGAGCGTCGGCATCCGCCCACCGGTCCGCGACCGCAGCCGACCGGCTCAACCGATCCCACGCCGACCGCGGCAGCCGTGTACGCGGCGATCGCCCAGACGACACCGCCGGAGCGCGTCGTGGTCTGCGAGTCGGTGTCCAACATGCGTGACTGCCAGGATCAGATCCGGTTCCAGGCTCCGGGCAGCTTCTACAGCCCGGGCGGCGCCAGCCTCGGCTTCGGCCTTCCGGCGGCGATCGGGGTGCAGCTGGCCCGGCCGGACCGGCCCGTCCTGGCGGTGGTCGGTGACGGGGCGTTGCAGTACACGGTTCCGGCGCTGTGGAGCGCCGCCCGCTACCGCGTACCGGTCACCGTGGTCGTGCTGCGCAACGACCGCTACGCGGTGCTCGAGGACTACTGCCGGTTGCTCGGCACCAACGGGGTTCCCGGCCTTCAGGTGCCGGGCATCGACACGGTGCAGCTGGCCCGCGGCTACGGCCTGCCCGCTTCACGGGCGGAGTCGCTGGAGGAGCTGCGCGAGGAACTGCGCCGACCGGTGACCGGTCCGCGACTGCTGGAGGTGCCGATCGACCGCACCAGCGCGAAACACTGGTAGTTCCGCGGCGTCGCCACCCGAACTGCGGATGTTAAGTGCTCTTGACGTAAAGAGAACTTGACTCCATGATGAGTGCATGACAATGACAACCCCGACGGACGAGCGCAGGAGCATCACGGACCGCATCGCGGAGTCGATGCTCGACCATCACGGCGACATGTACGGCGACGAACGCGAGCGCCTGCACTGGTATGAGGGCATCGCCACCGCCGCCGGCGTCCAGTGGCTGACCGTGCCGTCGGCGTGTGCCGTGATGGTGTGGATCGGCGGGCGGCCCACGGTCGTGCCGCTCGTGGTGGTGCTCCTGGCGCTGTACCTCCCGCTCATCCTGTGCACCGCGTACGTGCACCGGCGGCAGGTCACCATCGCACCGCGGACCTGGTCGGCGAAGCGCATCCTGTGGACGGTGGCGTACGCCCTGCCGTACGTGGTGTTCACGGTCGGGGCGATGGCCCCCTTCGCGACTCACGCCCGCCCGCTGCGTGCCACGGTGGTGGGAGGGATCATCGGCGCGGCCGTGGCCGTGGCCTGGCTCGCGGTGATGACGATCCGACGCCGCCGCCGGGAAGCCACGGTCCAGCCGGACGCGGAGTGATGGCCGCCGCCGGAGGCCCGGTGCGGGCCTCCACCGCCGACGGCATGGCGGGTCAACGCATCCGCGCCGCGCGCGCGGCGGCCGGTCTCACCCAGCAGAGTCTCGCCGCCACCATCCAGGTCAGCCGGCAGACGATCATCGCCATGGAGCGGGGTGACTACGCGCCTTCGGTGTATCTCGCGCTCAAGGTCGCCGCAGCGCTCGACGTGACGGTCGAAACATTGTGGGGCGAGCCGAGCCCGTAGGGCCGGCCGCCGAGCGTGGGCGGCCAATGTCGTCGGTGGTAGCGGATAGGGTCACCGGCGACGCAAGGAGGAGACAGTGCCCAAGCTGCGCGTACACAACATCTCGATGTCCCTCGACGGGTTCGCGGCCGGTCCCGCGCAGGATCTGGAGGATCCGCTCGGGGCCGGCGGCGAGGCCCTGCACACCTGGGTGTTCCGCACCCGGACGGGGCGGGCGATGATCGGCGAGGAAGGCGGCGACGAGGGGGTGGACGACGACTTCCTCCGCGCCGGCGACGAGAACATCGGCGCCACGGTGATGGGGCGCAACATGTTCGGCCCGGTGCGGGGGCCCTGGCCGGACGAGTCGTGGCGCGGCTGGTGGGGCGAGGAGCCGCCGTATCACCACGACGTCTTCGTGCTCACCCACCATCCGCGCGCAGACGTGCCGATGCGGGGCGGCACGACGTTCCACTTCGTCACCGACGGCATCGCCGCGGCGTTGGAGCGGGCGTTCGCGGCGGCGGGCGGCCGGGACGTCCGCCTCGGCGGGGGCGTCGCCACGATCCGGCAGTGCCTGCGCGCCGGGCTCGTCGACGAGATGCACGTGGCGGTCGTCCCGGTCCTGCTCGGCGCCGGGGAACGCCTGCTCGGCGGCGACGCGACCGAGGGCTACGAGGTGACCGGGTTCGTGCCCACGGACGCAGTCGCGCACTACCGGTTCGCACGCTCCACCGGAGAATGACCGGCCACCGGAGAATGACCGGCCACCGGAGAATGACCGGGTGACGCGACGACAGCGTCCCAGTCGATGGCGTGCCGGTGCACCCAGCCCATCATCCGCTCCTGGCGGTAGAAGGTGCGCATGGCGATGGGGAAGGTCAGGTCGCGAACGAGACGGCCGACCGGGCCGGGAGCCTTGTCGCTGTTCACCCGCGCGGTTCGCTTGATGATCTTCTCGACGCGGTGGCGGCGCAGCGCCTCGTAGGCGGCGAACGCCTGGGGCAGCGGCAGGTCGCGCAGGCACCGGGCCAGCTCGACCGCGCTCTCGATGGCCAGCGACGCACCCTGCCCGGAACTGGGCGAGGTCGCGTGCGCGGCGTCGCCGACCAGCACGGCCCGGCCGCGGTGCCAGACCGGTACGGGCGGCATGTCCTGCATCGTACCGACGTTGACCAGGCCACCCTCGGGCACGCGGTCCAGCAGGGCCAGCGCGGGCAGGGTGTCGTCGGCGTACACGGCGCGCAGCCGTCGCAGCCATTCGGCCTCGGGGGTCAGCCTGGCCTGGGCCGCAGTCACCGGCTCCGGCGAGGGCAGGTTGGCGAACCATCCGGCCCGGCCGTCGTCCTCGATCTGGTATCCGAAGAACGCGCGCCGCCCGAACGCGAAATGCATCGCGCCGCCGGTGCCCCGCAGCCCGGACCCGTCGACCCACCCGCCGAGCCCGAGCAGCCGGACCGACCGCGGCTGCGGCGCACCCGGGTCCAGCAGCGCCCGCACGGTGGACCGGATGCCGTCGGCCCCGACGAGCACGTCCGCCGCGGCCGTGGTGCCGTCGGCGAACCGGGCGAGCACCCCGTCCGCGGTGGAGTCGAATCCGGCGAGGCGCTTGCCGTACTCGACCCGCACCCCGGCGGCGGTCGCGACCTCGAGCAGGGCGGCGTAGAGGTCCGGACGGGCGAAGGTGCGGCTGGTGGGCACGCCGGGCAGGTCCTCGAACGTGCCGAGTCGCTTGCCCGCCCCGGTCTCCATCACCATCCGGGGGGTGGGCAGGCCGACCCGCTCGACGGTCGCGGCGGCGCCGATGGCCCGCAGTGCGGCCAGCCCGTTGGGGGCCAGCATGAGCGCGCCGCCGATGCCGTCCGCGCGGGAGTGGTGCGCCTCGTACACGGTCGCGTCGATGCCGGCGCGCCGCAGCGCGATCGCCGTGACCGGCCCGGCGATGCCACCACCGATGATCATCGCGGTCCTGACGTCCGTCATGGCCCTCTCCTGTCATGGGAAACTATCTCGTACCGCCGATTATCTCGCCACAACGAGATACTAGCGATAGCGAGATACTTGTGTCCACGAACAAACCGCGCGAGGTTCAGGAGACCGAGATCGTCGACGCCGTCCGGCGCATGATCGCGTCGGCCGTGCTCTACAGCCACCAGGTCGCCGAGCGGCTGCGCCTCGGGCCGAGCGACGCCCAGTTCATGACGCTGCTGGAGGTGCACGGGCCACTCACCCCGGGCCGGTTGGCCGAGCTGACGGGGCTGCGCACCGGCACGGTCACCGGCGTGCTGGACCGGCTGGAACGGGCCGGGTTCGTGCGGCGCGAGCGCGATGCGACCGACCGGCGCAAGGTCATCGTCTCGCGGGTGGACGAGCAGATCCGGGAACGCGTCGAGCCGCACTACGCCGGGCACGCGGAAGCGATGGTCCGGCTGCTGCGGCGCTACGACGCGGATCAGCTCGCGCTGATCGCCGACTTCCTCCACGCCGCCACAGGCGACGCGGAGCACTGAGCCGGGCCGGCCGCCGACAGGAGAGCACGAGCCCCGGCGCACCCGGACAGAAAGTCCGTGGCCCACAGCCCGCTGACCTGCCACGATCCCGGCATGGTCGCTGCCGTGGGAGTCCGGATCAGGTGGGCCGACGTGCCCGCCCACGTCCGTGACGCGATCGAGGAGATCCTCGGTTCGCCCGTCGTCGCGGCCGAGTCCCAGCCGGGCGGGTTCTCCCCGGGCACCGCGGACCGGGTCCGCACCGCGGCGGGCGGGGCCGCGTTCGTCAAGGCGGTCAGCCCGGCGCTCAACGAACGCTCGACCGAGCTGGCCCGGCAGGAGGCCCGGATCAGCGCGGCCCTGCCGGTGCACGCGCCCGTGCCACGGTTCGTCGGCAGCTACGACGACGGCGACTGGGTGGCGCTCGTCCTGGAGGACATCGAGGGGCGGCACCCGTACACCCCGTGGCGGCCGGACGAGCTGGCCGCCGCCGTACGCGGACTGCGGCTGCTGGCCACCGCGCTGACCCCCTCCCCCATGGCCGACCTGCCCATGGCCGCCGACCGGCTGGCGGACAACTTCGCCGGCTGGGACCGGCTGGCCGCGGATCCACCGCCGGACCTGGACCCGTGGGCCCGCGACCACCTGGACGAGCTGCGCGCCGCCGCCCGGTGGGCGCTGACGACGCTCGACGGCGACACCCTGTGCCACTGCGACGTCCGCGCGGACAACATGCTGCTGCGCCCGGAGGGCACGGTGGTCGTCGTCGACTGGCCGTGGGGCTGCGTCGGCCCGGACTGGCTGGACACCGTACTGCTGGCGGAGAACGTCATCGTGCACGGCGGCGACCCGGCGCCGGTGCTCACCGGCATCGACCCGCGGACCGTCACCGCGATCATGGCGGGGCTCGCGGGCTACTTCGTGGACCGGGCCCGGCAGCCTCCGCCGCCGGGCATCCCCACGGTACGGGCGTTCCAGCGCGCCCAGGGCGAGGCCCTGCTGCCCTGGGTGCGCGCTCGTCTCACGTATTGAGCGGCGTGGGACATCCGGCACACCCTGGTGGGGGCGGCCGGGGAGGGCACTACGCTGGGGTGCCGTGAGCTGGGCTTCGGCGTGGCGGCCCGGACGGCGCAACCGCACACGAAACGGAAACTGATGATCGACCAAGCCAAGGTACGAGTCCTCCTGCTGGAGAGCATTCATCCGGACGCCGTGACCCGGCTCGAGGCCAACGGTTACGAGGTCGAATCCGTCCGCAACGCCCTCGACGAGGCCGAGCTGATCGAACGGATCGACGGCGTACACCTGCTGGGCATCCGCTCCAAGACCCGGGTGAGCGCCAAGGTGCTGGAGGCGGCGAACAGCCTCGTCGCGATCGGCGCGTTCTGCATCGGCACCGACCAGATCGACCTGCCGGCCGCCTCGCGGGCGGGGATCGCGGTCTTCAACGCGCCGTTCTCCAACACCCGTTCCGTGGTCGAGCTGGCCCTGGCCGAGATCATCGCGCTGACCCGCCGGCTCACCGAGAAGAACAGCGGCATGCACAGCGGCGTCTGGGACAAGGCGGCCGAGGGCAGCCACGAGATCCGCGGGCGGCGCATCGGCATCGTCGGGTACGGCAACATCGGCACCCAGCTGTCCGTGCTGGCCGAGAGCATCGGCATGCAGGTGTCGTTCTACGACACCGCCGACAAGCTGGCCCTGGGCAACGCCCGGCGCTGCGACAGCCTGGACGAGCTGCTCGAATCCTCCGACATCATCACGCTGCACGTCGACGGCCGACCGGGCAACGCGGGCTTCTTCGGCGCGGAGCAGTTCGCCCGGATGACCAAGGGGGCGATCTTCCTGAACCTCTCCCGCGGCATCGTGGTCGACCACGTCGCCCTGCGGGAGGCCCTCACCAGCGGGCACCTCTCCGGCGCCGCGGTGGACGTGTTCCCCAAGGAGCCGAAGGGCCGCGGCGACGAGTTCGTCTCCGAGCTGCGCGGACTGCCCAACGTCATCCTCACCCCGCACATCGGCGGGTCCACCGAGGAGGCGCAGTCCGACATCGGCAACTTCGTGGCGACCAAGCTCGCCAGCTTCGTGCAGGAGGGCAACACCACGCTGAGCGTCAACCTGCCCAGCGTCGCCCTGCCGGTGCAGGAGGGCATGAGCCGCATCGGGCACGTGCACCTCAACACTCCGGGCGTGCTGGCCCAGGTCAACAGCATCCTCGCCGATCACAAGGTCAATGTGGAGGGTCAACTGCTGACCACCCGCGGCGAGTACGGATACCTGGTCACGGACATCAGCGGGGACTACGCCGAGGACGTCCTGGAGCAGCTGCGGGCCATGGACCAGACCGTACGGCTGCGCGTCCTGGCATGAGCGACCTCACCGACCGGCTCACCGGGATCGTCGGGCCGAGCCACGTCCTCGTCGACGCCGACCTGAAGGCACCGTACGAGACGGACTGGACCCGCCGGTTCACCGGCGAGGCGTGCTGCGTGGTGCGTCCCGCGGACACCGCCGAGGTCGCCGCGGTGGTGCGCGCCTGCGCCGACGCGGGCGTGGCCATCACCGTGCAGGGCGGCAACACCGGCCTGGTCGGCGCGGGCGTGCCCGCGGGCGGCGAGGTGCTGCTCAGCCTCGGCCGGCTCACCGACACCGAGCCGGTCGACACGGTGGAGGCGCAGGTCACCGTCGGTGCCGGGGTCACGCTGGAGAAGCTTCAGCAGCATGCCCGCCCGCACGGGCTCGACGTGGGGGTGGACCTGGCCGCCCGCTCGGCGGCCACCATCGGCGGTCTGGTCGCGACGAACGCGGGCGGGATCCGGGTCGTCCGCTACGGCAGCATGCGCGAGCAGCTGACCGGCATCGAGGCCGTCCTGGCCGACGGTACGGTGGTCAGTCGCCTGGTCGGCCTGGCCAAGGACAACACCGGGTACGACCTCACCCAGCTGCTGGCGGGCAGCGAAGGCACCCTCGCGGTGATCACCAAGGTACGGCTGCGGCTGGTGCCGCTGCTGCCCGCCCGCGCGGTGGCCCTGGTGGCGGTCGACGGGGTGCCCGGGGCCCTGGAGCTGCTGGCGGCGGCCCGCGCCGGGCTGCCGTCGCTGTCCGCGGCCGAGCTGTTCCTGGCCGAGGGCCTGGAGCTGGTACGCGGACACGGGCGGCTGGCCGCGCCGTTCGCCGACGAGCACCCGGCGTACGTCGTGCTGGAGTGCGCGGCGCGCACCGACCCCACCGACGAGCTGCTCGAGGTGCTCGGAGTCAGCGAAGCGGTACGCGACGCGACCGTGGCCTCCGACGCGGCGGGCGTGGCGAAGCTGTGGGCGTACCGGGAGACCCACACGGAGGCGATCAGCGCCGCCGGGGTACCGGTGAAGCTGGACGTGAGCGTCCCGCTGCGCGAGCTGGCCGGGCTGGTCGCCGACCTGCCCGCCACCGTGGCGGCGGTCGCACCCGCGGCGCGGCCGATCCTCTTCGGCCACCTGGGCGAGGGCAACCTGCACGTCAACGTGCTGGACGCGGGCCCGCACGCCGAGCAGGTCACCGACGCGGTGCTGCACCTGGTGGCGCGGCGGCGCGGCAGCATCAGCTCGGAACACGGCGTGGGCCGGGCCAAGGCCCGGTGGCTGTCACTGTCGCGTTCGGACGCCGAGGTGGCCGCGATGCGCCGGATCAAGGCCGCGCTGGACCCGGCCGGCACCCTGAACCCGGGCGTCCTGCTGGAGGACTAGCTCGTCTCCACCCGCAGCAAGGTGATCCGGGCCGCCGCTTCGAGGTCGTAGCGGTCCGGCACCTGCCAGTTCTTCGGGGTCAGGGTCGAGCCGGGAGCGACGTCGCGCAGCGTCCGGGTACCCGCGGTGACGGTCTTCGCGCCGCTCTGCACCTTGACCCGGACCGGCGCGTCCGTGGGTGACTTCACGGACAGCTCGTCGAGGGCACCGTCGACACGTACCGCGACGGTGCCCACCGGCTTGGGCAGGGTCAGCACGACCCGGCGCGCTCCCCCGGTCAGCGCCACGTCGCCGACCTGGCCCCGGCTGAGGTCGATGAGCTGCTCGTCCGCACCGCCGGTGAACCGCAGCGACCAGCGGACCTTGGCAGACAGGACGACCTCTACCGCGTCGGGCGCGCCGTCGCCGGCCGGGGTGACGGACAGCCGTACCTGGTCGTCCGTGATCACCGGGGCGGGCACGCTGTCCGACCCGTCCGCCGCGGTGATCCGGTACAGCTGGTCGCCGAGGTCCTCGCTGGTCACGGTCAGCTTCCCGATCCCGCCGAACACCTCAAGGCTGGCGGCGGTCCGCCCGTTGAGCGGCGCGGTCGCGGTACGCCGGTCCGCCGAGCCCGCCCCCAGCTGCAGGACGGACGTGATGTCGCCGTTGGCGCCGGAGAAGAAGACGACGCCCGCGACCGTACCGGCCAGCAGGATGACGCCGGTGAGCCCGACCGCGACGGCCGTGGCGGCGCGGGATCGCCGCCGGGCCGGCGGGGCTCCAGCGCCGGGCTGCGGCCGACCGTCCGCTTTGCGCCCGTCCGCTTTGTGTCCGTCCGCTTTGCGCCCGTCCGCTTTTTGGCCGTCCGTGTGGTGCCCGTCGGGGTGGTGCCCGTCCGCTTTGCGGCCCTCCCCCTTGCGGCTGGCCGTGTCGCGGCGGGATGCGCGGTGTGGGCGTATCTCGCGCCCCGGGCCGTTGACGATGTCCCCGATGGCCGGCGGGTCCGGTGCATCGCCGAGGTCCACCACGGGAGACACCGGCGCCGGTGTCGGGGCGCGCCCGCCGGACCGGCCCGAAGCCGCGTCGTGCTGCGCGACAGTGCCGACCGGCCCGCGCGGCGGAGCCGGCGCCGGGCGCGGGGAGGTCGGTACCGGCCCGGCCCCCTGGGCGGCAGCAGACGGCCCCCGCCCTTGATCAGCCGGGGAAGGTCCTCGCCCTTGATCAGCCGGGGAAGGTCCTCGCCCCCCATGGGCGGGGGACGGCCCTCGCCCCGGACTGGCGGGGGACGGCCCTCGTCCCGGGGCCGCGGTGGGCGGGCCGGGCGGCGTGGTGACGGGGACCGGGCGTTCCAGAGACGGGCCCGGGGCTGCCTGGGTGCCGGGGCGGGCGTGCGCACCGCTGATCGGGCCCGCGGTGAAGCCGAAGGAGACGCGACCACCGGTGCCGGGCGGCGCCGGCCCGTACGGCGGTTCGGGCGCCTCGCGACGCGCGGGGTACCCGGCCTCGTCCCGCCAGGGTGCGTCGGCGGTGCCCTCCGGCGACGCCGCCTCAGCCGACCGGCGCGCGTCCAGGGCCCCCTCGGCGGTCCGGCGGGGAAGCTTGTCGGCGGGCCCGTTCCCGCCACGGCGGTCCGCGGCGGATCCGGCGGGACGGTCGGCCCGCGGCGGTTGGCCCTCGCGCGCACCGGGGGCGCCCGGCAGGGTGTCGCCAGTCGCTGATCCAGGCACCCGCCGGGGCAACTCACCGGTCGTGGCCCCCGCCACCCGGCGGGGCAGTGCGCCCGGTCCCGCCGCGCGCCGGGAAGGGTCACCATCGGCCTGCGGACCGCGCCCCCGGGCGGACTCGCCCGAATCCGACCCGCGACCGGCACGGGCCCCGCCCGGCTGCGGGCCACGGTTCGGCCCGGATCCGCCGGTCGTGCGGTCACCGTCACGCTCCGCGTCGGGCCGGGACACGCTGAACGCCCAGGAGGAACTGTCCTCGGTGGATGGGGAGCCCGTGCGCGGGCCGCGGGGTGCCGGCGACTCGCCCGGCAGGGAGCTCGACGAGGGCGTGCGGCCGAACGACTCGTCGGCGCCGCCAGGACGACGACGGTCTCCCTCGGAGTCCCTGTTGGCCCAGTGCGCGCCGGAGGCCGACGGCAGGTCTGCGACCGCAACGGACGCATCGGACACGCCGCCGCTGCCCGTCACATCGCCGGAAACTGTACGTTCCACGCGATTCCTCCACCCGCGCTGGCGCCGTCGATCACCGGTGGCGCTCTGCCCAGTGGTACGGATTTCGGCCGGTCGCGGTTGAGTCACCGCGGGAATTACCGTCCGTACTGGCGATCCGGCTGAATCAGCCCGCGCCGGGTGGCCACCGCGACCGCCTCCAGCTGGCTGTGCGCGTCGAGCTTCGCCAGCACCGCCTTCACGTACCCGCGGCAGGTGTGCACGCTGATGCCGAGCCGGCGGGCGATCGCGCGTGGGTCGAGACCGGCACCCATGAGCGCCAGCACCTCGTGCTCCCGCGCGGTGAGACCGCCGGCCCGCGGGCCGACCACCGGAGTGGTGCTGCGCAGCAGCCGGGCAAGGATGTCGGTGGAGACCGTCATGCCGCCACCGTGCGCGGTGTGCACCGCGTTGAGCACGTCGCCGATGGCACCGTTCTTATTGAGGAATCCCGCGGCACCCGCCTCCGTCGCCCGGCCCACCAGGGTCGCCTCGCTGCTGGCCGTCAGGATGACCACCCGGGTCTCCGGCTGACGGTGCCGCAACATTTCCGCGATCGCGATGCCGTCCGCGTCGGGCAGCTCGGGATCGAGCAGGATCACGTCGGGCTTCAGCTCCGCGGCGAGGCGGATCGCCTGCTCCCCGCTGCGGGCGTGGCCCACGTAGCGCAGGTCGGGCTGGCCCCGCAGCGCCACACCCAGTCGCTCGGCGAAGGTCTGGTGGCCGTCGACGACGAGCACGGAGATCACCTCGTCGCCCATGCCAGCCTCCCGTCGATAACCGTCGTCGAAGTCTAAAATCGCGGCGCCCGCGGGCTCGCCGTATTAACAGCCGGACCGCACGAGCGCGCCGGAGCCTACCGCCCGGTACTGCCGCCGCCCGGATGAGTCCGACCGGCTGCGATAACAGGTCTTTCGGCCGAGGCACCCCCTCGATGTGGTGTTGTCGCCCGGACGCCACCCGCGAGGAGTCTGGCGCATCCACGGCCGGTTGGCCACGTCGGACCGTGCCGACTGCCGGAGGATGACAGCCACCCGGTGACCACGATGGAGGGTACGGCTCACCGCCGCACCGTACGGATCCGGGGCGGTACGGCGGGCGACGTCCCCGTCACGACCCGCGACGGCGGGTGGGGCTCACCGTGACCATCCCGATCATTTCGGGCCGGTGCTCCCCGACGGCCGGCCGGGCGGCCCGGACAATCATCCGGTGCCGATCGAGCCTGTCCTACAGCCGTTGCCCTTCGTACCGGAGATCTCGCTGTTCCTGGTGGCCGCCGACGTCGGGCTCTTCGACCTGACCGGCGGAGAGTTCCGCAGCGAGGAACCGCCCCCGTTCTGGGCGTTCGCCTGGGCGGGCGGCCAGGCGCTCGCGCGCCACGTACTGGATCATCCCGAGATCGTGCGTGGCCGCCGGGTGCTGGACCTCGCGTCCGGATCGGGCCTGGTGGCCATCGCGGCGGCCCGGGCGGGCGCCGCCGAGGTCCGCGCGGTGGACGTCGACCCGGCGGCCCGGGCGGCGGTGGCCCGCAACGCCGCCGCGAACGGCGTCCACGTCCGGGCGATCCTCGGTGATGCCGCCGAGTCCCTCGGCTCAGGGGTGCACGGAGACAGCACCCACGACGCGGCCGACCCGGGCGCGGGCACGTCCCACCGTGGCAGCGGAGCGGGCCACCGTGGCAGCGGAGCGGGCGCGGGACCGGCAGACGCCGGCGGTCCCGAGGTGGTTCTGGCGGGCGACGCGTTCTACAGCCCGGCGGTGGGCCCGCCGATGGCCCGGGCCCTGCATCGGGCGGCCCGCTCCGGGGTCCGGGTGCTGGTGGGTGATCCGGGCCGAGGATTCCTCCCGAAACATCTCTTCACTCGGATCGCGGAGTATGCCGTGCCCGTTCCAGAATCACTAGAGGAGACAGAACTGCTGGTCACGGGCATATGGGAGATCCGCACCACATGAGGTGCTTTCCCCAAACAACAAGTTGTACGCTACACAGATCAGCGCCGGGGTCAGGATGAGCTGCCGGGCGCAGGCAAACGTACGGGCGCAGTGTGCGACCCGAGACCGGGCCGGGATCGCGTTCCGCGAACGGCACCGGAAGCACGATGACCGGGCTGCCCGAATCCGCAGGGTGCCCGGCACCGCGCGGCGGATGACCGCCGGAACCGGTTCGACAACGCAGTGATCACAGCGTGGCCACCCCCTGCAAGGCGTGGCCGCGCGCCGAGTGCGATGGGACGGCATGACGTGGTGGAACGGGACGCCGAGGACGGCGTGAGCCGGCTCGCCGGCGAGATTGTGCGGTTCGCCCGACTGGGCGCCCGCGCCAAGAGCATGCTCAACGTTGGGGATTTCGGAGCCGAATTCTCGGCGCTCATGCTGCTCTTCCCGCTGTGCCACCAGGGCCCGCTGCGCGTCACCGACCTCGCCGAGGTCAAGCAGGCGGACCCCTCGACGATCAGCCGGCAGGCCGCCCAGTTGGTGAAGGCGGGCCTGGCCAGGCGCGAGGCCGACCCGACCGACGGCAGGTCGTCACGGCTGGCCGCCACGGAAGCCGGCCAGGCCGCATGCCAGCGGATGCACGAGGCGCGTCACGCGCTGCTCAGTGAGGCGCTGGGTGCCTGGCCTGCGGAGCGGGTCGCGGCGTTCACCGCCCTTTTCGAGGAATTCAACAGCTCCGTCGAGGCACTGATGCGCCGCGACTCAGCACCAACCCCACGGGAGATTTCGTGAGTAACGCGAGTACCACCGCGACGGCGCCGGCCGGTCCACCCGGCGGCGCGCCCGCAAAGGCGGGAATGTCCGCGGACTTCACCCACCGCCAGATCCTCACGATCCTCGCGGGCCTGATGATGGGCATGTTCCTGGCCGCCCTGGACCAGACGATCATGGCCACGGCGACCCGGACCATCGCCGACGACCTCCACGGCTTCGACATGCAGGCGTGGGCGACCACCGCCTTCTTGATCACCTCGACGATCTCCACCCCGCTGTACGGCAAGCTGTCCGACATCTACGGCCGCCGCGGCTTCTTCCTGTTCGCGATCGGTGTGTTCATCGTCGGCTCGGTCCTCTGCGGCCTCGCCCAGAACATGTACGAGCTGGCCGCGTTCCGTGCCATCCAGGGCATCGGCGCGGGCGGTCTCATGTCGCTCGCGCTGGCGATCATCGGCGACATCGTGCCGCCGCGCGAGCGCGCCCGCTACCAGGGCTTCTTCCTCGCGGTCTTCGGCACCGCCAGCGTCATCGGCCCGATCCTGGGCGGCTTCTTCGCCGGACAGGAAACGATCCTGGGGGTCGACGGCTGGCGCTGGGTGTTCTACCTGAACGTGCCGATCGGCATCGCGGCCATGGCCGTCGTGGCGAAGGTCCTGCACCTGCCGCATCACCGCACCGACCACCGCATCGACTGGCCCGGCGCGCTGGCCCTGATCGTCGGCCTGGTGCCGCTGCTCACGGTCGCCGAGCAGGGCCGCGACTGGGGCTGGGACTCGCCGCGCGCCATCGCCTGCTTCGTCATCGGCGCGCTCGGCCTGGTCGCCTTCATCTTCGCCGAGCGGGCGTACGGGGACGAGGCACTGCTGCCGCTGCGCCTGTTCCGCAACCGGACAGTCGCGGTCGGCGCGACCTCCAGCACGATCATCGGCATGGCGATGTTCGGTGGCCTGATGACCGTCCCGCTGTACCTGCAGATCGTGAAGGGCTCCTCCCCCACGATCGCGGGCCTGCAGATGATCCCGTTCGTCGTCGGCATCATGGCGGGCTCGATCACCGCGGGTCAGCTCATCTCCCGCACCGGCCGGTACCGCATCTTCCCGATCATCGGCAGTGTGCTCATGGCCGCGTCTCTCGGTCTGTTCGCGCTGGTGGGAGCGGACACCCCGCTGTGGAAGACGATGCTGGTCATGGTGCTGATGGGTCTCGGCCTGGGCGGCAACATGCAGCCAATGATCACGGCGGTGCAGAATGCGGTGTCACCGCGCGAGATCGGCGTGGCGACCAGCTCGGTGACGTTCTTCCGGTCGATGGGCGGCACGCTGGGCACGGCGATCTTCCTGTCGGTGCTGTTCAACGTCCTGCCGGACAAGATCCGGGACGCCTACCACACGGCCGCCTCGACCCCGGGCTTCCAGCAGGCGATCGCAGCGAACCCGAAACAGGGTGAGCTGCTGCAGCAGACCCAGAGCGGCGGGGCGCTCAGCGACACGTCGTTCCTCGGCCGGCTGGCGGACGCGATCGCGCACCCGTTCAAGGTGGGCTTCTCGGACAGCATCCACATCGTGTACCTGATGGCCCTCGGCGTGATGATCATCGGTCTCATCGTGGTGTTCTTCCTGCCCGAGATCCCGCTGGCGCAGCGCTCGGCACAGGCCCAGCGCGCCGCCGACGCGGAGGCCGCCGAGCAGAACGCCGCGCCGGCCGACGCGGACGACCCGGACAGCCCGTCCACGGGCCGCGGCTGACGAACAGCACCACATCGGGGGTACGGGTGGCCACGGCCGCCCGTGCCCCCGACGTCTGTGCGCATTAGCCTGGAGCCCATGGCAGTCGTGAAGATCAACGCGATCGAGGTGCCGGAAGGCGCCGGACCGGAACTCGAGAAGCGCTTCGCGGCGCGGCTGGGAGCCGTCGAGAACGCCCCGGGCTTCCTCGGCTTCGAGCTGCTGCGACCGGTGGCCGGGGAGAGCCGGTACTTCGTCTACACGCGCTGGGAGACCGAGGAGGACTTCCAGGCGTGGTCGACCGGATCCGGTCGGCAGGCGCACGCGGGCGAACGGTCCAAGCCGGTCGCCTCGGGCGCCAGCCTGCTGGAGTTCGAGGTCGTTCAGCGGGTGGGCTGACCGCTCCCGGATCGGCCGGTCACCGCCGGCGTGACGCACCGACCGACGCCCGCGATGCCACGGATCAACCGAGGCGTCACGGCTCCGCGTTGCGGGCCGCGGCCGCGATGAGCCGCTCGGCGACCGTTCGGCGGTCCAGGCCGAGCCGCCGCGCGGTGTCGTGCAGCACGTCGTACGCCTCGCGGACGCTGCATCCGCGCTGGGCGATGATCACCCCGACCGCACGGTCGACCGTCGCGCCCTCGTGCAGTCCGCTGCGCCGCTGCACCTCCCCGATCAGCACCTCGGCCTGACCGACGATCGCCATCGCGGTCAGCAGCAGCTCCGGCTGGACACCCTGCGGATGCGCCACGAACAGACTCAGCGCGCCGACCGACGTGCGCTGCACGTCGAGCGGGATGGCCACGACCGCGTGCACCCCCTCGGCCCGGGCGCAGTCGGCCAGCTGCGGCCACCGCGGGTCGGCGGGCAGGTCCTGGGCGGTCACGAGCGTGCGGGTGCGGGTGGCGTCCAGGCCCGGCCCGTCCCCGACCGCGTACTGGAGGTCGTCGAGGGCCTGCGCCCGCGGCCCCGCGGTGGCCCGGGTCAGCGGGGTGCCGTCGCCGATCAGCGCCGCCGAGCAGCGCAGCACGCCGGGTACGGCCTGCACCGTGAAATCCGCCAGCCGCTCCAGCGCCTGGGGCACGTCGGCGGCGTCCAGCAGCCGTACGGACAGCTCCTGCAGGAGCCCGGCCAGTTCGACCGGGTGCGGACCCGTGGACGCGATCTGCGGCAGCGCTGCCGCGGCCAGTGTCCGGGCACGGGTGCTGAGGCGTCCCTGGGCCGGTGCGCCGGCCATGGTCGCGGACCGGCGCGTCACCAGTCCCCCGGAACTCCGATGCGGGGCAGACATTTGCCCGATATTGCCATGCGAATCGACGGACACGGTAGCCGTACCCCTAACGGGTGGCATCTCCGGATCCGGGCACGGCGGGCGTCCCTGCCTCCGCAGCGCGCGGGTTCGCGGGGTGCAGGTCACAGCGATCTTCAGTCACGGCGACCGAGTACCCGGATCCGGTGCCCGTCAACCAGCCCGGTGCAAAGTGTGACGCCCCGGGAGACAGTGTGACGCCCCCGGGAGACCCGGGGGCGTCACAGATGCCGGTGTGCTGGTCGCCTCGCGGCGAAAGGCGCAACGCGGCTCCAGCCGAACGGTATTCCGCGAAGGCAGGTGGGTTGAGGCCCGGGGACACTGAACACACCGACATCTGTCCCCAACCGTCGGCGGAGGCGCCCGATTCCGGCAGCCGTTGTGACCCAGACCACACCCAGGACGTTTCGTGCTCGTGGGCCCGGGTAGACGGCAGGTGACCACCAGGCTCCGGAGACCACAGGGGGCGACATGACCACCCACGACGAGCGTTCAGCCGCGATCGGAGACCCGGACGTGGAGATCCCGGACGACGACTTCGCCGAGGAGCACACGGACACCGTGGTGGACCGGGACATCGCCACCGGCGACCAGCCGGGCGAGACGGAGAGCCCGCGCGGCTGGGCCGGGTTGGAATCCGAGGGACCGCCCTGACCGGCCCCGCCCGGCAACCCGGACCCGCACGGCATCCGAGCCCCGCACGGCAACGGAGGATCAACCAACGGCGGAGGCGGCGCTCACGGGGCGCGGTCGGGACGTTCCGTGCCCGCACGCTCCGGGGAGCGCCGCGGCCCACCCTCCGCGGCTTCCTTGGCGATCGAGTACCCCATCTGCAGGAAGTCCGAGACGGCCGTGGCGGTGAGCGCGGCCGCGGCGAACCGCGTCAGCCGTGGTGCCAGCACCAGCCCTCCGGTGAGGGCCGTCGCCGCCCACATCGCCAGGCAGAACGGGCAGCTCACCAGCTCACCGATGGCATGCCGAACGGTGCCGACCTCGCCGCGGACCTCTTCGTTGACCTCGGCACTCCCGCCAGGCTCGGTGTACCGGGTGAACGGGGCGCGCAACGGGCTGGTCACGGCGTCCTTGGCCAGCAGACGGCTCAGCTTGTGGGTGGCGATGGAGATCAGCACCACGTCGGCGGCCGCCGGACGTTCCGGAACGGGACACCCGGTCACCTTGGCGGCGGCGGCAAGACTCGCGGCGAGCGCGCCGAACGCGCTCAGCGCGGCCACGTAACCGTCCAGGGGCCGCCGCTCCTGCGGCGCATACGCCTCGCGGAGTCGGGCGAGCCGGTCGCGCACCGTCATCGGTACCGCCCCTCAGAAGTCTTGGGTGAGTCGGGCCGGATCGATTTCGCGTCCGGGGTGCCGGGTCAGGTACTCGGTCTCGAGCTCGGCGGTCCGGCGCAGGTGGTTGCTGAGCGCGGCGTCGGGGCCGTGCCGCAGGGCGTCCAGCCGGGTGCGGTAGAGGCTGGTGAGTTCGCGCAGCAGATCGTTGTCCGCCAGCGCGGCCGGGTCGATGCCGATCTCGGCTACGCCTCCCGCCGCGCCGGGGCGCGTCGCGTCGGCCATGAGCCTTCCCCCTTCGCAGATCCCTTCGCGTGCCTCCCGCTTGCCCGTCCGGCCGACCTCCGAAACCCCGCCGGTACGCTCGGAGCATGAAGGGGCTGTGGACGCCGGCGTGGATCGTGCGCCACGTGGTCGCGGTCGTCCTGGTCGCCGGATTCTGCGGGCTGGGCTGGTGGCAGTTCACCCGCGCAGCCGGGGGGAACGCCCTGAGCTGGGGCTACACGTTCGAGTGGCCGGTCTTCGCCGGCTTCGTCGCGTTCCTCTGGGTCCGCGAGGTGCAGCATGAACGCCGGCGGGGGGCGTCGGCGCGGGACGGCGCGACCACGCGGGTGGACACCCCCGAGCCCGGCCCCGAGTCCTCCCCGGCGGGCGCGGTGAGCGTCCGGCGTCCGGTCCGGGTGCCGGTGACATCGGTCGCACCCGACGACGGCGGTGACGCCGACCTGGCCGCCTACAACGACTATCTGGCCTGGCTGGCGGCGCATCCGGGGGCCCGCCCGACGGACTACCCCGGTCCGGCACACCGCAACTGACAACGAACGACGAAGGACGTGCAACGTGCAGGGAGCCCTCACCCGCTACCGGATCATCGCCTGGATCGTCGGCGTGGTCCTGATCGTGCTCGTGCTGGGCATGCCGTTGAAGTACCTGGGTGACAACGACATCGTGGTGGCCACGGTGGGCCCGGTGCACGGCTTCCTGTTCATGGTGTACCTCGTGTTCACCTTCGACCTCGGCCGCCGGGCCCGGTGGCCGCTGGGGCGGATGGCACTGGTGATGCTGGCGGGCACGATCCCGTTCCTGTCGTTCTGGGCCGAGCGCAAGGTGAGCCGCGATTGGATCGAGCCGGAGCTGGCCGCCGCATAGGACCGTTTCGCGCCAATTGCCGGGCCATTGTCACGCAGCGATTCGACCTGATGGCAATGGGTTATCGGGATCATCGGTAAATCCGCGACTATTGGCGTGAATCATTCCACCGCACCTTGATTTTGCTCGGCGCATCGATAAGTTGGTGCGGTTGATCCGGTCCGCAGCCACATCCCTCCGGTGGCGCTGGGTCGACGCCGCCGAATCGCAGCGGCAGCCAGGCGCGCCCACCACCCCCGGGAGGCTCCGTCGGCCGTCGCACCGAGCCGGGGAACCGCCGAGCAGCACCTGGGGTGAATCCGCGCCAGCGGTAGGGCCTTCTTCCCGCCCCAGATCCGCCGGAACCCCAGGCGTCAGCTAACCCGGTAGGCGGCCATGCGGAAGAAAGGCCACGTTCCGTTGTCACACGCCCGCACGAGGCTTCGGGCCCTGGTGGTCGCCGTCCTCGCCGTCGCCCTCACCGGCTCCGGCGCGACGACCGCCCATGCGGCACCCTCCACGAGTGACATCAACAAGAAGATCGAAGCGGCGTCCAACCAGCTCGAGGACGTCGTCGAGTCGTACAACAAGATGAAGATCAGCCTGGCGAAGACGGTGTCGGACGAGAAGAACCTCGCCGCCTCGCTCGGGCCCGCCCGGGCGGCGCTCAAGAGCGCCAGTGCCCAGGTGCAGACCATCGCGTCGTCGGCGTACATGGCCGGCACGGTCGGCACGGTGAACGTGCTGCTCGAGGACCCGGACGGCCTGATGGACCGGATGAACATCCTCGACCAGCTCTCCCGCAGCCGCCAGCGCGACATCGCGACCTTCACCGCGACCACCCAGAACTACGCCCAGCGGCAGGCCGCGCTCAAGAGCACCCAGGACAAGCAGAACGCCGAGGTCAAGGAGCTCGCCGCCCGCAAGAGCAAGATCGAAGGCGATCTCAAGAATCTGTACGCGATGCGGCGCTCCGCCTTCGGCAGCGACACCTCCAGCGGCAGCAAGTACACCGGCGCCATCCCGGACCTGCCCGGCTCGGCCGGCACGGCGGTGAAGTACGCCTTCAACGCCATCGGCGCGATGTACCACTACGGCGAGGACGGCCCGTACGACGTCGGCTACGACTGCTCCGGGCTCACGTCCGCGGCCTGGCGCTCGGCGGGCAAGTCATTGCCGCACAACGCCGCGGCACAGTACAGCGCCACCGCCCGGATCAGCCGCGGCGAACTCAAGGCCGGCGACCTCGTCTTCTACCGCAGCCTCGGTCACGTCGGCATCTACGTCGGCAACAACCAGATCATCGACGCCTCGCACGCCGGCGAGCCGGTCCGGAAGCGCTCGATCGACATCATGACCCCGTACGGCTACGGCCGGGTTCGCTAGCGTCCGGTGAGCCGGGCGACCGGCTCACCGCCAGAGCCACAAGAAAAGGCCGGTGTCCCCCGAGCGGGGACACCGGCCTTTCTCAGGTGTACTCGGTCAGGCGGCCTGCAGGCCCTCGGCCCGGGCCAGCTCACGCAGCCGGCCCAGCGCCTGGATCTCCAGCTGGCGGATGCGCTCGCGGGACAGCGAGAAGCGGGACGCCACCTCGGTGAGCGAGTGCTCCCGGCCGTCCTCCAGGCCGTACCGGGCGCGCATGATGCCCGCCGAACGGTCGTCGAGGTGGTTGAGCAGTCCCTCGATGCGCTGCCGCTCGAGCGCGGTCAGCACGATCTCCTCGGGCGAGGGTGCGTCGCTGTCCGCGACCAGGTCGCCGAGGTTGGTGTCGCCGTCGTCGCCGACCGGGGTGTCCAGCGACACGGTGTCCTGGGCCCAGCGGGTCAGCTCGTGGACGCGCTCCACGGTCACGCCCAGCGCCGCCGCGACCTGCTCCGGCTCCGGGTCGGCACCGAGCTCGCGAACGAGCTGGCGGGTGACGTTGCGCATCCGGTTGACGTCCTCGACCAGGTGCACCGGCAGCCGCACGGTGCGCTCCTGCTGGGCGATGGCCCGGCTGATGGCCTGGCGGATCCACCAGGTGGCGTACGTGGAGAACTTGTAACCGCGCTCGTAGTCGAACTTCTCGACGGCGCGCACGAGGCCCGTGTTGCCCTCCTGGATGAGATCCAGCATCGGCATGCCGGACCGCACGTACCGGCGGGCGATCGACACGACCAGGCGCAGGTTCGCGCGGATGAACAGGTCCTTGGCCCGCGCACCCTCGACGACCAGCCGCTCCAGTTCCTCCCGGCTCACGCCTCGGCGGACGTCACCGGTCTCCAGCAGATGCTCGGCGTACAGGCCGGCCTCGATGGCCTTGGAGAGGTCGACCTCTCTGGCGGCATCCAGCAGTGGCGTCCTGGAGATCTCGTGCAGGTAGACGCCAACCAGGTCGCGCTCCTCGGCGACCTCGTCGGTCCGCATCACGGTGTTCTTCTCCACGTTGCCCACGGTCCCCTCATTGCCTTCACTAAGCCTGTTACGGGCAATACCTGCGTCCATCAGCCCTCCCGTAACGTCCGCAGTTCGTGCATTGCGGTGCTGCAACAACACAACAGATCTCACCCTGCAGTGATTCCGGCTGGTGGGTCGAAAGTGTCACGAATGTCTGAGCGATAGCTGAGAGCCGCGTGCATACTTGCTGAGGAACGCCTGCACCAGACATTCGGAGCTTGCACCCGGCGGGTCGATGCGTGGACACACGCATACCCGATGCTCACCTCATGACACCATCGACTCCCCATCCGTCACAGCGACGGGCATCACGACCGGCGGTGCGACACTCGTCACTACCCAGTACGGCCCGGTAGCCGAATGGGTTCACACGCAGCATCGACCGGGTGCTGATCGTCTTGAACCAAAAAACACACGAGAAAGATCCCGCCGCACAGCGGAAACGGGACCACCTGCCACAATGCGGCACGCCACGCCGCTATTCAGTCGACCGACCGGGTGACCCACGCTCGGGTGACCTCAGATTTCCCCCCAGCTGGGCCGATTTCCCCGGCCCGGACGTGATGAAAAGCACACCGGCATCGGCGCGGTCTACGGTGTCCACATGGATCGCACCGTGCTGATCACCGGTGGCACGGGCGGGCTCGGCGCCGCCGTCGTGACCGCCTTCGCGGGCGCGGGCTGGCGGGTGGTCGCGCCGGTGCGCCCGGGCACCGCCGCCCGGCTGCCCGCCCCGCCACCCGGCGACGCGACACCCACGGACCCTGCACCGGGCGCCGTCGAGGCGGTGGAGGCGGACCTCGCCGCGGCGGACGAGGTCGCCGCCGTGGTCGCCACGGCATCCGCCGTCGCGGATGCCCCGCTGCGGGCGGTGATCAACCTCGTCGGCGGATATGCGGCCGCCGGGCTGGTGCACGAGACCCCGATCGAGGACTTCGAGGCGATGCTGCGGGTCAACCTGCGGCCGACGTACCTCGTGACCGCCGCGGCCCTGCCGCATCTCGTGGCCGCCGGCGCAGGCTCGGTGGTGTGCGTCTCGTCGCGGGCGGCGTTGGCGCCGTTCCCCGGCGCGGCCGGGTATGTGACCGCCAAGGCCGCCGTGCTGGCGTTCGCCAACGCCGTGGCGGCCGAATACAAGGGGCGGGGTGTGCGGTGCAACACCGTCCTGCCCAGTGTCATCGACACCGCCGCCAACCGGGCCGCGATGCCCGGGGCGGATGCCTCCCGCTGGGTCACCCCGGCCGAGATCGCCCGCGTGATCCTGTTCCTGGCGGACGATGCCTCGGCCCCCACCAGCGGCGCGAGCATCCCGGTCTACGGCCGGGCCTAAGGCCCTTTGCGCCCGGGCGACTCCGCCATCCGCTGAGCCGGGCCGGGCTCACCCGCATCGCCGCACGACCCGCGCTCAAAGGACGTCCGTCAGCTGGTGGCCCACCGCCGCGGCGCCCGCGGCCAACGGCCCCGCGGCCAGGACCACCGCCCGGGTGCCGGCCACCACCGCGGGCAGCCGCGGGGCCGGGGCGGGGCCGGGGCGGTTCTGCCATGCGTCGAGCGCGGCCGACAACGCCGCCGCCACCTCATCAGGGCTGCGGTTCGCGTCGATCACCACGAAGTCGTCGTGCTCCGGCAGCGACCGGTAGGCGTCCGCCGCCGCCCGCAGGAACGCCATCTCCTCGTGGTCGTATCCACGTGCCTCGATGCGCTCGTACGCGACCGCCGGATCCACGGTCAGCAGGAAGGTGACATCCGGCCTCGGGAAGACCCGGTACGCCAGGCGGGCGCGGCGTTCCGCGCGGGGGGAGGCGCCCCGGGCCCGCAGGCTGGCGTACTGGCAGACCGCGTACCGGTCCATGACCGAGATGTCGCCGGTGACCCGGCGGCGCAGCCGGGTGTCGAGGATCGCGAGCCAGCGCAGCAGCGATTCGACGGCGAGCATCAGCCGGCGCCCCAGCAGCGCCTCGGCATCGCGCCTGCCGAACGCCGCGGCCAGCCGGCCGAACCAGCGCCGGCCGCCGGCGTTGCGCCGGTACGTGGCGGGCAGACCCTGCGCACGCAGGGCCTGCGCCAGCAGACGGGCCTGAGTGGTCTTGCCGGAACCGTCGATGCCGACGAGCGCGACGGTGCGCAGCCGTCGGCGGCGGGTGAGGACGAGGTCGGTGACCATGCCCATCAACGGTACCCGGACCAGTCACGAGGTCATCGCAGCCCGAGCGCCAGGTCACACGGGTTTTCGAGCCACGTCGATCGGGTATCGCGCAGACATGGACCTAGTGCTCTGGATTATCGCAGTCATCCTTGTGGTCGCCGGCATTCTCGCGCTGTTCCGGCGGCAGCTCCTCTGGGGCATCGTGCTGATCATCGTGGGCCTGCTCGTCGGCCCCGGCGGCGTCAGCCTCTTCACCTAACCCCCACCCCCGGTAAGTCGACGGAGCCGGGGTCGCCGCATGGCGGCCCCGGCTCCGCTGTGGACGGTCACCCGATGGTTGCGAAGCGTCAAGAGGCGCACACGCCGTGCGACCCGGCACTTCGGACATGTGACTGAATCCGTGCGCACGATCCGAAAAACGGATCCGATACGTACGCGAGGTACGGCGCAGTGGCCCACGTCCATCACTTCACCTACGGCGCCTTCAATCCGGTCGCCGCGTACCTGTTGGCGTTTCTCGGATCGTTCCTCGGCCTGCTCAGCACAGGCCGGGCGCGCAGCGCCAGGACCCGGGGGCGGCGTAACCGCTGGCTCATCATCGCCGCGTTCGCGATCGGTGGCGGCGCCATCTGGCTCATGCACTTCGTGGCCATGCTCGGCTTCGAGGTCCCGGCCAGCCCGGTCCGGTACGACCCCCGCCTGACCGTGGTGAGCCTCGGCCTGTCCGTGCTCACGGTCGGCTTCGGACTGATGGTGGTGGGGCACGGGCGGCGCAGCTTCCCGAAGACCGTGGTGGCGGGCATCCTCACCGGCGTCGGGGTGCTGGCCATGCACTACACCGGGATGGCGGCCATGCATGTGTCCGGGGCCATCCACTACAAGCCCAGCCTGGCCGCGGCGTCCGCCGTGATCGCGGTCGTGGCCGCCACCGTCGCGCTGTGGTTCACGGTCTCGGTCCAGGGCTGGGGGCGGGTCACCGCGGCCGCGGCGATCATGGGAATCGCGGTGTGCGGCATGCACTACACCGGCATGGCGGCTATGCGCGTCGAGCTGAGCGAGGCGGTGGGCACCCAGGTCACGGGGCTCCGGCCGATGCTGATGATCGTACCGATCACGCTGCTCAGCGCGGCAACGATCCTCGGCCTCGCCTTGAGCGCACTGCAGGCCCTCACCGAGGAGGAGTTCACCGACGGGGCCGGCACCCCGCGACGCGGCGTCCATGCGGACAGCGCCGGCTGGTCACTCAAGCAGGCGTCGCTGTCGGCCATGCGCCGGGCACCGGGCACCCGGCCGTCGCCCCGTCCGGTCGCGCCGCGCTTTCCCACCCAGGAAACGGTCACGGAGCCGGTCATGGAGGAAGCATCTACCGCAAGTTCCTGACCGGCCCGGAGAGCCGACGCGGCACCCGGTCCACGGCCGATAGCCTGGCCGTATGCAGCCCTCGGACGACTGGTGGCGCAGTGCCGTCATCTACCAGATCTATCCGCGCTCGTTCGCCGACAGTGACGGCGACGGCATGGGCGACCTGCCGGGCATCACGGCCCGGCTGGGCAGCCTGCGCGACCTCGGGGTCGACGCGGTGTGGCTGTCGCCGTTCTACCCGTCACCCCAGGCTGACGCCGGGTACGACGTCGCGGACTACCGCGGCGTCGACCCGCTGTTCGGCAGCCTGGCCGACGCGGACAAACTGATCGCCGCGGCACACGGGCTCGGCCTGCGGGTGCTCGTCGACCTGGTGCCGAACCACACGTCCAGCGCCCACGCCTGGTTCCGGGAGGCGCTCGCCGCAGCGCCGGGCAGTCCGGCGCGCCAGCGCTACCTGTTCCGCGACGGCCGGGGCCCGGGCGGCGACGAGCCACCGAACTCGTGGCCCAGCGTCTTCGGCGGGCCCGCGTGGGAACGGATCACCGACCCGGACGGCAAGCCCGAACAGTGGTATCTGCACCTGTTCGACGTGAGCCAGCCGGACCTCAACTGGGCGGAACCGGCCGTCCGGGACGAGTTCGTCGACGTGCTGCGGTTCTGGCTCGACCGCGGGGTCGACGGGTTCCGGGTGGACGTGGCGCACGGGCTCATCAAGCAGGCCGACCTCGCGGACTGGCACTACCCGAACGCCATCCTCGGCGGGCTCAGTCACGAGGGCCCGCCACCGCCCATGTGGGATCAGGAGGGGGTGCACGAGATCTACCGCGAGTGGCGCGCCGTGCTCGACGAATACCCCGGCGACCGGATCCTGGTGGCCGAGGCGTGGGTGCAGCCCCCCGGACGGCTCGCCCGCTACGTGCGCCCGGACGAGATGCACCAGGCGTTCAACTTCGAGTATCTGGAGGCGCCCTGGGCGGCGGAAGCGCTGCGTACGGTCATCGCGGGCAGCCTCGCCGCCAACGGCGCGGTCGGCGCCCCCACGACGTGGGTGCTGTCCAACCACGACGTGGTGCGGCACGTGACCCGGCTGGGCTATCCCGTGGGCGAGCCCCGGCGACACGGGATCGGCGCGGAGGACCCGCAACCCGACGCGGGACTGGGGCTGCGCCGGGGGCGGGCCGCGACGCTGCAGATGCTGGCGCTGCCCGGCTCGGCGTACCTGTACCAGGGCGAGGAGCTGGGTCTGCCCGAGGACACCCGGATGCCCGACGACGTCCGGCAGGATCCGGCCTGGGCCCGGTCGGGGCACACCGAGAAGGGCCGCGACGGCTGCCGGGTGCCGATCCCGTGGGAGGCCGACGCCCCGTCGTACGGGTTCGGGCCCTCGGACGCCAGCTGGCTGCCGCAGCCGGGAGTGTGGGCGGAGTTCGCGTTGGACCGCCAGCGTGACGTGCCCGGCTCGACGTACGAGCTGTACCGGTCGGCGCTGCGGCTGCGCCGCGACCTCGGGCTGGGCACCGGGACGCTGACCTGGGTCGACTCGCCGGCCGACGTGCTGGCGTTCCGCAACGCAGAGGTGCTGGTGGTGACCAACTTCGGTCCGGCCCCGGCCGAGCTGCCCGCCGGTGCGCGCGTGCTGTTGAGCAGCGAGCCGCTCACCGCCGACGGCCGGGTCCCGCAGGACGTCACGGTCTGGGCCCGCTGAACCTCGGCCGCCCGGGAGCGTGGTGCGGGCACGCTGAACTCGGGGCGGTCCGGCAAGCATGAGTGCGGGCACGCCGAGCTCGGGGCGCGCCGGGAGGATCCGTCGTCCCGGTGCGCTGGCATTACCGCGTACGCAGAGGCTCACGGTTTGCGTGGGGTGGCCTCCACGGCCGACGCGCGGGCGGCCAGCAGGGCGGCGTGAGTGTCGGCCATGTCCGACGCCACGGTGCGCGACGCCAGCCAGTACATGATCCCGGTGGGGATGAAGAACAGCTGGAACCCGGCGAGCCCGATCGCGTAGTTCAGCGGCGGGGGGAACCCGCCCGCCAGGCCCCGGAACGCCGCACCGACGAGCGCGTTGCCGCCGGCCCGGCCGACGCCGTTGACCAGGTTGCCGAGGCTGTACACCGTGCCGCGGTGCTCGGGCGGGTTGACGTCCGCGATCATCGCGAACCAGTTCGGCGAGTTGGCCGAGGTCAGGGCGAGCGCGAACACCGCGGTGGCCAGGCACGCGCCCACGGTCGGCTCGGTGACCACCTCGGTCAGCACGGCCCGCAGCACCGTGCCCGCCCCGGCGCCGTCGGGCACGGCGATGCGCATCGGCACGAAGAACAGCACGACATAGAACGGCACGGCCGCCAGCACCCCGACGGCTGCGACCAGGGCACGGCCCCGCGGGGTACGCCGTTGCAGGCGGTCACCGACCAGACCACCCAGAATGGACAGTGCCCCGCCCACCTGGAACAACGTGGCGAACACGCTGCCGACGAGCACCGCCGTACCGGCGGAATAGCCCTGCGCCTCGGCCCGGGAGCGGAACAGCACCGGCAGCCAGACCAGGGAGCCGAGCGCGATCTGCGCCGGGAAGCCCTGCAGGATCAGCCACACATTGGTCCGGCGGCCCAGAATCCTGGGCAGGTCGTCACGGTGGATCCGCTCGTCGTACTCGATTCCGGCCAGCTCGGGCTGGCTGTCGCCGCGCGGCACGTCGTACGTCAGCAGGTACGCCGCGGCGGCGACCACGCCCGCGGCCGAGACCGCCAGGAACGGGCGCCGCCAGTCGTCGTGGCCGAGCAGACCGCCGAGCATCGTCCCGGCCAGGGTGCCGACCCCCTGCGAGAGTCCCCAGAAGCTCATGGCCAGGCCCCGGCGGCGCGGCGTGATCAGGTCGCTGACCACGGAGAAGCTGACCGAGGCCACGCCGCCGAGCCCGATCGCGGCGACGACCTGGGCCAGCAGGAACACCGGGTATCCACCGGCCAGGCCGGACCAGGCGGTGCCGATGACCCAGATGGCGGTGCCGGCCAGCAGCACAGGTTTGCGGTTGGTGCGGTCGCCCGCGTACGCCCAGCCGACCGAGGCGACCGCACTGATCAGGAACATCGCCGTGGTGGCCAGGGCGACCTTGGCCTCACCGACGCCGAAGTCGGCGGCGATGCTGCCGTACAGCGGGGGGACCAGGCCGATCGCGACGTTGTCCAGGGAGGCGAGGATGACGAAGACGACCACGCTGTAGCCGCGATGCGCCGCACCGCCCCAGATCGTCACCGTGGCAGGTTACCGGGATTCGCGGTCCATCACGGCGTCGCGGGCGCCCGCGTACCGGTCCCTGATCTGCGGCACGGGGTCGGCCTCGTACACCTGCGGGGTTGCGCCCGACCAGGACGGTGGCTCGTCCCCGCCAGTCAGCACCCAGGCGGCCTGGCGGGCGGCGCCATCGGCGACGTACTCGCCGGGCGGGGGCACCAGGACGGGCAGGCCGAACACCGAGGGGGCGATCGTGCGTACGGCCTCGCTGCGCGCTCCACCGCCGACCAGCACGACCCGGTTGGCCCGCGCGCCCTGTCCCACCAGCGCGTCCAGGCCCTCGGCGAGGGCGCACAGCAGGCCCTCGACCGCGGCCCGGGCCAGGTGAGCCGGGGTCGAGGTGCGCAGCGTGAGGCCGTGCACCGCGCCGGTGGCATGGGGGCGGTCCGGGGTGCGCTCTCCCTCCAGGTACGGGACGAGGACCAGCCCGCCGGCACCCGCGGGTGCGCTCAGCGCGAGCCGGGACAGCTGCTCGTGGTCGACGCCGAGCAGCTTCGCGGCCGCGTCGAGGACCCGGGCGGCGTTCAGGGTGGCCACGAGCGGCAGGAACCGGCCGGTCGCGTCGGCGAAACCCGCGACCGTGCCGGTCGGGTCGTTCGGGGCGGCGTCGGTCGCCACGAACACCGTGCCGGACGTGCCGATCGACACCACCACGTCGCCGGGCCGGGCACCGGCGCCCAGGGCGGCGGCGGCGTTGTCGCCCGCGCCAGGCCCGAGCGGGGATCCGGTAGGCAGGGTGCCCGCGACCTCGGTGGGGCCGAGCACCCGGGGCACCGTCAGCGGCCGCCCGAAGCCCAGCGCCAGCAGGTCGTGGCGGTATTCGTTGGTGCGTGCCGACCAGTACAGGGTGCCGCTGGCGTCGCTGCGGTCGGTGCGCAGCGACTCCAGACCGCGGGCGCCGCCGAGCTGCCAGGTGAGCCAGTCGTGGGGCAGGCAGACCGCGGCGACCCGGGCGGCTGCGGCGGGCTCGTGGCGGGCCAGCCAGCGCAGCTTGGTGAGGGTGAAGCTGGCCACGGGCACGATGCCGACCGCGTCGGCCCACGCCCGCCGCCCGCGGTCACCGCCACCGAGGTCGTCGATGAGTTCGGTGGCGGCGCCCGCGCTGCGGGTGTCGTTCCACAGCAGGGCCGGGCGCACGACCGCGCCGTCCTCGTCCAGGCAGACCATGCCGTGCTGCTGACCGGCGACGGAGGCGGCGGCCACGTCGCCGAGGCCACCGGCCTGCTCGACGGCCTGGTTGAGCGCCGCCCACCACGCGTCCGGGTGCACCTCGGTGCCCTCCGGATGCCCGGCGCGGCCTTGCCGGACCAGCGCGCCGGTCTCGGCGTCGCGGATCACCACCTTGCAGGACTGGGTGGACGAGTCGATGCCCGCGACGAGGCTCATGGGTCGGCCGGCCCGGATCAGCGGGCCCGCAGCAGGTGCTCGACCGCGAGCTGGTGCAGCGCGACGAAGCCGTACCCGGTGGTGCCGGCCGCGTCCGGGTCGAAGTCCTCGAAGGCGCTGCGGTCCGCCAGCAGGTCGGCGTACGTCTCACCGGCGCCCAGGGTGGGCACGGCCAGCTCGTCGACCTTGGCCGCGCGCAGCGCCGCCTGCACCCCGGGGTCGGCGCGGAACGCGGCGGCCCGCTCCTTGAGCAGCAGATACATCCGCATGTTGGCGGCCGCCGACGCCCACACCCCGGCAGTGTCCTCGGTCCGGGACGGCTTGTAGTCGAAGTGCCGGGGACCGTCGTACGCGCGGCCGCCGCCGGGTCCGCCGAACTCCAGCAGATCGACCAGCGCGAACGCGTTGATCAGGTCGCCGTGGCCGAACACGAGGTCCTGGTCGAACTTGGGTCCGTGCTGGCCGTTGAGGTCGATGTGGAACAACTTGCCGTGCCACAGCGCCTGGGCGACGCCGTGCATGAAGTTGAGGTTGGACATCTGCTCGTGGCCCACTTCAGGGTTGACGCCGAACAGCTCGGGGCGCTCGAGGCTCTGCACGAACGCCAGCGCGTGCCCGACCGTGGGCAGCAGGATGTCGCCGCGGGGCTCGTTGGGCTTGGGTTCGATGGCGAAACGCAGGCCGTACCGGCTGTCGACCGAGTACTGGGCGAGGACGTCGAGGGCCTCGCGGTAGCGGTCGAGCGCAGCGCGGACATCCTTGGCGTGGTCGTACTCGGCGCCTTCGCGGCCACCCCACAGCACGAGCGTCTCGGCGCCGAGTTCGGCCGCGAGATCCATGTTGCGCAGGACCTTGCGTAGCGCGTACCGGCGGACGGAGCGGTCGTTGCTGGTGAAGCCGCCGTCCTTGAAGACCGGGTGGGTGAAGAGATTGGTGGTGATCATCGGTACGGTCAGGCCGGTCTCGTCGAGCGCCTTGCGGAACCGGGCGATGGTGGCGTCGCGCTCGTGCGCGTCGGCGCCGAACGGCACCAGGTCGTCGTCGTGGAACGTGATGCCGTACGCGCCCAGCTCGGCCAGCCGGTGCACGGCCTCGACCGGGTCGAGCGGGGCCCGGGTGGCCTCACCGAACGGGTCGCGGGCCGGCCAACCGACCGTCCACAGGCCGAAGGAGAACTTGTCCTCGCGCGTGGGCTGGACCGACACGGTTACCTCCACGGGATCAGCGGCCGGCGGTGGCGCGGCTCGGATTTGTTTATTGCTTGAATTATTTGGCGGGCGTGTGGCATTGTCAAGGGCGTGCATCCGATGGCCGCGCATCGCCGCCCGATGGCGGCTGCGGACGCGCCCGTACGGCAGTCCAGCGTGCGGGCCCACAATCTCGCACTGGTCCTGCGCCAGGTGGCGGAAAGCCCGAATCCGGTCTCCCGGGCGGCGGTCGCCTCGGCCACCGGTCTCACCCGCGCCACCGTCTCCGCCCTCGTCGAGGACCTGATCGCCGGAGCGCTGCTCCTCGAGGTCGAGCCCGCCCCCCGCTCGGGCGCCGGGCGGCCCGCGGCGGGGCTCATCCTCAACCGCGCCGGGCCCGCCGCACTGGGGCTGGAGATCAACGTCGATTACCTGGCCGGGTGCGTCGTCGACCTCACCGGGACCGTCCGCCACCGGATCGTCGAACACGCCGACCAGCGCCCGGCCGGGGCACCGGCCGCCCTGGCCGCGCTCGGCGAACTGGGCGGCCGGCTACGGGGCCTGGCGGCGGCGGAGGGCCTGGACCTGGTGGGCGCCGCCCTGGCCGTACCCGGATT
The DNA here is from genome assembly GCF_047159595.1 of Krasilnikovia sp. M28-CT-15. Lineage (NCBI taxonomy): Bacteria > Bacillati > Actinomycetota > Actinomycetes > Micromonosporales > Micromonosporaceae > Krasilnikovia > Krasilnikovia sp. M28-CT-15. Next base: position 1,816,071 of record NZ_BAAGAK010000001.1, on the reverse strand, counting down.
GGTGGCGGCCGACGGGCGGATCCCGGTCGCGCCCAACCTGGGCTGGCAGGACGTGCCCGCGGCCGCGCTGCTCGGCGCCACCGAGGCGCTGGCCGGGCTGCCGCTGACGGTCGACAACGAGGCCAACCTGGCCGCGCTCGGCGAACTGCGCGCGGGCGGCGGCGCCCGCAGCTTCATCCACGTCTCCGGCGAGATCGGCATCGGCGCGGGCATCGTGCTCGACGGCGTCCTCTACCGCGGAGTCCACGGCTGGAGCGGGGAGATCGGCCACCTGCCGGTTCACCCCGACGGTCCGCCGTGCCGCTGCGGCGGCACCGGCTGCCTGGAGCAGTACGCCGGCCAGGAGGCCATCCTGCGGGCCGCCGGAGTCCCCACGCCCGACGCGCTCGACCTGACCTTGCCCGCTACCCGGGCCGCCCTCGCGGCCGCGGGCAGCGCCCTGGGCATCGCCCTGGCCGCCGTGGTCAACCTGCTCGACGTCGACACGATCGTCCTCGGCGGAGGATACGCACCGCTGCTGCCGGGGCTGCGCGGGAGCATCGAGGACGAGCTGCGCCGCCGGGTACTCACCGCCGATCTCGCGCCCGTGTCGCTGCGCCCGGCCACGCTGGGCGCGGACGCCGCGATGCGCGGGGCGGCCGATTCCGTGATCCGCGCGGTCCACGCCGACCCCGCGGCCTGGCTGGCCCGGGCCTGAGGCGCTCCGCCGGATTCGCGGCGAAGCCCGACCGGCGCGGCCCGCATGCGCGACGGCCGCCGCTCCCCGGGTGGGGTGCGGCGGCCGTTCAACGTCCAGATGCGATCAGCGGTTGGCGCCGGTACGCGAGGAGATCGCCTGCAGGAAGATCTCGGAGATCTTCGCCGGGTCCGGGGCGATGAAGACCCCACCCGAGCTCGTCGCGTCCGTGATCGCCTGGAGCTCGTTGCGGTCCACCTCGTTGCCGATACCGATGATCACCATACGGACCGGGCGCTTCGGGTCGTTGAGCTTCTTCAACTCGGTGACCAGCTGGTCGCGGCTGATGCCGTCGGCGTTCTCGTTCTTGCCGTCGGTGAACAGCAGGACCGAGTTGACCCGCCCGGCCTGCCAGCTGTCCTGCACGTTCTTGTACGCGGCCAGCGCCGTGTCATAGAGGCCGGTGGCGCCGTTCGGCTTCGGGGTCAGCCTCCCGATCGACGCCTGGATCTGGCTGCGTGCCGAGGTCAGCGGGCTGATCGGCACGACCTCCTTGTAGGGCCGTTTGCCGTCCAGCTCCGTGGAGAACACCCACACGCCGACCGCCCACCGGTCGTCGAACAGGCTGAGCCCTTGCGCGGCGGCGCGCTGCGTCACCTCGGCCCGGGTCAGGTTGTTCGCGGTCGGCACCGTCTTGAGCATCGAACCGGAGACGTCGAACACGGCCAGGGCCCGGCCCGGCAGGGTGATCGCCGCCCAGCTGCCCAGCGCCTGGCTGAGCACCCCGGCATCGAGACCGCCCGCGGCCCGTCCGCCCTGCGCGTCGTCGCCGGCGGGCTTGGCCGCCGGGGTCGCCTCGGGGGCACCCGTGGGCGTCGCGAAACCGGAGCCGACCGTGCCGTCCGGGCCGCGCAGGCCCACCGTCGCCAGGGCGTTCTTGAACGCGGTCTGCTGCAGCGCCTGGCGCAGGCCGGTCGCGGCGGCCGCCTTGGTCAGGTCGACCTCGGGCATGACCGCGTACGGGTAGTCCAGCGGCGGGGGCATCGGGTTCAGGTACAGCGCGGCGAGCTTGACCGGCGGGCCCTCCGCGTTGAACGCGACCACGTCCTCCTCGGAGAGCGGGGCGGCGCTGAGGCTGCTCGCGACGTCGTTGGGCTCGCCCGAGTGCGGGAACTTCTGCAGCAGGTCGTCGCGCAGGGCGGAGCTGCCCGCGGCCAGCGCCCGCAGCGCACCCACCTTGGCCGCCTGGGCGTCCGGCCCGTCGCCCGCGGCCTGTCCCAGCGCCAGCAGACCGGCGAGGCCGGCCGCGTCGCGGGTCGGGTCCACGATGCCCGTACGCAGGGTGTTGCTGGTCATCAGCTTGCCCAGCAGGTCCTTCCAACCCAGCTGCTTGTCCGGCCAGCCGACCGCCTGCTCGGCGACCTTCTCCGGCATGGCGACGACGATCGGGCTCTGCGCGACCGAGGTGCCGTCGGTGGGCACGAACCCGGATGCCTCGGACTTGAGCCGCAGGAGCCAGGTGGAGGAGTCAGGGACCCATACGTCCGGCGTCACCACGGACGTCGGGGCGGAGCCGAGCCCGACCAGCGTGACCTGGTGTTCGCGCGCGATCGCGGCGGCCATGGTGGCCGGGTTGATCGGGTTCACGCCGACGGCGACGCAGGTCCCGTTGACCTGAGCGCCGCTCGAGGTCCACTTCTGGGCGATCTGCTCGACGGCGGGGGCGATCTCGGGTGCCGCGGCGACGTTCAGCTTGATGGAGCCGGTACAGCCGGAGTCGGCGAGCTGCCGGTAGCCGAGCCAAGACCCGGCGAGGATGACGACGATCGCCATCGCGGCACCAACGACGCCCGCTCCCCGGAGATTGAAGTTTCTACGATGGCGACCTGACACGCGGTCCATACTGCGCACCCGGCGAGCCGATTGCCATATACGTTCGGACGAAAATTACTCGGATTGGAAGTTCGGGACTACTTCAGGACTCTCCGTAGTTGGGTGATCTCTCGCGGTGCGGAGCCTTGGGGTCTATTAACCGGTCCAGGTCATAAATCTAGAAGATTCTAAATGTCCGGTATTGCTTATCGGCTGACATGCTCCGGGATCCACCGCAGCAGGCAGGTCGGGCTCGCCTCACTCACCGGTTCCCCCTGGAGCCGCGGCACCCCGGTGTCCGCGTCGATCCGGAACGCTGTGACGTTGTGTGACCGTTCGTTCGCTACGTACAGATGATCCGCGATCAGAGCGAGATGCCGGGGCCAGGAGCCGCCCGTGGGCACCTCAGCGACCAGGACCGCGGTCGCCCCGTCCCAGGCGAACGCCGAAATCGTGTCCGGGCCGCGGTTGGCCACGTACACGAAACGGCCGTCGCGGCCCGTCGCCAGCTCCGACGGATAGTTCGTCCCCAGCGTGGTGCTGGCCGCCACGTCGCCCATCCGGCGCAGGCTGCCGTCCGGACCACCCGGCCGGTACCAGGCGAGGTCGCCCCGCAACTCCCCCACCACCAGCAGCGCCCCGTCCGCCGAACGCAGCAGGTGGCGCGGGCCGGTCCCCGGGGACGCCACCACCGCCGGCGCGGTCACCGTCAGCCGACCGGAGGCCGGGTCCAGCCGGCACCGCCACACCCGGTCCGAGCCGAGATCGCTCACCAGCACGTCCGGGCCGTGCGGGTCGGGCGAGACCATGTGCGCGTGCGGGCCCGCCTGACGCTCGGTCACCGGGCCGGAACCCTCCAAGTCCACCAGGTCGCAGCGCGGGCCGGGCACCCCGTCGGGATCCAGCGGAAACACCGAGACGCTGCCGCTGTCGTAGTTCGCCACCAGCAGATGCCGCCCGCCCGCCGCGACCGCCAGGTGGCACGGATGCCGCCCGCCCGTCGGCTGGACACCCAGCAACTCCAGGTCGCCGTCCTCGGCCACCGCGAACGCACTCACCGTCCCGGCGTGGAACTCGTTCACCGCGTACAGGACCGCACGGGTGGGGTGGCGGGCGAGGAAGGACGGCGACGGGGTACGCGCGGCCAGGCCGAGACGGGTCAGCTCCCCCGTCGCCGGGTCACGGCGCAGCAGCGCGATGCCCTCACCCTCGCCACCACTCTCCCCGGTGTAGCAGCCGAGGAAGACGAACTCACCGTGGGCGCTCACAGCAGCATCCAATCAGAGCCCGGCGGCCCGGGCGGTCAGCGGCCCGCCGTGGCGAGCTGGCGGCGCGCCACGTACTCAACCAGCTCGATCAGCACGTTACGGGCGGCCAGTGGCTGCCTCGCGTCGAACAGCACCACCGGCACGTCCGGATCCAGGTCCAGGGCCCGGGCCACGGCCTCGGGAGCGAACTGCTGCGCGTCGTCGAAGCAGTTCACCGCGACCACGAACGGCGTGCCCCGCTGCTCGAAGTAGTCGATCGAGGGGAAGCAGTCCGCCAGCCGCCTCGTGTCCGCCAGCACCACCGCCCCCAGCGCGCCCTGCGACAGCTCGTCCCACAGGAACCAGAACCGGTCCTGCCCGGGCGTGCCGAACAGGTAGAGCTGCAGATCGTCGGTGATGGTGATGCGACCGAAGTCCATGGTCACCGTCGTGGTGCGTTTGCCCTCGACACCCGAGGTGTCGTCGCCACCGTCGACCCCGGTGAGGACCTCCTCGGTCTGCAGCGGGCGGATCTCGCTCACCGAGCCGACCATCGTGGTCTTGCCCGCGCCGAACCCGCCGGCGATGAGAATCTTGAGCGCGACGGGGATGCGTGCGCGCGACGCGTCCCGGTCAGAGCGCACGGAGTCCATTGACAACCGCCTTGAGTACGTCGACGTCGTGCGGCTTCGAGGCCGCGGAAGGTTCGTACAGCGAGATGAGCCCCGCCGAGCGTAGATCACCGAGCAAAACCCGGACGACCCCGACCGACAGGTCCAACGTGGAAGCCAGCTCGACGATCGAGATCGGCTGCCCGGCCGCGATGACGATGCCCCGGTGCTCGGGGAGCAGGTGCGGCAGCGCGGGCAGCTCGGCGATGGTGGCCACCACGAACGCCACCAGGTCGAAGTCCCCACCGGAGGGCGCGACCCGGCCCTGGGTCACCGCGTACGGCCGTACCACGGGACCGGCGTCGGCGTCGAGCCAGTCGTGGGACGGGCGCGAGGAGTCAGCGGGCATCGAACGGAGTCACGAAGGGCCGATCGGGCGCGCCCATGAACTCACCGACCCTGGTCACCAGCATCGCCATCTCGTACGCGATGAGTCCCAGATCGGCGTCGCTGGCCGCCAGCACCGCCAGGCACGCTCCCTGCCCGGCCGCGGTGACGAACAGGAACGCCGACTCCATCTCGACCACGGTCTGCCGCACCGGGCCCGCCTGGAAGTGCCGGCTGGCGCCCTTGGCCAGGCTCTGGAAGCCGGCGGCCATGGCCGACAGATGCTCGGCGTCGGCCCGGCTGAGACCGGCCGACGCCCCCATCAACAGGCCGTCGGCCGAGAGCACCACCGCCTGTTCGGTGGACGGCACCCGATCGACGAGGTCGTCGAGCAGCCAGCTGAGGTTCGCGCTCTGGTTCGTCTGTGCCACTTATGCGTCCTTATCCGGCCGGTTCCCATGGTCGTCCTGTGTGGCGGCGCCACCGCCGTCCCCCGTGCCGGACGGCGGCGCCGGGGTGTGGTCGAGATCGGCCGTGTCCCGCACGGCCGGAAGCAGCACAGTCGCCGCTTCGGTGAAGCCCGGATCCCGCGGCTCGCTCGCCGCTGCCGACGGATCCCCGGCGGGTCCGGGCTCGGGTTGCGGCGCTCCGGCAGGTCCGGCGTCGGGGCGCGGCCCGCCCACGGGTCCCGCCTCGAGTCGCGGCCCGCTCGCGGCGGCCTGCCGTCCCCGGATCGTGCCGCGCTGCAATGCGCTCATCAGGTCGCGAACGCGCTCGGGCGAGCGGGCGGGTACCGCGGCCGGTGGGGCCGCCGGCTCCCGCAGCTGCGGCACGAGGTTCGCCTGACGCACCCGCCGGGGCAGCCCGTCCAGGGTGGATGTCTCCGCCGCCGGGGCGCTGGTGTCCGTGGAGGGCAGCACCGGGGCGGCCGGGAACGGCACCACGGCGCCGGGCCGTTCGTGATCGCCGTCGTTGCCGGGGCGATCGGTGATCGGCCGCGCGGAGCCGGCACCAGGGCGGCCGGACGCTGGGCGGCCGGACACTGGGCGGCCGGACACTGGGCGGCCGGACCCTGGTCGGCCCGACCCGGGCCGCAGCAGGGGGTCCGGGCATTCCAGCCCGGCCGGGAGCGGCGTTGCCTCGGAACGCTGGGGTGAGCGCCGGGGCGCGGTACGCCGGCGCCGCACGAGACCGTCCGCGCTGAGCCCGTCCACCACCGCGCTGCGGCTGGGCCCGCTTCCGGCGGCTCGCTGCGACCGGTCCGCCTCGGTGCCGGGGGCTGCGTCGGCGTGGGGTTCCGGCTCGCCGTCGCGGACCGGTTCGGTCTCGTGGACCGGCCCCGCCTCAGGGGCCGCCTCGGCGAGGGTGCCGTTGAGCGTGACCGGGCGGCCGGCAACCGTGATGGAGCGCACCTCCTCGGCACCCTGCCACTGCAGCGCCGCCAGCGAGCGCCGCGCCGGATCCTGCGTCCCGGAACCGAGCAGCGGGCGGTCCCAGCCCTTGTCCGCGGGCGACGGGCCTGCGGGCAGGGCCGGCTGTCCCGGTCCGGGCGGTGCGGCCGTGACCAGCTCGCCCGGGATCAGCACGACCGCGGTGACCCCGCCGTACGCGGAGGGCCGCAGCGACACCCGGATGCCGTGCCGCCCGGCGAGCTGGGCCACCACGAACAGGCCCAGCCGGGCGCTGTCGGCCGGATCGAAGTCGGGCGGCTCCAGCAGGCGGCGGTTGGCGTCCTCGATCGCCTCCGCGGTCATGCCGAGGCCACGGTCCTCGACCTCCAGGGCGTACCCGTTCGGCAGGATCTGGCCGATCACCTCGACCCGGGTGTGCGGCGGGGAGAACGACGCGGCGTTCTCCAGCAGCTCGGCCAGCAGGTGGATGACGTCGCCGACCGCGCGCCCGAGGACCGCCGAGGACTCCACGGAGCGGATGTCGACCCGCTTGTAGTCCTCGACCTCGCTGATCGCCCCGCGGATCACGTCGATGACCGGCACCGGGTTGCGCCAGCCCCGGCCGGGCGCCGCGCCCGCGAGGATGACCAGGTCCTCGGCGTGGCGCCGCATCCGGGTGGCGAGGTGGTCGACGCGGTACAGGTCCTCCAGCTCGCGGGGCTCGGTCTCCCGGCGTTCCATCTTGTCCAGCAGCGCCAGCTGGCGGTGCAGCAGGGTCTGGCTGCGCCGGGCGATGTTGAGGAAGACCTCGTTGATGCCGCGCCGGACGTTGGCCTCCTCCACCGCGGACTGGACGGCGGTGCGCTGCACCTCGTTAAACGCGTGTCCGAGCTGGCCGATCTCGTCGCGGCCGTACTCCAGCGGTGGGGTCTCGACGTCCACGTCGACCGCCTCGCCGCGCTGCAGGCGCCGGACCACGCCGGGCAGCCGCTCACCGGCCATCTCCAGCGCCTCGCCGCGCAGCCGGATCAGCCGGCCGACGAGGGAGCGGCCCACCCGGATGGACACGAAGACCGAGGCGGCCACCGCGGCCAGGCCCAGGATGCCGGCGGCAGCCAGGAGGCCCAGCACCCGCATCGCCAGCGGGGTGGCCCGCTGGGCCAGTGAGTCCGCGGCGGCCAGCTCGAACGTGCGCAGCTGCTGGGTGGAACTGTCGTAGACGGGCTGCCAGTCCGTGCCGCCCACGGGGGACTTCTCCCCCACCCGGCCGGTCTCGATGAGCGCGTCCTGCATCTGGCGCAGCCGGCTGAACTCGGGCCCGGCGCTCAGCCGCTGGAATGCGGCCCGGTCGGCCGGGGGCAGGTCGGCGACGCCGTCGGCCAGCAGGAACCGCGCGGTCGCGATGGACTGCAGCAGCTCACGGCGGGTGTCCGCGGTGAGCCGACCGGCCGCGTCCGCACCGGCCAGCAACGAATCCGTACGGCTGAGGTACTCCTGGCCGCGACCCACCGTGGTCAGTGCGCGGACCTGCCGGTCGACCAGCTCGTCGTTGAACGTGGCGGTGGCCGTGAACAGCTGGAAGCCGGCGTCGATGATCGTGCTGTACATGTCCTGGGCGGCCACCGGGTCGAGCTGGCGCAGGCTGATGTGGGCGCGGTTACTCGCCAGCCCGTTGAGGTCCGCGACGAGCTGGGCGATCCGGGTACGCAGGGTGGGGCTGGCCGCCTGCTGCGCGTCCTGCCCGGTCGCGGTGCGGCGGAACGTCGCGACGACCCGGTCGGTCGCGGCGCGCTGGGCGTCCAGCGCGGTGGCGTCGGCGGTGGGGCCGGCCAGGAACGCCACGCTGAGGCGGCGCTCGTGCTGCAACTCCCCGACCAGCGCCTCACCGGGGTGGCCGACCGTGTCGAGCAGCGTACGGGCGGACAGCAGGTTGAACGCCGGTCCGGCGGTGAGCACCGTCGCGAAGATCCAGAGCGCGAGCAGGGCGGTGAGGGGCACCGTCACCAACGCGATGATCTTGGAACGGATCGACCAGTTGCGGGTTCTCATCAGGCTCCGCCCGAAGGGGTTCAACAGGGGACCGGCAATACGCCACCCATCACGGTCGTCAATGCCTGACGAACCGTCCCGGGCCGCGCGCGCCTTCGGCAGAATACGTAATGGGGGGCCGGGGAGCCACCTCCAAGGCGTACCGGATGAACGCTGTATGTCCTTTTTGGTCGCTGAGTTTGGCACTGTTCTGTCCATCGACGAGAACCGGGGGATCCGACGTATGACCATGCCCGACGACATCCTGGCGTACAACCGCACACTCATCGAAACTTTTCGTGCCGACGGCGGCGCGTCCCTCGGCGACCGGCGCCTGCTGCTGCTCACCACCCGGGGGCGCCGCACCGGCCAGCCGCGGACCAGCCCGATGATGTACGTGGACGACGGCGCGCGGCTCCTGGTCATCGCGTCCAACGCGGGGGCGGCCACGGACCCGCAGTGGTACCGGAACCTGGTCGCCGACCCGCACGTCACGGTCGAGCTGCCCGGGCGCAGCTACGCGGCGCGTGCCACCCCGCTGAGCGGCGCGGACTACGACCGGCAATGGGCGCGGATCAAGCAGGACCATCCGTTCTTCACGGAGCACGAGCAGAAGGCCGGACGCACGATCCCGGTCGTATCGCTCACGGACGACGAGGCCGCCGCACCGAGTTAGACGGCCCCGCAGCCGCCCTACACGGACCCGCGCCGAACAGGTGCGGGCCCCTGGCCGCCAGCAGTCTCTCCTGGCCCGCCGGAGTCGGTCGGGGTGGGCGACGGGCTCGGCTGCCCGGTGCCCTGACCACCACCGGTCGGCTCGGCGCCAGGGTTGCTCGGCGTGACCGACGGGTCAGCGCTCGGCGACGGTGCCGAGGTGGGTGCGGTGGGCGGGCGGCTCGGCAGCCCGGACGGGGCGGTGGCCGTGGGTGCCGGGCTGGACTTGCGGGCGCGCGGGGTGGCGGACAGCGGGGCGACCCGGCCCCGGGGGCGGGTGTCCAGCACGATGGCCGGGTCCTGCGGCGCGGCCGCGCCGGCGCCTCCGGCGCCGGAGTCCGCCTGCTGCCGCACGACCGCGGGCGGCGGGCCGACGGGCGGCGCGACGACCGGTCCGAACTGGGCACCGAGCCACATCGCCGGGCCGAGGCCGACCGCGACGATCGCCGCGAACAGCGCGAGCGGTTCCCGATCCATCGGCGCCCCCTCCCCAGTTCGCTGAGCGCATCGTGTGTTGCCGAGATCGATCTACCCACTTTGGGCGACGGTCATGCAGACATGCCCGCGCAGGGCCTCCCGGCCCTCGCTGCGCTCGGTGCAGTCGGTCATGCCGTGCCGCGTCCGGGCATGCCCTCCCGGCCTCGCTGCGGTCGGTCAGGCCGTTGCCGGCCCCTGACGTCCGTTGCCGGCCCCCTGATGTCCGGCCCCCTAATGTCCGGCCCCCTGATGTTCAGTGTGGCCCGAACCCGCAGCGCGGTTGCTGATACGTCGGAAGTCGGCCCCCGTCTCTAGGCACGTAACGGAGGGCCGGTCGGTTCAGCCGGAGTCGGACGTTGCGCGCGTACGGGCAAGAAAGGCCACCGCGTCGTCGAGCGCCGCCCAGCCCCCGGGCAGCTCGTCGGAGTCCAGTGCCGCCCGCACACTCAGCGTGGCCCCGTCGCGCAGCCGCAGGTCCCAGGCGCGCGGGGCGCGGCGGGTCCGGGCCGCACCGACCACCTCCGGGTACGGCAGGAACCGGCTGCCCGGCGCCGCCACCTCGCGTTCGCCCGCATCGGCGGCGGCGAACCGGGCGAGCCGCCGCTTGGCGGAACCGTTGTGCGCGCGCGGCAGCCCGGGCACCAGGAACAGCCCGGTCTCCACGACGAGGACGTCGGTGCGGGCACCGTCGACCACCAGGTTGACGACCCCGCCGACCACTTCGGCCCGCCCGTGCGCCGACCGGGCGGCGGTGGCGGCCGGGTCGACGCCCAGCTCCGCCAGCCGCTCGCGGGCCGCGTCGACCGTGGCGGGATCGGCGACCAGCGCCGCGGGGCCGGACAGGTCGAGGTGGCCGCCGTCGAGGGTGACGAGTTCGGCCGTACCTGTCCAGTTGTGCCGCCAGCGGGCGACGCCGCTACGCAGCGCGGCGAGCGCCAGCAGCAGGGTGACCAGCTCCGTCGCGCGGGCGGCGGACTCCTCGGCGGGCAGGTCGGGCAGGACCGCCTCGGCGACCTTGCGGAGCCGCCCGTCCGCGGCGAGGTCGAGGACGTCGGCGGCGCTGGCCACGGGCACCCCCGCGGCGCGGGCGATGGTCGCCAGGGCGGCCTCGGCCTCGCGTTCCATCTCGGCGGTGCGGGCCGCGCCGAAGAAGGTGTCCCAGTCCACGGCGGTGCGCCCCTGCGGCGGGTACGCGACCGCCTGCAGCGCCCGCCCCAGGCCGGGCAGGTCGGGCACCGGCTCGGTGTCCGGCCCGGGCGGAGGCCCGGGGAGGGCAGGGAGGGCGGCGAGACGCTCGGCCACCGGCGGGTGGGTGTCCCACGGTCCCGGGTCGGGCAGCGGCCGGGCCCGCAGCCGGGCCGCCTCGTCGGCGCGCGCGGCCAGCATCCGCAGGAAGCCGCCGAACAGGTCCTCCGGAGTGTGCCCGGCCTGCCAGCCGGGGGCGACGTACCCGGTGCGGAACAGGTGTTGCAGGGCGTCCAGGGTGGGCAGGTCGGTGAGCACCGCGGCGGCGGCCGTGGCACCGGCGAACTCGGCGGCGACCCGGTCGGCGGCGAACTCCTGAGCCCGGCTGAACGGGGCATCGACCCGCCGGTACAGCCGCGCGTACGCGCGCAGCACCGGCCCGGCCGGGTTGCGCCGGCTGATCCGGGGGATGCTGCGGCCGACCGTCACCCGCCCCCGGTACGCCAGCGGGGCGAGCCGTGCGCCCCGCCCGGAGAAGTGCGCCAGCTCATGCGCCACGACCGCGCGCAGCCGGGGGACGTCCCACGCCTGTAGCAGCGGCAGTCCCAGGTAGAGGTCGCGGCGGCCACCGATCAGCCCGAGCAGGCGGCCACGTTCGCGTACGGTGGCCGCGGCCTCGGCGACGACCGTGACGGTGTCCGGCGCCCGGGTGCCCGCCGCGGTCGCAGCCGCGTCCAGCAGCTCCCACAGGTGGGGAGCGTCGGCGCGGCTCACCGGCACCCCGGCCGGGTGCGCGTGCCGGGTGTGCAGGGCCCGCCACGTCGCGTACGCCAGGACCCCGACCGTGGCCATGCACAGCGGCGCGCCGATCTGCGCGGCCAGCGCCCCCGGCAGCAGCGCAAGCAGCAGCAGGACCAGTGCCGCCACGAGCGCGAGCTGGGCCACCGCGACGGCGAGGAACCCGGCCAGCGCGACGGCCGACGTCATCGCCCGCACGCCCTGCCCGTTCACGCGGGCAAGCCTAGAGGCGGCCCGGCCGCGCCGTCACGCCCAGGGGAGCCCGGACGGGGGATGACCCGGCGTACGCCACGCCCGGCGGGGGGACGTCGTCACACCCAGGGAATCTCGGGTGACCGGTGGTAGGCGATCCCCTGCGCCGTCCAGCGCGGACCGAACGCGGCGAGGCGCCGGCGGAACGCGTCCCAGTCGCGAGCAGCCTGCGGCGACCAGGCCACCTCGGCGATCGCGGGCAGCCGCGGGAACGTCATGGTCTGCACATCGGTCAGGCTGCGCAGGGTCTCCGACCACAGCGGAGCCTCGACCCCGAGCAGGTCCTGCTCGCCGACCCCGGGCAGCCGGGTCGCCGGATCCCAGTCGTACGCCCGGGCCACGTCGAGCAGCCCGGCCCAGTCGAGACCGAGCGGGCTGTCCGCGTCGTACTTCATGTCGAGGTAGGTGCGGTCGGCCGGGGACATGATGACCTGGCAGCCGCCGGCGACGGCCCGGGCCACCCCGGCGTCGTCCGCGGCGGTACGCCAGAACTGCGGCACCACGGTGCCGGGCGGTTCCACCGCGGCCACCTCGTGCCAGCCGATGGCGCGTTTGCCGTACTTGGCGACCAGCGGCAGCACCCGGTGCAGGAACGTGCGGTAGTCCTCGGCGCTGGTGGCGTCGGCCTCGTCTCCGCCGATGTGCAGGTACGGCCCGGGGGTCAGCGCGGCGACCTCGCGGATGACGTCCTCGACGAACGCGTACGTCTGCTCCCGGTCGACGCACAGTGAGCTGTAGCCCACGGCCCGATCGGTGCGGGCCGCCACCGCGGCGCCGTCGCGGGTCAGCTCCGGGTACGCCACCTGGACGGCGTTGACGTGCCCGGGCATGTCGATCTCCGGCACGACGGTGACGAACCGGTCCGCCGCGTACGCGACCAGTTCGGCGTACCCGGCGGCGGTGAGGAAGCCGGGCCCGGCGCCGTCGACGCCGGTGCCGGGGCCGCCGCTGACCTCGGTGAGCCGGGGCCAGCCCGCGATCTCCAGCCGCCAGCCCTGGTCGTCGGTCAGGTGCAGGTGCAGGTGATTGATCTTGAACTGGGCGATCGCGTCAATGTACGAGCGCACCTCGTCCGGGGTGAAGTAGTGCCGGGCCAGGTCCAGCATCGCGCCGCGGTAGGCGAACCGGGGCCGGTCCTCGATCACGCCGCCGGGCAGCACGGCGTCGCCCGCACCGGCGACCGGCATGAGCTGGCGCACCGTCTGCACCGCCGCGAACAGTCCCGCGGGCGTCTGCGCCGCCACGGTCACCGCGTCGGCGCGCACGTCGAGCCGGTACCCCTCGTCGCCGTGACCGTCCTCGAGCACGAGCCGGACCGCGCCGCCCCCGGCAGCCGCCGACACACTGAGGCCCGGCTGCACCGGGACGGGATACCCGGTGGCCGCCCGCAGCACCGTGGCCAGCTGTTCCGCGACCGCCGCCGTGCCGGGTGCGGCCCGGACCGCCGTTCCCGGGCCGATCGTGCATGCCGCCGCCGGGACCGGCCGCACCCGCGCCGGCACCGGGAGCACGTCGCCGAGTCCCCCCAATTCGACCTCCGCCCGGACCACCGCACCGTCCGCCCGACTCTAAACCCTGTTTCCAGATTCATGCGTACGCCCCACCTCGCCGCGGGTGGGGCGGCGGCTAGGGTGGGCGCCATGCCGATCACCACGCGCCGCGCGGTCGCGGGCGACGCGGCCGAACTGTACGACGTCGCCGCCCGCACGTTCGGCCTGGCCTGCCCGCCCGGCACACCGCAGTCCGACGTCGACGCGTTCATCGCCCAGCACCTGTCCGCGCCGCGGTTCGCGGACTACCTCGCCGACGGCGACCGGATCCTGCTGGTGGCCGAGGACGACGGCAAGCCGGTCGGCTACGCGATGCTGGTGTCCGGCCCGATCGCCGACCCGGACGTGCGCGCGGTGGTCACGGCACAGCCCAGCATCGAGCTGAGCAAGTTCTACGTGCTGGAGGGCAGTCACGGCAGCGGCACCGCCGCGGCGCTGATGGCCGCCACGCTGGCGGCGGCGGCCGGCACCGGCGCGGTGACCTGCTGGCTGGGGGTCAACCAGCGCAACGTACGGGCGGCCAAGTTCTACGCCAAGCACGGCTTCGAGGTCATCGGCACCAAACGGTTCCTGGTCGGCGGGCAGTGGCACGACGACCACGTACGGGCCCGCCTGCTCTGAGGCTTTGGCGGGAGGCGGGCCGCGGGCGACGATGGGCTCATGTGCCGAAGCATCAAGACCCTGCGCGAGCCGTTCACCAGCGACGTCACCGACGCCGAGATCCGCGCCGCCGCGCTGCAGTACGTACGCAAGATCTCCGGTTTCCGGGCCCCGGCCGCGCACAACGCGCAGGCGTTCGACGCCGCGGTGGCCGCGGTGAGCGCGGCGACGAAGGACCTGCTGGACCACCTGGTGGTGCGGTCCGGCCCGGCCCGGGCGGCGCACGACTGACCGCCAGCTGACAAAAACTCCGTGTACGAACCTCGGCGCTCGTAGCTCTTCTGGGTGTATGACCCGCTGGAGGGAGAACCCGAGATGAGCACCATGACCGCCCCGCAGACCACCGGCACCGTGACCGCCCCGCTGACCGCGGCCCGGGCGGAGGCGCTGTACATGAGCACGCTGGAGACCGGTGTCCGGCCGAGTCGCTCGGAGGTCACCTCGGCCATCCAGACGGCCCTGCGCAGCCACGGCGGCGTGCGCGGCTGCGCCGCCGACGTCGCGGGTGAGTACGGCGAGTACCCCACCACCGCGGCCCGGCGGATGACCTGGGCACTCGGCGTGGTCGACGCGGTCTACGGCGTCCACTGACCGGCCCGCGCCGGCCGTTGCGGACTCCGCCGGCCGGCGCGGTGCCATACCGGTCTCCGCCGGTCGGGGGGCGTCTGCGTGACGCGACCGAAACTGTCGGGGGCTGGCGGTAGGTTTCTTGCTGCGGATCGGCGCCACGGGGGCGCCGATCCGTCCATGTCCGGCTCATCTCTTCAGCCCATCCGGCAGGTGGACCTGCGTGGGCCCGCGTGCGCCCGGCCGCTAACCTCGGCCTCCGGCGACGCGACGGAGGTGCACGGATGCTGGGTTGGCGGCGACGGGATCTCGAGCCCACGCCCGAGCGGCGGATCCCCGGCCCGTTCGGCCGTTTCCTCCAGGGCCGGATCTTCGAAGGGCTCACCCGCCCCGAACCCCGCATCCCCGCGCAGCGCCGCGCCAACCCCGCTGCCGTCATCGACTGCGCGGTGTACGTCGACGGGGTGCGCCGGCCCGGCCGCCCGCACTACACCGACGCCCGCCGCCAGGCGCGGCGCCGCGGCGGGTTCGTCTGGCTCGGCCTGCACGAGCCGGACGAGACGTTGATGACCTCGATCGCCGCGGCGTACGGGCTGCACGAGCTGACCGTCGGGCAGGCGGTCGCCGCCGGGCACCGGCCCGCCGTCGAGGTGACCGGCGGGGTGACCCGGCTGGTCCTGCGCACGGCCGCGTACGTGGAGCACGACGAGTTGACCGCCACGTCGGAGGTGGTGGACACCGGCGATGTGACGGTGTTCCTCGGCGACCGTTTCGCCATCACGGTGCGGCACGGGGCCGCCGGAGCGCTCACGCCCGTCCGCGAGGACCTGGAACGAAGGACCGCGCTGCTGGCGCACGGGCCCTGGGCCGTCGGGTACGCCGTCTGCAACCGGATGGTCGACCTCTACCTCGACGTGGCGGGGCACGTGGAGAAGGACCTGGAACGCCTGGAGGAGAGCGCGTTCGCGCCCGAGGGCAAACCCGACATCGCGCACATCTACCAGCTCAAGCGGGAGATGGTGGAGTTCAAGCGGGCGGTGCTGCCGTTGCAGGAGCCGCTGCACCGGCTGCTCGGCGGCGAGGCGCTGCCGGGGCCGCTGCGCCCCTACTTCGCGGACGTGCGGGGGCGCCTGGCCCGGGCGGTGGACCGGGTGGCGGGCTTCGACGACCTGCTCAACTCGATCCTGCAGGCGCGGCTCGCGCAGGTCTCGGTCGACCAGAACAACGACATGCGCAAGATCGCCTCGTGGGCGGCGATCGCGGCGGTGCAGACCGCCATCGCGGGCATCTACGGCATGAACTTCGAGTTCATGCCGGAACTGCACTGGCGGTACGGCTACTACGGGGTGGTGGCGGTGATGGTGATCGCTGCGGTGGCGCTGCACCGCAGGCTCAAGCGGGTGGGCTGGCTGTGACGCTGCGTCATCACGGGAGGCGTACGTCACGTCGCGGCCGCGGCCCCGGAATCCGCGTTACGCTAGGTGATCACTGGGCCGGATGAGGTCCCAGACATCCCCAAACCTCGGCCGAACGGACACCCCCTCATCGACCGGAACCGCATGCCTCGACTCCGGACGGAAGCCCAACGCGAACCGCTCTCCCCTAGCCGTCGAATACGCGGTGTAACTACCGTTTCCGGCAGATCACCTACTGGGGGCGGTAGTGGAGAACATGGTGTGGCCGCGACAGACGGCCGGAGCTGACGCGTGACCGCGACTGAGTCGATGCCACCGAGCGTGGAGACCGGCCCGCCGGTCCACCAGCCCGGCATCGTAGGCAAACTGAAGGGCCATCTCGATCTCCTGCTGAACGCGGGCTCGCTGATGGCCACCACGGTCATCACCTCGCTGCTCGGCTTCGCGTACTGGTGGGTCGCGGCGCGGACCGCCTCGGAAGAGGCGGTGGGCGAGGCGTCCGCCGCGGTCTCCGCGATGACGCTGATCGGCACCATCGGCATGTTCGGCATGGGCACCATGCTCATCTCCGACCTGCCTGCCATGCAGAAGCGCCGCTGGGACCTCATCTCGACCTGCCTGCTGGTGGCGGGCGCCGCGGCGACCGTCGGCGGGCTCGCGTACGTGGCGCTGGCGCACCTGGCGCTGCCGCAGCTGAAGGACGCGATGGGCGGGACGGCCGCGACCGTGCTGCTGGTCTTCGGCATCGCGCTCAACGCGGTGACCCTGGTGCTGGACGAGGCGCTGGTCGGCCTGTTGCAGGGGCCGATGCAGCTGACCCGCAACGCCTGGTTCGCGGTGAGCAAGCTGGCCCTGCTCGGCCTGCTGGCGGCGCTGCCGATCACGCTGACCGGCAGCATGCTGACGCTCACCTGGATCGCGGGCATCGTCCTGTCGGTGGCGGTGCTGGCCCGGGTGCTGCGCCGCCGCGGCATGGTCGACTCGCTGCGCCCCTCCCCCGCGCTGCTGCGCGGGCGCGGCAGGGCCACCTTCGACCACAACCTGCTGAACCTGGCGACCTACCTGCCCCGGGCGGCGCTGCCGCTGGTGGTCACCGCGGTGCTGTCCGCGGAGGCGAACGCGTCGTTCTACACCGCGTTCATGGTGCTGTCGTTCCTCGCGATGGTGCCCGGCAACGTGGCGCTGACCCTGTTCGCGGTGGCCAGCGGCGACAAGGCCGCGCTGCGTTCCAAGGTGCGCATGGGCCTGCTGATCTGCCTGGGCGGCGGCCTGCCGGTCGCGATCGTGGTGGCGTTGCTGGCCGAGCCGATCATGTCGGTGTTCGGCGCGAACTACGCCCGCAACGCCAGCAGCGCGCTGGCGATCCTGACCCTGACGTACGTGCCGTTCGTCTTCCACCACTTCTTCCTGGCGATCTCCCGCGTGCAGGACCGGGTACGCGGCGCCGGCATCTTCTCCGTGTTCGCCGGTGTCGCCGAACTGCTGGCCGCCTGGTACGGCGGCAGCCGCGGAAGTCTGACCTCGCTCGTCACCTGGGTGGCGATCGTGATGGCGATCGAGACCGTTCTCGTCGCACCCACTGTGCTGCGTGTCGTGCTGCCCTCGCGGCGCGACGCGGCGGCCGAGAACCCGGAGGGAACCATGTCCACCACCAGCCTGACCCTGCGCGAACGCTCCTGGGTGGCGCTGGAGTACATCCGTACGGTCGGCCCGCTGACCGGCGTCACCGCGCAGGGCCTGCGCGACGCGCTGATCGGGCTGCACGCGGCGGACCCGACGCACCGGGCGGTGTCGCGGCTGGACCGTACCGGCGGCCGCTGGATCCACCTGGACGCGCCGACGTTCGCGGCGTACGTGCAGGAGGCGGTGACCGACCTCGGTGACGGCCCGGTGGACTTCGACGAGATGACCCGGACCCTGCAGTCCGAGCAGCGCGCCCACCATCCGGTGCGGATCCTGGTCGGCGGCGGCTACATGGCGCTGAAGGTGGCCCACGCGTACGGCGACGCCGGGCCGGTGAACACGCTGGTCCACGAGCTGGTGCAGGCCGCCGCCGAGGGCCGGGCCGCGTCGATCCCCCCGATGCTGCGGCACCGCAGCGCGCTGCCGAAGGCGTGGTGGAAGACGTACGGCCTGAAGGTCGGCAAGATCCGGGAGAGCCTGCGGATCGCCCGCCCGCCGCAGGCCGGTGACGACGCGCCGATGCGCCCGTGGACCGCGCAGCTGACGGTGGAGACCGCCCGCTCGGCCGAGGTGCTGGGCAAGATGCGGGTGTGGCGCGACGAGCACGCCCCGGGCGTGACCACCTCGGCGATCACGTTCGCGGCGTTCACGGCGGCGCTGCAGCAGCTCGGCCTGAACCCGGACACGTCCGCGGCTACGTTCCTGGCCGACGCCCGCCGCTACCTGGACAAGGGCGTCAGCATCGACAGCAACTTCTGCTGGGGACCGGTGCTGTCGCCGCCCGACCTCACCGACCCGCGGGCGATCCACACCGCGCTGAAGGCGGAGCTGGCCAGCGGCAAGATGCTGACCATCATGCTGCTGCGCGAGTCGAAGATCATGGTGACCGGGGCGCCGGGCCTGCCGGACCCGTACCCGACCGAGGCGCCGGCGGAGCCGCGCCCGCGGCTGACGTTCAGCAACCAGGGGCGCCACGACATGCTGTCCGACCTGCCGTGGGCGGTCGAGCCCGCCGGCCGGGTCAACCAGAGCGTGCCCACGCTGAACGGTGCGGAGGGGATCACCCTCACCACCTCGGAGATGAACGGCGTACTGCACCTGGAGGCGACGTTCCACGCCTCGACATTCGACCCGGCAGTGGTGGCCCGGGCGCTGGAGCTGGTCTGCACGGACCCGGCCGCGCTCATCATGGCCGCCCGCTAGGTCGCCCGGAGGGCTCGCGCGGCCGGCCGCCCCCGCCGGTCGCGCGCCTCCTCCTCTATCGGGTCTTTCGTCCCGTTTATCCCGCGGGCGACGTCCCCACCGCCGACCATGGGGGACATGTCGCTCAGCAGAGCTCACGCCTCGGCGTTCCAGCGTGAGGTACCGCACGAGGGCCGGGTCTGGACCGTCCGCGACGACCGGGGCTACCCGGCCCCGCGCGACGCCGACGGCCACCGCGCCATGCCGTTCTGGTCCAAGCCGACCCGCGCCCAGCGCATCGTCACGCAGGTCCCCGCGTACGCCGACCTGCGGATCACGGAGATCGCGCTGGCCCACTGGCTGGACGCCTGGCTGCCCGTCCTCGGCCGCGACGACGTGCTGGTCGGGGTGAACTGGTCCGGCCCGCAGGCCACCGGCTTCGACCTCCCCGCCGCCGAGGTGGCCGAGTGGTTCGCCGCGTGATCAGGTCGAGGCGGTCCCGGTGATGTCGCGGTCGCGGTAGACCCGCGGACGGCGCTCCGGGGGAGTCCCCCACACCACGCGATTGCGCCCCTGGTGTTTGGCGGCGTAGAGGTTGCGGTCGGCGGCGGCCAACGCGGCGGACTGGCTGGCGGGAAAGCTCTCACCGGCCCCCGCGACGCCCATGCTGACCGTGACGGACCAGCCGTCGGGCAGGCCCGGCCACTCGTGGTCGCTGATGGACTGCCGGATGGCGTCCAGCTTGGCGACCGCGGTGGCGACCGGGGTGGCCGGCAGCACCACCAGGAACTCCTCACCGCCGAGGCGGGCGACGAAACCGTCCGGGACGGCGGCGAGCAGACCGCACTCCAGCAACGTCGCCATCTGCGCCAGCACCTGGTCCCCGGTGTCGTGCGACAGCGTGTCGTTGATCCGCTTGAAGTGGTCGATGTCGACCAGCGCCACGCTCAGCTTGGGGTCCGCGGCGATCATGGCGGACAGTTCCTCGTCGACGAAGCGACGGTTGCGCAGGCCGGTCAGCGGGTCACGGCGGGCCTGCTCGCGGAAGCGCTCGGCATCCTCCCGGGCCTCGGCGGTCTCGAAGATCGCGTGCCGGGTCTGCACCTGGGCGTCCCGCTCCTGCGAGCGCAGCCGCTCCTGGGCGGCGACGAACACCTTCTGCGCGGCGAACGCCGCCGCGAACTCGCCCTGCGCCGCGTACAGCTCGGCCTGCTCCTCGTACACCTGGACCAGCACCCCGTACAGGCCGCTGTCGTCGCACAGCGCGCGGCACCGCTCCAGGGTGTCGTGGGCCCGGGTCGTGGCACCGAGGCCGCGCTGGGCGCGGGCCAGGGTGAGCAGGAAGTAGGCCAGGTCGTCGGCGTCGTCGACGTGCCCGGACTCGTGCCGGGCGATGCTCGCCAGCATCGTCTGTTCGGCCTCGCCGTACTCGCCGAGCGCAACCTGGATGTCGGCGAGCGTGTGCAGCGCCGCCGGGTCGAGCTCGAAGCCCTGAGTCCCGGCCAGCTCCACCATCCGGCCCGCGATCTCCTGCGCGCGGACGAACTCCCCGGCGGCGTGCTCGGCGAACGCCCAGTTGTTGAGCAGCACCATCAGCCGCTCCCACTGATGCTCCTCCCGGGCCATCTCCTCGACCTGGCGGTACCGCAGGCGCGCCGCGTCCATCGCGCCGGTGAGCGCCAGCGCGTCGGCCAGCTTGGTGCGGTGGTTGATCTGCGTGTACGCGGTGGCGCTGTCGTCGAGCAGTTCCACCGCGCTCAGCGCGTGCTCCAGGGACTTGGCCGCGTCACCGACCATCCGTTCGATGACCGAGCTGGCGAGGTGGGTCCGGGCCTGCAACAGGCGGTCGTCGTGCCCGACCGCCCACTCGCGGATCTCCTGCAGCTTGCGGGCGGTCCCGGCGAGGTTGCCGATCCGCACGCCCAGGGTGGTGCGGCACAGCCGGGCACGCATGCGCAGACCGTCGTCGCCCAGCTCCCCGGCCTGCTCTTCGATGCGGGACGCGGTGGCGTAGCCGGCCTCGGCGTCGTCGACGACCCGCTCCTCCAGCTCCAGCAGCGCGGCCGACAGCTGTTCGGCGCTCATCGCACCATCGTCCATCGCCACACCCCCCGCCCGGCCACCGGCCTCGACGCCGTCGGCCACCCAGGAACTCCCACCGTGTCCGATCGGCCTCGAGCGCCTCCTGATCACCCGATCCGAGGTGCCTGGTCGATGTCGACGATCTGCCGGCCGAGCGGCCAGAACGCGGCGGGGACGAGCTTGAAGTTGGCAATGCCGAACGGAATCCCGATGATCGTCAGACACAACGCGACACCGGCGGTGATGTGGGCCAGCGCGAGCCACCATCCGGCGATCACGACCCACAGGACGTTCGCGATTCCCGAGGCTACTCCCGCACTGGGACGGGTGACGACGGTGCGGCCGAACGGCCACAACGCGTAGTGGGCCAGCCGCAGGGACGCCACGCCGAACGGGATGGTGACGATCAGCGCGAAACAGATCAGCGCGGCGATGCCGTAGCCGATGGCCAGCAGCAGGCCGCTACCGAAGATGAACCACAGTACGTTCAGGACCAGGCGCACGGATTCAGCATGACCGGTTGGCGCCACCGTACGGCCCCCGTACACCAAGGGTGTCACTTCGGTGGCTGCCCACAGGCGGAGTCCTTCGCGCACTCCCTGCCCGCCGCGTCGGTGGACGGCTCCGGCGCGGTGGACGCCGCCGGCCCGGACGCGGCGGCACGCTTGCCCGCGGAGTCCGCCGCAGCGGAGTCCTTACCGACCGGGTCCGGCACCGTGGGGTCCTGCCCGGTGGCGGGCAGGCGGTGGCCGGGCCGGGTGGTCTCCGGCAGGTCGAACGTCCAGCCCTGGGCCAGCAGCTTCGGCAGGAGCTTGGTCAGGGCCTCGACGGTCTGCCGCCGGTCACCGCCGCCGTCGTGCACCAGCACCACGGCCCGCTCGGTGAGCTGCTGCTCGATCCGGGCCGCGATCACGTCGGCACCGGGCAGCCGCCAGTCGTCCGGGTCGACCAGCCAGCCCAGCGGGGTGTGCCCGAGCTGCGCGCCGACCTTCGCCGACACCCCCCAGTCCCCGAACGGGGCCCGGAAGTACGTGACGGTCGCCCCGGGTACGGCCGCCGCGAGCGCCGCGTCGGTCGCGGCGATGTCGTCCGCGACCTTGCCGGGTGGCAGGTCTCCCAGCTCGTCGTGGTGGCTGGAGTGGTTGCACAGCCGGTGTCCCTCGGCCACGATCCGCCGCACCACGTCGGGATACTGCGCGACGTTCTCGCCGACCATGCAGAACGTGGCCTGGAGGTGGTGTTTGGCCAGCAGGTCCAGCACCCGCGGGGTGTCCGGTGAGGGCCCGTCGTCGAACGTGAGGGCGAGCCGCTTGCCGGGGTGCGCGGTGTGCACCACGGGTTCGAAGCCGGGCGGGGCGTCGCGCTTGCCGGCGATGGAGTCGGGGCTGCGTCCCGCGTCGCCCACGTCGGCACGCCCCACGTGCGCGGGCCGCGGCAGCGGGGTCTGCGGCGCGCCGCGCAGCGAGTCGTGCAGGAAGTCACGCCACAGCCGGGCGGGCATGTTCTCGCCCTCGATGGGACGGTTCGCGGAGTCGCGGATCGGCCCCGGCACCGCCTTGCCGATCCACACCGCGGCGGCCAGGTCCGGGGTGTACCCGGCCATCCACGCGTCCTGGTTGTCCTTGGTGTCGGCCCACTGCTGGGTGCCGGTCTTGCCCGCGGCGGGACGTCCGGGCACCACCTTGTCGCCGGCGACCACGGACTGCAGCACGGTGGAGACGTCGGCGGCGATCCCCGGGTCCAGCACGCCCCGCCCGTGCGGGGCGGCCGCCCAGACCACCCGGCCGGCGGAGTCGCGCGCCGACTCCACGAAGTACCGGTCGTTGCGTACCCCGCCCGCCGCGAACGTCGCGAAGACGCTGGCCAGGTCCGCGGGGGTGACCGGGTAGCGGCCGATCGCGATGTCCGGCCGGGTGCGGCCGGGTTGGGGATCGCCCTTGGCGTCGACCATGGACGGGCGCCCGTCGTACCGGGCGGAGATGCCCAGGTTCACGGCCATGTCGCGGACCCGGTCCGCCCCGATGCGCTCGGTGACCGCGTAGAACGGCGTGTTCAGCGAGTGGACCATCGCCTGCTCCAGGTCACAGTCGCTGCACTGGAGTCCGTCGTGGTTGTTCAGCGGCACCCCGTTGCGTCCCGGGAACAGTCGCGGAGAGCTGCCGTCCCAGCGGGAGCGGTAGCCGATGCCCGCCTGCTCGGCCGCGGCCAGCACGATCGGCTTGAAGGTGGAGGCGGCCGGGTGCAGGGCCGCCGCGTCGTCGAAGTAGCCGCGGCCCTTGTCGCCGCCGTAGTACGCGCGGACCCCGCCGGTCGCCGGGTCGAGCGCGACCAGCGCGGCTCGCAGGCCCGCGGGCTGACCGGCGAGCCGGTCGCGGATTCCGGTGGCGGCCGCGTTCTGCGCGGCCGGGTCCAGCGTCGTGACGACGGACAGGCCACGGGTGTGCAGGGCTTGCGGGGAGATGCCGTGCGCGGCCAGTTCCCGCTCCACCCGGTCCACGGCCAGCCCGGCCGGTCCCGCGGCGGGCGGGTCGGTGGGCGCGATCGCCGGATACTGCACGTCGCCGCGCAGCCAGCCGAGTTGGCGCTGGGCGGCGATGATCCACTCCCACCGTTCCCGCGCCGCCGCCGCGTCCACCGCGGGGTCGTACCCGGTCGGATCCTTGATGACCGCGGCCAGCACCGCGCCCTGCGCGGCGGTGAGCCGGTCCGGGGTGATCCCGAAGTACGCGTGGGCGGCGGCGGCGATGCCGTACGCGCCGCGGCCGAAGTAGATGCTGTTCAGGTAGCGGGCCAGGATGGCGTCCTTGTCGAGCTGGCGCTCCAGCTTCACCGCGAGCGCCAGCTCGCGGACCTTGCGATCGATGGAGAAGTCCTGGGTCAGGAAGGCGTTGCGCACGTACTGCTGGGTGATGGTCGAGGCGCCCTGGTGCCCGCCCCGGCTGACGGCGACGGCGGCCCGCAGCACCCCGCGCGCCGAGACCCCGGCATGGTCGTAGAAGCCGCGGTCCTCCGCGGCGAGCACGGCCTGCCGCACCGGCAGCGGCACCGCCGACAACGGGACGTCACTGTGGTCGACCGTGCCCACCCGGGCCAGCACGGTCCTGGCGTCGCGGTAGTAGAGCACGGACGCCTGCGGTGCCGCCTGCGCGGCGGGCAGGGGCACCGAGTCCACATACGCCTCCGCCGCCGCGGTGCCCGCGCCGCAGTAGAACAGCGCGACGGCGAGCAGCCGCCCGACGATGCGCCGCCCCGGGCGACGATGTCGACCCCGTTCGGGATGGTCCGTTGGCACGTCCATGCCGACAGGACGAATGACGACCGCCGATCGGTGGCACGCCCGGCGAAACCACTCTCCGTCACCACCCCGGCACCCCCCTCCACAGCCGTGTTGACCTGTGGTTTCGTGAGGGTTGCAGAACTATCCAGTGAGACATGTCACTTCTTGATGCGTACGCGCAGTGACGCTCGCGCGTGCTCAGTCAGCCCGCCGGAACACCACCGTGCGCCCGGGGCGCAGTTGCGCCGCATGGTCGGCCGACGCCGGGGTGAGCACGGCGACGACGGGGTAGCCGCCGGTCAGCGGGTGGTCCGCCTGGAACACGATCGGCAGCCCGTCCGGCGGCACCTGCACCGACCCGCGGACCACCCCCTCGCTGGGCAGCTCCCGGGTGTGGCGGCGGGCCAGCGGGGGCCCGGACAGCCGCAGCCCTACCGCGTCACCCGCCGGGGTCACCGTGTACTGCGCCGCGAGGAACGTCGCGACCGCCTCGGCGGTGAACCAGTCGTCCCGCGGCCCGAGATCGACCTCGAGCACCACCGGCCCCCCGCCGCCATCCCCGCCATCGCGGCCCGCCTCGTCGGAGGAAGCCTCGCCAGGCGCAGCCTCCTCGCCAGACGGGTCGCTGGGCGACAGCCTCACCCCGGAGGCGCCACCGTGCGCCGCCCCGGTGGGTGCGACCCCGTCGCCCGCTGCGTCACCCACGGCCAAGACGTCACCGGCCGCCAGGCGGGGCGGCCCCAGCCCGGCCAGCAGGTCGGTCGACCGGGACCCGAGCACCGGCGGGACCGCGAATCCGCCCCGGACGGCCAGGTAGCTGCGCAGCCCCCGGCGCGGCGCGGTGACACCCACCTCGGCGCCCGCGGCCACCCACACCACGGACCCGGCACCGGTGCGCCGCCCGTCCACGGTGAGTACCGCGTCCGTGCCGGTCAGCGCCGCCACCGCCGGGCCGTCGAAACGCACCCGCAACCCGCCCAGGACGATCTCCAGCGCCGCCGCCCCGGGCTCGTTGCCGACCAGCCGGTTCGCGCGGGCGAACGCGCCGCGGTCCGCCGCACCCGACGGGGCCACCCCCAGCGCCGCCTGCCCGGGCCGCCCGAGATCCTTGAGTACGGTCAGCGGCCCGGGCCGCAGCACACTCATCCGCACGGGTCCACCGCCCGGAACCGCACCCGCATCCCGGGCACCAGCAGCGCCGGGCGGGGCCTGCCGAGGTCCCACACCCGCACCTCGGTACGGCCGACGAGCTGCCACCCGCCCGGGCTGTCGGCCGGGTACACCCCGGAGAACCGGCCCGCCAGGCCCACCGATCCGGCGGGGATGCGGGTCCGCGGGCTGTCCCGGCGCGGCACCGCCAGCCGCGGGTCGCCGCCGGTCAGGTACGCGAAGCCCGGCGCGAACCCGGCGAACGCCACGGTCCACGGCGTCCCGGTGTGCGCAGCCACCACCTCGCCCACGGAGAGCCCCGTGAGGGTGGCGACCTCCGCGAGGTCCGGGCCGTCGTACCGGACGGGCAGCTCCACGACGCCCCCGTCCACGGCGTCGTAACGCTCCGCGGGCAGCCCGGCGACGGCCGCGCGGACCGCGCCCGGCGACGTGAGGTCCGGGTCGAACCGGACGAGCACGGTCCGCGCGGCGGGCACCAGATCGACCACCCCGGGCAGGGCCGCCGTACGCAGGGCCGCGTACAGGGCGAGCGCCGCGGGCAGCCCGTCGACCTCGACCAGCACCGCCTCCCGCCCGCAGGGCAGAAACCGGAGGGAGGGCGCCGTCATGGTCGTACGGTATCGGGGTGGAACGGCGCGAGCCGCACGCCCGCCGCGGCCAGCGCGTCCGCGACGGCCCGGGCCATCGCCACGGCTCCAGGTGAGTCGCCGTGCACGCAGATGGAGTCCGCGCGCACGGACAGGACCGTACCGTCCACTGCGGTCAGCTCGCCGGTCGTGACCAGCCGGACCATCCGCTCCGCGACCTCGGCCGGGTCGTGCAGCAGCGCGCCCGCCGCGCGTCGCGGCACCAGCGTGCCCTGCGGCGTGTACCCGCGATCCGCGAACGCCTCGGCGCGGGTCGTGAGCCCCGCCGCCGCGGCCCGGCGCAGGAACACCGATCCGGGCAGGCCCAGCACCGGCAGGGCGGGGTCGTAGCGGTGCACCGCCTCGACCACGGCTGCGGCCTGCTCCTCGTGGTGCACGATCGCGTTGTACAGGGCACCGTGCGGCTTGACGTAGCGGACCCCGCTGCCGGCGGCCCGGGCCAGGCCGTCCAGCGCGCCGATCTGGTACAGCACGTCGGCGACCAGGTCGGCGGGCTCGTAGTCGATGAACCGGCGGCCGAACCCGGCCAGGTCCCGGTAGCCGACCTGGGCGCCGACCGCCACCCCCCGCGCGACGGCCCGGGCGCACGTGGCCAGCAGCGTGCGCGGGTCCCCCGCGTGGAATCCGCACGCCACGTTGGCGCTGGTCACCACGTCGAGCATCGCGTCGTCGTCGCCGAGCGCCCAGGCGCCGAAGCCCTCCCCGAGGTCGCTGTTGAGGTCGACGGTGCCGACCGCGGCCATGGCGTTGTCCCTTCCTCCCAGGGCGGATGCGAGGTCCACACCCGCCGCGCGGCTCCCGAGCGGGCTGTGGGGTTCCCGGCATTGGCTCAGGTATACCGCGCGACTGCCGAAGTTCCGCGTCGGATCGTGCCGGGACATGCCCCGGCCGCCACAATCACGGAGGTGCACGGGTGGACATGCGTCGATGGGGACAGGTCGGCCTGGCGACACTCGTGAGCGTTGCGGCGGTGGCACCCGCCGCCCCGGCCCTCGCCGACCCCACCACCAGCACGATCACGGTGACCGGGCCGACGTCCGTCGCGCGAACCGGGCCGGTCACCCTGACCGGCACCTTCTCGGGCGGCACCGGCCTGCAGCTGCACGTCACGAAGCGCGACCTGGCCGGAACCCACACCCTGCCCGATGTCCCCACCGGCGTCGGCGGGGCCTTCACCGTCACGGACACCCCGGCGGTCGGTGGCACGAACACGTACACGATCAGCTTCGCGGGCGACGGGACCTTGGCGGCGGCCAGCGCGACGGCCCCGGTCTCGGTCTCCCGCGCCGCCACCACCCTGAGCCTGTCCACCGACGCCGCCACCTACAGGTACGGCGCCACGGCCACCATCACGGCCAGGCTCGGCAGGACCCACGACAGCCGCCGGGTCTGCCTGTACGCCACGCCCGCCGACGGCAGCCGTGCGCTGATCCGCTGCGCCACGGCCACCTCCGCGGGGCTGGCCACCGCCACCTGGCGCATGACCCGCCGCACCACCTTCCGCGCCGCGTTCGAGGGTGACCAGTGGTACGCCCCGGCGGCCGCCGCGCGTGCCGCCACCGCCGGGGTCCGCCTCGAGCAGGTCCTGGCGTACTACTACAAGTCGTCGAACGGGTACAAGCTGTACAAGTCCAGCGTCGACCCGCTGTTCGGGGCCCGCGTGACGCCGGACAAGAACGGCGGCTGCCTGACGTTCACCCTCCAGCGCTACCGCAGCGGCACGTGGCGCACCGCCGGGACGTTGATCTGCACCCCCGTGGGCGAGGAGAGCGTGGCCGCGGCGTGGATCCGTGGCAGCCACCCGGTCGGGTCGAAGTGGCGGACGCGGGCGACGTTCACCGGCGACTCGGTGAACGCCCGCACCACCGGCAAGTGGCTGAAGTTCCGGTACACGCGGTAATCCCCAACGCTGGGGCGATCGTCACAGCATGGCCTCGTGCGGGCCGGGTAAGTCCACTGCAGACGTCTCCGGAGGGAGCTGTGGTCGGGCACGGCGTGTTGTGGCCTGCCGAATGAGTCACACCGTGCCGGTTCCCCTCAGGTGACCGCGGCCCCTGCCGACATTCCGCCTCGTGCCGGGATGCTCCCGGAGCGGGATCTGGAGGAGCGACGTGGGCAAACGGCGTTGGGCGGGGCTGGCTCTGGCAGCGGTGGCGACGAGTGTCGGGATCACCGCCCCGGGCACACCGGCGCTCGCGGACAGCACGGTGGGGCTGTCGCTGAGCGGGGTTCGGCGACCTGGTGGTCGACTCCGTGCACCAGCACCTCTACGTCACCGGCGGGAAGAACGTCGCCACGCTCAAGGTCACGAACCTGGCGGGGGCCGCGCAGGCGACCGTACCGGGCCTGGCCGGGGCGACCGGCCTGGCGCTCAGCGCCGACGCCGCGACCCTCTACGTGGCGCTCGCCTCCGGTGACGCCATCGCGGCGGTCGACACGGCCACGCTGACCGTGGCGGACACCTACCCCACGGGCGCCACCTCCTGCCCGACGAACCTCGCCCTCGACGGCACCGCCCTGTACTTCGGGTACGGCTGCAGCACCTGGTCCGGCGCCATCGGCAAGCTCGCCCTCGACGGCACCCGGACGGTGACCAAGGGACTGGCCACCAGCCTGTACGCCGCGCCCGTGGTGGTGGCCGGCGGCGGGCGCCTGGTGGCGTCCGAACGGGGTATCAGCTCGGCGACGATCCGCCTGTTCGACACCTCGGGCGGCGGCCTGACCCCGGTCATCACCCGCAGCGACAGCTCCGTCTGCGGATCCCTGAACGACCTGCGGCTCACCCCGGACGCCGGCCGGGTCCTGGTGGCCTGCGGGTCGCCGTACCGGCACACCGCCCTGTCCACGGTCGACCTGGCCAACGCGTTCGTCTACACCTCGGTCGCCTACCCCACCGCGGTGGCCGTCGCGCCGGACGGCACGAAGATCGTCGCGGGCTCCGACGGGTACTACGACCCGGACATCTTCGTGAGCAAGGCCGACGGCACGGCGTTGCGCACCTACGACTTCCCCACCCAGGACCACCTGGTCGCGGGCGGGCTGCGCGCGACGTCGGACGGCACCGTGTACGCGGTGACCAAGACCTTCTCGCCGGAGGCGTACACGCTGCACGTGCTGCCCGGCGCGACCCTGCTGCCCAACACGTTCACGCTGAGCGCCCCCGGCAGCGCGGCGCGCGGCGCGCGGGTGACGCTGACCGGCACCCTGTCGGCCGGTTCCGGTAAGACCGTGACGGTGACCAAGCGGGACCTCACCGGGACGCACACGCTGCCCGCAGTCACCACGACGGACGCGGGCGCGTTCACGGTCTCGGACACCCCCGCCGTCGGCGGCAGCAACACCTACACGCTGAGCTTCGCGGGCGACAGCGTGTACACCGCCGCCAGCAAGGCCGCGACGGTGTCGGTGTCGCGCGCAGCCACCGCGCTGTCGGTGACCACGAACGCCACCAGCTACGCGTACGGCGCCAAGGCGACCGTCACCGCCAGACTCGGCCGCACCTACGACAGCCGCAAGGTCTGCTTCACCGCCACGCCCGCGCAGGGCGCCCGCGTCTCGATCCGGTGCGCCACCGCGAACGACGCCGGTGTCGCGACGGCCACGTGGACCATGACGCGCCGCACCACGTTCACCGCCACGTTCGCGGGTGACCAGCGGTACGCCCCGGTCACGGCGACCCGCGCGGTCAGCGGCGCGGTCAAGCTCGAACAGGTGATGGACGGCTACTACAAGACGGTCGACGGCTACCGGCTCTACCGGACCTCGGTGAGGCCCGTGCTGGTCGTCCGGGTCTCGCCGAACCGGGCCGGGGCGTGCGTGTCCTATTCGCTGCAGGCGTACCGCGACGGGAAGTGGCGCAACCTCGACGCCACGGGTTGCCACCACCTGGACGGGGACAGCCTGAACGCGGTCCAGCTGGGTGGTTCCCGCCCCACCGGCGTGAAGTACCGGATGCGCGCGAAGTTCGTCGGCGACTCGGTGAACACGGGCGTCACCGGCAAGTGGCAGAAGTTCAGGTTCACGAAGTGATCCGTTGAGCCGTGCCGGGCACCTGCCCGGCACGGCTTCGCCCTCGACCGCCGATCCCGCTTAGCCTGAGCGGTGGGACCTCCGAGCGGCGAGAGGCGCGACGATGAGAGACCAGGACCGGCCCGGCCGGGTGCTGGCGGGGATGCGGGAGTTCTACGACGCGCCGCCCGGACCCGCCGCGCCGGGCGCACCGGCGGAGCGGGCGCTGGCGTTGTTCCACGACGTGGCCGCCACGGTCCCGGCGTACGCGGATCTCCTGCGCGGCCACGGCATCGACCCGCGCACGGTGCGGGACCCCGCCGGCTTCGCCCGCCTGCCACTGCTGACGAAGGGCAACTACCACCAGCGGTACGCCCTGCCGCAGTTGTGCCGGGGCGGGCGGCTCGACGGCTGCGACATGGTCGCGGTCTCCTCCGGATCGTCCGGGACGCCCACGGTCTGGCCGCGGTCGGTGCTCGACGAGCGGGCCGTCGCCGCCCGCTTCGAACAGGTCTTCCACGGCAGTTTCCGGGCCGGCGAGCGCCGCACCCTGGCCGTGGTGTGCTTCGCGCTGGGCAGCTGGGTCGGTGGCATGTACACCACGGCCTGCTGCCGCCACCTCGCCGCCAAGGGGTATCCGATCACCGTGGTCACCCCGGGCAACGACATCGACGAGATCCTGCGGGTGCTGCCGGAGCTGGGCCCGTACGTGGATCAGGTGGTGTTGCTGGGTTATCCGCCGTTTCTCAAGAACGTCATCGATGTCGGCGTGGCGCGCGGCGTCGACTGGCGCCGGTACCGGATCAAGCTGGTGCTGGCGGGTGAGGTGTTCAGCGAGCAGTGGCGCGACCTGGTGGGCGGGCGCGCCGGGATGGGCGAGCCGGCCCGCGACTCGGCCTCGCTGTACGGCACCGCGGACGCGGGTGTGCTGGGCACCGAGACCCCGCTGAGCATCGCGGTACGGCGGTTCCTGGCCCGCGATCCGGCGGCGGCGCGGGAGCTGTTCGGCGCCGACCGGCTGCCCACGCTCGTCCAGTACGACCCGGGCGCACGCTACTTCGAGACCCATGCGGGCACGCTGCTGTTCACGTGCGACGGCGCGGTGCCGCTGATCCGCTACCACATCGCCGACGAGGGCGGGCTGGTCGGCCACGACGAACTGCGGGAATTCTGCGTCCGGCGCGGCTTCGACCCCACCTTCGAGGCGGGGGGCGAGCACGACGCGCCGCCGCTGCCGTTCGTGTACGTCTTCGGGCGCTCGCTGTTCACGGTGTCGTTCTTCGGCGCGAACGTGTATCCCGAGAACGTCACGGTCGGCCTGGAGCGGCCCGCGGTGAGTGACCGGGTCACCGGCAAGTTCGTGCTCGACGTCGTCGAGGACGCCGACCACGACCGGCGGCTGCGCATCGTGGTCGAGCTGGCGCCGGGGGTACGGCCCGATCCCGGTCTCGCGGCCGACCTCGCGGAGTCGGTCCGCGCCGAGCTGCTACGGCTCAACAGCGAGTACGCCCACTACGTCCCGCAGGGGTACCAGACCCCGGTACTCGTGCTGCGGCCCGCGGGCGACCCGGAGTACTTCCCGCCCGGGGTCAAGCACCGCTACACCCGGCCGCCGGTCGCACCCTGACCCGGGATACTCCAATGCGGAATCGCGTATTTCGGTGGCACGCACCGGCGCTGTTCCGCAGACTGTGTTCCGACGCCGCGGGGCGGGCGATCGCACCGCGATAGGCGTTGACGGACAACCAGCGTTCGGTCAACATTGACCGGCACCGCAGAGCCTGAGGGGAGTGGAAACCACCATGTCGTACGAGCCGAATTGCGCGATCGCCCTGACCGGGTTGGCATGGGAACAGCTCACCCTGCCCGTCGTGGCGATGAAGCGGCACCTCCGAGGTAGTCACCTGGAGGGCTGGAGCGGCTGACGCAGCAACGCCTGCGCCCGGCCGCCCGCCTCGTCCGTCGAGGTCCGGGCGGTTTTTCGTGCCCGGAATTGTCCTGCGGGTGTAGCTCAACGGTTGAGAGCACCGGTCTCCAAAACCGAAGGTTGCAGGTTCGAATCCTGCCACCCGTGCGAGCACCGAATTCGATTCTCGATCCAACAGAATTCAGATCCGGGCCCACCGCCCGGCCGACACCACTCGCGGTTGTAGCACAACGGCAGTGCGCCGCCTTGCCATGGCGGAGATCGGGGTTCGACTCCCCGCAGCCGCTCTCGTCACCACAGTCCGACGACATCACGAAAGGAGGTGGATCCGGTGACCGCAGTCCTCGTTCTCAACGCCGACCTTGGTCCGCTGCACCGGGTCAGCCTCAAGCACGCCGTACGGATGCTGTGCCGCCGGGTGGCCGAGGTGCACGAGGCCGAGCCGGACCGGCTCATCGGCGTGTACCCGGTGCCCCGCGTGGTACGGCTCATCGCGTACGTCGTGACGCGCTGGCGGTACGGCCGCGGTCCGGGCTGGTCCCGGCCGGGCGTGCTCGCCCGGGACAGGCGCCGGTGCGGCTACTGCGGCGGCGCCGCGTCCACCATCGACCACGTCCTGCCGCGTTCGCGTGGCGGGGCAAACACCTGGCAGAACACGGTCGCCGCGTGCGGTCCGTGCAACCAGCGCAAGGGCGACCGCACCCCGGCCGAGGCCGGGATGCCGCTGCGAATCTCCCCCGGGATCCCCGGCTGGGCGCAGCTCGCCACGCGCTGAGGTCCGGGCCGGCGGGTATTCGCTACCCCCGCCGGCCCGGACATCCCACCCTCGTGGCCCAATCGGGAGAGGCACGGCGTTGAGCGCGCCGACGGTGCGGGTTCGAATCCCGCCGAGGGTACGTCCGGATGATCCAAGCACCAGCGTGTGAATGGTCAGGCGCGCTGGTGGAGGCGGTCGAAGCCGTCGAGGAGGATGTCCAGGGCGAATTCGAACTCGAACTGGTCATCACACCCGCCCCCCACGATGGACGCGTCATCATGCGACACGGCCGTCGCCAGCTCGGTGACGTAC
This sequence comes from Krasilnikovia sp. M28-CT-15, assembly GCF_047159595.1. NCBI lineage: Bacteria > Bacillati > Actinomycetota > Actinomycetes > Micromonosporales > Micromonosporaceae > Krasilnikovia > Krasilnikovia sp. M28-CT-15. Next base: position 1,783,196 of record NZ_BAAGAK010000001.1, on the reverse strand, counting down.
GGGTACCGCGTCCGCATCTCGCCGAGCATGACGGCCTGCACGTCCGGGTCGGCCCGCCCGGACTGCGGGCTGTTGTACACCTCCTGACTGAAGCCCCACAGCCGACTGCCCAGCGCGTGCATGGCGTGGTGGGTGAGGTCGAGGCTGAACCCGCCACGGCGGAAGGTACCGATCATCGAATCCATGTACCGCAGCACCGCCGGTGTCGGCGTGACGCGGGACTCGATCACCCGTGATGCCCACGGGTGGCGCAGCAGCACCTGCCGCGCGCACAGGATCCGCCGCCGGATGGCGGTCTTCCAATCGGCGTCCTCGGCCGGGGGGTCGATCTCGGCCACCACGACGTCGATCATCCCGTCGAGCAGTTCCTCCTTGTTGGCCACGTGCTTGTAGAGGGCCATCGGGACCACGCCGAGTTCCTGGGCGAGTTTGCGCATGCTGAGCGCGTCGATGCCGGACTCGTCGGCGCGGGCGACCGCGGCGCGCAGCACGCGATCTCTGCTCAGCGGCGTTCTGGGCAACGCGTCCACGGGTTCTCCCACACCGATCACCTCCGGTCGAAGCCTTGCAGACCGCCCGAGCGCACTTGACAGGTGTACGGCGTACACCTACCGTTCTTCAGGAAGGGTGTACACCGTACACCTGCGGCAACGGGGTGAATGGAGCGTCAGGTGAAGGCAATCGTGCAGGACCGGTACGGCTCGTCCGACGTGCTGAGATTCCAGGACGTCGAACCACCCGTACCCGGCGACGACGAGGTACTCGTCCGGGTGCACGCGGCGGCGGTCAACGCGTACGACTGGCACGTCATGCGGGGGGATCCGTACGTCGCCCGGCTGATGGCGGGCGACGTGTTCGGGCGGCGCGCGCCGCGGATGCCGATCCGCGGCCGGGACTTCGCCGGTCGCGTCGAGGCGATCGGCGCCAGGGTGACCCGGTTCCGTCCCGGTGACGAGGTCTTCGGCGCCGCCCCGGGGACCTTCGCCGAGTACGTCGCCGTCGCGGCCGACGACATCGAGCCGAAGCCCGCGAACCTGCAATTCGAACAGGCCGCGGCGCTCCCCATGGCGGGCGCCACCGCACTCATGGGTCTGCGCGACGAAGGCGGAGTCCGGCCCGGCCACCGGGTCCTGGTCAACGGCGCGTCCGGCGGCGTGGGCACGTTCGCCGTCCAGCTCGCCAACGCATACGGCGCGCACGTGACCGGAGTGTGTAGCGGCCGCAACGTCGACCTTGTCCGCCGGCTCGGCGCCCACGACGTCATCGACTACCAGCGGGCCGACTTCACCCTCGGCGACGGCGGCCACGACGTTCTTCTCGACCTGGTCGGGAACAGGTCGCTGGGCGACCTGCGCCGAGCCGTCGCCCCCACCGGGGTCCTCGTGCTCGCGGGCGGCGGCGCCTTCACCGGCGGCAGCCTCGTCGGACCGGTCGGGCTCATCATCCGTGCCAAGCTGACCGCGCCGTTCCTCCGGCAGCGGGTGCGGACCGTCACGGCGGAGGTTGGCCAGGCGCAGCTCGCGACGCTGCGCGAGTTCGCCGAGAGCGGGAAGATCATGCCGGTCATCGACCGGACCTTCGCGCTGAGCGAGGCGGCCCAGGCCATTCAGTACGTCGAAACGGGCCGCGCCCGCGGCAAGGTCGTCGTCACGCCGTGACCAGTCGCCGCGCACTCCCCTCAGGTGGGGATGACCGGCAGGCCGTGCAGGCCGCGCATCAGCACCCCCGGACGCCAGGTCAGCTCCTCCTCCGGCACGGCCAGCCGCATGTCGGGGTACCGGGCCTGCAGTTTGCCGAACGCGATCTGCGCCTCCAGCCGGGCCAGCGGCGCGCCGAGGCAGTAGTGGATGCCGTGGCCGAACGCGAGGTGCGGGTTCTGGGCGCGGTCCAGCTGCATGTCGTCGGCGGCGGGGAACCGGTCCTCGTCTCGGTTGGCCGACAGCAGGACGACGAGCACCGGGTCGCCTGCCGCGATGCGCTGGCCGCCGATCTCCAGATCCTCGGTGGCGACCCGGAAGGTGGAGGTTTCCACGGGGCTCTCGTACCGGAGGAACTCCTCGATGGCGGTCGGCAGCAGGGCCGGGTCGTCGCGCAGCTGCTCCCAGCGCTCGCGCCGGCTCAGCAGGATCAGGGCGCCGTTGCCGATGAGGTTGACCGTGGTCTCATGCCCCGCGATCAGCAGCAGGAAGATCATCGAGGAGAGCTCGTCCTCGGTGAGCCGGTCCTCCTGATCGCGGACGCTGATCAGACCGGAGATCAGGTCGTCGCCGCCGTGCTCCCGGCGTTGCGCCAGCAGGGCGCGCAGGTAGGTCACCATCTCCTGGACGGCCCCGGGCAGGCGATCGCCGGCCAGGGCGCCGGTCACGATGATGTTCGACCAGGTGCGGAACAGATCACGGTCCTCGGCAGGCACCCCGATCAGCTCGCAGATGACCTGGATCGGCAGCGGGAAGGCGAAGTCGTCGATCAGGTCGGCGGTCTCCCGCCCGCGCATGTCGTCGAGCAGGCCGTCGGTGATCTCCTCGATCCGGGGACGCAACGCCTCGATCCGCCGAGCGGTGAAGGCGGCGGACACCAGGCGGCGAAGTCGGGTGTGGACGGGCGGATCCGAGGACAGCATGTGACGGGAGATGGCCGCCGAGATCGACGGGGTGGTGGCGGTCGCGTTGACAGCGTCGAACGGGATCGCCTTGGACAGTCGCGGGTCGGCCAGCGCCTTCCGGGCGTCCTCGTACCGCGTGATCATCCAGGCGTCCATGTCGTTGGGTAGCCGCACCTGCCGCACCGGGCCCGTGCGGCGCCAGTGCGCGTACACGGGGTGGGGGTTGGCTTGGAAAGCCGGGTCGGCGAAGTCCTCGGTGAGCTGCTGCGTCATCACACCCTCCGGATACATCAGCGAAGGTCTATTACTGTACTCCGTATAGGCAACCGGACGCCCCGGCGAGAATCTGACAGCCGGGCACGAGCGACACTCCACCGGCAATCATCACGAATCCTCACAGATGACTTGTACCCGCACAACGCTTACGATGGCCGGGAACCGGTAGATGCCGGCGCGGTGCGGGCTCGCCCCCACGGCGACGGCCCAGCACGGGTCCGTCACCTGCGCCGTGCCGGCGGTCAACCGCGGGCGTGACCGGCCCGGGTTGGCGTCGTTGTCGTGGCGGGTGCTCACCCGACCGCACCGGAGAAGGGGATCCAGCCATGTTGCGAGGACTCAGCACGGTCAGCTTCTATGCCGACGACGTCGCAGCCGCCGGCAAGTGGTACGCGGAACTGCTCGGCTTCGAGCCGTACTTCGTCCGCCCGGAGCAGGGCCCGCCCGCGTACGTCGAGTTCCGGATCGGCGACTTCCAGCAGGAACTCGGGATCGTGGACCGCCGGTACGCCGCCCACGGCAAGTCCGACCAGGCCGGTGGGGCGGTGCTCTACTGGCACGTCGACGACGTCGAGGCCACGTTCGACAAGCTGCTGTCGATGGGCGCCACGGTGCACGAGAAGCCGGTGGAACGCGGGCCCGGATTCGTCACCGCGTCGGTCATCGACCCGTTCGGCAACATCCTCGGGGTGATGTACAACCAGCACTATCTCGACGTCGCGACAGCGCACTGACCCAGGCCGTCGGCAGCCCGCTGACCCGGCCCGTCACGGGCTGCGGCGCGGCCCGTGCGGCGGCTCGCCCGCCGCCAGCCGTGCCACGTACGTGGCGATCCGGCGGGCCCGGGTCTCGGGCTTCACCGCGCGTTCGACCTCGACCACGATCAGGTAGCTGTTGCTGCGGCTGAGCTTGTCGAACGCCGCCGCCGCGGCGGGCGCGGCGTCCAGGGCGGCCCGCAGGTCCGCCGGGACCGTGGCGGTGCTCGGCGGGGCGTACGCCTTCTCCCACCGGCCGTCCGCCTTGGCCGCCTCGATCTGGGCCAGTCCGGCCGGGCGCATCCGGCCCTCGGCGATCAGCTGCTCCACCTTCGCACAGTTGATTTTGGACCACGGGCTGCGCTTGCGCCGGGGCGAGAACCGCTGCGCCCACCAGCCCTCCGGGACGTTGCCGCTGAACGCCTTCCCGTCGATCCAGCCGTAGCACAGGGCCACGTCCAGCGCCTCGGCCCGGGTGACCGACGGCACCGGCGTGCCCTTCTTCGGCAGCGCCACCCACACCTCGTCCGCGGAGTCGTGATGCGCCTCCATCCAGGCCGCGAAGTCGTCCGCCGAGGCGAAGGTCAGACTCTCATCGCTCATGAGATTCCCTCTGTGGTTGCCGGCCGCGCCGTGCGCGTACTCGAAGTTACCCGTTGGGGATATCGGCGGCGGGCCCGCGACGGTTGCGGCGCCTGCGGCAACAGCCGCGCCGGGGGTCTCCGGCGCGGACCCGCCGCGGCCTCATCCGGCAAGGGTGGCCGCGTCGCGCTCCGTGGCCACCTCGCGCTGCACCGCGACCGGACCGGGATCCGCAGCCGGGATGCCGTTCACCGCCGGGCGCGGGCCGGTGATCCGTTCCGCCACGGACTTCAGCCGGGCCAGCGTCGTGTGCATGCCCTGCAGCAGCTCGTCGTTGTGGCCCGCGTACCCGTTGAGCAGCATCTCCGCGAACGAGGCCGTCCGGGCCCGCTGGGCGGGGCTCTGCCCGGACACGTCCCACCACTCCGTGATCAGGGTGCCGCCGTCGCGCGGTTCGAGCCGGTAGCCCCAGCGGACCCCGTTGGTGGTGGTGCGGAACGCGAAGGAGCGGCCCGCCTCGGCCTGCTCGACGCGGTTCATGGTGACCCACACGACCTTGCCCCGCCGGTTGAAGCCGACGAACCTGCCGCCCACGCCCCGCCGGCCACCCACCGGGATGCAGCGGCGGCACTCCGGGCTCCACCGGCCCATCTGCCGGACGTCGCTGATCAGCCGCCACACCGTCATCGGGTCGGCGTCGATGTGCAGCGAGACCTCCGGCGGGCGGTAGCTCGCGGGCAGGGCGGGCACCGGGCGCCGCCGGGCCGCCTTGCGGGCGCGCCGGGCGCCGACGCGGCGCTCCTTGGCCAGCTCCGCCAGGTACGGATAGTGGTCGACCTGGATGGTGTGCCGCTTGGACGCCACGTACCGTTTCGCCAGCGCCCGCCGATAGCGGGTGATCTCCACGCGCATGTCGGCGACCGACGGCAGCGCGGCCGTGCCCGCCAGCAGGTCGGCGACCCACTTCGCCTGCGCCTCGGCCAGCACCGTGGTGGCGCCCAGCGGCTGGAACAGCCCGATGAAGTACAGACCCTCGTGTTCCGGGTCGACCACCCGGTGGAACAGGGCGACCTCGTTGTCCGTCGGGGCGATGACACTGTCGTCCAGGAACGGGAAGCTGATTTTGTATCCGGTGCAGTAGATGATCGCGTCGGCGACCTCGCTGGTGCCGTCGACATAGTGGACCGTGTCGCGGTCGAAGTGGCTGATGGTCGGCTTCGCGGTGATGTCGCCGTGGCCGAATGCGGCCAGCAGGGTCTCCGACACCGTGGGATGGGAGTTGAACAGCTTGTGCTGGGGCGCGGGCAGCCCGTAGTCGGTGACCTTGCCGATCGTCAGGCGCAGCAGCGCCGCCATGACCCACCGCTGCGTCTCACGCGGCATGAAGCGGGTGATGAACGGGTTGATCATGTCGTCGCCGGCCTTGCCGAACATGAACTTCGGGAACACGTACCCGCCGCTGCGGATCGACATGGTGGTGTGCGCCGAGACCTTGCTGGTCTCCACGGCGATGTCCGACGCCGAGTTGCCGAAACCCAGCACCACGACCCGCTTGCCCGCGTACGCGTCCGGGACCTTGTAGTAGTGCGAGTGGGTCTGCGTGCCGGTGAACGTGTCGGCGCCCGGGAACCCCGGCTCCGGCCACCGGGGATCCCAGTGGTGGCCGTTGGCGACCAGCACCGCCCGGTACCGCCGGGTGGTCTCCTCACCGGTGTCGCGGTGCCGGGCGGTCACCGTCCAGCCGCCGCCCTCGGCCCGCCGCACCCGGACCACCTCGGTACGGAAGACGATCGAGTCGCGGAACCCGAAATGGTCCACGAAGTCGTCGAAGTACCGGGCCATCTGGACGTGGTTCGGGAACGGCGGATAGTCCGCCGGCATCGGGAAGGCGCGGTACTCCGAAAGGCTCTTGGACGTGTTGATGTGCAGTGACTGGTAGGACGACGACATGCCGTTGTCGTTGCCGTACCGCCAGTTGCCGCCGATCTCGGAGCCGGCCTCGAAGCAGTCGAATCCGATGCCGCGTTCGTGCAGCGCCTGGCAGGCGGTGATGCCGGACGCACCGGCACCGATGATGCAGACGTTCTCCATGGTTGCTGTCCTCCGTGTGATGGGTTGCGTCCGCCATCGGGTGCCGTCGGGGAGCGGCCGGTAACGGATCAGGAGACGAGATCCCGCAGGACGTGGGCCCCGCCGGTGACCTCCGCCGGGCCCAGCGCGCAGACGACGTCGTGGGCGCTGCGCACCAGCACCCGCCCGACGGCGGAGTCGATGGCCCCGGCCAGGTGCGGCACGCTGGTGCGGTAGCCGACCTCGTAGCTCACCTGGCTGCCGTCGGGCCGCGCGGTGACGGTCCACGCGCCGCGCAGCTCCTGGAAGTCGCCGGTGACCTGCTCGAATTCGATGCGGTACGGCGTGCCGTCGCCGCCGGAGCGACGCGAGTGCTGCACCCACCGGGCCACCCGTCCGCGGAACGCCAGCACCCACGCGCGGCGCCCGTCCCCCGCGTCGGACACCGCGACGATGTCCTCGGCGTACCCGGGGAAGGCGGTGTCGTCGGCGAGCCAGTCGGCGACCCGGGCGGCGGGAAGGGCCAGGGTGAGGGTCAGGGTGCGGGTGGTCATGGCGTGACTCCCTCGGGGCGCAGAACGCTGACCGCCTGCAGCCGGGTCGTGCGCAACATGGGATGGCTGGCCTCGCCGAACACCCCGCCGGTCAGGCCGGGACCGCCCTGGTTGGGCAGGAACGGCAGGAAGCCGCTGTGCGAGTCGTTGATCTTCAGCGTGCCGCCGTTGGTCACCCCGCGCAGGAACGCCTCGATGGTCTGCGCCCCGGTCGTCCAGACCGAGTTGCGCAGGCCGTAGGCGTTGGAGTTGACGAACTCCAGCACCTCGTTGCACAGCGCGGTGTCGTCGCGGGCGGCCGGGACGATGATCGGCAGCAGCGGGAAGAACGTCTCGTCGCGGACCACGGACAGCGACCGCGCCCCGGCCAGCCCGTCCAGGCGCACGATGGTCGGCTCCACGAAGAAGCCCGTGCCCGACGGTGTGCCGTCCACTTCGAGCCGCCGGCCGCCGTGCACCAGGGTCGCGCCCTTGGCCAGCGCCTCGTTGAGGCAGCCGTAGAACCAGTCGACCCCCAGCACCGGGGTGAGCACCACGCCGGGCTCGTCCGGGTAGCCGGGCCGGATCCGCCGCGTCGCCGCCACCAGGCGGGCCAGCAGTTCGTCCGCGATCGCGGGATGCGCGATCACCTGGTTGGGCACGTTGCAGATCTGCCCGGAATTCATGAAGAACTGCGTGACGCTCTGCACGGCCGCGTCCAGATCCGCGTCCCGCCACACCACGCAGCAATCGTTTCCGGCGAGTTCGAGAATGGGCTTCTTCCCGGCCGTCACGGCGGCCCGTTCGAATTCCAGTCCCTTCTTGCTGCCGCCGTAGTACAACACGTCGTCGACGTGCGGACTGGCCAGCCAGTCCTCGAGCATCGGGGGGCCGCAGAAGGCGTTCAGGGTGCCGGGCGGGGCACCCATCTCCGCCAGCACCGGGGCGACGATCTCGCGCATCGCGTACATGCAGCTGAGCCCGACCCCGCGCGGGGCCCGCACCACCACGGTGTTGCCGGAGATCAACGCGGTGAGGGCGTTGAGGGCGTTGACCGTGGCCGCGTTCTGGGGCGGGTTGACGCACACCACCCCGTCCGGCACCCGGCGCAGGATCATCTCCCGCTCCCCGTCCCAGCGGCGGACCTCCAGCTGCTCGGCGCACCACTCCAGCGTTTCCGGACTCCAGCTGGTGTACGGCAGGCCACCGATCATCGGCTCGGCCATCGAGCGCGGGGTGCCCTCGGCCACGAGGATCTCCACCAGCGGGTCGCGGTGTTCGCCGATCCGCTTGGCGATGCGGCGTCCCACCTCCAGCCGGTCGGCCACCGGCACCGACCGCCACTGCGGTGCGGCGGCCGCGGCCGACTCCAGAGCGCGGTGCACCATGGCCGCATCGGCGACCACACAGGCCCCGACGACGCCGTCGCCGGCCGCGGCGGGATCGGCGACCCCACGGTCGAGGTCCTGCTTGCGGCGCAGCTGCGCGAAGGTGTCCTCGATGATCGGCCGGGCCGCGACCGTGTACACGAATTGCGGATCGTCGCCGGCGACATCCCGGCCGCCGATATAGGCGGGAAAAGACCCGAACTTCACGCCGGCCCCCTCTCTGCTGACATTGAATTTCCTGTGTCGACGGTATTCGCGTCCGGCGCACCGGAGCAATGGGCACGCAATAACGGTCGCTTATGCGGGTTGCCGGACATTCTTTTTCGTGCTGAGTGGACGGTGGCGCTCGTCAGGCCGCGGCCGAACCCGCGCGGTCGGCCAGCAGATCCCCGAGCACCTCACCGAGGATCTCCACCCCGGAACGGGTGAGCACCGACACCGGATGGAACTGCACTCCCGCGAACCCCGGCCCGCGCAGCGCGTGCACCTCCCCGCTGCCCGGATCGCGGAACACCGTGACCGACCCGGGCCGGATCACGCTGGGAATCACGTCGGCACCCGAGCGGGCCGCGAACGTGTTGTAGAAGCCCACCAGCTCCGTACGGCCGAACACGTCGATCTCGCGCTGCACCCCCTGATTCGGGCGAGGATTGCGGGCGATCGGCAGGCCCAGCACGGTGCTGAGCACCTGATGGCCCAGGCACACCGCCAGGAACGGGACGCCCAGTTCCAGCAGGCAGCGGACCTCCGTCCGCAGGTGCGCGATCTTCCCATCGGTGGGGTCGGTCGGATCACCCGGGCCGGGGCCCACGATCACCAGGTCGTACGCCTGCAGGTCGTAGCGTTCGTCGAACCGGCGTACGTGCACCTCGCACCCCAGCGAGCCGATCAGGTGCCGGGCCATCAGGGTGAAGTTGTCCTCCGCGTCGATCACCAGCAGGCGCCGCCCGCGCAGGACGGGCAGGTCGCGACGGCGCCCGCCCGGCGGGTCGAACCAGAACCCGCCCAGCGGCGTGTTTCTCCGGGCCAGGGCCCGCCGCACGGCGGGATGCCGCCCGAGCCCGGCGATCGGCAGCGACGCACGTTCCGGCGCCGTCGGCGGGCGGGCCTGCGGCACCAGTGCCTGCGGCGGGTCGGCGCGCAGGGCGTCGAGCAGCCCGGCCGCCTTGGCCCGGGTCTCGGCCGCCTCCGCCGCCGGGTCGGAATCGCGGACCAGGGTGGCCCCGACCGACAGCCGAAGCCGTCCGGCGGCGTCGATGTCCGCGGTCCGGATCGCGATCGCCGAGTCCAGCGCCCGCTGCCCCGCCGGGTCCCGGCCGATCAGGGCGATCACCCCGGCGTAGTAGCCGCGGCCCTCCGGCTCGAACCTGCTGATCACCCGGCACGCGCTCTCCACCGGCCCGCCCGTGACCGTCGGGGCGAACATGGTGGCGCGCAGCACGTCACGCACGTCCATCCGGGTGTGCCCCTCGATGAGGTATTCCGTGTGCGCCACCCGGGCCATCGGCTTGAGGTACGGGCCGATCGCGCGCCCGCCCAGCTCGCACACCCGCCCCATCATCTTCAGCTCCTCGTCCAGCACCATGTAGAGCTCGTTGGCCTCCTTGGCGTCGGCCAGGAACGACAGCAGGCCCAACAGCCGCGGGCCGCTCGCCGGATACCGGTACGTGCCGCTGATCGGGTTCATCACCGCGGTCCCGCCCGCCAGGCTGATGTGCCGCTCCGGCGACGCGCCGACCAGGGTGCGGTCGCCGGTGTGCACGAGGAACGTCCAATGTGCGCCCGGATCGCGGCCCAGCAGCCGCCGGTACACCGCCAGGGCGGTACGTGCGGACCAGCCGCGTACGGTCGCGGTGAACGTGCGCTTGATGACGAAGTTCGCGCCCGTGCCCTGGCCGATCTCCTCCGCGATCACCCGGCGGACCGTGGCGGCGTACTGATCGTCGTCGGCGTCGAAACGGCCCCCGTCGAGGTGGATCGGCTGGCGGGGCAGCCGGTCCAGGGCCTCGGCCACGGTGACGGTGTCCTGCCCGGTGACGCGCAGCGCCAGCAGTGGTGTGCCGTCGTCCGGACAGGCGAAACCGCGCTCGGTGATCTGCCGGTACGGCAGCACCGCCAGCACCTCGTGCCGGTCCCGCCCGCCGGGCGGGGGCAGCGGGATGTCGGCGATGCGGGCGGGCTCGGTGACGTCACCGACGAGCACGTCGATCCGGTCGTCGCCCGTGGCGCCGGGGCGGTGCAGCAGCGCGAACGGGGGCGCATCCGGACCCAGCACGCGGTCGAGCAGGTCGGGTGTCATCGCGACCCTCCGTCCAGCATGGACAGCACGGTGGCCGTGGACACGGTCACCGCACATCGCGCGGAGGCGTACCGCAGGGCCATCCGGTGGTCCTCGGCGGTGAAGTCGGCCACCGCGTCCCCGACCACGAACGTCTCGATGTCGTGGGAGAAGCCCTCGTGCGCGGTCATCAGCACCCCGACATGCGCGTACACCCCGCAGATGACCAGCTGGTCGCGGCCGCGCTCGTGCAGCAGCGACAGCAGATCCGTACGGCAGAAGGCGCTCGGGCGCCACTTGGTCAGCACCACGTCGGCGGCGCCCGGGTCGAGTCCGGCCAGGATCGACCGGTGTTCCGGGTCGGTGGTCATCCCGGGGCCCCAGAAGTCCCTCAGCAGCCCGCGCTGCGCCTCACTCATCCCCCCGGGCTGTGCGGTGTACGCGACCGGTGCTCCCGCCGCGGCGAAGCGTTCCCGCAGCAGGGCGATGTGGTGCACCAGATCGACAAGCGGCGCCTCGCGCGGCGGGAACGGCCGCAGAAAGTAGTTCTGCATGTCGTGAACGAGCAGCACGGCGCGGCGCGCGTCGATCCTCCACGGGGCGACGTTCGCGGGCAGTTCCGCCTCGGTCGGCATGGCGTACGGTGCGATCGCCGGAATGGCCATCGGTGCCTCCGTCGGTTCGGGTGGGACGTCAGGTGCCGAGCGCGGCGCCTCCGTCCACGGTCAGGTCGTGCAGGGTGATGTGCCGGGCGCGGTCGGACAGCAGGAACAGCACCGCGTCCGCGACGTCGTCCGGGTTGGCCAGGCGCCGCAGCGGGATGCCGACCCGGAAGGTGTCCGGACTGCCCTCGATGGAGGCGCGCCGGGCGTCGTCGCCGTTCCACAGCGAGGTCAGCATCGGGGTGTCCGTGGAGCCCGGGGCGACCACGTTGCACCGGATGCCGTACTGGGCCAGCTCCAGGCCCAGATTCTTGGTGAACGCGGTGGCGGCGGCCTTCGAGGCGGCGTACGCCGCCATGTGCCAGCGGGGGGTGCGGGCGGAGTTGCTGGCCACGGTGACGATGGCACCGGCGCGGCGGGGGATCATCCGGGCCGACACCGCGCGGCTGACGTGGAACACCCCGGTGGTGTTGACCGCGAACGTGAGGTCCCAGTCGTCGTCGGTGAACGAGGCGGCGGGACCGGCCCGCAGCACCCCGGCCGCGTTGACCAGGTAGTGGATCGGGCCGAGGGTCTGCTCCACCCGTTCCACCGCGCGGTCGACCTCGCTGGTGGAGCGCACGTCCACGGCGTACCCGCGGACCTGGTGGCCGTCCGCGACCAGATCCTTCACGAGCAGGTCGAGCAGGTCGGCGCGGGCGTCGACCGCGGCCACCGGGGTGCCCTCGCGGGCCAGCGCCCGCACGACCGCGTCCCCGATGCCGCCTGCCGCGCCCGTGACGAGGGCGACTCGTGTGCCCATCTCAGCCTCCCCGGGGGTCGTGGTTGCGGAGCCGGGCGGCCACCGCGTCCGGGTCCACGCCGAGGCAGCGGACCGAGAACGCGCCAACCGCCCGCAGGTAGTCGGCCTGCAGGGCGGCCTCGTCGAGCCGGGTGGCGCGGCCACCGGCGACCAGCACCTCGCCACCCACCACGACGGTGTCCACGTCCGCGGACCCGCCCAGGGTGAGGAAGCCCTCCAGGGGCCGGGGGTTGAGCAGGTAGCGCCAGTCGTCGGCGCGCACCAGCACCACGTCGGCGCGTTTGCCGGGCTCCAGGCTGCCGACCTGGTCGGCCCAGTCGAGGCCGCGGGCCGCGACGCTGGTAGCCATCGCCAGCGCGTCCGTCGGCAGCACCTCGGTCGGATCGGCGTACATCTCGGTGTAGGACTGCCAGGTGACCCGCATGGCCTCGGCCATCCCGCCCACCGGCAGGGCGGCCCCGTCGGTGGACAGGGACACGTCGAGCCCGGCGCGGCGCAGTTCCGGGATGACCCGGGTCTCGGTGAGGGTGGACTCCCCCACGGGGCCGTACTTGGCCGGAGAGTGGTTGATGTGCGCCCCCGCGTCGATGAGCAGCTTGCGCTCGTCGGCGTCGGCGAACCCGCAGTGCACCGCCATGAAGCGTGGCGACAGCAGGCCCAGGTCCGCGAAGCGGCGGATGCCGGTGGCGCCGTAGTACGTGCGCATCGCCTCGGCCTCGTTGCGCAGCGCCGCGACGTGGGTGGCGAACGGCACCCCGTACCCATCCATCAGGTCGCGCAGGCCCGCGCCCAGCTCGTCGGTCATGTTGGTGCAGTAGACCGCCGAGGGCCGGGCCCGGACCAGGCCGTCCGGGTCGGTCGCGGTCGCGGACAGCAGCGCCTCGATGCGCTGCAGGACCGCGTCGGTGTCCCGGGTACGGCGGAACCGTGACTGTCCGGGCGCGCACACCGCGTCCGCCGCCCAGGTGCTGACCACCGCCCGCATCCCGAGCTCGCGGGCCGCCGCGACCAGCGCCTCGGGCCGGTTGTACGAGCCGACGTCGCCGAGCGTGGTGACCCCGGAGCGCAGTTGCGTCCACATCGAGTACCGGGCGATCGCCACCGCCTCGCCGGGGGTGAGCCGGTCGATCTGGTCGGTGAACGAGTCGAACATCATCGAGATCTGCGGCATGTCCCCGCCCAGCGCCATGAACGCGGCCACATCGCCGCGGTCGGCGGCCGGGCGCAGCGCCCCCTTGAACGGGAACCGCAACGCGAACAGGTCGTGCCAGTGCGGGTTGACGAAGCCGGGCAGGATCATCGCCCCGGACGCGTCGACGGTGTGCACCCGCTGCCCGGGCGGGAGGAGCGCGGCCACCTCGGCGGTCGGCCCGGCGGCGACGATCCGGCCGTCCCGGGCCAGCACCGCGCCGTCCGGGATCACCGAGGCGGCGGCGTCGGCCGGGTACAGGTACCCGCCGCGGATCAGCAGGAGGCTCATCCGGCACCACCACGGGCGTCCGGGCCGCGCTGGGCGGCCCACGCTTCGGCCAGGCGCGCGGCCCACGCGTCGAGGCTGGGGTCGGCGGCCAGATCCGCGAACGGTACGGCCAGCCCGGCGCGGCGCCAGCCGGTGGCCAGCCGCATCACCTCCAGCGAGCCCAGTCCGAGGTAGACGAGGTTCGCGTCGCCCGGGATCTGCTCCGGGTCGACGCCGAGAATGCCCGCGACGGTACGGCGGAGCTCGTCCGCGGCCGGCGGGGCGCCGAGGGGTGTGGTCATGTCGATGTCCCTTCTCAGGTGGCGGGGGCCCAGTCGCGGGGGGCGGCGCGGTCGGCTGCTGCCGCCGCCAGGACCTTCTTGTCGACCTTGCCGAGCGGGGTGAGCGGGAACGCCGCCACGAACTCCACCCGGTCCGGCAGCTTGTACTCGGCGAGCCCGCGCTCGTGCAGGGCCTGTTTGAGGTCGGGCAGCGTGGGGCGCTGCGCCGGGCAGACGAGGAACGCGTACGTGCGCTCGCCCAGGTACTCGTCCGGGACAGGGACCACCGCGGCCCGGCTGACCAGCGGATGGGTCAGCAGGTGACCCTCCACCTCCCCGGCGGAGATCTTGTCGCCGCCGCGGATCACCACGTCCTTGAGGCGGCCCTCGATGACGAGGTTGCCGTCCGGGGTGCGCTGGGCCAGGTCGCCGGTGCGGTAGAAGCCGTCCGCGGTGAACGCCCGCCGGTTGTGCTCGGCGGCCCGGTAGTACCCGCGCAGCGTGTACGGCCCCCGGGTGAGCAGCTCACCGACCTGCCCGGGCGGCAGATCCTCGTCGCGTTCGCCGACGATGCGCACCTCGTCGCCCGCCGAGACCGGGCGGCCCTGGGTGTGCACGACGGTGTGCGCGTCGTCGCCGTCGCGGGTCATCGACAGCAGCCCTTCGGCCATCCCGAACACCTGCTGCAGCCGGCAGCCCAGGACCGGTTCGATCCGGGCGGCCAGCTCGGGTGGCAGCTTCGCCCCGCCGATCTGCACCAGCCGCAGGCTGGACAGGTCGGCCCCGCCCCATTCGGCGGCCTCCAGCCACAGCTGGGCGACCGTGGGCACCACCGAGGTGACGGTGACCCGTTCGGCGGCGATCAGATCGAAGCAGCGGTCCGGGCTCGGGTCCTCGGCCAGCACGACCGTGCCACCGCGGGACAGGGTGCCGATCACCCCGGGGCAGCCCCAGGTGAAGTTGAACTCCACCGGCAGCGCGGCCAGATACACGTCGTCCGCGCTCACCCCGCACAGCTCGGCGACGGTCCGGACCTGGTACGCGTAGTCGTCGTGGGTCCGCGGGATCAGCTTCGGCAGGGCCGTGGTGCCCCCGGACAGCAGGAAGAACGCGACATCCGAGGCGACCGCCGGGTATCCGGGTTTCGGGTCCGCGTCGACGTCGGCCAGCGAAACGAACCGGTCGTCGCCGTCGCCGCTGCCCCCGCCCAGCACGAACGCCCGCCGCAGGCCGGGCACCTCGGCCAGCATCCGCCGGGCCAGTCCGAGGTGGTCGAAGCCGCGGTGCTCACGGGGCAGGACGTAGCCGACCGCGCCGGACAGCTCCGCGAGGTGGCGGATCTCGCTGGCCCGGTGCGACGCCAGCGAGAACACCGGCACCGCGCCCACCCGGAACAGCGCGAACGCGACCACCACGAACTCTCCGACATTGGGCAGTTGCAGCACGACCCGGTCCCCGGCCCGGATGCCGTGCCGGGCGAAGCCCGCCGCCATCCGGTCCACCCGGGCGTCCAGTTCCCGGTAGGTGATCCGGTCCGGGCCCGCGACCAGGGCGGTGCGGTCCGCGTACGTCGTGGACCAGGCCCGGAGCAGGTCACCGAGCGTTTCCCCGCGCCACCACCCGTTCCGGCGGTACCGGGCGGCGGTGTCCGCGGGCCACGGGGTGCATCCGTCAAGCATTCTCCGGCCCTCCTTCGGGCTGCCAGGCAGCGGTGATCTCGACGACCGCGCACCCGGCCTCCATGCCGGGGGTGGCGCCGATGAGCAGCAGGTGGTCGCCGGGCACCACGGCGCCGTCGAGCCAGAGCCGTTCCAGGGCGAGGAACGGGTCGGCGGCACCGGCGTGCCCGATGTGGCGGGTCAGGTCCCACACCCCGAGCGCGGCGTCGATGCCGAGCGGGTCCAGCAGCATGGCCTGGAGGGGGCCGCGGGCGTACCCGACGTGGCAGACCCGGGCCACCTTGTCCCACGGCAGGCCCGCGTCGGCGAGCGCCCGGTCGGCGGCGTCGGCCACGCAGTCGCCGAAGTTGCCCATGGGCGGTGCGGCACCGCTGGCCCACCTCTGCCGCCAGTACGCGGTCCGCCGCTCGAAGTCGAGGGTCCGCCCCACGGTGGCGCCGGGCGGGAACAGCGGCTCCCCGCCGCGGTGCAGTTCCTCCATGTGCGGGTCGGAGACCGAGGCGAAGGAACGTACCCGGGCGAAGCCGCCGCGCCGGGAGACCACCACCGCGGCGCCCGCGTCGGCGAGCACGAACAGCTGCGACGCGCGCCACCGGTCCACCAGCGGGGCGCCGAAGTTGTCCCCGGCGGTGAGCAGCACCGCGTCGTGCCCGCCGCCCGCGGCCAACCGGTACGCGGCCAGTTCCAGCGCCGCGATCATGCCGAGGCAGCCCTGCCGTACCTCGATCGCGGTGACTGGCCGGTCCACGGCGTGCCGCAGCACGTAGTGCGGGGCGGACCAACCGTCCGGTCCCTGGTGGAAGGTGCCGCTGTGCAGCACGGCGCCGATGTCGTCCGGGCCGTGCCCGCTGCGCCGCAGCGCCACCGCGGCGGCCCGCACCGCGAGGTCGGGGGCGGGGGTGTGGCCCGCGATCCGGACGGCCGCCTGGCCGGAGCCGCGCGCCTGCTCCGCGTCGTACCAGCCGCGCCGGACGGCCTCCGCGACGCCGACCGGGGGTGGCAGCTCGCTGCCGATGCCCGCGAGATACACGCCGTCGACGCGCATCACACGGCCGCCTCGTCCAGGCTCGGCGGCAGCCGCCGGATGCCGGTCCCAGGCCGGGTGGGCACGAGGTAGCGCGCGACGCTGTCGAGCTTCTCGCAGGTCTCCTCGAACTCCCGTTCCGGGGTGGACTGCCCGACGATGCCCGCGCCCGCGCGCAGCCACGTCCGGCCCCCCTTGCGGTACGCGCTGCGCAGCACCAGCGCCGCGTCCATCTCCCCGTCGGCGTCGACGGTCAGCACCGCCCCGCTGTAGAGCCCGCGCCCCTCCGGCTCGTGCCGGCGGATCGCGGTGTACGCGGCGCTCTTCGGCACCCCGGACGCGGTGACCGCGGGGAACACCGCCCCGAACGCGTCCCAGGCCCGCTTGCCCGGGGCGAGCCGCCCGGCGACCTGGGAGGCCAGGTGCTGGACCGTGCCCCGCTCGCGGATCGCCATGAACTCGGGCACCCCGATGCTGCCGTTCTCGCAGACCTCCTCCAGCTCGTCCGTGCCGACCTTGACGGAGATGGCGTGCTCGTACACCTCCTTGGCGGAACCGAACAGGTCCGCCCGCAGGGTCTCGTTGGCCAGCAGGTCCGGGGTCAGGGCGCGGGTGCCGGCCAGGGGCTGGCTGACCACCTCGCCGTCCTTGCTGACCTTCACGACGATCTCGGGGCTGAACCCGACCGCCTCCTCGCCGCCCAGGCGCAGCAGGAAGGAACGCGCCGGGTTGTTGCCCCGCCGCCCCGCCAGATACGTGGCGACCAGGTCGATGTCGTCGTCCACCTCGACCACCCGGGACAGGATGACCTTGTGCAGCTCGCCCCGGTTGATCTCGTCGACCGCCCGGGCCACGGACTCGCGGTAGCCGCCCACGCCACGGTTGCGGACGTCCAGCGGCTGCGGTGCGGCGCCGGGCACCGGGGGCGCGGTGGCCAGCGTGTCCAGCACCACCGCGAGGGTGACCTGGTCGGCGGCGCGCACCTGGGCGTGACCGTCGTGCAGGCGCACCTCGACCTCCGGGATCACGAGGTGCAGCAGGGGGCCGTCGCCGACGTGGTCCAGGTCGCCGGACTTCGCGTACGACAGCTCGAACGCGGCCCAGCCGTAGGCGCGCCAGGCGGGGATGTCCACCGTGTCCAGCAGGTCGGAGACCAGCCGCAGTGGGCGGTCGGACCAGGGGCGTACGAGGTCGGGGCGGCCGGTGTGGCGCAGCCGGGCGCCGGTGCGGTCCAGGATCAGCTCGGCGCGGGCGCCTCCCGCGTACGACCACCGGCCGCCGCTCTCGTACACGACGTACGACGCGAACAGTTCGGACGCGGCCAGCCGGGCGGCGACCTCCACGGGCTCGGCAGGCAGCGGGACACGGGTCTCGAAGTAGTGCAGCCACGTCGTCGGGGTAGTCATCTGCGGGCTTCCTTTCCGTCTGTGTGCGTGGGGGTGGGCGCTTGCCTGCCGCGCCGCGGGCGGGCGGTGGTCACCGGCACTCGGCGCGTCAGCCGGCGCAGGGCGTTCATGCCGCCGCCCGCAGCGGCTCGGCCGACTGCCCGACGCTTGTTACCGTCGTATCTCCGTTGGTGGGAACGAGGGCCAGATGCGCGCCGCGCCGGCGCAGGCCCGCGTCGAGGGCGTCCGGGCCGTGCAGCCACGCGGCGGCGTCGTACATGTCGTCGGTGGACAGCGCGGCCAGCATCCGGTCGCGCTCGCGGGCCTGGGCGCCGCTGACGTGGTACAGGCGGTTACCCATCTCGCGGGCCAGGAGCTGGATGCGCGCGGTCCGGGCGCGCCGGTGCGCGGCGTAGGCGCCCAGTCCCTGGGGCAGGGCACCGACGGCCAGGAAACGGCCGAGCACCACGGCGTCCTCCAGCGCGGTGCACGCGCCCTGGGCCGCGTACTGCAGCATGGGGTGGGCGGCGTCGCCGAGCAGGGCGACCCGGCCGTCGACCCAGCGGTCCACCGGGTCCCGGTCGCACAGCACCCAGCTGCGCCAGCCGTCGCCGAGCTCCAGCAGCCGGCGCGCGGTGCGCCCGAGCCCGGGGAACTCGCCCAGCACGTGTGCCCGCGCCACCGGGCGCCCGGTGACCTCGGCGCGCGCGCCGTCGTCCCGGGTGGCGGCCAGATTCAGGAACTCGCCGCCGCCGATCGGGTAGTGGACGAAGTGCCACCGGGGACCGGCCCACAGGGTGACCGCGTTCCAGCGCAGTTCGCGCGGCACCTGGCACATCGGGATGACGGCGCGGTAGATGGTGTGCCCGGACACCCGGGGACGGCCGTCGCCGACGAGCTGGGCACGGACCGCGGAGCGGATGCCGTCGGCGCCGATGAGGGCGGTGCCGGTGAACCGCTCACCGGCCGCGGTGAGCGCGGCGACCCGGTCGGGGTCCTGGCGGTAGCCCGTGACCGCGCACCCGGGGTGCAGCGTGATCCGGTCGTCGGCCCGGCAGGCGTCGAGCAGGGCCTGGTAGAGGTCGCCGCGGTGGACGACCGCGTACGGGTTGCCGAAGCGGGCGCGGTACCGGCCGGTCAGCGGCATCCCGGCCAGCCGGCGGCCGGTGGGGCCGTCCATCAGCCGCAGCTCGTCGATGAACACGGCCCGTTCCCGCACCCGGGCGCCCACGCCGAGCCGGTCCAGCGCGTGGAACGCGTTGGGGGCCAGCTGAATACCGGCGCCGTACTCGGCGAACGTGTCCTGTCGCTCCAGGACGGTGACCCGGTGCTGGCGCGCAGCGACGGCCAGCGCCGCAGCCAGTCCGCCGATGCCACCTCCGGCGACGATGATCTCCGCCATTATTCCCCTCCCGTGGTTACCAACTAAAACGCTATGTTGGTAACCACGGGAGAACAACGCCCGCACGATAAGGATGCGTACTCGCCTTGCGAAGCCCGTTGAGACTTGTCAGTGCATGGTCAGCCGCTGTTCGTCGCGCCCTATCGTTCAGGCGACCAGGTAGGTGGAGTCATCGAACTCGGCGGTGACCTTGAGCCGTCCACCGAGGGCTTCGACGCAGGCGCGAAGAACAGCGACCGAGACGGTGTCGAGGTTGCCGCGTTCGACGTCGGAGACGCGCGGGCCGGATACGCCCATGGCGTCGGCCACCTCGCGTTGGGTCAGCGACCGCTTTCGGCGCACCTCGGCGAGGCGGAATGCCCGGATCTCATCGTCAAGACGACGCTGCCCGGCAGCGCGTTCGGCATCGCTGCGGATGTGGTGTCCGGCGACGCGGCGCGCCTCGTCGGCGCGGCGCTTGGCTTCGTCCCAGCTGATAGTCATTCGTAGCTCCTTGTTTCCAGCTCGGCCAGGTGCGCGTCGTATCGATCATCTGCCTGCGGGATCGCGGTGTCATACCAGCCGCGCCAGTCGCGGGACGTATCTCCGGCGACCAACAAGACCGCTCGCCACTGGTTGGCGAACCCCGGCATGCCGCACCATCTCCTCAGGGCAAGGCGCACGCAGGTCGCAGAAACAGCGCAACCGGCCTCGGCCGCAGCCCCGGCCAGTGCCGTCGCCGCGCATGCGGAACGGCCCCGCCGGGGGACGGGGCCGTTCCTGGGTGGTGGGGTGAAGGGATCAGTCGCTCACCGCCACCCGGTCGCGGGACGCCACCCCGGCCGGGGCAGGCGAGGTGGGTGCCACCGCCGGAGCCGACCGTCGGCCGGGGACCAGCAGCGCCGACACGACCGCGATGACCACCGACAGCCCGGCGGACAGGCTGAACGCCGTCTTGAAGTTGTCCACCCCGCTGCCGAGGGCACCGAGGCCCGCGATCGCGACCGCGATGGACAGCAGCAGGCCCACGCCGAGCTGACGCAGCGAGTTGTACAGCCCGGAGGCCAGACCCATCTGCTGCGGCGGCACGCCGGTGGTCGCGGCGAACGCCGTGGTGATCATCATGACCGTGACGCCGAGACCGAGCAGGACACCGCCGGGCAGCACGTGGCTCAGGTACGAGTCCGGGCCCGACGCCTGGGTCAGCCAGAGGGAACCGGCCAGCAGGAACACCGCACCGCCGACCAGTACCGGGCGGGGACCGTACTTCACGGTCATCTTGGCCACCGGAAGGCTGGCCAGCACGACCACGAACGCCTGCGGGAAGAACGCCAGACCGGTCTTGATCGACGAGTACCCCAGGATCTGCTGCATGTAGAGGGTCAGGCAGAACGTGGAGATCGACATGACCCCGCCGGAGAGGAACGCCACGGCATTGCCGCCCGTGACGCTGCGGATCTTGAAGATGCCGAGCGACACCAGCGGTTCCTTGACCCGGGTCTCCAGGATCAGGAACGCGCCGAGCAGCACCACGCCGGCCACGATCGGCCAGATCACCGATCCGGCACCCCAGCCCTTGTCGGCGGCGACGGTCAGCGCGTAGCTGAACAGGCAGAACGCGCCGGTGATCAGCAGCGCACCGGGCACGTCCACCCGGCGGACCCGGTGGCCCTGGTGGTCCGGGGCGAGCTTGCGCAGCGCGGCGACGACCAGCAGGATCCCGACCGGGACGTTGACGTACATGACCGAACGCCAGCCCAGCGTCTCGGTGAGGATGCCGCCGGCCAGCACGCCACCGGCGAACCCGGCCGACGCGACCGCGCCGAACACACCCATCGCCTTGGCCCGTTCGCCCGGCTCGGGATAGCCGGCGGCGATCAGGGCCAGCACCGCGGGTGACACGGCCGCGGCGGACAGGCCCTGCAGGGCACGGGCGAGGATCAGCACGATCGGTACGGTGGCGAGACCGCCGATCAGCGACGCCAGCGTGAAGACGACCAGGCCCGCCACGAACATCCGCTTGCGGCCGAACAGGTCACCGGCCCGGCCACCGAGCAGCAGGAAGCCGCCGAAGAACAGCGCGTACGCGCCGATCACCCACGGCAGGCTGCCGCTGGTGAAGCCCAGGTCCCGGTGCATCGCCGGCAGCGCGACGTTCACGATCGCGAAGTCGAGCGTGAGCATGAACTGCGCGCTGCACAACAGCGCGAGGGGCGGGCGACCGCCGTTTCGAGAACTCATTTCCCTTTCCTTCCGCCTCGATGTCGGAATTCTTTTCCGATCTCGGCACGCCTCGGTCTCGGCGCGCAGGGGGGCATCGGCGCATTGCTGGAATGGAATGCCGGACGCCGGAGAATGAACGGGTCCGACGATTCTGTGGTGGAGCGGGCGGACCGGACCTCCCGGTTCCTTTCTGCGCCTGCCCTTCCGCCGATACCAGGTCAGCGTAGGACCAATGGTGCCGCCCGCCCTACAGACGACGTCACGACTGCGATGTGAATTCCTCACACTCGGTCATGACGATTTCACGCGCGCAGGGCCGCACCGACCGCCAGCGCCATGCGCTCGATGCTGGGGTCGTCGAACAGGTCGTCGACCGTGGTTTCGACCCGGAAGAACTCCTGGATCTGCGCGGTCAGCGCGGCGGCCCGGATGGAGTCGCCGCCGAGTTCGAAGAAGTTGTCCAGCACCCCGATGCCCTCCAGGTCGAGGGTGGTCGTCCAGAGCTGCCGCAGGCGCTGCTCGATCGGGTTGCGCGGCTCCTGGTACGCGCTGCCCACGTCGGGCCGCGACTTCGGTGGCTCCGGCAGCGCGTTCCGGTCGATCTTGCCGTTGGTGGTGGTCGGGAACGTGCCGACCACGTACGCCACCGGGATCATGAACGACGGCAGCCGGTCCCGCAGCGCCGAGCGGATCTGCCGCACCGACGGCGCCACGCCGGACTCCGGCTCCAGGTACGCGACCAGCCGGGTGTCGCCGGTCTCGTCCTTCTTCGCCAGCACCGCGGCCTGGTGCACGCCGGGCTGCGCGGCCAGGGCCACCTCGATCTCCCCGAGGTGCACCCGGTTGCCGCGCACCTTCACCTGGTTGTCCGTCCGCCCGACGATCTCGATGTTGCCGTCGGGCCAGTACCGGGCCAGGTCGCCGGTGCGGTACAGGATCGGGTGCCGGGCCGGGTCGATCGGGTTGGGCAGCCACTTGAGCGCGGTGGCCTCAGGCTGGTTGAGGTAGCCCTCGGACAGGCTGTCGCCCGCCACGCAGATCTCCCCCACCACCCCGGGCGGCACCGGCTGCTGCCGCTCGTCCAGCACGTACGTCTTGACGTTGTGCAGCGGGCGGCCGATCGGCGGCAGCTCGCGCGCCCGGCCGCGCTGGCCCAGCTGTCGTCCCAGCTCGGTGATGTCGCAGGTGGCCACGACGGTCGCCTCGGCGGAGCCGTACAGGTTGAAGACGTGGAACGGCAGGCCGGAGGGCCACGACT
Source organism: Krasilnikovia sp. M28-CT-15 (assembly GCF_047159595.1). Lineage (NCBI taxonomy): Bacteria > Bacillati > Actinomycetota > Actinomycetes > Micromonosporales > Micromonosporaceae > Krasilnikovia > Krasilnikovia sp. M28-CT-15. The sequence continues at coordinate 1,760,558 of NZ_BAAGAK010000001.1, read as the reverse complement.
GGACCCGCTCGCCGCAGATCCGGATGTTGCGCAGCGCGGTGTCGGCGGGCCAGTCCAGCTCCCACAGCCGTTCGGCCATGGCCTTCATCAGCAGGGTGTGGGTGATCCGCTCGGCGACCAGCCAGTCGCGCAGCCACACCGGCGAGGTCACCACGGACGGTTCCGGGATCTGTACGGGCGCGCCCGCGGCCAGCACGGAGAAGCACTCCACCTCGACCATGCCGTACCCGGGGGCGGCCAGCCAGGTGCCGCGCGACTCGGCGGTGATGCCGAGCACCGTACGCATGCTGTAGATCAGATTGCGCGCGGCGCCGTGGCGGACCAGCACGGCCTTGGGCCTTCCGGTGGAGCCGGAGGTGTAGCAGACGTGGATCAGGTGGTCCGCGGTGACCGGCTCGCTGACCGGGTCGTCCGGCTCGGTGTGCCAGTCCGATGTGTCCAGCGGGACGACCGGGCAGATGCCGTACAGCTTGGGCTCGTGGGCGGCCATGGTCAGCACGGCCACGGATTCCGCGTCCTCGATCATGTACCGGAGCCGGTCGACCGGGAAGTCCGGGTCCAGCAGCACCGCCGCGGCGGCGAGCTTGAAGCAGGCCAGCTGCGCCACGAGGCTCTCCGCGCTGCGCGGGAAGCAGGTGGCGACCCGGCTGTGCGGGCGCACCCCGAGGCGGGACAGCCGGTGCGCGAGCCGGTTGGCGCGACGGTCCAGCTCCCCGAACGTCAAGCTGCCGCCGGGCCAGGTCACCGCGACCGCGTCCGGGGTACGCGCCGCGATCTCCGCGATGACCTCGTGGAAGAACGCCGGGGGCACGGGCGCGTCGGTCTGGTTCCAGTCCACCAGGATGCGGTGCCGCTCCTCGTCGGTGAGCAGGGCGATGTCGCGTACCGCGATGGTCGGGTCGGTGGCGAGGGCGCGCAGGATGCGGCTCAGGTGCCGGGCGTACTGGTCGGCGGCGTCGTCGTCGAACTCGTCGGCGGAGATCAGCAGCTCGCCGCCGTCGCGGGTGACCACGACGGTGAGCGGGGCCGGGGGCGCGTCGCCGGGGACGGCGCTGAGCACGGCGCCCGTGGCGGGCCGGGGGTCGTGGGCGTCCAGCGGGGCGGATCCGATGGCCACCAGCAGGCCGCAGGCGGTCGTCTCGCCGGTGACCCGGATCGGCCAGGCGATGTCGCCGTCACCGGCGACGACCAGGTCGGTCTCGCCGGTGTAGCGGTGGATGAGGACGGCCAGCGCGGCCTCGGCGTACTCGCGGCGCCGCCAGACCGCGGCGCCGGGAACCTCGAGCGGCCGGTGGTGCACCGCGCCGGTGCGGGGGCCGCCGGGGCGGGCCAGCGGCAGCGTGGACGTGTGGGTCGGCTCCATCGGAGGGTCTCCTTTCGCGGGTACGGCCCTACGCGGCGAGCGCGGACCGGTGGGCGGGCCGCCGGGCGGCGGCGGCGCGGGCGAGCTGCTCGACCATGCGCACGGTCTCGCCCCATCCGACGCAGGCGTCCGTGACGCTCTGTCCGAAGGCGAGCCGGTGCGCCTCGCCGAGCACGAGGTCCTGGCGGCCGGGGACGAGGAAGCTCTCCAGCATCACCCCGCCGATGCCGGTCTCGCCGTCGGCGATCTGACCGGCGATGTCGGCGACCACCGCACCCTGGCGACGGTGGTCCTTGCCGCTGTTGCCGTGGCTGGCGTCGATGAACACCCGCTGCGGCAGGCCCGCCGCGGCCAGCAGGCCGAGGGCCCGCCGGACGTGCGCGGATCCGTGGTTGGGGCCGTCGCTGCCCCCGCGCAGCACGACGTGGCAGTCGGGATTGCCGGTGGTGGCCACGACGGCGGCCTGCCCGTCCTCGGTGATGCCGGGGAAGACGTGGCCGCGGGACGCGGTGACGATGGCGTCGACCGCGTCCGCCACTCCGCCGGTGGTGGCGTTCTTGATGCCGACCGGCATGTGCAGGCCACTGGCGAACTGCCGGTGCACCGGGCTCTGCACCGTGCGGGCGCCGATGGAGGCCCAGGACACCGCGTCGGACAGGTAGCGGTGCGGCACCGGGTCGAGGAACTCGCAGGCCACCGGCAGCCCCGCACTGGCGATCTCCACCATGAGGCGCCGGGACAGCAGCAGGCCGCCGCCGAGGTCGTCCGAGCCGTTCAGGTCCGGGTCGCTGACCAGACCCTTCCACCCCAGCCGGGTACGCGGCTTCTCGACGTACACGCGCATGACGACGATCAGGTCGTCGGCCGTACGGGCGGCCAGGGCCAGCAGGCGGTCCGCGTACGCGAGGGCGGCGGCGGGGTCGTGGACCGAGCACGGCCCGGCGACGACGACCAGGCGGTCGTCCGTACCGTGCAGCACCCGGGTGATGCCGTCGCGGGCCCGGCGCACGGTGTTGCCGGCCCGCAGCGGCAGCGGGATCTCGTCGCGCAGTTCGGCGGGGGTGGGCAGCAGATCGACCGCGGCGAAGCGCGGAACGGTGTCAGCCAGCAGGCGCATTGTGATGTTCCTTCCCATGGGGGTCAGCCACCGTCGGCCGCGAGTACGGCCGCGGAGAAGGTGAAGCCCATGCCGGTGCCGATGAGGAGCACGGTGGCACCCGGCCGCAGCAGGTCCGTGGTGATGAGGTGGTGCAGGGCGTAGACGCCGTCCGCCGGTCCGAGGTGGCCGGTGGTGAGGCCGAGGTCGGTGAGCAGGTTGCGGGGGCGCCCGGGCAGCGGGCGCAGGAAGCTGTCCGCCATCAGCGCCTTGCCCACGAACGGCGGGCAGTACCAGTCGACCTGCTCGATCGTCAGACCGGCCTCGGTCAGCGCCCGTTCGACCACACTGCGGGTCCGGGTCGCGGAGCGTTCCCGGACGTCGCGCAGGGACAGCTCGCCGTGGGCCAGGAACTCCCGGGTGCGCTTGCGGGTGTCGGTGTGCTGGTGCGGGACCGTGCCGAACGGCTCGTCGCCGCGCGACAGCCCTTCCAGGTCGGTGTCGGCTTCGGACACCACCGAGACCAGCCGGAGCGGCCCGCCGGAGCGCGACACCACGGCGGCAGCACCGCCGTCGCCGAACACCATGCCGGGCGACAGATGGAACCGGTCGACCGGTGGGGCGAAGCGGTCCGCGAGGGTGAGCAGGGCGGCGGGCAGGTCGGGGCGGGCGGTGAGCAGACCGGCGGCCAGTTCCAGGCCGGCCAGGGAGCCGTTGGAGGCCGCGGAGACGGTCAGTGGCATCCCGCTGAGCTGGGCGCCGAGCAGCCGCCGGGCGATCCAGCACGCCGCGGGCCACATGTCGATCCCCTGGAAGTAGCCGTGGCTGTGCAGGTACAACGCGTCCGGGCCGACCACGGTGCCGGCGTTGGCGGCCTCCTTGATGGCCTGGCGGCCCGCGGCGACGGCCAGCTCCGGCGGGGCGTGCCGGGCGGCGGCGTACGTGATCATGCCGGTGCTGGCGGCGGCCTCGGCGGGGTACGAGCCGTCCGCGACCGCCCGCTCGATCGGCACCGGGTCGCCGAGCGCACCGCCGGTTCCGGCGATCCAGATGTCCTCGAACCGCATCGCAATCCTCTCCCGTGCCGAATGTGGTGCGGCCACAGGCGCCGCCGTTACCGGTAACAACGGTAAGCTGGTAACCACAGGCCGAACAATGATCCCGCGATTAGCGGTTCTTCTCGCGTGATAACCGGAGATCGACGCGTTGTCGGCACACGGCGGCACTACCGGTGTCCGCATTTCGTCAGTAAGGTGGCGACCATGCAACGGCAACCCGGAGACCGGGCGGTGGCCCCCGGGCCGCTGGCCCTGGTGCAGTCGTTCGTCAACAGCGTCAACGTGGAGTTCGGGCCCGACGAGCTCGCCACCACCGCCGGATTCGCGCGCTGGCTCGACCGCAACGGCCTGGCCGCCCCACCGTCCGGGGTGGACGAGCTGGATCTGCGCGACGCGGTCACCCTGCGCGAGGCCCTGCGCGCCCTGCTGCGGGAGAACAACGGCGCCCCGCCCGACCCGGCCGCCCGGCGGACCGTGGAGCACGTGGCCCGGGGCTGCCCGCTGGTGGTCGGATTCGACCCCGGCGACGGGCCCCCGGCCCTGCGCCCGGCACAGTCCGACGTGCGCGGCGCGCTCGGGGTGATCCTGGCCCGGGTGATCGGCGCGGTCACCGACGGCTCCTGGCAGCGGCTCAAAGCGTGCAGCGAGCACCGCTGCGAGTGGGCGTTCTACGACCGCTCCCGCAACCGGTCCAGCCGCTGGTGTTCGATGGCGGTGTGCGGCACGCGCGCCAAGATGCACACCTACCGGCACGGCGCGCCGCAGCGCACCTGAGCCCCGCTACGGCGCGTTCTCGCGGCCCAGCAGTTCCCGGGCCACGACCAGCTTGGTCGCCGCCGCCGTACCGTCGGCCAGCTGCAACCCGATCACGTCGCGCAGCCGCTGCGCCACCGGGCCGTCCTCCGACCAGCCGAGCTGTCCCAGCGTCAGCACGGCCTGGTGGACCGCCTCCATGGCCGCCTTCGGCGCCCACCACTTCGCCATGTTGGCCGGGATCCGCGGGTCCTGACCGGCGTCCGCGCGGCGCAGCGCCTGGTACGCCACCAGCCGGGCCGCGTGCAGCATCGTGTGGTGCTCCACCAGCGGAAACGCCACGGACTGGAACTGCCCGAGCCGCTTGCCGAACGCCTCCCGCCGCGCGGCGTGCGCGACCGCGCAGTCCAGCGCCGCCCGGCCCACCGCGATCGCCATCAGCGCGATCAGCGCCCGGGACACCCCGAAGCCGCGCATCACCTCGACGAAACCGGCCCCCGGCCGGCCCACCACGGTGTCCGCGCCGACCCTGAGTCCGTCGAAGACGATCCGGCCGCGGCCGCCGGAGCGGCAGCCCAGGTCGCGGTGCCGTTCCCGGCTCACCCGCGGATCGCGCAGGTCCACGAAGAACGCGGTGATGCCGCGCGGCCCCGCCTCCCCGGTACGAGCGAAGACCAGGCTGTGCGTGGCGTACGCGGTGACCATGATGGAGCTCTTCTCGCCGGTCAGCACCCAGCCGCCACCGGTGCCGGGCACGGCGCGCGTCTCGATCGCGGCGGCGTCCGTGCCGTGCCCCGGCTCGGTCAGCGCCAGGGTGAGGATCGACTCCCCGGCCGCGATCGGCGGCAGCCACCTGGCCAGTTGCTCCGGCGTGCCGTTGGCCGCCAGCACGCCGCCGACCAGTGCGGCGTTGAGCACCGGGTAGCACACGGACAGATCGGCGGCGGCCAGTTCCTCCAGCACGATGCCGGCACTGACCGCGTCCAGCTCCTGCCCGCCGTGCGCGCGCGGGATGCGCAGCGCGAACAGCCCCTCGGCAGCCAGGTCCGCCAGCATGCCGGGCCGGTACTCGCCGCTGCGGTCCGCGTCCGCGCGGTACGGGTCCACCCGTTCGGCCGCGAACGCGCGGACCCGCTTGGCCAGGATCCGGTGCTCCGGCGTGAACTCGTCGTCCATCACAGCCCCCTCAGCCGGTCCCGCAGGACGAACTTCTGGATCTTCCCGGAGGGGGTACGCGGCAGCGCGTCGACCACCTCCACCCGCTCCGGCCAGTACTGCTTGGCCATGCCGAGCCCCGCCAGGTGGACCCGCAGATCCGCCACGTCCAAGGGCCGGTCCCGGACCACCAGTACCGCGCACGCCCGCTCCCCCAGCCGCTCGTCCGGGTACCCGACCACGGCCACGTCACGGATCGCGTCGTGCCGCAGCAGGGCCGCCTCGACTTCCAGCACCGGGATGTTCTCCGCGCCGCGCACGATGATGTCCTTGACCCGGCCGCTGATCCGGATGCCGCCGTGCCCGTCGTCGCGGGCCAGGTCGCCGGTGTCGAACCAGCCGTCCGGGCTCAGCGACGCCGCGTACAGCTCGGGGCGGCGGTAGTAGCCGAGGCACTGCGCGGAGCCGCGTACCTGAAGGCGGCCGGACTCCCCCGGCGCGACCGGGCCGCCGGTACGGCCGTCCACGATGCGCACCCGCATGCCGGGCACCACCGTTCCGTCGCTCTCCGCGGCCCGCAGCGGCGGGTCGTGTGGCCGGGTGACGGTCACGCAGCCGTTCTCGCTCATCCCCCACAGGGCATAGACCCGGCAGCCGAGTACGGCGTCGGCCTGCTCCACCAGGGTCGGCGCGATCGGCGCGCTGCCGGTGGCGAACGAGTGCAGGGCGGACAGGTCCTGCGGGTCGGCGCGCTGCGCCTCGATGAGATCCGACAGGAAGGTGGGCGCACCCATGAAGAACGTGACCCGCCGCTCACGCAGGATCGCCAGCATCCGCTGCGGGTGCCACGCGTCCACGTGCACCGCGGTCGCGCCCAGCAGCAGCGGCATGACCAGATTCCAGGTGTAACCGGCCTGGTGGGTGGTGGGCGAGCCCATCGCGGTGACCTCGTCACCGGTCAGGCCGAGCACGTCGGCCTGGGCCTTGTTCATCGAGTACAGGGTGTTGTGGCTGTGCACCACGCCCTTCGGCTCGCCCGTGGTGCCCGAGGTGAACACGACCTGGGCCGGATCGTCCGGGCCCGCCTCCTCGGTACGCGGCGTGGCGGTCACCGGAGCCAGCAGCTCGGCGTCGAAATCCAGGGCACCCGCCCCGCCGCCGACCAGCACCCGGTGCCGCAGCGTCGGCACGGCGGCGGCCACCCCGGCGCTCATGTCCGCGTACGAGAAACCGCCGAAGTCCGCCGCGGCCAGGTAGATGGGGCTGCCGGTGAGCCGGGTCATGAACTCCACCTCGCGGCGGCGCATGATCGGCACGACCGGGCCCGCCACCGCGCCGATGCGGGCGCACGCCAGGATCGCCGCGACCAGCTGCCACGAGTTCGGCAGTTGCAGGGTGACCACGTCGCCTCGGCGCGCACCGAGGCGGCGCAGGTTGCCGGCGATCAGCTCGACCCGCCGGGCCAGCTCGGCGTACGTCAGCTCGACGACACCGCCGTCCTGATAGCACACGAACGCCGGCTTGCCGGGGTGCCGGGCGACGGCCCGGCGCAGATCATCGAGTACGGTCTCGCGCCGCCACCACCCGGCGGCCCGGTACGCGAGCGCGTCATCCATCGCCGTGCCCTTCACCGCCGGGCTCACCACGGCAGGGCTCACCACGGCAGGGCTCGCTGCGGCCGGGCTCACGGTCGCGACAGCGGGGCCGGCGGTTCGCTGGGTACCGGTCATCGGGCTGCCCTCCGGGGACGGGCCAGGGCCGCGCGGGCCCGGGCGGCGATCGTGAGCGCGCCGACCCCGGCCCGCTCCAGCAGGTACTTCTGGTCGCCCGCGACCGGCACGAACGCGTCCGGCATGGCGACCCGCTGCACGCGTACCGGTATCAGCTCGGTGAGGGTCTCGGCGACCGCCGAGCCGAAGCCCCCGGCACGCCAGTGCTCCTCCACCGTGACGACCGTGCCGCCGCGCGGCACGACGGCCAGCAGCGTCTCGACATCGAGTGGTTTGACCGTGTGCACATGCAGGACGGTCGCGTCCACCCCGTCGGCGTCCAGCAGGTCGGCGGCGGCCAGCGCGGCATGCACCGGGTACGGCCCGCAGGCGGCGAGCGTGACGTCGGTGCCCCAGCGCAGCACCTGGGCCTCGCCGAGGCGCACCGGCGGGCCGGGCGGCAGGTCGGGGGTGGCGTTGCGGCCCAGCCGTACGTAAACCGGGCCGGGCTGCTCGAGGGCCTGACGCACCAGGTCCTCGGTGGAGGCGGCGTCGGCGGGCACGACCACGGTCATGTTCGGCAGGGCCCGCAGCACGGCCAGGTCCTCCAGCGCGTGGTGGGTGGGACCGAGATGCCCCGCGGAAACCCCGGAGTGGGTGGCCATGATGCGCACCGGCAGGTTGTTCAGCGCGATGTCGATCTTCACGGCCTCGATCGCCCGGGACGCCGCGAACGCGGCCATCGTGTTCACCACCGGTATGCGACCGGTACGGGCCAGGCCCGCGGCGGCTCCCATCAGGGTGTGCTCGGCGATGCCGACGTTGAGATACCGCCCGGACCCGGCGCCGAAATCGACGCCGTCGAACAGGCCGGTGTCGCTGTCCAGACACACCAGACGCTCGTCGGCGGGCAGCAGTTCGGCCAGCAGATCCCGGTACACCTCGCGGGACGAACGCGGCTTCGCGCCGGACTCCGGTCGCGGCAGGGCGGGCGGCAGGCTGGTCGTCGCGGAGGAGCTCGGGGCGGTCATGACCGGCCCCGCTCCGCGGCCCGGAGCACCGCGTGGGCCCGCTGCTGCTGCCGCTCCCCCAGCCGAGCGTAGTGGCTGCGGGCCTGACCCTCGATGAACGGCAGGCCCTTGCCCTTGACGGTGTGCGCGAGCACGACCGTGGGCCGGTCGGCCGGTGCAGTGTCGAACGCGGCCGTCAGCTGTGCGACGTCGTGCCCGTCGGCCTCCAGCACCCGCCAGCCGAAGGCGTGCCACCGGTCCGCCAGAGGTTCCAGGGCGTCGACCGTCTCGGTGCGGCCGGTGATCTGCAGGCCGTTGCGGTCGACGACCGCCAGCAGGTTGCCGAGGCGGTGGTGGGCGGCGACCGAGGCGGCCTCCCACACCGAGCCCTCCTGCAGCTCGCCGTCGCCCATGACGACCACGGTGCGGCGGTCGCTGCCGTCCAGGCGGGCGCCGAGGGCGAATCCGACGCCCAGGGCCAGGCCGTGCCCGAGCGAGCCGGAGGGCATCTCCACCCCGGGAATCTCGGGGTGCGGGTGCGCCATCAACGGGCTGCCCCGCTGCCCGTACCCGGCGAGGACCCCGGGTGGGTAGAAGCCGGCCTCGCACAGCGTCGCGTACAGGGCGATGCCGCCGTGGCCCTTGCTCAGCAGCAGAATGTCGCGGTCGGGGTGGGCGGGGCGCGCCGGATCGATCCGCAGCACCCGCAGGTACAGGGTGGTCAGGATCTCCACGAGGGACATGGAGCCGCCGAGGTGGCCGCCCTCGGGACCGGCGCACATGTCGACGATGTGCCGCCGGATCTGCAGCGCCGCCGCCCGCAGTGCGGCGGTACTGGTCACGGGGTTGTCGAAGGGCGGGGCCAGGCCGACCGGCCCGCCCGGCAGGGTGGTACTGCTCATGGTCTCCTCCTCGGTGGGGCAGGCCGGCTCGCTCAGGGCGGGCCGGGTCAGTTCGGGGCAGCCGGGTCAGTACCAGGGCGGCCGGGTCAGTTCGGGGCGGCCGGGTCAGTTGGGGTGCAGGCCGGGGAACTCCAGGCCGGTGGTCTCCGGCAGGCCGAAGCGGATGTTGAGGCATTGCACGGCGTTTCCGGCGCCGCCCTTGACCAGGTTGTCCAGCGCCGAGATCACGGTCACGTGCGGTGCGCCCGGCTCCAGGGCGAAGCCGACGTCGCAGAAGTTCGACCCGGACAGGATCTTGGCGTCGGGGAAGCGGTGCAGGCCACGCCGGTGCGCCACCACGCGAACGAACGGCTCCTTGCCGTACCGGGCGCGGTAGGCGGCGCGGATGGTGCGTTCGTCGGCGGCGTCGGTGATCGCGGCCCGGCACACCAGCTGGACCCCGCGCACCGCCTCGACACCGGTGGCGGTCATGCGTACGGGCAGACCGGTGGCCTGCGCCATCTCCGCCTCGTGCCGGTGCCGGGTGGGCGCGAACACGCGCAGGGCGCCGCTGCGTTCGGCATGCAGGTTCTCCGACCCGGCCCGCGCACCCGCCCCGGACGAGCCGGTCCGCGCGTCCACGGTGATCTCGCCGGTGATCAGTCCGGCCTCGGCCAGCGGCACCAGCGCGAGGATCCCGGCGTTGGCCATGCACCCGTGCACGCTGATCCGGTCGGCCCCGCGCAGCCGGTCCCGGTGCAGCTCCGGCACCCCGGGCACGAACGTCTCCAACAGCTGCGGCGCCGCGTGCGGCACCCCGTAGTACTGCTCGTACGTTTCGGTGCGGCGCAGCCGGAAGTCGGCGGACAGGTCGATCACGGTGCCGGCCATCCGCAGGAACTCCGGCATCTGCGTCATGGTCTCCCGGTGCGGGGTGGCCAGGAAGATCGCGTCGTAGTGGTCGAGGCGGTCCAGCGCGCAGAACGTGAGCCGGGTCCGGCCCCGCAGGTTGGGGTGCACCCCGTCGACCGGGCGCCCGTGCAGCTGGCGGGAGGTGGCCGCGGCCACCTCCACCCCGGGGTGTCCGATGAGGATGCGCAGCAGTTCGCCGCCGATGTACCCGGCGGCACCGACGACCGCGACCCGGATCATGATCTGGCCCTCCTGATCAGCAGTCCCGCCATGGCGTCCGCGACGTCCACGCCGGGGTGGGCGGACTGGAATCCGCGGAACTCGACCCGGTCGTTGACCTCCAGGACGACCAGCCGTCCGTCGGTGTCCTCGATGAGGTCGACCCCCGCGATGTCGGCGCCGACCGCGTCGGCGGCGGCCACGGCCAGCTTCGCCACCTCGGGTGCGAGGTCGCACGGTTCGCTCGTCGCCCCGCGCGCAACGTTGGTGCGCCATTGGCTGCCCCGCCGGTATGTGGCGCCGAGGGCCTGGCCGTCGATGACCACGACCCGGATGTCGCGGTCCGCGGTGGACATCAGTTCCTGCAGGTAGATCACGTGGGACTGGGGTCCGGGCAGCGCGGCCACGTGCTCCAGCACCGCCTCGGCCGTGTCCCGGTCGGGCAGCCGGGTGACCAGCCGCCCCCAGGACCCGACGAGCGGCTTCACCACCGCCGGGTACCCCAGCTCCTCCAGCGCGGCCAGCGCCGCCTCGGGCGCCGCCGCCAGCGCGGTACGCGGGGTGGGCAGTCCCATGGCGGCCAGGGCCGCGGAGGTGTGCCACTTGTCCCCGCTGAGGTGGGTGGCGGCGGCGCTGTTGAGCACCACCGCCCCCGCCGACTCCAGCGCGCTCGCCGCGTACAGGGCCCGGAAGTGGCCCACCTCGCGGTTGAGGACCACGTCCGGGCCGGTCCAGGTGCCGGCGACGAACAACGAACGGGGGTCGAGGAGCGTGCACGCGGCGCCGCGCCGGTCCAGCGCGGCCATGATCTGCTTCTCCTCGTACCGCACCCGCGAGGCGAGTACGCCGAGGCGTGGTCCGTCAGTCATCGTCAGCGTCCGCCTACTCGCCCCAGTCCTGCTCGACCTCGGGGGCCGGAGTCAGGCTGGGCGGGTCCATGGAGGCGATCTCGAGTTCGATCCGGCAGTCCGGGCATTCGACGATCTCGCTGACCCGGGCCTCCGGGTCGACCGCCACCTCGGCGCTGCATTCCGGGCATTCCAGGGCGTACATGAGCTTCGGCATGATGATCCTCGGTTCACGATCGAAATGGTCGGGCTGAGCCAAACCGTAAATGGTGAAGGCCGGGATTCGCCAATAAAATGCGCTGTTCAGAATGAGCGGATCGGCTTATCAAGGGTCCGCAATAACCGGCGGGACCGGACCAGTATAAGCATTCCTTCTGACCGCGCCAGTCCATCTTGGCCCGATCGGTTCTAGTGTTTGCGAATCGATTCCTCGCAGCGATCCCGAAAGGAGCGCCGAGTGCTGACCACAGTGAATCAGAACGGCAACGGCGTCGTGTCCACCCCCGAGCCGCCGACGACCGGCGAGCAGACCCCCGGCGAGACCTTCGCCGCCGCAGTCCGAAGCGCCGCCGTTCGAGACGCCACCGTTCGAGGCAACGCGGCGGCCGACGCCGCGGGGACCGGCGACCTGACCGTCCCGTTCGGGATCCACCTGCCCGCCGCGTTTCCGCTGTTCGCCTCCCGGCCCCGGTACACCGTGCGGCACCTGCTCAAGACGGCGTCCGTGCCGGACGCCCCGGCCCCGCACGTGTACGAGCCGCCGCGCGGCGGCCTCATCACCACGGCCACCTCGTACGCCGCCACCCCGGAGGCCGCGTTCGCACCCCGGCTGGACACCACCGCCCTGACCGACCTCACCGTCACGGTCACCCTGCCCGACGGCATCCTCGACCACCCGGACCTGCTGGCCTCGTTCGTGGACCTGCGGGTGCTGGTCCGGCTGTCCGTGCTGGAGAATCAGTCGCTGCTGCACGGCACCCCGGACGGGGCGATCCAGGGACTGCTGAAACTGCCCGGCACGCGGGGCCGCACCGCCGAGAACACCGACCTGGCCACCGCCGTGACCGCCACGGCGGCCGAGGTCGAGGAGACCGGCGGCTCGTGCGACGGCATCGTCGCCCACCCGGCCGCGTACTGGGAACTGGTGCGCACCGGCGCCCTGAGCCGGCTGCAAGGTGCCGGGATCACGGTGTCCCGGACCCGGATGATGCCGCGCGACACCCTGCTGCTCGGCGACTTCCGGGCCGCGCTGACGCTGCTGCTGCCCGGCCGGTCCGGCATCACCCTGCACCGCGGCGCCGGAACGGGCGGCGCGGACGTCGTCGAGGCCACCTCCCGGATCGGCTTGGCGGTGCACCTGCCGCAGCACCTGCTGGCGCTCACGCTGGGACCGTCGTGATGGGCCGCCCCCGCGTGCTGTACCTGACCGGCTGGACGCGCAGCGGCAGCACCCTGCTCGGCAACGTGCTCGGCGAGCTGCCCGGGGTGCTGCACGTGGGCGAGATGCACTACCTGTGGAAGAACGGGGTGCTCGGCGACGGCACGAACTCCACGTGCGGCTGCGGCGCGCCGGTCACCCGGTGCGAGCTGTGGTCGTCCGTGCTGGCCGACAGCGGGGCGGGCACGCCCGAGGTGGCCCGCCGGATGATCCGGTTGCAGCGCGCCCACCTGCGCACCCGGCATGTCCGGGCCCGGCTGGCCGAGTCCCGGGGGGCGGTGGCGCCCGCGCCGGGTGTCACCGAGGCCGTGGACCGCAGCGTCAATGTCTACGCCCTGCTGGCCGGGCGGGGCGGGGGCCGTCTGATCGTCGACGGGTCCAAGTACCCGGCCGAGGCCGCGGCACTGCTGGGACGCTCCGATGTGGATGCACGAGTGCTGCACATCGTGCGGGACCCGCGGGCGACCGCGTTCTCGTACAAGCGGGCCAAGGCGTACATCGACCCGATGCACCCGGCTCGCAGCAGCGGGTTCTGGACCGCCTTCAACCTGATGTCGGAGCTGGTGGGCCGGGCCGGGGGTGAGCGGTACCTGCGGGTGCGGCACGAGGACCTGTGCGCCGCGCCCCGCGAGACCGTGGCCCGGGTGATGCGCTTCGCCGGGCTCGACGGGGAACCGCCGGTGGATCCCACGGGCCGGGTCGCGCTCGGCACGAACCACACCGTCACCGGCAACCCCGACCGGCTCTCCAGCGGCGAGACCGTCATCCGCGCCGACGAACGGTGGCGCACCGGCCTGTCCGTACCCGAGATGGCCGCCGCCACTGCACCGGCCCTGCCGGTCCTGGCCCGGTACGGCTATCCCGCGGTGCCGGCCCGCTGACCGCCCGTACCGAAAATCAAGGAAGGAAGCCGACTCATGGACCTGGGTCTGGAGGGTCGCGTCGCGCTCGTCGCCGCGTCGAGCAGCGGCCTCGGCCTGGCCGTGGCCAAGACCCTGGCCGCGGAGGGCGCGCACGTGTCGATCTGCGGCCGCAGCCCCGGCCGGCTGGCCCGCGCCCACGCCGAGATCAGCAGCGTCGCCAAAGGGGAGGTGCTCAGCGTTCCGGTCGACGTGCGCGACGACCGGGCCGCGGCGGCGTGGGTACGCCAGACCGCCGAGACGTTCGGCGGGCTGCACATCGTGGTGACCAACTCCGGCGGGGTGCCGTTCGGCCCGGTGGAGAGTTTCGGGGTCTGCGACTACCGCGAGGCCCTCGAAACGAACCTGCTGCCGCACGTCAGCATCACCCTGGCCGCGCTGCCGCTGGTCAAGCAGAGCGGCTGGGGACGACTGCTGATGATCACCTCGGAGGCGGTGCGCCAGCCCGACCCGGCCAGCGGCCTGTCCTCGGTGGCCCGCCTCGGGCTGCTCGGCTACATGAAGGGGCTCGTGCACGCGCTCGGGCCCAGCGGGGTCACGGTCAACGTGCTGGCGCCGGGATTCCACCGCACCCCGATCCTCGACGAGCAGTTCGGCGCGGACGTGGACGCGGAGATCGCCCGGGTGGCCCGGCACATCCCGCTGCGCCGCATCGGCGACGTCGCGGAGTTCGGCGCGCTGGCCGCCTTCCTCGCCAGCGACCACGCCTCGTACGTCACCGGCACGGTCCTGGTGATCGACGGCGGCAACACCCGCGGCATCGGCTGAGAAGGGAGTGATCATGTCCGTACTCGGTGAGGTCGCCGGGACCCATCAGGCGGCGCTGTACGTCGTCAAGGTGGGCAGCGCCAGCCTCGAGCACAGCAACGTCTTCGACGAGATCGCGGTGATCCGGCGGCGCGGGGCCCGGGTGCTCGTGGTGGCGGGCGGGGCGGCCGGGATCGCCCGGCACTACGCGGAGCTCGGCCGGCCCATGCGCACACTGGAACTGCGCAACGGCGACGAGGTCCGGTACTGCCCGCCGGACGAGATGGCGCACATCGTGGCCGCGTACCGGCGGGTCACGCTGCCCCGCGTGCAGCAGGCCCTGGCGGATCGCGGGCTGGTCGCGTTCACCGCGGTCGCCGCGGACGGCGACCTGGTCCGGGCCCGGGCCAACCCGCCGCTGCGGGCGGTCCGCGACGGGCGGCTCACCGTGGTCCGCGACCACCGGGCGGGCACGGTGGCGGACGTGGCCGCGGACCGGCTGCGGCTGCTGCTGGCGGCGTACGACGTGGTGTGCCTGAGCCCGCCCGTCGGCGACGTGGACGACGGCGGGCCGCTCAACGTGGACGCCGACGTGCTGGCCGCCGAACTGGCCAACGCCCTGGACGCCGACCATCTGCGGCTGGTCACCGGCACCCCCGGCCTGCTCGGGGATCCGGACGACCTGAGCAGCCGGATCCCGGACGCGCTGCCCGGCGACGGTGCCCCACTCGCCAAGGGCCGGATGCGGCAGAAGGTGCGCGCCGCCGAGATCGCGCTGACCGGGGCGGCCGACGTGGCGATCACCGGCCCGCACATGCTGGCCCCCGCCTCCGGCACCCGGTTCTGGCGGACCGCGGCTCCGGGTGCGGACCTGGAACTGCTGGGCCGGGCGGTGGAGATCTCCTCGGTGTCACGCGACGAACAGGAACTGGCCGAGTACCTGATGGACTGGTGCACCGGGCACGGCGTGGACGCGCACATCGACGCCGCGGGCAACCTCGTCGCCACCCGCGGGCACGGTCCACGCCGCCTGCTGCTGCTGGGCCACCTGGACACCGTGCCGTACCGGTGGCCCGCCGGATGGGACGGCGACACCCTGTCCGGGCGCGGCAGTGTCGACGCCAAGGGCAGCCTCGTGACGTACCTGGAAACCCTGGTGGAGCTGGCCATCCCGGACGGGGTGCAGGTCCGCGTGGTCGGCGCGGTGCAGGAGGAGAACACCGCAGCGGGCGCGTTCTTCGCCCGCGACCGGTACCCGGCCGACGCGGTGATCGTGGGCGAGCCCAGCGGCTCCGGCGCCCTGACCGTCGGCTACTACGGCCTGCTGAAGGTGCGGCTGGAGCTGTCCCACCCGGTGGGGCACACCGCCGGGCAGGGCGTCAGCACCGCCGCCGACCAGTTGGTGACGGTCCTGGCCGGGCTGCGCGAGCGGATCGCGGACACCGCCCCGGACGCGCTGCTGGCGGTGCTGGGCATCCACGCGGTCAACGGCGGCGACCGGCAGCGCGGCGAGGCCGTTCTCGACGTACGGGTGCCGCCCGGCACCGACCTGACCGGCCTGGCCGCGGTGCTGGCCGGGGCGGCGGCGCCCGCCACCGCGCAGGTGCTGCGCGCCACCCCCGGCGTGCTCACCGCCCGCAGCACCGCGCTGGTGCGGGCGTTCTCCCGGGCGTTCCGGGCCGACGGGATCGCACCGCGGTTCCTGGCCAAGAAGGGCAGCAGCGACATGAACACCCTGGCCACCACGTGGCCGGGGGTGCCGATGGTCGCGTACGGGCCCGGGGACGCCGCGCTGGACCACACCCCGGACGAGCGGATCGAGGCGGGCGAGGTGCGCCGGGCCCGCGACGTGCTGGCCCGGGCGGTCACCGAGTGGATGTACGACGGGACGCCGCCGCCCGGCGGGTGGCCGGTCACGGCCCGTGAAGAGAGGACCCTGCGATGACGACGATGGCTGTCCGGGCCGGGACGGCGCGCCCGTCCCGGCTCTCCCACCTGGACGTGCTGGAGGCCGAGGCGGTGCACATCCTGCGGGAGACCGCGGGCCAGTTCACCCGGCCGGTGCTGCTGTTCTCCGGCGGCAAGGACTCCGTGGTGATGCTGCACCTGGCCATGAAGGCGTTCGCCCCGGCGCCGGTGCCGTTCGAGCTGCTGCACGTGGACACGGGGCACAACTTTCCGGAGGTGCTGGCGTACCGCGACGAGGTGGTGGCGCGGGGGCGGCTGCGGCTGCACGTGGCGTCGGTGCAGGACCACATCGACCGGGGGCTGCTGGCCGACCCGCCGGGCGGCACCCGCAACCGGTTGCAGACCGTGCCGCTGCTGGAGGCCATCGAGTCGAACAGGTTCGACGCGGTGCTCGGCGGCGGGCGCCGCGACGAGGAGAAGGCCCGGGCGAAGGAACGGGTGTTCTCGCTGCGCGACGAGTTCGGCGGCTGGGACCCGCGCCGCCAGCGCCCGGAGTTGTGGAGCCTGTACAACGGCCGCCACCACCCGGGCGAGCACCTGCGGGTGTTCCCGCTGTCGAACTGGACCGAGCTGGACGTGTGGCAGTACATCGCCCGGGAGGGCATCGATCTGCCGTTGTTGTACTACGCGCACGAGCGGGAGGTGTTCCGGCGCGGCGGCATGTGGCTGGCCGCCGGGCAATGGGGCGGCCCGAGGCCGGGCGAGCCGGTGCAACGCCGCACGGTGCGCTACCGCACGGTCGGGGACATGTCGTGCACCGGGGCGGTGGACTCGCGCGCCGCCACGGTGTGGGAGGTGATCGACGAGATCGCCGCGTGCCGGGTCACCGAACGCGGCGCGACCCGCGCCGACGACCAGGCGTCCGAGGCGGCCATGGAGGATCGCAAACGGGAGGGGTACTTCTGATGCCGACGTCGTTGCTACGCGTCGCCACGGCCGGTTCCGTGGACGACGGCAAGTCCACCCTGGTGGGCCGCCTGCTGTACGACTCGAAGTCCGTCTTCGCCGACCAGCTCGCCGCGGTCGAGGAGGCGTCGCGGCGCCGCCACGGCGCGGGCGCCGCCGACCTGGCCCTGCTCACCGACGGGCTGCGCGCCGAGCGGGAGCAGGGCATCACGATCGACGTGGCGTACCGGTACTTCGCCACCCCGAAGCGGCGCTTCATCCTCGCCGACACCCCGGGGCACGTGCAGTACACCCGCAACATGGTCACCGGGGCGTCCACCGCGGAGCTGCTGATCCTGCTGGTCGACGCGCGCAAGGGCATCGTGACCCAGACCCGGCGGCACGCCGCGGTGGCGGCGCTGCTGCGGGTGCCGCACGTGGTGCTGGCGGTGAACAAGATGGACCTGGCCGGCAACGACGAGGCCACGTTCGCGGCGATCGCCGCCGAGTTCGCCACCCTCGCCGAGAACCTGAGCATCGGTACGGTCACGGCGATCCCGGTGTCCGCCGCGACCGGCGACAACGTCGCCACCCCCGCCGACACCATGCCCTGGTACGGCGGCCCCACGATCCTGGAGCTGCTGGAGACCGTCCCCTCCGGCGACGACCCGGCCGAGTCGCCGATGCGCCTGCCGGTCCAGTACGTGATCCGCTCGGGCGGCCACCGCGCGTACGCGGGCCAGCTCGCCAGCGGGGTGCTGCGGGTCGGCGAGCGGGTGACCGTGCTGCCCGAGTGCCGCAGCACCACCGTGGCCGCCATCGACCTGCTCGGCACGAGCGTGCCGCTGGCGTGGGCCCCGCAGTCGGTGTCCATCCGGCTGGCCGACGACCTGGAGGTCGGCCGGGGCGCCCTGATCGCCCCCGCGCACGCCGCCCCGGAGCCGGTGTGCGAGGTGCGGGCCACGGTGTGCCAGCTCGACGAGCGCGCGTTGCGGGTCGGTGAGCAGGTGGAGCTGCGCCACGGCACCCGCAGCGTGCCCGCGGTGGTGCAGGACATCGAGCCCAGCCCGGAGCTGGGCGACCTGAGCTGCGCGCCCGGCGCGGACCGGCTGGCGGTCAACGAGATCGGCCGGGTGCTGCTGCGCACCGATCGGCCGGTCGCGCTCGACACGTACGCGGCGTCGCGGCTGACCGGGTCGTGCCTGCTGGTCGACCCGGACGGCGGCGCCACCCGCGCCGCTGGCATCGTGGTCACCTGACCTACGGGGCGGCCGCCGCGTCGAGGCGCGGCCGCGCGTGCACCAGCTCGTCGAATGAGGGTTCGAGTCGTCACCCCGACTCGAACCCTCATTCGGCGAACGGGTACCCGTGCAGCGCGTTCTGCAGGGCCCGGCGGGCGCTGCGCACGAAACCGACCGCGGTGGCGCCGCTGGAGACCGCCATGGTGACCGGGATCGGGCCGGGCGGCTCGGGCAGGTCCAGGTGCGCGGTGCGGGGCAGGTCCCACAGCTCGTCACCGTTGGCGATCAGGCACGCGACGCCCATGCCCGCCTTGGTGGCGGCGCGCAGGCCGACCAGTTCGGAGCCTTCGTAGCCGACCCGCCACGGCACCTCGGAGGCGTTGAGCACCTCGACGATGCGCCGCCGCATCGTGCACGGCTCCGTGAACAGGGTCAGCGGCAGGGCACCCTTGCCGTGCGCGGGCTGGCCGAACCAGTCCATCCGGATGCGGCCCAGCTCGTGGCTGGTCGCGGTGCGCTGGGGGCGCGGTTGCAGCAGCAGCGCCAAATCCAGGTGCCCGCTGGCGACCTGACCCTCCAGGGACTCGCTCAGGCCGG
Source organism: Krasilnikovia sp. M28-CT-15 (assembly GCF_047159595.1). Taxonomy (NCBI): domain Bacteria; kingdom Bacillati; phylum Actinomycetota; class Actinomycetes; order Micromonosporales; family Micromonosporaceae; genus Krasilnikovia; species Krasilnikovia sp. M28-CT-15. The sequence goes on along the minus strand of NZ_BAAGAK010000001.1, from coordinate 1,741,758 downwards.
TACGCACGCTGATCCGGGCCTGCGGCATGCCGTGGGTGAGGGAACGCAGGATCTCCGGGAGCACGTCGGCGAGCTGATCGCCCACCCCGATGGACAGCCGCATGTGCCCGGCCGGGGGCATGAACCGGTCCACGGCCTCGTCGTTGAGGGCGACGAGGCGGCGCGCGTACCCGAGCAGTTCCTCGCCCTGCGGGCTGAGCCGCAGATCCCGGCCGGTGGACAGGAACACCGGGCCTTTCAGGAAGCTGCCGAGCTGGCGAATCTGCTGGCTGACCGCTGGCTGGGTGATGTGCAACGCCTCGGCCGCTTTCCGGAATCCGCCGAGTTCGACGACCGTGACCAGGGCGCGCAATCTGTTTATCTGCAGATCGTAGTACATGGGATCCTCTATCCGAGCCTTGGCAAAATGGGCGCGATACTCCCGCCGCCGATTTGATCGGCGCCGAAACACGACTGCGAAAATGTCGGCTAATTGACGGTTGTCCGTGCCGGGAGCTGCCCAGACGGGCAAATCGACATCGGGTGCCGACGATGGTATCCCGCGCCGGTGCCGCTCTTATACACACCGCACCATCGGTCGGACGTGAAATCTTCACATCCGATTGATGCGACAGACACTATCGCGAAGGGGTGGTATTCCCGCAGGATTTCGCTAGCCAATCGAGAAACGAGGGAGGAATCCCAATGAACACTTTGACCGATTACCTCGTCACCGTCGCCGAGCAGGACGGACCGGCCCGCGACTTCGGCACCGGGACGCTCGTCGCGGAGACCGGCCCGCGCGCCGGCGAGCTGCTGATCGAGGACCTCGACCACCCGAAGGCCGCCACCGCGGCCTGGACCTTCTGCATCTGAGCCGCCGCCATGGACGGCGTCACGTCACCCCTGATCGGCTTCAAGCGCCACCTGCGGGCCGCCGAGGTCCCGGGCGAGGCCGTATACCTGACCTCGGACCGGGGCACCGTCGCGGTGTCCGGCGGCCAGATCGAGGTCCTCGCCCCACTGCTGGACGGCACCCGCAGCCTCGCCGACGTGCAGCGGGAGACCGCGTCCGTCATCCCGCCCGACCGCCTGGGGCAGCTGCTGACCAGCCTCACCGCGGCGAACCTGATCGGCCGCCGCCGCCCGGAAACCGCGGACACCGACGCGGCCGCCGAGGCGTACTGGGATCTGGCCGGACTGGACGCGGACGACGCGCTCGCCGCGCTGACCGCCAGTCCGGTCCGGCTGCTGGCGCTCGGCGGCGTCGACCCGGCGGCCACGGCCGAGGCGCTGCGCGCCCTCGGGCTCACCGTGGTCGCCGACGACGACGCCGCGGTGGCCTTCACTCTCGTCCTGTGCGCCGACTACCTCGACCCCGGCCTGGACCGGATCAACGCCGCCCACCTCGTCACCGGCCGCCCGTGGCTGCTGGCCAAGCCGACCGGCGTCGACGTGTGGCTGGGCCCGGTGTTCCAGCCCGGCGGCCCGTGCTGGAGTTGCGTGGCCACCCGGCTGCGCGGCCGCCGCCGCGGCGCGGCCTGGCTGGGCAGCGTCGGCGGGGGCGCGGAGGGTCCCGGCGGCGCGGCGGATCTGCCGGAGGTGTCGCTGCCGCTGACCCGTGCGCTGGGCCTGCACCTGACCGCGCTGGAGGCCACGAAGTGGCTGGCCGGGTGGCGCGACGACCGGCAGGACGCACTGTGGACCTGGGACACCCTCACGCTGGCGGGGGTGGCCCACCCGGTGCGGCGGCGCCCCCAGTGCCCCGCCTGCGGCGACCCCGACCTGGTGACCAGACACGTACGCAGGCCGGTCAAGCTGGTCACCCGGCCCAAGGCCATGAAGGCGGCCGAGGTGGGCAACGGGCACCGGGCACTGACCGCCGAGCAGATGTGGGACCGCTACCGGCACCTGGCCGACCCGCTGACCGGCATCACCGACCCGATCCGGCGCGACAGCCGGGGCCCCGCGTTCCTGCATGCGTACGTCTCCGGGCCGAACCTGGCCGTCACCGCCGGCAGCATGCCCGCCATGCGGGCCGGGCTGCGCCAGCAGGCCGGCGGCAAGGGCAGCACCGACCTGGAGGCCCGCGTCGGTGCGCTGTGCGAGGCGGTCGAGCGGTACTGCGGTTCCCGGCTGGGCGACGAGCCGACCCTGCGGGCCAGCTTCCGTGAACTCGGGGAGTGGGCGGTACACCCGGACACCTGCCAGCTGTTCGACCCCCGCCAGTACCGCGACCGCGCCGGGTGGAACGCCCGGTCGATGCCGTTCCAGCAGGTGCCGGAGCCGTTCGACGACCACGAGGTGCTGGACTGGACCCCGGTCTGGTCGCTGACCGAATCCCGCCACCGGCTGCTCCCCACCGACCTGCTGTACTTCCGCCGCGACGGCCACCGCGCGCTGCGCGCCACCTCCAACGGCAACGCGGCCGGGGCCAGTCTCGAGGACGCCGTCGTGCAGGGCACCCTGGAGCTGATCGAACGCGACGCCGTCGCGCTGTGGTGGTACAACCGCACCCGGCACGCCGCGGTGGACCTGGACTCCTTCTACGACCCGTGGCTCACCCAGCTGCGCGAGCAGTACGCCGGAATCGGCCGCGAATTCTGGGTCCTCGACGTCACGGCCGACCTCGGGGTGCCCGTGATGGCCGCGGTATCCCGCCGGGTGGACAAGCCCGCGCAGGACCTCATGCTCGGCTTCGGCGCCCACCTCGACCCGCACGTGGCGCTACGCCGGGCGCTGACCGAGCTGGGCCAGCTGCTGCCCGCCGTGGCCGGGGCCCGCCCGGACGGCTCCGGGTACGACGAAAGCTCACCGCACCTGCGGCACTGGTGGCGACACGCCACCGTGGACAACCAGCCGTACCTGACACCCGATCCGGCCCAGCCGCCCCGCGACCGCGCCGGGTACGGCTACCAGCCGCACGCCGACCTGCACGCCGACCTGCGGCACCTGACCGGCCTGGCGGCCGAGCGCGGGCTGGAGGTGCTGGTCCTCGACCAGACCCGCCCGGACGTCGGCATGCCGGTCGCCAAGGTCGTCATTCCGGGGCTGCGCCACTTCTGGGCCCGGTTCGCCCCCGGCCGCCTGTTCGACGTGCCGGTGCGGCTGGGCCGGCGACCGGCACCGATCGCGTACGAGGACCTGAATCCCGTTCCGCTATTCCTCTGAGGAGTACGACGATGGCCGTCTCCGACCCCCACCACGACGAGGCCAGGCCGCGTTTCCCGCTGTGGTCGTTCCGCGAGGACGTGTACCTGGAGACGACCGACCCGCCCGCCGAGACCGTGGTGGTGCACAGCCGGTGGGAGGACACCACCCTGCCCCGGCCCCGCCCCGCGGTGCTGGAGGCGATGCGCCGGATGAGCCTGGGCCCGATCTCGCTGGACAACGTCATCCGCGACGCCACCGACCAGCGGCAGCTGTCCGAGCTGCTGGAGCAGGTGCCGCACCTGGTGGTCCGCTCGTTCGGGGCGGACCCGGAGCAGCCGCTGGTCTCCGTCGTCCCGCTCACCCCGCAGGCCCGGTTCCGGCTGCCCACCCGGCCGCTGACCGAGCCGGTACGGATGTCGCGGTTCGCGCTGATCCGCAGCGACGGCAGCAGCTACGTGATCGAGTCCCCGCTGTCGCTGCACCGGGTGATCCTGCACCGGCCGGAGGCGATGGCTCAGCTCGGCCCGCTGATCCGCCCCGTGGACCCGGGCCGCGTCGACCCGGCCACCCTGGTCCTGATCCACCACCTGATCGCGGCCGGGATGGTGGTGGAGGCGGCCAGCTCGGACGCGTTTCGCCCGGCCGAGTTCGCGGAGGACTCCGATCCGGTGCTGGCCACGTGGCAGCCGGTCGACCTGATGTTCCACACCCGCTCCACGCTGGGCCGCCACGACCACGACTTCGGTGCCACGTACCCGATGGGTGAGCGGGCCAACGTGGAGCCCGCCGTCAAACCGCCGTCGACCCGGCACCCGATCCGGCTGGCCCGCCCGAAATGGGAGGACCTGATCGCCGGGGACGCGCCGCTGACCGTGGCGATCGAGGGGAGCCGGCCGAACCGGCGCTACACCACCGAGCCGGTGACCGTGGATCAGCTCGGCGAGCTGCTGTACCGCACCGCCCGGGTGCGGTCGCTGGGCGGCACCGCCGACGAGGTGGGCGGCACCACCGACGCCAGTGACCGCCCGTACCTGGCCGGTGGGGACTCGTACGAGCTGGAGGTGTACCTGACCGTGGACCGGTGCGCGGGCCTGGATCGCGGGGTCTACCACTACGACCCGCTCGGCCACGCCCTGGAACCCATCGAGGTGCGGGCGGCGGACGTGGACGAGCTGCTCGGCACGGCCCGGGTGACCGCCAACCTGAGCGCCGAGCCGCCCGCGCTGCTCACCCTCACGGCCCGGTTCCGGCGCCTGTCCTGGAAGTACGACGGGCTGAGCTACTCGCTGGTCCTGAAGAACGTGGGCGCGCTGACCCAGACCCTGATGCTGGTCGGCACCGCCATGGGACTGGCGACGTGCCGGCTGGACAGCGGTGACGTGGAGGCGTCCCCGCGGGTGTTCGGGCTGGACTGGCGGGCCGAGTCCACGGTGGGCGAGTTCGTGGTCGGGCATCCGGCGCGGCGGCCCGAGGAGCCGGGACGCTGGCCGGTCAACGACGCGGACTGGCCGGCCCGGGCCCGCACCGGCCTGCCCTGAGCCACCCGGACACGGTCACACCTGGCCGGCGTCGTGCACCATGAGCGCGACCTGGACCCGGTTGTTGAGCTGCAGCTTCGTCAGCAGCCGCGAGACGTGGCCCTTGACTGTGGCCACCGTCATGCCCAGCTCGGCCGCGATCTCCCCGTTGGACCAGCCGCTCCCCACCCCGAGGGCCACCTCCCGCTCACGCTCGGTCAGCGCGGCCAGGCGGGTGCGCGCCCCGGCCCGCCGTCGCTCCCCCGCCTCGATATCCCGGTCTATTTCATCCAGGGTGGACGCGAGATGCGCAGCCTGGCGGTGCTGTTCGACCAGTGGTACCGAACGTTGCAGGCCCCCCGCAAACACCTCGACGTGGTCGACACGGCCGGGCACAACGTGATCTTCGAGGAGCCGGACAGGTTCGTCGCGGCCCTGGACCGGATCCTGGCCGACGGTTAGGACCCGGCGCCTAGATCCAGCCGGCCTCGGTGGCGATGCGGATCGCGTCGACCCGGTTGCGGGCGTTGAGCTTCGTGACGATGCGGGTGAGGTAGTTGCGCACCGTACCGACGGACACGTGCATCACCGCGGCGATCTCCGGTGGCTCCGCCCCGCCCGCGGCCAGCCGCAGCACCTGGATCTCCCGCCCGGACAGCGGGATCTCCCCCACGTCCCAGGCGGACACGGCCAGTTGCGGGTCGACGATGCGCCGCCCGGCGGCCACCTCGCGGACCGCCTGGGCGAGGCGTTCCGGCGGCGCGTCCTTGAGCAGGAAGCCGGACACGGAGACGGACATCGCGCGGCGCAGGGTGCCGGGGCGGCCCATGCCGGTCAGGATCAGGGTCTTGCAGCGCGGCAGCTTGGTGTGCAGCTCCGCGGCGGCCGACAACCCGTCCACCACGGGCAGGTCGACGTCGATGATGGCCACGTCCGGCTGGGTCTCCAGGGCCACCGGCACGATCTTGTCGCCGCTGCTGACCTGCGCCACGACCGTGAGGTCCGACTCCATGTCGAGCAGGGCGACCAGGGCGCCGCGGACCATGTGTACGTCCTCCGCCAGCAGGATCCTCAGCACCGGCGACTCCCCTCCCGTGATCGGCTCAGGTACGACAGGCGGCCCTCGGCACCGCGCCCGCCCATCACGCGACCCAACTCGCCGGCGCCGGCACCGTCACGGGCACGGCCGCGGTGAGCCGGAACGTGGCGCCGTCCGCCGCCGCGCTCACCCGGCCGCCGATCGCCGAGAGCCGCAACACCAGGTCGCCGAGGCCCGTGGCGCCGTGCAGGTCCGGCGCGGGCCCGTGCGGGACGCCGTCGTTGCGGACCTCCAGGCGCACGGTCGCGGCCCCGCCGCTGACCACCTCGATGGCGCACACCGCCGCGTCGCTGTGCCGCAGGACGTTCGTGGCCGCCTCCCGCAGCACCAGGGCCAGTACGGCGTCCACCTCGTCGGGCACCTGGTCGGCCCGGCCCACCACGCGCACGTCGATCCCCGCGGCGGACAGGGTGGACACCGCGAAGCTCAGCTCCGCGGCGAACGACATGTGCCGGTACCCGCTGGCCGCCGCGCGCACGTCGGCGACCGCCCGCCGGGCCGTCTCCAGCACCTCGGCGACCTCGTCCTTGGCCCGCTGCGCCGAATCGGGCAGCGCCCGGTACGCCAGCTCACTCTTGGCGATCATCGCGGACAGGTTGTCGCCGAGCGCGCCGTGCAGGTCCCGGGCGACCCGCAGCCGCTCCTGGGTCACGGCCAGCCGGGCGACCTCCTCCCGGACCCGGGTCACCCGGGCGACCAGGCCGGACAGCGAGCTGATGCCGTAGACCACCAGGCCGGTGAGCATGGTGGAGATGACCAGGTACGCGGTCTGCTGCGGAGTGTTGTGGTGGGCCAGGGCCAGCGCCAGCACGGTGATCCCGATCGCGCCGTATCCGGCCCACCGCCACCATCCGGGCACCACCAGCAGCACCGAGCCCGCCAGGAATCCGCCCATCGAGCCCCACGGCGCGGGGATCCACAGCAGCGGCAGCGCGGTCGTCACCACCTGCACCGCGATGACCGCGCCGCCGACCAGCGACCGGTGCGGGCCGGGCGCCCAGAACGCCAGCACGAGCTGGGCGCACACCTGCGCCGCCATGCAGCCCGCGAACGCCAGCCACGCCGTCCCGCTCGGCGCCAGGGGCAGCACGTTGACCATGATGAGCAGCCCGTACCCGGACAGCACCAGCACCGTGATCAGCCGGGCCATGCGCAGGTGCCACGGCGGCCCGGCCGCGTCAGCCGGGCCGTCGGGCCCGCCCGGCTCGGCGGGGCTGAGACGCTCCGGATCGGTACGGACCCGTTCGGCGGCGGGCAGCGGGGCGCGGGCCAGCAGGCGGAAGCACTCCCCGTCGGCCCGGGTGGTGAGCCGCCCGCCGACGCCCGCCAGCCGTCCGCTGAGGTTCGCCAGCCCGGAGCCCCCGCCCGCGCCCCCGCCGCCACCGGCCGTACCGGACAGGCCGTCGTTGTCGACGCGCAGCAGTACCTCGTCGCCGTCCACCACCGCCTCGACGTGGCACCACCGCGCCTTGCAGTGCCGCAGCACGTTGGTGGCGGCCTCGCGCAGCACGATGGCCAGGACGGTGTCGACCCGCTCCGGCAGACCTTCGGGCGGCGGTGGCGCGGACACCTCGATGTCGGCGGCGGTGAGGATGGACCGGGCCGTGGCCAGTTCGGCGGCCAGCGAGAGCGGGCGCAGGCCGCCCGCGACGACCTGCACGTCGGCCAGCGCCCGGCGGGCCACCTCCGACGTGTCGAGGATCTGCTGGCGGGCCTTGTCGGTGGCCCCGGGCAGCAGCCGGTACGCCAGCTCGCTCTTGAGCACGATCGCGGAGACGTTGAAGCCGAGCAGGTCGTGCAGGTCCCGGGCGACCCGCAGCCGTTCGCGGGCCACCGCCATGCGGGCGAGTTCGCCGCGCGCCGCGAACATCACTCCGACGAGGACCGCGAGGGAGCTGACGCTGTACACCATCAGGCCGGTCAGCAGCGTGACGTAGACGCTGTACGTGACGTCGACCGCGTCCAGGTGGGGGTAGGAGACGACGAGGACCCCCGCGCCGACCGCGGCGAACAGCAGCCAGCGCACCCGCCCGGGCACGGCCAGCAGCATCGACCCGGCCAGGAAGCCCGCGGTGGACCCGGCCTGCGGTCCGATCCAGGCGAACGGCATGAACGTCGCCACCCCCTGAGCGCTCACCGTGAGTACCCGCCGCCGGGCGGGCCAGTTCAGTACGTCCGCGGTGGAGTGGGCGTACTGGAGCAGGAACGCGGCCGAAAGGCAGGCCGCGAACGCGAGGAACGGCAGGCCCCGGGAACCGTCGCGCCAGACGAAGATCAGCGCGTTGACGACGTACCCGAAAAGCACCGCGGTGATGATCGCGCGCGCGACGCGGGGTGCGGCCGGGCCCCCCGTGCGGGCGTGGCCGTCGCGGGGGTCTGTGCCCCAGTCGATTCGGTGCGCGTCATCGACGGCGCCCGCATCCCGGCCCCGCGGCACGTGTCCCGCGGTCCCGGTGCGCTGCTCCGCGCGCTCAGGGCTCCGCGGGCGGTCTGCATTCACGGTTCCCCCCGCTTGCGCACCAGCCCATTCCGGCGGCGACGCCACAGTCGTGGGCCCCCGCCGGTTTCCACCTGCAGGCCAAGCTTCACGGGCGGCAAAGACGAGTGTCAAGATGAGAACGGACAGTACAGATGACCGGGAAATACAATCCGTACCCCCCATGGCGCGACTCGCGACCGGACAACGCTTCTGTCCCGGTTGACCGTTACGGCGCCATATCACCGGTACCGGGCGGCCATTACCGTGCAGTCTGGTAGGTATAGTCCGAATCGCGAACGCGCATGTTCGGCCGACGGAAATGCATTCCTGACCACGGAACGGTCGGAAGTACTCCAGTCGGATTTCCGCGCCCCGCGACGCGTGTTCGGACGTGCGACATTGACATCCATCAACGGGGCGCCGGGCCTGGAATTGATCGCGGACCGGGCCGGCCGGGACCATTCGGGGCCGCAAAGACAGCACCGCCCCGTCCCGGGGCGGGACGAGGCGGCCAGGTGGACGGGCGTCAGGGGCTGATGAGGCCGAGATAGGCCAGCTTTTCCTTGATGATCTCGGGGGTGAACGGCTTGAGCACGTACTCGTGGGCGCCGGCCGCCAGCGCCCGCACCATCTGACTGTGCTCGCTCTCGGTGGTCACCATCATCATGCACATGTCGCGCAGCGGCGGGATCTTGCGCACGTGGCGAATCAGCTCCAGGCCGTCCATGACGGGCATGTTCCAGTCGACCAGCGCGACATCCGGCACGGAGGGGATCTCCATCAGCAGGTCCAGGGCTTCCTGCCCGTTGCCCGCCTCGTACACCGCGAATCCCAATCCGCTCACGATCCGGCGCAGGATGCGTCGCATCGTGCCCGAGTCGTCAACCACCAGGGCCAGCATGAGCCCGCCTTTCGCCGTGACCGGAGGCAACGAACTCCCATCGGCCCCGGCCGGGACCACATGAGCGGAACCAACGCCGACCGGCCGACTACTACCCCCCGTGTTGTCTGGCTCACTCCACCGTAGCGACAAAGCCGGGCAAACATCCCTCCCCGCTCCCGCGCCGCTCCCCTGCGCCCGGCGTAACTTGTGGGGTGGTCAGGTCCCCTCCGTCCCGTACCTCCCGGCGAGGAGCATGGATGCGCAAGCTCATCAACGACCCGGCGACGGTGGTCGCCGACGCGCTGCACGGCATCGCGGCCGCCCATCCGGACCTGCGGGTGGACCACGAGCAGCGCGTCGTCCTCCGCGCCGATGCGCCCGTACGGGGCAAGGTCGGGCTGGTCTCCGGCGGCGGGTCGGGGCATGAACCGCTGCACGCCGGTTTCGTCGGCCCCGGCATGCTCGACGCCGCGTGCGCGGGCGAGATCTTCACCTCCCCGGTGCCGGATCAGATGGTGGCCGCGACCCGGGCGGTCGACGGCGGCGCCGGGGTGCTGCACATCGTCAAGAACTACACCGGCGACGTCATGAACTTCGAGATGGCGGCCGAGATCGCACAGGCGCAGACCGGGGCGGAGATCCTCTCGGTGGTCACCGACGACGACGTCGCGGTGCAGGACAGCCTGTACACGGCAGGACGCCGGGGCGTCGGCGTGACCGTCCTGCTGGAGAAGATCGCGGGTGCCGCGGCAGACCAGGGCCGGCCCCTGGCCGAGGTCGCCGACCTCGCCCGCCGGGTCAACGCGCACGGCCGCAGCATGGGGGTGGCGCTCAGCTCGTGCACCGTCCCGGCCGCGGGCAAGCCCACCTTCGACCTGCCCGACGGCCAACTGGAGCTGGGCATCGGCATCCACGGCGAGCCGGGCCGCCACCGGGTCCCCGCCGCACCCGCCCGCGAGATCGCCGAGATGCTGGTCGCCCCGATCCTCGCCGACCTCGACTTCACCGGCGGCGACGGGGTGATCGCGTTCGTCAACGGCATGGGCGCCACCCCACTCATCGAGCTGTACGTGATGTACCGGGAGGTCGCGTCGATACTGGCCAAGGCCGGGATCCCGGTGGCCCGCAGCCTCGTCGGCCCGTACATCACCAGCCTGGACATGGCCGGCTGCTCCGTCACCCTGCTCAGGGCCGACGACGAGCTGCTGCGGCTGTGGGACGCGCCGGTCCGTACCCCGGCGCTGCGCTGGGGCGCCTGATGACCGACGAGATCGACGCCGCGGCGCTGACCGCGTGGATGCGCGAGTTCGCCCACCTGGTAGCGGACAACCGGGAGCTGCTCACCGAACTCGACGCGGCGATCGGGGACGCCGACCACGGGTCCAACCTGGACCGTGGCATGACCGCGGTGCTCGCGACATTGGCCGCCGAGGCGCCCGGCACCCCGGCCGCACTGCTGAAACGCACCGGGATGACCCTGGTCAGCACGGTCGGCGGCGCCAGCGGCCCGCTGTACGGGACCGCGTTTCTGCGGATGGCCGCGGCGGCCGCCGACACCGCGGCCCTGGACGCGCCGGGATTCGCCGCGGCCCTGCGGGCCGGTCTCGACGGGGTGGTCGCCCGCGGCAAGGCCGTGGCGGGCGACAAGACGATGTACGACGCGCTGGCCCCCGCGGTCGACGCGCTCGAGTGCGCCGTGGCGGGCGGGCAACCACTGGGCGAGGCGCTGCCCGCCGCGCTCCGAGCCGCCGAGCAGGGCCGGGACGCGACCATCCCGATGGTCGCCCGCAAGGGCCGCGCCAGCTATCTCGGCGAGCGCAGCGCCGGGCACCAGGATCCGGGCGCCACCTCCGTCACCCTGCTGGTCGCCGCCGCGGCAAGCACCCTGGCCACCGGAGCCTGAGCCCGGTGGTCGGTCTCGTGGTGGTCTGCCACAGCCGCGCCCTGGCCCGCGCCGCGGTAGCCCTGGCGGCGCAGATGGTGCCCGAGCGGGCCGTACCGATCGAGGTCGCTGCCGGTCTGGACGAGACCACGTTCGGTACGGACGCGGTCGCCATCACGGCCGCGATCGCCGCCGCCGACCACGGCGACGGGGTGGTCGTACTCATGGATCTGGGCAGTGCCGTGCTCTCCGCCGAGCTTGCCGTGGAGATGCTCGACGACGGCCTGCGTGACCGGGTCGTGTTGTGCCCGGGGCCGCTGGTCGAGGGGCTGGTGTCCGCCATGGTCGCCGCGGCGGGCGGGGCCGGGCGCGCCGAGGTCGCAGCCGAGGCCACCACGGCCCTCGCGGGCAAACAGACCCACCTCGCAGCTCCGAACCAGGACTCTTCACCAAACCAGGCCCGCCCTGTCACGAGCGGTACGCGCGTGTCGAGCGGCACGTTCACTGTGGCCGATCCGCATGGGCTGCATGCGCGACCGGCCGCCCGGCTGGTCACTCTGGTCCGAGCGTTCGATGCCGATGTGCAGGTCCGCGACCGGGACACCGGGTCGCCGTGGGTGCCCGCGTCCAGCCTGTCCCGGGTGGCCACCCTCGGTGCTCGGGCGGGACACCGGATCGAGGTCCGCGCATCCGGCGCGCAGGCGCGGCAGGCCGTCGACCAGATCGTGGCGCTGGCCGCCCGCGCCTTCGACGAGCCCACCCCCATCGCACCGGCGCCGGTGGACGCGACCGCCGCCGGCGACGCGACCGAGATGCCCGCTGACGAGATGCGCGGGCAGGCGGCCTCGCCCGGCATCGGGGTCGGTCACGCCTGGCATCCGGAGCAGATCGCGCCGGCCCTCCCCGACCTCCCCGCGCAGGATTCCGGCACCGAACGGCACCGGATCGAGGACGCCCTCGCGACGGTGCACCAGGAGCTGCGCGCGCTCCGCGCCGCCGCCGCCCGCGATGCGGGGGACGCCGCTGCGCAGATCTTCGACGCGCATCGGCTGCTGCTCGACGACGCCGAGCTGCTCGACGACGTACGTGACCGGATCGACCGCGGTTCACCCGCTCCTCAGGCATGGGCCGCCGCGGCCGAGCGGATCGCGGCCGGGTTCGACGCGCTGCCCGACCCGTATCTCAGCGCCCGGGCGGCGGACGTGCGCGCGGTCGCCGCGCAGGTGCTACGCGCCCTGCTCCGGACGACCGGTGCCGCGCCGCCCGACGCCGTGCCGCCGGACGCCGGGGTGCCCGATGCCGGGGTGCCCGATGCCGGGACGCCCGATGCCGGTGTGCTGATCGCCGCCGACCTGACACCCGCCGAGGCCGCCACGCTCGATCCCGCCCTGGTCGCCGGGGTGCTGCTCGGGTTCGGCAGCCCCACCGGGCACGGCGCGATCCTGGCCCGCGCCCGCGGCATCCCGGCCGTCGTCGGCCTCGGCGCGGCTGTCCTGGCCGTGCCCACCGGAACGCCGGTCGCTCTGGACGGCAGCACCGGGGAGGTGGCGGTCGCACCGTCCGGCCCGGTGCTGGCGTCGTTCCGGCGGCGGGCCAGCGAGTTCGGGGCGCGCCGGGAGCGCGCGGCGGCCCGCGCGGCGGCACCGGCCGTGACCCGGGACGGGGTGAGCGTCGCCGTGGGCGCGAACGTGGGGTCGGTGGCCGAGGCGCGGGCTGCCGCGGCGGGCGGCGCGGACCTGGCGGGCCTGGTGCGCACGGAGTTCCTGTTCGCCGGGCGCGACGCGGCGCCCGGCGCCGACGAGCAGGAAGCCGCCTACCGGGCGGTCGCGGAGGCGTTCGGCGGGCGGCGGATCACCGTACGGACTCTGGATGCGGGCGGCGACAAGCCCCTGCCGTACCTGCCCGTGGCGGTCGAGGCGAACCCGTTCCTGGGGGTACGCGGCATCCGGCGTGCACTGGCGCATCCGGCGCTGCTGGCGCAGCAACTGACGGCGATCGTCCGGGTCGCCCGGGGCACCCCGGTCAGCGTCATGTTTCCCATGGTGAGCACGGTGGACGAGGTGGTGCGGGCACGGCGGCTGCTCGACGACGCCCTCGCCCGGGCGGGTGGGAAGCGGCCCGCCGGGCTGCGCGTCGGCATGATGGTGGAGGTCCCGGCGGCCGCGCTGAAGACCGCTGCGTTCGTGCCGTACGTGGACTTCCTCAGCATCGGCACGAACGACCTGACCCAGTACGCCCTGGCTGCCGAGCGCGGCAATCCGGCCCTGGCGTCCCTGGCCGACCCGCTGGATCCGGGAGTGCTGCGGTTGATCGATGCGGTGTGCCGCGGCGCGGGTGGGCGGGTCCACGTCGGCGTGTGCGGGGAGGTCGCCGCGGACGAGACCGCGGTGCCGCTGCTGGTCGGGCTCGGCGTGCGGGACCTGAGCGTGGCGCCGCCCGCCGTGCCGATCGTGAAGGAGGCCGTACGCGGGACCGTCCTGGACCGCGCGGCCGCCACCGCGACGCGGGCCTTGGCCGTCGCGGACGCCGCCGCCGTGCGCGCGCTGCTTGCCGCGAATCACTGAGGACGCCGGCAGGACGCCGATCGGCCTGTGCGGGACGGGACCTTCGGCCCGGGCCGGACAGGCCGCAATGCATCTCCGGCGCCCCCGGGCACCGGTCGATCTGTCGGGTGTCAAGCCAACAGGCAGGGCGCAGGAGCAGGAGAGGGGCAGGGCAATGCTGAAGTCGCGGAAGATCGCTAGCGTACTGATGGCTCTGGTCGGGGCCGGGATGGTCGCAGCGGGTCCGGTGCTGGTGTACGAGGGCGTGCACGGTCAGGGCATGATCAAGAATGAGCTGAAGGCTCAGGAGATCGCGTTCCCGGCGGACAAGGCTCAGCTTCCCGAGGCCCTCCAGAAGTACGCCGGCCAGCACGTCACCACGGGCAGCGACGCGAAGGCGTACGCCGACCTGATCGCCACCCACGTCGCGAAGGCCACCGGCGGCAAGACCTACTCCGAGGTCTCCAGCGAGTGGATCGCGGGCGGCCGCAAGGACGAGCAGCTCGGACAGGCACGGCAGACCGCCTTCATGGGCGAGACCCTGCGTGGTTCCCTGATGAGCGCCTACCAGGCCGAGCAGGTCACCTGGCTGGTCATCGCGCTGGGCGCGCTGTTCATCGCGCTCGGGGCAGTGCTCGGGGTGACCGCCTTCAGCCTGCGTACCCGCAAGATCGTGGTGCCGTCCTCGCCTGAGGCACTGGTGGGCGAGCACCTGCCCGTCAGCTGACACCACGCACCAGCAACGAGGGCCGCTCACGGGGGCGGCCCTCGTTTTTTGGGTACGCCGTCCCCGGGTCTTGTCCGCCCGGCGAGCATCCGGCCACATACCGGGGTGGACGGGACGATAATGAGCGGGACATCGTTTCGTGACGAGGGGGACGGGATGAGTTCCCACACCTATCGGGTAACCGAGATCGTCGGCAGTTCACCCGACGGACTCGACCAGGCCATCCGCAACGGCATTCAGCGGGCCTCGCAGACTCTGCACAACCTCGACTGGTTCGAGGTGACGGAGATCCGCGGCCACCTGGAGGACGGCGAGATCGGCCACGTCCAGGTGACCATGAAGGTCGGCTTCCGGCTCGACGACACCTGACCGCCGCACCCGCCGGTACGGTGACCTCGTGGTCCGTACCCGGGTCGTGGTCTCCGGCGAGGTGCAGGGCGTCTACTTCCGCGACACCTGCCGCCGGACGGCCGCGCAGCACGGCGTCACCGGCTGGGTCCGCAACCTGCCCGACGGCCGGGTGGAGGCCGTCTTCGAGGGCGATCCGGAGGGCGTCGAGGGCCTGGTGGCCTGGGCGCGGCGGGGACCGTCGCGGGCCACGGTCACCGCGATGACGGTCCACGACGAGCCGGTCGAAGGGCTGACCACGTTCGAGATCCGCTGATCGCTACCGCGCCGCGTCGAGGCGGGCCCGCAGTTCCGGCCCGAGCTTGAGATCAGCGGCGTCCATCACCTCGTCGAGACGGTCGAGGGTGCTGGCGCCGACGATCGGGCAGATCGCCGGGTCGCCGCCGAGCAGCCACGCCAGCACGACCTGATTGCGGGTGACACCCAGCTCCCGCGCCACCTCGGCGAGGGCCGCCAGGCTGCGGGTCGTGCCGGGATGCTCGTATGCCTCCTCCAATGGCCGGTCCGCGCGGCCATACCCCCCGTTCAGCAGCGTCGAGTACGCCCAGAGCGCGAGCTCCGGGTCAGCGCGCACATAGTCCAGCGTCTCGGGGAAGACCAGCCGGTGCGACGTCGCCGCCAATTCGGCGCCCGGGCGCGGCTGCACGTACGTGTAGCGCAGTTGCAGTGCGCTCCACCCCGGAACGCCGCGCGCGGCGGCGAGGCCGCGGGCGCGCTCGACCCGCCACGCCGGGGTGTTCGACGCGCCGAGGCGGCGCGCCCTGCCCTCGGCCAC
Source organism: Krasilnikovia sp. M28-CT-15 (assembly GCF_047159595.1). NCBI lineage: Bacteria > Bacillati > Actinomycetota > Actinomycetes > Micromonosporales > Micromonosporaceae > Krasilnikovia > Krasilnikovia sp. M28-CT-15. Next base: position 1,726,313 of record NZ_BAAGAK010000001.1, on the reverse strand, counting down.
CAGGTCCGCGAAGACGCCGACCGTGTCGGCCAGCGCCACCGACCGGTCCTCGATGTGCGCCCAGTACATGTCGACGTGGTCGACGCCGAGCCGTCGCAGGCTCGCGTCCAGGGCCGCGCGCACCACCGGCGGGGACAGACCCTCGGGCGCGTCCAGCCCCCGGGTGGCGTCCGTGGGCTGCGCGCCGGCCTTGGTGCTGAGCAGGATGCGCTCCCGCATGCCCGGCCGCGCCGCCAGCCACCGGCCGATCACCTGCTCGCTCTGGCCACCGAAGCCGGAGGGATGCAGCCAGAACGCATAGTTGTTCGCGGTGTCGATCCACCGGCCACCACGCTCCACGAAACGGTCGAGCAGGGCGAAGGAATCCGCCTCACCGATCCGGGTACCGAACAGCATCGCTCCGAGCACGATCTCAGCCATGCCGACGATCCTGATACCTGGTGCGCACTCCAGGTCAAGCGGCCGATGTGGATGCCGCTGGAAGAATCGGTGTCATGTCGTCCTTCCACACGCCCGGCGAGGCCGCGCACCGGACCGGCCTCAGCCTGGACACCTTGCGCTACTACGAACGGATCGGCCTGCTGGCCGGGGTCGGCCGCACGCCGGGCGGGCAACGCAAGTACAGCGACGACGACATCGGGTGGCTGGAGATCCTGCGCTGCCTGCGGGAGACCGGGATGCCGATCCAGCGGATGCGGGAGTACGCCGAGCTGTGCCGGGTCGACGACAGCATCGCCGCGCGCGTCGAGCTGTTGGAGGCGCATGACCGCGACGTTCGCCGGCACATCGCGACCCTGCAGGCACAGCGCACCCACCTGCAACAGAAGATCGCCTACTACCGCGCCGTCCGTTCGTGACCGCAGACCGCGATCCCGGCGGTCCTGAGGAACGCCCTGAGGGTGTCGGCGAGGGCGGGGAGCTTGTCGTCCTCCACGAAGGCGTAGCCGCGATCGGCTAGCCAGTCGGCGACCTGCTCGGCAATATCCATCAGTGGATCCTTGTTCTCGACATCCACGGCGTGATCCCCCTCGAAAGCGAACGGCTGGGTGCGAGTTAGACCGACAGGATGCGGTGCAGACAGTTGGCAGGTAGACAAGTCCCTGGGTGACAGGTTGCCAACCCCGGCAGGGCAGGTTGAGTGGGCGCACCCAGATGACTCCCATAGTTACGGGCGAACCACCGCCAACAACCGCAACACCGCCGCCTGCCCCAACGGGGCGGAGAGCAGCTGGGCAATCTCTGAAGAGTTCTGGTCAGGATCTGACCCGAACTCTTCAAGATCTGTCCGCCGAACGAGGTGTGGCAGAGGGCTGGAGGTACGTCCTCGCTCCCAAGAGGCCGCCTCAGGGATCACGCAGCAGGGTGGCCAGGCCGTCCGGATACAGCGGGCTGTCGGGGGTGAAGCTGCTCAGCGCCCGCCACATGACCTTCGTCCCGGCGTCGTCGAGAATCTCGCCGACGATGTCCCGCTCGTAGAGAGCCTGGTCGGCGAGCCGGCAGCCGAATATGAACGCGATCTCGTGCCCATCCCGGCCGAACCCATGGAAGATGTTCTCCATCACGCCCAGCTGACGCACGTCGAGAAGATCGACGCCGAGTTCCTCGCGCAGTTCGCGACGTACGGCCGACTCCGCCGTTTCGCCGAACTCGATGCCGCCGCCCAAGGGCCGGTAGAACCTCTGATTCTTCGTCGGGTCGTAGTGCTCGAAGACGAGCAGATCCTCACCGCGGCGTGGCACGGCAAGCGCGATCGAGCGGATTGACGGCATCCGCCGAAGCTACCCAAGCGTCAGCCGGGCAGACACCTCAAATCCGAGGGTGACGCACCGTGCAATCGCGCCGCCCCGGGTTGTCGCGCCGCCTCGTGCTCTCGCGCCGCCTCCGGTTTTCGCGCCGCCCCTGCAGTCGCACCGCCGCAAAGGCGGGGCTGGCTCGCCGTGGCCGCTTGTGATCCTGGCTGGGTGGCCGTCTGGGCGGGTGTTTGAGGGCCGGTTCGTGGTGCCGGCTGGCTGAAAGTATGAGCTGCAACCGGTAGGCAACTCGCGCGGACCCGGGTGCGCACCGCAGGACCCCGAATCTTCTTCATGTGACCGGCTGACAGGGCCGGGCCAGATGACCGGGGGAGATGGACTGTGGGTCGCAAGACGGTGCGCAAGGTTGTGACGACGGTGGGTGTGCTGCTGGCTTCCGCGGGTGCTTCGGTGGCCGCCCTGTCGGTGAGCACGGCGCCGGCGCAGGCTGCCGGGGTGGCGCCGGTGACGTTGCAGTCGCAGCTGGTGTCGTTGACCAACAGCACCCGGGTCCGGGCGGGGTGTAAGCCGATCCGGGTGGACGCCCGTCTGCTGGCCGCGTCGCGGGGGCACAGCGCGTACCAGGCGCGGACCCGGAAGATGTCGCACATCGGGGCGAACGGGTCGACGTTCGTGACCCGGGCCCGCGCGGCCGGGTACGCGTACCCGCAGAGTGAGAACGTGGCGTACGGCTACGCGACCGCGTCGGCCACGATGAGGGCGTGGATGGCCAGCCCCGGTCACCGGGCGAACATTGTGAACTGCAAGGCGAAGTCGATGGCCGTGGGTGTGGTGTACGCCAGCAACGGCGTCCCGTACTACACCCAGATGTTCGGCTGGACCTGATCCCCCACCAGCTCCCACAAACCCTGAAACGGCCTGGCCGGCACGCGACAACGCGCGCCGGCCAGGCCGCTTTCGTGGGCTCGCACCCACGGCTACCCGGTTTGTGGACTGGAGCACCCGCGATGTGGCCGCCGCTTCCGGGTGAATCTGGGCTCTGAATTTGCTCCGCAAAGGCGGGCGCGAGTAGGTATGCATGGCCGCTTTCTGCCCGCGGCTGAGGAGTGAATCGTGTTCTACGGCCGGGAGAAGCTGGAAGATCTGGTCACCGGCCTGGTCCGGGTCGACCGCGACCAGGCCGCACCCGGGGCCGCCGGACCGGTCGTCGCGCTGGAAGGCTCCGGCGGCTCCGGCCGCAGCGCCGCGCTCCGGTTCCTCGCCGACCAGCACGCCGCCGCGCTGCCGGTGGCCATCGTCGACGCGGTGACCGACGCGGCGAAGACGGACACCTTCGACGAGGTTTCGATCCTGCTGCTGACGGCCGCTGCGGAACTGGCCGACCCCCCGGCCGGTTTCGGCCGGATCCCGTTCCACCGCCTGTTTCTGGGCCATCTGGCACTGGCTCACCCGATCGACCCGGACGCCACCCCCGAGCAGCGGCATGCCGCCATGGCCGCCGCCCTCAAGAGCTACCGCAAGCGGCGCGCGGGCGCGGAACTGATCGGGCAGGTGCTGTCCGAAGTGGCCGCGGGCGCCCTGGATCATGCGGGGGCCAACGCCGTGCCGGGCCTCGGCGCGGCGTTGCGGCCGCTGACCACCGCCCTGACCCGGACCAGGTTGACCCGTGGCTCCGCGCTGAAGGACGCCGAACGCTGGTACGCGGACCAGTTGACCGACGGCCGCCGGACGCCCGCGGCCGCGCTGGCCCGCCTGCACCGGTGGTGGCAGTCCGAGGCAGCGCGAGGCCAGGTCGAGGAGATCCTGGTCCGCGCGTTCCTGGCGGATCTACGGGCGGCGGCCACGCGGCGCTTTCGCGGCTCCGGCTGGCGTCGCTGGCGCGCTGAGCTGCTCCTCGACAACGCGGACTGCCCGGCCGGGCAGCGGCTGCTGACGTTGCTCTGTGACACCCGCGCGGCGGCGCCCGCACCGTTGGTGGTGGTCGCCGCCAGCGGCGGCGAGCCGTTGCCCGCGCCGGTCGCCTGCGCGGCGGACGACAGCCGCGTGATGTCCGAGGCGGAGGCCGCCGGGCTCGGCCGGGACGAGTTGCACGCGCTGCAGTGGCTGCGGATCACCCTGCCGCCGCTGACGCGGGCCGAGACGGTCGCCGCCGTGGCCGACCGGGACATCTTCGACCAGGTCGGGGTGCACCGGGTCGCCCGGGTCACGCACCGGCTGGCCGACGGGCACCCGCTGGCCACCGTCCTCGTGCTGGACGCTCTCGGCCGCCAGACCGACCTGCTGCAGAACGTCGACAAGCTGCTGGACGGCGAGCCCGTCGACCCGGAGGTACACCGGGCCCGGTCGCTGGCCGACGAGATCCTGCTGGGGATGACCGAACGTACGCACGCGACGATCCGGCCCAGCGGCTCGTTCCGCGACACGTTCGTGGTGCTGGCCGCCGCGCGCGACCTGGAGGAGGCCGACCGGCTGACCCGTACGGATCATCTGGTGTCGGCGCGGGCGCACGACCTGCGCCTCGCGTTGAGTGACACGTTCTGGCCCCGGTCGGCGCCGGGCGGGGTGCGGCGCATGGCGGCCCCGGCGCGTTTCCTCGCGCTGCGCGAACTCGCCGCCCGACCGGAGGGCCACCCGCATTCCTGGGCGAAGGTTTTCCGTACGCTGCTGGCGCTGGCCGACCATGATGTGGCGACCGCCGCGCCGGAGAAGCTGCTCGACGCGCGCACGGCCGCGCTGCACTACCAGCTGGCCCTGGGCGAGGTCCACTCCGTCGCGGTCGCGCTGGCGCACCTGCTGCCGGGGCTGACCGCGCCCGCCTGGCTGGGCGTGCTCGACGACGTCGTGGCCACCCCCGATCCGCTGGACCCGCTCTCCGGTGCCGTCGACGACCTCGCCGGCTTCCTCGATCCCCTGGCGCTGGCCATCGGACGGCTGGTGGTGGCGTTGCGGCGGCTCGGCGACCCCCGGCTGACCGATGTGGACGTCGTCGCCGACCTGCGCCTGCTCGTCGCCGATCAGTACCGGGACGTGGCCCGGGCCGCCACCCACCAGTCGCGGGAGTACCGGAACCGGGCGGCCCGGTACGAGCTGCCCGACGACGAGCACTGATCACCCCCACCGTCACCGAAAGGGTGGACGCATGCCCGCCAGCACCACCGGCCGCCCAGGCCTGAGCCCGTCCCGGCCCCTGTGGAAGCGCCCCGTCGCGTGGATCATCCTCGTGGGCGTGCTGGCGGCGGCAGCGGCCGTCGCCGGGATACGCCTGCAGCCGCGCCACTGGAACGCCTGCCACGGCTTCTCCCGCGCCTACCTGCACGTGTGGTCCCGCGACGGCGACTGCATCGGGGTCACCGACGGCGCGCCCGAGATCGACGCGGCGTTCGGCGCGGAACTCGGGGGACGCTACCGCGCGCTGCTCGACGCCATCCACGCCGAGAACGAGCGGGCCGCGTCGGGCCGCGTCGACACCCCGGGCAGCGCGACCGACTGCACCAGCACCGCCGGGGACGCGGTCGACGTCGCCGCGCTCGCGCCGTGGCGTTCCGACCTGGCGGGTGGGCGCGCGTACCACCAGCTGCAGGGTATGTACGTCGCCCAGTGGCAGGCGAACCACCTGCGCCAGCCGGGCGGCTGCGTGCCGTTCATCCGGCTGCTGGTCGCCGACCCGGGGCGGGACATGAACGGGTGGGCCGAGGTGGTCGACGAACTGTCCACGTACGACCGGCTGGTCGCGGTGGTGGGGCTGGCGCTCAGCCGTACTCAGATGATCGAGGCGGCGCGGACGTTGAACGGCCGCGGCATCCCGGTGGTCGCGGATCTGGTCACCGCGGACGGATTCGACCGCAGCAACTTCGCGGGGGTCCCCGCCGTCTGCCACCCGCAGGGCGGCACCGGCAGCCTGACCCAGTTCTACCGGATCGCGTACCCGAACCAGCGGTACTTCGCGCAGCTCGGCGCCTATCTGGCGGGGGTGGGTCTGCTCGGGCGGGGCCGGGCCGTGCAGGTCACCCAAGCCGGGTACGACTCCGACCAGTTCGCCTGTACCAACGTCGAGCACGTCAACCGGCTGCTCGATCCCGCGCCCGATCCGATCATGTTCGAGCCGAGCGTCGACGGCAACGACGCGACCGGTCAGATCCTCACCAAGGTGGCGCCGATCTGCACCGATCCGGCCGTACGCACGGTGTTCTACACCGCCCGGGCGGTCGACCTGGCCAACTTCGTCCTGGCGCTGGACCGGGCGTGCCCGCGCGGCATCACGATCGCCGCGGGCACCGACGCCACCCGGCTGCTCACCCCGGAGCCGTCGCACGCGCTGGAGATGCAGCGCCGGGCCGCGCTCGAGGTGCTGCGTACCGGCACCGTCAAGGTGTTCTTCCCAGCCACCAACAGCGCCAGCCAGCTGGCGGGCACCACGGGTTTCGGCAATTTCAAGGCGGCCTTCGCCGGGGCGTTCGGGGGGAGCCCGCACGCGGAACTGTTCCCGTTCACCGACGCGGAGCTGGCCGACACGTGGATGGTCAACGCGCACGACGCGATGTTCGTGACCGCCGCCGCCGTGCATGCCCTGCACACCAACGGGCAGGCGTACGAGCCGGGGCACGTGGCCAGCAACCTCAGCAGCTTCGAGATCCCGGATGCGGCGCAGGGCACGCTGCGGTTCGACCGCAACGGCACCCGGGTGGGCACGCCCGTGGTGCTGCGGCTGTGCTCTGACGGGGTCGTACCGTCCACTCAGGTCGCGGTCGCGCGGCAGCCCGCATTGTGCCCGGGCGACCAGCGGTAGACCCGACGCTGCGCAAGCCTGATCGGTTACGGGACAAAGTAAACAAAGATTTTGCAATGGGACACATCCACGTCCGCCCATCTCGTCGGTAGGCTTACGACGGCGCTACGGATCGTCGGCCAGATGGTTACCCGGGGCTGAACACCGGTGTTGACGAACATCCGTCCGTGGCGTGTTGCGGCGGGCCCGCCGCGTGCCGCGCTGCCGGCATCCGGGAGGAGGGGCGGTCATGGCCAAGAAGACGAAGAAGTCCAAGAAGGGCAAGAAGAAGTAGGGACCGCGGGTCCCCGGCCCGGCGGAACGGCCCGCCGGACGGGGACCCGGTCCTGTCGATCGCAAGGGCCGACGCCGATTGCGCCAGATCGGTGAACCGGCGGCGGCGCTACCGGTGGTGGAGGTGGCAACCTGATGCACGACCAAGTTCTCGGCCTGCTCGATCAGCACCTGGCCGAACTACACGCCCTGCGCAGTGAACTGGCCCGTCAGCGCACCGTCGCGCCCGGCGAGCGATGGCAGGTGGCGGCAGCCACCGCCGGATCCGCCCGCCGCTACGCGAGGGCGCTGACCCTGATGCTCGGCGGCGACGACGCCGACGACGCCGAGCCCCGGCACATCGCGGCCACATCCTGAGGAGGGTCACTCCAGGGAGATCGTCGCCTCGTCGCGGAGCAGACCGTAGAGGACCATGTCGCGCCAGATGCCGTGCCGGAAACGGACCCCGCGCAGCAGCCCCTCCCGGCGGAAACCGATGCGTTCCAACGCGGTCTGCTCGGCGAGGTTGTCCGCGTCGGTCTGCGCCTCCAGCCGGTTGGCCGTCGTGTACCGCAGCAGATACTGCACCAGCATGCTCTGCGCCGCGGTGCCGTAGCCGCGGCCACGGTGCTCCGGCAGCAGAGCCAGGCCGATCTCGTAGCAGCCGCCGATCGGGCCGCCCCGGGTCTTGGCCTCCCAGCTGGCGATGCCGATCACGGTGTCGTCCGGGCGCACCACGGCCAGCGCCGCCGACTCCCGGCCGATGTAACCGTCCTTCTCCCAGCGGCGGCGGCGGGCGCGAGCGTCGATGAAACCCGCCCATTCGTACGGGCCCAGCGCGTCGGGGCTGGCGTCGAGCCGCTCCAGGAAGGGCAGGTCACTCTCGACGAACGGACGCAGGGCCAGCGAGTCTTGCATGCGCACCTCAGGGGATGGGCGGACGGATACGCGGACGATCAGGATGTCACCGCGGCACACCCGCGGGCAACGCCAGCGCGAGCGCCAGCGTCTCGTCGAGCACCAGCAGCCCCCGGCTCGCGAACTGCGCGAACGCCTCCTGGATCTGCGGCACGGTCAGGCTCCCACCCAGCCGCTCGTGCACCGCTGCCGCGGTGATGGGCCGGGCACTGCACGCGGTGTAGAGATCGGCCAGCGGACCCTCGAACGTGTACGTCCCCTCGGCACCCTCGCGGCGGGCGTCGTAGATCTGCACCAGTCCGGGCGACGACCAGAAGGTCAGCGCGGGGCGCCGCTCGGTGGACCAGAGCTCCGTCCAGGCCGAGAACTCCTTCAGCAACGGCTCGTACGCGCTGTGCGGCAGCGCGCCGGGCAGGTCGTACTCGAAGAAGTAGGCGGCCTTGCGGAGGTCGACCGACGCCGGGTAGACGTACCGGTAGCTGGCCTCCGGGGTCTTCGTCGGTGACTCGCTGAACAGCGGGCTGAACCGCTCGATCCACACCCGGCACGCGGCGGTCGGCGGCTGAAGGTGCACCAGGTGGGGCAGCATGGCGGCCTGATCCGCGTAGTCCTGCTCGGTCTCGCCGGGGAAACCCCACAACAGATTCCAGCCGACCTCGACGCCGTAGTAGCGCGCCCAGCGCAGCAGGTTGATGTTCTGCGCCGCGCGGGTGCCCTTGCGCATCAGCCGCAGCACGCGGGAACTCAATGATTCGATGCCCGGCTGGATCTGGTTGACCCCGCCATGCGCCAGGGCGCGGACCTGTTCGCGGGTCAGGTTCGCCTTGACCTCGTAGAAGATCTCGTAGTTGACGCCCTCGTCGGCCAGGACGGGGAACAGGTCCTTCAGATAGCCCATGTCGACGATGTTGTCGACGCCGAAGAAGCGGAAGCTGCGGTAGCGGCGGGCCTGCGTGACGAGTTCGTCGGCCATCCGCTGGGGCGACTTGGCCCGGAACGCCATCGTGGTGCCGTTGAGCCCGCAGAATGTGCAGTGGTGCTTCTCGCCCCACCAGCAGCCGCGCGACGACTCGAACGGGATTCGTACCGCACTGGGCCCCAGCTGCGGCAACAGGTGGAACCGGCGGGCCCGGTCGAAGTACTCGGTGTAGTCCGGTGCGGGCAGGTCGTCCAGCTGCCGCAGCGGCGGGGCGGGCGGCGTCGCCACGATCCCCTCGGCGGTCCGGCTGACCACGCCTGGCTCCCCGGCGGGCGGGAGACCCGCGACGAGGCGATCGAGCAGCCGCGGCAACGCCGAGTCGGCCTCGCCGACCACCGCGAGGTCGGCGCTGGGCACGGCACTGATCCACTCCGGTCCCATGACGCCGTCGAAGTTGGCGCCGCCGAAGACCGTGATCACCTGAGGGTTGCGCTGCTTCAGGCGGCGGGCCAGCGCGAACGACGCCGTGTTCTGCTGGAACGTGGAGGTGAACCCGACCACCCGGACGCCGTCCCAGATCGGGTCGGCGGCGAGCCGGTCGAGGTACGCGGGGACGTCGACGTCCCGGGCGCGCAGTAGCCGCTGCCGCCAGTCCGCGCCGCCGCCGTCACCCAGGTACGCGAGCTCGTCCGCGAAGTCGTCGAGCAGGCGATGTCCCTCGGTGTCCGGAGCGTCCGGGCCGAACGCCTCGACCGAGAACAGCCACTCGGCCACCAGGCGGGCCTTGCGTTCGCCGAGCCGCCGGTAGTAGGCGGCCCCGATCTGTGCGGCGAAGTCCAGGTTGGCGTGCAGGGTGCGTACCGGGAAGCCGTGTCGTTGCAGGATCGCCCCGAGCAGGCCGAGCTGGATGGACGGCCAGTCGATGTCCATGAACGGCATCGACACGAGCACCACCGGCCATTGGGCACGGCGGTCAGGATCCACCGGGAGCGGCACCCCCAGCGGATCCTTACCACTCAGCTGAATGGGTACGGGAGTCAATTGACGTCGCCGGGGACGACGATCCCGCTGCCCATACGGTTGATCTCCATGGCCGCGCCGGGCGTGTACGCGGCCTCGAACTGATCGCCGATCGACCCGCCGTGCTCGGTCCCGGCGACGCTCGCGCCGAGCGCCGCGCCCAGCACCGCCCCGGCCGCGAGACCACCGAGGCGAACGGCGGTGGAACGGCGCCCGGAAACGCCCGCCTTGTCCTTGCCCTTGTCCTTTTCAGACATTCTCCATCACCTTTCTTAAATGGGCCGTACCGGGATTTCTCCGGTCAACCTGTCCCGCAATTGAGCGGCCTGAGGATGACCGAGGTCGTCGAGGATCCCGCCGGCTTCCCGCCACAGGGCGCCGGCCGCGGCGTCGTCACCGGCGGCATGCCGGGTGTCCCCCAGCCGCAGCAGAGTCGTCGCCACCTCGTACCGGTCGCCGAGTCGCCGCCACAGCTCGAGCGCCCGCTCGTAGCTGGCCGTCGCCTCGGCGTAGTCACCGAGCTGGTGGCTGGCGAAGCCGAGGGTGTCCCACGTGTCCGCCTGGCCGGGATAGTCATCGGCCTCACCGTGCAGCGTCAGCGACTCCCGGCAGTAGCGCAGCGCGTCGGCGTAGTTGCCCAGGTTCGCGGAATACCGGCCGATCCAGTTCAGCGCATCCGCCTCACCGGAGCGGTCACCGGCCTCCCGGGACAGGTCCAGGGCAAGCCGGGCACTCTCCAGCGCGGCGCCGTGCTCGCCCTGACGATCCGCGAGGCGGCCCAGATCCAGGTGCAGCCGGGCGCTGTTGGCCAGGTCGCCCAACCGGTCGAACAGTTCGAGGGACTGCCGCGCGTGCCCGGTGGCCGCGTCGAGCCGGCCCTGCTGAAGCTGGGCCAGGCTGAGCAGGCGATGGGCCAGGGCCGCCCCGGCCAGGTCATGCATACGCGTGCAGGCCGCGAGCGCGGCGTGCAGGCACATCTCCCACACATCCCACTTGCCCTGGTAATTCAGAAACGCGGTGATGGTCCAGGTGAGCCGGCTGGCGTGCGCGGGGAAGCCCGCCTCGGTGGCGTGCGTGATCGCCTCCACCAGCACCGCCTGCTCGGCGGCGAACCACGACTTCGCCGCCTCGGTGTCCGTGAACGTCGTGACGGTCGCCGCGGGATCCGGCGGGTCGACCGCGGGCTGCTCCCGGTACGCATACAGCAGCCGGTCCGCGGCGCGGGCACTGTGCAGGTAGTGGTCGAGCACGCGGTGCGTCGCGGCGCGCCGCTCCGGCTCCGGGTCGAGGTCCTCCGCCTGCTCCGCCGCGTACGCCCGGAGCAGGTCGTGGAACGTGAACCGGCCCGGCGCCCGCTCCTCCAGCAGGTGCGCCCCGGACAGCTCGGTGAGCAGCCGCCGCACCCGCCGCACCGGCACCCCCGCGAGGCTGGCCGCCGCCGGGTAGGTGATCTCCGGGCCGGGATGCAGGCCGAGCAGCCGGAACAGCCGCGCCGCGTCATCGGTGAGCTGCTGGTACGACCACGAGAGCACGGCCCGGGCGTCGCCGCTCTCGGTCTCGCCCATGAACGCGTCCAGCCCGCCGGTCGCCTCGCGCAACTCGGCGGCCAGGGCGGACAGGCGGTGGTGCGGGAACGCGGCGGCGCGCGCCGCGACGATCGCCAGCGCCAGTGGCAGCCGGGCGCACATGGTGACCAGGTCGGTCACCGCGTGCGGTTCGGCGGCCGCCCGCTCGGCGCCGAACCGGCGGGCCAGCAGCAGCGCGGCCTCGTCGGCGGTCAGCAGATCCAGGGTCACCGGGACCGCGCCCGCCGCCACCAGCGCGGACAGGCGCCGGCGGCTGGTCACCACCGCGGCGCTGCCCGGGGTGCCCGGCAGCAGCGGCAGCACCTGCTCGGTGTCGCGGGCGTTGTCGAGCACCACCAGCACCCGGCGCCCGGCCAGCAGGCTGCGGAAGCTGGCCGCCCGGTCCGCGAGCGCGGCCGGAATCTGCTGGGCCGCCACCCCGAACGCCTCCAGGAAACCGCGCAGCACCTCGCCCGCCTCCATCGGGCTGCCGTGCGGGTCGAAGCCGCGCAGGTTGACGTAGAGCTGGCCGTCGGGGAAGTCGGGGGCCACCCGGTGCGCCCACTGCAGCGCCAGCGAGGTCTTGCCGACCCCGGCCGTCCCGGTGATCGCCGCGATCATCACGCTCTGGTCGCTGCCGGCCAGCTCAGTGAGCTGGTCCAGTTCGGCCGTACGGCCGGTGAAGTGGGCCAGGCCGTGCGGCAGCTGGGCGGGGCCGGGGGCGGACGCCGGGCGGGCAGCCGCGGCGGCGGGCGCCGCGGTGACCGGGGCGGTCCGCGGCACCTCCGCGTCACCGCTGAGAATCCGCTGGTGCAGGTGCTGCAACTCCGGGGTGGGGTCGATGCCCAGCTCGGACAGCAGGTGCTCGCGGGCCTCGTGGAACGCGGCCAGCGCCTCGGCCTGCCGCCCGTCGCGGTACAGCGCGCGCATGAGCAGGCCACGCAGCCGTTCCCGCAGCGGGTGAGCGGCCACCAGCGCGCGCAGTTCCGCCACGAGGTCGTTGTCGTCGCCCAGCGCCAGGTCGATCTCGATGCGCTCCTCGACCGCCACGATGCGCCGCTCCGCCAGCCGGTCGCGTTCGGCGTCCACCAGGGGGCTGCTCAGGCCGTCCAGCAGCGGGCCACGCCACAGCCCCAGCGCGTTGTGCAGGCGCTCGGCCGCGGTCGCCAGATCACCCGCGGCGCGCGCCGCCCGGGCCGCGGTGAAACCCCGGTCGAAACGTTCCAGATCAAGAAAATCGGGGGGAATGGACAGCAGATATCCCGCATCCGTCCAGGAAAGAACCTGCGAACGAGATCGCGCCGAGCGGACCGGGTCGAGCACCTGACGCAGCCCGGACACGTGTTTCTGCAGCAGATTAACCGCGTAAGTCGGAGCGTCGGCTCCCCAGACCGCGGCGATGAGCTGCTCACGGCCGATCGGGCGGTTCGCATGCAGCGCCAGCGCGCCCAGAACCACCCGTTGTTTGATCGAACCGAGAGGCACCAGGTCCTCCCCGTGCCAGGCCTGCAGCTGGCCAAGGACGTCGAGGCGGACCGGCGCGTCGCGCCGGCTGCTCACCACGGCCGCTCGCCCGCCATTGGAATGCCAACTCCAATTGTTAACACGCTCGCGCCGCCCCCGAAACGAACAGAAAGGTCGATTGTAGACGGTGCGCACCAAGGATTTATCGGACCGGAGACCCGGTCGATTACTCATCAATGAGTAACTATCCCATGTCGGGTCCAGTCGGTCCGGCGAGGGTCGGGTGTCCGACCGACTCACGTCACCATCTCGCTTATCGCCGCCGCGGCCGCGGTCACCGCAGGCAGGTGCAGACAGCCGTAGTGCCCGGCGGTGGTGGACAACTCACGGACCCCGCCCTGGAAGCGACCCCGCCAATACGGTGCCCAGTCCTGCGAGCCGTGCGCCGAGACGACCATCGCGGGCGCGGCGAGTTGCCCCTCCGCCCGGTATCCGGACAGCGCCGCGGCCTGGGCGACGAAGACGGCATACCAGCGTTCGAGGTCACCGAGCAGGGTGTCGGGCGGGGCGGGGCACCCGGCGAGACGGTCGGCCAGCAGGGTCAGCTGCTGCGCGGCCGACAGCTGCGGCAGGCTGCGGGCGGGGCGGCCCAGGCCCCGCAGGACCTCACCGACGAACAGGCCCGCGAGATCGTCCGTCGGGTCGGGCCGCCACCGGGCGAGCCGGAACGGCGAGTCGACCAGCACCACCAGCGCGACCTCGGCGCCCGCCGTCTCCAGCCGGCGGGCGGTCTCGTACGCGACGATCCCCCCGGTCGACCACCCGATCAACCGGTACGGGCCGTCCGGCTGGGCCAGCCGGACCAGGTCGACGTTGCGGGTGACGATGTCGTCCAGACAGGTCAGCGGCGCCGCCCCGCGGTGCAGGCCGCCCGCCTCGATGCCCCGGACCCGGCAGCATCCGTCGAGGCTGTGCGCCAGCGCCGCGTACTCGTGGACCGTGCCGCCCACCGCGGGCAGCGCGAACGCGGAGACCGGCCCGGTGGTCCCGAACGTCACCACCGGACCCGGCTCCGCCGGCCCGCCACCATGGCGAAGCAGCCCCAACCGGGCGGTCAACGCCGCCCACTGTGCATCGCCGCCCATGGATCAGGTCCCTCCCGCAGGGCCGCCCCGGCACCTGGCCGGGGCGGCGAGCCGTCGTCGCAACGCCTTAGAGCACCGGGCTCACGCCAGGTACTCGCGCAGCATCGCGGCCAGGGCCTCCACCCCCGGCGGCTGCAGGAACGAGTAGTGGTCGCCCGCCACCCGCCGGTACGCGGTGTCGGCGGCGAGCACCTCACGCCAGTGCGGGGTGAAGTCGTACGACTGCTCCGCCGTGACGACCAGGGTGCGGGCGGTCGCCGGGCGGGGCCGGTAGCCCGCGATGATCCGGGTCTGGTCCCGGAAGACCGCGAACCGCCGCTCGATCTCGGCCCGCGCCGTCTCGGCGTCACCGGAGCCGTTGGTGAGCTTGTCCGCCAGCCACGCCAGCTGCCCGGCCACATCGCCCGCGTCCGGCGCCTCGGTGACCTCGGGGCCCAGGGCCCGGGCCGCGTCGATCACGAACTGGCGCGCGGCGTCGAAGTCGGACAGGCCGGTCAGGTCGGCCGGTTCGCTCGGCGAGTCGAGCAGCGCCACGAACGCCACCTCTGCGCCCGCGGCCTCCAGCCGCCGGGCCATCTCCAGGGCAACCAGCCCACCCATCGACCAACCGCCCAGCCGGTACGGCCCCTCGGGCTGCGCCGCCCGGATCTCGGCGACGTACCGGGTGACCATCTCGTCGAGATCGGCCGGGCCCACGCCGGGGTCGGCGGCACTGATGCCGTACAGCCGCAGCGAGTCGTCGAGCGCGGCGGCCAGCCGGGCGTACCCGTAGACCGTGCCGCCGACCGCGTGGACCAGGAAGAACGGCTTGTCCTGCGGGCCGTCGTTCATCGCCACGACCTTGCTGGTCACCGGCGCCGGGCCGGACGGCCTGGCCTGGGCCATGTCGTCGGAGAGCTGCTCCAGCTCGTCGAGGTCGATGTCGTCGAGCCTGGTGTCCTCCAGACCGTGCTGGTCGCGCAGCACCTCGGTCAGCTGCGCCGGGGTCGGCGCCAGGAAGATCGCCGAGACGTCCGAGTCGACCGCCAGCTCCTTGCGCAGCTGGGCGATCAGCTGCATGGCCTGCAGGGAGTTCCCGCCGAGGTCGAAGAAGCTGTCCTCGACGCCGACCCGCTCGCGGCGCAGCAGGCCCGCGAACATGTCCACCAGCATCGTCTCGATCAGCGTGCGCGGCGCGACGTAGCCCGCGTCGTCGCCCGAGTCCTCGGGCTCGGGCAGCTTGCTGCGGTCCACCTTGCCGTTGGCGTTGAGCGGGAAGACGTCCAGCACCACGATGTGCGCGGGCACCATGAACACCGGCATCCGGGAGGACATGTGCACCCGCAGGTCGGTGGTGTCCACGGCGGGCCGGTCCGCGTCGCCGCGGACGTAGCCGACCAGCTGCTTCTGCCCGGCGCCGTCCTCGCGGACCACCACCAGGGCCTGCGCCACCGACGGGTGCTCCGCCAGCACGGCCTCGATCTCGCCCAGCTCGACCCGCAGGCCGCGGATCTTCACCTGGTCGTCGGAGCGGCCCAGATACTGCAGGTTGCCGTCGGGCAGGCGGCGGGCCACGTCACCGGTCTTGTACAGCCGGGCCTGCGGGTCGTCGCTGAACGGGTCGCGGATGAACTTCTCCGCGGTCAGCTCCGGCCGGTTCAGGTAGCCGCGGGCCACCCCGGCGCCGCCGAGGTGCAGCTCGCCGGGTACGCCCACCGGCACCGGGTTGAGGTGCTTGTCCAGCACGTACGCGGTGTAGTTGGGCAGCGGCAGGCCGATCGGCGGCGGGTCCAGCAGCGAATCCGCGTGGCATTCGGCCATGGTCGAGCCGACCGTGGTCTCCGTCGGGCCGTACCCGTTGATGAACTGCATGCCGGGCCGCGCCCACTTGCGCACCAGCGCCGAGGAGAACGCCTCCCCACCGGCGATGACCACCCGGATCGCGGGGAACTCCTCGTCGGCCAGCAGGTTGAGCACCGCGGGCGGCAGGCACATGAAGGTGATGCCCGCGCCGCGGATCAGCTCGGCCAGCCGCGGCGGCGACAGCAGCGTCTCGCTGCGGCCCATCACCAGGGTGGCACCCGACAGCAGCGCCCCGAACATGTCCAGCACGGACACGTCGAAGTTCAGCGAGGCGAACTGCAGCACCTTGTCGCCCAGCCCGAGCGGCCAGTGCTCGATCTCGCCGGTGGCGAAGTTGACCGCCTGCCGGTGCTCGACCACCACACCCTTCGGGCGGCCGGTCGACCCGGAGGTGTAGATGACGTACGCCGCGTTCGCGGGCGTGGCCGCCGGCTCCAGGTTGGCGCCGTCGAGGGTGGCCAGGTCGGCCCAGTCCCGGTCGAGGGAGACCACGACCGCGCCCTCGACGGGCAGCGACGGCTCGCTCTCGTCGTCGGCGACGACGACCGGCATGTGCGCGTCCTCCAGCATGAAGGCCAGCCGGTCCGCCGGGTACTGCGGGTCCAGCGGCACGTAGCCGCCGCCCGCCTTGAGGATGCCCATGATCCCGGCGAGGCGGCGCACCGTGCGCTGGGTGCACACGCCGACCAGCACCTCCGGGCCGACGCCGAGCTCACGCAGTCGCCGCGCGATGCGGTTGGCCTGCGCGTTCAGCTCCGCGTACGTGACCTGCTCGTCGTCGAGCTGCACCGCGACCGCGTCGGGGGTCGCCGCGACCTGCGCCTCGAACTTCTCGTGCAGGCACCAGGACGGGTAGTCGGCCCGGGTGGCGTTCCACTCGTGGATCTCCCGGCGCAGCTCCGCCTCGGTGAGGATGGGAAACTGCGACAGCGGCCGGGACGGGTCCGCGACCAGGCCTTCCAGCAGCACCCGGAAGTGGCCCAGCATCCGGCGCACGGTCGCCGGGTCGAACAGGGCGGTCGCGTACGAGGCGCCGACCAGCAGGCGGCCCTCGTCCTCGACGCTGGAGACCAGCAGGTCGAACTTGGCGGCGGTGACCGGCAGCTCCTCGGTCTCCCAGGACAGGCCACCCGCGCGCAGGTCGTGGCGCTGGTTCTCGGCCAGCATGAAGCCCACCTGGAACAGCGGGTGGCGGCTGGCGTCACGGGGCGCCCGCACGGCGTCCACGATGGACGCGAACGGCAGCTCCTGGTGGCCGTACGCGCCGACCGTGGCGGTGCGGATGCGCTGCAGCACCTCGCCGAACGCGGGGTCCCCGGACAGGTCGCCGCGCACCGGCAGCGTGTTGACCAGGTAGCCGATCAGCGGGGCCAGCTCGGGGCGGGTGCGGTTGGCGCTGACCGTGCCGACCACGATGTCGTCCTGCCCGCTGTAGCGGTGCAGCAGCACGTGGAACGCGGCCATCAGCGTGACGAACAGCGTGGCACCCTCGCGGCGGCCGAGCGCCTTGAGCCCGTCCAGCACGTCACCAGGGATCTCGATGGACTCGGCGGCACCGTCGTACGTCTGCACCAGCGGACGCGCCCGGTCGGTGGGCAGCTGGAGCACCGGCGCACCGTCGAGGTTGGTGCGCCAGTACTCCTGCAACTCCTCCAGGGCCTGGCCCTGGAGCCGGTCCCGCTCCCACACCGCGTAGTCGGCGAACTGGATCGGCAGCTCGGTCAGCTGCGCAGGGCGGCCCACGACCCGGGCCTCGTACAGGGCGCTGAGCTCCTGCACCAGCACGCCGAACGACCAGCCGTCGAAGACGGTGTGGTGCACCGTGATGACCAGGACGTGCTGCTCAGCGTCCAGCTTCACCAGCCGCAGCCGCAGCAGCGGGCCGTGTTCCAGCGTGAACGGGCGGGTCGCCTCCTGTGCCGCCTCCTGCTGGTAGCGCTGCTGGCGCTCGCCATCGGGCAGCCCGGTCAGATCGGTGAGCGGCAGCTTGACCTCGGCCGGCTCGTCGATCACCTGCACCGCGCGCCCGTCTCGGGCGACCAGCCGGGTGCGCAGCGACTCGTGCCGGGCGATCAGCGTGTTCACCGCCGCCTGCAGGGCGGCCAGGTCGAGCTGTCCGGTCAGCTGCACCGCCCCCGCGATGTTGTATGTCGCCAGGCCCGGTGCCAGCTGGTCGATGAACCACAGCTGTTCCTGCCCGAACGACACCGGAATGTCCACGAGTCCGGTCGCGCGACGGGGGATTCCCGTCGCCCCCTTGTCGGCCCGGCCCTGGCGCAGGCGGGCCGCCAGGAGCGCCCGCTGAGAGTCAGACAACATGCTGTGTCACCCAGTTCCTTCCGTATCGATCAGCCATGTCATGTCAGCCCTGTCATGGCCGACGGGTGTTTCCGTCATTCGTGGCCGACCCGGCCAGGGCGGTGTTGTCCGCTCCCGGCTCCGGATCGGCGGGGTGGTCGGGGATTGCGGTGAGCCGGAACACCGGCGAGAACAGCAGCCAGGCCAGCGGCGAGGCGACCCCGAGCACCCCGACCACCAGGGCGGCCCACGGCCCGAAGAGCCCGGCGAGAGAGCCGCCGAGGAAAGCGCCCAGCGGGACCGTGCCGAACAGCAGCAGGCGGTAGCTCGCGTTCATGCGGCCGAGCAGGTGGTCCGGGGTCACCGACTGGCGCAGCGTCAACGCGTTGACGTTGAAGATGGCCAGATTCGCGCCGAGGACCGCCAGGGACACGCCGAGCACCACCAGCGATGCCGGGCCCGAGTCGCGCGGCACCAGCAGCAGCAGCGGCGCCACGCAGGCCAGCACGGTCGACCAGCGCAAAGTCGCGCCGATGCCGAGCGTCGTCCGGATCCGGTTCGCGGTCAGCGCGCCGGCCAGTGCCCCGACCGACCCGGCGCTCACCACCAGACCCAGCGGGCTGGGGCCGATGCCGAGCACCCGCACCAGATACACCAGCAGCACGGTGATCACGACGTTCTGGAACAGGTTGAACGTCGCCGACTGGGTGGCCAGGTGCTTGAGGATCGGGTTGCCGAAGACCGCCCGCAGCCCCTCGGCGATCGAGGCGCGCACGGACGTGCGTTCCTCGGGTGCCGCGGGCGCCGCCTCCGGCTTGCGGATGCTGCTCAACGCCGCCGCCGAGGCCAGGAACGACACCGCGTCGATAGCCAGCGCGATCGGCGCAGTCAGCACCCCGACCAGGAACCCGGCCAGGCCGGGACCGGCGATCCCGGCGATCGAGTAGCTGGTGGCGATCTTGCTGTTGGCCTCGCCGAGGTCGCGGCGCTCCACCAGCCCGGGCACATAGGACAGGATGCCGACGTCGAACAGCACGGTCAGGATCCCGGCCCCGAAGGCGATCGCGTACAGCCATGGGATGGAGAGCACGTGCAGCAGGCTCGCCACCGGGACCAGGCCGATCAGTACGGCCCGGCCCAGGTTGGCGACGATCAGGGTGGGCCGCCGCCGGCGCCGGTCGAACCACACCCCCGCGAACAGCGACAGCAGCACGAACGGGGCGTAGCGGGCCACGTTCAGCAGGCCCACCTCGAACGCGCTGGCGTGCAGGGTGAGGATCGCGACCAGCGGCAGCGCCAGGTCGGTGACCTGGGAGCCGAGCAGCGATACGGTCTCACCGCCCCAGACCTTGACGAAGTCCGGGTTACGCCAGACCGTCGTGGTCTGCCGCGCGGGTGTGTCGGCGGCGGTCACCCCGGTCAGCCCCGTTCCCCGTCGCCGCCGGCACCGGCGGTGGCCAGCGCGGCGGGCGCGGCGGGAGCGACCGGCACGGCCGGTGCGACCGGCGCGGCATCCAGGCCGAACTCGTCGTGCAGCAGGGTCGCGGCGCGGTCCACCAGGTCCATCCCGACGTGCGCCGAGACCCGGCCGGGCGTGCTGGTGACCAGTTGTGGTGCGATGCCACCGCGCTCCAGCGCGGCCAGCATCCGGGCGCTGATCTCCGGCCGGTTGCCGACCGCCGGGCACACCACGCTGACGCTGCCGAGGTCGTCGCGGACGTCGACCGCCACGCCCGCGTCCGCGAGCGCGGCGACGACGTCCGGGACCTCCGAGCCGGGCGCGGTGAACCGCAGCCGGTCGGTGTCCGGGATGATGGAACCGACGGCGGACCCCCGTCGAGCCAGCGCCCCCGAAACGGTCGCCGGGGACAGACCCCGCACCGTGTACACCGGATCCCGGCGCCGGTGCGCCACCCCGGTGATCCTCGCCTGCTCAAACACCGTCGCTCCCCTTCTGATCCAAGTGCCCTCCGTCGTGGTGAAGGTGGAGCGCACGTGTATGTCGACCTCGTGCGCGGCGGCGAGTTCCACCGCGCGCGTCTGCAGTACCTGGGCGCCCGCCTCGGCGAGCTGGAGCATTTCCTCGTGACCGAGGCTGTCCAGCTGCCGTGCGCCGGGCACCACCCGGGGGTCGGCGGTGAACACCCCGGTGACGTCGGTGAAGATGTCGCACTGCCGCAGGCCCAGCGCGGCGGCCAGCGCGATCGCCGAGGCGTCGGAGCCGCCGCGGCCCAGCGTGGTCACGTCGCCCCCCGCCGACATCCCCTGATAGCCGGTGACCAGCACGATCAGGCCGTCGTCGAGGGCCTGCGCCACCCGCTGCGGGTCCATCTGCCACAGGCTGGCGTTGCCGTGCGCGTCGTCGGTGCGGAACCCGGCCTGCAGGCCGTTGAAGGAGATGGCCCGCTCCCCCAGCTCGTGCACGGCCATCGCGGTCAGCGCGCAGGAGACCGACTCGCCGACCGACAGCAGGGCGTCCAGCTCCCGCGACTGCGGACGGGCGGCCATCTCGTACGCCAGCCGCACCAGGTCGTCGGTGGTGTCGCCCATGGCCGACAGCACCGCGACGACCTGAACACCCTGGCGGTGCGCCGCGACCAGGCGCCGGGCCACCGCCCGCAGCTTCTCCGGGTCGGCCACGGAGCTGCCGCCGAACTTCCACACCACCCGCCGCGGCACGCTCGGTGCCGCGGACGGGGCGGGTGCCAAGGCGGTGCTCATCGCGCGGCCATCCGTTGGTGGACCAGGCGTTCGTGGACGAGGCGCACCCAGCTGGCGAAGAAGATCAGGCTGTGGCTGCGCCAGAGGTTCACCGGGTGGGTCAGGTCGACGTTGGCCGGTGGGCGCACGTCGGTCAGGCCCGCGCCCAGGTCGCGGTGGTATTCGTCGGCCAGCCGGTCGCCCGCGTACTCGGGGTGGCCGATGTGCATGACCACGCCGTGGTCGAGGGACTCGGCGATGACCGTGCCCGCCTCGGCGGACCGGGCCACCGCCCGCACGGTGCCGCTCGAGTCGAGCGCGTCGTCGTCGAACCCGGCGTAGCGGCTGTGCGTCGACCAGAAGCGGTCGTCCAGGACCGCGGCGATGGGCCCGTCGTCCACCAGCCGGTCGGTCTCGTAGATGCCGGAGACCTTCACCGGGTACGTCGTCTTGGGCAGCCCGTACAGCAGGTGGGCCACGGCCAGGGCGCCCCAGCACAGCCCGAGCACGGGGGTGCCCGCCTCGGCGGTGCGCTGCACGATCGGCGCCAGTTCCGGCAGGAACCGCACGTCTTCGTACGGCAGGTGCTCGACGGCCGCGCCGGTGACGATCAGCGCGTCCAGGGGCGCGTCGGCGATGGCGTCGGCGTGCCGGACGTACTGGGCCGCGATGTGGGCGGGGTCGTCGAGGGAGAACCTGCGCTCGTTGAGCCGGATCCACACCGGCTCGAACGGACGGGCCGCGGACAGCTGCGGCAGCAGCCACTGCTCGTACTGCTGGGCGTGCGGCATCAGGTTGACGATCCCGATCCGCGGGGTGCGCTGCGGCTCGGCGGTGAGCAGGCCGGTGTCCCGGTGGGCGAGGGCCGCGGTCATCACGCCACCGCCGTCAGGTCGTCCTGCACGGCACGGGCCGCGTCGCGCATGATGGCGACGGCCTCGTCGACCGTCTCCGCGGGGACGTTGAGCGCGGGCAGCAGCCGCACCACGCAGTCCTCGCGGCCGCCGATCTCGACGATCAGCCCGCGCCGCAGCGCCTCCCGCTGGAACCGGGACGCCACCTCGGACGCGCTGGCCGTGCCGCGGCCGGACATCTCCATGCCCAGCATCAGGCCGCGGCCCCGGACATCGCTGACCAGCGTGGTGTCGATCTGAATCTGCCGCAGCCCCGCCATCAGCTGGGCGCTGCGCTCCCGCACCTGCGCCAGCACGTTGTCGCGGGCGAGCACGTCCAGGAACGCGTTGGCGCTGGCGAAGGCCAGGTTGTTGCCCCGGAACGTGCCGATGTGGCTGCCGGGCGTCCACACGTCCAGCCGCTCGTTGTACATGATCACCGAGACCGGCAGGCCCATCCCGGACAGGCCCTTGGAGGCCACGATCACGTCCGGTTCGATCCCGTACTGCTCGAACGAGAACCAGGTGCCGGTACGGCCGCAGCCGGTCTGCACCTCGTCGACGATCAGCGGGATGTCCAGGCTCTTGGCCAGCTCCGCGATGCGCCGCACGAACGGCACCGGCGCGGGGATCGACCCGCCCTCGCCCTGGACCAGCTCCATGATGATCGCGGCGGGCTTCTGGATGCCGCCGTGCGTGTCGTTGAGCGTGTTCGCCAGGAACTCGGCGCAGTTGGTGACGCAGGTGTCCGGGGTCAGGCTCAGCGGGCACCGGTGGCAGTAGCCGTACGGTGCGAAGTGGACACCGGGCAGCAGGTTCGTCAGGCCGGTCTTCGGCGCGGTCTCCGAGGTCATCGACATCGCGGCGTGGGTGGAGCCGTGGTACGACCCCTGGAACGCGACGACCGTGCCCCGCCCGGTGGCCTTCTTGCACAGCTTGATCGCGGCCTCGACGCCGTCGGCGCCGGTCGGGCCGCAGAAGTGCATCTTCATCGAGCCGCGCATCGGCTCGGGCAGCATGCCGAGCTGGCGGCGCTTGAACTCCTCCCGCACCGGGGTGGGCATGTCCAGGCCGTGGGTCAGCTTGGTGAGCTGGCCCTGGACCGCCGTGATCAGGTCGGGGTGGTTGTGGCCCAGCGCCAGCACCCCGGCGCCGGTGAGGAAGTCGATGTAGCGCCGGCCGTCGACGTCGGTGATGTACGAGCCCGACGCCTCACCGATGGCCACCGGCAGGCGGCGCGGGTAGGTACGGGCGTTGGACTCGGTCCTGGACTGGTGGTCCAACAGTTCCCGGCCGATCGGTCCGGGCTCGCCGAGGTCGACGGCGGGCGCGGCCGGTGCCGCTGCCAAGGTCTGCATGTCGGGGTCTCCTCTATCGGGTCGCGGCGAGACTCGCGGCACCGACCAGGTCGGTGGCGGGCGTCGCGCCCTCGGTGGCGGAAAGGCGCTGGCGAAGGCTGTCCACGATGGCCTGCGAACGCAGGGCGAGCAGGCTGAACGAGCCGGCGTCGCCAAGGCCGTGGGTGGACTCGCACAGGCCGTTGATGTAGATCGGCGGCGCGCCGCGACCTCCCGTGCTGTTCTCCACGCGGTAGTCGAAGCCGACCGACAGGCCGGTCTCGGGGTCGACGGCCAGCACGTCGGCGACCTCCCGCAGCAGGGGCGGAAGCTGCTCGGTGCGGCCCTTGGTGCCCAGGTCGCGGTAGCCGGTGGCGAGGACCACCCGGTCGACGGTGAGCTGCTCCTGCTCGCCGGTGATCCGCTCGGTCAGGTCCAGGGTCACCCCGGCGCCGTCCTGGTGCGCCGCGGTGATCAGCCGGTTGCCCCGCATGGTGACCCGCTGCCGGCCGTCCAGCTCGTCCTCGTACATCTTCGTGTAGAGGGTGTCGATGACGTCGCGGTCGGCGGCGGAGTAGTTGGTGGGGCGCAGCAGGTCGCGCAGCCGCTGCTTGCCGTCCTCGGAGGCGCGGTAGTAGTAGTCGACGAACTCCGGGAAGTAGACCTCCTCGGAGAACGGGCTGGTGTCCTTGAGCCGGTAGCCGTAGCCCGACATGACGTTGACGATGCGGGCGGCCGGGAACCGGCCCATCAGGTCGAGGATGACCTCGATGGCGCTCTGGCTGGCACCCACCACCGCGAGGGTGCCCGCGAAGTCGCGGTCCAGGTCGGCGATGCCGGGCAGGAATCGCGAGGTGTGCGCGACCTGCGGAAACGGCAGGGCCTCGAACACCGGCGGGACGTACGGGCTGCGCCCGGGCGCGACCACGGCCGAGCGGCCCAGATAGCGGTGGCCGTCGGCGGTGCGCACCTCGACCGGGTTCGCGCCGGTCGACGCGTCGGCGTCGGCAAGCCGGATCGAGGTGACGTACTGGCCGTAGTCCACGTCGGCGGGCACGGTCTCCGCGACCCACTTGACGTACCCGGCGTACTCCTTGCGCAGTGGGTGGTGCCCGGGCAGGTTCAGGTGCTTGAAGAGGCGGCCGTGCTCGTGCAGGTAGTTGATGAAGGTGTAGCGGCTGCGCGGGTTGCGCGGCGTGACCAGGTCGCGGCTCGGATGGTTCTGGATGTCGGCACCGTCGAGCATCATCGCCGGCTGCCAGCAGGGCGCGGGCTCGCGCTCCACGAACTTGACGCGGGCGTCCGGCCACAGTTCGTCGAGCGCGACGGCGAGCGCGATGTTCGCCGGTCCGAATCCGACACAAAGGACGTCGTACACGAATGTCTCCCTCAGCTGAATCGACCGCGGTGACGGGCCTCGGCCCGTCTCCCCGACGCGGTGGCCCCCGGTCTTCCATCCTCAGGATGGGGTTGGAGTCCGTGCTGGACTGGCGGCTGGACTTCCGTTGGACGGCCGCCTGGACAGCGCCGAACGCCATCCTCGATGGGTATCCAAATAGTCCGGCGAGCAGATATCCAATTCCGGCGGTAACGGCATTCTTCCGGCGCTTGGCATCCAAGCGGAATGGTTCATGGAGCACGGTGGACAAGCACCCTGGCAGCGATGTATATCCATTAGGGCCCGACAGAAAGGCGACATCGACGGACGGCCGAAACCGTCGATGCATCTGGTACGGTCGATGGGCGTCGACGCCGGTCCGTTGCCGACAGTCGCGCCTCGACGGTCGCGCCAGAGCGCGCCTCACCCACTCTGACCAGCATTTCTATTAACAACCACGCACGTCCACGGGGGCATCTTCGCGTACCTCACGCACCCTCGGTTTCCGGTTCGGGGATCGGGGCGAAGCGATGATCGGCGAACGGTCGCGCACGGCCAAACGCCGCGCCCAACCATGTCCGGAAACGGTCTGAATAGACAGACATTCGGGCGAGGCCCTCGATAACCGATACGCGCCCAAGCGCGGGTTGGTTGCCTCGGCATACCCGCGATCCGGGAGCCGCGGCAGCGGCCACGCGTACCTCGAAAACGGTAAGGAAACGTTCATGACAGCCTGCACACCGCTGACCGTCGCGGTCATCGGGACCGGGCAGATCGGTCAGGACCTGGTCAGCAAGATAGACCGCTCGTCCTGGTTGGACTGCCGCCTGGTGGCCGGGCGCAACCCGCACTCGGCGGGGCTGCGGCACGCCGCCCACCTCGGCTACCCCACCACCGCCTCCGGGATCGACGCCGTGCTGGCGGCCGAACGGCCGTTCGACATCGTGTTCGACGCCACCAGCGCCGCCGCCCACCGCCGGCACTGGCCGCTGCTGGAACCGCTGGGCACCCTCGTGATCGACCTGACCCCCAGCAAGATCGGCCAGATGGTGGTGCCCACCGTGACCGGGGTGTGGGCGGCGGGCGAGCGCAACGTGAACCTGATCAGCTGCGGTGGGCAGGCCAGCATCCCGGTCGTACAGGCGCTGGCCACCCGGTTCCCGGTGCGGTATTTCGAGATCGTCTCCACCGTGGCCAGCACGGTCGCGGGCCGCGCGACCCGGCTGAACCTCGACGAGTACGTCGCCACCACCGGGCAGGCCGTCACGGCCTTCTCGGGCGTCCGCGACGTCAAGGCGATCCTCAACATCAGCCCGGCGGTGCCCCCGGCGACGTTCCGGACCGCCGTGCACGCCGTGATCCCCGGCGCCGACGCCGGAGCCGTGCGCATGGTCGCCGAGCAGGTCGCCGAGCACGTGCGCACGTTCGCCCCCGGGTACGACATCACCGCCTGCACCGTGGTCGGCGACCGGGTGACGGTGGCCCTGCAGGTCATCGCGCACAGCGACGTCCTGCCGCCGTACGCCGGGAACCTGGACATCATCAACTCCGCGGCCATCATGGTCGCCGAACAGTACGCGGCCCGGGCGGAACGGCCCTCCCCGGTGGAGGTGGCCGGATGAACCCCGTGGTGATCCACGACCCGACCCTGCGCGACGGCCAGCACGCGGTACGCCACCAGCTCACAGCGACCGCGCTGCGCCGATACGCCGAGGCCGCGGACGCGGCCCGCATCCCCGTGGTGGAGGTCGGCCACGGCAACGGTCTCGGCGCCTCCTCCCTGCAGGTGGGACTCGCCGCGGTCAGCGACGACGAGATGCTGGCGACGGTCCGGGACGCGCTGCGGCACAGCCGGATGGGCGTGTTCATGCTGCCCGGCTGGGGCACCTCCGCCGACCTGCGGCGGGCCGTCGAGCACGGCGCCGACGTCGTCCGGATCGGTGTGCACGCCACCGAGACCTCGCTGGCCGAACGCCACCTCTCGGTGCTGCGCGAGGCCGGTGTCGAGGCGCAGTGCGTCCTCATGATGAGCCACATGGCCGGTCCCGACGAACTGGCCGAGCACGCCGCGCGGGCCGTGGGCTACGGCGCACAGGCGGTGGGCATCATGGACTCGGCGGGACACTTCCTGCCGCCGGACGTCACCGCCCGGATCACCGCCATCGTCAAGGCGGTCGGCACCGTCCCGGTGATCTTCCACGGGCACAACAACCTCGGGATGGCGGTCGCCAACTCGGTGGCCGCCGCCGACGCCGGGGCCCGGATCATCGACGGCTGCGCCCGCGGATTCGGCGCGGGAGCAGGCAACACCCAGCTCGAAGTGCTGGTCCCGGTGCTGGAACGCAGCGGCTTCGCCACCGGCATCGACCTGTACGCGTTGCTCGACGCCGCCGAGCTCGCCGAACGCGAACTCATGCCCGCGCCGCCGATCCCCGCCTCGATGAGCATCGTCAGCGGCCTGGCCGGGGTGTTCTCCGGCTTCAAGCACCGGGTCGTCGAGCTGGCCGCGGCCGCCGGGGTGGACCCCCGCGACGTCTTCTTCGAGCTCGGCCGCCGGCAGGCCATCGCCGGGCAGGAAGACCTGATCGTGGACGTGGTGGCGCGGCTGAGCAGCAACGCACAGGGAAAGGACAACTGACATGGCAGTTTCGGAGACTCGGTCGAGCGGCGCCGTGCCGGTGGCCCGCATGACGTTCGACGAGTTCCTGGCCGCCGGGCCGGGCGGGCTGTTCAAGGCCGATGTGCCCGTGGTGATCGCGCTGCCCGACAGCGTGCGGGGCCTCGGCCGCGACGGCGTGGCGCAGCGCCTGGCCGACCTGAGCGTCACGCTGTTCAGCGAGCCCGGCGACAAGAATCATCCGGGCCGCTGGGAGACCCGCGACATCAGGCTGCGCGAGTTCTTCGCCGACCAGCGGCACCTCAACACGCCGGGCACCTGGCACCGGGTCGTGTCCAACATCCGCAACAGCCCGGCCGACGTGAACGCGGTCATCGGCTTCGACGCCGAGAAGTTCTTCGGCTTCGGCTCCGCGCTGTACGCGGCGAACCTGTGGATCAGCCACCGCGGGGTGTTCACCAAGAACCACTTCGACGAGTTCGAGAACTTCAACATCGCCCTCGAAGGCCGCAAGCGGTTCATCCTCGCCCCGCCCGGCTCCCGGGCGTACTACCCGCGGTCGGTGCTGCGCGGCTTCGGGGACAAGTCCCAGGTGTTCGACCTCGACAACGTCGACCTGGCGCGCTTCCCGCGGATCGCGCCGAAGCTGGAGCAGCGGCGCGACTTCGTGCTGGAGCCCGGGCACATGCTCTACCTGCCGCTCGGCTGGTGGCACCAGGCCGAGTCCCTCGAAGACATGAACATCAACGTCAACTTCTGGCTCAAGTCGAAGAAGATCCTGCGCCGGCCGCACGTGCTCGGCGTCGCGCTCTACACGTACGCATACCGGCGGGTCAAAGGCGTCTACAGCTACCAGCCCACCGAGGTGAACGCGTGAGCGAGCGCAAGAGCATCACACCCACCCACCGATACCGCAACAACGACAAGCTCGTCGGCATCGGCAACACGTTCTGGAACTCCTCCGAGGAGCACGGCGTCGCGGGCATCGTCGGCGACCTGTCCGACGGGGTGTTCCACATGGCCGACGGCCACGAGTTCGTGAACTTCACCGTCTGCTCCTATCTGGACCTGGACACCCACCCGAAGGTCATCGACGGGGCGGTCGACGCGCTGCGCCGCTTCGGGGTGCTGGACCACTGCATTCCGCGTACCCGGGTGCAGACCCGGGTGCTGCTGGAGCTGGAGGAGTCGCTGGGTGAGCTGTTCGGCGCGATGGTGATCAGCGCGATCTCCACGGCCGCGGCCAGCACCGGCCTGCTGCCGCTGATCGCGTCCGGGCATCTCGGCAACGGCACCCGGCCGCTGATGGTCTTCGACAAGAACGCGCACGTGTCGCTGGGCAACACCAAACCCACCTGCGCCGACGAGACCGAAGTCGTCACGTGCCGCCACCACGACCTCGGCTTCCTCGAGGACATGTGCAGGACGTACGAGCGGGTCTGCTACGTCGTCGACGGCTCCGACAGCCTCGGCGGCTACGCACCCGTGCGGGAACTGGCCGAGCTCCAGGACAGATACAACATGCTGGTGTTCTACGACGACTCGCACTCGCTGTCGGCGTACGGCGAACGCGGCGTCGGGTACGTGCGCTCGCACAGCCCCGTGCTGGACGAGCGGACCATCACCGTGGCGACGCTGACGAAAGGGTTCGGCGCGGGCGGCACGGCGATCCTGCTCGACGGGTACGACATCCAGACCCGGCGGATCATCGAACGGTTCGCGGGCCCGCTCGGCTACTCGCAGAAGATGAACGCCGCCGCCGTGGGTGCCGCGCTCGCCTCCGCCGAGATCCACCGCACCGAGGAGCTGAACGAGCTCCAGGGGCGGCTGCGCGCGAACATCGCGCTGTTCGACTCGCTGCTGGACACCGAGCAGTCGGGCAGCACGTACCCGATCCGGGTGGTGCCGATGAGCGACGAGACCGTCGTGGACGCCGCCCAGCGTGTCTTCGCGGCCGGGTTCTACACCTCGCCGGTGTTCTTCCCGATCGTCGCCCGCGGCACCGCCGGGCTGCGGGTGATGCTGCGGGCGGGCCAGAGCGAGGAGCAGATCACCCGGCTGTGCGCGGTCCTGGTCGAGGCCGGGGCGCGGCCCGCGGCGGTGGCCGCATGACCGGCCCGGCGCGGGCGGTCCCGCGCAGCATCCTGTACACCCCGGCGTTGTCGCTGGACCGGGTCGTCAAGGCATGGACGTACGACGCGGACGTGCACCTGATCGACCTCGAGGACTCCGTGCCCCCGGCCGACAAGCCCGCCGCGCGTGCGGTGTGCCGGGCCGCGCTGGAGAAGACCCCGCACCCCGCGAACGTGGCGGTGCGCATCAACGAACTGGGCACCGTCGCGGCGATGCACGACCTGCTGATGCTGGCCGACAGCCCGGTGCGCCCCGGGATCGTGATGCTGACGATGGTGAGCTCGGCGGCCGAGATCGACGTCGCGCGGCACATCCTGGCGTCGGCGGGCGCCCGGCCGGAGATCTACGTGACCGTGGAGACCGTCGAGGCGGTCACGGGCATCGACGCGATCGCCCGCGCCGCCGACGGGCTGGTGCTCGGTTCCGCCGACCTCGCCGCCACCCTCGGTGTCGAGATCACCTGGGAGGCCATGCTGGCGGCCCGGCAGGCGATGGCGCTGGCCTGCGCCGGGCACGGCACGGCCTGCATCGACACGGCGAACTTCCGGCTGGCCGAGCCGCAGGTGCTGGCGGAGGAGACCGCCCGGATCCGGGCGCTCGGCTTCCACGGCAAGGCGACGGTGTATCCGGGCGAGCTTCCGGTCATCAACCGGGCGCTGCGGCCGGACGCCGCCGAACTGGACACGGCCCGCCGCATCGCGGACGCCGTCGCGGCCGCCCACGGCGGCATCGCCGTCCTGGACGGCAACATGGTGGGCCCGCCGTTCGCCCGGCTGGCCCGCGACACCGTGGCCCTCGGCGACGCGTGGGCGGCCCGGTTCGGCGCGACCACGGACGGGGCCACCGGCAGCGATGGCGGCGGCACCGAATGACCGCTCCCATCGTGATCGGCGCCGCGGAGATGGCCGGTCCGCGGCGAATGAGCCGGGTGATCGACGTGCTCGGGGAGATGTTCGCGGACCTGGCCGCGGGCCGGACAACCTCCCCGGCCCGCACGGTCATCGAACACGGCGCCCGGCGGGTGCTGCTGGTCAGTCCGGCGGTCTGGGAGCGGCGCGGGGTGGCCAGCGTCAAGATCACTACGCTCACCCCGGACAACCCCGGGCGCGGCCTGCCGCTGATCCACGGGCTCGTCGCGCTCACCGACCTGGCGACCGGGCAGATCACCGCGCTGCTCGACGGCGCCGAACTCACCGCGGTCCGCACCGGCGCGGTCGCCGCGCTGGCGACCCGGTACTGCGCCCCCGACCACGCCGACGACCTGGCGATCATCGGCGCGGGTGTGCAGGCCCGGTCGCTGTTCCGGGCGATGGCCGCGGTCCGCCCGATCCGCCACGTACGGATCTTCTCGCGGACGCCCGCCCGCGCCGAGATCCTGGCGGACTGGATCCGCGAGGCCGCACCGCGCCCGGCGCGGGTGCACGTCAGCGCGAGCGCCCGGGACGCCGTCGCCGACGCCGCGATCGTCTGCACCGCCACCTCGACCGACGACGGCACACCCGTGGTGGCGGCGGACTGGGTGGCCACCGGGGCGCACGTCAACGTCATCGGTGGCACCCACCCGGACGCCATCGAACTGGAACCGGCCCTGCTGGCCCGCGCCGCGACCCTGGTCGAGGACCGGGCCGCGGCCACGGACGGCGCCGGTGAGGTCCGCGCCGCCCTGGCCGCCGGGCTGATCGGCACCGGCGACCTGCACGAGCTGGGCCGCCTGGTCACCGGCGACCTCAGCCTGGGCGGCCGGACCACGGTGCTGCGCACCGTCGGCATGTCCATCGAGGACACCGCTGCCGCGGTGGCCCTGCGGGAAGGAACACATGGACACGCGTGAGGACGTCCGCGCGGGGGCGGCCGGGCATCCCTGGTTCGGCGCGCACCGGCTGCGGCCCGCCGCGCCGGTGGACACGATCCGGCGGATGCTGCGGCACGAGATCCGCGACACCGGCTGGCCGTACCAGCCGGTCCTGCCCGCCGCCCCGATGACGATCCCGCGCGCGTCGTACGCGGAGCTGTTCCGGGCCTCCGCGGCGCTGGTCGAACTGCTGCGCCGCACCGCCCTGGAGACCGGGGCCACCACCCGGGAGCGGATGGCGGCGTACCGCATGCCGGACAGCGAGGATCGGCTGTGGCTGGGCGATCCGTTCGTCGAGGAACGGTACGCCGACAGCGTCGTACGGCCGGACTTCGTGATCGGTCCCGACGGCCCCCGGGTGCTGGAGTTCAACGTCAGCGGTGCGCTCGGCGGGGTGGTGGAGACCCACGCCCGCCTGCGGGTGTGGCGCGACCTGCACTCCGACGCGGCGGGCCGGGTCCCGTTCACCGCGCCGGACCCGTTCACCGTGCGGGCGCAGATGTTCCGGTCGTTGAGCGCCGAGCTGGCGCTGGCGCCCCGGGTGGCCATCGTCGGCAGCTCCCGGGCCGGCGGTGTGACCAGCCGGTACTTCGAGCTGGAAGCCGAGCACTACCGCGGCCGCGGGCTGACCGCGCGGTTCTTCGAGCCGGAGGAGCTGAACGCGGCGTGGGACTGCGCGCCGCACCTGCGCTATCCGCTCGGCCTACGCAACTTCACGATTCCGGACTGGCTGTCCGGGGGCGTCGACACCGCCGGGGTCCAGGCCGCGCTGGACCACGGCTGCCTGCTGGTCGGCACGCAGACGTCGACGTTCCTGCACAGCAAGCTGACCATGGGTCTGCTGTCCGAGGGGCGGCCGTGGATGACCGCGGCCGACCGTACCCTCATCGACCGCTACCTGCCGTGGACGCGGATCCTGTCGGACCGCGGGACCGACCGCGACGGCGAGCCGGTCGACCTGCTCTCGTACGTGGTGCGCCACCGCGAACGGCTGGTGCTCAAGGCGGGCCTGGGCGAGAGCGGGCGGCAGGTGGTGATCGGCCACGAGGTCGGCCAGGCGGCGTGGGAGTCCGCCGTCGAGGCGGCGGCGGCCGAGGGCGACAGCATCGTGCAGGACTTCGTGGCGCCCCGCACCTGCCGGGTCGCGCTGATCGCCGACGGCGCCGACGAACCCCACGACATGGACGTCGCCCCGGTGCTGGGACCGCTGCTGTTCGGCGGGCGCCCGGCCGGGCTGTTCGCCCGTTTCCACGGCGACGGCGCCGCCGGGATCATCAGCGTCAAGGGCCGGGTCAGCAGCTGCGACAACGTCGCCGTGGCGATCTGAGGGAGGGACGATGACCCTGCGCAAGGTGGGCGACGAGTACGTCGAGGAGCACGGCGGCGACTACGAGGACTTCGAGCCGGGCATGGTGATCCGGCACTGGCCGGGCCGCACCCTGTCCGAGGCCGACAACACGTGGCTGACCCTGCTCACGATGAACCAGCACCCGCTGCACTTCGACCAGCACTACAGCGCCGCCGCCGAGTACGGCCGGGTCCTGGTCAACAGCGGCATCACCCTGTGCCTGATCGGCGGGATGACCGTCCAGGCGCTGTCCGCGCGGGCCGTGGCGAACCTCGGCTGGGACCGCGTGCGGCTGAAGGACCCGGTGTTCGTCGGGGACACCCTGTACGCGACCAGCCGGATCCTGCACAAGCGACGGTCACGCTCCCGCCCCGGCCAGGGGATCGTGACCGTGGAGACGACCGGCACGAAGTCGACCGGCGAGACGGTCATCGTGTTCGAGCGCTCGTTCCTGCTGCGGTGCCGCACTGGAGCCGACCCGGCCGGGCCGCGTCATCGGGCGGGCATCGCGCCGCCGGTCGACGCCGAGCCAGGCAATCCACAATCATCGATGTCACCACCAGCCGGCACTGTCGGCCCCGCCTGAAAGGATGTCGGGTATGACGAGCGAACAACAGGCACAGGCCAGCCACCGCGGCATCCCGGTCAGCGATGAGTTCCGCGATTTCATCGCGTCCGGCTGGGCCACCGGTGACCGGCCGCCGACCCCCCGCGCGGAGGTCGCCGACCACGCGGCCCGGCGGCGGGCAGCCCTGTCCGAGCGGTTCCCCGGCGAGCGGCTCGTCATCGGGGCGGGCGGGCTCAAGGTGCGCAGTAACGACACCGACTACACGTTCCGGCCGCACACCGCGTTCGCGCACCTGTCCGGGCTCGGCGCCGGCACCGAGCCGGACAGCGTGCTCGTGCTGGACCCGGCGCCCGGCGGCGGCCACCACGCGGTGCTGTACTTCCGCCCGCTGGCCCCCCGCGACAGCGAGGAGTTCTACGCCGACTCCCGGTACGGAGAGTTCTGGGTCGGCCCCCGCCCCACCCTCGCGGACATCGAGTCCCAGCTCGGCCTGGCCGCCCGCCACCTCGACGCGCTCGCCGACGACCTGGCCAAGGACGACGCCGCCGCCCGGCTTCGGGTGGTCCGCGACGCCGACCCGCAGCTCACCGCGCTCGTCGAGGCCACCCGCACCCAGGCGGGCACGGCCCTGACCACGCAGCAGCAGGAGGAGGCCGACGAGGAGCTGGCCCGCCACCTGTCCGGGATGCGGCTGGTCAAGGACGCGTGGGAGGTCGGCGAGATGCGCACGGCCATCGCCGCCACCCACACGGGCTTCGAGGCGATCATCACCGCGCTGCCCGAGGCGGTGCGCCGGGGTCGCGGCGAGCGATGGATCGAGGGTGTCTTCGGCCTGCACGCCCGGCACGCGGGCAACGGCATCGGCTACGAGTCGATCTGCGCCTCCGGCGACCACGCCAACACCATCCACTGGACGAAGAACACCGGGGAGGTCCGCGACGGCGACCTGATCCTGGTCGACGCCGGGGTGGAGATCGACTCGCTGTTCACCGCGGACATCACCCGTACCCTGCCGGTGAGCGGGCGGTTCAGCGACGCGCAGCGCCGGGTCTACGACGCGGTGTACGAGGCGCAGCAGGCCGGGATGGCCGCCGTGCAGCCGGGCAACAAGTTCAGCGACATCCACGCCGCGGCGAACGCGGTCATCGCCCGGAAGCTGCACGAGTGGGGGCTGCTGCCCGAGGGGGTCACGGTCGAGCAGACGCTGGACAAGGAGTCCGGCGGCTGGCACCGGCGCTGGATGGTGCACGGCACCTCGCACCACCTGGGGATGGACGTGCACGACTGCCAGCTGCTGCTGCGCGAGGAGTACATGGACGGCGAGCTGACGCCGGGCATGGTCCTCACGGTCGAGCCCGCGCTCTACTTCAAGGCCGACGACCTGCTGGCGCCCGCGGAGTTCCGCGGGATCGGGGTCCGCATCGAGGACAACGTGCTGGTCACCGAGGACGGCTGCGAGAACCTGTCGGCCGCGATGCCGAGCACCTCCGACGAGGTCGAGCAGTGGATCGCCCGGGTGTGGGCGCGATGACCCGGTGACCGTCGTGGATTCGCGGCCCCGGCTGGGCCGCGACTACTCCCGGCTGTGGTGGGGCGCCGCGGTCTCCGCGATCGGCGACGGCGTCACCATCGCAGCCGCCCCGCTGCTGGCCTCCCGCCTGACCGACGACCCGCGCCTGATCGGCGCGGCGTCGGTCGCCTTCACCGCGCCGTTCGTGCTGTTCGGCATCCCGGCCGGGCTGCTGGTCGACCGCCTCGACCTGCGCCGGATGATGGTGCGCGTCGACCTCGTCCGGGCCGCGCTGCTCGGAATGCTGGCGGTGGGGATCGTCGGCGGCTGGGCCGGGCTGCCGCTGTTCTACGCGTGCATGTTCCTGCTCGGCGTCGGCGAGGTGCTCTGCCGCAACGCCGCCCAGGTGCTCGTCCCGTTCATCACCCCGGAGGCGGGGCTGTCCACCGCGAACGCCCGGGTGATGGCCGCGCAGGAGGCCGGTACGGGCTTCGTCGGCCCGCTCGTCGGGGCGCTGCTGTTCGGTGTGGCGGTGGCGCTGCCGTTCGGGCTGGACGCGGCCACGTTCGTGTGCTCGGCGTTGCTGCTCAGCGGGATCCGCGGCAACCGGCCGGTCGAGGCGCGCCCACCGGCGGCCGGGATGCTGTCGGAGATGCTGGCCGGAGCCCGGTGGCTGGCCCGCCATCAACTCCTGCGCAGTCTCGCCCTGCTGTCCTGCCTGATCAACCTGGCCGGCAACGCCATGCTGGCCGTGCTCGTGGTGCACAGCACGCGGGTGCTGCACCTGACCGCGTTCGGGTACGGCGTCATGCTGGCCTGTCAGGCGGTCGGTGCGGTGCTGGCCTCCCGGTTCGCCCCGGCCCTGACCCGGCGTCTCGGCCGGGAGGCGGCGCTGGTGGCCACGGCCGCGCTGATCGCCACCAGCGAGGCGGTGCTGGCGTTCGTCCCGTCGCCGTACGCCGCCGGTGCCGCCCTGGCGCTGTTCGCCTGCGGGACGGTGACCTGGAACGTCGTGGTGGTGGTGCTGCGGCAGACCCTGGTGCCCCGGCATCTGCTCGGCCGGGCCAACAGCGTGTACCGGCTCGTCGCCTGGGGTGGGCTGCCGATCGGCGCGGCGGTCGGCGGCATCGTCGCCGCGGCGGTGGGCACCCCGGCCGTGTTCGGCATCGGCGCCGCGGTGATGGCGGCCGTCGCGGCGGCGCTGCTGGTGGGCGCCCGCCGGCAGTGGATCACCCGCGCCGAGCAGGCCGGGGCAGCCGACCTCGCCCGGGCCGCCCACGGCTCCGGAGAGGACGGCCGATGACGACCACGAGTCCGCCCGACCTGCGACGCTCCCCGCTGGGTCACGCGTACGCCGCGCGGCTGGCCGGGCCGGTGAGGGATGGCGACCCGGCGGCGGCCGCCCGCGACGACGCCGACCTGACGCTGGCCTACCGGGGGCGGTTGCTGAGCGGGCCCGCGTTTCTCGGTGCGGACGAGCGCGCGGCGCTCACAGCCGATCTCCGTACCGTCTACGGTCTGCTGCGGTCCCTGCCGGAGCGGCTGTTCGGCGGCAGCGTCACCGCCCTGGCCGAGGCGGTCGGCATGACCGCCGGGCAGACCGCGCTGACCGCGCGCAGCGCCCGCACCGGTGCCCTGCACCCCCTCGGGCGCGCCGATCTGTACCACGACGGCGGGCGGTTCAAGCTGCTGGAATTCAACATCACCAGCGCGCTGGGCGGGTTCGAGAACGCCGACATCAACCGGGCGATGCTGGCGTACCCGCCGCTGCGGGAGTTCGTCGGGCAGCATGGCCTCGGCTACCGGGACACGCTGGGCTGCATGGTGCAGACGATGCTCGCCGAGGGCGCCGCCACGCTGCCCACCGGGCGGCCCCCGGTGGTCGCCGTGGTGGACACCGTGGACAACTTCGCGATCGTGGGACCCCGGCTGCGCGTGCTGGCGGCGAAACTGGCCGGTTACGGCGTCGAGGGGATCGCCTGCCACCTCGGCGAGTTCACCTACCCGGACGGCCGCCCGCGCGTCGCGGGCCGCACCGTCGACATCGTCCTGCGCTACTTCCTGCCCGAGGACCTGACCGACCCGGTGGCCGCGCAGCTGGAGCCGTTGCTCACCGCGGTCGAGCGGGGCCGGGTATGCCTGGTCAGCCGCCTGGACGCGGAGCTGTACGGCAACAAGGGCACGCTCGCGATGCTCTCCGACGAGCGGCACCGGGAGGAGTTCGACGCCGCCGAGCGGGCCTGCCTCGACCGGCTCCTGCCGTGGACCCGGTACGTCCGCCCGCACGTCACGGACCTCGGTGGCACGCGGGTCGACCTGCTGTCCTACGCGGTGGCCCGGCAGGACGACCTGGTCCTCAAGCCGACCCTGCTGCACGGCGGCAGTGGCGTCGTCGCGGGCTGGCGGGCCGGGGCGGCCGACTGGGAGCGTCAGGTCGCGGCGGCGATGGACGGCCCGTACGTGGTGCAGCACCGGGTCCGTCCGGTCGCCGAGCCGTTCCCGGACGGTGCGGGCGGGGTGCGCGACCAGTTCCTGAACTGGGGCCTGTATCTGAGTGAGCCGGGTGCCCACGCCGAGGACGGCTATGCGGGCGGTTTCGTGCGCGGCAGCGCCGACCCGGACGTGGGTGTGGTCAGCGTCGGTGACGGCGCCCGGGTGGGCTGCGTGTTCCACAGCGGCTGACCGCACGGTCCGCAGGCGCAGCCGAGGCGCCCGGTGGACGGGGCCGCGGTCTCGCCGACGGGCGCCGCCGCCGGAACGGTCAGGCGTTGAGACCGGCCTGCACGCCGCGGACCGTGGACAGGACCGGGTCGTTCGCGGGCATCTCCAGCGGGCACCTCTCCCGGCTCCACGGGTCGTACTGCACGACGCTCCACACGTTGACCCCGGCCACGGCCGGGTAGGCGGTGTACCCGGTCAGCTTC
This sequence comes from Krasilnikovia sp. M28-CT-15, assembly GCF_047159595.1. NCBI lineage: Bacteria > Bacillati > Actinomycetota > Actinomycetes > Micromonosporales > Micromonosporaceae > Krasilnikovia > Krasilnikovia sp. M28-CT-15. Next base: position 1,689,093 of record NZ_BAAGAK010000001.1, on the reverse strand, counting down.
TGCGAGATCGCGCTGGTGCGGGCGGCCACGCTGGTGCGGCAGCCCGGCCCGGCCTGCACCCCGGTCTCACCGATGATCACCGGCTTGCCGACCGGCGCCAGCTGCGCCACCACCCGGGCCAGGTGACCGGTGATGATCGCGTTGCTGCCGTTCCAGTCGTACTCGTACTCGTGCAGCGAGGCGACGTCGATGTTCGGCGAGGCGTGCAGGGTGGCGTAGTTGCTCGTGCCCTTCATGTCCTCCGACAGCACGCCCGTGCCGACCAGGTGGTTCGGGTCGATCGACTTGATCGTGGCGGCGGTGGTGTCGAAGAAGCCCTTGACCAGCGCGTCGGTGTAGGCGGCGGAGGAGAACGAGCCCGGCTCGTTGATCATCTCCCACATCGCGACCGCAGGGTTGTCCTTGTACCGGGTGACAACCGTCGTCACCCACGGAAGGTAGTTGGTCCTGTATCCGCCCGCGTACCAGGCCGTGGACTTGTCGCCACCCTCGGGCACCACGGCACCGTCGTGCTCGCCGCAGTAGTTGCGGCCGTCCGCGAGCGTGAAGATGACCTTCTGCTGGTGCGCCGCGGCAGCGGCGACGATCCGGTCCAGCGCGGCGGTGCCGAACGGCTGGAACGCCCAGGTACGGGTGATCGTGTTCGGCGCCAGTCGGGCGAAGTAGTCGGCCAGCTGCGCGTCACTCCACGCCCGGCCGTCACAGCCGGACATGCCGTACGCGTTGAGGCCGACGTACTTGAACGGCTTGCCGCCGAGCATGAGCTTGCTGCCGGAGCGGGTGACGAACCCGGCCGCGGCGGCCTTCTCGACCGGAGCCGGGGCGCTGCTGGCGGGCGGAGTACTGGTGGCGGGCGGGGTGCTGGTGGCGGGTGCGGTGCCCGAGGCGACGACCCGGTCGATCTCGACGAAACGGTGGCACCTGGCCGTGCCGTACGGATTGAGGAAGGTGATCCCGACCCGGTGCCTGCCCGCCGCCCAGGAGCCGGTGAAGGTGTACGTCGTCCAGCGGGTCGCGGACACGGTCGCCAGACCGGCCCTGACCCCGTCGACCGTCACCTGCATCCGCGGGGCGGCGCTGCCGCACCGGCCGCCCATCGCGCTCACCTGCAGCCGGGTCGCGCGCACCGGGGTGGTCAGCGTGGCGGAGGCGGTCGCCTTGTGCCAGATGGCCAGCGCCGCGCCGCCGGAGGCCCGGCGGTCACGGTAGTCGCCCCCGTGCGCGGAGGAGATCGCCATGGCCTCGCCCTGCAGCGACACCGACCTGGTGGCCGCGGCCGCGGGCAGCGCGGTCAGCGTGACCGCGGTCACCGTGGCGGCCGTGGTGGCGGCGAGCGTCAGCCGGACACGGCGCGACGCCGCCGACGGGCGGGGCTGGCGGTGCTGCGGGACGCTCTCGCTCATGATGACGGTCCCATCGGCGGGCCCTGCCGCTTGCTGAGACGACTCCAGCGCCGGTCCGGCGCCCGGTTGCCCGTCGAGGGACGGCCCAACCGCCCCGTCGAGGGACGGCCCGGCCGTCGTTCAGACCGTGACCGGCGCGGGCACCTGCGGCCCCGGTGCGGCGTCCGCCAGCACCCACCGCCCCCGGCCCAGCCGCTTGGCCTGGTACATCGCCGCATCGGCGGAGCGCAGCAGCGCACCGGGGCGGTCCGTGTCCGGGCCCCCGCCGGTCGAGGCGATGCCGATGCTCGCGCCGACGCTCAGGTGGTGGCCGCGGAACGGCACCGGCTGCGCCAGCGCCAGGACGATGCGGTCGGCCAGCCGGACCGCGTCCTGCGCCGCCGCACCGAGGCAGACCAGGACGAACTCGTCGCCACCGAGACGGGACACCAGGTCCTCGGCGCGGGCCATCGCGGCGAGCCGGCCGGCGACCGCCACCAGCACCGCGTCGCCCGCGTCGTGGCCGTAGGAGTCGTTGACCTCCTTGAAGCCGTCGAGATCGAGGTAGAGCACGGTCACCGGGGTCTGGGCGGTGGGCCGCAACGCGGCGAGGTGCTCACCCAGCGCCGCCCGGTTGGCCAGCCCGGTCAACGGGTCGTGCTGCGCCTGGAAGGCCAGCTGAGCCTGCGTACGGTCCTGCTCGCGCACCGCGATCGTGAAGCGGCTCAGCACGAACACCGTGCACATCGCGGCGGCGCCCAGCGCGATGAACGTCCGGGCGTCGAAGCCCGCGTGCGCCAGGGTCAGCGTCGGGGTGGTCATCAACGCCAGGCCGAGGAACAGCACCCGGGCGGGGTGCAACGTCGGCACCCGCCGCCCGCTGCGCGTCAGCTCGGCGCGTCCCGGGTGCAGCAGTGCGGCGGTCATCAGCGCGTTGCCGAGCATGACGACCGTGCCCAGCCGCGACGACGCCTCGTAGCCGAGCCAGTCCGACACCAGCCCCCGTTCGGCCAGCTGCGGCAGCACGTTGATCGCCAGGTCGTTGCCCAGCAGTACGGCGGCGGCGCCGGACAGCAGCCGGGTCGGTACGCCGCGGGTGCCCGGGGAGAGCACGACGACCAGCACGCCGGCCAGCAGCACCACGTCCGCGACGGGATACAGGGCGGGCACCACGGTGTCGGCCAGCGAGTAGCCCTGCCCCACGTAGGGGCTGATCAGGAACTCCCAGGCCAGCAGCGCGGCGGCGATGGTCAGGGTGCCCGCGTCGAGCACGGCCCCGCGCAGCCGGCCGGGTGCCCGGCGGCGGGCCATCCGCACCAGAGCGGCGGCGACCAGCGGATACCCGGCCAGCCAGCACGCATCGGCCACCCCCACCGAGGGCACCTCACCGGCCAGGTGGCTGTAGAGCATCTCGATCGCATCGCCGAGGAACCACAGCGTCTGGGCCAGGGCGATCAGCAGCCACGGGCGCCGGTCGTCCGCCAGCCGCAGCGCCGCCCACCAGGCCACGCCGCACAGGGCCAGATAGACGACGGTGTACGCCACGTCACCGGCCGGGGTGCCGTAGCCCGCGAACAACGCGGCCACCGCGGCCGCCGTCGCCAGCAGGAACAGCCGTACGTCGCGCAGACACATGGCCGTACCGTCGGCCGGTGGGGCCCGGAGCTGAGGGGTTTGCGTCAGGAAGCTGGTTCGAGCCGGAACACCACGATCGGGCGGCCGCCCGCGCGCTCGGCGTACACCGGGTAGGCGGGCCACTCGGCGACCAGCAGCGCCCACAACCGCTCGCGCTCGGCGCCCTCGGCGCGGCGGGCCCGGACGGCATGCACCGCGCCGCCGACGGTGACCGTGGCGGACGGGTCGGCGGCGAGGTTGTGCACCCAGGCGGGCTGGTGCGGCTGGCCCCAGTTGGAGCCGACCACCACCCAGGCGTCGCCGTCGCGGACGAACACCAGCGGGTTGCTGCGCGGCAGGCCGGAACGGCGCCCCGTGGTGGTGAGCAGCAGCGACGGGATCAGCCCGAGCGCCACGACGCGGCCCCGGGTGAGCCTGCTGACCAGGCGGTCGGCGGGTACCAGGAGGCGGCCCGCCCGGGCGAACCAGCGCTTGCGGCCCATGCGGCGCGCGAGGGTGCGGATCATCGCCACAGTCTGCCGGGTGGGACGCCGCGCGGCGACCCCCGGTTGTCGCGGCCCGCACAGAAACACGGCGGCCCGGCCGTGGTGCCCGTACCTGTCGGTACGGGCACCGCCCGGCCGGGCCGTCGTCGGTGTCGCTGTCCTTACTTGGTGGCTGCCTCGAGGTCGGCCGAGAGGCTGACCACGGCCTTCTGCTGGACGGGCGCGAAGCTCGCGGCCGACGAGCCGGCCGGGTTCTCGCAGTTGAACGTCGCGCCGGAGGCGCCCACGAAGCACAGGTCCCGGTTGTCCCCGCCGTCGACCGCGTCGCGTGCGGTGGCACTGCCGACCGGCGAACCGTCCTCGGCCAGGGCCTCACCCGCGAGGACGTCGTCGCCCGCGCGGCCGAAGATCCGGTCGGCACCGGCCTCGCCGAACACGATGTCGTCGCCGGCGCCCGCGTCGATCGTGTCGTTGTCGGCGCCGCCGAGGATGATGTCCACGCCGTTGCCACCCGCGATGTTGTCCGCGCCGGCCTCGCCGTTCATGATGTCGTCGCCGTCGGCGGCCGACAGCTTGTCCGCCCCGGCGCCGCCGACGAGCGTGTCGTTGCCCGTGGAGCCGTAGAGGGCGTCGTTGCCGCTCTCGCCGACGATCTCGTCGTTGCCGCTGTCGCCGCCGAGCGCGTCGTTGCCGGTGCCGCCGGAGATCAGGTCGTTGCCGGCCTTGCCCTGGGCGACGTCCGCGCCAGACTGGCCGTAGAGCCGGTCGTTGCCGCCGTTGCCGATCAGCTTGTCGTTGCCGGAGCCGCCCTGCAGCTCGTCCCTGCCGCTGCCGCCGTTGAGGGTGTCGTTGCCGGACCCGCCGTTCACCAGCAGGTAGACGGCCGTCTTGTTGGTCACGGTGTCGTTCTTGTCACCGAGCGAGACGTTGAGGGTCTTGGTGGTCTTCGGCGTCGTGCACTTGACCTTGGTCTTGTCGCCCTTGACCGCCTTGCAGCCCTTGCCGGCCTTGAGGGCGACCTTGTCGTCGAGGGTGACGGTCCGGCCCTTGATCGTGAGGGTCAGCCCGTTGGCCTTGCCCTTCTGGGCGTTGAACTGGACGGTGGACGAGCCGACAACCTGGGCATATCCGGCCGAAGCGGCCTGAGCCGGCGCCGAGAAGAAGGCGGTGGAGGCGATCGCCGCGGCGGTCGTGCCGATGCCGGCCAGGACCTTCCGGTGGAGCAGGGACATGCAGGAACCCCGTTTCGACGGTGGACGATGATCAAGCCACGGCATCGTACGCGAGGGTCGCTCGAAATTTCGCCCCCGGATTCCCGGGTGTGACGACCACCCTGGACGTCCACTCACCACACCGGGGTGAATACGGATAAGAGCCACTGGCCGGACCTATCGGGCAAGCCACTCGATCAAACTGGAAGGTTTGCTAAATATTTGGCATGATCACCCCATGCCGAAGGCCCTCCTGGAAGTGATCGCACTCGATGCCGTCGATGCGCGTCATGCGGCGGCCGGCGGCGCCGACCGGGTCGAACTGGTCAGCGACATCCACCTGCTCGGGCTGACACCGACCGTGGAGACCTTCACCGCCGTACGCGCGGAGACCGACCTGCCGATCCGCGTCATGCTCAGACAACAGGACGGCTTCGCCGCCGGAAACCTGGACTCCCTCCGTCGCTCGATCGACGCGTTGCGGGCCGCGGGCGCCGACGAATTCGTGCTCGGCTTCCTCGACGCCGACGGCCGTGTCGATCTCGCGTCGCTCCGCGCGGTGCAGGCGATGATCGACGGCTGCGCCTGGACCTTCCACAAGGCCCTGGACCACGCGACGGACCGGCAGGCGGCCTGGCGGGCCATCGACGGCCTGCCCGGGCTGGACGCGGTACTCACCTCCGGTGGCCCGTTCGGCGTGGCGGAGGGACACGACGCACTGATCGCGGAGGCGAAGTCCCAGGCATTGCGCATCGTCGCCGGTGGCGCGCTCCGCGAGCACCACCTCGCACCGTTGCTCGACGGCGGCGTCGACGCCTTCCACACGGGCGTCGCGGTGCGCGCGCACACCAGCTGGGATTCCCCGGTCGACGAGGGCAAGGTACGGCGCTGGCGGGAACGGCTGGGCGCCGGCGTGCCCGTCCAGTAATCTGCCGCGGTGAATATTCACGCCCTCCGCTGGCGACTGGTCGACCGTCCCGGGTCCTGGGGCGCGAAGCGGCGGGAGGCCCGGTCCCGGTGGCTGGTGGAGACGTTCCCCGAGCTGCCCGAGATGTCCGTGGTCGACCTCGGCGGCCGGGTCGGATTCTGGCGCCGGCTACCGGTACGCCCGAAGCACGTACACGTGGTCAACCTCGAGGCGGCCCCCGCGGAGCTGCCGGACTGGGTCGAGGTGAGCCACGGCGACGCCTGCGCGCTGCCCGCGCCGATCGCCGCCCGCCGCTACGACCTCGCCTTCAGCAACTCGGTGATCGAGCACGTCGGCGGGCACGAGCGGCGGCTGCGGTTCGCCGAATCGGTGCACGCGCTGGCGCCCGCGCACTGGGTGCAGACGCCGTACCGGTATTTCCCGATCGAGCCGCACTGGGTCGCACCCGGCATGCAGTTCCTGCCCGTCGCGGCACGCCGCGAGGTGGCCCGCACGTGGCCGCTGGCCTACACGCCGGGCCGCACCCGCGCGGAGGCACTGTCCCGGGTGCTCTGGATCGAACTGCTGGACAAGACCCAGATGCGCGCGTACTTCCCGGACTCGGCGCTGCGGCCGGAGAAGGTTCTGGGTCTCACCAAGTCGTTGATCGCGTACAAGCTCCGGTAGGAGGATCCGTGACCGCGTCACGTCGTCGCCTGTTCACCAGGGTCATCGTCCCGGCCGTGGTGCTCGCCCTGGCGGTCCCGCCGGGCGCCGCACCGGCGGCCGCGGTCGCCGTGCCGCCGCCCGCGGTGGCGACGCTCGCCTCCCCCGACCCGGTCGACTACACGCCGCACGCCCGGAACGGCAGCATCCGCGCGTTCGCCCAGATCGGCACCACCGTGTACGCGGGTGGCTCGTTCACCGGCATCAGGGCGGCGGGCGGTACCGGCTGGACACCGGCGAGCTACCTGGTCGCGTACGACTCCCGGACCGGCGCGCTACTGCCCGGCTTCGCACCCGTCTTCGACAGCGCGGTGCAGACGCTGGCGGTCAGCCCCGACGGCAAGCTCATCGTCGGCGGCGACTTCCGCACGGTGAACGGGGTGGCCCGCCTGAACCTGGTCGAGATCGACCCGGCCACCGGCGCCACGGTCACGGGCTGGGCCGGTCGCGCCGACGGCGGTGTCGTGCGGCGCGCCGTGGTGCGGGGCCGGTACCTGTACCTCGCGGGCGCGTTCCACTGGGTCAACGGCACGCGGCACGGCCTGCTGGCCCGGCTCGACGCCGCCACGGGCGCGATCGACAGCGGTTTCCAGGTCGACGCGGGCGGTGCCCGGCCGTACGCCAACTCGACGGAGCTGGTGTGGGGGCTGGACGTGTCGCCGGACGGCCGGACGGTCGTGGCGACGGGCAACTTCACCGTCGTCGACGGCGCCGACCGCAACCAGGTCGTCGTGATCGACGCGACCGGCACCCCGTCGGTCGCCGACTGGCACACCGACCGGTACGTGGCCGGCTGTTACAGCGGCGGGTTCCCGTTCTACGCCCGGGACGTGGACTTCTCCGACGACGGCAGCTACTTCGCGATCGCGGCCGACGGCGGCCGGGGTGACGCGTACTGCGACGCGATCGCGCGCTTCGAGACCGCCGACCGGGGCGCGGTCGAGGCGACCTGGGTGGACTACACCGGCACCGACTCGGTCACCTCGATCGAGGCGGCCGACGGCCTGGTCTACGTGGCCGGGCACTTCCGCTGGCTGAACAACGCCAACGGCAACGACTCCCGGGGCGAGGGCGGTGTCGACCGGTACGGCTTCGGCGCGCTGGACGCGAGCAACGGCGTACCGGTGGTGTGGAACCCGGGCCGCTCCCCCGGCGGCGATCTCCCGTCCGGCGGCGTCGAGTGGGCCCCGATCGTGTGGGAGCTGTGGAAGGGCGACAACGGCCTGTACGCCGGGTTCGACTCGGACGGTGCGGGCGGCGAATACCACGGCCGGGAGGCGATGTTCCCCACCGCGGGCGGCCGTTCCGTCGGCGTCCAGGACGCCCCGAAGGCCGCCAAGGGCTATCTCTACCTGGGCGCCGGTGACGGCAAGCTGACCAAGGTGCCGTTCGACGGCACGGCGCTCGGCACGGCCGCGCTGACCAGCCAGAGCCAGTTCACCGCGGGCCGGGCCGCGTTCAGCGTGTCCAACAAGCTCGTCTGGGCACGGGTCGACCGGGCCGCGCCGTCGGGCAGCCTGCTCGACGTGTCGATGTTCTCCGGCGGCGCGGTGGGCGCGCCCTGGGTGGGCAACGGCTTCAACTCGTGGTTCGACGCCGCCGGAATGACCGGTGCGTTCTTCCTGGCCGGGCGGATGTACTACACCGTGGCCACCAGCGACGCCCTGCACTACCGGTACCTGACCACCGACGGGTTCGTGGTCGGCTGCACCGACTTCACGCTGCCCACCACGGGCGTCGACTGGCACACCGTGCGCGGCATGGCGTGGGTCGACGGCCGCATCGTGTACGGCGCGACCGACGGCAAGCTGCGTACCGTCGGATTCGACCCCGCCGCGGCGACCGCCGTCAGCGGCCCCGCCGCGGTCGTCGCCCCGGCCGCCGCGGACGCCACCTGGTCGAGCCCGACCCTGTTCTTCGCCACCTCCTGACCGGACGCGCGTCGGGTGATGCTCCGGTAGGTGGCGGGGGATGTCCGCCGGTTACGGCGATACCGCCACCGGACTCAACTGGTAAGACATGCCGCTGTTACCCACCTGACCGTCGACGTTGAGGCCCCAGCAGTAGGCCCTGGTGTCGCTGCCCACCCCGCACGTGTGTTGGAGACCGGCAACGACCTGGGTGAAGCGCACCCCGGCCGGGGCGGTGACCGGCACCGGAGTCGAGTGGTCCGCCGTGTCGCCGTTGCCCAGCGCACCGTAGGCGCCGTGGCCCCAGCAGTAGGCCTTGGCGTCGCTGCCCAGCCCGCACGTGTGGGCCCAGCCGACGCTGAGCTGGGTGAAGCTCACCCCGCCCGGGGCGGTGACCGGCACCGGAGTCCACTGGTCCGCCGTGTCGCCGTTGCCGAGCTGACCGTCGTAACCGGAGCCCCAGCAGTAGGCCTTGGTGTCATTGCCCAGCGCGCACGTGTGTTCGGGACCGGCGGTCAGCTGGGTGAAGCGCACCCCGGCCGGGACGGCGACCGGCACCGGAGTCCACTGCTCCGCCGTGTCGCCGTTGCCCAGCGCACCCCAGGAGCCGCTGCCCCAGCAGTAGGTTTTGGTGTCGCTGCCCAGCCCGCACGTGTGGGTGTAGCCGGCGGCGAGCTGGGTGAAGCGCACCCCCTCCGGGGCGGTGACCGGCACCGGAGTCATCGACCCGTAGACCGTGGTGTCCTCGTTGCCCAGCACACCGTAGGAGCCCTGCCCCCAGCAGTAGGCCCTGGTGTCGCTGCCCAGCCCGCACGTGTGGAAATTGCCGGCGGTGATCTGGGTGAAGCGCACCCCCTCCGGGGCGGTGACCGGCACCGGAGTCCACTGGTCCGCCGTGTCGCCGTTGCCCAGCTGACCGGAGCTGCCGGAGCCCCAGCAGTAGGTCTCGGTGTCGCTGCCCAACCCGCACGTGTGGTACCAGCCGGCGGTGAGCCGCGTGAAGCGCACCCCCTCCGGGGCGGTGACCGGCACCGGACTGGGGTGGTCCGCGGTGTCGCCGTTGCCCAGCACACCGGCGTAGCCGCCGCCCCAGCAGTAGGCCTTGGCGTCGCTACCCACCCCGCACGTGTGGCCGATACCGCCGGTCACCTGCACGATCTGCACGCTGGGCGCCGGTGTGGTCGGCACGGGCGTTGTCGGCACGGGCGTTGTCGGTGCCGGAGTGCTGGGCTGGGGACAGTTGGCCCGCCGGTCACCAGCACTCCTGCCGCAGTGGTTACGGCCCCGTCCACCATCGATGGTGTCGGTGCCGGTACCGCCGTCGATGCGGTCGTCGCCGTCCTGCCCGCGCAGCGTGTCGTTGCCGGCACCACCGGTCAGGGTGTCGTTTCCGGCACCACCGTTCAACTGATCGTTTCCGGCACCGCCGTTGAGGTTGTCTTTGCCCGGCCCGCCGATCAGGGTGTCGTTTCCGGCACCGCCGTCGAGTTTGTCGGTGCCGGCACCGCCGTCGACGATGTCGTTGCCGCCCCGGGAGACGATGGTGTCGTTGCCGCCCAGGCCGCAGATGACGTCATTACCGCGGGTGCCGTACAGCCGGTCGTTGCCCTTGGTGCCCACGATCGTGCACGTCTTGCCGACGGCGGACACCGGTCGCGCCGCCCAGGCCGGACCGGCAGGGGCTACCGCCGCACCGCACATCGCCACCACCACCGCCAAGACGGGAGCGGACCGCAGCCCAGGAGCGGAACCACGCAGCATCGGGGGTCACCTCGACAGGAACACGGGGGCGAGCAGGCACCAAGGCGGGCACGCCTCCGTGGAGTGCAGAGACACCGCAGCCCGCGGAAGGCCCTGGGGGGAGCACCAGCTTCTCGCGGTCCGGTTGGATCTGGTGGTACATGTCGGGTGCAGCGTGGTTGCCCGGCGAGCGCCCGCGTCGGGCCCCTCACCGGCCGCTCCGGGAACTGCCGCGGCGCAGGTGCTCAGGTGCCGAGGTACCTGAGCACGGCCAGCACCCGGCGGTGGTCGGTGTCCATGGGCGGCAGATCGAGCTTGGTGAAGATGTTGCTCACGTACTTCTCCACCGCGCTGTGGCTGACCCGCAGCGCCTCCGTGATGCCGGTGTTGGAGCGGCCCTCCGCCATCAGCCGCAGCACGTCCTGTTCCCGCGGGGTCAGGCGGCCCATCGGGTCGTCGCGGCGCACCATCAGCTGCGCGACGACCTCGGGGTCCAGCGCGGTGCCACCGGCCGCCACCCGGCGCAGCGCGTCGAGGAAGTCCGACACGTGCGCCACCCGGTCCTTCAGCAGGTATCCGACGCCGCGGGTGTCGACCGACAGCAGGTCCGTGGCGTACCGCTCCTCGACGTACTGGGAGAGCACGCACACCGCGACCTTCGGGTGCTGGCGGCGGATGACGAGGGCGGCCCGGATGCCTTCGTCGGTGTGGGTGGGCGGCATCCGTACGTCGACCACCGCGACGTCGGGACGGTGCGTGTCGACGGCGGCCAGCAACTCCTGGGCGTCGGGCACCGCCGCGACGACCTCGAAGCCACCGTCGGTGAGCAGCTTCGTGAGACCGGCGCGCAGCAGGACGGAGTCTTCGGCCAGTACTACTCGCATGGGACGTCCACCGTAACGGTTGTCGGGCCGCCGGGCGGACTCACCACGGTCAGGCTGCCGTCGACGGCCGCCGCCCGCTGCGCCAGACCGCGTAACCCGGAGCCGGGGCCGTCGGCGGACGCGCCGCCGCGGCCGTCGTCGGTGACCGTGACGATCAGCCGGTCACCGACGCGTTCCGTCACGACCTCGGCCCGGCTGGCGCCCGCGTGCTTGGCGACGTTCGTCAGCGCTTCGGACACCGCGAAGTACGCGATCGCCTCGATGCTCGGCGAGCACCGTTGCGCCACCTCCACGCGCAGGCGCACCGGCAGCGGCGCCCGCGCGGCGACGCCGGACAGCGCCGCGTCGAGCCCCCGGTCGTTGAGCACGGCCGGATGCAGGCCGCGCACGAAGTCGCGCAGTTCCTTCAGCGCGGCCGTGGCCTCGTCGTGGGCCGCGGCCACGACCTCGCGCACCTCGGGGGGCCCGTCGGCGAGGGCGGCCCGGGCCATACCCAGGTTCATCGCCAGGTAGACGAGGCGTTGCTGCACGCCGTCGTGCAGGTCCCGCTCGATGCGGCGCCGTTCGGTGTCGGCGGCGTCCACCAGCTCGGCCCGGCTGCGCGCCAGCGACTCGACCCGCGCGGCCAGCGCCTCGGCGGGACCGGGGCCGAGCAGGCGCCGCGCCGCCGCGGTGTCGGCCGCCGCGACGCCCCGCGCCACCCACGGCGCGGCCAGCAGCAAGGCCACGGCGCCACCGAACCACAGGACATGCTCCGGCCCCGAACGGTGGCCACCCGGCAGGACCGCGAGCACCGGCGCGGTCCAGCACAGTACGACGGCCGCCCCGGCGACGACGCCGAGCAGCGGGGCCAGCAGATGGTAGGCGAGTTGGCGCCAGAAGGATCCCGCCGTCCACGGCCGCAGAAGACGAAGCCAGCCGGTACCCGGATCGTGTTTCGGCGCGGCGATCTCGACGCCGAGCAGCGCCCGGAAGCGTTCCCGCTGCAGTGCGCTGAGGAACCGCACACACGGCAGCAGCGCCAGCGGGCCCACCAGGGCGACGAGCACATACAGCACGATGAGCAGCCGGTCACCGGTCGGCCCCGTGACCAGGCTGGCCACGGCGGCCCCACACAACACGGCCAGCAGCCACACCATCGCGGCGGTCGTGGCGCCCAGGAACATCCCGGCCATCGCGTGAAAGGTGGCCCGCCAGGCGCGCGGCGACGACAGCGCCCGCACGACAGCCATCGGCCATCGGTAGGTCATGGCGTCGCTCCCAATGAATTCATGTGATCACCGTAGGGATCCCGGCCGCGGACGACCACCGGGCCAACCCACCCCGCGGGGTGGGGAAAACCCCAAGCCGGTGCGGCGGGTCACCCCACTGACCGCCGCGTCGTGCGCTGGCAGCGTAAACGCCGCCGGGACGACACGAGGAGCGACAACGATGATCGAGGCACGCGGCCTGACCAAGCGATACGGCGACAAACTAGCCGTCGACAGGCTGACCTTCACCGTACGTCCGGGAATGGTCACCGGTTTTCTCGGCCCGAACGGCGCCGGGAAATCCACCACCATGCGGATGATTCTGGGGCTGGACACCCCGTCCAGCGGTTCGGTGCTGGTGAACGGCAGGCCGTACGCCGAGCATGCGGCGCCGCTGCGCGAGGTCGGCGCGCTGCTGGAGGCCCGCTCGGTCCACCCCGGCCGCAGCGCGTTCCACCATCTGCTGGCACTGGCCCGCACCAGCGGCATCCCCCGCTCCCGCGTCGACGAGGTCATCGACGCGGTCGGGCTGGCCGGGGCGGCGCGGCGGCGGGCCGGCCGGCTGTCGCTCGGGATGGGGCAGCGGCTCGGCCTCGCCACGGCACTGCTCGGCGATCCGCACACGATCGTCCTCGACGAGCCACTCAACGGCCTCGACACCGAGGGCATCCGGTGGGTGCGCACGCTGCTGCAGGGCCTCGCCGCCGAGGGCCGGACCGTTTTCGTCTCCTCACACCTGATGAGCGAGATGGCGCTGACGGCCGAGCACCTCATCGTCATCGGCCAGGGCCGCCTGATCGCCGACACCGGCATGGCGGAGTTCCTCCGCACCCGCAGCCGCAGCGTGGTGCGGGTCCGCACCACCCACCCCGAGGCACTCGCCGCCCGGTTGTCCGGGCCCGGGGTCGACGTCTCGTTCGACGGGGGCGAGGCGCTGACCGTGTCGGGGTCGACCACCGACCGGATCGGCCGGATCGCCGGTGCGGCCCGCATCACGCTGCTCGAACTCACTGCCGAACAGGCCTCGCTGGAAGAGGCCTTCGTCGACCTGACCCGCGACGCGGTCGAGTACCGCGCGAACACCACTGGAGTGTTGTCATGAGGCATCTCGCCCGTCCCGCCACAGCGCAGCGGGTGACCCAGGTACGCGTCATCGGCTCGGAGTGGACGAAGTTGCGCTCGCTGGCGTCCACGGTCTGGTGCCTGGCGGCCACGGTCGCGCTCGTGGTCGGGGTCGGGGTGGGGTACGCGGCGCTGCGTGCCGCCCGCCCACCCGCGGACCCGTCCACCTTCGACTCGGCCGCGGTCAGTCTCGCGGGTGTCCAACTGGCGCCATTCGCGATCGGTGTCCTGGGCGTGCTGTTCTTCACCGGCGAGTACGCCACCGGCTCGATCCGGGTGAGTCTCGCGGCGGTGCCGGCCCGCCTGCCGATGTTGTGGGGCAAGGCGGTCACGTTCGGCCTCACCACCGTCGTGCTGGCGGTGCCCGCCGTCGCGGTGGCGTTCTTCGCGGGGCAGTCGGTGTTGTCCGCCGAGCATCTGGACACCGGCCTGGGCGAGCCCGGCGTGATGCGGGCCGTGTTCGGCAGCGCGTGGTTCCTGACCGCGGTGGGTCTGCTCGGCCTCGGTCTGGGCGCGCTGCTGCGCAACACCGCGGCCGGGATCTCCGCCCTGTTCGGGCTGCTGTTCGCGCCGCAACTCGTCCTCGGGATGCTGCCGGAGTCGGTGGCGGACACGGTCTACCGGTACCTGCCGACCCCGGCCGGGGCGGCCCTCACGAGCACCCACCCCGACCCGGACACCCTCGGCCCGTGGACCGGGTTCGGTTTGTTCTGCCTCTACACCGCCGTCGTGCTCGGGCTCGCCGCCTGGCAACTGCGCCGCCGCGACGTCTGAACCATCCACCCCATCGATTCAGGAGGACCTGATGACACGGTCACGAAAGAGCACCGTGCTGGCCGCGGTGCTGGCCACCACGGCGGGACTCGCGGTGGTTCCCGCCGCCCTTGCCGGTACGACACAGGCCGGTACGACACAGGACCGCGCCGGTCAGCCTCAGCCCGCCGCTGACCAGCGTGGGCATGCGGTCGCCGCCACCCACCAGCGCGGTGACACCGACCAGGCCGGGGAGGGGCTCGCGCGGTTCCACCATCAGCGCGTCGATTGGAGGAAGTGCCGGCGGGCTGCCGACGACACTGACGGTCGCGCGCTGGATGACGCCGGGGTGCGGTGCGCGGACATCCGTGTGCCGCTGGACTACGGCCGCCCCGGCGGACGCACCATCACGGTCGCGATCGCCCGGAGCAAGGCCACCGATCCGGCCCACTACGCCGGTCCGCTGATCGTCAACCTGGGCGGCCCGGCGAACCCGGTGCTCTCCGCCGTGCCGCAGGCCCGGGAATCGATGGGGGCGACCGGGGCCGGCTTCGACATCATCGGCATGGACATCCGCTTCTCCGGCCGCAGCACGCCGATCGACTGCGGCTGGCGGGCCAGCTGGCTGCCGCGCTCGGCGGGTGCCGGCCGGGCGAGCTTCGACCGGATGGTCAGGCTGTCGAAGGACCTGGCCCGCCGGTGCGGCCGGACCAACGCCGGCGTTCTCGCGCACGCGTCGGCGGCCAACGCCGCCCGGGACATGGACGTCATCCGGGCCGCGCTCGGCGCGCCGAAGCTGTCGTTCGTCGGCTACTCGCAGGGCAGTTACCTGGGCGCGCAGTACCTGCAGCGGTTCCCGCGGCGGGCCGGGCGGATCGTGCTCGACAGCACCATCGATCCGGACCGGCCCGGGGTGACCGTCCTGTCCGAGCCCACGGTGGCCGCGCGCCGGGAGGCGGCGTTGCGGGAGTGGGCCGCACAGGCCGCGGCGAATGACGACCAGTGGCACCTCGGGTCGACGACTGAGCAGGTGCTCGGCACGGTCAACCGGGTCTATCTGGCCGCCGCCCGCCGACCGCTGCGGGTGGGCCGCTACCGGGTCGACGACACCGTCATCCCCGGTGTGATCTCCAACCTGCTGGTCGACGACCGTGAGAAGACCGCCAGCGAACTGGCGGCCACCGTCCAGGTACTGGCGCGGGCTGCCGACACCGGGCGCGCCGAGCCGACACCGGCGCTCGCCACCACGCTGGCGGGGCACCTGACCGGCCGGGACTCCGCGCAGCGCAGCGCGGCGACCGCCGTGCTGTGCGGGGACTCGCCGGTGTCGCGCGACGTCGAGGGGTACTGGCGCGCCGTCGAGACCGCGCGTGCCAAGGCACCCCTGTTCGGCCCGCTGGGCGCCACCATCACGCCGTGCGCGTTCTGGCCGGAGCCGCCGCGCGAACAGCCGATCCGGATCCGCAACGAGGTACCGGCCCTGGTCGTCCAGGCCGCCGGTGACGTCAATGCGGTTCTGGAGATGGGTCAGGCGATGCACCGGGCCCTGGGCGGCTCCCGCATGATCACCCTGGAGGGTGTCCGCGACCACGGTGCCTACCTGTTCCGCGGCTCCGAGTGCGTCGACGCGGCCGTGAACGCCTATCTCACCACGGGCGACCTGCCCGCCGACGATCTGCGGTGTCCCCGATGACCGGGCCCGCTAGGGGCTGGCGAGCCGCAGGATGTCGACGCCGCGGGTGTTGTCCGCGACGTACACGAGGCCGTTGTGCCAGAACGGCGCCCACGCCCGGGCGTCCGCCGGCCGGTGGTACGCGATCTGCGTCGGGTTGGTCGGGTCGGACACGTCGATGAACCGGGTCCCCTGCGCGTAGAAGGACTGGACGAGCACGTGGCCGTGTACGTCGAAGTAGTGCGCCGAACAGTCCTCGCTGACCGGGTCGCTGCCCTCCTGGCCCGCGACGCTCCACGTGCCCACGGTGGCCAGCCGGAACGGCTGCTCGGGTGTGGAGCGCCACGACTGGCCCTGGTAGGACCCGGTCAGCGACGCGATGACCAGGACCCCGTCCGCGGCACAGCCCGCCTGGAAGCTCTCCTCGGTGACGTAGATGAGGTCGCCGAAGCGCCACCCGCCGTCCGGCCAGCGCGCCCCCACCGGGCGGTGGCTGTTGTGCATGAACCGCGACGGGGCGGCCGTCTCGGCGATGCCGCCCCCGGCGTACGGCACGGGGTCGGTGGCGGTGGCGGTGCGGGTCTGGCGGCGCACCGGATCCCACCGCCGCCCCTCGGTCCAGTAGCCGCGGACCCCGCCGCGCCCGGACACCCACGCCACTCCGGCCGCGTCGACCTGCACGTCGTGCGCGTAGTCGGTCTTGCCGTCGTTGCGGGCCAGGTAGATGGGGTCGGCGAAGACCACCGGATGGCTCGGGTCGCGCACGTCGGTGACCCAGATCGGGCGGCCGCCCCAGTCGGCGGGCATCGTGCTGGACTTGGCCGGGCCGCCGGTCCACAGGTACCGGCAGCGGTTGATGCAGCTCGTGGTGTGCCCCGCCGGCACCTGGACGTAGCTGAGCTGGCGCAGCTGGTCGGGGCGGCCGGCGTCGACGATGTAGACCCCGGACTCGCCGGTGGCGACGTCACCGGCGAACGCGCGCGGGTCGCGGGCCAGGAAGACCAGCTTGCGGACCGGGTCGACCTCGGTGTTCTCGGTCTGCCACATGCCGGGCAGCGCGAACTCGCCGAGCAGCCGCGGATTCGCCGGATCGGCGAGGTCGTACGACCGCAACCCGAACGTGCCGGTCACCAGCATGACGTCGCGGCCGTCCCCGTACGTCAGGAAGTTGATCGAAATGGCACCGGTGGCCGTGGCCACCGTGCCGAGCAGCTCGACGTTGCTGCTGGCCCCGGTCGCGGGCTGGTGATGGTGGTGCTCCGCGGCGCTCGCCTGGTGGTGATGAGCCGCGGACCCGCCGTGGGGTGGGTCGTCGGGGTTGCATGCCTGGGCAGGCGTGCCGGTCAGCAGCAGGGCCGCGACCACCGCCGGGACGAGCGCCGGTTGCCACCATCGCGTCACCAACATGGTCACTCTCCTCGTTGAGCGGGCAACCAGCCGGACCAGAATATCGATGTCCATCACTTCGTTTCAACGGTGCCGGCTGGAATACTCCGCGCATGCGCACCACCCTGGCGATCGCGGCGACCGTGACCGTGCTGGCGGTCACGGCGACCGCCACCTACGGCCTGACCCGCGGCGACTCGTCGGCGCTCGCGGTGGGGCTCAGCGAGCCGTCGACCCTGCTGCCCGGCCTGGTCGAGGACCCGCCGGGCCGGTTGGTCGTCAGCGCACTGTGGACCCCGCTGACCGAGGTCGACCCGGCCGGGCAGCCGACACCCCGGCTGGCCGCGTCCGTGACCAGCCCGGACCAGCAGGTGTGGACCATCCGGCTGCGCCCGGGATGGCGGTTTCACGACGGTACGCCGGTGACCGCGCACGCCGTGGCGGGCACCTGGCAGGCCGGGCTGGCGCAGCGCTGGCCCGGCGCCAGGCTGCTGAGTGACACCGTGCGGGTGCGCGGCGCACGACCGGGGTCCGCCGAGATCCCCGGCCTCCGAATCGCCGACGAGCACACCCTCGAAGTGACCCTGGAGGCGCCGTTCGCCGAGCTGCCACTGGCGCTGTCCGCGCCCGCCCTTCAGCCGCTGCCCGAGTCGGTCCTGTCCACCCGCGACTGGGCCGGGTTCGCCGCCCACCCGGTCGGCACCGGGCCGTACCGGCTCGACGGGGCATGGCGTCCCGGCCACGGCGCCACCCTGCGCCGGTTCGCCGGATACGCTGGGCCACGGCCCGCGGCGGAGCGCATCGACCTGCGGGTGCTGGCCCCGGCCGCCCAGTACGCCCAGGCCCGCGGCGGCGACCTCGATCTCGCCACCGACCTGCCGCCGGACCGGCACGCCGCCCTCGACACGGCCTTCGGCGCCCGGCACGGCGCGTGGCCGCAGGGCGTCACCACCTACCTCGGGTTCGCGCGGACCGACCGGCGGTTCGCCGATCCGGGTGTGCGGCACGCGTTCTCGCTGGCAATCGACCGTGCGGGTCTGGCCGCCGGTCCCCTGGGTCACCAGGTGTCGCCGCTGACCGCGCTGGTCCCGCCCGGAATCCCGGGCGCGCGCACCGGCGCGTGCCGCGCCTGCCAGCACGACGAGGTGGCCGCGCGTGCCACCCTCGGCGACCCACCCACCGGCCCGATCCACCTGTGGTATCAGCCGTCGCAAGCCGGTTGGGTCGCGGCGCTCGCCGACCAGCTCGGTCGCGCCCTGCACCTCACCGTGCAGCCGCGCCCGCTGGACGGCGGCGTCCCCGCCGACGGCATGGTCCTCGCCGAGCAGACCGTGGCGTATCCCAGCGCGTACCCGGCGCTGCTGCCACTGGCCGGCCGGGACCAGCCCGAGGTACAGCGCCTGTGCGCGGATGCCGCGCGCCACCCCGACCCCGCGGAGCGGTTGCGCGGCTACCGCCTGGCCGAGAACGTCGCGCTGCGCGACCTGCTCGTGATCCCGCTGTGGTCCCGGCACGGACACGCCGTCTGGTCACCGCGCATCACCACAGTGGCCACCGACCTGTACGGCCCCCGGCTCGACCGCCTCCGCTGACCACTCCCACTGCGCCGCTCGACGCCGCGAGCCTCAGGCGGCCGGGCGCGTGTGGCGCAACACGGCCGCCTGTGCTGGTGACCAGGACCCGCGCCTTCGTGAAAGCGGGCCGCCAGTTGGTCAGTGCACTTGGTAAGGGCCTGGAGTGATCACGACTTGGGTTTCCTCCGGAAGGGAACGCAGCCATTTGCCGCGGTTGGCCTTCCAGGTGTGAACTGCGGCCGGGGATGCGTAGACGACGCGGAACCACACCCAGGTACCGGGGGCGGCGCCGCTCACGTCAACCGATACCGTGTGCCGGCCGGGAGCAATATCCGCCAGGTACTGCCAGCGGTTCTCGAACTCGGCAACCAGGAGATGCGTCTCGCTCTGGCCGTTCTCCACAACCAGATCGACCGATGATCTGTGGTCGATCAGGTCCATATTCATGACGTACGGCTCCACCTCCGGCGAGCCATCATGGCCGGACGGCTTCAGGGTTACCGGGAAGGTCGGCGCCGGATCAGGGGACGACGCGGCCGTGGTGGACCGTGACGTTGCCGCGGGCGGCGGTGTCGGGGTGGTCAGGTTCGGCGCACCGCCCACGAGGCCAAGCTGCACTCCGACCACGGCCAGAGAGGCCGTCAGCATCACGACCAGTGCCGCGACCAAAGGCAGGACCGTCGACGGCAGCGGGCGGTAGAAGGCGAAGCCGAGCGAACGGATGGAGGGCCGGAGGCCTCCGATGCGGCTCAGCCGCTCCCCGAGCCACGTGCGAACCAGGCGCGGGCAGGTACTGCTGGTCGCCGCCTGTCGTTGCCGGATCGCGGTGAGTCCAGCGTCGACATCGACACTCATGCGAGCGACCTTCTGCTCGGCTCCGCAACCGGCGAGTTTCAGGAACTCGCGCTCCGAGGGGGTCAGAGCGTCTTCGTTGTTATGCGTCGGCACGCTCGTCTCCTCTCTCACGGCGCAGTCGCCCTAGTGTCGCCCGACCCTGTTGCAGCTGGCTACGTACGGTAGACGGCGACACCCCCGTCAGCTTCGAGATCTCCTTTGCCGTGTACCCCTCGGACGTGAGAATCAGTGCAACGCGCTGTCTGCTCGGCAGATGTTGGAGCAGCTCCAGAGCCCCCTCAGCACTGATCACGCGGGATTCGACGGGCTCCTGTTCACCGGGGGTGAGCAGCTTCCTCAGCCGCGGGCGGAGATTGGCTTCCCGGTCCTGCAACCGCACGCCCTTCCAGATGATGGCCTGCTTGACATAGTTGAAGCGTTCGCCCGGGGTGCGCGATGCCAACTTGTGCCAGTTCTGGAACGCGGTGGCCATGGCTTCGTGTGTCAGATCTTGAGCGTCCTGGCCAAACATGTGGGTCGCTACCGTGATCAACCTGATGATGTTGTCCCGGTAGAACCTCTCGAACTCTGTCGCTCGGGAATCAGGTGGGTCGGCCTCACCCCCGTCCGCGGCTGGGGCACAGGTGATGTCCTGGGTCACCGCTCCTCCAGCGGCGGCCCAGCCGCTTCGCCGGTCCGAATCCGCACTGTCAACCCTCGAGGGCTGCGGATCTCCACGTCATTGCTACCCGTGGTCGTGAGTGATCGCATGATTCCCTTGGCTGTGCGGCGAATCTGAACGTGCTCGATGAGCGAGCCGACAGCCCGCAGGAGCCCGACCACTGCCCCCATGAGGTACATCCATTCCGTCATGGCTCCTCCGATCCGGAACCGAGGCGGACGACCCGGTTCGTGCAGGAGAAGACCCGAGCGATGGTCGGCGTCCAAAATGATGCGTGGGAATCGCTGTGACGACCATCACCCAGATGCATGAGAGTGGATGAGATGATCATCCGAACCGGATAGTTCGGGTCGCGCCCAAGATGTTCGCTATCCGTAGGACGAACCGTACGGAGGCATGACTCGGTGGCCAAGCCATGGTCGCTTCACGATTCGGCCGGTCTGTCCCCGGCCGCACTGGCGATGGGTGCGCTGCGGTCCTGATCCACCCGGCGGCGAACACCATCGCCAGCAGAGCGTCTACCCGCCCGGATGGCGCCGGGCGAGGACGTCGAGCGCCCGTTGCCCCCAGGCGATGTTCTCCTTCTCGAACGCGATCCCGCGGTGCAGGGTCAGATACGGCCCGATCCTGCTGCCGGTGGCGATGAACTCATCGTCGGTGCGATCACCGAGGATCTCGGCGAGGGTACGTTCGTATCCCGCCAGCCGGTTCCGGCTCGCTTCGATGCTGGACTGAATCGATGCCTTCAGGCTGGGGACGTCGGCGTGGGCGAGCGCCTCCACCTGGATGAGAAGCTCGTCGCGGATGGTGGTCGGCTTCGGGTCGCGGCGGGTGAAGTCCCGCAGCGCGGCCCGCCCGGCGTCGGTGACGGAGTAGAGGCGCTTGTCGGGCCGCGTGGACTGCTTGACGAGACGCGCCGACAGCAGCCCGTCCGCTTCCAGTCTTTCGAGTTCCCGGTAGAGCTGCTGCGGAGTCGTGGTCCAGAAGTTGGCTACCGAGCCGCGGAACCTCTTGGCGAGGTCGTACCCGGACGACTCGTGGTCGATCAGGGCCGCAAGTAATGCATTCCGCAGTGCCACGATCACATCCTACGGGCGGGTACCGGCCCGGCAGGTCGCCTCATCGGGTGCGCGGCTGGAACGCGGGTGCGCCTTTCCCGGCGGCGGCCTTGCGGGCGATGCCGGTGTTCGGCAGGCGCAGCAGCCTGAGTTGTTCGCGTCGTTCCCGGGCGAAGGTGCGGCGGGCGCTGCTGGTGAGCGCGCCGTTGAGCAACCGCTTGGCGGCCGCGATCGCGTCGGGCGACTTGGTCCGCAGCCGGTCGGCGAAGTCCACCGCGGCCTGCACGGGGTCGGGGTGGATCTCGGTGACCAGACCGAGGCGCTGCGCTTCGGTGCCGTCGATCTCCTCGGCGGTCATGGTGAGCCGTTTGGCGACATCGACGCCGACGACCTCGGTCAGGCTGCGGATGCCGCTCATGTCGGGGATGATGCCCCACTTGCCTTCCAGCACCGACCACGCCGAGTCTGGGGTCGCGAACCGCAGGTCCGCACTCAGCGCGATCTGCAGGCCGCCGCCGTAGCAGTGGCCGTGCACCGCCGCGATGACCGGCACCGGGATGCGCCGCCACGCCCAGCACGCTTCCTGGAACCGGTTCGTTCCGCGCCAGGGCGCGGGAAGGAACGATCGGACGATGCGACCGGGCGTACGCAACACCGTCGCGAAGTCCAGGCCCGAGCAGAACGACGCGCCTTCACCGGCGATGACGACGGCGCGCAGGGTCCGGTCGTGACGCAACCAGCGCGCCGTACGGATCAGATCGTCCAGGGTGTCGAGGGTGAGCGCGTTGAGCTTGTCGGGCCGGTCGAGGCGGACCTGCGCGATGCCGTCCTCCACGCGCGTGGTCACGAACGTCGTGCGGGGTGCGGTGCGTTCCATGTCGGGCTCCACGATTGACGGACGGGCTCGATTGACGGACGGGCTCGATTGACAGACGGGCTCAGAGCCGCGCGGCGAGTTCGGTGGCCTGCTTGATCGCGCGTTTGGCGTCGAGTTCGGCGGCGACGTCGGCGCCGCCGATGACGTGCACCCGGGCACCGCGTTCCTGCAGCGGAGCGACCAGGTCACGGACGGAGGTCTGCCCGGCACAGAGCAGCACGGTGTCCACGGGCAGGACGCGGGTCTCGCGGGGGGACTTGGCGTCGCGCGGATCGGCGGGGGTGGAGATGTGCAGCCCCTCGTCGTCGATGCGGACGTACTCCACCGCGCGCAGCATCGTGACCCCGGAGTCCTGCAGCGTGGTGCGGTGCACCCAGCCGGTGGTCTTGCCCAGGCCCTTGCCGAGCGCGGACGCCTTGCGCTGCAACAGGTACACCTGCCGGCGCGGGGTGGCGGTCACCTTCTCGGTCAGGCCGCCGCGGGCGTTCTCCGGGTCGGTGACGCCCCACCGGCGCAGCCAGTGGTCGAGTGGCTCGTTCGGCTCGTGGAGCAGGAACTCGCCGATGTCGAAGCCGATGCCACCGGCGCCGATGATCGCCACCCGGTCACCGACGGCGGCACCCTCGCCGACGACCTGCTGGTAGGTCAGGACCTTCGGATGGTCGACGCCCGGGATGTCGGGCACCCGCGGCCGCACGCCGGTGGCGATGACGACCTCGTCGAATCCGGCCAGGTCGTCCACGGTGGGGCGCACACCCAGGCGCAGGGTGACCCCGCGCACGTCGATCATGTGGCGGTAGTAGTCGAGCGTGCGGGCGAACTCCTCCTTGCCGGGAATCCGCGCGGCCAGCCGGAACTGGCCTCCGATCGTGTCGGCGGCCTCGAACAGTTCCACCCGGTGACCGCGACCCGCCAGCTCGATCGCGGCGGCGAGACCGGCCGGTCCGGCACCGACCACCGCGATGCTCTTCACCGTACGGGTGGGCAACAGCACCAGCTCGGTCTCGTACCCGGAGCGCGGGTTCAGCAGGCACGTGGCGCGCTGGTTGCGGAACGTGTGATCCAGGCACGCCTGGTTGCAGGCGATGCAGGTGATGATCTCGCGTTCGCGTCGCTGCGCGGTCTTGGTGACCCAGTCGGCGTCGGCCAGCAGCGGGCGGGCCATCGACACGAGGTCGGCCTCGCCGGAGGCGAGGATGTGCTCGGCGGTCTCGGGCCGGTTGATGCGGTTGGACGCCACGACCGGGATCGAGACCTCCTGCCGGACCTTGCCGGTCACCCAGGCGAAGGCTCCGTTGGGTACGGAGGTCACGATGGTCGGCACCCGCGCCTCGTGCCAGCCGATCCCCGTGTTCAGGATGGACACTCCCGCGGCCTCGAGGCCCCGCGCGAGTTCGACGGTCTCCTCCCACGACTGCGCGTTGTCGACCAGGTCGAGCAGGCTGATCCGGTACTGCACGATGAAGTCGTCGCCGACCAGGTCCCGGGTGCGCCGGACGATCTCGAGGGGGAACCGCATCCGCTTCTGCGCCGAGCCGCCCCACGCGTCGGTGCGGTCGTTCGTGCGGGCGGCGAGGAACTGATTGATCAGATACCCCTCGGAGCCCATGATCTCGACGCCGTCGTATCCGGCGCGCCGGGCCAGCTGCGCGGCCCGGGCGAACGCGGTCGCCGTACGGTCGACCTGCCGGGTGGTCATGGCCCGCGGCCGGAACGGCGTGATCGGCGATTTCCGGCTCGACGCGCCCAGGCTGAACGGGTGGTACGAGTACCGCCCCGCGTGCAGCAGCTGCAGCAGGATCTTCCCGTCGTGCTCGTGCACCGCGTCGGTGACGACGCGGTGGGCGCCGGCGTGACGGTCCCGGGTCATCTGGCTGCCGAACGGCGCCAGCCAGCCCCGCCACGTCGGCGCATAGCCGCCGGTCACCATGAGGGCGACGCCGCCGCGGGCGCGTTCGGCGAAGAACGCGGCCAGTTTCGGCAGGTCCCGGGCCCGGTCCTCCAGCTTGGTGTGCATCGAGCCCATCACCACCCGGTTGCGCAGCACCGTGTGGCCGAGATCCAACGGGCTCAGCAGCGTCGGATACCGGTTCGCGCCCTCGTCCATGACGGGGACCATACAACGAATTGCATAGTAAATAAAGTGACTATGCGACCGGGACATCCGGGCACGAATCACCGACGAACCCGGGCGGCGTCCGGTCCCGCCAGGGCATCGCCTCCTCGAGGCGGGCGGCGACCCGGATCAGCCGGTCTTCCCGGCCGTACCCGGCGACCAGCTGCACCCCGATGGGCAGTTGCTCCGCGCTGTGGCCGAGCGGCAGACTCACCGCGGGTTGACCGGTGACGTTGAACAGCGAGGTGAACGGCCCGTACGCGAACAGCGTGTCCAGCCAGCCCGCGGCGGTGTGCTCCGGGTCGTCGTACCGCAACGTGCCGTGCGGCGCGGGCAGTTGCGCCAGCGTCGGCGTGACCAGCAGGTCGTACCCGGTGAAGAACGCGCCGACCGACCGGCTCACCCGGTTCTGCGCGTCCAACCGGGCCAACAGGCCCAGGGCACTCAGGTCGCGCAGCTCCGCAAGGGCCCGCCGGGACACCGCCTCCAGCAGCTCCGGCGCCGGTGGCCGCGGACCCAGCAGGAACGTGGCGGCGATGGCCATCATCTCCGCGCGGACCGCCAGTACGGCGGCGTCCCAGTCGACCACCGGGCTGGCGTCGACCACGTCGTGTCCCATTCCCTCCAGCACCCGCGCCACCCGCTCGGCCGCTGCGGCCACCTGCGGGTCCACCGGCACCCCGGACCACGCCGTCGTGGTGACCGCGACCCGCAGCCGCCCCGGGTCGGCCGTGAGTTCCTCGGCGTAGCGGCGCCGTGGCGGCGGCGCGGTGTACTTGTCGCCGACGCCCGGCCCGTGCACCGCGTCGAGCAGGTGCGCGGTGTCCCGGACGCTGCGGGTCAGCGCGAACTCGGATGCCATCCCGAACATCGGTTCACCCAGGTCGGGGCCGCACGAGATCCGGCCGCGGCCCGGCATGAAACCGACCAGCCCGCAACACGAGGCCGGGACCCGGATGGAGCCCGCCCCGTCGTTGGCGTGCGCGACGGGTACGGCCCCCGCCGCCACGAGCGCAGCGGCGCCGCCACTGGAGCCACCCACGCCCCGGTCCAGTGCCCACGGATTGCGGGTCGTGCCGTACCGGACGGACTCGGTGGCGAAGTTGAGCAACATCTCCGGCACCGTGGTGACGCCGAGGGTGGCCAGACCGGCGGCCCGGAACCGGCGCATCAGCTCGCTGTCGTGCGGGGCCACCGCGCCGCGCAGGCTGCGACTGCCCATCGCGAACGGCACCCCTGCCGCCATCGGCCCGCCGTCCTTGAGCAGGAACGGCACACCGGCGAACACCCCGTCCGGAGCGTGCGCCAGCGCGGCGTCGAACAGCGGCAACGCCAGAGCGTTCAGCTCCTTGTTCGCGACCTCCAGGGCCTGCCGGGCGGCGTCCTCCACCTCGGCCGCCGTCACCTCACCGGCGGCCATCAGCTCGCGCAGTCCGACCGCGTCGTACCGGGCGTACTCGTGGATGTGCATCGAATTGCTTCCCCTCGATCATGTGCAGGTCCGCGACCGAGTCTGCGGCGAGGCGGCGGCACCGGGATATCCCGAGACATGGGGATGGCGCGGCCCCATACTCTCGGGATGTGAAGACCTCGGTGGAGTCCGTCATCCGCGCCCTGGCCACGTCACCGCCGGCCACCGTCGCCGAGTTCGGGGCCGGGCTCGCGCACCAGGTCGGGCGCCTGCTGCCGCACGACGGCTACCAGGTGCGCGGCCTGGACCCCTGCACCGGAGTCGGCTGCCTCGTCGTCGCGGAGGGCGGCTACGGCCCCGCCAGCTACCGACGGCTCGACCTCAACGAGTACGGCGGCCAGGACCTGCACAGCCTGGCCAGCCTCGTCGGCGGCGACCGGCGCGTCGGGGTGCTGGGCACCGGCGCACTCGAGGAACGCCGCAGCGAGCGGCTGCACGACATCATGGCCGCCGAGGGGTTCGGCAGTGAGATGCGGGTCGCGCTCACCCATGCCGGGGTCACCTGGGGCACCCTCACGCTGCTGCGGGGCCGCGACTGCCGGGCGTTCTCCGCCGCCGAGGCCGAAGCCGCCGAGCGACTGGCCACGCCGCTGGCCGTCGCGCTGAAACGGTTCGTGGCCCGGCAGCGGCCCCGCCCGCTGCGCGACCACCCCGCTCCGGCCGTGATCGTGATCGAGGAGGACGACACCGTCCGGGCCACCGCCGCCACCGGCCGGGCCTGGCTCAGCCGGCTCCTGCCGCAGCCCGACGCGGACGACGACGCCGTGTTCGGCAACCTGTGGAGCCTCGCGTACGCCGCCCGGCGCAACGGCGGCGAAGCGCTCACCCACATCCCGCTCGGCGGTGCGTGGCTGGCCATGCGGGCCCAGAGCCTCGACGGCGCGAAGCCCGGCGCGGTGGTCGTCACGATCCAGCCCGCACCGGGCGACACGCTGCTGCCCACGCTCGCCGCCTGGTACGACATCACCCCGGGTGAACGGAAGGTCCTCGACCACGCCCGGCTCGGCCTGCCCGGCAAGCAGATCGCGACGCGCCTGGGCCTGTCGCCGCACACCGTCAACGACCACCTGAAGGCGGTCTACCGCAAGACCGGTGTCTCGTCGCGGGACGAGCTGTTCGCCGCCCTGCCCTAGGCACGATGCTGACCTGCATCCCGTGCGGACGGCCGTTACTTGCCAGGAATTTACAAAGACTGACAACACTCATCCGTTCCGGTGGTACTCGGCGGCTGGCCCGCGACGATTTGCTGGGTACTGGCGGCTGTCCACAGCGGCACGCCCCCGGACATTCATCGGGAGATCGACAGCGCAGAGGATCTTGTCAAGCCGGTCCGGTGAGGAGGATCTTGCGTGGCGCCTGGGCGTATCCTCCCCGCTCGCCTGACAAGCGGCGGTATCGCCGGAGAAGTCAGGCCCGAATGCTACGATTCTGCTGTTTTGCGTCCGTCGGAAGATGGCCGGAAGGAGGGTGTCTCGTCACATCGCGGGCGCCCGTGTCCGGCCCCAACGCTTAGGAAGCGGGATCCCGGTGACTGACCCGCGGGTAGCGGTGCCGCAGGCGGACAACCGATCAACGGCGGGACAGCCTGATCCACTGCGGATCTGGGACGGCGTCCCGTTGCGGAACCCGGCTTTCACCGGCCGCGAGACGATGCTGCTCACCCTCCAACGCGCGCTCGACCGACGATCCAAGGCGTCCGTCCTTCCGCACGCCCTGCACGGGCTGGGCGGCGTCGGCAAGACCCAGCTGGCGGTGGAGTTCGCCTACCGGTACGCGGACCGCTACGACGTCGTGTGGTGGATCCCGGCCGAGCACCAGACCCTGGTGCTCCAGTCGCTGCGCGACCTCGGCCGGCGGCTCGGCACCCCGGAGACCGCCAATCTCCAGCACACCGCGGGCCTGGTCCTCGAACAGCTGGCCCACTCCTCGCTGCGCTGGCTGCTGATCTACGACAACGCCAACGAGCCCGACGACGTCGCCAACCTGATCCCCGAGGGCGGCGGCCACGTCATCCTGACCTCGCGCAACCAGACCTGGTCGGAGGTCTGGGACCCCATCGAGGTCGACGTGTTCGACCGGCCGGAGAGCATCGAGCTGGTCCAGAAGCGCAGCATCGACGTCTCGACGGCCGACGCCGAACGGCTGGCGGCCCGCCTGGGCGACCTGCCACTCGCCCTGGACCAGGCCGCCTCGTGCCAGTCCGCCACCGGCATGCCCGTGGACGAATACCTGGCCGAGCTGGACGTACGGGTCCGGCAGCTGGCCCCCGGCCAGCAGGACTCGTATCGGACGACCATCGCGGCGCTGGTGAAGCTCGCCCTGGACCAGCTGCGCTCCGCTGCGCCCGCGACGGCCGAGCTGCTCGAACTGTTCGCGCGGCTGGGCGCCGAGCCGATCTCGGGCGGGCTGATGCGCCGGGGCCGCGACGCGCGCGTCTCCCCCGCGCTGAAGGCCGCCCTCAGCGACCAGATCAAGCTCGACCGCGCGATCCGCCAGCTCAGCCGGTACGGCCTGGCCCGGGTGGACGCCAACAAGCGGGTGCAGGTGCACCGGCTGTTCCAGCTGGTCCTGCATGACGTCCTCGACGCCGACGCGATCGAGCGCAGCCGGACGAACGTCCATCGCATGCTCGCCTCCGCCAACCCGGCCTATCCCGAGGTGGAGGAGTTCTGGCCGGTGCACGCCGAGATCGGCCCGCACATCGGCCCGGCCGACCTGGTCGACTCCGAGCTGATCGACGCCCGCCGGGTCGTCCTCGACCAGGCCCGCTACCTGCAGCAGATCGGCGACCTGGAGGGTGCCCGCCGGCTGGGTGAGACAGCCGTCGGCACCTGGTCGAAGGCCGAGGGCACGGCGGACCTCGGCCCGGACGGCGAGCTGACGCTGCGCGCAAGCCGCAACCTCGCCGCCGTCCTGCGGCTGCTCGGCTTCAACGAGCGGGCCCGCACGCTCATCGAGGACGCCTTCGACCGGCTGAAGAACAGCGCGGAGTTCGGGCCCGACCACGAGTACACCCTCGACGCCGCCACCGAGCTGGCCCCGAACCGGCGGGTCGCGGGTGAGTTCCGCGAGGCGCTGGAGTCGGACCAGGACACGGTTGCCCGGTACCGCCGCCTGTTCGGCCCCGAGGATCCGGCGACGCTGGCCGCGGAGGGCAATCTCGCGGTCAACCTGCGGATGCTCAGCGACTTCCCCGGCGCATACCGGATCGACTCCGACGCGGTCGACGCCTGGCAACGCAACGTCAGCGAGAACGACCTGCGCCTGCTGTTCGCCCAGGTGAACCTGGCCCGTGACCTCTACGGCCTGGGCCGGTACGCGGAGGCGCTGGTCCTGCAGCAGCGCGTACTCTCGCCGTTCCGGGAGCAGCTGGGCCCCCGGCATCCGTGGGTCCTGCTGGCCGGCCGGACGATGGCCGTGACGCTGCGCAAGGTCGGCCGGTACACGGAGGCGCTCGCCGCCGCCGAGGAGCACTACCTGGACACGATCAACCGGTACGGCCAGGAACACGAGCACCTGCTGGCGGCCGCGATGACGCTCGCGAACAGCCTGCGGGTCACGGGCGACCTGACCCGCGCCCGCGGGCTGGCGGCCGAGGCGGTCGACCGGTACCTGCGCGTGTTCGGCGACGACCATCCGCTGACGCTGGCGGCGACCTCGAACTACGCGATCGTGTTGCGCGGCGCGGGCGAGCACGACCGGGCCCGGACGCTGGACGAGCGCACCTACGCACGGATGCGTACCGTCCTGGGTGACACCCACGGCTACACCCTGTGTGTGATCAGCGGTCTGGCGAACGACTACGCCGCCACCGCCGACCCGCCCGGCGCCCGGCGCTGGTCGGACACGGCACTCACGACGTCCCGGACCTCGCGCGGCGAGCGGCATCCGTACACATTGGCCTGCGAGGTCAACGCCGCGCTGAGCATGATGGCGGACGGGGACGACGCCGCCGGGCGGGCGCTGCTCGACCGGGCGGTGGCCGGCCTCGCCGAGGTCCTCGGCGTCGATCACCCCGAAACCGTGGCGGCCCGGGAGCAACGGCGCGCCGAATGTGACCTCGAGCCACCGCCGACGTAGTCAGCCGGACCGCCCGCGGCCGGGCCCCGTCACGCCCCGGCCTCCGTGCCGTCGGATCCGCCCGCCCGGGCGCTGCGGATCGTCTGGCACGCGACGGCCAGGTCGACGATCGCCGTCACCGCGGCCGGGTCGACCCTCCCCACGAAGATCAGCAGGATCGCGGTGACCAGCACCGCGATGAAAGCCCACTCGTCCCCACGGAAATGCATTCTGGGTTTCTCCCTCCACACTGGAACCGTTGATTTCATGGTGGAGGCCCTGGAACGCCCGAGATCATTTTCTGCCGTCCGTTGCCAAAGGTTTACGAGTGGTTACTTCAGGCAGGCCGGTATGGAATGCTGTCCATGACACAAATTGACGCTAGTTGGCGGTCAGCGGAGGGGGGCCCGGCCGCCCACCTGGGCACAGGCCGGTCTGGATCAGGGAGTGTGGCGGGTGCCGCATGGGGAGCTCCAGGCGGAACTGGAACTGCTCTACCGAGCCGCCGGACGACCGCCGTATCGCCGGGTCAGCGCCGAGATCCGCCGCCAGAACCACATGCCCGACACGGTCAGCCACGAGACCGTCGGCTCCATCCTGCGCGGTGACGTCCGGGTCCGCTGGTCCAAGCTGGAGTCCGTGGTCCGCCAGCTCGCCATCATGGCAGTGCACCGCCCGGACCAGGAAGAAGAGGTACGCAGGTTCCACGCGCTGTGGCTGGCCATGGTGGACAGTCAGCGGCCGGACCACCCGCCGACGCCGAAACCGGTGGATGAGTTCGCGCCACCCGACATCGGGACGCTGAGCGCCCCCGCGCTGCCCGACGGGCTCCCACCCGGCATCACACCGCAGCGCAACCACGCCTTCACCGGCCGGCGCGATCTGCTCCACCAGATCTCCGGCCGGCTGGCCGAGGAGCCCTGGCAACCGCTGATCCTGCACGGCCTCGCCGGGGTGGGAAAGTCGCAACTCGCGGTGGAATACCTGCACCGCAACGCCCAGCGGTACGACATCGTGTGGTGGATCACCGCCGAGGACCCGTCGCGGGCCACGGCGGCGCTGGCCACGCTGGGCGAGCGCCGGGAGTGGCCAGCCAGTTACGACATGGCGCAGACCGCCCGTACCGTGCTGGCAAGGCTGGAAAGCGGCGCCGGCCGGTGGCTGATCGTCTACGACAACGCCAACTCCCCCGACGAGATCGTCCCGCTGCTCCCCCAGGCCGGCGGCCATCTCATCGTGACCACCCGCGACGCCGCCTGGCTGAGCCAGGGGCGGGCGTTGGAGGTCGACGTGTTCACCCGCCCGGAGAGCATCGACCTGCTGTGTGCCCGCGGGCACCAGATCATGCGGGAGGAAGCGGACCAGCTGGCCGCCCGGCTCGGCGACCTGCCGCTGGCCCTGGAGCAGGTGGCCGCCATGCAGTCGGCGACGCGCACGCCCGTGGCGGACTACCTGCAGCAGCTGGACGAGCGGGAGGCCGCGCTGCGCCTGCTGATGTCCACCGCCCCGGGCGACTACCGGATCCCGGTCGCCACCGCGGTCACGGTCGCCGCGGAGCGGATCCGCAAGGAGTCCACCAGCACGGCGCAGTTGCTGGAGCTGATCTCGTGTCTCGGCGCCGAGCCGATCTCGCTGACCCTGCTGCGCAGCGGCAGCCAGCCGATCCCGCCGCCGCTGGGGCGCCTGCTGGAGCTGCCGGACGCCCTGGAGCAGGCGGTCTGGCGGCTGCGCCGGTACGGCCTGGTGAAGGTCGTCGACGATGGACAGGCGCTCCAGGTGCACCGGCTGGTGCAGGCCATCGTCCGCGACGCGTTGCCCGCCGACGCGCGGGCGCAGGCGTACACCAACGCCCGCCGGCTGCTGGCGGCCGCGAATCCCGGCAACCCCACCGCACCCCTGACCTGGGACATGTACGGGCGGATCGGCCCCCACCTGCGCCCGGCCGGGATGGTCGACGCCACCGATCCCGACGCCCGCCAGACGCTGATCGACCAGGCCACGTACCTGTCCGAAATCGGCGACTTCGAGGGCAGCCGCCGGCTCAGCAAGGACGCGCTGGACCAGTGGACGCGCCACGGCGCCGCCGACGACGAACAGGCGCTGGCCTCCCTGCAGCGCCTGGCCGCCGCGCTGAAGGACCTGGGCCGCTACGGCGAGGCGTACCGGCTGGCCGACGAGGGCTGGCGGCGGCTCGTCGAGCACCCCGCGTACGGCGTCCACCACCCCACCACCCTGAAGCTCTCCGACCTGCTGGCCGTGCTGGACCGGGTCTTCGGCCGCTATGCGGACGCCCTGCGCCGGGACCGGCAGATCGTGGAGGCGTACCAGCGGATCCGGGGCGACAGCCACACCGCCACCCTGCAGGCCCGCAACAACCTGGCGGTCAGCCTCCGGGTGGTGGGCGACTTCCGGGCCGCCCACGACATCGACACCGAGCTGGCCGGTCTGCGGCGCATCGCGGTCGGGCCCGATCATCAGCGGACCCTGCTGTCCGTGTCCAACCTGGCCCGCGACCTGTACGGACTGGGCGACTACGCGGCGTCACTGGACCTGCAGCAGTCGATCTGGCCGACCTACCAGAGCCGCCTCGTGCGGCGGCATCCACATCTGCTGGCCGCCACGCGCACCATCGTGCAGGGTCTGCGCAAGACCGGACGGCTGGCGGAGGCGCTCGACAAGGGACGCCAGCTGTATCTGCACTGCCAGGAGTCGCTCGGGACCGAGCACGAGCTGACCCTGGCCGCCAAGGTGACGTACGCCAATGCCCTGTGCGCGAACGGCGAGGTGTACAAGGCGTCCAGCTTCGTCAGCGAGGCGGTCGACCGCTATCGCCGTACGTTCGGGGACCGCAACCCGCTCACCTTGGCTGCCGCGACGAACCAGGCGATCATTCTGCGGGCCCTCGGCGAACGCCGCCAGGCACGCCAGATCGGCGAGGTCAGTTGTCAGGCCCTGCGCGACGTCGTCGGTCCCGACCATCCCTACACCATCGCCGCGACGGTCGGCGTGGCCAACGATCTGGTGCTGGCCCGGGAGGAGGACATCGCCCGGCGCCGGCTGGCCGGGGCGCTGGAGGACGCGAAGCGGATCCTCGGTGAGCAGCATCCGGACACCCTGATCTGCGCGACCAACCTCGGCATCCTCATGTCGCGCGACTCGCCGGAGTCGCGGGGCCTGCTGGACAAGAGCATCGATCAGCTGCGTCGCGCGTTAGGCACAGGGCACCCGGTGGTCACGGCCGCGGTGGCGGGGAAGCCGACCGAATGCGACATCGAGCCCCCGCCGGTCTAGGGCCCTACCTGTAGGAGAATTCAGCCCATGCTGGTCCGCTGTTGCGCATCGTCGGCGCCGGGGATCTGACCGTGTCGACCGGACAGGCCATCGGCATGCCCTCGAGGCGCGACCCGCGTCAGTCCGCCGACGCGGCGCTCCGGCCCGGCCCTGGCGGGCCGGAGCGCGGCGTGGCGCCGTGGCCTGACGAGTTGCTCGACGTCGAAGCCCTGCACACCGACGGCTGGCGGCCCACCCCGTTCCGGGACGTGGTGCTCAAGGTGCACCAACGCTGCAATCTGGCCTGTGACTACTGCTACGTCTACGAGATGGCCGACCAGAGCTGGCGGGCGCGGCCACGGGCGATGGACGCCGAGACGTGGCGGGCGGCCGCCGCCCGGATGGCCGAGCACGCCCGCACGCACGGCCTGGGCGCCATGCGGCTGATCCTGCACGGCGGCGAGCCGCTGCTGGCCGGGGCGGACCGCCTGGCGGCCCTGGTCGGGGACTTCCGGGCCACCGTCGAGGGTCACTGCCGGTTGGACGTGCAGATCCAGACGAACGGGGTCCTGCTCGACGAGGGCCTGCTGAGGCGCCTGCGGGACAACGGGGTCACGGTCGGTGTCAGTCTGGACGGTGCCGAGGCCGACAACGACCGGCATCGGCGCATGCCGGACGGACGGGGCAGCTTCGCGGCGGTCGACCGGGCACTGCGATTGCTGAGCAGCCCCGAGCACCGCCCGGCGTTCGCCGGGATGCTGTGCACCGTGGACCCCGAGACCGATCCGCTGACCTGCTACGAGGCGCTCCTGGCGTACGCGCCTCCGACGATCGACCTGCTCCTGCCGCACGCGAACTGGTCAGAGCCGCCGGTCCGGGACCCGCAGGCCGGTCCCACCCCGCACGCCGACTGGCTGATCGCCGTATTCGACCGCTGGTACGGCGCGCCGCGTCAGGAAACGAGCATCCGGCTGTTCGAGGACGTCATCGCGCTGGCGCTGGGCGGTGCGGGCCGCTCGGAGCAGATCGGCCTGAGCCCGGTCGCGGTCGTCGTGGTCGAGAGCGACGGCGCGATCGAGCAGGCCGACTCGCTCAAGTCGGCCTACCCGGGGGCCTGCGCGACGGGGCTCACCGTCTTCGACAGCCCGTTCGACGCGGCGCTGAGCCGGCCGGGCGTCGTCGCCCGCCAGATCGGCGTCCGGGCGCTGAGCGACACCTGCCGCGCCTGCCCGGTGCACACGGTCTGCGGCGCAGGTCACTACGCGCACCGGTTCCGCGCGGGCGACGGCTTCCGCAACCCGACCGTCTACTGCGCCGACATGGTGCGCCTGATCCGGCACATCACCGCGCGTGTCGAGGCGGATCTACAGGATCGACTGAGGAGCAGGGCATGATCGCGCATCACGAGGTAACGCCCGACCGGTTCGCCGCCCTCGGTTCGGGCCTCGGTGGCGCCGCGGCGGTCGCCGACCTCGCCGCGGCGCAGCGCAGCAAGCGCCTGCTCCTGCTGCGCCACCTCAGCACGACCGGCCTCGACCGGGACGCCATCGCGGTGCTGATCGAGGCGGATCGGCGCCACCGGCAGGCCGTCACCGACCTCGTGGATGATCCGCTGGTCGGCGCGTGGCTGGCCTGGACGGTGCGACGCCACCTCGGGCACGTGGAATCCGCCGTGCCGCTGGCGGACGACGTGGCGCAGCTCGGCGCGCTTGCCGCCGCCGCCGCGCTGCGGGCGGGCGTCGACACCGAGCTGCATACCCGTACGCGGCGGGGAGCGGTCACGCTGCCGACGCTCGGCACCGCGGTGGGCTGTGGGGACGGACCGGCGGTCATCACGGTGGCGGGCGGCCGGGCGACCGTGTCGGGGCAGCGCGCCACGGTACGCGTCGCCGACGACGACCCGCGCTGGCAACCGCTGCGCCGCATCCGCGCCCACGACGGCGATCGCGTCGCCACGGTGGCGGTCGAGGACGGCAACCCGTACCGGGACTGCTATCACGCACCACCGGCGGACCGCTTCAGCGACGCCGAATTCACCGGCTGGCAGCATTTCTACGCCGAAGCGTGGGCCCTGCTGGCCGGCTGGGCGCCGGAGCGCGCGGACGAGCTGACCGCGGGTCTGCGCTCGGTGGTGCCCCTGGTCACGGACGACAGCGGGGTGGCGCGCAGCGGCACGGCCCGCGACGCGTTCGGGACGATGGGGCTGACCCGGCCCCGGTCCGCGGCCGAGCTCGCCGTGACGCTGGTGCACGAGTTTCAGCATTCGAAGCTCAGTGCGCTGCTCGACCTGGTCCCGTTGGTCGTACCCGGCGGCACCGAACGGCACTTCGCGCCGTGGCGGATCGACGCCCGGCCCACCGGCGGCCTGATCCAGGGCGTGTACGCGTTCCTCGGCGTCGCCGACACGTGGCGGGCACTGCTGGCGGCACCGGGCCTCGAGCTCGAGGCCGCCCGCGAGTTCGCCGTCGTCCGTACGCAGGTCGAGGTGGGTCTGGCAGCCCTGGAGGGGTCCGGCGAACTCACCGGGCCCGGCCACGACTTCGCCGCCCGCATGCGCTCCGCACTGGACGCTCACCTGGCCGTGCCGGTGCCCCCGTCAGCGGTCATCGCCGCCGGGGAATCCCTCGCGCGCCAGCGCCGCGCCTGGGCGGTACACAATGGCCGTGTTGTGACCTCGGACGCCCGGGCCAGGCGCTAGTATCGCGCTGAGGACGCGCCGGCGCGAGCTTTTTCTGCGCCCTCCTGGTCGGACAGGTGAAGGGCGCAGAGATGGACGACGCGGCAGCGAACACCACGGACAGCGACGTGAATCACGGCCCGCCTGATCTTGGCGCGCTGCCCCTGGACAAGGTTCTCGGCGTCGAAGACACGGTGTTGAACAACGCCCTGCGGCGCGTCCATGAGGAGCTCAGCCGACCTGGCGAGAACTACGCGGCCCACAGCACCACACCGTAGCGAGCCGGGCCGCCACCGCCCCGCATTGTCCCGACAGGCTGGGAAAGCGATATGTGTACACGTATCGTGGTGCCCAGAGCTGGCGCGGATGGTGGTCGCTCGCCCTCGGCCTCCGCCGCTCATCGCCTCTCAGCGACGGTTGCGTCGCAACCAGGCCCGGCATCGACGGAGACGACCGTCCGGCCTCGCCAACGACGGCGCAGGTGGCCGGGCCGTTCGTCACGCGCCGCAGGAGGCACGCATGGTTGAGCCGCACGTGCACACCGTGGACGAGGAGCCCGTGAGGCTCTTAGCCGACGTGAGTTCCCTTCCCCTGGAGGCGATCTTCCTGGATGACGACTCGACGCTCGGTCGCTGCGTGCGCCGGGTCGTCGAAGACCTGCAGCGGTGGGACGAGCCGTACGCCGCACACGGAAGTTCCGCGTAGGAGATCGTCCGGCCACATATCTGCTTCCGAAACGCCGATGATGATCGGTGGAGGCCAATGGGCGGCACCATTTGTCTTACCTTTCTTTCGCGCGAACCGCCTATGGTCATCCGGCCACGCTCGCGGTCTGCAATCACGCCCCGCAAATCTCAGGTCCGGCCCGGCGAGGCCGACAAAGTCTCGGGGGACAGCCAGTGGATGCGGAGTCGATATGCGCAAGTGGTGGCGAACGCGTGGCACGGGTGCACACCCTCTCGCCCAGTTCGGGGACTCGTTGTTCGAAGCGGTGGACAACGCGCCTGCCGCGCTGTTGATCGTGGACGGCTCGGGTGAGGCCCTGTATCGCAACAAGGCTGCCGTCCGGGCCATCGAGCGCATCGTCCAGACGCAGGGCCCACAGGCGTTGCAGGGACTTCGCACGATCCTGACGGACACCGTGCGGACAATCGACGAGTTCCCCTTCGTCCGGCAAAGCCAGCCCGGCGAGGCCCTCCAGGGAACCGCGAACTTCGACCGGTTCGCCGGTGGCATCCTGATGAACTACGTCGACACCACCGAGCAGTCCCGGACTCAGGCACTGGCGCAGGAGCTGGCCCAGGAACTCTCCTCAGCCAGCAGTTCGCTGGCCGAGGCCGGGGAGGAACTCGTCAGCAGCGCCCGGCACAGCTCCGAGCAGGCCGAAGGCGTCTCGCAGGGCTCCGCCGAGCTGACCGCGAGCATCAAGGAGATCTCCCGCGGCGTCACCAGCGCCTCCACCAGCACCACCGCGGCGGTGCAGGCGGCGCGCGACGCGACCCGCCGGATGGGCCAGCTGCAGGAGTCCAGCCAGCGCATCGGCAGCGTCACCAAGCTGATCACCGAGATCGCCGAACAGACCAAACTGCTGGCCCTGAACGCCACCATCGAGTCCGCCCGCGCGGGCGAGATGGGCAAGGGCTTCGCGGTCGTCGCCAACGAGGTCAAGGAACTGGCCGCCCGCACCGCCGAAGCCACCGGGCAGATCTCCGAGATCATCGAGGGCATCCAAGCGGAGAGCACCGAAGCCGCCGAGGGCATCTCCGGCATCGTCGAACTGATCGACGCGGTCGCCGAACAGCAGGGCATGATCGCCGGAGCGGTCGAGCAGCAGAGCGCGACCAGCTCCGAGATGACCGGCGGCATGCAGGCCGTCGCCGGCGCGGTGCAGACCTCGGCGGAGGCCGCCGAGACCGTCCTCGCCGCCGCCGCCAGCCTGAAGGACCAGGCCGCCCGGCTCATCACCCTCACCGCCGCCACGGAGCACTGACCCGCGACGTCAATCCCCACGGCTCTCGACACGACGCGCGTCGTGTCGAGAGCCGTTGAGCTACCTCAACACCCTCCGCCGGTGCCGTTGTTGCCGGAAATGACCGTTCCGGTGCCATCCCAGTTGCGGATCAGGTTCGGCGATTGCCCGGTAGCCGGTCGGTCGGCAACCACCGCCGACAGCCAGCGGGCCAGCCGCCGGCGCAGCGGCTCCCGGCGGCGAGGGGGCAACGGTGCCGGGATACCGGCGTCGGCTGGGCGGACGTAGTGCTCCATGAACGGATCATGGCACCGCGGGACAAGCTCCCCCTTCGTCGGCCGTTCGTCCACCCCCGCCTGCCCGGAGGTGCACCGAGGCCTGCACCTTCCGCCCGGAACGCGCCGGACGCAGCCACCGTCGAAGCCACCATGCGTATCTGGGGTCTGGCCCTGCTGGTGACGCTCGGCGGCTGCGCCGCTGCCGGTGAGCCGGCCGCGCCCGCGGCCACGCACTCCCGGGCGGTCGCGCCCGTGGACTGCGGGACGTTCGTGTTGCGGCAGGTCGACGAGCCGGGCAGCCGGCTGCCTGCCGCCGCCCCGCAGTGCCTGGCCGAGGCAGTGCGGACGAGGCAACCGGCGCGCCTGAAACTGACTCGTCCGACCGACGAGGGCGACCCGATTCACGAGACGTACGAGTCGGACGCGACCGGACGGGTACGGGTCACGCTCGACACCCGGGACGACAATTTCGGTCCGCGAGCGGTAACGACGAAGATCTGCACCGGCATGGCCATCGACCGTGAGTGGTTCGAGTTCCACAAATGCGACCCCGGCGTCGCCGGTCCCGGTTATGTGGATACCCACTGGCGCCTGACCGCCGTGACGGACGGCCGTGGCACGACCAAGATCCCGGCATCTGTCGACGCGTGGCTCGAGCTGACCGTCGATGGCGAGTTCCACGCTGCCGACTCCGTCAACGCGATCAGCGGGAAGTTCGGCACCACCAGCGTCGGCTTCGACGTCACCGACACGGTCAGCAGCGCAGCCGGATACATCGGGAACGACCCCGTTCAGTTGGCCGCCATCGCCGGGGTCGGCGCGTTGGACCACGTCACGGTCGTGTCGGCGGACCGCGAACATCTGACCGTTCAGGCCGGCGGGGCACGGCTCACCTTCGTCCGGGACGGACCCGCCAGCAGGTAGCCGCGCCCATCCACCTCCGCGGCCGCGGCGATGCGGACGCCCCACCGCCGGCAAATGCGTAGCGCCGATTCACTGTCCGTTCGATGGCCTACTCGATGCCGGTCCGGTACTTCATCGCACCGACCTTGGTGCCGAACATGAAGAACAGCGCGATGAAGACCCGGATCTGCCCGCCGAGGTCCAACGGCTCCACCGCCGCGGCGACGTCGTCGGCATCGAGGTCCACCTCGCTGGCGGTCCGCTGGTTGAAGATCGCCTTCGCGACATCGTGTTCGCGATCGGCCAGTTGGACCGCCGGCTGAATCGCCCGCAGGTCGAACTCGTCCGGCAGCGGCAGGCGGACCAGTTCGTCGGGGTAGCGCGCCGACATGATCCGCATCGCCGTGTTGACCACATGGACCGCGACCGACGGTCCCATCCCCAGAGTCTGGATCAGGCCGGTCAGCTCGGCGAAGGAGACGACGTCGTCCTCGATGCTCACCGGGGTGGTGATGTCGGTGTCCACGCGCTCCATCGCGAAGGCGATGTTCTCCAGCACCTTGCCCGCATCGATCAGTATCCGGTCACCGTCGTCGATGCTCGCCCGCGAGTGGTACCGGTCGATCAGCTCACCGACCTGCTGATCCGTCTCGTCGCCGCCGGACTCCCCAGACCCGCCAGGCTTGCTGTGGGACCACCTCATGCGTCACCTCACCCTTGGTGAATGCGTGGACACGATCCGACTGCCAGTGTGCGCCGACCCCCTGACGTTTTCCGGATCGTCGTGCATCGATCAATGGCCTCCCAGCCCGCTGAGGTGATGAGCAGCGGGGCTCTCGCCTTGATAAGAGCACCGCTGTGGTGGGGCCGTCATGACTCGGTGACCCTGACAGCCGGCGGCCGACTTGAGATTGTTGGTCATGTCTGAGCACTGAGCTGCCCAGACGCCGCCAGTGGTGATCAACGCTTGTGCCGACAGTCGACACACGACCGAGTGCGCCGGTACAGGCCGGCGTCCAGTGCCCGTCGGGTATCTCCTGACGGCCCGCGTGCCCTCTTCCAGCCGATGAGCGGACAGAGGCATTTCACTCGGCAAGTCCAACGCGGACCTTGATGCCCGGACGGCGGGGCGCTGCGAGGCAACGTTTATCCGCCCCGTCCTGCGGTGGTGCCCGGCAGCCTTCGACGGCACCCCAATGGGGGTAGGCCGGGGGCTTACATGTCAGGAGGCTGCCGTCTGGCCGGTCACGGCGGGTTCCCCGGCAGCCGCTTGTTCCATGCGACGCGCGTGGCGCAGTCCCAGGAACCCGAGTGCCAGCAGGATCACCGCCCCGATGAAGGCGCCGATGGCTGCGTAGCCTGCGATTGTGCCCATCGTCGCGAACGCGGCCCCGTAGAGGAGCAGACCACGCAGGGTGCTGCCCTGGAACAGGGTGTTGCGCAGTCCAGCCAGTTGTTCGCCTGCCGGGCTGGCCTTCTGCTCTGGAGTCATCGCGACGTACTGGCCGCTGATCGCGGAGTACGTCTTGCCGCCGGAAGCCGCGTTCATGTGCGCGAGGATGTAGTGATCCGCGTACGCCTTGGCTTCCGGCCCGGTGTCCATCGGGCTTCCGGCGTAGGGCTTCAGCGCAGCCTGATCGGCTGGCGGAAGTGCCTGTAGGGCGGCGCCCTCGGGCATCGTGATGTCCTGCGCGCTGAGCTGTGCATCCACCTCGTTCCCGATGTAGATGTACGCGTAGGTCAGCAGTCCCCCCGCTACGAGAAGGAAGGCCGCCAACAACACTCCGGTCCACGAGATCAACTTGTCGAAAGACGCACGCATAGCCGGGTCTCCCTGGGTGCATATCGGTGGAAATACCCCACAAGGACGTTACACCTCGACGGGTATCGGCTACCTCAACTTGGCTATGCCCAAGTCGAGGGACCCAGACCGCCGGGCAGGTTCCTTGCCATGCCGGCGCTGGCAGCCGCGATCCGCTCGGCAGGGCGCTGGGGTAATCGTGTTCCCGCCTGGCGACCGGCAATCTGCCAGAGTGGATGATCAGAGGGCAGGGCCCCGACCCGCTCGATGACGTGGCGCTGCACTCCTCGTCACGCCGCTGGGGCGGGTCTCGTCGCGGTCGGGGCGATCGTCACCGGGTCCGAGATCCTCAGGACGGCTCGTCGGCCAATACGACGATGCTCATCGATCTCGATCGCGAACTTGGTGTTGCTCGGGGTCGCCGGCGCCAAGTAGCGAGCGCGTGATGTTCTGCGCCTCGTCAAGCATTTCCTGGGCGGCGTGAGTGAGGTCGTCGTCACTGGCATCCCGCTCGGCCTCGGCGGCGATCAGCACGGCGCGGCGCACCAGTTCCTTGATGAAGGAGGCGGTCATGCCCTCGGCCTGGGACGCGACCTCGTCCAGCACGGCGGGCGAGAACGCGATGCTACGGGCGTAGCGAGCCAGAAGCAGGCGGCGGGCACTCTGGTCAGGTAGCGGCACCTCGACCGCCAGATCGACCCGGCCGGGGCGCTGGGCCAAGGCGGGTTCCAGTACATCGACCCGGTTCGTGGTCAGCAGGAACGCCACGTCGGCGTCGTCGCTGAGCCCGTCGAGGGCCTCCAGCACCTCGAAGAGCAGCGGCTGGGCGCCTGGGCTGAAGTCGCGGTTCTCCGCCACCAGGTCGCAGTCCTCAAGCACTACCAGCGCCGGTTGCAGGGCACGGGCCATCCGGACGGCCTCGGAGACGAACTGGATCGACGGGCCGGACAGCAGCACCACGGTCAGGTCGGGCAGAGCGCCGAGCAGGTAGCGCACGGTGTGCGTCTTTCCGGTGCCGGGCGGGCCGTAGAGCAGCAGACCGCGCTTGAGATGCTGGCCGGCCGCGCGCAACCGGTCGCGGTGGCGCGCCACGCCGGCGACGTGCCGTTGCAGTCGGTCGAGCACGCCGGCCGGTAGCACGATGTCATCGGGCGCGAGTGCCGGACGCTCGTGAAAGGTGATACCACCGACGCCCGGCTCGAAGTCCGAACCCCCCATGGTCAGCACCTGGCCGCGCAGCACTGACCGGCGCACCATGAGCTCGTGCACCTCGGCAATCAGCGCCGCTGCGACCCCGGGCGCCGGGCTGAGGATCTCCATCCGTCCGGTCGCGGCGCCGTAGCGCGGAGCAGCGGCGCGTTGCAGCACGACAACCGGGCTCTCCGCGTACGAAAACAGGCGAAGGCCGAACGAGACCGCCTCGCGGGTGCACTGCGGGCCGGCCGCGACGCTGGCGTAATCCACCGCGCCGACCGGGAACTGCTGAAACCGACCGGCCATTTCCAACAACTCGCTGAGCGAGTGATGGTTGCGCTGCTCACCGCCGCCGATACCGAGCAGTCGCGCCCCCGGGTCACGTTCCTGAAGCTCGGCGAGCGCCACATCCAGATCGACGAACCTGTAGGCCGGCACCTCCTCGGTAACCACCGCGATACCCCGTGGGTCCGCGTCAAGATGCCGGTGCAGCACCGGCGCGAGGGCACGGTCGTCCTCCCCCTCCGCACGCTCCCGATGGTTCGCCACCACCTCGTCGAGGAACGTCTTGAAGGCCGCGATGAAGTCCTGCGTGCGCTGGTCCATGCCGAGAAGTTAGCGAAGATCGCTCACACCCAGGTCTGATTTCTGCGCCAGATTCTCTACGTGCCCTGAGGAGGAGCACGCCCCAGCCGAGATCAAAGCGGCTGATCTTGGTGTGCCGGACTGTCGCTAGCATCGTCGGCATGGCAACGCGGCTTGTTCAGATCAACATGAAGGCTCGGGACGATTCCGCGCTGGGCGGTTTCTGGGCGGAAGTACTCGGCTGGGGAGTATCCAGCGAGGGACCCGGCGTGACCAACCTCGAACCCGAGGGCTTCGTCTACCCCGACCCCGTCGCCGTCTGCATCGACCTCGTCGCCTCCTCAGAACCCAAGACGGTGAAGAACCGCGTGCACGTCGATCTCGCCACCACCTCGGCGGCCCATCAGGCGGAGACGGTCACGCGCCTGAAGGATCTCGGCGCCACACCCGCCGACGTGGGCCAGGGCGACGTCCCGTGGACGGTCATGACCGACCCGGAGGGCAACGAGTTCTGCGTGCTGGACTGGCACGACCCGATCAGCGACACCGGACCGATCGCCACGGTCGTGGTCGACTGCGCGGATCCACGAGCCATGGCCCGCTTCTGGGGCGAAGCCATGGACTGGACCCTGCACAAGGTGACCGACCACCACGCGGTACTGCGCTCCGCCAAGGGCGTCGGCCCATATCTGCAGTTCCTCCGCACCCCCGACCTAAAGACCGTGTGGAACCGCGTCCACCTCGACATCCGCCCGTACCCAGGTGACGACCGAGAGGCCGAGGCGGCCCGACTGCAGACCCTCGGCGCCACCATCATCGACCTGGGCCAAAGCGACGTCCCCTGGACGGTCCTCGCCGACCCGGAAGGCAACGAGTTCTGCCTCCTCGCCCCAGGCTGACCCAAACCCTTCATCCACCCGCCGGCCAAGGCACGGTCAGCCCTGGGGTGAGAGCAGATCAAGGCCGCTGCCTACGCCTTTCGCTTTTTGGCGCACTTGTCGTGGCGCGGACGAGCGTAATCCGGGATAGCCTTGCCGTATATGGCTAC
Organism: Krasilnikovia sp. M28-CT-15; assembly: GCF_047159595.1. Classification (NCBI taxonomy): domain Bacteria; kingdom Bacillati; phylum Actinomycetota; class Actinomycetes; order Micromonosporales; family Micromonosporaceae; genus Krasilnikovia; species Krasilnikovia sp. M28-CT-15. The sequence goes on along the minus strand of NZ_BAAGAK010000001.1, from coordinate 1,645,634 downwards.
CTATCGCAGCGCCTCAGTGCTTCTCTCATCGGACGGCACCAGGACCCCTGGCACCGCCGCACTCTTCGCCGAGCCCGCCCGCAGGGGTGGGACCCGGCCGTGGGCAGGCGACTTCCGACCCGCCAACAGTGCCGGCAACGGCCCCAAGAACGCGGTCGGGAAGACCTTTACGTTGGAACTGCCCGACGGCAGCACCGGCAAGGTCGTGGTGCAGAGCCTCAAGAGCGGGAAGGGAGGCGTCGTGCTGGCGTTGATGGGCGAGGACGCACCCCCGTTCTGACCAGGAAACTGAGCGCCGCCGACGCCACGCTCTGGAGACGGCTGGCATGCGACCTGCCGAAGGCCCTGCGGTCGCTGGTTGTGCACGGAACAACACCATCCGCGGCTACGATTGGGCCATGCAGAACCTTCTCGGATGTGGTGACGCGTGTCTTCATTGCGTCGGCGGGGACATGAAATGACCGCCGGCCCGCAGGTGATGTTCGTCGTCGAGTACCCGTGTGACCGGTTCTGCCGCGTCGAGGTTGACCTGAGCGGTGAGCGTGGCCAGCTCACGCTGCAGCAGATGCGGGAGAAGGCTGACGGACAGCACCAGCGGATACACGAACCGGAAGTCGCCGAGACTGACGTCCCGATCGTCGGTGGGGAGGCGACGGGGCGCCCTGCGGCGACCGTGTTCCTCTCCGCTCCTGGACGGGGCGGTGACCGGCGGCGGTGAACCACGTTGTCTCCGATGCATCAGGGCCATCAATCGCAGCGCTGGCGTCGAAGACAATTAGCGCGCCCTGACCTGCGGATGGGCATTCTCAGCGCCCCATCAGCCCGCTGAACTGCCCGCCACCGGTCTGAAATCTGCTCCCTGAACGACTCTCGAGATACCAGCACCAGCGAACGCCGCCACACCCCGCCGGAGCCGGTTACTGAGCGAGCGCGGAATCCTTGGGCTGCGCAAACGCGATTGAGTTGCCATCCGGATCTTTGATCATGATGGTGTCGACCCGATCATTCCGCGTGGGCACCGCGTCGGGTGCAATCCCCGACCCGTGCAGGTGCTGCACGGTTTCGTCGATGTCGGTCACGATCAGCGTGCAGGAGCTGCCCCCGGCGCGTTCGGGCGCGTTGTAGATCTGTACGCCACCTCCACGCTCCAGTTGCCACTCGAAGACCTCCGGCATCGGCCGGCTCCCCGGACCAAGCAACTTCTCGTACCATTCGGCAGATGCTTCGAGGTTGCGAACGGCGACGCTCGCGAACGCATTAGCAATGGTCATGCCTTGTCGGTACCCCAGGCGGGGCATGGCGTAACGCCCGCTTCACCCCATCAGTCCCAGGCGCCTCCGCCATTCGGCAGCCCGGCGGGTCCGGCTGGCCAAACAGGCAGAGGCTGAGGCCACGTCGCGTCGGTTAGCCTGCCGTCATGGCGAGCGCCGAGCTGGATGAGTTGATCGTCGCGGACGCCGAGGCGCTGCGCGCGTGGTTGTCCGCCAACCACGACACGTCGCCCGGCATCTGGCTGGCCCTGACCAAGAAGGGCGGCATGGTCACCACGCTGACCTGGCAGCAGGCGGTCGACGAGGCCCTGTGCTTCGGCTGGATCGACGGGCAGGCCCGGAAACGGGATCAGGAGACCTCTTGGATCCGGTTCACCCCTCGTAGACCCCGCAGCTCCTGGTCACAACGCAACACCGCTCACGTGGCCCGGCTGGAAGCACAAGGGCGGATGCTGCCCCCAGGCCGCGCCGCGGTAGACGCCGCGAAAGCGGACGGGCGGTGGGCGACGGCCTACGCCCCGCCGTCGGAAGCCGAGGCACCGGCCGACCTCCTCGCCGCCGTCGCCGCCGTCCCGGCCGCCCAAGCCATGTTCGACGTACTCACCAAGACCAACCGGTTCGCTCTCATCTACCGCGTCAATGCCGTCAAACGGGCGCAGACCCGCGAGCGAAAGATCGGCGAGTTCGTCGCCATGCTGGCCCGCCACGAGACGATCTACCCGCAGAAGGCCAAGCCTCCGAAGTCGCCCTGATCGGCACTGTCCAAATCAAGTGCACTGATCTGCGCTCGCCGGCCCGGCGGCCCTCGTCAGCGCGACCACCGACACCTACAGCCTGCGCTGCTACCTGGCCAAAACCTCAGCCGGGTCGTCATCGTGCTCGATCGCAGAGCGTCAAGGTGAGCAGGAAGCGCCGCGGCAGTTGGCGATCACGTCGTATCCAAGAGGACCTGATCGTCGGCCTGATCCAGCTGCTGCTGATGACTGTCGCCGCACTGTTCGGCGCAGTGGTGGCACGCCGGAGCAAGACCACCGCCCCACGCATCTTGGGCGCCGTCTTCGCCCTGTCCGGTGTCGCGGCGCTACTGATCGGCCTGGCCAAGCAGCAGCCGGCGGTCAACTTGGCGGGCTTCGTCGCCGGTGTTGCCGTACTGCTGGCCACCGTGTTCGCGCTCACCAAGCTGCCGCGCCCAGCGGTGGTGGCCGCTGCCGTCGTCGGTGGGATCATCGCGCTGTACGCCACCTCGGTGACTATGGTGCTGTCCCTGTACGGCCCCGAGGTCGCCCCACGCGAACACGCCTGGCTTTGGCCCATGGCGGTCATGGGATTTGCCCGCAACGTCGACCACGGCGCCCTGGCCGATCCCGAGAGGGGGTGGCCGCTCTGGGTGGAGCTGAGCATGGCCATTGGGCCGCTGGCGATCCTGCTACAGGTCACTGCCGCGCTCACCCTCACATACACGATCCAGCGTGGCCGCGCGGCCACCGCCGCCAGCCGTGAACTCGCGACTGCGGGTTAGTGAAAGGCACGCGGTTTGGAAGTGCGCGAGGATCGCCGCCCCTGCGGGGCGGCTTACCGGCCACCGCACCGCGCCGCGCGAAGCACGCCTTGATCTAAGTACAGAGAAATTCGGCAATACGTGGCGCGCAATGGTGTCCTCCGTCAGGTGATGCGCGACAGTCGTCCGCCAAGTGTTCTGCGACGGTTGAGAGCGCGGATCGCGGCTTGAACCGGACGCGCCGCCAACACCGCGTTCAACCGGATCGGGCCTACCGGTTCGACGGCCCTCGCCTGGACCTCAGCCAGCGCAGCACCGCCCACACTACGAACGCCGTAGCGATCACCGATAGCAGAAGCGCCACCAGCAATACCTGCAGCCATACCGGTACCACCGGCGGTCCCTGACTCCGCAGCAAGGGGCGCCAGGCGTTCCACGATCTTCATGCCGAGAAGCTACAAGGCCAGGTCACCGCGGGAGAAACAGCACCTCCGAGGCGACACCAGACCCGACTTCCATCGCGGCCAGGCCGAACCGGGTCAGGAACTCGTGGGGTCGCCGCTGCCCTGCCTGCTCGGCTACATCGCCGTGCAGAGCACCTGACGTCATGCGCATTGACGGCATGTGAGTGCGGTTGCTGGTGGTCATCGGTTGCCTGCAGCGTCACTCGGTGCGTGAGTGCTCTCACAGGATCATGACCGAACCGCGAGTCGTTTCTACCCGCCGGTAGCTTCGGCGGTCGATCACGTGGGGAGAAAGATCGTTGTGAGAAGACTATTTGTCGCGTCAGCGTTGGTGCTGGCGCTCGTGGCCGGGTCGCCGGGGATTGCTGTGGCGTCGCCTGCGGCTCGTGCCGTAAGTGCGGACGCGGCGGCGCAGCCGAGTATGGCGGGGCTGCAGAAGTGTGTCGATGACGTTGTCGCGCCGGGCGGGAACGCCGACTCCGACACGTGGCTGCAGAAGCTGGGGCGGCTGAGCAAGTTCCGCGCATGTGCCGAGGCCGCGGGTTTCCCGATCTCCGCTGCTCTGGAGTGTGTGGACAAGTCCACGGGCGACACGTTGTCCGCCCGGTACGAGCAGATCAAGCAGTGCCTGATCGAGACCCAGCGTTCGGTGGGCGTGGCGGCGATGGAGTTCACGCTGTCGGGCTACACCATGGACGTCTTCCGGGACAGCCTCCCGGAGCTAAACGCCGACGCCGCCGAGCTGGTCGCGGACATCCGGGACGAGATGACCGACGGCCAGCAGAACAGCGTGACCCTGAAGGGGCTGCTGGACCAGCAGGCCAAGGTCACTGATCCGGCCACGATCGTGGCGGGGTTACCCGAGGCGATCGCGCAGTACACCGCGTGGATGACGGATTCCCAGAACGTCGTGGAGGGCTGGCGCGAGGATCTGCAGGATCGCTATGAGCGGTTGCAGGGCGTCGTCGAGGCGATCCGGTACGCCGTTGGTGTTCTCGCCGACCTGCGCGACAAGATCAAGCAGCAGATCCCCTCGCTGGATGCGCTGGTGCAGAAGGCGACCGACGCGATCCAGAAGTTCAGCACCGTCCTCGGCCAACTCAACGACATCTACGAGACGCTCACCCAGGCCGCCTCCGACGCCACCCGCCTGATGGACGAGATGAACGCCAGCCTCGCTGAGGCGAACCGCGGCCTGGACAAGATGAACGCCGCAATGGGGCAGGTCAACCGCGGCCTGAACACGATGAACGAGGGCATCGCCGGGGCTAACCGCGGCATGGACCAGTTGAACGGGGCAATCGCGGGCTGGATCCGGAATCTGGATCGGATGAACGCGGCCATCGCGGGCGCCAACCGTGGCATGGATCAGATGAACGCGGCCGTCGCGGGGATGCCCAACATCACCAAACTGTTGGGCAGTGGCGTCTCCCTCAAGGGGTTCCTGGACAACGTTGCGGACCCGAGCGTGGGTCTGCCCTCCCCGGAGCAGCGGTTGCAGCAGCTCAGCGAGCAGCAGCAGCGGGACGCCGGAATGTCGCTGATTCTCGACCTCATGCCCGGTATCGGCGACGCCAAGGGCGTTGTCGAGGGCTTCACGGGCAAGGACATGGCCACCGGGGAGCAGCTCAACGGCGTCGAGCGTTCTCTCGGTGCGTTGTTTCTGCTGCACCATGTGAAGTCCCTGGGCAAGGGCGCCGACGTCGTGCGCGGCACGGACAAGTTGAACAAGGCGTTCGGGTCGCTGCGCAACGCGAAGGGCGCGGTGACGGCGCTGCGTACCGGCGGTAAGTTGCCGGCGGGGTGGACCACCCGGCGGCTCCCGACTCCGCCGGCGGGCAAGGCCGCCAGGCCGGGGGTGACCTGGACGGAAGCGGTCTACAAGGACGGCGGCCGGCTCGTCTACACCAGCGACGGCGGCATTTACGTGGCCACTGATGAGGGACTGGAGTACCTGGGCAGCCGCAAGCTCAGCCCCGTCAAGGAGTCCTGCCTCAACAGCTTCCGTGCCGACACGCGCGTCCTGCTTCCCGGTGGCCGCACCGCGGCCATCCAGGACATCCAGCGGGGCCAGGAGGTGCTCGCCGGTAATCCGGGCACCCACACCACCGTTGCCGCACTCGTCAGGGCCACCCCCACGCACGTCGACACCGTGCTGACGGACCTGACCCTGGGCGACGGATCGGTGTTGCACACCACCGCCCAGCACTGGTTCTGGGAACCCCTCAAGCGGACCTGGGCACAGGCAGCGGACCTGACCCCAGGCACCGCGCTGAGCAGCCCCGGCGGCATCAAGACAAAGGTACGCAGCGTCCACACGTTCACCGGCGCCCAACGGATGTACAACCTGACCGTCGCCCGCCGGCACACCTTCTACGTGCAGGCTCAGGGCACACCCGTGCTCGTCCACAACTGCCCGATGAAGCGGGCTCCCAAGGTCCTGCGCGCCGTCAAGCTTCCCGGGCGGATGGAGGGAGTGGACATCAAGCACATCCGCGACGGTCACGTCAAGGGCGGTAAAGACGTCAAGCCGGACAAAGGTCTGTGGCCGGACGACGTCACCGACGCCGAGATCAACCGGGTGGCGAACGAGGCTTTCCGGAACAACCGGGGGCCGATCGGATGGGATTCAGAGACCCGGATGATCCAGGCGCAGGCCCGGGTGGGTGGAAAGCTGTATGAGTTCATCATCAATAAGGACACCGGAGTCATGCGAACCATCTATCCCAAGAGGTGAAGCGGACATGGCCACCACGTCGATAGCCTGGCACATCACCAACTTCTGTTTCCCGAGGTCTGCCGACGGCATCATCACCGCTGATGTGTGGCTCACTCTTGGCGGCATTGACTACCCGGTCGAACGCTGGTCGGACTTCGCCATTTCCGTGGTCAGCTCGGCCGTCACGGCGTACACCGAAATCGCCAACGGGGAGAACGAGGCGTGGTCGTACTTCTTCGACGGCTCCTACTACCTGTACTACCGAAGGACCGAGGCGGACGAGCCGACGGTCTACATCGAGGCGAACTGCGATCGAGATGAGGACAACCCGGTCTCGATCGCGGTCGGCGAAGTTCCTTTGGAACAGCTCCGGACCGCCTTGGCGAACGTCGTGCAAGAGATACTGACCGCCGTTCGGGGCAAACCGTACACGGAGAAGGATGTGGAAATCATGGACCGCAAGATGGCGGACCTCAACGCCTGAGGGCGCACCCAGCCTCCAGCGCCGCAGCCTGACACCGACGCGGGCGGGCAGCGAGTCTCAAGCTCGCTGCCCGCCCGGGGCGCATCTATGTGGAGGTCACCCGGCAGGCCCAGCGATCGACGACCGACGGGCTCGGTTATCTGTTCGAGGGCTGACGCTGGGGTCAGGAAATGGGGTCGGGGCCGATCTGAAGAGATCGGCCCTGATGAGTTTCGCTGATGCGCCGCGTAGGACTCGTACCTGCAACCCGCGGATTATGAGAAGATCGCAGATTGCCGGTCTCGCCCTGGTGTGGCTGCTCGGACCGCCTGCGGCTGTCGGCGGCTGCCGCCCGTCGTCAGCCGCCTTGGCTGTACCGGTGGCTGTACAGCCATCAGTCCTCGTCGCCTGCCTTCGCGTGCCTTTCTCGCTCGCGGAGCCGCCGTACCCGACGGAGGTACTGCCCGGCGTGGGAGCGCTGTGCGTCGTCCAGCGCCTGCGCGTCCGGGTCCGGGTCCGCGGCAGCTTCGTAGTACGAGACCTCAGCCGGGTCGGCGTCGTGCGCGATCAGCCGACCAAGCGCCTCGGCGTCCTGGGCGAGCGGCGGCCTTTTGGCAGTCCCCTCCCGCCAGAGGTGCCCGCCAAGATCGTCCTCCATCACGCTGCAATGATAGATCCCGGCCGTGCACAGGCAATCAGTTTGCAAGATCATCCGGACTGTCATCGTCTACCCGATACGCCTGGTCACTGGGGTGTTGTGATGCCCGTTAGCGACCCGTCAGGGAGACGGCTACCGGCATGGGGATGGCACGCGGCGCCCCCGGCTCCGGCCTGGCCCGCCCGGCGGATCATTCAAGCCGGGGGACTTGAACCAAAGGCGCGATCATGGAATGCGGGCGGTTCGGAGTGGCCGTGAGCTGCTGTTCCTAATCGTCGCCTGCCGTTGGCTGACAATGCCTTGTGGGCTCGCGTGGTCCCGATGATCTTGTAGGTGCCCCTGCAGCACACCTCGGCGCACTTCGTCTGACACACCGACCCACCTGCCAGCGCGGCTCCGGACGTCCAGCCATGGGTTCGAGCCCTGACGACCTCGTTTTAGAACGAGGTCATCAGGGCTGCGACGTGGGACCTAGGGCGTCCCACCAGCGCGGGTGATCGATGTCCGGGGTATCTGGCTGGGCAAAATGGAACGGGACGCTGAGGGCGGCCGCGATCGCCTGGCCCTTCTCCGTTGCCTCTGCGGCCTCTGGCCACGGTGGGACCTCACCGCGGAACAGACGAATGTCGCCACCCCGCCGGATGCCAGCCAGCCCGACCTGGTCGAAGCGATCATGATGTTGGCTCGGCCGCTCGACGATCGCCATCAGGCACACATACCAGCCGAACGAGTCGCCGTCCCAGGCTGCTTCAATGGCGACCACCGGGTCAGGGATGGCTTTCGCCGCTTCGATCATCTGTGGCAGGTCCACTTTGGGTTCCGGCTCGACCAGGCCGTGTTCAGTGAGCCACGCAAGGCGCTCCATCACCATGCCCTGGGCGTCATGTATGCCAGGCCTTGGCTCTATTCCACCCTCGTCGCGCACCAACACGATCGCTTCGATGATTCGACGGCGTCGCAGCTGATCGTCGATGCGCTCCCGAACCTCCGGCGGCAACTGCAGCCACATCATCCTCACCCCCGTCGACTCGCCAACCCAGCGTCACCTTTTCACGCCCCAGAACTGTCAGCTTGGGAACCGCATTCCAGCGTCCCGCGTCGTCGGGCACCTCGACCTACAACGGTCAGGGGCCCATGGACGCCAACCTCTACGCTGAGGTGGTGAACAACTGGTTGAACGTCGCCTACCTGCTGGTGTTCTTCGGCCTCATCGTGGCCGGGCTTCTGCTCGACCTGACCTGGTGGACGGGCGTCCTCGTGGGGACCGCGGCGGTGGCACCCATCATCATTGCGGATGTCGTGCTGACCCGGCGACGGGCGCGCTCCGCGGCCAACAACCGCGCCGCGTAGGGGCCGCCCGAAAATCGGAAGGTCGGCGGTTCGACCCCGCCCTGCCACCAGCGCCCAACCGGGCTTCCGAAGCGCCGACCAGCGAAAACGCAGGTCGGCGCATGCGTGTGCCAAGCAGCTAGCTGAACGTCGATGGCATGGAGGTTCGGCAATAGTTCAGGATGGCCGGGTGCAGATGACGATCGTGGTCGCCCAGGTTCCGGCCGGATGGAACGTAGAGACCAACCTCAACACTGTGCGGGAGGTTCTCAGCGAGACACGCACGGGTGACGTTGTCCTCTTGCCCGAAGGAATGCTGTCCGGCTATAGCGAGGATCTGGCACCGCTGGCCGGGCTGGAGCCCGCGGCAGTGCACGACGCCGTCGCACAGGTGGCTCAGCTCGCCGAGCAGAAGCAGGTGCAGATCTTTTGCGGATCGCTGCTGCCGTGGGATGACGGTTGGTGCAACGCCGGTCTGTTCTTCCCGCCCACCGGCGACTACCAGGTCTACCGGAAAATCAACCTCGCGATGAACGAACGTGATCGACTGCGCCCCGGCACCCACCTGCCGACCATCGACATCCCGCAGCCAGACGGGAAGGTTACCGTCGGAGTACAGCTCTGCCGCGAGATCCGCTTTCCGGAGCAGTGGCAGTACCTGGCTTCGGCGGGAGCCCAAATGTTCGTGTACCTCACCAATGCCGCCAACACCCGCGAAGTCGATGGCGTCTGGCGCAGCCACCTGATCAGCCGGGCGGCCGAGAATCAGCGCTTCCTCGCCTCCGCCAACATCGCCCATCCTGACCAGCACTGTCCAAGCATGGTGGTGTCTCCGCGAGGCGAGGTGCTCGGAGAACTTCGTCCGGGACAGCCCGATCTGCTACGGCACACCATCAACCTGAACGAGGTCGCAAGCTGGTACCTCGGGCAGCGCCGCCAGGACGTGCTCTCCCTGGCATACCGGGGAAGCGAACCGTCGGCGACGCGGCGCGGATAGCCCGGGGACCCAACCACATGCGATGAACTCGACAGACCCGTACGTTGGCCGCCTCGGGTAGTTGGCAGGCTTCCAGGTCTGTCGCGCATCAGTTGGCGGAGCACATCGGAGGCGATGCGGAGGCGGTTGGTCGAGGCGGTTTGGTCGAGGCGATTAGGAGGCGAGTCAGGTGGAGATCACCACGGTGACGTGGACGATCGGAGGACAACGGTTGACCGCGGCTTCGGGCAGCGTTGTCGGTAACCGATACAGCGACAACTACGACGTGGTGCACCTGGATGGCACCCGGCCGCTCGCGGTCGTCGCGGACGGGATGGGCGACGGTCCGGGCAGTCTGGCCGCCGGACGTACCGCAGTAGACGTCTTCGTCCGGCACGCCCCGGCCGCCGAGACGGCGGGCGCGCTGCGCGCCGCCGTGGCCGACGTGCAGCAGGCGGTACGCAAAGCCGGCCGCGGCCTGCCCGACCTGACCGGGTGCACGCTCACCGCATTCGTCGGCGATCCGGCCGCGGGTGACAGCGCGGCCTGGCTGGTGCAGTTAGGCGACTCACGGGCCTACCGGCTCCGCAACGGCCTGCTGGAACTGCTCACCATCGACCACACCCTGGCCTGGATCGGCACGATGAACGGCCGGTTCACCCCGGACTCCCCACAGGCCCGCGCAGCCCGCTACCGACTGACCCGGTACGCCGGACATCCCGACACACCGGAACCAGATCTGCTCAATGTCGGCCTGCACGGCGGAGACCTGTTCCTGCTCTGCACCGACGGGATCTCCGACCAGGTGAGCTACGAACGCCTGACACAGGTGCTCACCTCAGAGACAAACCCAGCCGCGATGGTGGAGACCCTACTCGGCGACAGCCTCCTGATCGGCGACGACAACGCCACCGCCGTGGTCGTACGGGTGGACTGAATCAGACCAAGCGCGGCACGGACCGAGACGCAGAGCGCACCATCAGCGGCAAATCAGTACAGCAGCTGGCCCCGCTGATCCAGAGCGAATCGGTCCCGTCCTTCTCGGTCGTACGAGACGGCTCGCTGCGAAACGCAGGGTCTCGCCAACGGCCGCTCCCGGCGAGAGGAAGCAGGTCTCGGCAAGCGTTGGCACCGGGGTAACTGGCGACCGATCAGCCATGGGTTCCAGTCGGTGGTGGCAGCACATTGAGGGCGCGGTCGGCGGTGCGCGGCGAGCTTCGTCCCAGCCGGGCGATACCGGCCGCGGCGACCGCGCAGCCGAGTCCGATGGTGACGAAGACTGCCGGGTAGCTGCCGGTGCTGTCGTGCACCGCCGCCGCGCCGAGCGGGGCGAGGGCCCTGGCGATGATGACCGGCACGGCGAGTGCGCCGGCGAGGGTGGCAAAGCCAGCGGTGCCGAACAGGTGGGTGAGCAACAACGGCCGGGCGATGGTGGCCACGCCGAAGCCGAGCCCGAACGCCACGACCGCGGCGACCGCTCCGGCGACGGTGGCGCCGATCAGGGGAAGGGCGGCCGCGGCGAGAGCTTGCAGGGCAAAGATGGTGGCGACCACGACCGTGGGCGGGAGCCGGCGCTGGGCGGCGGTGGTGGCGAGCCGGCCGGTCACCGACAGCAGCCCGAGCAGCCCCGCGATGCTCGCGCCCACCGCAGCGGAATGACCCAGCTCCACCAGGTATGCGACCAGGTGGATGGTGAACGCCGACAACGCGGCAGCGTGCGCCACGAACGCGACGGCGAGCAGCACGAACCGGCGGTCATAGAGCACCGTACGCATCGGACGGTGCACCGTCGGTGGCGGATCACCGACGCCCGCAGCGGTCGCGGTGGGACGGCGGACGAACAGCGCGTGCAGCGGAATGGTGACCACGCCGTGCGCGACGGCGAGGATCAGCAGCGCGATACGCCAGCCGTGCGCGGCGACGAGGTAGCCGGTCAGGGGCAGGAAGATCGAGCTGGCGAAGCCGGCCACGACGGTGACGGCAAGCAGGGCGGTGGCGCGGGTTCGCGGGTCGGGGAACCAGGTGACGACGACGGCGAACGCCGGTTCGTAGAGCATCATCGCCCCGGCCAGGCCCACGCCGATGAGGGCGGCGTACAACTCGGGGAGGCTGTCGACCCGCGACCACGCGGCCACGAACAGGGTGGCGAGGACCGAGCCGGTGGTCATCAGGACACGTCCGCCGCGGCGGTCCAGCCACCGCCCGACCGGTACCGCGGCCACGGCACCGGCCAGCACGGAGGCCGTCATCGCCGCGGTGACAGCGGTGGTGGAGGCGTGCAGGTCGGCCGCCATCGGCAGCAGCAGAACGGTGAAGGCGTACATCTGCACGCCGTAGCCGACGGTCTGCGTGACCGCGAGCGCCCCGACGATTGCCCAGCCTCGGCGAATGCCGGCGCCGCCCCCGACCGGTGTGGTGGGGGCGGCGCCGGCGGCGGTGGTCATGCGCCGCAGCAGCCGCCGGCCGCCTCCGCGCCGGCCGGCACAGCGGTCACGGTCAGTGGTGCGACGAGCAGGCCGCCGCTGATCCCGGTGGCCAGGCCCCGACCCGGTGAGGCCGTAACCGTCGCGGGCTCACTGCCGCAGCAGCCACTCTCGTCGGCACCGGGGAGTTGGTCGTCGGCGACGAGGTTGGTGGAACACACCCCGGTTTCGGGCAGCTCCAGCTGCACGTCGCGGGCGGCGCTCCAGTCCCCGGCCAGGGCCGCGGTGATGGAGCGGACCTGTTCGTATCCGGTGGCCATGAGGAACGTCGGCGCTCGGCCGTAGGACTTCATGCCGACGGTGTAGTAGCCGGGTTCGGGGTGGGTCAGCTCGTCCACCCCGTGCGGCGGGACGGTGCCGCAGGAGTGCTCGTTCGGGTCGATGAGCGTGGCCAGGGCACGGGTGGACTCCAGGATCGGATCGAGGTCCAGGCGCAGCTCTGCGGTGATGGTGTGGTCGGGCCGGTAGCCGGTGGCGACCACGATCCGGTCGACTGTCACCCGCTGCTCGCCACGGTTCGCGTCGCGGCCGGCCACGGTCACCCGGCCGCCGTCGACCTCCAGGCGGTGGGTGAAGAACCCGGTCAGCAGGGCGATTCGGCCGGCGGTCACATGCTCGCGCAGCCGGCTGCCGAGCGCGCCGCGGGCGGGTAGCGCGTCGGCGTCCCCGCCGCCGTAGGCACGGTCGGCGTTGCCACCGCGGATGGCCCAGGTGACCTGCGTGCCCGGCTCCGCCTCGGCCAGGGCTGCGAGGGCGAGCAGGGTGTTGGCGGCGGAATGGCCCGCGCCGACCACGAGGGTGTGCCGGCCGGCGAACCGGTCCCGGTCGGCGCCGAGCACGTCAGGCATGGACGCCTCGACGAAGCTCGCGGCGTCGGTCTCGCCGAGGGCGGGCAGACCGGTGGCGCCGAGCACGTTCGGGGTGCGCCAGGTGCCGGAGGCGTCGATGACCGCTCGGGCGGTGATCTCGGTGCCGTCGGCCAGCCGGACGAGGAACGGCGCGGTGTCGCGGCCGACTGTTCGGACCCGGTCCACGCCCAGTCGGGCGAAACCGACCACGCGCGCGGTGTAGCGAATGTGCGGGGCCAGGTCGGCCAGCTTGGCGAGGGGTTCCAGGTAGTCGCCGGCGAGGTCGGCGCCGGTCGGCAACAGCTCCGGGTCCGGCGCGGCCCACCCGGCGGCGTCGAGCAGTCGGCGGGCCGCGGCGTCGATGTTGTAGCGCCACGGACTGAACAGCCGCACGTGCCCCCACTCGCGGACAGCGGCGCCGGCGCTCGCACCGCCTTCCAGGACGACGAACGGCAGGCCCCGTTCGTGCAGGTGCGCGGCAGCAGCGAGGCCCACTGGCCCGGCGCCGACCACCACGACCGGCAGGTCAGATGGTTGCGAAATCATTGTGGTTTCCCCCTCGGATCGGTCGTGGTGGTCGGTCAGCTCGGACAGGTTGTGGTTATCGGTCAGCCGCAGCAGGAGGCGCCGGAAGCGACCGCCTCGGTCTTGGCCTTCGGGTCGCAGCAGGCGCCTGCCTCGGCCGCCGCCGTGGCGGTCCCGCAGCAGGGACTGGTGGCGACGGGCGCCGCCATGCTGGTGGTGCTGCTGCAGCCGCAGCTCGACGTAGTGGTGGCGGACTGGGTGGTGGGCTCGGTGGTCATATCGATCTCCCTCGTGACTGTACGGATAGGTCGGGCCAGGCAGGCAGACGCCGACGCCGGCTCTGAGGACTCGTAGTGCACAGGCGCTGGTTCCGTGGTCGACCTGGCTGACTAGAGAACTCTCTAAGCAGTGCCAAGCTTGCCCTCTATCTAGAGATCTGTCAAGCTAGAGAGATGTCTAATCCGAAAGAGGCTGAGGTTGCAGCGGCCACGGTGGCGTGCTGCACACCTCTGGCGGTCCAGGCGCTCAGCCACGAGCAGGCCGTCGCGGTCGCCCCGATGTTCAAGGCACTCAGCGACCCGGTTCGACTGCGGCTGATGTCGCTGATCGCCTCGACCGCTGAGGCGTGCGTGTGCGACCTGACCGACGCGTTCGACCTCTCCGGCCCGACCATCTCCTACCACCTACGGCTGCTGCGTGAGGCCGGCCTGGTCGACTACGAGCGTCGCGGCACCTGGGTCTACTACTGGGTCAAGCCGGAGACATTCCGGCAGCTCGGCACCCTCCTGGAGATCGCCGCACCGACCCCGGCGTAGCGCGGCAGTCGCTCGACCTGTCCCCAGCGCCTGCCTGGTCTTCAACTCATTGAACACGTTCCCGGTCGCCGTCGGCGGGGCCGTGCCATGCCTCCCCTCGCTGACCCGGCCGCTGTCCATGACCACGATGCGGTCGGCGTCCTTCGCGGTCTCGATACCGGCACACCGCCGACCGTGATGTTGCCTGTACGCGGCACATCCACGCCGGCCATCAGTCGGCCCAGGGTGGATTTGCCGGCGCCGGACATGCCGACGATCGCCAGGCGTTCCCGGTCGTACATTGAGATTCACACCATTGAGCACGTCGCGGCCGGTGTCGTAGGCGTAGTGCACGTCCGAGATCTCGATTCGATCTCCGACCGGCTCGGGCGCGACCCACTAGGACTGGTCGGTGCGCATGGTGCAGCGTCGCCACCGCGACACTGCTCGGGCGTTCCTGCGTCAGTTCCAGGACCCTACTGATCCTGATCCTGTTGGTCTCGGGGGTCGTGTCGCTGCTGGTCAGCCGCGAGTGGGAGATGCCGATCGCGATCGTGGTGCTGTTCAACGCAACCATCGGGCACGTGCAGGAATCGCGGGCCGAGGCGTCGCTCGAGGCGCTGCGCACGTTGAGCGTGACCATCGCGACCGTGCGCCGCGACGGGCGGATCCTGCGGCTGGACGCGGGCGAGCTGGTGCCCGGCGCTCCGGCAGCCCGCCATCTTGAGGCAGTCACCCAGATACGGTTCTGGATCAACCGCCTGGAGCTGCTTTGGTCTGGAATACGGACAGGCCGCGAAGGCGACTCGGGCGCGCTGAGGAAGGCGATCCGGCTCAGAGTGCACCGAGACTCACACCGGGTGCGCGGGAGGTTGCCGACGGTCGGCAAACAATGGCGTGGTTTGTCGCCGTCGCGGACCGTGGTCGCCGGGCGACAGGCTGGTGATGCTTGATGCAAGCCATCCGCTTTCCGGTCATGAACTGTCGGCCCGGGTCTAGACCCGGACCGCGGCAGTTCGAGGAGGTTTCGACATGCAGAGCAAGGTCAGCGACGGGGCGAGGCACGAGATGAGCACCGTGGGTGCCGACACCCCGGTCCGCCGGGATATTGAGGATTTGCTGCGTCGTCGGATGTGGATTCATCCGGAGCAGGTGCGGGTGGCCGTACGGGACGGGGTCGCCACGCTGACCGGCACGGTGGATCGGCGATCGACCGCCGGCATCGCCGCCATGCTGACGACAGACGTGCCAGGCGTCTCGCGTGTGGTCAACCGGATCCGGTTCGACTTCGACGATACGGACCTGGTTCGCTCCAAGGTCAGCCGAACCCACCCGTTCAGCGCCGATCCGTTCCCACCGGCTGGCAAGCGCCGGCGGCGGAGGAAGCCCGGCCGGCGCATGCCGGACAAGGTCGCCTCGGCGGGGTGACACCGAGGCTTCCGGTGAGCGCGGCCTCGGGCTGCGCCCACCGGCATCGTGGGGGCGAAGCCGACAAAGCTTCGCCCCCTTCCTATAGATCGATTGCCACCAAGGAGCAGACATGAGTGTCAATACCAAGGCCTCTGATCATGATCGTTTGTCGTCGCTGCATGCCGCGCTGAGCGAGGAATTCGCGCGGCAGACGGCCCGGTTCAAGGAGCTCAGGAAGGCGCACCTCACCGTCGATCCCGGCGAGGCACATAACCAGGCTGCGCTGCTGGCTGCGACCCGGCACAGCCTGGAGCAGATCACTGGCGCGCTGCGGCGGCTGGCCGAGGGTTCCTACGGCCGGTGCGAGAACTGCGGGATCCCCATTCCGCTCCTACGGCTGGAGCTGCTGCCCCACACCCCGTTCTGTATGCCGTGTCAGCAGCACAACGGGTGAAGCAGTGAACAGGCTCGGCGCCCGAAGGGAGCCGGGCGGCAGTCATGTCGTTCCTGCGTCACCCGCCGACGCCTGGCCAGTGGCCAGGTGGCGGCGGCGCACACCTTCGGAGGCATCATGAGCACAACGCTGCACGAACCGGCCGCTCCTTTCGCCGAGCCGATGGAGCTGCTCCGCGGCATGCTCGAGGAGCGGTACGCCGTGGACACTGATCGGCTGACGCGGATGACGGTGCACGCTGCACTGCCGCAGCAATTCGGCCGTGACATGCGCACCTTGGCCGTGCAGACCGCGTACCTCCGGCAGGGGATCGCCGAGACGGCGCACGCGCTCAGGCGCATGTCCGAAGGCACCTACGGCCGTTGCGTAGATTGCGACAAGGCGATCCCGCTCGGCAGGCTGCGAGCCGCGCCGCAAGCCACTCGGTGTGTCCCCTGCCGGCGGCGCAAACCGTACGGTGCCTTCACCGCGGCGGCCCGCCCGGTGCGCTGAGACCGTGCCGGTGCGGTCAGATGTTGGAGCCGTCGGGCGGCAGGCCGGCCGGCGGCCGCGAGCAGCCGCCGGCGCCCTGGGGCTTCTGGGCAGGACAGCCCAGGGTGTAGGCCGTCATCGACAATGACCCGTAGGCGTACCCGTGCACCAGTACCGACGTGTCCGCCTGGTCGGCCGCGGCCGCCAGACCGGCCAGATACAGCGCGGGGATGAAGTGGTCGGGCGTCGGCACAGCGTGGCGGTAGTCCCGATGTGCGTCGAGGCTCGCGAATCCGCTCGGATCGGTCAGCATGCGGACCTTGGCATCCTCGTCGAAGCGCCGGGCCCAGTCGTAGCCGTCGTCGGCAAGCTTCCAGTCCATCCCGCCCAGGTTGTGCACGACGTTGCCGCTGGCGACGATCAGTACGCCACGCTCCCGCAGCGGTGCGAGCTTCGCGCCGAGCTGGAAGTGGTAGTCCATCGGCTTGTTGGCGTTGATGCTCAACTGGACGACGGGCACCGAGGCGTCGGGAAACGCGTGTGTCAGAACCGACCAGGTGCCGTGATCGATGCCCCAGCTGTCGACGTCCGCGCCGACCCAGGTCGGATGTACGACATCGCTGACCTCGGCCGCCAGCTCGGGCAGCCCAGGCGCCGGATACTGCACCTCGAAGAGCTCTTGCGGGAAGCCGTAGAAGTCGTGGATCGTCCGCGGCCTGGGCATCGTGGTCACGGCGGTGGCGTTGATGTACCAGTGCGCGCTGACCACCAGGATCGCCCGCGGGCGCGGCACCGACGCCCCGAAGACCCGCCAGGCGGTGGTGTAGCGGTTCACCTCCAGCGCGTTCATCGGGTTTCCGTGGCCGATGAACGCGGCAGGCATCCGCACGTCCACCTCCGACCTCCCCTCGCTCTCCACCCGTCAGGCTAGACGCAAGGACGTCGGATCAAGCCGGAACGGGCAGTGGCTCCTGCGGCCAGTTGAGCACTTTGGCGCCGAGCACGGCCGCCTGCAGCGTGAACCGGTGAGCGGGGTCGGCCGGGTCGTACCCGGTCAGCTTCTTGACCCGGTCGAGACGGTAGGTGACCGTACGCACCGACACGTGCAGCCGCTTCGCCGACTCGGTCGCGACCGCCCCGGTCTCGAAGTAGGCGTGCAACGTGTCGAGCAGCGGCCCCGCTCCCCCACGCGCCTGGCTGAGCGGGCTGAGCACGGCCTGCACCAGGTCGACGATGGCCGGCTGGTCGCGCAGCAGCACGCGGTAGATCAGCACGTCGTGGGCGTTGATGACCGGCGTGTCCGTGTGCAGTCTGCCGGCCATGGTGAGCGCCTCGCGGGCCTCCTCGTAGGAGCGGGCGATGCCGTACAGGCCGGGGTAGGGCCGCCCGACGGCGACCCGCCAGGGCCGTCCGCGGGGCAACCGGCTCAGCTCCCGGTGCGTGAGCCGGCCGAGGTCGTCGGCCGCCTCACGCGCGGGCGACAGCCGCCCCGCCACCCCGGCATCGGCCGGGGCCAGCACGACCAGCAGGCCGTCCTTGGTCGCGACGAGCACGTCGCGGTCGCCGAGCCGGTCGAAGACGACGGCCTCCAGGGCGCTGATCGCCGCGTCGGCGTCCGGCAGACGCCGGCTCGGCGCGGCCAGCGCCACCTGATGGACCCGGGCGAGGTCAAGCCCGAACGGTTCGGCCCGCTCCACCAGCGTGCCCAGATCGGAGTCGCCGCGCAGGAGGTCGTCGATCAACTCCCGGCGCAGCAATTCCTCCCGGCGCACCAGATCCCGACGGGCGACCGCGTACCCCTCGGCGAGCGTCGCGACCGCGTCGTCGACCACCTGAAGCACCGCCGCCGCGGCCGCGCGCACCACCTCCCGGTCACGGGAGCGCACCACCATCGGCAGGTCGTTCCACAGCCGTCGCGCCGCGGACAGATAGAGCTGCACCACCCGGCCCGCGGACACGCCCTGCTCGGCGGCGCGACGACCGAGCTGGCCCACCGCGTCGAGCTCACGGCGCTCGGCCTGACGCCCGTATGCCGCCGCGTCGGCCAGCAGGGGCAGGTATTCGCCGAGCAGCTCCACCGGGACCCCGCCGGCATCGCCACTGGCGCCTTCGGCGACGCCGACCAGCCAGGCGTCGTCCGGTTCCGGTGTCACGGGCCGGCGCTTGCCGCGCTGCCGTCCGCCGTCGCTCACCCGCGCCACGCCTCCCGACCCCAGCGCCCCCAACGTTCATTGCCGACAACCGGCAGTTTAGACCCTCCTTGTCTGGGATTCCTGGCCCTGACCAGGCACGCCGGACGGGGCGAGAATGGATACGAGCCGCAGGTCACCGGCGCCACTGTCATCGACGCCGACCGCAAGCTGCGGGGCATCGTCAGCAGATCGGACCTCTTCAAGATCCGCGACCGTCTGGACTCCGTCATCCGCGACGACGTGATGCAACGGGTCCTGCTCGACGAGCTCGGAATCCGTCCGGGAGCGGTGCAGGTCACCGTGGACGACGGCGTCGTCACCATCACCGGCCGCACCGCACGCCGCACGACCGCCCTCGCCGCCGCACGGATGGCCGAGCAGGTCCCCGGGGTCACCGACGTCGTCGACCTGCTCACATCCGACGTGCACGACACCGCGGCCCCAGCCGGCAGCGCGCACGCTCTGCGGCGCCGCTACCCCATGCCGGACGCCCAGCTACGACACACGGCCGCGGTTGCATCGTGACCCCGGTCATCGCCCCGGCGAGTACGGCGGACCGGCCGCCTCGCGGGAGGTCACCGACAGCAGGCTCAGCGCTTATCGAAAGGCGATGCGACGTGAGTATCACGAGCGTAGTAGTGGGTATCGACATCGGCTCGGTGGACGCGATCATCAGCGCGGCCGAGCTGCGCCCACGGATCATCGAGGCGATCGAGCACGCATGAAGCGCTGACGGCCGGGGAGGTCACCCGCTCAGAAGCGTTCGAGGCGGCGTGCCAGGTGGCGCCCGGTCGCGCTGTCCCCGGCCTCGGCGATCGTGGCGGGAGGGCCGGTCGCGACGACCCGGCCGCCCGCGTCCCCACCGCCCGGGCCGAGGTCGATGACCCAGTCGGCGCCGGCGATCGTGTCCAGGTCGTGCTCGACCAGGACGACGGTGTTGCCGGCGTCGACGAGCCGGTGCAGTTGCCGCAGCAGCAGCGCGATGTCCGCGGGGTGCAGCCCTGCGGTCGGCTCGTCGAGCAGGTAGAGCGCGTGGCCGCGGCGGGCCCGCTGCAACTCGGTGGCGAGCTTGATGCGCTGGGCCTCGCCACCGCTGAGCTCGGTCGCCGGCTGGCCCAGCCGCAGGTAGCCCAGCCCCACCTCCCGGAGCGTCTCGAGGCTCCGGGAGGCGGCCGGGACGTCGGCGAGGAGCTTGGCGGCGCCGTCGACGGACATCGCCAGCACGTCCGCGATGTTCTTGCCGCGGTAGGTCACCTCCAGCGTCTCCGCGTGGTACCGCGCGCCGTGGCAGGCCGGGCACGGCGCGTAGGTCCCGGGCAGGAACAGCAGTTCGACCGCGACGAACCCCTCGCCCTGGCAGGTCTCGCACCGCCCCTCCGCGACGTTGAAGGAGAACCGCCCGGCCGCGTACCCGCGCGCCTGCGCCTCGTCCGTCGCCGCGTACAGCTTGCGCACCGCGTCGAACATCCCGGTGTAGGTCGCCAGATTGGACCGGGGCGTGCGGCCGATGGGCCGCTGGTCGACCCGGACCAGCCGGTCGAACGAGTCGAGCCCCGCCGCGTCCCGCACGTCGACGTCGAGCTCCGCCTCGTCGGGCTCGTCGCTCGCCAGCCCGAGGTGGCCGCGCACGACCTCGGCGAGCACCTGCGTGACCAGCGTCGACTTCCCGGAACCGGACACCCCGGTCACCGCGGTCAGCACCCGGAGCGGCACGTCGACGGACACGCCGTGCAGGTTGTGGCGGGAGACGCCGCGCAGGTGCAGCCAGCCCTGGGGCGTACGCGGGCGATGGTCGAGCGGCTCGGCACGGCCGAACAGGTACCGGCTGGTGGCCGACTCCTCGACCTGTTCGAGGCCGGGGACCGGACCGCTGTACAGCACGCGTCCGCCGCTCTCGCCCGCACCGGGGCCGATGTCGACCACCCAGTCCGCCCGCCGGACCACGTCCATGTCGTGCTCCACGACGAACAGCGAGTTGCCCGCCGCCTTCAGCCGGTCCAGCACGTCCAGCAGCGGCTCCGCGTCGGCCGGGTGCAGGCCCGCGGAGGGCTCGTCGAGCACGTAGACGACCCCGAACAGCCCCGAACGCAACTGGGTGGCGATACGCAGGCGCTGCGCCTCGCCGGGCGACAGCGTCGTCGAGCGGCGCCCGAGGCTGAGGTACCCCAGGCCGAGGTCGAGCAGCACCTCGACGCGCGCGACCAGGTCGGCGCAGAGCCGGACCGCGACCTCGGTCGTCTCCCCGGACCGGGCGGTCGGCGTGGCAGCCCCGGCCCCGGACAACCCCGCGGCGGGCCGCAGGAGCGCCACGACGGCGGTGAGGGGCATCGCGTTGACGTCGGCGATGGTGTGGCCGGCGAAGGTCACCGCGAGCGCCTCCGGGCGCAGGCCGCTGCCGTGACACACCGGGCAGGGCACGCTCCGGACGAACCGCATCGCCCGCTCGCGCATCCGGTCGCTCTTGGAGTCGGCGAGCACGTGCATGACGTGCCGACGGGCGCTCCAGAACTTCCCGTAGTAGCCGCTGTCGATGCGGTCACGCTCGGGCTCGACGAGGACGGACGGCTGCTCGTCGGTGTAGAGCAGCCAGTCCCGGTCCTTCTTTCTGAGCTTGCGCCACGGTCTGTCGATGTCGATCCCCAGGCCGCTCACGACGCTGCGCAGGTTGGCGCCCTGCCAGGCGCCCGGCCAGGCCGCGATGGCGCCGTCGCGGATGCTCAGCGACGGGTCGGGGACGAGCAGGTCCTCGGCGACGTCGTGCACGACGCCCAGTCCGTGGCACCGTGGGCAGGCGCCGGCCGCGGTGTTGGGGGAGAACGCCTCGGCCTCCAGCCGCGGGGCGTCCGGCGGGTAGGTCCCGGCGCGCGAGTAGAGCATCCGCAGTAGGTTGGACAGCGTGGTGATGGTGCCGACCGTCGACCGCGAACTGGGTGCCCCGCGACGCTGTTGCAGGGCCACGGCCGGGGGCAGGCCGGTGATCTCCTGCACGTGCGGCGCACCGACCTGCTGCAACAGCCGGCGGGCGTACGGCGCGACGGACTCGAAGTACCGGCGCTGCGCCTCGGCGTATAGCGTGCCGAAGGCCAGCGACGACTTGCCCGAACCGGAGACGCCGGTGAAGGCGACCATGGCATCGCGGGGAATGTCGACGTCGACGTTCCGAAGGTTGTGCTCGGCGGCGCCCCGGACGCGCACGAACCGGTCATTAACGTCGTTTTTCACCAAGTCTGATTACCCTGTTCGGCGGCGCCGAATCACCGCCACGAGCGCTCCCATCACCTCGGCGCCGGGTTTGCGGGTATGAAGATCCGGTCTTGCGGGGCCGTTGGGGCCGGCCCCCGATCGTTTTCGAGTCAGCACACCGCACCGCATGGAGGAACCGACTCGCGGACGCGTGGCCGGTAACCCAGGGAGCGGGGCGGCCGGAAGGGTGTCCTACGTCATGAATCGCTAGGTTGGTGCGATGTCGCCCGACCAAGATCGTGATCTGCGTGCCGCGCGTGACCGAGTGGCGCGGCTGCGCGACTCCGCCGCAACCGGCTACGTCGGCGCCGCCAGCGCGGTGTCCCTCGCCAAGGAACTGGCGGAACTGGCGTCGATGCTGGGCGCCGACGGGGAGTACTCGGAAGCGGCCGCGAACGCAGCTGAGGCCTTGGCGCTGGCGTCGACCAGTCAGGCCCTGGTGACGGTCCAGCGTTTGCCCGAGGAGCCTCCCGGTGACGCCGTGGCGTCACCGGACGTTTCAGGCTCTGCTGGCCCAGATGAACTCAGTCCTCGCCGGCTCCCGCTGACACGCCTGCGTGGCTGCCTTCTTCCGCAGCCGTCGCGGAGCATGTCGGTGGCGAAGGTGCGCCGCAGGATGTGCGGGGGTGACATCGTCGATACCCAGAGATCATCACCTACCTCAACCCCTCGTCATCACAGACCGTTGAGCGACAGGTGAATGTCAGTGCGTCGCGACATCGGATGCCAGCAGTCGGTGAACCTGCGACGCGGGCCGGGGAAGGGTTGACAACGGCGCACCTGCATTCTCGCTGTGGCCCGGTTTCGAGTAGCTGAGCGGTCGGTATGGCGCGCTGGGCTCGGGGATGATGTACCGGTGACCCGGCGCACCCATCCCGTAGCGGCGTGCCTTACCAGCTCAGAGCCGGACCGGCATCAGGATCGAGAAGCGCCCAGTGTCGCCGGGTGCCCGGATGGCCAGGGGCCGAATCGGGCCGTCCAGATCCAGGACGAGCTGACCGCTTGCGCCGGCGTCCAGGGCCTGGAGCAGGAATTCCGGGTTGACCGCGACAGTACGGGGGTCCTCGGCGTCCCACCGCGACGGGTCGACCACGGCAAGCCCGCCGTCGGGGTGCACGGTCAGGACGGCCACCGGATAGGTGACCCCGGCGTGTTCCTCAGTGATCAGCGGTGCCACACCTGGAGCAAGGGCGGCCCGCAACGCAGCCACATCGGCGGTGACCCGCAGGGGCCCGGCCTGGCCACTGAGCAGCCGTTGGTGGTCAGGAAACTCACCGGACAACGCCACGCCGGCCACCTGGTGTCCGGCCACCTCGGCCAGAATGCTGTTATCAGCAATGGCCAACACTGCCGGGTGTGCGGTGGAGTTGAGCAATCCCCGCACCTCGTCAATGAAGTCCGTCGGTGCTACCGCCCGTACCGGCGGGCCGTTGACGGTGGCCGCCGCTGATGCGAACGCCAGCCGAAACCGGTCGGTGGCGACGGTCTCCAACCGGTCGGTGGTGGCCGCGAGGAGCACGCCGCCGAGCATGGGCAGCGCGGGATCGGTGCTGACTGCGAATCGGACCGCGTCGAGTGTGGCCGCCAGTTCAGCGGCGGCGATGCTGATGCGGGTGGTGGTGGGACTGGTCATGGTTGCCTCCGGGGTGTCGAGCAGCTGATGGACGCGGGAGAGTTCGCGGCGGGCGTCGGCGAGGCCGTCTTCCAGGCGGCGCAGGTGGTCGTCGACCAGGCGGTGCGCGGCGCCCGTGTCCGGCAGCGCCGCCAACACCTGGGCTATCTGCGCCAACGGCATGCTGACCCGGCGTAGCCGGGCCAGCAGGCGGGCCGGGGTGACTTGCCGCCCGGCATACCAGCGGTAGCCGGTGTCGGGGTCCACCGTTGCCGGGACCAGCGCGCCGACGCGGTCATAGAACCGCAAGGCACTGACCGTCAGCCCACTCTCCCGGGCCATCTGCCCAATCCCGCGCAGGTCATCACGCACGTCGTCCGCCACTACACTCTCCACACCATGGACTCTGGGGGCTCGACCCAGTCGAGAGTCAAGCAGGCGGCGCGAGCGTCAGTACCGCCACGCGGATTCAATGGGGCGTGGCGTACCTGGACATGACCGGCACCGTCGGCGAGATCGCCTTCTATGGAGCGGCCGACACTGGCTGGCCGCGAATTCCGTGGAGTGCCGGGTGGTGTGTCGGTCCAACAGGTTGGCTTCACCGCTGTGCCTCGATCGGCCGGGCACCCGCTGTTTCTTGGCGTCAACCGGCAGTTGGCCACTTCTGCCTGTGGGAGCCGAGCACGGCGTCGGGCTCGGGCGTGGTGGCGTGGGTGGTCCGGTGCTGCTCAAGCTTGCCGAGGAAGCGCGGCAGATGAGGGTCGAATCGCGACGTGTCGGCTGTTCGCAGTTCAGCGGGTGTCCACCAGCGCACCCGGTGAAACTCGCCTTGATCAGGAGTCAGGGCTTGTTCACGCGGGCAGCTGAGCACGAACCACAGGCTCACGTCGGTATGTCCCGCGTCCATGCCGACGGTACGTGTGACCGTCAGGAACAGTGGCCGTTCGGCGAGCTCGTGCTGGTCGGCGATGAGGCCGAGTTCCTCGTGGACCTCACGTTGGGCGGTCTGCGCTGGATGCTCGTCGACCTCTACATGCCCGCCGGGCGGCAGCCACAGGCCAGCGTTGACGTGATCGACCAGCAGAATGCTGCCGTCTACCGGATCAACCGGCACGACGTAGGACACCAGGTGTTGCGGCGGCACTGCTGGCTTGATCCGCCGGAACACGTCGTCGGTGCACCTAAGCCATTGCAGTGTCTGCCTGCGATGCGCATCCTCCAGCTCGTCGATCGGCTGCAGTTGCCAAACCATCTCATGCACGACTGTCACTGTTGAACGCATCCGAGCATGATGCCTTCCTCACCGACGGTGACACCCTCGTGGTCCCCGCCCTTGACCGGCTTTCCCGCAGCTTGCAGGACCTCACCGCCACCGTGGCCGAGCTGCGTCGCCGCAACATCGGCTTCAATTATTCCTGCGCTAGCAGCGTGCCCGGTCCGGCGATGACCCGCAGGGAGGTGATGCCGTCGGCGCCCATGGCCGGTGCGTGCCAGTCGGCGTAGATGGAGCCGTCCGTGTCGTAGCGCGGACGCTGCCAATCTTGTCTGCCGAGCGCGTCGATGGCGGCGGCTAACGCTAGTTCCGGGCCGAACGCGACGGAGCCCACCACGGCAGTCACGCCGATGCGGCCCCCGTCGACCGGATAGGGCTCGCTGATTTCGATGGGTTCCGTTGGTTCGACGTGTGGGGTGATCCGCTGTGCGAGCCCACGGACGACGTCGCGGGCGGCGATGCCGTCGAGACCCTCCACCTCGGCGCAGACGAAGATGTGCATGCTGATCAGCGACTTGAGTGTTGCGTACAGCGTTTGGGATGCCGCCTCGTCGAAGTGGCTGCTCACGGCCAGCTCTTGCGGTGGGTAGGCCGAACTCAGCGGATCCATTCCTCGACGCACATACAGCGCGTATGGGCCGAGCCGCCATGGGTTTTCGCACACGCCGATCTGCCACTCCTGCACGTCATATAGCGCAAAACGTGCCCCGTGCAGCCCATGCTGCTCGATCAGCAGCCGCGCCGTTTGGGCCAGCGCATCGGCGGTGTCCAACGCAGGCCGTTCGAGCAGGAGAGCAGCGGCGTAGCCGCCGGTGCTGGGCTGTACGAGCACCTCCAAAGCGCCGGCGTCCCGTGCCACGTCCGCTGCCTCGACCAAGGCCGCGGCGAACCCGGTGGCGGTGAGGCCGACGTGCAACCGCGCCACGACGGCGTGCTGGTCGATGCAGGACACCAGCTCGCCGGTCCAACGCGGTCCGCTCGCCGGGTCGGCAGGACCGTCGATGCACCTACTGATCGCCCGACCGGGCTCCGCGTCGAGCCGGTTCACCGCGTACCTGCTGAAGCGGGGAAGGTCTACGCCGATCTCCGTTTGCTGGTGTACGTGGTCGTAGCTGAGGTGTTCGGGCGACAGGTCGAAATACCGCAGGACAGGCGCGAGGGCCCGCCGGACCGTGGCGTCGATGTTCTCGTTGGTGTCAGCCGAGGTGACGAACATGAAGTCGAATACCCAGGCGCCGGTGTCACTGGGCTCCAGGCGAGCACTACTCGCGACGGGGCCGAGCCGTTCGATGGCGGGTACGCAGATCGCGACCGCCGCTTGGACGTCTCCCGCCGTGCATCGCAGGCTGAGGGTGACCACCACGTCATCGTCGTCAAACAGTTGCACCGACTTACCGTCCGTCCGTCGCGGGTGACCGTCCTCGCGCGGGACAAGCTGCAGCGGGATCTCACGGCTCAACAGCGGATGATCATGCCATGAAGAACGTGGGACCATTTCCGCGCTCTTCGACGTCGTTGTGGCCGTCATGGCGAATCGGGCGGAAGTGACCGATGTGCAGCGGCTGGCCGTCGTCGCCGTGCGCGGCGGCGCGCATTGTGTCCGGGCCGCGGGTGGGCGATCCGGGCCCGGCCCTGGCACCATGCGCTGCATGGAGATTCTGCCTGGCGAAGGTGTAGCGATGGCGAAGGTCGGGGAGGCCCGCGACGTCGTCGAGAGTCGGCTGGGACCGCCCCTCCACCCTGGCCGGGAGAGCCGCGCGGTGTATGCGACAAGCCCGTTCCTGGTGCTGACCTACACGGATGACGAACTGGTCGAGTTGGTTGAGCTCGGATACTCCGGTGACGGCGGCGAAGAGGTGTTCTTCGACGGCGTCCAGCTGACCTTTCGGTTCATGGACGACGTGGTGGCCGATTTGGCAGCGAAAGGCTATCGATACGAGCCCGTTGACATCGGCTACCGTTTCGAGCCCGGCTTCGCGATCTTCTCGATGGGCTCACGGTGGGCGAGGGATCTGGATCCGGACGCGTCCGAGGACGATCCCCGCCAGGTTTGCGAGGGTGTCTCCGTCGCCTCCTACGACTACCTCGCAGGTCCGACCGAAGAGGAGATCGAGGCGTACATCCGTGGCCAGGAAGCCGAAAAGGACTCAGGCGACAGCCCGGAGGCGGCGGAAATCCGCCGCATCATCCAGGAGACGAATGAACGCTTGGCCGCAAAGCCGGAGTCGCGTGCGTGAGATCGCCCTTGTAGCGCTTCGGGCTTGAGCGCCTGACTTCGATAATGAGGGCCACCCGCGGCGATGGTGGATGGATGCCTTCGCGGAACGCGGGGTCGCCGGATCCGCGCCGACCAGGCATGATCTTCTATGCACCGAACCCGGCGGATCCCTACCCGCGCGACGAGATCGGCGGTAACCCGGCTCAACCGGCGGGGCGAGGTCTCCGCCGCGCCCTTCAGGAGAGCACCTTGCACTGCACGAAATGCGGAACCGAACTTGAACGCCCCGGCCAAGGCCACACCTGCCGGTCCTCGACGCCTCCGCCCGCGCTCAGGACCACCGGTTGGAACGTCGCTACCGGGTTCGTAGTCGGGTTCGGCATCCTCTTCGCCCTGGCCGCGATCGCCGCGGCCGTCCTCGGGAGCACACTGAACGACCAGGCCCGGCCGCTGCCCCCGTCCTACACCGGCACAGCCATTGGCCTCGTACTGGCCAACCTGGTCCTGCTCGCCGCCATCCTCGGCCAGGTGATCAGCGGGCTGATCTGGGCCCGCGGCACCCGCCAGCTCGCCGAGGCGCACGGCTCCCCCGGCCGCTCGTATAGCCGCCACTGGGGCCTGCGCGTCTACTCCTCCTGCCTCGTTTTCAGCGTCGCCCTGGCCTGGCTAGCCACCGACCGGACCGCCCCGGCGATCCTGTTCAGCCAGGCGACCCTGCGCGCCCTCGGAGCCGCCGCGCTGATCGGAGGGGTACTGCACAGCCGGGCGCGGATCCTGCGCCTGATTGCCCAAGCCAACCGAGTCGGTGCAGGACACTACTCGCCGGTCGCCGGGGGAGACCCGGCGTGGCCGCTGTCGCCCACTCCGACCAGCGATGACTGGAACGCCAGCCAATGGGATCCCGATGTGCTACGCGACATCGAATCCCGTCGTCATCGAAACAGAACCTGATCACAACGGACCCGCCGCCGAGTGGCCCACTCGGGTTCGTGGTCAGCTGCCGTCGGCGCGGTGCCCGGCGATGGCAGCCCGGTCATGCTCGTGCACGCCGCTACTGCTCCCAACGCTGTACTGCCGGCACTGCCGCACAGACGACGGGAGCCCAGCGTTGCCGCGGCCTGGGCCGCGGCGGGCAGCCGTCACCGCCGCGTACGCGCCGAGAAAAGGGCTCGCCGCCAACCACGGCCGACGACACCTACGTCCGCAGCAGCGATCAATCCCTGCTCGGCAGCGTCGTCCATTCCATCGATGTGATCATCGCCGATGGTAACCCTCTCGGTGCACTGTTCTGCCGCTGTCCGTGCGCTGGTCGCCGACGGTCAGACGGGATCATTCCAGCCGCGCCAACGCCACCTGTCCAGGTCGGGCCAGTTGGTTGCGATAGCCCCGGCGAGGGAGCCGCCGAACGCCACGGTGCCTTCGTGCGAGGCGTAAGCGATCCAGTCGTCTTGGAGACCGGTCCACAGTCCTTCGGCGCCGGTGTACTGCGGGCTGAACATTTCGACGTCCAGCAGGTAGTCGGCCCCGTACTCCCGCAGCTCGACCACACGCTGGCATCCCAGCTCACGCACGACCCGGCGAACGACCTCGACACCATCGGTACGCCACACCGCGGCATCAGTCAGTACCAGAACACCCGGTGGTACCGGGCCGGCCAGCATCGGATGCCAGGCGCCGTTCTCCACACCCCACCGGCGTTGCATCGCGATGCGCCAAGCCGCCGACTCGTCAGCGGTGAGCACTCGCCGGTAGCCGAGCGGAGCCGCCTGGACGTCCGGACGTGAGGGCAAGGTCCGCACCGCCGATCGGTACCGTTCTCGTTCGTCGAGGACCGCTTGGACTTCGATGTCGTCGCCTGCCAGCGAATCCGAAGGCTGTTCCACCTCCGCTGCCGTCAGCAAGACCTCGGCGAGCGACTCCGTATCGGGAAGGTCGTCCGGATCAAGCCGTTCCACCTGTTCCAGGATGTCCGCGACGAGGT
Organism: Krasilnikovia sp. M28-CT-15; assembly: GCF_047159595.1. Classification (NCBI taxonomy): domain Bacteria; kingdom Bacillati; phylum Actinomycetota; class Actinomycetes; order Micromonosporales; family Micromonosporaceae; genus Krasilnikovia; species Krasilnikovia sp. M28-CT-15. The sequence continues at coordinate 1,616,752 of NZ_BAAGAK010000001.1, read as the reverse complement.
TATAGCGGGGATGGATGCGCTTCGCCTCCGGACCGGTGACGTCATGATCTCGCTCGGCATACCGTCGGCTGAGCGCGTCGAACCGATCGATCAGGTACCGGCGCGTTGCACGGTGCAAGAACATGGCATCCACCCCGACATACTGCCTACCGGCGGCAAGCTCCGGTCGAATGCGCGGATCTGCCGCCTGCAAGACGACGACGGTGTCGCGCTACCCGGATGCTCGGTGGACGAGATGGCGGCATACTGCGTCGGGGCCGGTGGCAGAGCCGGGTTATTGCAGCGCTGAGAGCCGAATGCTGGGTACGCACGGCGGCTCGATGGCACGTGGGGCCGCTGGCGTGCCATGCCCCACCGGGGGTTCAAAACCCCTCCGGTCCGCGACGTCCTCATGGCCGCGAGTGGTGCGCGGCCCCGCCGACGCTCATGCAGCCTGGAGCCACCGTGTGTGGATGTCTTCATAGCGGAGTGCGTCGACCGCAGCCGGGTCGTCGAGGAGCGTGACCAGCAGGGCACCGTTCGGCATCGGGCGTGCCCGAGTAGCCACTTCGGGCAGCGGCGGCGCAGGCCGGTGGTGGTCAGGGCCGAGATAGGTCCACCACCCCAGCTCGGCCGGCCAGCCCCCGGCGGGGTGAATGGCCTCGTGAATGCCGAGATGCCATACCTGCTCGCTCGACCATTCATCGAGGACCCGCCCAGCGTCGGCGTTCAGGCGCCGGGCAACATCGAGCCACAAGGAGGTTAGGCGGGCATGCAACTCACGGAACGTGTCGGCTTCCGGCACTGGGCGGCGATGGCAGAAGGCCGCGTCCAACGCCCACACAAGGGTCCCGTTCTCCCAGTTTACGAAGATATCGATGTCGTCATTGGTCCAGAGCTGGCCGTTCTCCCTGCCCGTCGCCATGGCGGCGAGCGCGACGTGTGGGTCGTCGACCGTTCGCAGGTCGCGCTCGGCGGCCAGTGCGTAAAGCTCTCGAAGAGCGGGCTCCGCGCCCGTCGGAACCCGCAGTTCCCAGATCCAGTCCGATCCCACGGCAGTATGGTCGCGGTCCGCTTCCACTCCGACAAGCCGATAACCGGACACACACGGCGGGCGTACGTGTGCCGAGCGCAGTTGTTGCGTCGCCGTGAGTGCGACTGATGTGGCCGATCTGGCCAGCATGGGCCTCAACCGCGGGCACCGGTGGAAGCATTTCCATCGGAATCGGAGTTCATGATGTTGCCGGCCGGTCAGGGTTCGGCGAGCGGAGCCAGCGGCGGTGGGTAGCTATGGCGATGCCGTGTATCAGGCGGGCGAGGTCGGCTGCGCCCTGCGGGTCGTCTGCACGGCGGATCGTGGTGAGGATCGGGCGGACCTCGTCGAGTTCGACGCCGGCGCGCAGCAGCAGGTAGTGCAGGAGCAGACCGCCCAGGCGGGCATTGCCGTCGTCGTAGGGGTGGAAGAAGGCGACGTCGAGATAGGCCCGAGCCGCGCGGGCCGCCACCGGGATTGTCTGGTCGGCGGCTTCTGACAGGCATGATGCGTACCGCTGCTGAGTGTCGGCGTGTAGCCCGTACCGGTCCCGGCCGTTCTTGGCGAAAGCCGGGCCTCCGCGGAAGTAGGCGGCCGGGATGCCACGCAGCATCCCGTTCCAGTGGGCCGTCAGGTCCGGGGTGAGGTCTGCTCCGGTCCTCGCCGCGTACCGGGCGTCGGCGTACGCGGCCAGCAACAGGCTCTGCCGTCGCCGGTCCTCACCGATCGTGGCATGGGCGGTGAACCCGTCGCGGGCGGCGGGAACCGGGGTCTGCAGGTGCGGGACGACGTCGCGCCACGGCACCTGCTCGCGGACCTGCTGCCAGGTCGTGAGCTGGTCAGGCACCGGCCGCCCGCCCGGCCAGGCGCTCGGCCACCGATGCGATGAGTTCCGGGTCCGGCTCGGTCCAGCTGTCGAACCGGCCGCCGATCGCGTGGTCGAGCAGCCTTTTGTGCTCGCCCGGGGCGATGCCTGCCGCTTCGAGGAACCAGCCGAGGACGGTGGTGCAGCACCCGTACCAGGCGGACTCGTACTGGGTACGGTCGCCGACGGCGGTCACCAGGTGGGCGACCGCACGTTCCCAGCCGTCCAGGTCGCCTGCGGCCAGCGGGAGGAACCGGTCGAACCGGTCGGCGGTGTCCTGCAGCCAGTCGCGCCACTCGATCAGTGCGGCACCGACGGTGGCGGCGGTCGCCTCCGGGGTCGTGACCGAATGGGAGAAGCAGCACCAGTTGCCGACCGGCCCGCCGTCGAGGTCGCCTTCGCCGACCGACCAACGCCAACCGACCGTCCACTGCCCGTACCGCTTCGTGAAACCCATCGACACGCTCTCCAGCCACAGGTCCCGCAGCCGCCAGTCCGCGCCCTGGGCCGGAAGACTCTCGGCCGTGACCAGTGCGGCGACCACGGCCGCAACCGTCGCCGGATCGAAGTCCCGGTCTCGCGGATCGACGTCGGCCCAGCTCAGGCTCGCCGGGTGGGGTACGCCGCGGGTGAAGTGCCCGGGGTTGAAGCGGCCGATACCGGGTGCCTTCACCGCCCGCCAGGCCACCGGGTCGCCGGTGCTGTCGGTCGTGGCCGGCGCCACCGCAGCGAACCGGCCACGGGCGTCGGTGGCCAGTTCGACGGTGAGTTCGTGCCAGGCCACCACGGCTTCGGCGAGGCGGTTCAGGGTCTCGGCAGGGGTCGTGATCGTCAGCTCCACCTCCAGCCAGACCGGGATGACACCGTGGCCCGGGTAGTCCTCCATCACCACCGTGTGCTGCCAGCCCACCGCCCAGTCGCCGAGGCGTTCGACCAGGGCCTCCGTCATCCGGTCCCACCAGAAATCGGCGAGGCGCCAGTCAGTGCCGGCCGGCGGGACCTCCGCAGCCGGCGGCAACGAACGCACCAGCGCAGCCACACCTGCCAGGTCGACATCGGGACGGGCGGCGGGGTCGACGTCACGCCAGGTGAGCAACCGAAAATCGGGCAGGTGGACACGGTCAGTGGCCAATGCAGTCAGCCTTCCGTTGGACAGCCGGACAGCCTATCGGACCGCCACCTCCACTCGTCGGCAAGTTCCAGGCAGCGCCTGGAACTTGCCGACAGGTAGTCGAATCAACGGGCCGAAGAGCAATCAATGACGTGATCGAAAACGCTGGCCGTCGTCGACACCAGCATCCTCTTCTGCCGCCGAGCGCGCGCCGGCGCGCGCTCCGCGCGTCGTCACGCTGGGTGCAGCCCGCTAGATACTGGACGCGCACGATCAAGCCGAGAAACGTGACTACCACGGCCAGTCTTGAACAAGCTCAGCCTCAACCGCGAGCACGCCGCAGTCGCATGCGGCGGTGTTCGCATGAAGGCACCGCGGCGCCGATGGGCATCAGGCTATGACGATGGTCTGGACCGGCGCGGGCGGCTGATCCACCACAGGGGTCGAAAATGATGTCGACATGACTGCGTCCTCGGCTGCTGGCTTCCGTCTCGAGCTGGACGACCGGGACTCCCCCGCCCTCGTCGGTGATCACGCCCGATTCGACAAGCTCGGCGCCAACTACCAGGCCACCCTCGACCTCGTCGAAATGCTCGACTGGCTCCGCGCCGTCCCCGACGGACATTATCCGCAGGATAGAACCTAGCCGGCCGCGGCGAGGTTCATGCTCGGCCTGAGTGGGGGTTCGTGGTGTCGTCCTGGTTGAGGTCATGGTCGACCGCGAGACGGACCGAGGGCCAGGCACGTACTTCCCCAAACGCAACCCAGAACCTCGGACAGTGCCCGCGACATCACCGCCGCGGCGGCGTGGCCGTGGCAGACCGGTGCAGAATCGACCGGGCCGGCCCGCGGCGCCGGGCCGCGTAACCGACCCATCCACATCGAGAGAGCGACCACGATGACACTGGAGGAGCTGTGAACGTTCAGCTGACGGGCCTGTCCGACACCGTCGAGCTGCGCGGGGGAGTACACATCCCGCGGCTGGGGCTCGGAGTCTTCCGGGCGGCGGCCGGTGGCGAGACGCGAGCGGCCGTCACGGCCGCGTTGGCGGCCGGGTACCGGCACATCGACACGGCTCGAGTCTATGGCAACGAGGCCGACGTGGGCGCCGGGTTGCGCGCGAGCGGTCTGGATCGCGAGCAGGTCTTCGTCACCACCAAGCTGTGGAACGACGACCACGGCTACCGGCGGACCCTGGACGCATTCGAGGCGAGTCGCCGGCGGCTCGGCCTGGACTACGTCGACCTGTACCTGGTGCACTGGCCGGTGCCGGGACTGCGCCTCGACACGTGGCGGGCCATGGAGCACCTGCTGGAGTCCGGCCGGGTTCGCGCTATCGGGGTGAGCAACTACATGACCCGCCACCTCGACGAGCTGCTGGCCAACGCCGAGCAGCCGCCGGCGGTCAACCAGATCGAGCTGTCGCCGTACAACTACCGCTCGCGCCGCGACGTGGTCGACCTGTGCCGGTCGGCGGGCATCGCCGTGGAGGCCTACAGCCCGTTGACCAAGGGAAGCAAGCTCACCGATCCACCGCTGGTCCACGTCGCGGACAGCCATGGTGTCTCCACCGCACAGGTTCTGATCCGGTGGGGACTGCAAAAGGGACTCGTCGAGCTGCCCAAGTCCACCCGGCCACAGCGGATCGCCGCCAACGCCGACGTCTACGGCTTCGACCTCACCGCCGAGGAGATGGTCACCCTTGACAGCCTCGACGAGGGCCTCGTGACCGGCTGGGACCCCACGCATGCGCCGTGAGGCTCCCGCGAATCGTTCCAGGTGATGAGCGTGGCCAGGGACCGGCCGCGGCTGTCGGCGACGGTGTGGATCTTCGTGGTGAGCCCGTCGCGGGACCGGCCGACACTCTCGCGTGCCTGGGGTTTCGGCGACCGTCAGCCCCTTTCGCGGCGAGCATCGTCAGCTGCACTCGGAGCGCCGGCACGGCCGACACCAGTACCGTCACGACGACGAGTCCGCCGACCGTCGCCGGGCTCAGCCGCCAGAACAGCGCAACCGCGCGGCCCCACAGCCGAGTATGTCCGTGTGCCTGCTGCCAGGCCTTGGCCATGAGGCCTCCGTTCGCCGCGAGCGGTCCGGCGGGCGCAGGATCGAGCCGAGTGCGTGCCGCCACAGCGCGTAGCAACGTGCCTCGACCTCGCGGTCCACACCGAGCAGCCGGTTGATCTGCATATGCGCCAGGGTGGCGAGGATGTCGTGTTCCGCCGCGCCGAGTTCGCCGTCGGCGGCGCAGGCCGCCACCCGCGCGGCCGCGGCCCGCACGGCTCGCCGGTGGTGGTCGTCAGCGGCTCGATCGCGGCGCACGACGAGCGGGCCCGCCTGCTTCACCGCGTTTGTGGACAAGCCGTTCACACCTGATGATCTGCTCGCCCGGCTGAACGACGCTCTCGCCGACCCGCGCAGCCGACCAGCTCTGACTGACGCCTTGAAGAGTCTGGTGCCGATCCTCGTCCTGTGCTCCTCACCTTGGGGACCGACATCTGGGTCTACGCGGTTGACCGTCTCGCGGCTGATGCCGAACTCTCTGGCTAGCGCGGATTTCTTCTGGGCGGTGGCGCGCTCGCGCAGCTGATGAGCCTGTTCGGGGGCACTAGAACACCTGCGGAAAGTGTGATCAACATATGGAAGGCCGTCGCAGCGCCTCCTGCGGCGTACCCCGGAACGACGGATCAAAGCGTGAAGACGGATCGGGCCTCGCGCATAGACCTGGGTGGAAGGTAACCCGAGGACAGGAGTTTCGACGTGATGCAACGGCCCGATCATTCATGGCTGCGGTAAGTCCGGCTGTGGCCGAGACCTCCGCCGACATCGACACCGACGCCGCGGTGATCAGCGCATCGTTGGCGGATCCGGACCGGTTCGCGACCATCTACGACCGGTACGCCGCCATGTTGTACCGATACGCGTACCAACGGGTGGGTCCGGAGATCGCCGACGACGTCGTGGCGGAAACGTTCCTCGCAGCATTCCGGGGGCGGGCCTCCTACGACCTCGGCCGTCAGGAGGCCCGGCCGTGGTTGTTCGGCATCCTCACCCGGGAGTTGGCCACCCACCACCGGCGGGAGAAAGCGCGCTACCGGGCCATGGCCCGCGCGACGTACGACACGGTGCAGGACGGCCCGGCCGATCAGGTGGCCGCCCGGGTGGTCGCCGACGCGGCCCGGGGGCCTCTTGCCGCCGCCCTGGCCGCGCTGGCGCCGGGCGACCGCGACGTGCTGCTGCTGGTGGCGTGGGGGCAGCTCAGCTACGACGAGGTGGCCGACTCCTTGAACATCCCCCAGGGCACCGTGGGTTCCCGACTCAGTCGTGCTCGACGGAAGGTCCGCCGGGCACTCGGCGGTTTCGATCCGCAATGATCAGAGAGGACCATCGTGAAATCTGACCTGTCCATTCTCGAGGAGTTCGGGGCGAATCTGGCCCCGGCGCAGGAGCAACCACCGGCCGAGGTCCGCCACCGCCTGATGAACGCGATGCGGCAGCCGGCTCGTCGACCATCGCTGTTGTCGTCGGTGCGCGGCGTACGCCTGGCCTGGCGGATCGGTATGCCCACGGTGGCCGCCGCGGGCGTCGCCCTGGCCCTGGTGTCCGGATACCTGCCCGACAACACGCGTGGCCGTCCGGCACCGCCCGGTGCCGCGCCGCAGGCCGGTGCCGCGCCGCGGGCCCTGCCGGACGCCGGGCAGGTGTTGCTGCTCGCCGCCGCGCACACCGCCGACACCCCGACCATGGACGCCCGGCCGGATCAGTTCCTGTTCATCGACTCCGTCGAGGTCGAGTCGAGTGCCGGCTCCCACCGGAATCGCAGCGGCAAGGTCGTTCTCGGGCGACCCACCGTCTCCGGGCCGCAGCGCACGCGGACGTGGCTGTCGGTGGACGGCACCCGGGACGGGCTGGTCGTCCAGGAGACGGCGACGTCGCCCGTACGCACCCACATCGACGGGTGCAAGAACGGGCTGCAGGCGGAGACCATCGACCGGCCGGAGAGCACACCCAAGATCGCCTGTACGCCCGAGCCGGCCTACCAGTCCGGCCGGGTCCCCACCGATCCGGACCACCTCCTGGCATACCTGTACGACTTCGCCGCGAAGGGGCCGACGTGGGTGTCCATCGGTGCCGGCCAGGACGGGATGCCGCGAGGGTTCGTCCGACTCTCCGATGACCAGTCCGCGTTCGCCCAGATCGCGCAGATTCTGTCCATGAATCAGCTGCCGGCCGTGCAGGAGGCCGCTTTCCGGGCCGCGGCGCGGATCCCCGGCGTCGAGGTACGCCGCAACGTGGCGGATGCCTCGGGGCGTACCGGCGTCGCGGTGACCCGTACCGAGGCGGGCACCCGGGAGGAGCTGGTGTTCGACCCGACCACGTACACGTACCTGGGGAGCAACCTCATCGCGGCCGACTTCGACCTCAAGGGCGCGCACGTGGTCCGGCGGCCCGACCAGAAGATCGGCCAGCTCACGCTGAGGGTCGCGAACCTGAAGCCGGGCGACGTCATCTCCAAGTACGCGCTGCTGCGGGTCGCCATCGTCGACAAGGCCGGTCAGCGCCCGTAACCCGACACCGCCGGGTCGGGGATCCGGCGGACGACACCGACAGTGCTGCCCCAGCCGATGGCTGGGGCAGCACTGTTTGAACCGACTAGGTGCAGACTTTGAAAGGACTTTGACCAGGCACTTCCAGGATTCTCGTACCGCCCGCCGGCGGACCTGACGGTCGGATACGGCGGGGTCACCGTCGGATGGCGCCCCCTGACCCCATCGACCGCGCGGTGTCACGACGTGTCAAAGCTCTAGAGCACGCATCGACCACGCAAACGTCCACAAGGGACACGAGAAGGGCTCTGATCAGGTGCAAAACGCCTGATCGGAGCCTTGATTAACCGTGCGCCACGTAGGACTTGAACCTACAACCCACGGATTAAGAGGGCTCCCGCTCCCTCACGACAGGGCCCGTGACCAGGTGCGACAAGACCCCCTGCCGCAGTGCTACCGGTGCTCATCGTGCAGCCGGTTGGGGTCAGCCGGGGGTCAAGGAATGTCGGCTGGGTCGACCCGAGCGGGACGCCGTACCGAAACACGCAGCAGGTCACATGCGCGCGGTATTCTCAAGAAGCCGCCGCGGGGGCCGATGGGCCACAGGCTATGAAGAAGGTCTGGACTGGCGCGGTAGTGGCGATCGTGATTTTTGTTGGGTGGCTTACAGCCCCTATGCCCCCTGTGACCGAATCTCCGTTCGCGGAACAAATCCTTGCTGCAGGCGACCCGTTCGCGCTCGGCCGCGCCCCGACTGCCCCGCTTGTGCCCGTGAACCCCGCCGCGCTCGGGTTGTCATGCGCCCCCGACCGCGCTCCTGAAAGTCGTACCGGGAGGCCGCGCCTTGGCGAGGCGATTCCCTCCGGCAGCGGCGTCTACACCGTTAGTTCGCTCGGAACGGCCCCTCGGTCGCCCGGCCGGGTGTGGCTGGTGGCGCGCGTCCGGGTCGCCGCAGAACTATGCTGGGAGCGGGTAAGTCTGTGGAATTTTTACTTCGACGGCAGCGACGCCTTGGTTTACACGCCGACTGCTCAGCGACGCCGGGGCGAATTTAGCGCGTACAACATTCCCGACGGTAGGTACGCAACCGGCCTCATTTTCTTCGATGTGCCGGCCACCGCCGTACGTGGCGGCACGGTCGGCTTCCGAGAGTTACCCAGCTATTTGGCCGAACCCATCCGAAACGGCGGCGGCGCTTGGTCCGTCCCTGCGTCCTTGCCCGCCGTGCAGGGACCCGATGCGTATCCGGTCATCAGGTAAGACTCTGTGCGGCCCGGCCGCACGAGTGTCCACCGGCCAGTGGCCAGGGGTGATCTACCTGTGTTCCGTCCAGCAATGGCCGACCCTTCTGAGCCGAACCCGTGATCACCTTGCAACCCCTCCTCGCGTTCTTCGGCCGGAGGCTGATGGTCTTCGACGAGCGGTGGTTCTCGGGCCGGGCAAGGGCTCCCCGAACGGGACCGCGAAGCGGCTTGGCCCTTGCCCGGCCCGAGGTTCGGTGCTCCCCTCCGGGCATCAGGCTTCGACCGAAAGAACTCACCCACCGCATTATCTTGCGCCGAGGTGCCCCCGATTCGCGGACCTCGGAACTGCTCCGTCACGCGCCCGGATCGATAAATAGCCGCAGACCCACGCTTCCTGCCCAAGCGTCCAGGGCGGCCCGGAGTGCGCCGTATTCGGAGTCGGTCAGCGACGTGCGGGTGGGGCTGTCCAGCAGCGAAGCTCAGACTCGGAGCCAGACCAGTCGTGGCGCGTCTGATCGACCCTCTGCTCGAAATACGCAACCAGCAAGCGATCACCGCTGAGACAGGCGACGGAGATCGTGAGGAAGTGCGGGCGGGCCAGCTCGAAACGGAAACCAGCAGCTGAAGACGCAGTCGTGTCGATATCACGGTCGACCACCGGCGTGGATCAGCCGCCCTCGCGCGGCGCGGTGGGTGGAGTCCCGGTCGTGGTGTTTACGACCCCGGCGAGGCTTGCCGAGCCGGGGTCGCCGCCCCTGCGGGGCGGCTTACCAGCCACCGCGCCGCGCCGCGCGAAGCGCGGCCTTGATCTCAGTACAGAGAGATTCGGCAACACTCGGCGGGCATCTCGGCGGGCATCTCGGGCATCGGTGTCCTCCGCCGGGTGACGCGCGACGGCCGTCCGCCAGATGATCTGCAACAGTCGAGAGTGCGGATCGCGGCATGATCGGGCGTTCCCTCCACAAGACGCACGGCGTCGAGGTGGTATTTCTAATCAGTCGGGCCTGCGGCCCGCACATCCCAGTCTCCTTCTGCAATGGCAGAGCCAGCGATCCGAACAAGGACTGGCCTACCCGAATGGCGTACGGAGGCCCAGGCGCGTCTTGTGTCGGCCTCTGCTTGACGTGAGAATCTAGTTCGGGGCGTACAGTTGCCGACGAGATCGCAAAGCGCGCCACGCGTGGTTCGCCGAGGAGATGGAGATCGGGATGAATAGCACTGTCGAATTGCGCCCGGTCGAGATTCCCGAGTGGGACGAGCTAGATCTGGAACAAGCTCAACTCGGCCCAGTGCCGGAAGAGGCTGGCGCGACAGAGATCGAAACAATGCTCGGCGAAATCGCCTTCCGGTTGCCCGTGGCGCTACCGCAGGAGTCACTGGAAAGTGCGAGGTCGAAAGAGACCCCACTGCTGGTTCCACTGGAAGCAAGTGAAGGCCATGACTATTTCTTGCTCGCCGTTCCGCTCACCATCATTGTGCCGGAACGCTATGCGCTGACGAGGCTGCGGCTGAAGTTGCGTTTCCACAGCGACGCCCACGATGCGGACGTGGTCGCTCAAGACCTGGCTCCCACGACGCAGACGGTGGAACGGGCTCACGACGTTGGCGAAGTATCATTGGACGTCTCTAAGGCCCTCTCCTTCGTGCTGCCTCCAGCCGTTGCGGAGTGCTTCGGCCTCCGCCTCGCGTTCCCACTTCGCTGGAAGAGCGAGTACGCACTCATCCAGGCCTCAGGATTCATGAGCAACCCGGTAGAGTGGTATGTTGCGGATGAAGCGATGCGCAACGGTTTTATTGGCTACGTCATCACCCGCTCCGCACCCGGCACCGCATTCGATGTCGCCGCCGAGGTAGCCGCTGAAGTCCGGCACGTGGTACTCGGCAGAATCCGCCGCGCCCGATTCCTGTCAGACAAGCGTAACTACACCGTCGTGGCCAAGTGAGAGCTACGTGGTAACCGTCGTTGCAAGGCCCAGCGGACGCCATCTAAAAACTTGGCAGCAGCAGCCTTACCATGAGCTCGTGAAACGAGTTTCCGCTCTGCCAAACGTTACACTGCTGTACACCTGGTCAATTCCTGATCGGCAGATACACCTCACATATCCGCCTGATTTCGAGGACCTGTTGCGGCAGGCGGAATTAGTGTGCCCCGACCTCAACGCCGTTCCAGGGTTCTTCGCCGAAGTCGACGACTGGGTAAAATGGGATCGAAAGGTCGGTTACGGGTTAGCTACCATACTTGCCTGGCTATGCACTGGCTCACCCCTGGAGGGACTGGCCCGGCTTACCCTATGTCGCGCCCAAATCAACTACAACCACGACTCCGCAATTATCAACCTGGACGCGGCAATCGCCCTCACCGCGAACAGCGAAGGCACGCCATGGCAGGAGACCCGCAGCATTGCCAAGCACTTGCTGTGGGCTCGGATGATCTACTTGCAGCGGTCCGGAAGATCCTTTCAATATGCTGAGTCCAACCCCAACAATGCACATCAGTACACAGAGTTGACAGCGATCGATCTCGGCATTGAATGCCCAGACGCACTCCCGCAGAACCCGATGGCATTGTCTTCTTTCATTCGTCGGGCACGCAGCGAGAACATTCCGTACTGGGAGATTCTTGGTGGACGTATTCTCGGTGATCTTCTGGCGAATGAGGATGACACAGAGGGCGCCCTCCGCTCGAGGCGCTCCGCACTCGGGCTGGCGGTCACCCACGACGTGACCGCCGAGGTCGGGCATCTACGCAGGCTCGTAGGGGCGTCGCTTATTGCGCAGGGACTACAGCTTCGCCGTGCAGGGAAAACCTCAGCGGCGAGAAGGAGCTTTGGTTCCGCGGCTGCCGAGTTGAGAGCGGCGGCGCTGTTTGAGGCCGAGGACGGATGCGAGTACTGGGCCGCTTTGAGCCACTACCGGCTGGGGGACGCGCTGCGGTACCAAGAGGAGGTCGAGGCCGCTCTGGACTCGTATGGCCAAGGTCTGGAGTTGCTCGAGAAACACCTCGGAACACAACTGGTGCCGACTGACCGGGCTGTCAAGCGTCAGATATTTGCGTCGTATGCCGCCACTGCATTGCGCACCTCCTTCTTCACCAACTCGGTATCGCACTTTCTTGCCCAGCTTGCAGCGGACGGGTCAGCGACCGCCGGTGAACTGGCGTACGAGATCCAAGCGCTCCGTCTGTTGCCTAGCGACATGCGTGCATCTCTGGCCGAGACTAGAGGGGTCTTTCATCTGGAGTTGGCCGCTGCCCGCGTTGGACTCGACGACTACTGCAACCAGATCGCTGACCGATCCGAGGACAGACTTCGCTACTACGTCGGCAAGCTTTGGACGCGAAACCAAGCATCTAATGTCTCGGCACGAACGGAAATGATCGGCAGCGTTGCTTCTCAGCTACCCGCCTCATCGGCGGTCGTGACCATTGATATATGTCAGTTCGACTCCTATTTCGTGCGATTCGGACGTGATCTTAGAGACTTCCACGCTGAGTACTGTCGGCGCTTCACCGAACCCGGCGTCGCGGAAGCCCAGAGCGCCTTCGCCGATGCCCTTCGGGCAGCAAAGACGCACCCCGCCGGTGCTGAGATCATCAAGCGAGCAATTGACAAGCTGGTTACGTACTATCAGGACGGGGCTGGCCACACGGTTGCCCACCTGTTGGCTGAACTGAACGCGGATAGACTCGTCTTGCTGCCGTACCGACCGGCCGGCAGCTTTCCCTGGCACATTCTCGAAGTCGACGGCGAGCCGTTGCTGCAGCGGTTTGAGTTCGTCTACAATCAGGGATTCGATATGCTACAAGTCCTCCAGGGACGGGTCCCTGCTCAGGCGCAGAGTACCAACGTCACGATGGTTTATGATGACGCTGGAGCCGACTTTTTCGAGGGACTGGCATCATCTGCTTCTCTGCTCAATATCGAGCGTGTCATGAGGAACCCAGAGTGGTTTGAAGTGGCGTCCCTGGCTCCGCTAATTGAGACGCCGCCCACGAGCCAGAACTCTGAATTGCAACAACTCGATCCGTTATTCGGGCACGTGCTGGTGCATCTGCCGACACCGAATGACTGGGCAGCTGAGACCTCATCGTCAGGCCCGGACGAGTCTATCAGTCATGAACGCCCCCAACAGCTAGACTTATTCTTCGCATGCCACGGAGAGTTCAATCCAGATCGCCCATTACAAAGCGGCCTGAAGTTGGACGCCGGGTCGCGAACAGTCAACTTCTCGGACATTTTGGCAACCCTGGACCTCTCCTCTTGGCGGACTGTTATCCTGGGAGCCTGCGAAACAGGGCTGGCCCGGAGGGAACTCGCTACCGAACAGGTCGGTATCGGCTCCGCATTCCTCGCTGCTGGCGTGGATTACGTCGTCAGTAGTCTCTGGCTGGTCGATGCCGTCGCCACGGCAATTCTCTTCGACCGGTTCTTTGCAGTGCTGAAGGAAGGAGCCAGCGTTCCCGGGGCTCTACGAACGGCCGAATTGTTCGTGCGATCACTCAACGCAGACGAGTTCCTGGCCTGGGCGCAGACGAGGCTGCCGCATAAGTACCTGCCAACCGCGTTAAGGCATGCTCAGCGTTCGGCTCAGCCCTTTTCCCACCCGTACTACTGGGCTGGCTTCATGGTGACCGGACGCCCCTGATGCCCGTCCTTAATCGCTGGTGGGTAATCGCCGTTTCCTGTACTTAGGACAGGCTGAGCCATCCGGGATCAGTATGGGTGTGATGCCAGGTGGCTCGACGCCCGGAAGCGATAGTACGAGACCTGCCAATGGCCGAGGAGCCACGTCTCACACTCCGATCAGGACGCGATCCCGGGAGTTGTCGAAGAAGAGCGCTCCAGGAGTGCACACTCTGCGTCACCGCTCCATGTCGCCCGAACGTCGTGCAACAGCAAGGGGGTTAGCCGTGGCACGACCCGTGGCACGAACTACGGTTCCTCGGAGAAGTCAGAGACAGACGAGACAAGCCCGCTGCAGTTGTAGCCCCTGGTAGAAGCCATTGTCCGCGTCGTCACGGCCCCTTCTAATCCGTCGTTCGCAGGTTCGAAGTCCCCATCCCCTATCGCGGGCCTGGTGGATCTCCTCGAAGATGCCGCTCGCCTCGCCTGCGTGGTCAGGGTCGTGCAGGCGTCTGTGCGGCTGGCTGCTCGATGATGAGGTGGACGCCGTCGTGTAGGCGGATGGCGGGTTGGTCGGTGTCGAGGGCGTCGGTGACGCGGATGGCGAAGGTTTCGGCCATCTGGTCGGTCACCATGTCGCGGGTCCACCAGTCAACGCGGGCGGATTCCTCGGTAGGTCCGAGTTCGCCACCGATGATCCGGGCGCGGAAGACCAGGGCGACGACGCCGAGTTTGAGGTTCTTGTACACGCCGGTGAGCTGGTCAGGTTCGATCAGGGCGCCGGTTTCCTCCTGGACCTCGCGGCGCACCCCGTCGTGGATCGACTCGTGCAGTTCGAGGATCCCGCCGGGAATCTCCCACCGGCCGTTGTCGCGGCGCTGCACGACCAGGACCCGGTCCTGGTCGTCGGTGATGACGGCGGCGACGCTGACGGAGTGGCGGTTGGGTGCGGTCACGGCTGATCCTCCTCGAACAGACACAAGGCGGCGCTGGCGTCATCGTGTCGTTTGTAGCGGCGGCGGGCGTGGCCATCGCCGTCAGCGGTTTCGGCCTCGCGGACACGGCGGATCAGTTCATGGGGGCCGTGGTCAGTGAGCACGTCGAGCAGTCCCCGCCAGTCAAGCAACTGGTACTGGTCGACGGCCGCGGACGCGCCATCGGTGAGCACGCGGCCCGACGCAGCCGGCGCGGACCGGTCAGGACAGCGCTGCCGATGACGGCCTGGTAGGCGGCGCTCGGCGCCGCGGTAGCAATCCAGTACCCGCCGCGCTGGTTGGTGAGCTGCTGGCGCTGGCCAACAACCCGGCGCATGCGAGCCAGGTGTTCGGCGCTATCGAGCGCGGACCCGCCGGCCAGGGCCTCGCTGCGCAGCGGGGCGATCACCTGGTCGAACCGGTCGTCGGAAATCACCTCGACCCGGCCATCCCGGTCGAGAACGAGCGGGCTGTCACACAGGACCAGATATTCGACGCTGGCTCCGCGGTGCCTGAGAAGGCAGACGGTGCAGGCCGGGGTGCCGGGGTGTGCCAGATCGCAGGTGCCGTCGTGGTCGGCGGCGACGGCGCGGATCGCCTGGGCGAGCGGTCAGCGGGAGGTCCTGGGCGTCCTGGTGGATGGCCGCCAGGTGGTCGGACAGTCGCTGAACGTACCAGGCGGGTCCGTGCTGACAGCCCGTTTCGATGCCGTCGGGGACAGAGACGCCATCGAGAACCGACGAGCCCGGCCACGGTGAACGCGTTGTCTTCATTGACCGGTCGGTCTGGGGACTGCTCGGTGGCGAGCTGGACGTGCATCATGAGGACTCCGCGGTGGTGGTTGGCTGCTCGTCGTCCCAGCCATAGCGCAAGGTCCAGAGAGATGGCCGGTCATCACGTGGATGCAGACCTCGACCGGCCGGTCTTCGGCCGTGTACGCCACATGCCAGATCTCGAACACGGGCTGTGTGCCTTCCAACTCGAGGGTGCGTTGCTCGGCGTCGTTCGGGAGCCGGACGTTGACGTCCTCGGTGAACCTGACCAGCGCGTGTCCCAGATCGGCGAGCCGTGAATACGAGCCGCCTCGGCCCGAGTCCACCCGGAGCAGGCCCTCGCTGTCCTTGGCGATGGACCAGGGGTAGTACGAGTCGGGCGATCTGGGTGGGCTCGTCGTTGGCGTACAGCACGCGCCGTCGCACGAGTGTCGGTTCCCCGTCCGGTAGGCCGAGCACGGCGGCGACACCCGCGGGTGGGATCACCTCGCCGATCTCGCCGTAGGCAGTACGTGAACGCAGGTTAAGGCTGCGTGTCGAGGTTGAGCGCATTCAGGACGTGCTCGGGCGCAGCTCCCCCCCACGATCACGAAACTGATCTATGTGGACGTCACCCGGCAGGCTCAGCGATCGACGACCGACAAGCTCGGTTATCTGTTCGAGGGCTGACGTTGGGGTCACGAAGAGGGGTCAGGGCCGATCTGAAGAGATCGGCCCTGGTGAGTTCTTGCTGGTGCGCCGCGTAGGACTTGAACCTACAACCCACGGATTAAGAGTCCGCGATCATGGCTGTCGGGCACTGCTGGGCTGTGCCCTTTGTGTCACCTGAGTCCGTTTCGTCCAGCTGGTTGCGGTGCGCGGCTGTCGGCTAGTGCCAGGCGGTGTTGTTCCGCACCACAACCGTCGATCGCGCATCGATCACGCATCCTGCCCGTTGACGCTGCCACACGCGCCAACTGAAACGCAATCGGCTTGCGTGCGTTCGCCGAGCTGAGCGTTGGCTGCGCCTGCTCTGCGGCCGGCCCCTCGCTGCGGGTGCACTGTCATGCCGAGATCAGTGCGATGTTCGTACAGGCTCGCCCGGCCAGTCAGCCCCGATGACCAACGGGATCGGCCGACCGTATTTCCGCTGATCGGCTGGAAGTGACTTCAGCCGGCTCTCCTCGACTCATTTGATTTCGTCGTACCGGACCAGGGCTTGATCGTCCAGGTATCGTGCCGCCATGGATTTCTCAATGCTGGCGGCAGCGGCAGAAGAATCGGCAGCACCCTTCCTGCCGCTTTGGCAGATCGTTGTGCTGGCGGCTGGTTCGCTGACATTGCTCGCAACGCTGCTCGCGGTGTTCGTCGTCGTTCGGCTGTCCAGGACGAAGCGGTAGTAGCACCACTGCGCGGAGAACACCGGATGCGCGGATATGCCGCCGATCGGGCACAGCGCCCAGCGAGGCCGTGACGCTCCGCGCTGCCTGCAACGGCAGAACGAGCGCTCATGCCGATGTGCGGTTGTATGGATGACGCGTTCCCGTCGCCGGGCAAGATGGGAGCATGGCAGACACAGGCCGGGTCGCACGGCCGCAATCGATGTATGTCGTGCTTCGCGAGGTCGCTGAAGGGTCGTGGCTGCTGGTCGGCGAAGTCGCGCGACGCCCGGGTCTGCCGGCTCGGCGGGGCCGTGCGCAGGCTGCGGAGGACGCGCTGGGGCGTCCGCCGATGGAGGGCGAACGGCTTGCTGTCATTCCGCGAAGCGAGTGGTGCGTCGGTCTCGATTGGTGAGGCCGAACCGAACAACCAGCGTCCGGATCTGGCCGCGTTGCGGAGCGGCAGGGGGGCCAAATCAGAGGCCGAGGCATTATTGCGGACGGTAGTCTTCGACGGTGCCAGAGCGGATCATGTACGTCCAGCTCAAGACTGGACACGACACTGACCGTGGCCCAGCTTGGATTGCTTACGTGCAGTTCACCCGAACCTGGCGGACGGCTTACGTCCATGGGAGAACTCTGCGCCGTGTCACTGGCACCGCCGGGGCGAACTTCGACTCGAACTTCTACGACGTCGACACCGGAGAAGAGTTCTGGATCTCGGGCCCCAAACGGGATCGAACGGATGGGCGCTACTCGAACCAAAGGCCACTGATCGACGACGACGCTCGCGAAGCCTATGAGGCGTTCCTAGCGGGGGCTCCACTACCCGGCCGGGAGAACGGCTAGCGGCCGAACGCACCAATCTGCCGCGATCCGCTCGCTACGGAACGTCACGGTCGGGTGTCTCGGCTGAAACCCGCTTGCCTGGAGCGCAGGTGTCGTGGAGCGATGAGGACTAATGCCGACTCCGGTCACTGTCTCGGCCTCCAGCCGAGAGCTGGTTAGGCGAATGCGCGGCGACCAGTTGCCATCCTCGGCGCGCCAGGACCTGCGTCGTCCGCGAGCAGCCGGCTCGGTCCCTCGCCGCGAACAGCTACCCCGCGGGCGCCGGGCGGAGCGTTCTGGTGTGTTCAGCGCTGGGGGATCGTGTCGTTCGCTACGGCGTTTCGCAGGTCGTCGGCGAAGGCGTCGGTGCTTCTGGTGCGTACGTAGGTCGAGACGGCGTCGTAGAAGCCCTCCTGGAAGGTTGGGCTCATCGCCTCGCCGTGCGCCACGGACAACAGCACCGGGGACGACCACAGAGTCTTCGAGGACTGCCGTTGGTAGGCGGGCAACGATGAGACGTCGACGTTCCGCAGCACGGGCACGGATCCCTTGGCCTTGTGGAAGGCGACCTGGGTCGCAGGCGTGCTGATGCCGTTCAGGAAGGCGAGCGCGTTCTTCGCATTCTTAGCCTTGGTGGCGGCGACGAACACGTCGACGACGGCGAGGAAGCTGCTGCCGGTGCCGGGGAAGGCCGCGGCACCGAAGTCCGTGCCCTCCTGTGCTCCGCCAGCGATCAATTCCCCGTAAGCGGAGTCGTTGACCGACTCGAAGGCGCAGCCGCCCGTGGCGAGCTTCTTCGTCGCCGCGTCCCAGGTCAGCGCGCTCGCGTCCGGATCGGCGTAGGCGAGTATGTCGCCGAAGGAATGCAGCGCTGACCGCACCTTCGCGCTGCGCCAGTCGAGCCGGTCGTTGACCATGTCCTTCCAGCCGGCCGTGCCGATGGTGCTGAGCAACGTGTTCTCGAACAGCTCGACGGTGGTGAACGGGTCCTTGCCGCCCAGGCACAGGGCGGTGGCTCCGGAGGCCTTGACCTTCTGCAGGTCGCTCAGGAACGCGGCGACGGTGTAGTTGCCCGCCGGCGGCGTGACGCCCGCCTTCCTCAGCAGACCGATGTTGAACCACAGCACATTGCTGCGGTGCGCCCCCGTCGGTACGCCGTACGGCTTGCCGCCGCGGTTGAGTGACTGTCGGACCGTCGGCTGCATCGCGGCACTCACGTCGCCGGTCAGCACCGATGAGACGTCGCGGATCGTCCCGCGCTCGGCGTAGCCCTGGACCGACTTGCCGGTGAAGGTCTGCCAGACGTCGGGTGGGTTGCCCGCCTGCAGCCGTTTCGCCAGCGCCACGATCGCCTGGGAGCCGGCGCCACCGGCGACCGCCGCGTTGACCGGCTCGACGCCGGGATTGGCCTGCCGGAACGCGGCTAGCAGGGTGTTCAGGGCGGCCGCCTCCGATCCGGAGGTCCACCAGGACATGACCTCGAGTTGCTTGGTCTCCTTCGCGGCGCTGGTCGGCTCCGGGCTGCCGCATGCGCTGACCGCCAGGGCCATGCTCAGCGCGACGGCCACGGACGCTCGGCCCGTCATGACGCGCTCCCGGTGACCGCGTTCGCCCGGGCGGTGAAGTGCACGCCGGGCCGGGCGGCGAGATCGAACAGGGCGTAGAGGCCGACGACGGCGAAGCAGGCGGCCGGCACCACGAACGAGGTCGCGGCGCTGGTCAAGTCGACGAGCTTGCCCTGCACCAACGGCATGATTGCACCACCCACGATGGCCATCACCAGCCCGGCAGCGCCGAACTTGGTGGCGGGACCGAGGCCCTTGAGGGCGACGCCGTAGATGGTGGGGAACATCAGCGACAAGCAGAATGACACTGCCACCAGGGCGTACACGCCGGCCAGGTTCGGGCTCACCATCGCGAACCCGCACAGCAGGACCGCCACGAACGCGAGGATCGCGAGAACCTTCGTCGCCCGTACGCGGCCGATGAGCCAGGTCATGAAGAAGCGCGACACCAGGAAGATCAGCAAACTGAGCTGCAGGTAGGCGCCCCCTTTCTGCAGGCTGCCGCCAAGCGCCTGCTGCACGTACACAATCAGGTACGTCCAGGTGCAGACCTGGGCCGCGACGTTGAAGAACTGTGCTACCACGCCGAAGCGGTAACGCTTGCTGCGCCACAGCACCTGGAATAGCCCGCCCGTGCCGCTGTCAGCGGGACCGGCGTCGGGAAACTCCTCGACGATCGGTGGGGCCTTCTGGCTGGCGATCGCGAAGGCGATGATGAGCAGCACGAAACCGAGGCCGAGGTACGGACCCATCACCGCGCCGAGTTCGCCGGCGCGGATCGTGTGCAACTGCGCCGGCGACAACGATCCGATGTCCACAGGGTCGGCGAGCCTGGGAAGGATGAGAGTGGAGGCGAGCAGCACACCGATGTTCGTACCCACCGGGTTGAACGCCTGAGCCAGATTCAGGCGCCGGGTGGCGGTTTCCTCCGGTCCCAGTGACAGGACGTACGGATTCGCGGAGGTCTCCAGAATCGAGCAGCCGGCAGCGATCGCGAACAGGGCCACCAGAAACGCCCCGTACGTCATGATCCGGCTGGCGGGATAGAACGCGAACGCGCCCAGCGCCGCAAGGACGAGCCCGGTCAGAATGCCGACCTTGTAGCCGAAGCGCTGGTTGATGAAGGCTGCGGGTAGCGCGAGCAGGAAATACGCTCCGAAGTAGGCCAGCTGGACCAGCGACGCCTGGAACGTGCTCATGTCGAAGATCCGCTTGAAGCCGGCCACCATCGGGGTGGTCAGGTCGGCTGCCACGCCCCAGGCGGTGAAGCAGCCGATCAGCGCGATGAACACCACGACCATCCCCCGACCGATCAGAGGTGGGCGTCGTGCTTGCTCGTTTTCCTGCAAAGCGGACGTCGCGGCGACGCTGGCCATGCGGGCTCCCTCCGGAAACGCGCACGAGAAAGTCCGTAGTCGCACGCGCCACGTCGAATGATCGAATAACCTTCGAGGCCGAGGGCGGCGGGAACCGGAAGCGGCTCAAGCTGATGTCGTTGACCGGTAGGGGATCGCCGTTCCACCACCTCTTCGCAGGCTACATCGCCACTTAGTACCCGGAACTGCCCTCGTCATCGGTCGGTAACCGTAGCTAGACAAATGGTGAAGGTTCATCGGCGGCGTGCTACTGCCCGAGGACGAGATGGGCCTGCCCCGTTTGACGGACATCCAAGATCAGGAGACTTGAGGTCTCCCCGGAGGGCTCCAGGGCCTCTGCAAGGTAGAGATATGACCGGATCGTTGGATTTGGGATACTCACGCCGGTTATGGTTGTTACGTGGAAGAACGCGGCCTTCCGCTGATCATTCAGGTGTCTAGGCCAAATGATCGAACTCGAGGACCGCGCTCGTGGGGCCTGTGCCGTGCCAAACCTCGTTCGCGGCCGTGACCTGGGACTTTGAAGATCGTGTCAAGCTGCTCGGCGGTACTCGTTGATGACGCCCCCGAGGCGTCGTCGGCGTCGTACGGGAGCATCCATCGCGATCACGACGGCCGGATCGTGGTTCGGCGGCAACTGCGTTCGATTTGACCTGATCTACCAGCATGCGCCTCGCCAGGTAGGCGTTGATTCGCCCGTTATCCGGCGGCTGATGTTGTCGATCATTCGGAGCTGGCTGGGCCAGTCTCATAGTCCCTGGCGAGTCTGCGGTGCAGCCATCAGGTCGACCACCATTGGAGTGCGCGTCGCCGGCGTGGACATTCTGACGGAACATCACAACCATCCGGATTTGCCGCTGTGCGAGTGGCAGCGTGCGGTTCGGGGCTGTCGTCAGCTGGTTCCGATGCTCCGCGAGCTGGTCGCGTTCGCCGGTGGCTTCGGGTGTCTTGACGGTGAGATAGCTGGCAACGTCGGCACCGAGGTCATGGACCACGGCTAGGTCGACGAAGAGGTCACTGGGCTGCAGAATCTCGGCCAGGTCAGGAGGGTGCGCCTGATTCAGCGTCGAGGCCAGAAAATGGGCCCGGCCCGGATCGTGGAGGGCGAACACCATGATCTCCGAGGTGGCGTCGCCGGCGACAGCCAGGGCAAGGTCGGCGAGGTGCCGGGAGCTGGCCAACTCGAAGAGGCCGGCGAAGCCGGCATGGACTCCTTGCCACCGATCTGGAGCCGGCCGCAGCGGAACGCAGGCGCAGGCCGGGACAAACCCGATGTCCGCATTGAGACTTGCCCCTGGTGCGCGCACTGTCGCGGGCCCCGGCCATCAGCTTCGGTGGCACCCCCCACGACCCGCACGACCCGCTCACCCGCGGCCAGCAGGGCGCGCTCCAGCCGGGCCGACACATGCCGGCAGTCCTCGACGGCCCACACTCGTTCCTGCGGGAACTGTCGCCGGGCCCAGCTCACCAACAGCCGGTGCCCGGCGTCGGTAGCCCGTAGCGTGCCGGGGTGGTGTGCTGGTTTTCGTTGATCTACCTTGCGCCCGCCGCCAGAGCACGTGCGTTCGCCGAGTTCGCCCGAGTCGTCAAGTCGGGCGGATACCTGGTGGCGGCCTTCAAGCACGGTGACGGCACCTTGCACCGCAACGGTCCCGGCAGCCGGGTCGGCAGTCTCGGCCTTGACTTCGATCGGTACTTGCTCTCGGCAGCAGAGATGGAGGAACGCTTCCTCGCCGCCGGTTTCGCCCTGGTCTTCCAGGGCAGTACCCCTCCCGCAGGCGCGGAGCCCCCATACGGGTACATGCTGGTCCGCAAGACCGGCTCCGGGAACGCGTAGCGTAGGGCGTCGCGTAGAGGCCCTGGTCATCAGCCGGGTGGTTCTCGCGGTCCGAATCCCAGACCCGCTCAAACTCGTCCCAACCACGGCGACGGAAGCGACTCCGCCGGTCACCTCGACCCAGCCTGGCCGGGTTGAGCAGGCTCCCGCCGTGAACCCGACGTATATGGAGCAGCCCGGCAGTGCCGACGGCCCGTCGGCACTGCCGGAGGCCGTTAAGATGCGGAGATGGTTCGGGCTGAGCTGCTGCGGCTACGGGCGAGCGCGGAGGCCGAGGCGGCGACGCTGGCCCAGGATCTGGAGGCGCTGTTCACGGCATCGCGGGATTCGAATGCCGATGACGAACACGACCCGGAGGGTGCCACCATCGGCTTCGAACGCGCCCAGCTGACCGCGCTGCTGACCGCCGCGCGGGAGCGGATCGCTGAGGTCGACGACGCCCTGCGCCGGGTGGACACGGCAACCTACGGCGTGTGCGAACGATGCGGGCAGCCGATCGCCAGGGAACGGCTCGCTGTGCGGCCGTTCGCCCGCTACTGCATGGCATGCGCATAGAACCGCGGGAGTGAACAACGGTCATGTGTGTCATGCCGTGTGAACTGCACCAAGGCTGTTTCAGTAACCGCATGAGTTCCCCCCGCTTCGACGGAGCTTCTCAAGCATGATCGACTGATCATGGGGAGGAAGCATCAGTGGCCGCACCGAAGAAATACCCCGACGAGCTCAGAGCGCGTGCCGTGCGTCTGTATCGCGAGTCGGACCCGAAGCCGACCATCCGGCGCCTGGCCGAGCAGTTGAACGTGCATCACGAGGCACTCAGGAACTGGATCCGGCAGGCCGAGGCCGACGCGGGCGAACGTCATGATCGGCCCACCACGCAGATGGCCGAGGAGAACCGCCGGCTGCGTGAGGAGGTCGCTGAGCTGCGCCGGGTCAACGAAATCCTGCGTGCGGCGTCCTCCTATTTCGCGTCGGAGCTCGGCCCGACCCGGCGACGGTCATGAGGTTCGTCGACGAACACCGTGACCGCTTCGCGGTCGCGCTCCTGCTACGGGTTCTGAACATCGCCGAGTCGACCTACTACCAGTGGGTCAAGCAGGCCGAGCAGCCCAGTGACCGGGACCTGGTCGACCTCGGGCTGATCTCCAACATTAATGAGATCTGGGAAGCCTCCGGGCGCACCTACGGCGCTGACCGCGTCCATCGGCAACTACGCCGCGACAGCATCCGAGTCGGCCGCAAACGCGTCGAGCGGCTGATGCGGCAGCAGGGCTGGCACGGGGCGTTCCTGCGCCGTGGCTGGCGCGGCGGCTCAACGAAGCAGGATCGGCGGCACACGCCGGCACCGGATCTGGTCAACCGGAACTTCACCGCGGGAGCCCCGAACCGGCTCTGGGTGGCCGACGCCACCCGGATCCCGTGCGGCGAAGGCGTGTTCTGGCTGGCCGCCGTCCGAGACGTGTTCTCCCGCCGGATCGTCGGGTGGAAGACCTCCGACCGGTGCGACACCGATCTGATCCTGGCCGCGGTCGAATACGGCATCTGGTCCCGCGACGTCCGCGACGGCCAGCTCATACCGGCCCTGCAGGTCACGCCCACGCCGAGGTCGGACGCCGCCGGAGCCGGTCAGCCACCGGGCGCCCATTTTGCGGCAGGTGCCTGCCTGCGTGGCCGCCTCGGTGAACTCACCGCGCTGCATCGCCGCCCAGAACGCCTGTACTCGCTCCGACACCATCCGCTCGGAGAATCTCAACATCAACACCCCGCCATCATCCGGAGTGTTGCAACCACCGCAAGAACCCAAGCTTCCCCTAACGGGCAAGATCATCGCTATCGCTAACCGCTGTGCCAGCCTCAACTCCGGACCAGCGCACGCTGCCCCGCTCAGAGATCGTGATAGGTGCTTGGAGGAAGGGCCTCAACCGCGACCAGCGTGAGCTGATGTTGGCCGCGTACCCAGCAGAATTGGGCAGGTTCGACGGGCTGCCCACCTCAACCGAGAGCGCGCCAACCGAACGGCCCTGCACAAAACCTGAACCAGACCTTGACCGGGTCGCGCGGCCTGCGTGAGCAAGCCGGACGGGGCCCGGACCAGCGCGACCGCCGCGTCGGCGGTGCCGTGCTCGCCCAGGACAGCCACGGGGGTCCGGTCGCCGTTTGATACGTGTATTGTCGCCACCCCATGATCACGACAAATCCCCTGGTCCCGGAGCCGCACCAGCCCGAGACAGCCGCCACGGAGCCCGCAGCGGTGCCCTCGCCGCATGGTGCGCGCCGGCGGTGGACGGTGGCGGCGGCCGCGGTGCTCGTGGTGCTGGCCGGGGTGGCCGGCGCGTTCTCCTCGCGCGGGGCGTCGAGGAGTCACCCGAGCGCCGATCTCCCGGCCGGTGTTCGCAGCGCGGCGCCTGGTCCGTCGGTCGAGGTCGGCGCGCCCACGAAGCCGTTCGAAAGGCGGCCTTGGCGCTGCGCTCGCATGCAGCCAGCCTGGCGGATGGCGACGAGCAGGGTTGGCTGAACGGCGTCGACCCAGGCCAACCCGCGCTCGTGGCGCGCTACCGGGCCTGGTACACCACGCTGCGCGCTCTCGGCGTCACCAAGTTCGAATACGATCCGCGGATCGGTCCCGCAGGCAGCAAGGACCCGTCCGTGGTCTCCCTCAAGACCAACGTCTGGTACTGCTTCGGTTCGGACACCTGCAAGGGCGACGGCGACGCCGACCCGCCCCACGTGGCGCAGATATTGACCATGAAACCGGTGGACGGCAGATATGTGATCACCCGGGAGGTCGACGACGGCCCAAGCGACACCTTCACACCCACGCCGTGGCAGGACGGGCACCTCGTCGTCCAGAAAGGTTCGCGGGTCACGCTGAGCGCCGCTCCGAGCGAGGCGCAGTATCTGCCGTCCGTGCTGCCGCTGGCCGAGAAGGCGGCCGCCCACACCGATGCGTTCGCAAACGTGCTGCACGCCACGCAGCTCAACTACCGCATCTACCTGGCCGGCGAGAAGCAGTGGCGCACGTGGTACGGCGGTAACAAGGACCGGTGGGTCATTGGGCTCGCCACGCCGATCAACAAGTACGGCATCGACGTCATCGTGCGGGTCCGCGCGATCCCCGACCGGGCGATGCTGCAGACCACCCTGCAGCACGAACTGGGCCACGTGGTGACCCTCACCGGCGCGTCCGGGCCGCCCGGCGTCGACGTGCAATGGCTGGCTGAGGGCATTGCCGAATACATCGGCTGGTCGCCGCAACGGGCCACCGACAGCCCACGGCGGTCCAGCGTACGGTGGGCGCTGCGCAACGGTGCGCCGCGTTCGATGATTCCGTCGATGCCCGGTCGGAACGCTTCCCCACGCGCGGGCGACGCCTATTACGGGCTGAGCCACTTCGCGGTCGACTGCATGGCCCGCACGTACGGACAGCAGAAGCTGCTCCGCTTCACCCGGGCCGTGCTGACCTGGCAGGAACCCTATGACGAGGCGGCGCGGGAGGCGTACGGGGTGCCGTTCACGAAGGTCGACAAGATCTGCGTCGCCTGGATCCACCGCTCCGCCTGACCGACTGCACCACTCGTGGGCGGCGGCCGCCCGAAGGTGGACGCGGCGCTGCTGCTAGTTCGTCCCGCAGGTCGCGGCGGCGGCCACGGCAGGCACGCTGAATGTGGCCGGTCAGGTGGCACCAGGCTGGCAGGTCTAGCGGTGCGGCGGGGTCACTGGCCACGAGGTGGATGAGCGTTCCAGCCTGGCTGTCGTGGACCAGGCGGCGCAGCTCGATGAGTAGTTGCACGCAGCGGCGGTCGCCGCCGTCCAGCACGACCGGCGCGGTCATGCGGCGGTGACGGGGAGGTCGGCCAGCCGCCATTCGAGCATCCCGTCGGCGAGGCGGGCGGACGGCCGGTCCGGCGTGGACGGACAGCGGCTACGCATTCACCACCGAGGACGGGGCCCCGCTGCACCCGGACTTTCTGACCCGCCGCTTCCGCCACCTCGTGCTCGAGTCCGGTCTACCGCCGGTGCGGTTACACGACCTGCGACACGGCGCCGCAAGCCTCGCGCACTGCGCCGGCGCCACCTGAAGGCGGTGCAGGCGCAGCTCGGACACAGCAGCATCGTGCTCACCGCAGACACCTACACCAGCGTCCTCACCGACCTCCTGACATACGCCGCGGAAGCCACCGCCCGGCTCGTCCTCACCGCCGCCGCCCGCAATCCCGGCCGCCGCTACCGGATCGACGGCCCCGCGGCGAAATCCGCTGGGGAGGCTGAGGCTTCTACTGGACGCGGGCGCTGACCCTCCGTGTGTCGCGACGGCGGAGGGCGATTCGGTGGTGATGTCAGCCGTCTTCGCGAACCAGGCCCGGACGCATCACTGCCAAGCGTGGCATGCCCGAACCCCGACGACCCCGCGGGATGGCGACGGCTCAAGGGCCTACTTGTCTTCGTGGCCGCCAACCAGACGGCTTGGATCGGCCGAGCAGCCCCCTGGAAACCTTGCTGAGGATCATTCGGACAGAGTCAAACGACGAGACCGTAGAGGGCGAAGGTCATCACGCCGGCCGCTGGTCAGCTTGTCGATGATGGCGTGGAGGCTTGCGTGGGCCGGGTCGTGCGTCGATCACGGCAGTGCCGGGGACGCCCACACGAGCCGGCCCGCGGGAGCACCGAATACTGGAGGTCATCCGCTCCAGCGAGCTTCTCGAGGACTTCGTCGACACCTTCTGCACGCGCGTCCAGGCCACCCTCGGCTGGTCAGACCAGGGCGCCGAGCGGCCGGTGCTACGTAGTACGTTGCTGCCACTGAAGCCAGGGCCAGGTCGGGCAGCTGCCACACGGCCGCCGAGCGCGATGGCCACGCGGGCCGAACATTGAGCTCCAGATCGTCGTACAAATGTACGACTATTCGATTTTGTCGTACCCATCTGCGAGCATCGCCGACTGTCGACGCCGTGGGGACGATGGGGAGGCTCATGAGGTCGAAGAGTGGTCGACGCCGACTGCCGCCCGGGAGGCCGCCCGTTGGGGCGGCGCCCATATGGCGGCGAGGGTCCGCTCGGCGGGACCGGTCTCCATCGTGACGGAATTGGCGCCGGCGGATGAACAACAAGAGGTTCACAGATCGCGACGCCGTCGTAGATGATCGGAGCATGGACGGGGAAGGATTTAGCACGCGAGGCGGAACCTGGATCTTCGACCGCCGACTTAGGACGCCCTGGTCGCCCAGCTCTGCCCGCCCCTACGCCAGGGCGACCTGGCCATCCGCCAAGCTACGCGCAACCAAGGACGAGTTGTCGATCTCTTCCGTGCTGTTCGAGCCGTTCGTGGTTACCCGTGGAAACCTCACGTCCATCACTGCTTACGACTGGCTCCCCGCCCTCGGTCGTGGTCTCAGGTTCGAGGTAAGCGACCGGGATGAGGCCACCGTGTTCTGGACCTACCGTCGCGGGATGATCATGAGGCAATTGGTTTCCCTCGGATGGCGCATCGACGAAACGCCGTAGCGATCGCCGATCCGCTGGGATCTGGGACATGCACTTGCAAACGAGGCCGCCGACACTCCCAAGATCGACAACGGTCACCGCCCGGACCGAGAAGGACACTCACAGACCACACCGGAATCGATCTTGACTTACTTTGCACAGGTCGGGGCATGACCTGCTGGCACTGCGGGCGGTCCGCCATGTCCCACACCGTCGCCTGCGCCCAGGCTAGTTCAGGCCGTTTGGGCGCCGAGCAAGGGCACATCGATGTCGATGCTGATCATGATGCGGGCGGAATCGGCTTGCGGCGAAAGATGTCGCGGATCATAGTCGTCGGCACGCCAACCGGCGCGCCGAGGATGTCCCGCGGGTGGTCGGGCAATGTCTTCCGCAAGGTGCGTGAGAACGGCAGGACCGTGCTCCAGCACATGGCCAGCGCCACCAGCGTGAGGCCGAACGTGCACACCAACGGCACGAACTGGGCTGGGCCGGTGAGCACCGCAGCGCCCACCGCCGACAGCATCATGAGGAATGGCGTGAGCAGCAGCAGCCGCAGCGCCCACATCGCCCGCCGGTAGACCCGCGAGGTACGCAAGCGGAGCATGCCTTCCTCGGTGGTCAGTCGCCCCACGTGGCCCACTCCCATCTCTGCACCTTGGTAATCACAATGCCGCCAGCGCCCGATCCTGGCCCGAGTTCGGAGACGTTGCCACCGATGCCTCCATTGATTTGGATGGTGGTGTCGCCGCCGCTGTCAACCTCGCCGCCCAAAGTGGGCCCCTCTCCGATCTCCACCCCGCCGTATGCCTGCGGTCCGCTCATGTTCTGCATTCGATCCGCTGTCGAAATTATAGGCCCGACAGTGATGTTGGCTCCGGCTGCCGGACCTGCACCGCTTTTCACCGCGCTCGACCAGCCGAAGCCATCGCCGTCTACCAGGATGCAGCCGGTCCAGCCGCCTAGGCCACCGACCTGACCTGAGGCGTTGAGGCACAAGCCGCCGGTACTGGCGTAGTTGGCGCGGGCCCAGAAGCCGACGGTCTTGGTTTTTTCGTTGCGCTCAGGCGAGGGCTTCGGGGTCGGAGTCGGGTCCGGATTGCGGAGAATGCGGATCGGATCCGAGTCGTCGATGACGGGCCTGCCGTAGAACGTTTTGGCGGGCTGGTCCTTCCTCGGGTGTGCGCGAATGTTTCTGTGGTACCCGCTGCGGTCTTTGTACGTGCCTGTGTTCTTCTTTTCCCGACCGAATTGGGTGTCGAGGTCCGGATCCTTGGGCCACAGCCCGTCCGGGTCGCTCAGGGTGACCGGGTTGTTGTTGGCGTAGTTGTAGGCGCCCCATTGTTGTGGGTCGGCGAGGTCCATAACGGGGTCGACGGAGGTGAAACGGCCGAGGGTGGGGTCGTATTCGCGGGCGCCGAGATGGGTGAGGCCGGTGGGATCGTTGATGCCGCCAACGAACCCGCGCTGACCGGCTGGCCATTTCGGTGGCGTGGTGCCGTCGCGGGGGTTGCCGTATGGATCGTTGTATTTGATCGTCGCGACCCGGGTCACCGAGTTGACCGCCCAGGTGGCCGAGTCCTGCTGGTCGGCCCCGAGCCAGATGATGTCGCCCTTGCGGCCGGTCGTGTCGGTGCGGGACGCGATCGTGTCACCGGCATGCTCGTAGTACCGGGTGGCACTGGTGCCCTGGTTCGGCGTGGTCGAGTACTCGTGGCCGTAGACGAATACCGTGGCCGCGCCGCCCGGATCGACACGTGCGATCCGGTTCCCGTCCACGTCGTACACCATGGTGGTGTCTCCGTCGGGCCCGCTGATCTTGGTCAGCTTGCCGTGCGGGCTCCACGTGAACGTCTCACTGCGATCGCCGATCTTGCGGTAGGTGAGGTTGCCGCGCTGGTCCCAGTCGTAGTGGTCGACCTGCTCGCCGGTGGTGACGGTGCGGACCGCGTGCGGCTGCGCGGCGCCGGCCTCGTCCCGGTAGTCGTACCTCGACGTCTTGCCGGTCAGCTGATCGGTCGTCGAGGTACGGGAGCCGTGCTCGTCGAAGGACCATGACTTCCAGTACGGCGCCTTGCCGCCGATCGATCCGGTGGCCGGTGTGCCGCAGGTTGTGGAGTCCTGGGACCAGGCTTGCGTCAGCCGGCGGAGGTAGTCGTAGGAGAAGCACTGCACGTCCTGCTCGCCCGGGCGCGGCTTGTTGTCCGCGTCGAGGGGGCGGTTGGCCATCGACAGGACGGTCCCGGCGTCGTCGTACTCGTACTTGAGCGCGGCGACGTTCGGTACGGTGCCGTCGCGGTCGAAGTAGAACTCCGACAGCCGTCTGGTGACGTCGTCGTACACGTAGTTCTGGTACGCCTGCGGCTTGTCCCCGACCGACGTGCCGAGCCAGCGGTTGAGCACTTCACCGTACGGCGAGTACGCGGTCCGGTCGACGTAGGTGCGCACCGTGCCGGACGGCGATGAGGTGCCGGCCAGCTTGGTGACGTTGCCCAGGTCGTCGTAGGTGCGGGTGATGCCCTCCTTCTCCATCGGCCCGACCTTGGGCAGGCTGTCGCGGTACGGCAGACCGTTGGCGGTGTACGTGTGGGTCGCCACGTAGGCGCCGGCCAGAGCCGTCAGTCCGGGCATGGCCGGGATGACCGACTCCTCGTCGACGACCTGGTACGTGTCGCTGTATTCGAAGACTTCCCGGCTGAAGGAGTATCCGTTGACGATCGAGGTCGACTTGGTCGGGTGTCCCTTGGCCACGGTGTCGTAGGTCCAAGTGGCCGCCTTGACGCCGTTGAAGAAGCGTTCCTTCTGCCGGCCCAGGTCGTCGTAAGTCGTGGTGACGACGTCGCCCTTGGCGTCGGTGGACTTGGTGACGTCATCGGCGTTGTTGTACTCGACGCTCGTGCTGCCCTTGTCCGGGTCGATCGTCTTGATTTCGCGGCCGCGCAGGTCGTATTCGTACTTCCAGACGTACTTGCCCTTGCTGACCGTGGCGAGGTCGCCCCGTGGGGTGTAGGTGTACCGGGTCGCGTCGAAGTCACCGGTCGGCTGACGTCCGTGGAACTCGCGCTTCTCGACGACATCGCCGTCGACGTTTTCGATGGTGGCGGTGGCCGTGGCACCCTGCGGCGGGGTGACCGCGACCTGCCACCCGTCCGGGTTGCCGCCGTAGGCAGTGGTGGTGGCCCACTTCTTGACGTTGTTCGACCAGAGTGCGCTCTCGACGACCCGACCGAGCGGGTCGTACGTGGACACGGTCCGGCTGCGGTCCTCACCCGACTGGATCTGGAGACGGTCGGTGCCGGGCTTGCCGAGGGCGTAGTTCGTGTCCGACTCGTACTCGACCTGGCCGCGGTCGTTGTAGCCGGTGTTGGTGACCAGGCGGGCGTCCTTGCCGTCCTTGGTCTTCTGGGCGTCCTCCTGCTTCTGCACGCTGCGATACAGCGAGTCGAACAGCCCGATCTCGGTGATGTAGTTGCCATTGGGCCCGACCCGCTTGGTGGTCACCGCGACGGGGCCGTCGTTGCGCACCAGGTAGCCGAACTCCAGGTTCGGTGTGGCTGTGGCCTTGGCCCGGCCCGGCAACCACACCTTCGTCAGGCGGCCCATGGCGTCGTGCTGCAGGTCGGTGCGCTTCTTGTTGGCGTCCAGGATCGACGTCGGCTCTGCCCAGGCCGGGTTCTGGTCGGTGATCACCTCGTGACCCAAGGGGTTGACCGTCTTCGTCTGGGTGACAGGTCCCGGTCCCGCGGGGGTGTAGCTAGTGGTGGTGGCCTTGCCCAGCGAGTCGGTGGAACTGATGACCCGGCCCAGCCCGTCGCGGGAGGCGCGGGACGTCGTCGTGTAGACCGGCGATCCATCCGTCCAGGTGTTCAGGGTGTCGACCCGGGAGACCTGACCCTTCGTCGGCGCGGTCCCGTGCGTCTCGGACCCGTCGTAGTACGTCTTGACGTCGGAGACGATGTCGTCCGGCCGCGTCGCGGCTGCGTCGCAGCCCTTGGCCACGGTCTCGGAGCGGGAGATGAGACCACGCAGCCACGGCCCGTCATTGCTCACATACGTGTACCGGGTGCACCTCTCGTCCCCGGACTTGCCCGTGTCGCCCAGTTCGTCCTTGGTCTTGGCGTAGCCGTCACCGTAGTAGTCGGTGCGGGCTTCGGTCTGCCGCCAAGCCCCGGCCGCCACGAGCTTGCGGGTCTTCTGCACCGACGGGGCGACCAGGTATGCCCGGTCGCTTCCCCCGGTGCGGTCCCGCTCCGCAGTCTTCTTGACCCAGTACGCGGTGGTGCTCGCCTCAACGACGGAATTGCCGTCGAGCTTCGCCTCCTCGAGCGTGGCACCCGCCAGGGCCGGATGGTCCGTGTAGGTGTTTCCCGCCGAGTCGGTCACCTGGACGTTGCGGGTCTTGTCGTCCGGCAGCGGCTGGTCGTCCAGACCGCGGTAGAAGCGCTTGCGGGTGGTCAGCACCTTGCCCGTGTCGCTCTGCCCGACCCTCGAGACGACCTGCGCGTACCCGCGCCACTGGCCGTAGGTGCGGTGCTTCTTCTTGGTGAACTCGGCGTCGTCCCAGCCCCACAGGACATTGGTGCCGCCGCCGTCGGTGGAGTACTCGTACCGGGTGGTGATCGCCGGCTGGTCCGCGGTCCGGTCGCTGTGGCTAACCTCTCTGACCACATATTTGCGGAACCAGTCCCGGGTCGGTACGAAGTAGCCGTCCGGCGTCCAGTAGACCGGGAAGCAGAGTCGGCTGTTCGCCGAGACGTTCGGCAGGTCGTTACCGTCACAGTCCGGGTCCGAGTAAGTGACGTGGATGTCGGCGCCGGATTCGGTACGGACGTTATCGATGCGCCACCGGGAGAACATCGCCGCGCCGGCGATCGCGTTGACCTGGTTGGCCAACTCGACACCGTGGAACACGACCGGGGGGTCGGTGATCGTCGCGCCGACGTGTCCCGCGTGGGTGATCTGCTTGAGCCACAGCGACGCCGAGCGGGCCACCTTCGGCGCCTTGAACTCCTGATCCAGCGTCCAGGAGTCGACCGGGGTGAAGCCGCTGCCGCTGCGCACCTCGGTCGTGATCTTGGTGAGTCGTTTGATGGAGAAGAAGACCGGCGCGAGCTGGTCGGTGCACAGCTCGGCGGTGCATTCCTTGTCCCACGGCACATCCGGCCAGTTCGCCGCGACCGGCTTGTCGTCCTTGTAGCACTCGCTGGCGAAGCAGCGGTTGGCGGTGCTGAACACGACCCGGGCCGTGGCCGCCACGTCCGGGTATGCGGTGTTGAGGCCGTACTCAATCCGCTCGAGGTTGCCGCCGCGGTCGAACGAGACCCGGTTGTTCTTGTCACCGGCGGCGCCGTAGTGCCCCGTCTCCTTCCGGTAGAAGTAGCGGGTCATGTTGCCGTTGACGTCGATCTGCTTGTCCAGCCACCAGCGCCAGGCCTGCTGGCAGGACGAGTCCTTGAACCCGTCGGCGTGGCAGTTCTCTCCGTCGTGGTTGCCGAAGACCGGGACGGTCCACCGTGAGTTGGCCGTGGCGACGTCGCTGGCGAAGTAGTTGCGGGTGCCGTCCGGGGTGGTGATGACCCACCGCTCCGTGGTCGCCGCGTCCTTGGTCGCGGCCGCGCCCTGGTACTCGACCTTCCAGTCGGCGTCCTGGGCCGGGCGCCACGCCCCCGTCGCGTCGTCCTTGACGAGGGTGGCGTTCGTATCGCCGAGCGCGACCGTGATGTTCGGGGACTTGCCCTTCCAGCACTGGTCGGCGGTCTTCTTGTCCTTGTTGTTGGGATCCTTGTCGTCGGCCTTGGCCAGATCGTCGAGGCAGGTCACGTACGTGCGCTCGAGGAAGCCGGGTGAGTAGTCCCAGCCATCGCCGGCCCAGGACGCCTGGTTGTTGTTTCCGGCCATGCGTCCGTCGACCATCTGCGACGAGTAGCTCAGGGCGATCTCCGGGGTGGGGCCTTGAACCGGCGGCACTTTGATCGCGTTGGTGTAGGTGAAGCCGCCGGAGCCGTCTCCGGCCGTCCACGAGCCGGAGGCTTGTAGGTCGCTGGCCTTGTAGTCGCCCTCGGCCGACTCGGTGTCCGCGGTGGCGGCGAGCACCGTCGCGCCTGCGGTGGACACCGCCAACCGGGTCGACAGGGCGCTCGTCGTCTTGGCGGCATGGAGCGGCGTCGTCGCCTGGCACTCCGCCTGCTGCGGTGTCATGGCAGCGCACGCGGGGAGCTGGGCGAGGTTGAGCCGGGAGGCCCAGTTGCCGCCGTACAGTTGGGCGAAGCTGTCGTAGTCGATGGCGGTCTCGACCTCGCCGGGCTTGTCGCCTTCGACGGCGATCACCGGGCCACTAACACCGAGCTTTCCGGAGTGCTCCTGCGGAAGCGTGGAGATCCGGACCCGGTCCGGGGCGGGCTTGCCCGACACCGCCTTGACCCGCACCGGGATGGAACCGGCCTGGCCCCGGACCTCCTGGCCCGCCGAACCCGCCAGCACCATCTCCACCGAGCCGGCAGTCGGCCACCGGCCGTTCGCGGGTCCCGTCCAGACGCCGCCGTCGGCCGGGGGCGGCACCGCGGGAACGTGCACGACTCCGAAGTTCTTCGCGGCCACGGTCTCGGCGTCCCGTGCCCCGTTCAGCTCCTCGGCCACCCAGTGGTACGCGAGGAAGGACGTCACCATCAGGGCCGCGGCGCCGAGGGCCAGCTTGCGCCGGGTCGGCGAGAACAGAGTCTTCTGCAGCGACATCGATCTCTCCTGGATCAGGCGTGCGCGAACGTGCCGAAGAGGTCGGGGTCGACCGTGGAACTCCACACCCGGACGTCGTCGACGACGCCCCCCAGGTAGTTGGACCGACGGCCGTCGGTGGAACCCGTGCAGCCGACGGTCAACGGGCCGGAGGCATGCCACGGTGCGGACGGCACCGCCACCTCCCCTTGCGGCTCACCGTCGACATAGAAGCGCAGCTTCTTCGCCGGCAGGTCGAATACGGCAGCTACGTGCGTCCAGGTGCCGGCCGCCGGCGCGTCCAGCGAGCTGACCGCGACGAGCGGCGCGTTGCTGGAGTCGCTCTGCGGCATCACCACCCGCCACCGGTTCGCCGTGCCGTCGTACTCGATCCGGAACCCTTGCTGGACCGCACCCGGCTGCGACACCACCGTGCGGGTACCCGACAGGTCGTCCACCGAGACCCACGCGGCGACCGAGAAGGAGCCGTCGGTGCGCACGACCGGACCGCCGGTCTCTGCGCAGGATCCCTCGGCCAGTGCCAGCCCCAGTGCGCCCTGGCGGGTGGCGAAACGGTCCCGCTCCCAGCTGTACGCACCCGCGACGCTCAGATGCCGGGAGTTGCCGGAACGGTCCTCGAAGTTGGTGGGCTCATCGCTGCCCGGGCCTTCCAACGGCCACATGCCTTCCAGCTTCACCGGCGGGTTCGCGCCCTTGAGCGCGGTCGCCTCGGCATCGGTGAGCACACCGCGCCACACCCGGACGTCCGTAATCGCGCCGCGGAAGTAGTCCGCGGGCACCCCGGCGTACTTCCCGCAGCCAATGGTAAGCGGGCCGGACGCGGCCCAGTTGGTGCCGCCGCGGCCCACGGACGAGACCTTCTCACCGTTCACGTACAGAGTGATGGTCTTGGTGGTGGCGTTGTAGGTGCCGACCAGGTGGGTCCACTTGCCGACGGTTGCCGCGAAGGCGTCCGTCGTGGAATAGGCCCAATCCGAGGAGGACTTTTCGTCGTCGGAGGCCTTCATCATCAGCGACCAGAACGGCACGCCCTGCCCGTTTGCCCGGGCACCGAAGAACCAGCCGCTAACCCGGTTGCCGTCCGCACCGATGATCGTCTGATTCATCCCTTTCGTGTCGTCAAGCCGGGCCCAGACTGCCAGGGAGAACGACTCGTCGCTGCGGACCACGGAACGCGCGCTGGTCGCGCATCGGTCGCCGGTCAGATACCACGCAGACTCGGGCCGGGCGTACTGGTCACCGGTCCATGCCGTGGGGGCCGCCGGCGCGGGCACGTCGGGATCGTTCGGCTCAGCCACCACCGGCTCCGGGACGCTCAGATCATATCCGTGACCGGAGTCATCGGCGCCGGTCTTACGCAACATCCACGCACCGGACACACCGGCCGGCAACTCGTTGGCAGCCGCCGCGATCTGAGCCTCGCTGAGCAGACCGCTCCACATCCCAACCTGGTCGATGGCGCCGATCATCTCTTGGTAGGTGGTAGTCCCGTACCTGCCACAACCGATCAGCGTGTGCGCTTCGCCGCGCCATGGGACGGAGGAGATCGCCGTCTCGGCGACGAGCTTGCCGTCCACGTACAACCGGAGCACCTTGCCCACCGGGTCCACGCTGGCCGCCACGTACTGCCAGGTGTTGAGCGGCGGCGACGTAGTGCTCCGGGCGGCCGTCCAGCCGACCGACGAGCTATCGCGGTCGGTCAGTGCCGTCTCCCACCGGTCCGTACCGGCGTGGTAGCCGAGCATGAAGGCAGGCGCGTCGGCACCACTGATGGTCAGCACCGTACGGTTGGTGGATTTGTCGCCGAGCTTCACCCAGGCCGCCGCGGTGAACTCCACATCGCTGCGCAGCACCGGCATCGTGGACGCACAGGTGTTGCCGTTGAATTCGAGTGCCGCCCCGCCCTTACCCAGGTGGTCGGCCGTGTATGTCGGGCCGGGCGATCCGCTCCAGCGCAGATCCTTCTCGTCGGCGTGCACGTCCTTGTTGCCGGAGTCGTCCGTGGTCCCCGAGTCGTCGCGCAGGTCAGAGGAGAATCGCCAGACGCCCATCGGCACGATCGGCGTGACCCGGCCGGTAAACACGTTATAGATGGCCCGGGCGGAGCGGTTACCGGCGTTGTCCGTGGCCCAGACGTAGATCTGCGTGCGCCCGGAGTCCGGGGTGAACGTGACGCTCGCCTTCCCGGACGAAGCGTTGACGCTCCTTTCCCCGGTGTCCACGCCGACGCCGTACTCGAAGCGCTGGACGCCGGAGAGGGCGTCCGTCGACGAGAAGCTCAGCGTCACGGGCTGGCCGAGTACCGGTTGGCCCGAGGTGCGGGTGATCTCCGGCAAGGTCGGTGGGGTGTGGTCCTGGCGGAAGTAGCAGTAGTCCGTCCAGGCGGTCGAGTCGGTGCCGTCCGTGCCCTGGACCCGCCACTTGTAGCTGCCATCGGCCAGGGTCGGCGTCGTCCAGTCCCCCTCCGCCTTGGAGGCGACCGCCCGCGAGGTGAAGTCGGCGGGACTGGTGGGTCCGGTCAGATCGAACACGATCCGCACGGAGTTGTCCGCGTCGGTCGCCGTGCCGTACAGCGTCGGCGTGCTGTCGTTGATCCACGGGCCCGGTGAGCTGTGGTTGCAGGCGCCGCCGGGAGCCGAGCGCGCCGCGACCGGCGAGGTGGGCTTCGACTGGTACTCGGCGGTCAGCTTGACCTTGTCACGGTCGACCTTGACCCAGTGGCCGCCGCTCTCAGTCGGCACCCGCAGCCCGAAGGTGATCGTCGTGAAGCCCGCGTCCGCGTGCCGCTGCACGTTGGACTCGATCCCGGAGGCATCGAACTTGACCCAATTCGGCGTTTGACCGCTGCACCCGGAGTTCGCCTTGACCGTCCTGGTCTGCAACGGGTCACCGTGCAGCCACTTGTCCTTCATGCCGTTCCACGTGAGGTTGTCGCCGTCGAGCCCGTTCGTCTGCCAAAGCTCCAGCGACTCCCCGGCGCACGCACCTGTGTGCACCACATAGGCGTCCACGCTCGGCGTCTTGATCAGACGCTTGCCCTTCAGGATGCTGATGTCGAACTGCGTGTGAGCTCGCCACACATCGGAGTGGTTGTCCCAGTTCGAGCCGACCCTCATCACGTCTCGCGGATAGCTGTCACCGGAGGTCCACCTCGAGTCCGGATTAAGCTTCGAGACCGGGATCCACTTCTGGTAGTACTTCGAATACACCGGATCGATGTAGACCGGGAACGCCGACGCGGCAGCCAAGAGGCTCTCATCGGCACGGACTTTCAGCGTCCCCTCCGAAATCCGGACATCCAGGTCGGCTCGCCGGGCCAGGTCTCCGGGCGCACGTGCAGTCGAGGCGTCCGCCACCGGCGCCGCCGGCGCTACGGGCGGCGCCACGCCGGGCGGCGCGCTGCGCAACGCCTTGATCGGCGCCGGGGCGGTGCGGTTCGAGTCCCATGCCACTGGGCGCGGGGCCCCGGCCACCACACCCTTCGGACCCTTAATGACGATTTCGTCGTTCGTCGCCGAAACGGTAGCCGAACCCCCGATCACGTACGACGACTCACGCACCGCGGGATTCGCCGCCGCCTCGGGCGTCCGGACCACGAGAACGTGCGAGAACCCACCCGCAACGGCCCGGACCACCAGGTCGACATCCGGGTACACGTTCGGATAGGTGACCGAATCACCCGACACCACACCGGGTGGCAGCACGGTAGGCCAGCTGAGCGTGAAGTCCGCACCGCCCTCACGATAGGTCGCAAATGGAGCGGTGCCGCCACCAGCGGAGAAGGACACATCGGCCGCGGCCCGGGGCCGGTATCGACCGTCGGCGGCCTTCTCCAGGCGCGTGTCGAGGTCCAACCAACGATCTCCGCGCTTCACCCGCTGCGGTTCCAGATAGCTGTCCAAGGTGAAGTCCCCGGACGGCAGCGCCATCACCTTGGTCGTCTCATCCGCCCCAGCGAGCACCTCGACCGGCTTAGCGCAGGCAACCGCGAGCCGTTGCGCCGACGCCTCCGTCTGTGCAGTGGGGGCCTGGTCGGCGGCCACTCCCGCGGGACAGGCCGCCTGCGCGTCCGCCGGATGCGCAACGACGCAGAGCGACGTCGCGAAGACAGCTAGGGCTGAACCGAGCACAATGCGGCCACGCGCCATCGACATCAGAATCTCCCCCGTAAGCCACAGAAGCTTGCCGGGGGCAGGTCCGTCCCGCCACGGAGATCCCCGCACAGCAAGCGTGCAGACCGACCGTAGATGGCCTAGTCGATGCCCGTCAATAGTGATGATCACCGAAGCGAGGAGGCTGTCGGCGACGTCCCCCGCCCGCTGAACGTGTCCGGTCTTTTCGAGGCTCGCCCGCCTCAGAGCACCGGTTCGTTTCCACGCAAAGTCGGCAGCGGGTACGGTGCACCGTTGATCGATGTCCCTGACGTGCGTGGCGAGGAGTGGCCCGGGTGACCACAGATCAGGCGGAGTCAACCGCGACGGCCACGATTCCGGAGCAGCGAACGCCCGAGAGGTCCGGTATGTCGTTGCTGGCGACGCTGCGTTGGTGTGGCACGAGCCGGCAGCGGCTCTGGCTGCGCGGCTTGTTGGTGGCGGTGGCGTTGTACCTGGCACTGCGCGTGGGCACGCTGCTGGTGCTCGACGTGTACGCGCACGCCGATCCGGACCATCCCACCTTGCGCACGCTGCTCACGAACTGGGACGCCGTCTGGTACGGCGGCATTGCCGAGCATGGCTACGACGAGGCGATCCCCCTCGACTCCGACGGCGATCCGGAGCTCACCAACCTCGCGTTCTTCCCGCTCTATCCGGCTCTGGTGGCGGCGGCGAAGTTCCTGCTGCCGATCCACATCACCACCGCCCTGCTGCTGGTGGCCTGGGCGTGCGGGCTCACCGCGGCCGCCGCCCTGTACGGCATCGGCGCCCACCTGCGCGACCCCCGCACCGGCGTGCTGCTGGCCGCCCTCTGGGCCGTACTGCCGCACGGTGTGGTCGAGTCGATGGGCTACAGCGAACCGCTGTTCACCACGCTCGCGGCAGGCGCGTTGCTGGCGGTGCTGCGCCGCAACTGGCTGACCGCCGGGGTGCTGTGCGTGCTGGCCGGGTTGACCCGGCCCACCGCGGCGGCCCTGGTGCTCGCGGTCGGCCTCGCCGCGTTGGTTCAGGTGTGCCGGGAACCGGCCCGATGGCGGGCATGGTGCGCGATGCTGCTTGCCCCGGTGGGCCTGCTCGGGTATCTCGCCTGGGTCGGCGTGCGTCTGGGCCGCGCCGACGGCTACTTCTACGTGCAGAACGTCGCCTGGAACATGAAGTTCGACGGTGGCGGCTACACCCGCCAGAGTGTCACCAACACCCTGCTCGGCAAGGAGTCGGTGGAGTTCGCCGAGGTCACCGTGGTCCTGCTGGTGGCGACGCTGCTGTTCATCGTGGCCGTCGGGGAACGGCTCCCCTGGCCGCTGCTGGTGTACGCCGGCGCCTGCCTGGCCATCGTGCTGACCGGCGACGGCTTCTACTGGGCGAAGGCGCGCCATCTGATGCCGGCGTTTCCGCTACTGCTGCCCGTGGCGTACGCGATGGTCCGCAGCCGCAACCGCACCATCCCCTACGTCGTGATCGGCGGAATGGCCGTGTTCTGCGCGTTCTGGAGCGTTTACCTCAACCTCACCTGGACCCATTCCTTCTGAATCCGAGGACTTTGTGGGTCCTGGCGCATCTCTGGGACTCAACCGGGTGGCAGATCGTTCCCGTTCAGCCCGCGGGCAGGGTCCGTAACGCGAACGGTGTTTCGGCGTCTTCGGTTAGTAGGTCTCGGCGGCCGGCCAGCGGTCACCGAATGTGATGGCGAAGGCGTTGAGTACTGGCTTCCAACGCATCGTCCATCGGGCGCGGCCGGCCCCGGTGGGGTCCAGGCTGCGGGTCACAAGGTACAGGCACTTCAACGCGGCCTGCTCGGTCGGGAAATGACCGCGTGCCCGGACCTTGGATTCCAGTGAACGTTGCCACACCCCAGCTCAAGGGGTGCGATGGACTTCAAGATCCGGGAGAGCCGGAAGCCGCAGGGAGCGAAGCGGCTCGCTGTGGAGCGGACCGCATACTTCCAACTTGTGCAGCAGGGCTTCGGGCACCGCCATGTCCTTGACCAGGAAGCCGGACGCGCCGGCGTGCAGCGCCCCATAGACGCTCTCGTCATCGTCGAATGTGGTGAGCACCAGTACCCGGGCGCCCGTGGAGCCCTGGGCGATGCGGCGGGTTGCCTCGATGCCGTCCATCCCCGGCATCCGCAGGTCCATCATCACCACGTCGGGGCACAGGCGCTCGGCCAGGCGTACGGCGTCCGCGCCGGTGCCCGCCTCACCGACGACTTCCATGTCTTCAACGGTGGCGACCGATGTCTGCAACGCGGTACGGATCAGCGGCTGGTCGTCGGCGACTATCACCCGGATCGTCATGGGGCACTCGCGAGCGTCGGCAGGCGGGCCGCCACGCGAAAGCCGCCTTCCGGGCGGGGTGCGGCGGAAAAGTCGCCGTGCAGCAGGTTGACGCGCTCGCGCATGCCGATGAGGCCGTACCCGCCGCCGGTGCCGCGGCCGACCCCTGTTCCGGCGTCGAGCACTTCAATCACCAGCTCGTCGTCCTGGTAGTCGATGGATACCTGGCAGGACCGGGCGTCGGAGTGCCGTGCGACGTTGGTGACCGCCTCTTGGATGATCCGGTACGCCGAGACCTCGACCTCGGGCGGAAGCGTACGGCGCTCACCCGCCCAGCGCAGATCGACGGCCAGCCCCGCATCGCTGGTCGCCGTCGCCAGCCGCTGCACGTCGCAGAGGCCCGGTGTGGGCGCGGACTGCTCCGGGTCCGCCTCGCGCAGCGCCACCAGCATCCGGCGCAGGCCGGCGAGCGTTTCCCGGCTGGCGGATTCGATGCTGAGCAGGGCCTGACGGACCACGGCCGGCTGGGTGTCGATGACCAGGTTCGCCGAACCTGCCTGCAACGCGACGATCCCGATGTTGTGGGCGACCATGTCGTGCAGCTCCCGGCCGATGCGTAGCCGCTCGACGTTGATCGCGTCGGTGGTTGCCCGGGCCCGTAGCGCCGCGGCGTGCTCACGACGGTCGTACACCGATCGGCCGATCAGCCAGGCGACGACCGCAGCGAACGTCAGCAGCACCGTCTCCGTCACCGCGACCCCCCACCCGGTGACCAGCCGGATGCCCTGGTACCCCAGGAACAGACCGGCCGCCACGATCGCGCTGACGATCGCGGTGCGCCGGGGGTGAGCTGCCGCGATGCACCCCAGGGCCACGTCGAACGCGAGGAATTGCGCCAGCGGGAGGTCCGCGGGAGCGCCCATGGCCGCACCGCAGACCCCGCCGGCCAGCAACAGGACCGCCGCGAGCACCGGTCGCCGCACGAGGGCCGCCACTCCCGCCAGGGTGAGCGCTGTCGCACCACCCAGCACCAGCCAGCGCAGGTCGGAGTGGTCGAACACCATCCCCGCCGCCGCGGGTAGCCGGAGCGAGGCGAGCAGCGAGTACGCCACGGCCAGGAACCAGCTCAGGGCCGTCCACGCACCCGGGGACAGGCCCTGAACAGCGAGGGCGGCGGCGCAGCGGCTGACATGCGACCAGGGTAGAGCGCTGCGATGCAGGCGTCGTCCGACCCCGGTTGTACACCCCGGGTCTATGCCGGCCTGCCAGGTTGCATTCCGGAGTGGATGTGCCGCCGGCGCCGCGCAACCAGGATGAGTCGCGTGATCGAAGCCACGAACCTGACAAAACGCTACGGCGACAAGACCGCCGTGAACGGTCTCACCTTCACCGTGCGGCCCGGTCATGTCACCGGATTCCTCGGACCCAACGGAGCTGGCAAGAGCACCACCCTGCGGATGATCCTCGGCCTGAACACCCCGACTAGCGGCAGCGTGACCGTGGACGGCCGCGACGTCCGCGATCTGCCGCGCGGCCTGCGTCACGTCGGTGCGCTGCTGGACGCCGGCGACGTCCACGGCGGGCGCACGGCGGCCGCACACCTGTCCGCGCTGGCCCGCAGCAACCGCATCACCCAACGCCGCGTCGACGAAGTGATCGACCTCGTCGGGCTCTCCAGCGCGGCAGGCCGGCGCATCGGCACGTTCTCGCTCGGCATGCGACAACGGCTCGGCATCGCCACCGCCCTGCTCGGCGACCCGCCGGTGCTGCTGTTCGACGAACCGCTCAACGGCCTCGACCCCGAAGGTGTGCGGTGGGTGCGCAACCTGTTCCATCAGCTGGCCGCCGATGGCCGCACCGTGTTCGTGTCCAGCCACCTGATGAGCGAGATGGAGAACACCGCCGACCAACTCGTGGTCATCGGCCGCGGTGAGCTGATCGCCGCGGAAAGCCTGGCGGAGTTCGCCGCCCGCGGCACCCGACCCGGCGTACGGGTCCGCACCCCACACGTGGATCGATTCGTTGCGATCCTCGGCGAGGCCGGGGCCCAGGCTGACCGGGATGGGATCGAGCTGCTCGAGGTTACCGGTTTGACCCGAAATCGGATCGGCGAGCTCGCCTTCGAGCACGGCGTGATGTTGCGCGAGCTGTCCACCCGCAACGCCTCACTCGAAGCCGCGTTCATGGAACTCACGGCAGACAGCGTCGAGTACGCCGCTCACGACGCGTGAAGCCAATCTCCCCAAGGAGTGTCAATGACCGAGCTTGCGACCGCACGAAACGCCACTCGGCAGGCGGCCGAACCGGGCGCCCGTTTCATCGACCTGATCAGCGCCGAGTGGATGAAGCTCTGGTCGCTGCGTTCGACGGTCTGGGTGCTGCTACTCAGCGCGCTGGGCGTCGTGGCGGCCAACGTCAACGCTGCCTACGCCGACTACCGCAACTTTCCCGACTACGATGCCACCACGCAAGCCGCCTTCGCACCCGGATGGGCGGCCTGGGACGCGTTCATCTCGCTCGCCGCGACGCTGGTGATCCTGGCGATGAGCTCGCTCGGCGCGATCAGCATCGTCGGCGAGTACACCAGCGGACTGAACCGCACCACCTTTGCTGCGGTGCCGTCTCGCGGCGCTGTCATGACCGCCAAGATCGTCGTGATCGGGTTCGTGACGACCGTGTTCGGCGTCCTAGTCGCAAGCCTGTCGTTCTGGGCCA
Source organism: Krasilnikovia sp. M28-CT-15 (assembly GCF_047159595.1). Classification (NCBI taxonomy): domain Bacteria; kingdom Bacillati; phylum Actinomycetota; class Actinomycetes; order Micromonosporales; family Micromonosporaceae; genus Krasilnikovia; species Krasilnikovia sp. M28-CT-15. Next base: position 1,573,289 of record NZ_BAAGAK010000001.1, on the reverse strand, counting down.
CCCAGGCGATCCTGTCGGGGCGGCACGCCGGAATCTCCATCGGTGAGCCCGGCGCACTGCGACTTGTCGCCGGGTCGGCCCTGCTAGCGCCGCTGTCGGCGCTCATTGGCATGGGGCTCGGGGCGCTGATCCGGACCACCGCCGCCACGCTCGTCACCGCAACGCTTGGCCTGGTGATCCTGCCGATGGCGCTGAATGACGACAAATACTGGGCCGCCGTGTTCGCCCACACCATGCCGCGAGTGGCCTGGGGTCGGCTCACCGAACTCGAACCGGGCTCGGGACCGGCCACCCTGTCGCACTACCCGTGGACCGTCGGGGGGGGCGTGGACCGTCTACGCCGCCTGGACCGCGACGTCGATCCTCGTCGCCATCATTAGCGTGCAACGCCGCGACCAATAGTCCGCGAGCCCGGAACTCCGTCCGACGGAGAAACGGGACCGACATTCACGCCCACCTAGTCGACCCTGTCAGGTAGGCGATGTGGGGGCACCGAGCTGGAGGCGCTTGCGGCCGATGTGGTGCAGTGTCTCTCGCAGCGCGGCAGCCTCGCCGAGCCATTGCTTGCCTTCGGCCTCGCGGATCCGTGCGTGGGTGTTGGCCTCGATCGAGTCCAGCAGCGGCGTCTGGGCGGGGTCCAGGCGCAGCTGTGGGCAGCGGATACAGGCGTGCTCGTGTACGCATGGGGTGCCGTAGGGGCGAAAGCAGTCGCCGAGGGCGACCCGGCGTAGCTGGAAGTGCTTCTCGAACGCGGCCCACTCGTCCGCGGTGACCTCGCGGTATTCGGCGGCGTCGCGCAGCGCCCGGCGAGGGGTGATGAACTGCTGGTGCCGGGTGATCACCTCGTCGGGGAACACGGCGGTGTAGCCACGGGTGGTGTCGAGGTCGAGGTGGCCGAGCAGGGCGGAGGCGATGTGCAGCGGCAGGCCGGCGCCGACAGCTTCGGTCGTGAACAGCCGCCGGAAGTCGTGCGGCGTGAACGTGATCGGGGCGTCGCCGTCGCGGAGGCCGGTCGCCCGTGGCGATGAGCACGGTGCGCACGTAGTGCGCGGACAGGACCTCTTGGCGGGCGTCGACGCGGCGGGCGAACAGGTGCGGCAGCGCCGGGCCGTGGGTCTTCTCGGCCGGGTCGTAGCGCACCGCGAGAGGGATGGCGTCGGCGTCGCCGCGCGCCCGGAAGCGGCACATCAACGCAACCGCGACCTTTCCAGGAGGTGACCGACCTGCGCACACAGCTCGCGGCCGCACGCTGCCCTGCGAGACCTGGGGGCAACTCGGCAGGCGGGCACCAGTTAAGCAATCTTGAGTGCCGGTTAGGCCCGGCAAGCCGCAAGGATCTCCTGCTCCCGCCCTCCCTGACGTGGTTTCCCGGCGGACATTCCGCACCTGCCGATATCGTCAGGGCGTGAGCGATGAGGCGGTCGCCCGCGGCCGCGAATTGGTGTGGCACCTGGGCGAGGCAGCCTGCGTGACTTTCGCCAAAGGTGACGCCGACACGGTGATCTCGGCGTTCGGTGGCGACCCGGCGCACGTTTCGGTGATGACGATCGAGGAGAGCGAAGCCGCGCTGTCCGGTTACCACTACAGCGCCGTCCCGAAAACCGTCCTCGTGCGCGGCGTCGGCGACTGGCAGGTCGCCGTCGAACCGAACGGCTTCGAGGGGTCGCGAATCGAGGTGCTCCGTCCGTTCTGTGCACGCGGCCCGGCGCTCAGCGTCTTCTGGGGCCTCAATGGCTCCCAGTTCAGCTATGCGGTCGGCGGCCGGACTGCGGTTGGATTCGCCATTACCGAGCCCGCGCGGGTTGCGGCATGGGCGCGGGGACAGCGGGTCCTCGAGCTGGTCGTGGACCTGAGCAGATGCCTGCGTTGTACTCTTCGCAGCTCTAGACCTCAGGATGCGGCGTTTTATTAGCGGACCTGACAGACGCGCTGCACGATGTTGGTGCGCCAAGCCGCGCACAGACGGTGCTGGCCACTGCTACTCGCCGCGAAGGAAGCCGATCATGAAGTTGCCGTATGCCGTCTTGGCATCTGCAGGTCTCGCCGCTGGCGTGCTTGGCGGGTGCACGGCGGGCGAATCGGAGTCTCCGTGCACAGGGACCACGTCGTGTGCCGCCGTGTCCCCTAAACCGTCAGACGGAACGTCGCCGGAGCTCAGCGCAGCGGGCCGCGTCTCGATGTTGGAGGACATCCTCAACGAGGCGGAATTCGGCAAAGATGTCTCGTCGCGGTCCTGGAACGGCACCGTCATCCAGGTGGGTGTCTGGACGGACACCACCACCCAAGACGACCGGCTGAGCCTTTGCGACGCGATCGTGACCGCGATTCGCCCGACCGGCCTGGTGGACAGGGTGACTGTGTCCGCGTTCCAGACGTCCCCGTCCGCAGGTCTTCAGGCCGCAACCAGCGCTGCGGCCAACCCGCTGGTGATCTGGCTGTCGCCGGAAGCAAATTGCAAGGTGGACGGATAACTGCAAATGCTTTTATCGAAGATTCTCTGGAAATCTATCGATCAGCTCCTCGGCCGGGTGACTTCGAGTCTCGGAAACCCTCGCCGCCGCAATCACCATCCTCAGCTACCTGACCATGCGGCCTCGGCGAGCAGTCGGCTGAACCGCTGGGCAGGGGTGTCCCCGCGACGACCGCTAGAACCTTAAGCCGTCCGAGTGGAGCCAACACAGGCCGTCAGAACCAGTCCGACGTTGCCGAGCCCGCAGTCCTGATTGTCCTTTGCCATCGAAGTGTGTCCGCGTGCCAGCAAACACTTCCCCGGTGAGGGTTTGTGCCGCTGCGGGAACGAGCGAGCACCGAGGGCTCGACCACCACGGACGCCGGCTGAGCCGCCCCGAGCAAGGGGTTGACGGCTTGACACATCACGCGATCGGTGCGCGCCCAACCCAGGCCCGGATCAGCGCGGCTGCCGCATACACCAGCAGAGCTGTGCCGGTGCCACTACCGGCGATCGTGCTCGGCGCGATGCCGGCAGTCGGCTCACCGATCGCTGCGGCCACCGCGACTGCGGTCACCGCGACACCGAGCGGCACAAGCGGCGGATCGTGCAGCACCGGCGCGAGTGGGATGAAATGCAGCCCCACCACTGCAGCCACCAGGGCAGGAATGAATTGAGCGAGGCCGGCGACGCCCAGCACGGCCGACCCCGCACCACAGAGGGTGAACTCGATGCCCACGATGATCCCGTAGCGGCGATTGGTTGACGGGTCCAGCCGCCGCGACGGCTTGTTGCGGACCACCAGCACCAACCCGGCGGCGCAGATCAGCAGCGACAAGACAGCCCCGCCAGCAAGCCACGACTTGAACCCTGTGGGCGTCGCCTGCGCCCAGCCGAACCAGCTAGCGGCGAAGAAGCCGAGGATCAGCGCCATCAAACCACGTTCGTGTGCCCGGGAGGCTGGGCTCTCCTTGCTTGCAACCGTCACGCCAGGACAGTATTGAACCCGATCAACCCCAACACCACCCCGCCCCGCCTCGCCCCGCCCCGAACGAGCCTCGGCCGCGCACCGCCACGGACAGAGTTCACTGGCAAGAACCCCACGTCGCACGTTCTTCACTGGCACGGACAAACCTCGTTGGCAAAAGGACACTGATCCTTACCAATCGTCCCGGCGTCGCAAGGCGCCCTGCCAACTACTTGGTGCAGGCCAAGGCGATTGCCTCTTCGTGGATTGGTTCGCTGGGTTGGGGTCTGCGGTCGCAGGACAGCACGCCGTTGACAGGGCCGAGCCAGGACCTGACGGTGCCACTACCGGACGTGGTACCGATCAGGCGTGACCCCGCCGCATTGCGACCAGATGTGCAGCGGCCGACCAGCCGCCACATGACGAAGGCGGACGGCGATGATGCCTGTACCGAAATCCGATGCCGAACTCGACATGCTGCTGTTCAAGCGGCCGCCATTCGACGAGATCGACAGCTGGAGCCGGGGATTCGCTGAGCGGATCATGCACATGATCGGCACCACCGAGCCCACCAACGACCAGCTGCGAGTGCAGCTTCGGCAGGGGGCTGTGTCTACCTTGCATTGGCTTGGGCGGACCGACGACCCGACCCGGACCGAGATCGTTGACGCCAACGCTGAGCAGGACTGGGTCAACTCGATCGACGGACTCATCCATACCTGTCGGTGGTTCGTCGGCAACGGGATCCTGACCACCAACGGCGTCGATGTCTCCGTCCTGCAGAAGACCATCCACGCGCATCGACAACAACCGACGCATGATGACCTGCAGGTTGGCGAATGAGTTGCCAGTCGCCGTCAGCGTTTCGTGGTTCAGAGTGTCGGACCCTCCCAGTACAGTGACATCCGTCGTTTTGTAGTCGTTCGACCACGACGGGACTGTGGATTGCTCCTCTGTCAAGCAGCCGTATCGGCGCGTAGCGCTTGGTAGATGACGTCGGAGAGGCGTCGTTTCAGCACGCGAAGGGCTTCCATGCCGCCGTCGCCGCCGGCTTTGCGGCGGGCGATCAGCTCTTGTGCTGGCAGGTGGCAGCGGGCCTGGGTCATCGCGATGCGGTGCAGGGCGGCGTTGAGCTGGCGGTTCCCGGTGCGGCTGAGCCTGTGCCGGGAACGGTTGGACGACCAGACAGGAAGCGGGGCGGTGCCGTTGTGGCGGGCGTAGGCCGACGCGGACCGGAAGCGCGCGATACCAGCGGTTTCGCCGAGGATCTTCGCGGCGGTCAACGCAGCGCAGCCAGGTAGTGCGATCAGTGTGGGTGCCAGTTGCTGGGCGAGTTTGCTGATCTCCGCCCCGAGGGCGTTGATCTCGTCGGTCAGCTGCCGGCATCGCTCGACGAGCGCGGCGGCGAGCCGGGCAACGGTGCCGGGCAGGGTCGTCAGCCGGTGAAGGACTCGGTTGAGGTTGCTGGCCCGGTCCAGTGACCGGGCAGGCGGATCCCACTCGGGGTCGAGTTCGTGCAGGTGCCAGCGGAGGCGGTTGACGGCGCGGGTGCGTTCGGCGATCAGGTCTTCGCGGTGGTCGACGAGCAGGCGGATCTCGCGGTCGGGTCCGTCGAGGTGGGCGACGGGTAGTCCGTCCTCGCGGAGCGCGGCGCGGGCGACGGCCAGGGCGTCGATTGGGTCGGACTTGCCGTAGGTGCGGGCGGCATCGCGGGCGTGTGCCATGAGCTTGGGCGGGACACGGACGATGCGTTCGCCAGCGGCGAGTAGGTCGCGTTCGAGGCGGCGGGTCATGTTGCGGCAGTCCTCGAGAGCCCAGACGCGGTCGGGGTCGTGCCTGGCCGCCCACCGCAGCAGCGTGAGGTGATCTTTGCTGGTTGATCCGCAGGTCTTGACCGCGACTTGCCGGCCGTTGCCGTCGATGATGACGGCGGTGTGGGTGCGCTTGTGCGCGTCGATGCCGATGACCACCATGGAAGTGCGTCTCCTTGACCGAGGGGCGCGGGCCGGTCGGTAGGCATGTCCCAGTCGGGCGCTGACACGCTCCTCTCAAGCCATACCGGCCGGTCCTTGAGGTCTGGCGGGCCGCAGAACCTACAACAGCCACGAAGGCAACAAACAGGTGGAGCGAGCCCGCCAGACAGTCCAAGGTTGACACTGGATCTAACGGTGTTTTCGGCCTGACCCGCCGGGCGTAGCCCGGCGAGGAGGGTGCCGTGATGACCGCGACACTGAACGATGTGACCCCACGGAAGAAGAGGCCCGAGCCGTCGGCGGAGGAACAGGCCGCCGCGGAGCTGGTACGGCTGGCCAAGGAACAGGGCCTGGCGCTGACCGGGCCAGACGGGCTACTCAAGCAGCTGACCAAGACGGTGCTCGAGACCGCGTTGAACGAGGAGATGACCGAGCACCTGGGCTACGAGAAGCACGACCCGGCCGGTGCGGGGTCGGGCAACATCCGCAACGGCACCCGGTCCAAGACCGTGCTGACCGAGGCCACCGGCCATGTCGCGATCGACGTGCCCCGCGACCGGGCGGGCACGTTCGAGCCGCAGATCGTCAAGAAGCGGCAGCGCCGGTTGTCCGGCGTCGACGAGGTCGTGTTGTCGCTGTACGCGAAAGGTTTGACCACCGGCGAGATCAGTGCCCATTTCGCCGAGATCTACGGGGCGTCGGTGTCGAAGGAGACGATCTCCCGGATCACCGACAAGGTCATCGAGGAGATGACCGACTGGTCGCACCGGCCCCTGGATGCGATCTACGCGGCGGTGTTCATCGACGCCATCGTGGTCAAGGTCCGCGATGGTCAGGTCGCGAACCGGCCGTTCTACGCCGCGATCGGGGTCACTCTCGACGGGGACAAGGACATCCTCGGCCTGTGGGCCGGCACCGGTGGCGAGGGCGCGAAGTTCTGGATGAGCGTGCTGACCGACCTGCGTAACCGGGGTGTCAAGGACGTGTTCTTCCTGGTCTGCGACGGGCTCAAGGGGCTGCCGGAGGTGGTTACGAACGTGTGGCCGGGCACGGTGGTGCAGACCTGCATCATTCATCTGATCCGCAACACGTTCCGGCTGACCTCCCGCAAGTACTGGGACGAGCTGAAACGCGACGTCAAGCCGATCTACACGGCGGTCAACGCTACTGCCGCACGGGCGGCCTTCGACGACCTCGCCGAGAAGTGGGGCGGCCGGTATCCGGCGGTGATCCGGTTGTGGGACAACGCCTGGTCGGAGTTCATCCCCTTCCTCGACTATGACGTGGAGATCCGGCAGGTGCTGTGCAGCACGAACGCGATCGAGTCGTTGAACGCCCGCTACCGGCGGGCGATCAAAGCCCGCGGCCACTTCCCGAACGAACAGGCAGCGCTAAAGTGCCTGTATCTCGTGACCCGGTCCCTGGACCCGACCGGGACCGGCCGAACCCGATGGACGATGCGCTGGAAACCCGCCCTGAACGCCTTCGCCATCACCTTCAGCGATCGCTTCCCGGCCGCTGAGACCTACTGAAGACCGCCGGAAACACCATTAGCGAGATAGTCCCACCACGACGTGTGAGCGGGGTGGATCGGCAGTGGGTAAGGCGGATCAGGCGGATGCGGCCGAAGCCGTGCGGCTGCAGCAGGTATTGAAGCAGCGGCATGAGGAGCTGGCGGCGGCCGGTGATGACGGCGGTACGCAACGGGGAGCGGTCTTCGCCGCGACGAAGGCACTGCTGGACTTCGAGGCCCAGCTGCCCCGGATGCGTGAGGAACGGCGGCGCCGGCTCAGCAGCATCATCGTGTACGCCGCGGCCGGGATCGCGGTGGTGATGATGATGCTGATCCAGATCGCGCGGATGCTGCAGCACCACCTCAGCTGGTGGTATCTGATCGCGGTGCTGCCGGTGGCCGGCATCGCCGGCCTGATAGCCGGATTGGAGGGGCAGGAACCGACCAACGGGCACCGAGGCCGGGCCGTCGGCGCGGTCATCGTCGCGTTGGCCGCCGCCTTCGTGGTCGTGGTCACCGCCGGGCTGCTGTCGGCGTTCTGGCTGCTGGCCCTGATTCCGCTCCTGGGGTTGACGGCCGGGTTCTGGTTGGGCGGGCAAACCGAGACCGAGGAGGCGCAGTGACCTACACCGCCTACGACGGCTCCCAGCTGGAGCAGACCCTGCAACGGTTGCAGCAGCGGGTGTCCTCGATCGCCTCCGACCTCGACGAGCTGCAGGACCGGCACCGTGACCTCGACACCAGCGTCGACGAGGTCGACAACCGGGTCGACGCGCTGGAAACCGTCCAGCAGGAACTGCGGGAGGCGCACGACGACCTCCAGGAAGGCATCGACGACGACATCGCCCGGATCGCAGCGACCGTGAAGGCGTTAGCCGCGACCGTCGGGTGGATGGAACGACGGCTGCGCGCCGAGCACGACATCGCCGCGGCGCCGCTCGACGCGGTCGACGACAATCTGCGGCAGCTGGCCGACCGCGCCCGCCGAGGGCAGCAGTCCGCAGCGGTGCTACTGAGCCAGCCCGTTCGGATGGCGCACCAGTCGCGCATCGACCAACTGGGCGAGCTGGAGCGCAACATCGAGCAGGACACCGCGCTCGCGCTGCAGCTCAGCGCCACGCTCGCGAACAGACCACGGGGCAGCATCGAGTACCGCGAAGCAGGCGACGCGTACCGGGCGGCGGCCAAGCGCCTGACCGGCTACCGAGGACGGCTGCCCGCGACGCGACAGGCCGCCGACGACGCCCGCCGCGCTTTGAACCTGGACGACAAGCACCGGGAAGTCCACGGGCCACAGGTCATGACCGGCGAAGCCGCCAGGGCCCGGCTGCGGGATGTGCTGCGCGCCCGGCTCGACACGGCGGTGGCCGAGGGCGCGCTGCTACCGCCCTGGCTTACGCTGGTCCTAGGCCACCAGCCGCTCGCCGAAGACGTCGCCGCGTGGATCGAGCTGGCTACCTCGCTGCTGGCCTACCGGGTCACTTACCAGGTGACAGATCCAGTCGTGGCACTCGGCGCCGATGGACACGACGACCCCCACCGCCAGGCGTGGCACCACAAGCTCGACCAGCAACTGCGGGACCGTCGCCGGTGGCCGGCGTGACTGCCCGGAGCGGCTGGCACGGTCACTACCAGGCGAAATACCGGTCGTGGTGTGACACAATTGATGGATGAATGCCGATATCGCGGATGTGGGTACCGAGACGCCCCCGGCGCATCAGCGCCATATGTCGGCGATCCGTGCGGCGCCCAAGCGGACCGCCAACTTGGCCGAAGCCCACAGCGAAGGCTGCGGAATCTGACCAGGGCGGCATGGGTCGCCGCTAAGTTCTGACCCGCGGATCATGCGCAGTGTCCGCGTGGCGCTGGCGGGCTGCTGTCGCGCGGAACCGAGGTGCCGCGCCCGGCTCGCCAGCCGAACTCGACGACAGTGTCGTACGACCAGACGTGCCGGGCGAAGCCGGCCCCCGCCCTCGCCGAGCGCGAGCAGCTCGTCGGCCCCGGCGGCCTTTGGCGCCGGCGTCAATCGGACTCGATCGGGTGATCGCCGAGCGTGTGCCTGGCGCGCACTGCGATGTACGCGGCGGCGCTGGTGGTGGACTCGATCACGGACGTGATGGTGCTGCGCTTCTGTGCAGGAGTAGCGGGTGCGACCGTCGGTTGGCTCTGCTGAGCGTCCTGTTGCTCAGCAGGATGCCGCCCCCTGTCGGGGCGTATCAGTATCTATAGATCACGCACGGATCACGCAAACGTCCACAAGGGACATGAAAAAAGCTCCGATCAAGCACAAAATGCCTGATCAGAGCCTTGATCAACTGTGCGCCGCGTAGGACTTGAACCTACAACCCGCGGATTAAGAGTCCGCTGCTCTGCCAGTTGAGCTAGCGGCGCTCGCTGACAACGACGGAAACGATAGCACGGGGCCGAACCCCCACTCCAACGGGTATCCCCGCATGATCGCCTCGGCCCGTCATCCACAACCGGCCCCCACATCTTGCATGGATGAGGCAGGATGTCCGCGCAAGGTCGAGAACGGGGATGACATGGGTGGCAGGCAGCGCTCGCTGGTCGCGGTCGGGGTCGTGGCGGTCCTCGCCCTGACCGCATGCACGGGGGGCGCGGAGGCCGCGCGCGACCCGCAGGCATCGAGCGCACCCCCCACGACCGTGCCGCAGCCCGTGGCGGCCACCGTTCCGCTCGAGCTCGCCATCACGCCGGCGAAGGGCACGAAGGACCTGCCCATCAGCACCGAGATCGGGCTCAAGCTCGCCGGCGGCACGGTCAAGACGGTCACGCTGCGCGACGCCAAGGGCGGGTCGATCCCGGGCACGCTGCGCGAGGACGGCTCGGCCTGGGTACCCGCGAAGCCTCTCAAGCACAGGCAGCGGTACGCGGCGACGGTCACCGCCGCCGACCCGGGCGGCGCCACGACGACCGCGACGACCACCTTCACCACGATGGCCGAGCCGGCCCGCCGCACGGGCACGGGGCTGTACCTCTTCGACGACCACACGTACGGGGTGGCGATGCCGGTGGTGGCCGAGTTCAACCCCGGCATCAAGAAGAAGGACCGGGCCGCCGTACAGAAGCGCATGTTCGTGCAGACCGACCCGCCGCAGCCCGGCGCCTGGTCGTGGACCTCGAGCGGCACCCAGGCCTATTACCGGGCGCCGCAGTTCTGGCAGCCCGGCACCCAGCTCAAGGTGCGTCTCGCGGTGGGCGGCCTGCCGACCGGCGGCGGGCGCTACGGCAGCCAGGACCGGGCCGCCACCGCGAAGATCGGCCGCAACTTCGTCATGAAGGTCGAGAACAAGACCAAGAAGATGACGGTGCTGCAGGACGGCAAGGTCGTCCGGACCGTGCTGGTGAGCCTGGGCAAGCCGAGCACCCCGTCCTCGAGCGGCACGATGGTCGTGATGGACAAGCAGACGTCGACGGTGTTCGACACGACGGACACCGACGGCGCGAACGGCTACAAGATGACCATCGACTACGCGCAGCGACTGACCTGGAGCGGACAGTACGTCCACTCGGCTTCCTGGTCGGTGGGTGCGCAAGGTCACCGAAACGTTTCGCACGGTTGTGTCAATGTTTCCCCCTCGAACGCCCGGTGGCTGTTCGATCACACGCTGATCGGCGATCCGATCACGGTGCGTGGCACGGGCGACAAGCTGATCCAGGGCAACGGCTGGACGGCATGGGACCTGAGCTGGGAAAACTTCATCAAGGGCAGCGCGCTTCCGGTCCCCGCGAATCTTCGGTGACCTGATCCTCCCCGCGCGGGGCACAGATCAGCGGCCGAGCGGCCGAATGGGTGGTCGCGGCCGATTTGCGCCCTCGGACGGCCCCACCACGGCACGAATCCGGGATTGGTGACCCGGCATTCATGAGAGAAGATGGGCGCCGGACGACATCACGGGTGGGGAGAACATGGGTACGAGTCGAGTTAGGTCGACGGGCATGAATACAGCCCGCCCGGCCGCCCGCGCCGCCCGGCGGCCATGGCGGGCAGCTGCGGCCGCGTTGGCGGCCGGTGTCGTTCTCCTGAGCGCGGGATGCAGCGGCGACAAGTCACCCTCCTGGCAGAACGGCTCGCAGGGCGGCGGCGGCAACGCCCAGTCCCCGTCCCCGGCCCCGACCCAGAGCACCGTGGCGGTCACCACACCGGCGCCCGACGCCAAGGACGTCGTGGCGATCACGGACATCAAGTACGACAGCGAGGACCCGGCGAACACCTCGGTCGAGGTCAAGGATTCCGACGGCGGCGCGGTCAAGGGCGAGCTGGACAAGGACGCGAAGGTCTTCCACCCGGCCAAGGCGCTGAACTACGACACCACGTACACGGTGACCGTGACCGGCACTGCGACCGAGGGCAAGTCCGGCACCACGACGGCCACGTTCAAGACCATGGCGAAGCCGTCGAAGCAGGTGCGGGTCTCCAGCTTCCTCGGCGACGGGCAGGTCGTCGGCGTGGGCATGCCGCTGATCGTGCGCTTCGGCCGTTCCGTGCCGGAGAACGTCCGCGGCGACGTCGAGAAGCGGATGACCGTCAAGGCGGAGCCGGAGCAGGAAGGCACCTGGCACTGGATCAGCCCCACGGAGATCCACTACCGGCCCAAGACGTACTGGAAGCCGTACAGCAAGGTCTCCTACCGGGTCCAGCTTGCGGGCCTCCCGATGGGCGACGGCTGGTACGGCCGCTCCGACCTGGGCGTCGATCTCAAGATCGGCCGGAGTTTCGTCATGACGGTCCAGAACAAGTCGAAGCAGATGACGGTCCGCCAGGACGGCAAGGTCATCAACACCATCCCGGTGAGCCTCGGCAAGCCGAGCACCCCGTCCTCGAGCGGCACGATGGTCGTCATGGAGAAGAAGGAGCACACCGTCTTCGACACGATGGCCGAGCTGGGCCCGGAGAAGGGCTACCGCACCGACATCGACTTCGCGCAGCGGATCACGTGGAGCGGGCAGTTCATCCACGCGGCGAAGTGGTCCGAGGGCGTGCAGGGCCGGACGAACGTCTCGCACGGCTGCGTCAACGTCAGCGAGAAGATGGCCAAGTGGCTCTTCGACCGCACGATGATGGGCGACCCCGTCACGGTCAGCGGCACGGGGAGCCCGCTGAAGAACGGCAACGGCTGGACCGACTGGAACATGAGCTGGGACCAGTACAAGAAGGGCAGCGCGCTGTCCTGATCCACGGCACCTCGCGGGCCCCGGTCGTCACACGGCCGGGGCCCGCGGCGTTCCGGCCGCGGCGCCCCGGGTGCACCTACGCTGGGTTGATGTCGCGGTCACTCGGCGCTGTCGCGCTGTTCGCGCTCCTGCTGGCCGGCTGCGGCGGCGGGTCGCCGCCGCCGGCCACCACGCCGGCGCCATCCAGCGCCAGCGCGGCCGTCGACGACCCGCCAGGCACGATCACCTGCACCAAGCTGACCCGGGCGATCGCGGACGGCACCCTGATGGAGCCCGGCGTCGTCGACGACATCGTGGCGACCAGCAGGACCGCGGACGCCCCGGTCGCCGACGCGGCGCGCAGGCTCGGGGAGGCGTACGCCGCCGCGGTGGCGGCACACGGCACCGAGAACGAGCCCGACGCGGTGGCGGCGGTCAGCGCGGCGGGCGCCGAGATGTCCGCGGTGTGCATCGACTCGGGCCTGGAGACCGCCGGATAAGGGCACCGGGACAGCAATCAGGCCCGGTCTGGGACCGGGCCTGATTCGCAGTCACATGTGACCAGGTGGGGTGATCGACGGGGCTCGAACCCGCGACATCCGGGACCACAACCCGGTGCTCTACCAGCTGAGCTACGACCACCATGCCCCGTGCAGCGGCATTCACCGCGGCGCGCGCCGGACAATCATAGCCACACGCACCGGACGCCCGTCGAGTGGGTTCCCGGCGTGGCTCGCCGAGTGCTCGACACGGGTCCGACGGGCGTATCCGGCTACAGCTCGGCCGCGATCGCCCGGGCCGTCTCCACATCCGGTCCGGGTGGGGGAACGAACACCGTACGGCGGTAGTACTCGAGCTCGCGGATGCTCTCCCGGATGTCCGCCAGAGCGCGGTGAGCGAGGCCCTTGGTGGGCTGACCGAAGTACACGCGCGGGTACCAGCGGCGGCACAGCTCCTTGATCGAGGAGACATCGATCATCCGGTAATGCAGGTACGCATCGAGGGTCGGCATGTCGCGCGCCAGGAAGCCCCGGTCCGTCGCGATCGAGTTGCCGCACAGGGGCGCGGTGCGGGGAGAGGGCACGAACTCACGCACGTACGTCAGGACGGCGTCCTCCGCCTCCGCCATCGTGATCGCGGAGCGGCGCACCTCTTCCGTCAGGCCGGACTTGGCATGCATGTCGCGGACGACCTCGGGCATGGCGTCGAGTGCCGCGTCGTCGGCGTGAATCACCAGGTCAACACCCTCGCCGAGCACGTTGAGATCAGGGTCGGTAACCAGCGCGGCCACCTCGATCAACGCGTCTTTGCCGAGGTCGAGACCCGTCATCTCACAATCGATCCACACCAGAAGATCCGCCACGCGGACAGCCTACGCGTCGGCCGGTCAACGCGCTGCGCCGTCGGCCATACCCGCCTGTCGGGGACGTACAGTTTGTTATGCCCGATTTTGGGCGATACCTTCCCAGCGGTACCTCGCCTTGGCTAAACTGTGCTTAACGGACGAAACCCCCTTCGGTTACTCCGTTCCCCCGGTAATGGGCCCTCCACGTCGGCAGCGCGGAGGGCCCATTCAGGTACGGCGGGCACCGTCAGCGCCACCCGGCGCGGTCCCGACCCGTCGAAGCAACGCGAGCCACGCCACCGGCCCGCCGCTCACCGCGCCGCTACCTCGTGGAGCACCGCCAGCCGACGACGCGGAGGGCCACCCGGTTGGGCGGCCCTCCGTGCGGACGTGGAGTCCGGTCACTCCTTCGGCGGGCGTTTGGCCGTCCCCCGCGCGACCGGCTTGGCGGTCGGCTGCGGGGCATCCTCGTCGGACGCGCCCCGCTTGCGACGGGCGGAAGTCCCGCCGGCCAGCAGCTTCGCCGCCTCCTCCGCATAGTTCGTCGGAGACGAGGGCTTGGCGGCACCCCCAGTGAGCCTGGTCGGGCCCTCGTCTGCCTTCTCCACAGCGGCCTTACCGGTCGGCTCCCGCCCAGCCGAACTGCCGGATTCGGTCTTGCGGCCCGCTCCCGTGCGGGTGCCACCGGAGCGTTGCCCACCGACCCCGATCGATGGGGACTTCCGCGCGCCGGTCAGCCCAGCCGCCGGAGACCCGTCAGACGCCGCCTTGACGGACGCGGCACCAGCCGCAGGAGAGCCGCCCGATGCCGCCTTGGCCGATGCCGTGCCAGCCGTGACGGCAACGGGCGCGTCGGCCGCGGGCGGCGTCCGCGGCTGGGCGGGACCGGGGACGGCCGGGCGGGCACTCGGCACCGGACCGGCGGGAACCGGAGTTCCCGGCGCACCGCTCCCTGCCTGCCGCGGTGCGGTCGGCGGGGCGGCGGCCGACGGGGTGGCGGCCGGCGAGATGGCGGCCGGCGGATTGGCCGCCGACGCTGTGGTGGCACCGCGCACCATGGGCCCGGCCTCCGGGGCGGCGGGCGCGGCCGTCGCCCGCGCGGAGGCTGCCGGACGTACGGTGGCCCGTGTCGCGGTCTTCGCCCCTGCAGGCTGCTCGGCCGGAGCACCGGACGTCGCGTCGGCCTTCCTGGTCGACGCTGAGCTGGTCGACGCTGAGCTGGTCGACGCTGAGCTGGTCGACGCTGAGCTGGTCGACGCTGAGCTGGTCGACGCTGAGCTGGTCGACGCTGAGCTGCCGGTCGCCGGGCGCACCCTCAGTGCAGCCGGGTCGGGCGGGGAGCCCTTGGCGGCTGAAGCGCTGCCAGCGGCGGCTCCACCGGCACTCGGGACACCCGCCACCGGCGCCACCTGGCTGGGCACCGGCGGGGCGCCGTCCTTTCCGGTCTCCGGCGATGAGGCCGTGTCCGGCTCCTTCTTGGGCGTACGTTTGGCGCCGGTGTCCACAGCGGCGGGTTCGGTGCGGCGCGCCGGACGGACTGCCGGGGTGGTGTTCGCCGACGCGGCTTTGGGTGCCGCATCGGGCTTCGCGCCCACCGGACCGGCCGTCGCGGGCTTCGCACCGGCATCGGCCTTCACGGCGGATCCTGTCCGCTCGGTCGGCGTCGTCGTCGAACCGGTTTCGCCACCGCGCACCGACGCACCCGCCGGACCGGTCGCGGCACCACCTGCCGGTGTGGCCGGGTCGCCGGACGGGCCAGCCCCGGTCCCGGGCGCGGGCGCAGTCGACCCTGTCAATCCAGCCGCACGCCCCGGCACGAGCGGCTTACCAGCCGACCCGGACCCGGCACCGCGCCCCGGCACGACCGGCGTACCGGTGGATCCCGGCCCGGTGCCCCGCGTCGGCCGATCTGCGCGGGTCAGGCCGGTGGCGGCCCAGTCCGTGGCCCGTGAGCCCGTGAGGTATCCGAGCCGGGTCGGCGGCTTGTCGCTCGGCGACGATGCCGCGGGTGACGAAGCGCCGAACCGGCGCGCGGCCTGCTGGCCTGCGGCAGGCTCCGCCGCCGGGGCGGCCTTCGGCCGGGCCACCGCCGACTGGCCGGGCACCGACTGGCCGGGCACCGATTGGGCGGGCACCGACTCGGGGCTCTCCGACGAGGCCACCCCCGGCCGACTGGCCGCCGGGTGGTCAGCACTCTGCTTCCGGGCTTCGCCGTCCGGCGAGTCGCCCGCGGTGGCCGGCTCGCCCGCGGCCTCGGCTTCGCGCGACGCCGCGGCGGCCAGGGCAGCCGCCGCACGCGCCTCGGTCTCGCGGGCACGGGCGGCGGCCGTTTCGGCCACCCAGGCACCGACGGCGGACGCCTCGAAGACCGGAGTGTCGTCGGCCGGCGTACCGCGTCGCCGGATGGGACGCTGCCCGGCCCGGCCGAGCAGGGGTTCGGACGAAGGCGTCGCGCCGCCGATCCGGCCGATCTGCTCGCCCGGCGCTTTGCGCTCTGCTCCCCCGTCGACACCCGCCGGGCCGGACCGCACCGGGAGCACGATCGGGCCGACGCCGGAACCGGAGGTCACCGCACCCCGCACGGATGCGACGGCACCGGCCTCGGCGGCGGCGGGACCCGCGGACGACGTGGAGGACGGGGAGCCGGCTGTCTCCGGCCCGGCGTTCGCACCATCCTTCTCACCCACCGGTACGGCGACCGGGTCACCGGCCGCTTCGGCGGGCGTGGTCGGTGCGGCGACGGGGCCCGGCGTGGGCTGCGCGTCGCCCGTGGAGGGCGCGGCGGCGTCCAACGAGGAGGCCCCGCCGGCACGGGACTTCTGCAGCGGGCGCACCGGTGGCCAGCTGAGCTGCGGCAACGACAGGCCCCCCTTGGCCAGGGCGTCGGCGAGCGTACGGGGCCGGGTGGCTGCGGCATGGCGGCCGCCGCCGGAGCGTGGCAGGGGCAGCGGCGCGCCGATCCGCTTCATCAGCTCCGGCACCTGGCTGGGCTCCACGACGTACACCAGTTCGCGGCGGCGGGCCGGCCAGGCCAGCGTGATCAGGCCACCGAGAGTGAGCAGGCTGCCGAGGATGAACAGGGCCCAGGTGCTCGAGTTCAGCCACCCGGGGCGTACCTCGGCGGTGGGCTGCAGGTGCAGCTCCGGCTGGGCCGCGCGGCTCATGATGACCAGGCTGAAGGTGCCGTCGCGCAGGTCGCGGGCGGACCAGTCGAGGGCGCCCGCGCCGGCCTTGGTCCAGATGTTCAGTTCGCCGGGGCGGTTGCTGGGCGCGCGGTTGCCGTCGACCTGCTCGATGCCGACGGGCAGGTCGCCGGTGGCGAGATCGAAC
Organism: Krasilnikovia sp. M28-CT-15; assembly: GCF_047159595.1. Classification (NCBI taxonomy): domain Bacteria; kingdom Bacillati; phylum Actinomycetota; class Actinomycetes; order Micromonosporales; family Micromonosporaceae; genus Krasilnikovia; species Krasilnikovia sp. M28-CT-15. Next base: position 1,556,537 of record NZ_BAAGAK010000001.1, on the reverse strand, counting down.
GTGCGTACGGCGGCGCGGGGTACCCCGTCGAGGTACTGCCCGACCTGGGCGGCGGGGGCGATGCCGATGAACGCGGGGCCGTCGGGGGCGGCGGCGGTCACCCGGATCCGGGTTCCGCCGGAGCGGGTGAACGGAGCGTCGTGGCGCAGCAGGGCGCCGAGGTCGTCGACAACCAGGGCGTACCCGGGGGTCGTCAACTGCTGGACCTTGCCACTGAACGCGCCGCCCGCGTCGCGGTGCTGCATCGCCGTCCACAGCACGGCTCCGCCGAGCAGGGCCGGTAGCCCGACGGTCAGCATCAGCATTCCGAGGATCGTGCGGATCACCCGCATCAGCCTGTCCCCTTTCCGGTCATTCTGCGCAGACCATACGACCAAAACGGCCGGAAAAAGGGCAAACAGGCACTTAGGTCCCGGGATGCATGACAACTGCCCGGACGAGCAGGTCAGGGACAGCTCGGCCGGGCGGTTCCCCGGGCTAGGAGATCTTCGCGGTCATGGTCACCGTGGACTGATCGATGTCGCTGGTCCGCAGCGTGAACTTGAACGTCCAGTCCCCCGCCGCGGGCAGCGCGACGTCGCCGATCGCATGGAAGTCCGTGATCCGCAGCAGCGGCACCTCGATCGGCTCGATCCCCTTGGCGGGCAGCGCCGCCGTGGCCGTCCACTCCACCACCGGCAGCGGCTTGTTGTCCGGGGTGTACGCGTACAGGTGCAGGGAGTTGTTGCCGACGGTCGCGGGGAAGATGTCCACCTGCAACGACATCGAGGAGTTCCGCAGCGTCTGACTGACCGTGGTGTTCTTCGTGGCGGCGGTCTCGGCGGCCTCGGCCGTCCGCGGCGGGGGGATCTGCACCAGGGCCGCGGTGACCGCCAGCACCACCGCGGACACCCCCAGCTCGACAGCGACCAGGCGCCGCAGCGGGCGCGGGCTCTCCGGCACCCCACCCTTGCGCACCACGGTGCGGGCCACCGCCGCCACCGCGATCACCACCGCGGCGAGGCCCGCCTTCACCAGGATGAGCCGCCCGTACGTGCTGTCCACCAGACCACTCAGCGAGGCCACCTCGATCAGGGCCTGCACCACCCCGGCCAGCAGCAGCGCGCTGACCGCCGTGGCCGCCCACCGGGACCAGATCGGCAGGATCGCGCTCAGTTCCCGCGCGTCGGCCTGGGGCAGCAGGAACGCCAGCAGCATGAGCAGGCCGCCCAGCCACACCGCCATGGCCGCCAGATGGATGGCGTCCAGCACCACCGAGACCCCGGCGACCGGGGAGGCCGTCGGGTGCCCGCTCAACGGCCAGGTGGCCAGCGCGGCCACCCCGAGCGCCCCGAGCAGAGCCAGATCCGCTTTGGACTCGCCGCCCGTGCGCAGCAGCGGCCGCAGCAGCACCGCGGCCGCGCAGATCACCCCGAGACGCACCAGCATGACCGCACCGAAGGTGCTGCCCAGCACGTCGCGGAGGTCACCGAAGCCGACGCCGAACAGCGAAGCACCGGCCGCATACGGGGCCTGCAGCCACAGGCCCAGCAGGGTGCTGCCGAGCACCAGGCCGATGCCGGTGTACACCACCCGGGCCGGGCCGCGCCGCGACAGCCGGTGCGGCCACAGCAGCGCCAGCACCAGCACCGGGCCGACCAGCAGCACCAGCCCCGCGTACCCGAGGTATTTGCCGACCGAGATCAGCGTGCGCACCACCGGGTCGTTGCTGGCGGCGTCGCCCGCGGCGACCGGCGGGGTCGACGGCTCGGCGACCGAATAGCTGAGGCTGCCGCCGATCGGATGGCTGTCGGCGGAGATGACCCGGTAGCTCACCACGTACGTGCCGCGGCCCCCGCCGGAACGCAGCGGGACCGTGACCGTGGCGCCGTCGGCCTGCGGCTCGCCCTGGTCGGCCCGCTTGCCGTCCGGGCCGAGCACCTGGATGCGGCCCTCGACCAGCTGGACGGACTCGCTGAAGGTCAGCGTGACCCGGTTGGGGGCGTCCGGCACGATCGTGCCGTTCTGCGGATCGCTGGCCACCAGCGCGGCGTGCGCACTGGCCGGGGCGGCCGGGCCGAGCAGGACGCAGAGCACGCCGAACAGCAGGCCCGCGGCGGCCGCGAGAGCCCGGCGCCGACGGAGACGAGCACGGATCATGACGCGGCCGGGCACGGCGAAGGTGAGCGGGTCATGACGGCCATGCTCCCCGATGGGCGCACGCCGAGCCCACCGGGTCGCCGGTCCGCACTCAGTCACGGGCGGATAGTCGTCGGCGAAGCCGGGATGGTTCCGGACGGCACCGACTTTTTCGCCTTGTACCATTGCCGCCGTGACGCCCCCCGACGACGCCACCGACCTCGCCCTTGCCGCCCGCGCCGGTGACGCCGCGGCGCAGGCCGCCTTCGTGCGCGCCACCCAGGCGGAGGTGTGGCGCTTCGCCGCCGCCCTGGTCGACCCGGGGGTCGCGGACGACCTGACGCAGGAGACGTACCTGCGGGCGTTCAAGGCGCTGCCCGCGTTCGAGGCCCGCTCCACCGCCCGGACGTGGCTGCTCGGGATCGCCCGGCGCACCTGCGCCGACCACCTGCGCGCGGTCGTGCGCCGGCGGCGGCTGGACGCGCGGCTGGCTGCGCAGGCCTGGACCGAGTCCCCGCACCCCGACCCCGCGCTGCGCCTGGGCACGGCCGATCTGCTGCGCGCACTGAGCGAGGAACGCCGGACCGCGTTCGTGCTCACCCAGGTCCTGGGCCTGTCGTACGCTGAGGCCGCCGTCGTCGAAGGGGTTCCGGTCGGCACGATCCGCTCCCGGGTCGCCCGCGCCCGCGAGGAGCTGGTGACCGCGGTCGCCGCCGCCCGGGCCAGCTGAGAGGACCATCGGCCCTGGCCCGGCCGGATCCCCGACGGTTTGCTCGACGGCGGCGGTTGATCGAGACTGCCAGCCGATTCACAGCGGTCCGGGGGAACCGTACGGCCTGCCGCGACAGACCAATGAGGCGTGAACATGGACACGGAGGACACCAGCCGACCCGCCCGCTCGGCCGCCGTCTGGCTGTGGATCTCCACCGCGGCCCGGTTCGGGCTGGCCCTGGTCTGGCTGGTCGCGGGCGCCACGAAGGTCGGTGACCTGGCGGCTTCCGGGCGCGCGGTGAACGCGTACCGGCTGATGCCGTACGAGGCGGCGAAGGTGGTGGGGGCGGCGCAGCCGTTCCTGGAGATCGCCCTGGGGTTGCTGCTGCTGGTCGGCCTGGCTGTCCGGCTCAGCGCGGGGATCTCCGCGGTCCTGCTGGTGGTGTTCATCGCGGGGATCGTCTCCGCGTGGGCGCGCGGGCTGGCCATCGACTGCGGCTGCTTCAGCAGCGGCGGCGACCTGGCCGAGGGTGTCGACCCGGGCTACCTGTGGGAGATCCTGCGCGACCTCGGCTTTCTCGCGCTGGCCGGGATCCTGCTGTGGCGGCCGCGTACCCGATTCTCACTGGACGCCCTCCTGATGGGGGACTGATGAGCCTGATGGGGGAACGATGAGCAAGGCGGGCAAGGACCGCAACAAGGCCAAGCGGGTCGTGGAGCAGCAGAAGGCCCGCGAGCGGCGCCGCAAGGTGACCATCTGGACGAGCGTCGCCGTGGTCTTCCTCCTGGTCGCGGCCGGGCTGGTCGGCTACGCGGTCTCGTCCAGCCAGCAGGCCGCCGACGCGGGCAAGCTGGTGGTGCCCTCCGCCGCGGTCGACGACGGGTCCGCGTTCGCGGTCGGCTCGGGACCGGTCGTGGTCGACCTGTACGAGGACTTCATGTGCCCGGTCTGCCGCGTCTTCGAGTCGCAGTCGAGCGCCGCCCTGCGCGACCTCGCCGCCAAGAACGAGATCACCCTGCGGTATCACCCCGTGGCGATCCTGGACGAGGCCTCGGAGGGCACCCAGTACTCCAGCCGGTCCGCCGGGGCGTCGGCCGCGGCCGGCCAGGGCGGCAAGTTCGTCGAGTACCACGACGCGCTCTACGCCAACCAGCCCGAGGAGAACACGCCCGGGCTCACCGACGACAAGCTGATCGAGCTGGGCCGCTCGGTCGGGCTCACCGATGCCACGTTCTCGGACGCGGTGAAGAACAAGACCTACGTGCCGTGGGCGGGCAAGAACACGGAAACGTTCTCCGCGCGCGGCTACACCGGCACTCCGACGGTCGTCGTGGCCGGTAAGAAGGTCACCGGGCCGAACAACGCCCTGCCCACCACCGCCGACGTGACCAAGGCGATCGACGCGGCCAAGGGGTGAAACGGCTGGGCCTGATCCTCGCCGTGGCCGGTGCGCTCGTCGCGCCGGCCACGCCCGCGTCCGCCCACGGCGGGGACGCGCCCGACGCCACGGCGTACCGGGTCACGGTCAGCGGGGTGACCCCACCGGAGAAGGGGCTCACCGTACGGGCCGTCGAGGCTGGGGCGCGGCTGGAACTGGTCAACCACACCGGGCACCCCGTGGAGGTGCTCGGCTACTCCGGCGAGCCGTACCTGGAGGTGCGTCCCGACGGGACGTACGAGAACCTCAACGCGCCCACCACCTACCTGAACCGCACCCTGGCCGGGGACACGCCGGTGCCGGCCGGCGCCGATCCGGCCGCGACGCCGCGGTGGGCCCGGGTCTCCGCGGAGCCGAGCGTGCGCTGGCACGACCGGCGTACCCGCTGGCTCGGCGACGGCCCGCCGCCCGCGGCGCTCGCCGACCCCGCACACACCCACCGGATCAGCGACTGGTCCGTGCCGCTGCGCGCCGGGGCCCGTACCTTCGCCGCCCGGGGCACCCTCGACTGGGTGCCGCCGCCGCGGACCTGGCTGTGGTGGCTGGGCGCGGCGCTGCTGGCGGTCGCGGTCGCGGCCGCGGGCCGGTGGCACGGCCGGGCCGCGGGGGCGCTCGCGGTGCTCGCGGGCGCGGTCGCCCTCGGATACGCGGCGAGCCGGGCATTCGCGGGTTCCCCCGGTACGCTGCCCGCCCTGCTCGCCGCGGTCCTCGCCGTGCTGGCGGGCGCGGTGGCGCTGACCCGGCGCTCCGCCACCCGGGGCCGGCCTGGGGATGGGCCGGCCACCGCCTCGCGGGGGCACCCGGCCGCGTTCCCGCTGGCGCTCGGCGGGGCGGCGCTGGCCCTGTTCGCCGGGGTGGCGCAGGCCGGGGTCTGGCGGCAGGCCGTCGTCGACGCTCCCGGCCCGGCGTGGTGTGCCCGGGCCGCCGTACTGATGGCGCTCGGTGCCGGGCTGGGCACGGCGGTGACCGGTGTCGCGGGTCTGCGGCGACGGTCCGGGGGCCCCGCTAGGGTCGGGGCATGACTGAGACCGCCCGCCTGGCGCCCGGCGACCCCGCGCCCGACTTCACGCTGCCCACGGACACCGGCGACAACCTCTCCCTCAAGGACCTGCGAGGCCGCCGGGTCGTGCTGTATGCGTACCCGGCCGCCATGACCCCCGGCTGCACCACGCAGGCGTGTGACTTCCGCGACTCGCTGGCCTCGCTGAAGGGGGCCGGGTACGAGGTCGTCGGGATCTCCCCGGACACTCCGGCGAAGCTCGCGAAGTTCCGCGAACGCGATGCGATCACCTTCCCGCTGGTCGGTGATCAGGACAAGAGCGTCCTGACCGCCTACGGCGCGTACGGTGAGAAGCAGTTGTACGGCAAGACGGTCACCGGGGTCATCCGCTCCACCTTCGTGATCGACGAACAGGGCCGCATCGAACGGGCCCTGTACAACGTCAAGGCGACCGGTCACGTGGCGAAGCTGCGGCGAGACCTGGGCATCGACTGACCCTGATTCCTGTGAATTCCGCGGATTCCCGGCTCGACGGTCGATAAAACGGTAAGTCATCGCCGTCTGAGGCGGTGGTCGCCGGGGGTTCCCCGGGCGGCCCCGCCTGTGTCAGGAGACCGCCCATGTCCGCTGCCGAGCCGCGGCCCGCGAAATCGCAGGCCCCGACGCCGCGCAAGTCGCACGTCGCGAAGCGGCGTGCCACGCCGTCGCGCCGCCTGAGCGGGAGCGGTCTGCTGCTGCGTAACCTCAAGGTCGCGCACAAGCTGTTCCTCAGCTTCGGGGTGCTCTGCCTGCTGGTCGGCGCGGTCGGCGCCATGGGCCTGTTCCAGCTGCGCAGCGCCAACGCGCGCTTCGAGGCGATGACCCGCGGCAACATGCAGGCCATCGAGCGCCTCGGCGAGGTCCGGGCCAAGATGCAGCAGGCCACCTACCAGACCGACGGCCTGATCCTGCGCTCGCCGGTGGCCGACGTCAGCAATCTCCTGATGGCGCTGCAGCGGATGGACTCCGACATCGACGGCATCTGGAAGGCGTACGTCGTCAACGAGAACCCGGCCGCCGCCAAGGACAAGGCCGCCTTCGCCGCCGCGCTGAAGGAGTACCGCCAGGTCCGGGACCAGCAGCTGGTGCCCGCGGCGAAGGCCAACAACTTCCAGGGCTACCTGAGCGCCAAGAACAACTTCATCGACCCGCTGACCGCCAAGATCACCGTGTCGCTGGACAACCTCGCCAAGATCGAGGACGCCGCCGCGCAGAAGCAGATGGGCGCCGCCCAGGCCAGCGCCAGGCTCGCCCAGATCGTCACCATCGTGCTCATCGTCGTAGCCGTGCTGGTCACCGTCGTGCTGGCGCTGACCCTGAGCCACGCCATCGCCACCCCGCTCGGCCAGACCGTCGGCGTACTCCGCGGGCTGGCCGACGGCCGCCTCGACCAACGGCTCAACTACACCGGCCGCGACGAGTTCGGGGTGATGGGCCGGGCCGTGGACACGGCTCTGGACCGGCTCACCGCCGCCCTGCGCGGCATCAACGAGAACGCGGTCACGCTGGCTTCGTCCGCTGAGGAGCTGACCGCGGTGGCCGGCCAGATGAACTCGTCGGCCGCCAGCTCCGCCGACCGGGCGCACGCCGTGTCGGCGGCCTCGGAGCAGATCACCAGCAACATCACCACGATCTCCGCGGGCGCCGAGGAGATCGGCAGCTCGATCCACGAGATCGCCCGCAGCACCTCCAGCGCGGCGGACGTGGCCACCGAGGCCGTACGGATCTCCTCCGAGGCCGGGGCGATCCTGCAGCAGCTGGGCACGTCGTCCGCGGAGATCGTCTCCGTCATCAAGATCATCACGGGCATCGCGGAGCAGACCAACCTGCTCGCCCTCAACGCCACCATCGAGGCCGCCCGCGCCGGCGAGGCCGGCAAGGGCTTCGCGGTGGTGGCCGGCGAGGTCAAGGAGCTCGCTCAGGAGACCGCCCGGGCCACCGAGGACATCCGCGCCCGGGTCGACGCCATCCAGAACGACTCCTCCGCCGCGGTCAACGCGATCTCCGGAATCGGCAGCGTCATCGAACGGATCAACGCCACCCAGTCCGCGATCGCCGCGGCGGTCGAGGAGCAGACCGCGACCACCAACGAGATGACGCGCAACGTCAGCGAGGTGGCCACCGGCTCGCACGAGATCACCACCAACGTGGCCGCGGTCGCGTCCGCGGCGGCCGAGACCACCAGCGCGGCGTCGAACACCGCCGCCGCGGCCGACGAACTGGCACGTGTCGCTCACGAACTGCAGCAGAGCTTGGCGCTGTTCCGGTACTGAGCCTCGGCCGGGGCTTCCCGGCCCGCCGACCCACGGCGGCCGTCATGCGGTTCCGACCCGCGTGGCGGCCGCCGTGCCGTGTCCGGGAACTGTCGGACCCGGTCGCTACGTTCCTTCCATGGTGAAGTACACACGGGAGGTGCTGGCCGAGGCCGCCGCCGCGTCATACAGCGTCGCCGGGGTGCTCCGGTTCCTCGGCATCCGCCAGACCGGCGGCTCCCACACGCACATCAGCCGCCAACTGACCCGGTTCGGCATCGACACCGCACACTTCACCGGCCAGGCGCACAATCGCGGGTTACCTGGTCGCCACCGGCTGAGCCCCGATCAGCGTCTCGTCGAGCTGCCCGAAGGCCATCGCCGCATCCCCGGCGTCAAGCTCAGGAAGGCTCTGCGCAGCATCGGACTGCCCGAGACGTGCGAGCAGTGCGGGGTGGGCAAGACCTGGCTGGGCAGGCCACTGACCCTCCAGGTGGATCACATCAACGGCAACTTCCTCGACAATCGGCCACGCAACCTGCGCTTTCTCTGCCCCAACTGTCACAGCCAGACGGCCACCTACGCGGGAACGCGGCGTAAGCCCGGCGCGCCTGCCGACGTGGTCTACGACGAATCCGCCACCACACCGACAGGACTCCCCTTGGGCAGGCAACTTCCGCGTCGGCAAGAATGGCTCTGGAACGTGTACGTTTACGCGTCCAAGGGGCCGTAGCCCAACTGGCAGCAGGCACACGGTTTAGGTCCGTGACAGTGCGGGTTCGAATCCCGTCGGCCCTACGCGTTCAACAGACCACGTCATCGGGAGCCCGGGGTCCGGGCTTCCGTGAATTCCGGGTCAGCCGCAGGACGGGGCCGCTGGGGCGGCCGCGAGCGCCACCGGCGGAGCCTGCGTGAGCCCGTCCGCCTCCCGGTCCGCACCGGCCGCCGGGGGCTCGGGCACCGACGGCGTGGCCGACGCTGACGGCGCCGCAGGTGGGGACGACGCCTTCGACTTCGACGGCGCGGGCGCGGCCTTCTTCTTCGCCGCCCCCGGCCCCTTCGCCACCACCGGTGCGCTGACGGCCTTGCCGGTGAGGCGTACGGACGTGCTCTGACGCCGCTGCGGCAGCAGCTTCACGCCGGTGGCGGTCGCGACGTGCCCGTAGCTGTCGGTGATCCGGATGCTGAACGGGCCGTTCCCCGTGTTCTTGTCGATGATCCAGAAGTTGTACGTGGCGTGCGCGGCCGTCATCCACCCCCGGCCGGGCCCCTTGGCCTGGACGGAGACGATCGGGTTGGCGTGGTTGTCGATGAGAATCGCCCACCAGTACTGCGACGATCCCTCGGCGAAGGTGATGCTCAGCGGCCCGGGGGTGGGGGCGTTGGGCACGGCGCGGTAGGTGATCGGCACGACGCCGGCCGACTCGTTCGCGATCTTCTTGAACGCGGTCCGGCTCAGGTCGAGGTGGCCGACAGCGCATTCGGGGCAGGAGTCGAAGACCTTGACCCGGACGGTGCCCTTGGGGCCGGTGACGTCGAGATAGCTGCCGCAGGCGGTGGCGCCGGTGTACTGGGTGCGGCCGAGCGCGACGTACAGGTCGTCGGCGGGTGGGGCGAAGTTGCAGTTGCCGGTGCCCCCGGACAGGTCGTAGAAGGTCGCCTTTCCCTTCTGGGCGCTGGCGGACGGGGGCGCGGCGCAGGCGGGGCCGCCGTCGCGCAGCAGCAGTGCGACGCCGAGGACGCCCGCGAGCAGTACGGCGCCGCCGGTGGCCAGCCAGCGGGGGGTCAACAGGCGATGAGCAGTCACGCTGAGGCATCTTTCGGCCCTGTCCGCGTGAGGGCAACGCTTCTAAGAGAGACCTAAGGCAGCGACCGGGCCGGGTCACCTGGATGAGTCTGGTCGGACCCCTGGCGTTTGAAAGATTCCATGCATACGCTGCGGGAGTGAATGACGGAGCTGTCAGGACGGCTGAGCGCGTGCTCGACCTGTTCCAGGGCGCGCGGCTGACGCCGACGCAGCGCCGCATCGCGCACAGCCTCGTCCAGCACGCCCCGTCGGCGGCGTACCTGTCGGCCGCCGAGGTCGCGGAGCTGGCCGGGGTGAGCCAGCCGTCCGTGACCCGCTTCGCGATGGCCCTGGGCTACAGCGGATATCCGGCGCTGCGCCGCGAGCTGCGCGCGCTGGCCGGGCCGCGCCCCGCCGACGGCCGGCAGCCCGGGGACAACCCCATGCAGCGGGCGGTCCGGGTCGAGGCTCAGCACCTGGGCCGACTGGTGGAGCAACTGGACAATCTGGACGCGGTGCAGCGGGCCGCCGAGCTGCTGGTGGCCAGCCGTCCCCTGCCCGTGCTGGGGCTGCGGGCGGCGGCGCCGCTGGCGGCGTATTTCGGGTATTTCGCCGCGAAGGTCCACCCGGACGTGCGGGTGCTGGACACCGGCGGCACCCACCTGCTGGACCGGCTCGACCAGGCCCGGGCCGCGGGCGGGGCGGCGCTGCTGGCGATCGTGCTCCCGCGCTACCCGAAGGAAACCCTGGACACGCTGCGGGAGGCCCGGGCGGCGGGGCTGGCGGTCGTGGCGGTCACCGACTCGGCGGTCAGCCCGGCCGCCGAGTGCGCGGACGTGGTGCTGCCCGCGGCGGTCGGCACCCACCTGGTCTTCGACCTGCACACCGGGCCGATGGCGATGGCGATGGTTCTGCTGCAGGCGATGTGCGACGCGGCGCCCGGCGGCGTCCAGCACCGCCTGGAGCAGTTCGAGGCGACGGCCGCACGGCGGCACATCTTCGAGGCATGAGGAGGACGACATGGTCGTGAGGGCGGCGCGCGGCACGCAGCGTACGGCGAAAGGGTGGCCCCAGGAGGCCGCCAAGCGGATGCTGATGAACAACCTCGACCCGGACGTGGCCGAGCGCCCCGACGACCTCGTCGTGTACGGCGGCACCGGCAAGGCCGCCCGGGACTGGCCGTCGTTCCACGCGATCGTGCGGGAGCTGGACACGCTCGCCGACGACGAGACCCTGCTGGTGCAGTCGGGGCGGCCGGTCGGGGTGTTCCGCACCCACGAGTGGGCGCCGCGGGTGCTGCTGGCCAACTCCAACCTGGTCGGTGACTGGTCCACCTGGCCGGAGTTCCGCCGCCTGGAGAAGCTCGGCCTCACCATGTACGGCCAGATGACCGCCGGGTCGTGGATCTACATCGGCACCCAGGGCATCCTGCAGGGCACGTACGAGACGTTCGCGGCCGTGGCGGCCAAGCGCTACGGCGGCGACCTCGCGGGCACGCTGACGCTGACCGGCGGATGCGGCGGCATGGGCGGCGCCCAGCCCCTCGCGGTCACGATGAACGGCGGGGTCTGCCTCATCGTCGACGTGGACGAGTCCCGGCTGCGGCGCCGGGTGGAGACCCGCTACCTCGACACGCTCGCCGCCGACCTGGACGACGCCATCGCGCAGGCGGAAGCCGCGAAGCGGGACCGGCGGGCGGTCAGCATCGGGGTGGTCGGCAACGCCGCCGAGGTCTTCCCGGAGCTGCTGCGCCGCGGCGTGGCCATCGACATCGTCACCGACCAGACCAGCGCGCACGACCCGCTGTCGTACCTGCCGGCCGGGGTGGAGGTGGCCGACTGGGCCGAGTACGCCCGGAGCAAGCCCGAAGAGTTCACCGACCGGGCGCGGCAGAGCATGGCCCGGCACGTCGAGGCGATGGTCGGTTTCCTGGATGCGGGCGCCGAGGTGTTCGACTACGGCAACTCGATCCGCGGCGAGGCGCAGCTCGGCGGGTACGAGCGGGCGTTCGCCTTCCCGGGGTTCGTCCCCGCGTACATCCGGCCGTTGTTCTGCGAGGGCAAGGGGCCGTTCCGGTGGGCGGCGCTGTCCGGCGACCCGGCCGACATCGCGGCCACCGACCGGGCGATCCTCGACCTGTTCCCGGACAACGACCCCCTGGCCCGGTGGATCCGGATGGCCGGGGAGCGGGTCGCGTTCCAGGGGCTGCCCGCGCGGATCTGCTGGCTGGGCTACGGCGAGCGGGACAAGGCGGGGGTGCGGTTCAACGACATGGTGGCGCGCGGGGAGGTGTCCGCGCCGATCGTCATCGGGCGTGACCACCTGGACTGTGGGTCGGTGGCGTCGCCGTACCGGGAGACCGAGGCGATGGCGGACGGCTCGGACGCCATCGCGGACTGGCCGCTGCTCAACGCCCTGGTCAACACCGCGTCCGGCGCGTCGTGGGTGTCCATCCACCACGGCGGCGGGGTCGGCATCGGCCGGTCGCTGCACGCCGGGCAGGTGTGCGTCGCCGACGGCACCGCGCTGGCCGGGCAGAAGATCGAGCGGGTGCTCACCAACGACCCCGGGATGGGCGTCATCCGGCACGTCGACGCGGGCTACGAGCAGGCCACCGCGGTCGCCGACGCGACCGGCGTACACATCCCGATGCGGTCATGAGCGCGACCTTCGCCGCACTCTGGGCCGAGATCGCGCCGATCGGCCGCACCTCTGGCGGCGGCTATCTCCGGTACGCGTTCAGCGAGCCGGAACTGGCGCTGCGGGACTGGTTCCGGGCCCAGGCGGCCCGCCGGGAGCTGGCGGTAACCGAGGACGGCAACGGCAACCTGTTCGCCTGGTGGGGGTCGCCGTGGGGGCCCGGGACCGTGCTGACCGGCTCGCACTTCGACTCGGTGCCGCTCGGCGGCGGGTACGACGGCCCGCTGGGCATCGTCAGCGCGTTCCTGGCCGTGGACGAGATGCGGTCGCGCGGCGTGACGCCGGACCGGCCGCTGGCCGTGGCCGCGTTCGTCGAGGAGGAGGGCGGCCGGTTCGGCGTGCCGTGCCTGGGCTCCCGGCTGCTCACCGGCGCGATCACCCCGGAGAAGGCGGCCGCTCTGGCGGACCGGGACGGGATCACGTTCGCCGCGGCGCTGGGCGCCGACCCGGCGGGGGCGCAGCCGCAGTGGCTGGCCAATGTCTCCGCGGTCGTGGAGCTGCACATCGAGCAGGGCAAGGCGCTGGTGGACGTGGACTCCCCGGTCGGGGTGGCCTCCGCGATCTGGCCGCACGGGCGGTGGCGGATGGACTTCACCGGCGACGGCGACCACGCGGGTACCACCCGGATGGCGGACCGCCACGATCCGATGCTGACGTTCGCGTACACCGTGCTGGCGGCCAACAAGGAGGCCCGGCTGGCCGGGGCGCACGCGACCGTCGGGAGGGTGGAGGCCGAACCGAACGCCACGAACGCGATCCCGTCGCGGGTGCGCGGCTGGCTGGACGCCCGGGCCGCCGACAGCGCGACCCTGGACCGCCTCGTCGAGGCGGTCGTGAAGCGGGCCGTGGAGCGCGCGGGCCGCGACGGCACCCAGGTCGGCATCGAAGCGGAGTCGGTCTCCCCGGAGGTGGCGTTCGACGCGAACCTGGCCGCCCGCCTCGCGAAACTGCTGGGCGGGGTGCCGATCCTGCCGACCGGTGCGGGACACGACGCGGGCGTGCTGTCCGGGCACGCCCCGACCGCGATGCTGTTCGTCCGCAACCCGACCGGGGTGTCGCACGCCCCCGCCGAGCACGCTCCCGACGCGGACTGCGCCGCGGGCGTCACGGCGCTCGCGACGGTGCTGGAGGAGTTGACGTGCCGATGACGGCCGGGCTGTTCCACGCCGAGCACGCCTGGCTCGGCAACCGGGTCGCGTCCGGCGTGCTCATCGAGGTGCGCGACGGGCGGTTCGCGGCGGTGACCGCGGACGCCGCCGCGCCCGCGGGCGCGACGCTGCTGCCCGGGCTGGTGCTGCCGGGGCTCGCCAACGCGCACTCGCACGCGTTCCACCGGGCGCTGCGCGGGCGCACCCACGGCGCGCGGGGCAGCTTCTGGACCTGGCGGGAGCTGATGTACGACGTGGCCGGGAAACTCGACCCGGACACGTATTTCGCCCTCGCCCGCGCCGTGTACGCCGAGATGGCCCTCGCCGGGATCACCTGCGTCGGCGAGTTCCACTACCTGCACCACGCCCCCGGCGGCACCCCGTACGCGGAACCGAACGCGATGGGTGACGCGCTGATCGCCGCCGCCGCCGAGGCGGGCATCCGGATCACCCTGCTGGACACGGTGTACCTGAGTTCCGGGGTGGACGGCGCCCCGCTGGAAGGCGTGCAGCGGCGCTTCGGCGACGGCGACGTGCACGGCTGGGCCGAGCGGGTCGACGCGCTGAAGGCCGACGGGCACGCCCGGATCGGTGCAGCCATCCACAGTGTCCGGGCGGTGCCCGCAACCGCGCTGGCGAACCTGCCGCGACCGGCCGGGCCGCTGCACGTCCACCTGTCCGAGCAGCGCGCCGAGAACGAGCAGTGCCGGGCCGTGCACGGCTGCACCCCGACCGAGCTGCTGCACCGCCACGGCCTGCTGGGTGCCGGGACGACCGCGGTGCACGCCACCCACCTCACCGACGGCGACATCGCGGCCCTGTCCGGCACCGGGGTCTGCTTCTGCCCCACCACGGAGCGGGATCTCGCCGACGGGATCGGCCCGGCCCGGCGGCTGGCCGACGCCGGTGCCGCGCTCAGCCTGGGCAGCGACAGCCAGGCCGTGATCGACCTGTTCGAGGAGGCGCGCGGGCTGGAGATGGACGAACGACTCGCCACCGAGCGGCGTGGCCACTTCACCCCCGCCGAACTGCTGGCCGCGGCGGCCAACCACGCCACGCTGGGCTGGACGGACGCCGGGGCGATCGCGGTCGGCAACCGGGCCGACCTGGTGGCGGTGTCGCTGGGCACGGTCCGCACCGCGGGCGTCGACCCGGCGGGGGCGGTCTTCGCGGCCACCGCGGCCGACGTCACCCACGTCGTCGTCGACGGCCGCCCGGTCGTGACCGGCGGCCGGCACACCGGCTTCGACGTGGCGGCAGCCCTGCGCGACGCGATCACGGAGGTACTGCCGTGAGCGAGCGCAGCGAGGGCCGCGAGCCCAGGGCGGGGAGCCTGCTGGTTGCCAACATCGGCGAACTCGTCACCAACGACCCGGCGCTCGGCGAGGGCCCGCTGGGCATCGTCCGCGCTGCCGCCGTGCTGATCGACGGCGACCGGGTCGCGTGGGTCGGGCCGCGCGCCGCGGCGCCACCGGCCGACGCCCAGATCGACGCGGACGGCGCCGCGGTGCTGCCGGGCTTCGTGGACAGCCACGCCCACCTGATCTTCGCGGGCGACCGGGCGGCCGAGTTCGCCGCCCGGATGGCCGGGGAGCCGTACACCGGCGGGGGCATCCGCACCACGGTCGCCGCGACCCGCGCCGCCAGCGACGACGACCTGCGCGCGTCCGCGCGGCGCCTGGTCGCGGAGGCGCTGCGGCAGGGCACCACCACGATCGAGATCAAGAGTGGGTACGGCCTGAGCGTCCCCGACGAGGCCCGCAGTCTGCGGATCGCCGCCGAGCTGACCGACGAGACGACGTTCCTGGGCGCGCACGTGGTGCCCGCCGAGTACGCCGACCGGCCCGACGACTACGTCGACCTGGTCACCGGCCCGATGCTGGCCGCGGCCGCCGGGCACGCCCGGTGGGTGGACGTGTTCTGCGAGCGGGGCGCGTTCGACGGCGACCAGGCCCGGGCCGTGCTGACCGCGGGCGCCAAGGCCGGGCTGGGCGTGCGCGTGCATGCCAACCAGCTCACCGAAGGGCCCGGGGTGCGGCTGGCGGTCGAACTGGGTGCGGCCAGCGCCGACCACTGCACCCACCTCAGCGACGCGGACGTGGACGCGCTGGCGGGCGGCGACACCGTGGCCACGCTGCTGCCGGGCGCGGAGTTCTCCACCCGCTCGCCGTACCCGGACGCGCGGCGGCTGCTCGACGCCGGGGCCACGGTCGCCCTGGCCACGGACTGCAACCCGGGTTCGTCGTACACGTCGTCGATGCCGCTGTGCATCGCGCTGGCCGTACGTGAAATGCGGATGACCCCGGCGGAGGCGCTGTGGTCGGCGACCGCGGGCGGCGCGCGGGCGCTGCGCCGCACCGACGTCGGCGTGCTACGCCCCGGCGCCCGCGCCGACCTGGTCGTCCTCGACGCCCCCTCATACCTGCACCTGGCCTACCGGCCCGGCGTTCCCCTCATCAGTTCCGTCCTGCACCACGGAGTCCAGCCATGAGCACCGTCATCGTCGAACCGACCGGCATCACCGGAGCCGACGTCCTCGCCGTGGCCCGGGGCGACGCCCGGGTCGAACTCGCCGCCGCCACCGTCGACGCGATGCGGGCCAGCCGCGCCATCGTGGACGGCATCGAAGCCTCCGGCCGTCCCGTGTACGGGGTCTCCACCGGCTTCGGGGCGCTGGCCAACACCGCGATCGCCCCGGAGCGCCGCGCCGAGCTGCAGCACGCGCTGATCCGCTCGCACGCCGCCGGGATCGGCGCGCCGATGCCCCGCGAGGTCGTCCGGGCCATGATCCTGCTGCGGGTGCGGTCGCTGGCGCTGGGCCGTTCCGGGGTGCGGCCCGAGCTGGCGCACGGGCTGGTGGACCTGCTCAACCACGACATCACCCCGTGGGTGCCGGAGCACGGGTCGCTGGGGGCGTCCGGGGACCTGGCGCCGCTGGCGCACTGCGCGCTGGTGCTGCTCGGCGAGGGCTGGGTGCTGGGCAAGGACGGCGCCCGGATCGCCGCGGCCGAGGCGCTGCACGCGGCCGGGCTGAGCCCGCTGGACCTGGCGGCCAAGGAGGGCCTGGCGCTGATCAACGGCACCGACGGCATGCTGGGCATGCTGCTGCTGGCGATCGACGACGCCGCCCACCTGTTCGCCATGGCGGACGTGACCGCGGCGCTGGCGATCGAGGCGATGCTGGGTTCGGAGCGGCCGTTCCTCCCGGAGCTGCACACGATCCGGCCGCACCCGGGGCAGGCCGCGTCGGCCGCCAACATCTACCGGCTGCTCCAGGACTCGACGATCATGGACTCGCACCGGCACGACCTGGCGCACGCGGTGCAGGACGCGTACTCGATGCGGTGCGCCCCGCAGGTGGCCGGCGCGGCCCGGGACACCCTGGAGTTCGTCACCACCGTGGCCGGGCGCGAGCTGCTGTCCGTAGTGGACAACCCGGTGGTGCTGCCGGACGGCCGCGTCGAGTCCACGGGCAACTTCCACGGCGCCCCCCTGGGCTTCGCCGCGGACTTCCTGGCCATCGCGGCCGCCGAGGTCGGGGCGATCGCGGAACGCCGGGTGGACCGGCTGCTGGACGTGACCCGCTCCCGGGAGCTGCCGCCGTTCCTGTCCCCGGACGCCGGGGTCAACTCGGGCCTGATGATCGCGCAGTACACCGCGGCGGGGATCGTCGCGGAGAACCGCCGTCTGGCCGCACCCGCTTCGGTGGACTCCCTGCCCACCAGCGGCATGCAGGAGGACCACGTGTCGATGGGCTGGGCCGCGGCGAAGAAGCTGCGCACCGTCCTGGACAACCTGACCAGCCTGCTGGCGGTCGAGCTGCTCAGCGCCGTGCGTGGCCTGCAACTGCGGGCGCCGATGACCCCGTCCCCGGCGGGCCGGGCGGCGGTCGCGGCGGTGGGGGCGTTCGCCGGGGAGCCGGGGCCGGACGTGTTCCTGGCCCCGGTGCTGGAGCAGGCCCGCGCCGTGGTGTCGGGACGGGCGCTGCGCGCCGAGATCGAGGCCGCCACGGGCCCGTTGCGCTGAGCCGCGCCGCAAGCCGCCCCGCACCAAGGATTCGCGTGCGGGGCGGATGGTCAGCGGGGCGCGGATACTCAGCGGCGCCGACGCTCAGCGGGGCAGCTCGCGGGCGATGACCTTGGACAGCTCCCGGAACGCCTTGCCTCGGTGGCTGATCGCGTCCTTGTCGGCTGGGGTGAGTTCGGCGTTCGTCCGGTCCTGGCCCTCGCCGAGGAAGATCGGGTCGTACCCGAAGCCGCCCTCGCCGCGGCGGGTCCGCAGGATCCGGCCGCGCTGGCGGCCCTCGACGAGGTGTTCGCGGCCGTTCGGGAGCACCAGCGCGGCCGCGCAGACGAACGCGCCGCCGCGGTGGGCATCCGGCACGTCGCCGATCTGGGCCAGCACCAGGTCCAGGTTGGCGGCGTCGTCGCCGTGGCGGCCGGACCAGCGGGCGCTGAACACGCCGGGCATGCCGTTGAGGGCGTCCACGGCCAGGCCGGAGTCGTCGGCCACCGTGGGCAGACCCGTGCGGGAGACCCCCTCGCGGGCCTTGATCAGGGCGTTCTCCCCGAACGTCAGGCCGGTCTCGGGCACCTCGGGGTAGTCCGGGACGTCGGCCAGCCCGACCAGCTCGACCTGGTGAGCGCCGAGCGCCTGGTCGAGGATGCGCTGCAGCTCGGCGAGCTTCTTCTTGTTTCCGGTCGCCAGCAGCAGCCGGGTCACGAGGTGAGGGCCTTCTGCTGGGCGGCGGCCAGCTCGGCGCAGCCGCGTACGCCGAGGTCGAGCATGGCGTCGAGCTGGTCGCGGCGGAACACGCCCGCCTCGCCGGTGCCCTGGACCTCGACGAAGTCACCGTCGCCGGTGCACACCACGTTCATGTCCACCTCGGCGGCCACGTCCTCGGTGTACATGAGGTCCAGCCGGGCCTCGCCCTCGATGATGCCGACGCTGACCGCCTGCACCGAGCGGTGCATGACCGCGGCGGGCTTACCGGCCAGGGACTTGCGCTCGGCCAGCCAGCTCACCGCGTCGTGCAGCGCGACGTACGCGCCGGTGATCGCGGCGGTCCGGGTGCCGCCGTCGGCCTGTAGCACGTCGCAGTCGAGCACGATGGAGTTCTCACCGAGCGCCTTGAGGTCGATGCACGCCCGCAGGCTGCGCCCGATCAACCGGGAGATCTCGTGGGTCCGGCCGCCGATCTTGCCGCGGACGCTCTCCCGGTCGCCGCGGGTGTTCGTGGCGCGGGGCAGCATCGCGTATTCGGCGGTGACCCAGCCCAGGCCGGAGCCCTTGCGCCAGCGGGGCACCCCCTCGGTGACGCTGGCGGTGCACAGGACGCGGGTGTTGCCGAACTCGACCAGCACGGAGCCCTCGGGGTGGATGCTCCACCGCCGGGTGAGGGTCACGGGTCGCAGGTGGTCGGCCGCTCGGCCGTCGGGGCGTGCCATGCCGGTCACCTTATGCGTACCGGGCGCCGTGGGTGTCGTCCGCCCCGGCCGGTTCGGCCGTGGTGCCCGCCCAGGCGGGTGCTCCCGTGTGGCGCGCCGGGGCCCGCCCAGCCGCGAAGCGCGGTTCGGTGGTGCGCTCCCGCCTCGGGCCGGCGAGATGACCGGCACGGGACCGGGTCTCGGGCACGGCCGGGCGCAGCAGGGTCGGGCGGGGCTGCGCCGGATCCGGCTGCCGGGTCGCTCCGGAAGCGCGCAGGGGGCGGGACGCGGCCGCCGCCATCACCGCGGGCGCGGCGTCGTGGGCGCGCAGGAAGCCCGCCACTGCGCGGGGCCAGCCGAACAGCTCGGCCCGGGCGCGGGCGGCGGCCCGGCGGGTGGCCTCGGGCCGTTCCAGCACCTGGTGTACGCCCTGCGCAAACGCCTCCGGAGTGCCCGGTACGGCCAGCCCGGCGTCGCCGACCACCTCGGGCAGCGCGCTGGCCGCGTTGACCACCACCGGGGTGCCGCAGGCCAGCGCCTCCAGGGCGGCCAACCCGAACGTCTCCACCGGCCCCGGCGCCAGCACCACGTCCGCGCCGGCCAGCAGCGCGGCCACCGCGCCACGTTCGGACAGGTGCCCGGCGAACCGCACCGGCAACCGGGCCGAGCGGTAGGCCAGCGCGGTGCGCCGGGCCCCGTCCCCCGCGACGACCAGCACCGCGGGGGTCTTCTGCGCCCGCAGCGCAGCGATCGTGTCGACCGCCAGCTCGGGTCGCTTGTCGGCGGACAGCCGGCCGCAGTAGACGATCAGCAGTTCGTCGGGCCGGGCGTAGCGGGCCCGGACCGCGGGATCGGCGCGGCTCGGGTGGAATCCGGCGAGGTCGACGCCGAGCGGCACCTCGGCCAGGTTGGGCACGCCGAGGCGACGGAACTCGGCGGCGGCGAACGCGGTCGTGCACACGATCTGGTCGTACGCCTGCGCGGTGCGCCGGTTGAGCCGGTCGGCCAGCGAGTCGCGGGCGGGCATCCCCCACACGCCGAGCAGCCCCGCCAGGCTCTCGTGGGAGACCATCATGGAGCCGACGCCACGCTGCCGGGCCCAGTGGCCGGTCCAGCGCAGGGTGGACCGGTCGGACACCTCGATGCGGTCGGGCCGCAGCTCGTCCAGCAGCCGGGTGAGTTCCCGGCGCTCGGCCAGCACCCGGTAGCCGCCGGTGCGCGGCAGCGTGGCCCCGGGGAGCGTGATGACCCGCCCCTGCGCGGTCATGGTGTCGGAGGGTTCGCGCCCCGGGACGACGAGGACGGCTTCGTGCCCGGCCCGCTGGTAGCCCTCGCCGAGGTTGCGCAGCGCGGTGCGCAACCCGCCCGATCGCGGTGTGACGAAGTTGGCCAGCCGGACGATGCGCATGCAGGGCACTCCCGTGGTCACATCAGGAACTGACGATCCGATGCCGTTCCCCCAGCGGCAAGCTCAGAGATCGTAGCGGGAACCCGGGCGTACCACATCGACCGGGCCCGCGAAGGTGGCGCTCGCGGCCTCCACAGTAGATGCCTCGCTGCACCAGGCGGGCACGAGGTGGGTCAGCAGCAGCCGGCCCACGTCCGCCTTGGTGGCCGCCTCGCCCGCCTCACCACCGGTCAGGTGCAGGTCGGGCGGGTTGTCCACGCCGTCGGGGTAGCTGGCTTCACACAGGAAGAGGTCGGCGCCCTGGGCCAGGCGCAGCAGGGCGTCGCAGGGCGCGGTGTCCGACGAGTACGCCAGGACCCGGCCGCCGTGCTCGACCCGCACCCCGTACGTCTCGATGGGATGGTTGACCCGGTCCACGGTCACCGCGAACGGTCCGATCGGGAAGGTGCCCGGTTGCAGCCCGTAGAAGGTGTACACGTCGTCGACGGGCTCGGCTTCGGCGCTGTATGCGGCGGCGATGCGCTCGGCGGCGCCCATCGGCGCGTACACGGGCAGGGGCGGCAGCGGCCCGCCCGGGGTGTAGCGGCGGACCACCACGTACGTGCAGGCGTCGAGCATGTGATCGCAGTGCAGGTGAGTGAGCATGATCGCGTCGATGCCGTCGATGCCCGCGTACCGCTGGAGCGCCGACAGCGAGCCCGAACCGAAGTCGATCAACAGCCGGAAGCCGTCGGCCTCCACGAGGTATGCGGAACAGGCCGACTCGGGGCCGGGGAAACTGCCGGCACAGCCGAGGACGGTCAGTCGCATGCGGCTTCCTCTGGCTCACGCTGGGTCGTCCACGCCCCAGCCGACCGGCCCGTGGCTGAGTCGTCAGACCAGTCAATCACGGTGCGCAGCCTACGCCGGGACCAGCGCCACGGGTAAACGTCTGATCGACTTGTCGCTAAATCGACAACACATGTCACACAGGACGTGATCTGGATCATTGAACGGGGCGTCACGGGCCGTGAGTCGGGGGCGTTGCACACCGTGAAGTGCATCGTTGTGGGCTGCGGCCCCCTGCCGACGGAGGCGTTGTGGCCACAGACGTGAACGAACCGGCGCCCCCGAACCCGCGCAGCGTCCTGTTCCGCTTCCCGGCCGAAGACGACCCCGCGCCGCGGACCCGGCGGCTGCTGGCGATGTCGGGTTACGCGTCGCTGCTCGGGCTCGCCGGGGTCGGGGTGGGTGTCCGCGGGCTGGTGTCGTCGGTGCGCGGCGGCGTCCCGGACTGGTACGTGCCGATGCTCGCGTTCTGCGGAATGCTCAGCGTGGCTTTGTCGGTGGCCGGCTTCCTGTCCATCCACCGCCGGCGCCCGCCCTGGCTGCTGCTGTTCGGCGCCGGGGTGTCGCTGACGGCGGCCGTCGGGCTGGCGGTCGCCTACTGACCGCCCGCCCGGCGGCAGCCCGGGCACCGTTGTCCCCCGCACAGTCCCACGGATCCGCTCAGGCCCAGAGCTGGCCCTCGAGGGCCTCCTCGGCATCGGCGAGCGTGCCGCCGTACGCGCCCGTGGACAGGTATTTCCAACCGCCGTCGGCGACCACGAACGCCACGTCGGCGCGGCGGCCCGCCTTCACGGCCTCGTGCGCCACGGCCAGCGACGCGTGCAGGATCGCGCCCGTGGAGAAGCCCGCGAAGATCCCCTCGACCTCGACCAGCTGCCGGGTCCGCAGGACCGCGTCGCGGGTGCCCACGGAGAACCGGCGGTTGAGGACCGTGGCGTCGTACAGCTCCGGCACGTAGCCCTCGTCGATGTTGCGCAGGCCGTACACCAGCTCGCCGTACCGCGGCTCGGCCGCGACGATCTCGATGCCGGGGACCTTCTCCCGCAGGTAGCGGCCGGTGCCCATGAGGGTGCCCGTGGTGCCCAGCCCGGCCACGAAGTGGGTGACCGTGGGCAGGTCGCGCAGCAGCTCCGGCCCGGTCGTCTCGTAGTGGGCGCGGGCGTTGGCGGCGTTGCCGTACTGGAACAGCATGACCCAGTCCGGGTGCTCGGCGGAGATCTGCTTGGCCGTCGCGACGGCCTGGTTCGAGCCGCCCGCGGCCGGCGAAAAGATGATCTCCGCGCCGTACATCCGCAGCAGCTGGACCCGCTCGGCGGAGACGTTCTCCGGCATCACGCAGACCAGGCGGTAACCGCGCAGCTTCGCGACCATGGCCAGGGAGATGCCGGTGTTGCCGCTGGTGGGCTCGAGGATGGTGTCGCCCGGGCGCAGCCGCCCCGACTCCTCCGCCTCGCGCACCATGAACAGCGCCGGGCGGTCCTTGACGCTGCCGGTCGGGTTGCGGTCCTCCAGCTTGGCCCACAGCCGCACCGGCGGTGCCCCGTCGGGCACCGTCGGGGACAGGCGGGGCAGGCCGACCAGCGGCGTGCCCCCGCACGCCTCGAGCAGGCTCTCGTAGCGAGCCATGGGATTACCTACCGAGCAGGGCCGCTGCGGCGGCGAAGCCGAGAGCGCCGCCCGCGACCGCCGGCAGCACCGTCACCGAGTCGCCGTCGGACAGCTTGGCGTCCAGCGCCCCGAGAAAGCGGACGTCCTCGTCGTTGACGTAGATGTTGACGAAGCGGTGCAGACCGCCCTCGGCCGTGAGCAGGCGGCCCTTGAGGCCGGAGTGCTTGGTGTCCAGGTCGTCGATGAGGGCGCCCAGCGTGGTGCCGGCACCCTCCACGACCTTGGCTCCGCCGGTGTAGCTGCGCAGGATGGTGGGAACGCGAACTTCGATGGCCATGACTGAGGTGCTCCTTGGAAGAAAGAAGGTGTACGAGAACGGGTCAGCGTGAGCGACAGTGCTCAGCGACACTCGTAATCGACCGTCGTCGGGGTCTGCCCGAACATGTACGACTGGACGGCGAGGCCGTCCGTACTCACCTTCACGCGTCCACCGTCGCATCCACGATGTTGACCTCTTCCTCGGTCACCACACCGTCCACGATACGGAACGAGCGGATCTCCTCGGAGTCCGGCTCACGGGTCGAGACGAGCAGATAGTGGGCGCCCGGCTCCCCGGCGAACGAGATGTCGGTGCGGGAAGGGTACGCCTCCGTCGCGGTGTGCGAGTGGTAGATGACCACCGGCTCCTCGTCGTGGTCGTCCATC
Source organism: Krasilnikovia sp. M28-CT-15 (assembly GCF_047159595.1). Classification (NCBI taxonomy): domain Bacteria; kingdom Bacillati; phylum Actinomycetota; class Actinomycetes; order Micromonosporales; family Micromonosporaceae; genus Krasilnikovia; species Krasilnikovia sp. M28-CT-15. Next base: position 1,533,369 of record NZ_BAAGAK010000001.1, on the reverse strand, counting down.
TCGCGCCAGACGCGCAGCTGCTCCATCGAGTCGAACTCGTAGAACGTCATCGACCGGGCCGCGTTCTCCATGGCGATGTGGCGGGTGGGCAGGTCGCTGCCGGCCGGTCCGGCCACGACGCCGCAGGCCTCGTCGGGGTGGTCCCGGCGGGCGTGGGCGACGATCGCGTCGAGGATCGCGCTGTCGATGGTCAGCACGGGGTTCACATTACCGTGCCCGGGCAGCACCCTGGGCGTGGCCGTGCTCACGCCCGCCCGGCTCAGCGGACCGAAACCAACGCGTTGAGCAGGGACTCCTGCAGGTAGCCCAGGTAGGCGTACACGGAGAGTTGGAAGACGCGGCTGGAGGCCGGGTCGGCGGCCACGGCGTCGTCCAGCTCCTCACCGAGGTCGGTGTCGGAGCGGATGTCCAGCCGCACCCCCATGGCCAGGCGGGCGTCGTTGATGGCCCGTAGCCACGCTTCGGCCTCCTCGCCGTCGAGGCGTACCTCCCCGGGGCCGTCGTCGGGCAGCGCGGCGAGGATCGCACCGGCCTGATCGATCTTGCCGGTCTTGAGGTCACCCTCGGTGTACAGGCGGAATTCAGCCGAGTCGTCGGGGCGCTCCGGATAGATGTCCGGGAAGAGGCGGCCGACCACCGGGTCGCCGTGGTCGAAACCGTCCATGAGCAGGCCGACGATCTCGCCGGCGACCTTGCGCAGCACACGGACCTCGTCCACCGCGAAGGTCGCCACGCACTGGTTGCCGTGGCGTCGGAACATTCCTCAGACCACCTGCCCCATCGCCGTCCGATCCGTCCCGGTACGACCGGTCACGCCTGGTCTACCGTCGCCCACAGACCGTATCCGTGGAGCCGGGATGCGTCCAACTCCATCCGCTCCCGGGCTCCCGCGGAAACCACCGCCTTGCCCTCGGTGTGGACCGTCATCATCAGTTGCTCGGCCCGGTCGTGGCTGTAGCCGAACAACTTCTGGAACACCCAGGTCACGTACGACATCAGATTGACCGGATCGTCCCAGACGATGGTGACCCACGGCCGATCGTCCGCTGGCACCTCCTCGATCTCCGGCGTCTCGACAGGAGCGACCTGAGGCAATGCCATGCCCCCCATCGTGCCACCGGATCCGCCGGGTTGCGGAACCGGAGCGCCGCGGGCGTGCCGGGCGGACGATCTCGCCGCGCCCAGCCCTGGGCCGAGGCGCCAGATCCTGCCGCACCCGGCCCCGGCGGCGGACGCCCGGGCCGCCCCGCCAGGCGGGCCCGGGCGCGTCTGGGCCGCACCCGGGCGAAACGGTACGTTGCCGGGCCCTTCCGGCCGAGCTGCCACGTTACTCAGCGTTCATGTCTTAGCTACTCATTTCCGCACACGACACGCGCAGTGACATCGGTGTGACGGATATCGATATGCTGTCGCGGTGAGGGACTGGGGATTCGTCGGGCGCGCCGGCGAACTGGCCCGCCTCACCAGGACCGCGACGGACGATCGCCCGGGCGGGCTGATCCTCAGCGGCGCTGCCGGTGTCGGCAAGAGCAGGCTGCTCCGCGAGGCTGTCGCCACCCTCGACCCCGGCGGGTACGCCGTACTCACCGCCGCCGCCAGCGTGGCGGCGTGCGGCCTGCCCTTCGGCGGGCTGGCCCAGGTCCTGCCCCCGGACCCACCCGCCGGGCTGTCCCAGGCCGGCCTGCTGCGCTGGGCCCTCGACATCCTGCGCGCCGACGCCGGGACCCGGCCGATCGTGCTGGCGGTCGACGACGCCCATCTGCTGGACCCGCCGTCGGCCGCCCTCGCACACCTGCTCGTCCGCCACGGGGCGACGCTGCTGGCCACGCTGCGCAACGCCGCGCCCGTCCCGGCGCCGATCGGCGCGCTGTGGACCGAGGGCCTGGTGGGGCACGCCGAGCTGAGCCCCCTGGACGCGGACGGGTCCCGGGAACTGCTGGCGACGATGCTCGGCGGGCCGCTGGAGTCCGGGTCCGCACAGCGCCTCGCCGCGCTGTCCGGCGGCAACCCGCTCATGCTGCGCGAGCTGGTGCAGGCGGCCCGCGGCGGCGGCGAGATGACCCGGTCGTACGGCGTCTGGCGCTGGACCGGTCGGCTCACCCTCGCGCCCAGCCTCGCCGATCTGGTCGACGCCCACATCGGCGGTCTCGCCCCCGCGGTGCGTGACGTGGTGGAGCTGGTCGCGTTCGGGGAGCCGATCGGCCTGCCGTCGCTGCTGGCGGTCGCCGACCCGGCCGCGGTCGAGGCCGCCGAGGAGCGCGAGCTGATCCGGGTGCACGGCGACGGGCGCCGCCGCCCGGCCCGCCTGGCCCACCCCCTGTACGGCGAGGTGGTGCGCCGCCAGTGCCCGGTGAGCCGTACCCGGCGTCTGCTGGCCACGCTCGCCGACCTGGTCGAACGGACCGGTGCCCGGCGCCGCGACGACCTGCTGCGGGTCGCGGTGTGGCGGTTGGACTCCGGCACCGCGCAGGACGGCACGCGCCTGCTCGACGCGGCAGCCCAGGCGTTCGGCCGCCTGGACCTGACGCTCACCCACCGGTTGGCGGCCGCCGCCCGGGACGCGGGCGGGGGCTACGCCGCGACGGAGCTGCTGGCCACAGCGCTGCTGCTGGCCGGGCGCCCGCACGAGGCCCAGGCCGCCCTCGAAAGCAACGCAGCGCTGGACAGCGCGGCCACGGACAACGCGGCCACGGACAGTGGCGCGGACGGCGTGACGGGGCGCCTGGTCACGCTGCGGGCGACGGTGGCGTTCTGGGGGCTCGGCCAGGCCGCGGCCGCCGACGATCTCGCCGCGGCCGTGGGCACCGTCACCGGGCCGGGCCCGGCCGCCCGGATTCGCGCGGTCGAGGCACTGATGCGGCTGCAGCTCAACCAGCCGGAACGGGCCCGCGACCTGACCACCGCCGTACTGGCCACCCCGGACGCCGGGGCGTCGGCCCGTAACCTGGCCCACTGCGCCCAGGCCCTGCTGGCGGCGGCCTCGGGCCACCCGCGGCACAGCGCCGACCTGATCGCGCGGATCCAGGCGGACGCCCCGGCGTGGTGGCGCGACTCCCCCGCGCTGCACTTCCTGCTGCCCGTGACGGTCGGCACCCGGGTCAGCGTCGCGCTCGACCTGGCCGCGCTCGACGAGATCCTCACCGCGGAGTTCGCGGATCTGGCGCAGACCGGCGGATTCGGCTTCGGCACCGGCTGGGTGGCGCTGCTGCAGGCGCACAGCGCCCGGCTGCGCGGCCGCACGGCCGAGGCCCTGCGCGCCGCCGAGCAGGCCTGCGCTGCGCTGTCCGCGCATGGGCGCTACGAGGGCCTGGCGCACGCCGCCCGGGCGCTGACGGCCGCCCTGCGTGGCGACCTTCCGCTGGCCACCACCGCCATGGCCGGCGCCGAGGCGGCCGGTGGCGCCTGCGAACGGTTGTTCTACCCCTGGCTGGCCACCGCCCGGGCCTGGACCGCCGCGTGCGCGGGCGAGGTGACCGGCGCCGTACGGGTGATGACCGAGCTGGCGGGGCGCCTGCGCGCCGACGGCTTCGCCGGACACGAGTTGCTGGCCTGGCACGACGTGGTCCGGCTGGGCCGGGCGGACCTGGCCGCCGACCGGATGGCCGCACTGCTGGCCGAGGTGCCGGGCGGCCCGGCGGCGCCGCTGTTGCTGCGGCACGCGCGCGGCGCCGCGACCAACGACCCCGAGGCGCTGTACGCGGTCGCCCGGGACTTCGCCGCCCACGGCTACCTGGTGTTCGCCGCGGAGGCCGCCGCGACCGCGCTGCGGTTGTTCCGGGCGGCCCGTGATCCGCGCGCGCTGGCCGCCAACACCGTGCTGGCGGACGCGCTGGCCGCCTGCGGCACGCTGCGCACCCCGGCGCTGAGCTCCGTGCAGCCCACGCTGACCAACCGGGAACGGCAGGTCGCCGAACTGGCCGCCGCGGGCGCCCGCAGCCGCGAGATCGCCGACAGTCTGTTCCTGTCGCCACGCACCGTGGAGAACCACCTGCAACGGGTGTACGCGAAGCTCGGGGTCAACGGGCGCACGGAACTCGCCCCCGCACTGCGTTCCCTGCCGCAATAGGGTGGGGAACGTGACCGCGTACCCACCCGCCCTGCTGACCGATCAGTACGAGCTGACCATGGTCAGCGCCGCCCTCAAGGACGGCACCGCCGACCGCCGCTGCGTCTTCGAGGTCTTCGCCCGTCGACTGCCCTCCGGGCGCCGCTACGGCGTCGTCGCCGGACCGGGCCGGCTGGCCGAGCTGATCCGCGACTTCCACTTCACCGAGGCCGAGGTGGAGTTCCTGCTCAGTGCCGGCATCGTCGACGAGACCACCGCGCGTTGGCTGGCGGGGTACCGCTTCACCGGCGACATCGACGGATATGCGGAGGGTGAGCTGTTCTTCCCGGGCTCGCCGATCCTCACGGTGTCCGGCACGTTCGCCGAGTGTGTGGTGCTGGAGACGATGCTGCTGTCGGTGCTCAACCACGACTGCGCGGTCGCCGCGGCGGCGGCCCGGATGGTCACCGCGGCCCGCGGCCGACCGATCATCGAGATGGGCTCGCGCCGTACCCATGAAGCCGCCGCCGTGGCCGCGGCCCGCGCCGCCTACCTGGCCGGGTTCGCCTCCACGTCCAATCTGGCCGCGGGCGCGAAGTACGGCATCCCGACCACGGGCACCTCGGCGCACGCCTTCACGCTGCTGCACGACGACGAGTCAGCGGCCTTCGCCTCGCAGGTGGCGGCGCTCGGCAAGAACACCACCCTGCTGGTGGACACGTACGACATCGCGCAGGGCATCCGCAACGCGATCGCGGTGGCGGGGCCGGACCTGCGGGCGGTGCGTATCGACTCGGGTGACCTGTCCGTGCTGGCCCAGCACTCGCGGGAACTGCTCGACTCGCTCGGCGCCACCGAAACGAAGATCATCGTGTCGGGCGACATGGACGAGTACTCGATCGCCACCCTCGCCGCCGAACCGGTCGACATGTACGGCGCGGGCACCGCCGTGGTCTCCGGCTCCGGCGCCCCCACCGCCGGGCTGGTGTACAAGCTGGTCGAGGTCGAGGGCCGCCCCGTCGTGAAGCGCTCGGAGAACAAGGCCACGGTCGGCGGGCGCAAGACCGCCATCCGGCGGCACAAGCCCACGGGTACGGCCACCGAGGAGATCGTGGTCTCCCAGGGAGTGCCCGACCACCGGCCGAACGACCGGCTGCTGCAACACTCCTACGTGGTGGGCGGTGAGATCGCCGACCCGGTGCCGCTGGCCGAGTCCCGCGAGCACCTGCGCCAGTGTCTCATCTCGATCCCGTGGGAGGGTTTGAAGCTTTCCGCGGGCGACCCGGCCATCCCCGTCACCATCGTCCCGACCGCCTGATCGGAGGCACCGTGACCCGCGCACTCATCATCGTCGACGTGCAGAACGACTTCTGCGAGGGCGGCTCGCTGGCGGTCGGCGGCGGCGCGTCCGTGGCGGCCGGCATCTCGCGGGCGCTGGCCGCGGGCGACTGGGACCACGTCGTGGCGACCAAGGACTACCACGTCGACCCGGGCGCCCATTTCGGCGATCCGCCGGACTTCGTCGACTCCTGGCCGGCGCACTGCGTGGTGGGGACCAGCGGCGCGGACTTCCACCCCGGCCTGGTCACCGACCGGGTGGAGGCGGTGTTTCACAAGGGGGCACACGCCGCCGCGTACTCCGGGTTCGAAGGCCACACCGACGACGGGCAGACCCTCGCGGACTGGTTGCGGGCCCGCGACGTGACCTCGGTCGACGTCGTGGGCATCGCCACGGACCATTGCGTACGGGCCACCGCCCTGGACGCAGCGGCCGCCGGTTTCGCCACCACGGTGCTGCTGGACCTGACCGCGGGTGTGGCGCCGGCCACCACCGAGGCCGCTCTGGAGCAGTTCCGGACCGCCTCGGTGGCCACAACCGGCACACCCGTGGTGACCTCCGTCTAAACCGGTTGGGGTTGTCGTACCCCGGGCGGAGACTGGCAGGTCGGAGGACAGGACCGACATGACACTCACGCCTTACCGGGAGACGCTCGCCCTGCGCGGGATGCGCTCGCTGCTCACCGTGGCGACCCTCGCCCGGATCCCCGTCACCGCCGGCCCGGTGGTCCTCACCCTGCACGTGGTGCAGGATCTGGGCCGCGGTTACGGCGCGGCCGGGCTGGTCGGGGCCGCGTTCACCATCGGCAGCTCGCTGGGCGCTCCCGTGCTGGGCCGCACCATGGACCGCCGCGGTCTGCGGCCGATCCTCGTGCTGACCACGATCGCCGAGGTCGCCTTCTGGGCGAGTGCGCAGGCCATGCCGTACTGGGCGATGCTGCTGGCCGCGGTGGTCGGCGGCTTCCTGACGCTGCCGGTGTTCGCGGTCGCGCGGCAGTCCATCGCGGCGCTCACCCCGGAGTCGCACCGGCTACCCGCGTTCGCGCTCGACTCGATCACCACGGAGTTGTCGTTCATGGCGGGCCCGGCGCTCGGGGTCTTCGTCGCCACGACCGCGGGCGCGCGGGCCGGCATGCTGGCGGTCGGGCTTGGCATCCTCGTCTCCGGGGTGGGCCTCTACCTGCTCAACCCCGCGACCCGCAGCGCCGACGAGGCGCCGGTCTCGGCGGGCCAGCGGGTGCCCCGGCGGTCCTGGCTCCGCCCGCAACTGGTGGCGGTGCTCGCGGTGACCGCGGCGGCCACGCTGGTGCTCAGCGGCACCGACGTGGCCGTGGTGGCGGTGCTGCGCTCTACCGGCGAGCTGGAATGGACCGGCGCGGTGCTGGGCCTGTGGGCGGCGTACTCGCTGCTGGGCGGCTTCGCGTACGGCACGGTGCGGCGCGGGCTGCCGCCGCTGGCGCTGTTCGCCCCGATGGCGCTGTTCACCATCCCCGTGGGCCTGGGCGGCGACCACTGGTGGCTGCTGGCGCTGATGCTCATCCCGGCGGGCGCGCTGTGCGCCCCCACGATCACCGCCACCGCCGACGTGGTGAGCCGGCTCGCCCCCGCCGCCGCCCGGGGTGAGGCGATGGGCCTACACAACTCGTCGCTGACCGTCGGCGTGGCACTGGGCGCGCCGCTGGCCGGCGTGGTGATGGACACCCTGTCGCCGCCGTGGGGGTTCGCCGCGGTCGGCATCGTCGGTGTGCTCGTGGCGCTGCTGGCCCTCCCCGCCCAGCTCCGCCACCACCGGTCACCAGGCCCGTCCCCCGAGGCGGCTGACGACCCCGCCACACCCACCGTCGACGCCGCAGCACCCGACCGCGCCATCGCCGGCAACTCCGCCGCAGCTAGGCCATCCACCACCGAGGAGGGGCGGGTCAGGGCAACGACCGAGCCCAGCGACACCGTCGACGTGGCGGGCACGGGTCGCGCCTGAGCACAGGCATCGGAGCGGCGGCGACGGTGAAGAATTCTGGTCAGCTCCGCACCCAAAGCCTTCAAGATCGCTGGGTCTGCCGGCGGAACGCGGGGTGGTGACGGCTACGGCCCGCCCCCGTGAGACGTGGGGCGGGCCGTGTGGCGTTGGGGATCAGGGCTTGTCGCGGTTGGTGCCGATGTCCTCGCTGTAGGTGGCGCCGCCGTTCGACTCGCTGGTCAGCGGCTTCGCGCCGCCCTCCGGCGGGCCGGCGACGGCCGTGGCCGCCAGCTCGGGGAACTTCTGGTCGAACGCCGGGCGCTCGGAGCGGATCCGCGGCATGCGGTCGAAGTTGCGCAGCGGCGGCGGGCAACTGGTCGCCCACTCCAGCGAGTTGCCGTGGCCCCACGGGTCGTCCACGGTGACCAGCTCGCCGACCTTGTACGACTTCCACACGTTGTAGATGAACGGCAGGGTCGACAGGCCGAGCACGAACGAGCCGATGGTCGAGAACGTGTTCAGGAACGTGAACCCGTCGCTGGCCAGGTAGTCCGCGTACCGGCGGGGCATGCCTTCGGTGCCGAGCCAGTGCTGCACCAGGAAGGTGCCGTGGAAGCCGAAGAACGTGAGCCAGAAATGCACCTTGCCGAGCCGGTCGTCGAGCATCCGGCCGAACATCTTCGGGAACCAGAAGTAGATGCCCGAGAACACCGCGAACACGATCGTGCCGAACAGCACGTAGTGGAAGTGCGCGATGACGAAGTACGAGTCGGACACGTGGAAGTCGATCGGCGGGGAGGCCAGCAGCACGCCGGACAGGCCGCCGAAGAGGAACGTTACGAGGAAGCCGAGCGCGAACATCATCGGCGTCTCGAAGCTGATCTGGCCGCGCCACATCGTGCCGATCCAGACGAAGAACTTCATGCCGGTCGGGACCGCGATGAGGAAGCTCAGGAAGCTGAAGAACGGCAGCAGCACCTGGCCGGTGACGAACATGTGGTGCGCCCACACGCTCATCGACAGCGCCGCGATCAGCAGGGTCGCCGACACCAGGCCCTTGTAGCCGAAGACCGGCTTGCGGCTGAACACCGGGATGACCTCGGTGATGATGCCGAAGAACGGCAGGGCGATGATGTACACCTCGGGGTGGCCGAAGAACCAGAACAGGTGCTGCCAGAGCATCGGGCCGCCGGTGGCGACGTCGAAGACGTGGGCACCCAGGACGCGGTCGGCGGCCAGAGCGAACAGCGCGGCGGCGAGGAACGGGAACACCATGATCACCAGGAGACTGGTGACCAGGATGTTCCAGGTCATGATCGGCATCCGGAACATCGTCATGCCGGGCGCGCGCAGCGTCAGGATCGTGGTGATCATGTTGACGCCACCGAGGATGGTGCCCAGGCCGGACAGGGCCAGGCCGACCACCCACATGTTGCCGCCCACCCCGGGCGAGTGCAGCCCGTCACTGAGCGGCGTGTACGCGAACCAGCCGAAGTCGGCCGCGCCGCCGGGGGTGATGAACCCGGCGATGGTGATCGTCCCGCCGAACAGGTACAGCCAGTACGCGAACGAGTTCAGCCGCGGGAACGCCACGTCCGGCGCGCCGATCTGGATCGGCACCACGAAGTTCGCGAACGCGAACACGATCGGGGTGGCGAAGAACAGCAGCATGATCGTGCCGTGCATGGTGAACAGCTGGTTGTACTGCTCCGGGGAGAGGAACTGCATCCCCGGCCGGGCCAGCTCGGCGCGCATCAGCAGCGCCATCAGACCACCCAGCATGAAGAACACGAACGACGTGATCATGTACATGATCCCGATCTGCTTCGCGTCCGTCGTGCGCAGGATCCGCGCGATCGCCGAACCCTTGACCTGCCGTCGGACCGGATAGGGCCGGGTCACGATCGGCTTCGGCGCAACGGTCGTCACGGATAGCCTCCGGTGTCTCGTTCGTCCCACTCAGTACGCGCGTACGGAATGGCGTACCTCGCTGGCAGAATAGTCCCCCGCCCGGCCCCTGCGGGCGCGGGGTGACCAAGTGCGCAGGTGCGGGTCACACCGGCGCGGCCAGTTCCCGGACGTGGTCCGCGAAGATCCGCCGTCCCCTCCTGCGCAGCATAGGGTCGCGCAACGCCGGGGGGACGTCCCGGGTCCGGTCGCGTTCCCGGGTCCGCTCGCGGACGTTGCCACAGCGGGGCCGGCGGCGCCGCTCGAACTCCGCCAGCGCGGCGGGGATGTCGTCCGGTCGGGTGCGCAGCACCTCGGCCAGCACCACCGCGTCCTCGAACGACATCGCCGCACCCTGCGCCAGCGTCGGCGCGGTGGCGTGCGCGGCGTCCCCGACCAGCAGCACGGGGCCGACGGACCAGCGCTCCAGCACCACCTCGTCGGTGCGCGCCACCTGCACCGTCTCGAGCGCTTCCAGCACCTCCGGCACCGGGCCGCCGTACCCGGCGAACACCTCGCGCATCCGGGCCCGGGCGTCCACCGGGCTCGGCGTGTCCGGCGCGACCGTCTCATCGGCGCAGCAGTACAGCCGCCGCCCGCCCATCGGCATCACGGCGAACGAGGCCCGCCGCCCCAGCAGGCCGGTCCACGCGCTGAGCGCCGGGCCACCGTTGACCACGCTGCGGTACACGACGTGACCCGTGGGGGTCGCGGGGCCGCCGAGCCCGACCCGGGCGCGGATCGTGGAACGGCGGCCGTCAGCGCCCACGACCAGGTCGTACTCGGCGACTCCGCCGTCGCTGAACTCGACCTTGGCGGCGCCCTCCACGATGGTCACGTCACGGACCGAGGTGGCGTACCGGACCTCGCCGCCGACCCCGCTGAGCAACACCCGCTGCAGCTCACCCCGCGACAGCGCCCGGCATTCGCCCACCCCGGCGAAGATCCCGGCGACGTCCAATTCGAACAGTTCACGGCCACTGGCGTCCAGGAACTGCTGGCGGAAGATCAGGTCGCCCAGCGGCTGCACCGGCGCGTCGAGCCCGAGCAGGCGCAGCGCCCGGGCGGCGTTGCCCGGCAGGAAGATGCCCGCCGCGGGCAGCACGCCCGCCGGCTGCTCCTCCACGATGTCGGGCCGGAAACCGGCGACCCGCAGAGCCCGGGCCACGGCGAGGCCCGCGATGCCGGCGCCCACGACCAGGATGCGCAGTGTCATCGGGGCACGCCTCCGAGGGGGGATGGCCACGCGTCGGAGCCAAGACACTACCCGTCGCCATCGGGACGCGATACCCACGCACGGGTGGAGCGGCAGGAGCGTCCGATTCATTCAAGACCCGGCGCGGACGGCCGCCGTAGCGTCGACCGCATGACACCGACCTTCAACCTGGTAGGCCTGGTGGTGGCGGACATGGCCGCCACGCTGGCCTTCTACCGCCGTCTCGGCCTGGGCATCCCGGCCGCCGCCGACACGGAACCGCACGTCGAGGCGGAGCTGGGCGGCGGCCTGCGCATCGCCTGGGACACCCACGAGGTGATCCGCTCCTTCGACCCGGGCTTCGCCCCGGGCGCGGGCAGCGGCCGGATCAGTCTCGCGTTCCGGTGCGCCGGACCGGCCGAGGTGGACGATACGTACGCCGCGCTGGTGGCGGCCGGGCACACCGGACACAAGGAGCCCTGGGACGCGTTCTGGGGGCAGCGCTACGCGGTCGTACTCGACCCCGACGGCAACTCCGTGGACCTGTTCGCCCCGCTACCCGGCTGACCGGCACCGCTCAACTGACCAGGGTGCCGAGCGGCACCCCGGCCAGGGCCCGCACGTCACGGCACAGGTGGGCCTGGTCGGCGTATCCGGCGAGCGCGGCCACCTCGGCGAACCGGCGGCCGCCCGCGGCCAGCGCCAGGGCCCGCCGCAGGCGCAGGATCCGGCCCAGGGCCTTCGGGCCGTACCCGAAACCGGCCTGGCAGCGGCGGTGCAGCTGGCGAGGGCTCAGCGCGAGCGTCTCCGCCAGCGCCGCGACCGGCCGCCCGGCCCGCGCGCCCGCCGCGAGCGCGACCAGTGCCGGGTCGGGGCCGCGCCAGCGGCGCCGCACGGCCGCCCGGCGGGGTCACCGCGCGCCACGCGACGACGAGCGGATGGATCGAGGACGGAGCCTGCGCGTACATGTGGCGACCCTCGCACAGGGGTCGGACAATGCGGGGGTGAGCGATCGCCTCGACGAATATCGCCGCAAGCGGGACCCCCGGCGCACCCCCGAACCTGTACCCGCGCAAGGCCCCCGGCCGGGCCCGGGCGGCCGGTTCGTGATCCAGCAGCACCACGCCCGCAGCCTGCACTGGGACGTGCGGCTGGAGCGCGACGGCGTGCTCGTGTCGTTCGCGGTGCCCCGCGGCCTGCCGCGCGACTCCACCCACAACAACCTGGCCAAGCACACCGAGGACCATCCGCTGGAGTACCTCGACTTCGCCGGGGAGATCCCGGCCGGTGAGTACGGCGGCGGCCGGATGCTCATCCACGACCGCGGCACGTACACGTCGGACAAGTGGCGCGACGACGAGATCGGGGTGACGTTCCACGGTGAGCGCACCTCCGGCCGGTACGTGTTCTTCCAGACCGGGGGCGCAGACTGGATGGTCCGCCGGATGGACCCGCCGGAGCCGGGCTGGCAGCCTATGCCGGAGTCGGTCGCGCCGATGCTGGCCGCCCCGGGCGCCCGGCTGCCCGCCGACGACGCGGCCTGGGGCTACGAGCTGAGCTGGGGCGGGCGCCGCACGCTCGCCTTCGTCTCGGGTGGGCGGGTCCGGCTGGGCTCGGACACCTCGGCGGACGTCACGTCGTGGTATCCGGAGCTGCGTGCGCTGGGCGCCGCGCTGGCGCCCACCGAGGTGGTGCTCGACGGGGAGATCGTCGCGTTCGACGGGTCGGCCCCGTCGGCGGCGCTGCTGGGAAGGCGGACCGCACCGCGCGACTCCGCCGCCGCGCGCCGGGCCGCCGAGCGCACCCCGGTGCAGTTCCTCGCGTACGACCTGCTGTGGCTGGAGGGGCGCGCCACCACCGAGTCGGTCGGGTACGCCCAGCGCCGGGAGCTGCTGGAGGGGCTCTCGGTGGCCGGGGCGCACTGGCAGACACCGCCGTACTTCCCCGGGGGCGGGCAGTTCGCGTGCGAGGCCGCGGCGGCGCAGGGGCTCGACGGGGTGGTGGCCAAGCGGCTGGACTCGCCGTACCTGCCGGGACGTCGCAGCCGCCGGTGGCTGTGGATCCGCGGCGGGTGAGGCGGCGGTAGGCGTCCCCGGCGTACCCATCGGAGAACGCCCGTGCCGCGTGACCCTAGGCGACGAAGCGGGCGCGGCGGCGGCGCGCGGCCAGCACCCCCACCACACCGGTGCCGAGCAACAGCAGGCCGAGCGCACCGATCAACACGGTCACGGGACCGGTGGTCGGCAGGCGCCCGCCCTCCGAGCCCTCGACGACGCGGACCTTGCTGGTGCCGGTGATCGGCGCCACTTCCTTGGCGGAGAACGTGATGGTCACCGTCCCGGTGTCGCCGGGCCTGGCGGTCCGGTCGGCTTTCACCACCACGGGCAGGTACTGCTCGATCGTCTCGCCTTCGAACGTCAGGTCCCGCGGATCGGTGCAGACGACCCGGGTCGGTGAGGGTTGGACGCAGTCGCCGCCGCCGACCGTGCTCGGGGTGATCCGGACCCCGGTGACCCCGCGCAGGTCGTAGCTGACCTTCACGTCTGTCACCTTCGCCAGCTTGTCCGGGCCCGTGGACCAGACGTTCGGCCCCAGCAGATCGATGGCGGTGCCGCCCACGGGCACCTCGATGTCCGGGAAGGAGACCGAGACCGGGCCCCGGTGCACGCCGTCGGCCAGGGCCGGGCCCGCCCCGGCGGCGAGGAGGACGCCGGCCACCGCCAGCACGCCCGTCAGGCGCCGCACGGACAGATACCGCATCGACAGTCCCCTCACAGTCCGTGGATCAGGCCGGCGCAGCGTACTCGCGGCGATCGATCTCTTGTCAATCCCGACCTCACCCCGTCAGAAGATCACTACGGAACGCAGCACCCCGCCGGTGTGCATCCTGGCGAACGCCTCCTCCACCTGATCCAGGCGGATCTCCTCGCTGACGAACGCGTCGAGATCGAGGCGGCCTTGCCGGTACAACTCGGTGAGCAGCGGAAAGTCACGGGTGGGCAGGCAGTCGCCGTACCAGCTGGACTTCAGGGCGCCGCCGCGGCCGAACACGTCCAGCAGGGGCAGTTCGATGGTCATCTCCGGGGTGGGCACCCCGACCAGCACCAGGGTGCCGGCGAGGTCACGGGCGTAGAACCCCTGCCGGTACGTCTCGGGCCGCCCGACGGCCTCGACCACGACGTCGGCGCCGTGGCCACCAGTGAGCGCCCGGACCGCCTCGACCACGTCGCCCGCGCGGGCGTCGATCGTGTGGGTGGCGCCGAACCGGCGGGCCCACTCCAGCTTCCGTTCGTCGGTGTCGATCGCGATGATCGTGGTGGCTCCGGCCAGGGCCGCGCCCGCGATCGCGCCGTCGCCGACCCCGCCGCATCCGATCACGGCGACGGAGTCGCCGCGGGTCACCCCGCCGGTGTTGATCGCGGCGCCGATCCCGGCCATCACGCCGCAGCCGAGCAGCCCCACCGCGGCGGGGCGGGCCGCCGGGTCCACCTTGGTGCACTGCCCGGCGTGCACCAGCGTCTTCTCCACGAACGCGCCGATGCCCAGCGCCGGCGACAGCACGGTCCCGTCCGTCAGGGTCATCTTCTGCGCGGCGTTGTGGGTGGCGAAGCAGTACCAGGGGCGGCCGCGGCGGCAGGCGCGGCAGTCGCCGCAGACCGCGCGCCAGTTCAGGACGACGAAGTCGCCGGGGGCCACGTCCGTGACCCCCGTGCCCACCTCCTCCACGATCCCGGCGGCCTCGTGACCGAGCAGGAACGGGAAGTCGTCGTTGATGCCACCCTCGCGATAGTGCAGGTCGGTGTGGCACACCCCGCAAGCCTGGATCCGTACGACCGCTTCGCCCGGACCGGGGTCGGGGACGACGATCGTGGCGACCTCGACGGGGGCACCCTTGGCCCGGGCGATGACTCCGTTGACTCGCTGGCTCATCCGCCCACCTTGCCACCCGCCCCCGACCGGTGGCAGCGCCGCGCCGCCGGAGTCCGCGGCCGTTCAGCCGGTGGGCGGCTCGTCCCGGCCGGCCTCCTCGGCCTTGTCCGCTTCCTCCTTGGTCTTGTGCACCGCGCCGTCGGCGTGCTCCGGCGGGCCGTACACGGTGTACAGGACCATCGGGTTCGGGCCCGCGTTGGTGAAGTTGTGCTTCGTGCCGGCGGGCACGACCACCAGGTCGCCCTGGGCCACCTTGCGCTTCTGCCCGCCGACCTTGGCCTCGCCGACGCCGCTGACGAACGTGAGGATCTGGTCCACCTCGTGGACCTCCTCGCCGATCTCGCCGTCCGGCGGGATCGTCATGACGACGAGCTGGGTGTGCTTGCCGGTCCACAGCACCCGGCGGAAGTCCGGGCTCTGCTCGGCCACGGTGGCGATCGTGAAATGTTCCATGCCGGGCCGCATACCCCGATCAGCGCCGGTTCGAACGCCGTACCCGGGGCGGGGGCCGCAGCGCGTCGACCGGTTCGGGGCGTCCCACCAGGTAGCCCTGCACGTAGTCGACGCCGAATTCGCGCAGCATCCGCAGCGTCGGCTCGTCCTGCACGAACTCGGCGACCGTGTGGATCCCGTACGCCTGGCAGACCTGGACGAGTGCCCGCACCAGGACCTGGTCCTGCGGGCTGTGCACCAGGTTGACGACGTACTCGCCGTCGATCTTCACCAGGTCGATGGGGAGCAGCCGCAGGTAGCGGAACGAGGCGTAACCGGAGCCGAAGTCGTCCAGCGCCAGCTCGCAGCCGAGGTCGCGGACCCGGTCGGCGAAGTGCCGGGCCTCGCTGAGGTTGCCGATCAGCGCGGTCTCGGTGATCTCGAAGGTGAGCTGCTCCGGGTTCACCTCGTACCGTTTGATCAGGCCCTCGACCTCGGCGGTCAGCCGCGGGTCGCCGACCGAGCGCCCGGAGAGGTTGATCTGCAGGTTCAGGTCGTCGCGCTCGGCGGCCAGCTGCATCGCCCGCTCGACCACCCACAGGTCGATGTCGTACACGGCGTCGAGGCGCTCCGCGGTGTCCAGCACCTGGATCGGCGACTGCGGGCCGCCGGTCTCGTCGAGCACCCGCAGCAGCAGCTCGTACCGGGCGACCGCGTTGGTCTGCAGCTCGACGATGGGCTGGGCGACCAGGCTGAACCGGTCCGTGCCCAGCGCGTCGGCCACCCGGTCCCGGTAGGTGCCCTGCCGGTCGCGCGCCGGCACCGGCTGCGGGACCGGGGTGAGCGGGCGGTCGGACCCGCGGCCCTGCCGCCACGCGTGCTCGGCGTCGATGAGCAGGTCGTGGCTGCCCGCCTCGGCACCGGGGTGGAAGCGGACCAGCCCGGCCCAGGCGCGGGCCCGCAGCCACGCGTCCGGCAGCACGAACGGGTGCGCGCGCAGCGCCTCGACGAACAGCTGCGCCTGGCGCCGGGCCAGGGTCCAGGACACCCCGGCCAGCAGCACCCCGATCTCGTGCGGGCCGACCCGGCCGAGCAGGTCTTCGGGACGGACCAGACCTTCGAGTACGCGCGCGGCACGGTGCAGCAGCTCGGCGTGGCGTTCGGGGGCGATGCCCTCGCCGTCGCCGCGGTGCTGGCCGGGTACGTCGTCGTGGCCCTCGCCGCGCTCGGTGGTGCGCAGCTGACCGCGCATGCCCTCCTGGCCGTCGGCGCGGTCGGTGCGCTCGGTCATGCCGCGGTCGGGCTGGATCCGGACGACGAGCAGCGCGCCTCCGCCCCGGCGCAGCGCGCGGTCCACCTCGTCGGCGAAGCGCGCCCGGTTGAGCAGCCCGGTGGCCGGGTCACGCTCGATGACCGAGGCCAGCACGGTCTCGCCGCGGCGGCTGAGCCGGTCCACTTCGCGCCGGGCCCGCTCCCGCGCGGAGACGTCACGCAGCGTGCCGCGTACGCCGGTGATGCCGCCGTCGGGCCCGGTGGTGGGTTCGAGGCGGCAATCCACGTCGAACCAGCCACCGTCGGCGCGCATCAGCCGGACCGTGATGCGCACGGACTCACGGCTGGTCCAGGCGCGGGTGATCGCGGCGAGCGCGCGGGCGTGGTCGTCGCGGTGCACGTACCGGGCGAGGACCTGCTGGCTGATCTGGTTACCGGTGGGCGGGCGGCCGAGCAGGGCACGCAGGCCCTCCGACCAGACGATCGTGTCCCCGGCGACGGTGTAGGAGAACCAGACCGGCTCGTCGGTGACCGAGGCCAGCTCGACCGCACCGCCGTTGTCGGCGGCATGGGGGCGGCGGGCACGCCGGTCGCGCAGCGCGCGCGGGCGCGGCACGCGCTCATCGGCTGCCGTCATGCGCCCCCCACCTCCCGGCTCGGCTGACCCCTGGACTATTACGACCCGTCACGCGCCTTCTGTAACAGGTATCGGTGTCAACAATGTTTTTGCATGCCATCCAACAAATTGATGGCCTGCCTCTTCTCCACTTATCAGAGAGTGAAAATAGCCGATCAGGCGACCGCCCGCAGCGGCGGAGGGGCGTCATATCTGACAACTTCCATGACGGATAGTCACTGCCCGTGGCTATTGTGGAACCTACTGCGACGCTTACCCCGAAAGTGCTTGCGAGATGCACGCGCCGCACCCGCCCGGGCGCGCACCGTGATCAAAAACCGGCATCGGGCGGTCGCGTACCGCACCGGGCACCCGCCGCACCGGCTCCGCACGACGCCGCGGCCCGGCTCCGGGTGGGAGCCGGGCCGCCGGGACGCCCTGCCTCGTCAGGCGGCGCCCACGATCAGGGGAAGTGCATGCGGCGCGGCCGCGGAATGACCGGTGGAGGCAGTGGCAGGTCGGCGAGATGGTTCCAGTTCAGCGTGCCGTTGTCGGTCGACTTGATCTCGCCGAGGCAGGCGCGGAGCAGACCGAGGTTCGGCGCTCCGGCGTAACCTGCGATGACGACATCCGGCCGGGGCTCGATCCGGGAGATCGCGGCGCAGATCTTCGCCACCTCGCGCTCGTCGACCGCGTCCAGCGGCAACGGTGCCTCTGTCTGCGAGCGGAGCCACGGCGGCCCGAACCGGCGCAACAGCTCCCGGGCGAGGCGGCCGAACGAACGACCGACCTCGGCGTCGCCCATGGACACCCGGGCGGACTGGCCGTAGCACCACGGCACGAGGACGTGCCCGTTGATCAGTACGAGCTGGTAGACCGACTTCGGCACACTGATGATCTCGGCGCCGGGCAGAGTGCCGAGGAAGAGCACCAGCTCCTCGTACGGCAATGGCCAACGCGGGTTGGCAAGAACGCGTTCCGCGGCCTGTGCGGTGGCGGGGCGGGCAGTGACCTCGCGTTCGATCGCGGTACTCAATGCCTCCGGCACCCGGGTCCAGATCTCGGCGGCGACCTTGTCGCCGAACTGCTCGACCACCCACTCGCTCGGACCGACCAGAACGTCTGGACGCATAGGGCACCACCACCGTCCGTGTCGCTGGCGCTACTGGCTTGAGAGTTTCACCATCAGAGATCGACAGGAAGAGGATTCCGTCGGGATCTCAAAAACATCGGTGAATGAAACCCCGGCAGCATCTGCAAAGCCTTGCGACACCATTGGATCAGCAGGTCAGCCACCCAGAGACAGGCAACTCGCACGGCGAACCGCTCGTGCAAGTTGCATGCCAGATCGTGGATCAGTCCTGTATCTGACAGTAGAGGCCGCCCGTATTTCGGGACGGTGACACGGATGCAAACACCCGTGCACCACAACCTGCACACCGGCGCATCGTCCGTCGACCACGAGTGTCCCCTGTGGTCGGCCCTGCGAATCCAGACTCCCCCGAATACGCCATGCCAACCCCGGAAACTGTGGGGCCGACCGAGCTCTGTCCACTCGCGGTCGAAATTCGATTCCCCCACCAAGCCGTTGCAGCACGGCGTGGCCGCCGTTCACCGGCAGAACCGGGTGGGGTCAGCCCGGGGATGCCGGAACGGTCACCGTGGCGAGGTGGGCGAGCATCGCCTGGTTCGCCTCCCAGCCGTCCGGGAATTTCACCGGCACCCCGAGCTGGACCGGCTCGGTGTGCGGATGGGCGTCGAGCAGCTCGGCGATCCCGGCCCGGGCCACCATCACGCAGGCGTGCCGGTGCCGGGAGGCCAGTACGCACAGCCGGCCCGATTCGAGGTGGAAGGCGGTGGCGTCGCGGCGCCCGGACAGCGGATGCAGCACCACGGTGAGGTCGTACTCGCGGCCCTGCAGGCGGTTGGCCGTGTCCACGGTGACCCCGGCGGCTGCGGGCGGCAGCGCGGCGCGGATCGCGGCCACCTGGTCGCGGTGCGCGGCGCCGATGGCGACGCGTTCGGGGCTCAGGGGGGCGGTGCCGGACTCGGCGGTGGTGACCGCGTCGCGGGCCAGCGCGCGGGCGGCCAGCCCCGCGCAGGCCGCGGCAGCCTCGGCGTCGGTGCGTACGGTGAAGCGGGCGGGCAGTTCGTGGAGCCCCCAGCCGGTGGCGGCGGCCGTGTCGAGGACCGGGTCGAGCGCGGTGGCGGCGGGCTGGGCGAACGCGAGGGTGCGCTCGGCGGGGCCGGTGCCCGACCGGAACCCGGTGAACGGGTAGAACGCCTCGGCCACCACGGGCGCTGCGGAGGCGGGCAGCCGCCAGGACACCGGCAGCCGGTGCACCGGCAGGTGGGGATTGTGCCGCAGCAGCACCGCGACCGCGCTCTGCAGGGGATCCCAGGACAGCCCGGTCCAGCGGTCCACCTCGACCGTGGCGAACGGGTCGAGCTGGCCCGGGTCGCCGACGAACAGCGCGCGCTCGAACCGCGGGGCCACACGCAGCAGGGCGTCGGAGCGCATCTGGTACGCCTCGTCGACGATCGCCCACGCCCACGTGCCGTCGGTGACGGTGGCCCACTTGGCGGCGGTGCCGATCGTGACCGCGGGGCCGTCGAGGTCGGCGACCTTCGCGCCGACCCGGCAGGCGGGGTGGGCGCGCACCCGCTCCGACGGGGCGTAGTCGACCGCGGAGAGGCGGCCGACCCGTACCTCGGGCGCGGCCGCGCCCAGCCGGGCGATGAGGTCGTCGACCTGCTCGTTGGTCTGCGCCACGATCATCAGCGGGGCGCCCGCACCGGCCAGCTCGGCGGCGGCCCGGACCACGAGGGTGCTCTTGCCCGCGCCGGGTGGCGAGTCGACCACGACACCGCGATGACCGGTGGTGGCGAGGTCGTGGAGCACATCCGCGACGACGCGGGCGGCCTCGGCCGCGGGCGTCTGCGCAGGAGCGTGGACCGGCATCGCAGCACGGTAGCAAGGCGCCGCCGACACGGAATTCATGCTGAATTCACTATGTAACTCTAAGGAAATATTTCGCTACGCTAGGTGAATGATGGTATTCACGTCGCCGGGTGTGACGGTGGACGGCGTCTACCGGCCGATCCTGCGACCGCGCCGGGGCGAGTTCACGGCCTTGCACCACTTGGACACCGAGGCCGCCAAGCAGGTCACCCCGATCGTCGAACTGCGCGGCGAGGACCTGCCCCGCCTGGTCAAGGCCCTGCCGCCGCGCACCGGCGCGCTCGCGGTCGACCTCGACCCGTTCATGCCCTCACCCGTGGAGCTCGCCCTGCGGCTCGACGACCTCGGCGTGGCCATGCTGCCCGTGCTCCGGGCGTACGACAGCGACCGCCGGCTGAGCGAGAACGGCCTGGCCGCCCGCGTCCGCCTGCACCGCGCGCTCCTGCGCCTGCAACCCCACATCGACGCGACCAACCCGGTCGCGGCCACCGCGACCACCGACCGGCTGCTGTGCGGCGCCGGACTAGATCATGAGTGTGTCGACCTCATCGTCGACCTGGCCGAGACCGCCTGCGCCGCCGACGCCGACCGGTTCGTCGAGCAGGCCCGGCACGTCCTGCGGTGGGCGCATGGGCGGCCCTGGCGGTCGATCACGGTCGCCGCGGGCGCCATGCCGCCCAATCTGGACGACCTGCCCACCGACCGGCCGGTCGCGGTCCACCGGCTCGACGCGCGGGTCTGGGCCCGTTTGGCGGAGCCGGGCGTGGGGTACGCCGACTACGGGGTGACCTCTCCGGTGCGACGGCTCGGCGTACAGCATCACCGGCAGCTGCCGACGCTGCGGTACACCACGGACCAGGCATGGTGGATCTACCGCTGGGCACGGCGCGGCGGGCGCAGCGACGACCGCTGCTACGACCTGTGCCGGACCCTCGTCCGTTCACCGCACTGGCCCGCCCAGGGCGCCCGGTTCTCCTGGGGCGACGCCCAGATCGCCCAGCGCGCCCGGACGGCCCGCGGCGCGGGTAGCTCCGCCAGCTGGATCGGATGGAGCACGTCGCACCACATCGCACACGTCCTGCACACGCTGGCACGTATCCCAGCCCGGGAATCAGTCGTACGTTTGTACTAATGCTGCTCGACGCCGCCCTCGCGTACGCCCGGCACGGCATCCCGGTCCTGCCGGTGCACACCCCTGCGGCCGACGGCACCTGCTCATGCGCCCGCCAGCCCTGCGACCGGCCCGGCAAGCACCCCCGCCTGCGGCGCGGCCTGTCCGACGCCAGCCTCGACCCCCGGCGCATCGAACTGTGGTGGTCACGCTGGCCCGACGCCAACGTCGGGCTGCGCACCGGCGTGATCATGGACGTGGCCGACGTGGACACGGCGGCGGGCTGGCACGGCCTGCGCCACCTGCTCGGCGACGCGATCCCCGCCGGGCCCCGGGTCCGCACGGGCGGCGGCGGCTGGCATCTGTGGTTCGCACCCACCGGGTACGGCAACCGTGTGCGGCTGCTGCCTGGTGTGGACTGGCGCGGCGCGGGCGGGTACGTGCTGGCCCCGCCGTCCCGGCACGCCTGCGGGCGGCCGTACGTGTGGGAGTCCCGGCCCGGCGCCGCCCTGCCCGCCGGGCCCGCGGTGCTGCGGGCTCTGATCGCCGGCCCGCCGCTGCCGCCCCGGCCCCGCGCCCCGGTCACCGACCCGGACCGGTACGCGGCCGCCGCGCTCGACGCCGAGGCTCAGCGGGTGGCCCGCGCCGAGGCAGGCGCCCGCAACGACACGCTGAACCGGGCCGCGTTCGCGCTCGGCCGCCTGGTCGGCGCGGGCCTGCTCGACGCCGGTACGGTCGCCCGCGAGCTGACCCTCGCCGCCCGCCACGCGGGACTGGGCCGGGTGGAGATCCGCCGCACCATCCACTCCGGGCTCACCGCGGGCCGCCGCCAGCCCGCCGATCGGGGCCCGAAGCGCAGCTGACGTCGACCGCCGCTCAGGCCTGCGGACCGGGGCGCCACTGAAGAAGTCAGGTCTCCGGGCCCAGGGTGCCGCCGGCCTCGGCCGTCGCGCGGTCTTCCGGGACAGGTGGTCCGCCGTGGGTCCACGGAGTGTCGGCGGGGTCCGGGAAAGCGCCTGGCGGCCGGTACGCCTCGCTGAGCGTCGTGAACAGCACCCGCTCCCCCACCACCGGCACGCTGCCGGGCTCGGCGACCAGCCGCCGCCCCATCCCCCCGGACAGTTCCAGGACCACCTCCGTGCCCGCCGCGGCCGGGGCGACCGAGACCACCACCGCCTTCTGCGCGGGCCGGGCCGGGCAGGTCAGGCTCGCACCCGGCGCCACCCGGACCGGCTCGGTGGTGGCCACCATGATCCGGGGACGCAGCACGGGCCGCCGTCCGGTGTCGTCGATCCGGTCCGGCTGGGCGAGCGTCACCTCCCCGGTGAACGCGGCCCCGGTCAGCCGGTGCTCGGCCATCACCAGTGGATCGTCGAACGCGCGCTGGACCGCGTACCGGGCGGCGGCCTGCTCCAGCCGGTGCAGGCGCGCGGCTGCGGCCACCGCGCCGTCACGGCGCGGCTGGGGCGGGCCGCCGTCCGCGAGGTGCTGCGCGAACGCGGAGAACGCGTCCCGGTCGCCGTCCCACCGGGCGGCGACGTGGGCCCCCGGGGGCAGAGCACGCAGCAGGTCCAGGGTGCGCCACATCAGATGCCAGGTCGGGGCGAGCACCCCGCGCAGCACCGCGACCAGCTCATCGAGCGGCACGTCGGGCAGCGCCAGCAGCGGCGCCAGGACCCGGTTGTCGAAGTCCGGGTCGGTCACCGGGCCCGCGGGCGGAGACACCGCCGGGTCCTCGGCCAGCCGCGCCGCCTGCGGCCCGGAGTACCCGGCGGGCGGGTCGATCCAGGCGAGCTGCGCGGCCAGGTGGGCGTCCTCGGCGCCGCTCTGCCCGGTGGCCCAGTGCTGGCCCAGCGCCTCGACCGCGGTGAGCAGCAACGCCGACCCCGGCACCTCCGCGGAGTTGGCGAAGAAGGTGAGCCAGCGGCCCAGCAGCGGCACCTCCACCGGCACGGGGTGCTCCCCGTCGACCCTGCGGAACCGGGTGGAGCGGCCGAACAGCCGCAGGAAATCCACGCCCCCCGGGTTCGGCACCCACAGCTGCGGCGCGTCGAGATACCGGTACCGCACGTCCCGGCCGCGGTCCACCGGCACCGGCTCGGCGACCCCGGTGAACGGCTCCACGTACGCGGCCAGCGCCCGGCCCAGCTCGGCGGCGAACGCGAACCGCTGGTCGCGGTTGCGCGGCTGGCCCACCACGAGCAGCCGGGGTTCGGCACGGCCGGTGCCCAGCATCACCGCCAGCGGCGCGTTCGTCTCGCCGGCCAGGGCCACCGGGATCAGCACCAGCGGGCGGTCGTGGACGTGCAGGTGGCGCACCGTGGCCAGCGGCACCGCCCGCCCCGCCGCGTACGCCTCGGCGCGGGCCAGCGCGGCGAGGGTGCTCACGCCGGATCCGCGGGTGTGTCGCCCGTGGGCCCGGCGAGCGCCTCGGCGCGCAGCCGGGCCGCGGTCCGCAGCAGCGCGGCCGCCTCGGCCTGGTCCTCCTCCGGCGCCGGGGCACCGGCGGCGAACGCGAGCACCTCGGCGACCGTCTCGACCCCGCCGAGCGCGTCGCGGACCGGACGGCCGAGCGCGGCGGTGCGGCCCGCGGACTCATCGCGGCAGAAGGCGGCCAGTTCGCAGGTGGACAGGCATTCCGGGGCGTACCTGGCCTCGACCGCGTGCAGCGCGGCGATCAGGGCCGCGGGCGGCAGGGCCGGGTCGAAGCTGACCCAGGGCGGCAGGGCTGCCGCGAGGTCGGCGACCGAGGCGAGTCGGGCGAGCTGGCGGCGCAGGGTGGCCAGCTGCTTGCGGACGTCGAGCACCACCGCGGTGGGCCGCAGCGAGAAGTCCTCCGGGCACACCAGCACGACATCGTGGCTGACCAGCTGTTCGTCGTGGCCCAGTTCGGCCAGCAGGCGGCGTAGCGCGAGCACGTACACGGCGGCCTGGACGGCTGCGGCCGACACCTTCGCGCTGTCCGCCTGGCCGTCCACGATGGCGAAAGACTTGATCTCCACGACGTGGTAGCGGCCCGCGACCTGGAAGGCGATCAGGTCGGGCTCCAGGAACACGGCGCGGCCCGCCACCTCGAGGGTGAGCAGCGGATGATCCACCAGGGCGGGACCGTCCGGGGCGGCCAGCAGCCCACGGGTACGCGCGTGCCGGTCGGCCAGCGTGTCGTCGGCGTCCTCGCCCAGGTCGTCGTAACCGGCGGCATCGGCGGCCGGGCCGAGGACGCGGGCCAGCACCGTACGCAGCAGGGCGCACCCGTCGGCCTTGAGCATCGCCTCGAAGCTGTTGCCGCGGGCGAGGGCGAACCTTGACTGTCCGAAGGTGCCCGGGAAACCGACGCGGTCGGCGAGGCCGGGCTTGTCGACACCCGCGGCGTCCAGCACTGCGCGACGGGCGCAGCCGGGGTTGCCGGTCAGCGCGGCGATGGTGCGGGCATTGTGCCGCCGGGGCGGTCCGGCACCGCGCAACCGGTCCAGGACCTCCGGCGTCCCGGGAGGGGCACCGCACCGCTCGGCGGTGACGGCGGCCCGGTCCGGGCCCGGGCGGGGGCTCACCCGCGCTCCCGGGACCGGGTGGCGATCCCGAACAGGCGTTGCCGCTCGTCAAGGACCGCGGCACGGGCGGCGACGGTCTCGCGTACCGGCTGTTCGGCGGCGACCGCGGCAGCCAACGGCCCGTCCGCGAGGGCGGCGCGGGCGGCCCCGGCCAGCGCGGCCGGGTCGAGGACGTCGTGCACCTCCGCGCCGCCGGGCACGGTGTCGGCGAGACGCCGCAGCAGAAGGGCGGCACCGGGGGCCGGGCGCGGCGCCGCGGCCACGAACTCGGCCACCCGGACGATCCGGGCCAGGGCATCGGCGCGGGCGGCGGCCGGCAGCGCGAGGCGGTGGGCGACCGGCCAGGTGGAGAGCGTGAGCAGGCCGGGCACCGGGGCCAGGTCGGCGTCCAGACCCGGGCAGATCCGGTACGGCTGCCGAGCGCCCCGCGCGTGTTCGTCATCGGCTCGCCGCACCGCCGCCCGCCCATGATCAGCAGTGGCCGCGTGTTCCCGCTGCTCCTGACGCAGCAGGCGGGCCAGCCCCGGCACGGACAGGTCCGAGTCGAACAGCGCGGCATGCACCTCGACGAGGAGCCGGGGCGGGGTGGGCGCACCGAGCAGAATCAGGGCGTGCCGGGCCTGTTCGCGGGTGCTCGGCAGCGTGCACTGGCGGGTCATCGGGGGCCGCTCTCGTCGGGGGTGTCGGCGCGGATCGACTCTAGATCCTCGTACGTCCGGCGGCCACCGCACGGACGACTCACCACATTTCACCCACGGGAGGCGAATAAATCCCGCATATCGGACGACGGCCGGCTTCCGCGCTACGTTCGGGGGTATGCCGAAGGCCATCTGGAACGACGAGATCATCGCCGAGAGCGAAGACACCGTGGTTGTCGAAGGCAATTACTACTTCCCACGCGCCTCGCTACGGGAGGACGTGCTGCGGCCCTCCGACACCCATACCGTCTGCCCATGGAAGGGCAAGGCGTCGTACTACACCCTGGAGTCGGGCGAGCACGTCACCGCCGACGCGGTCTGGTACTACCCGGATCCCAAACCCGACGCCAAGGCCGTACGCGATCGGGTCGCGTTCTGGAAGGACGTCAAGGTCGTCACCTGACCTCCCCCGCTCACGCGATGCGGGGGTGGGCCTCTTCGATGGCGGACACCTCGAGGTAGTCCAGCATGTCGTGCTGCTCCTGCGGGTCCAGCGCGCCGAACGCCTCGTACGCGGCCGACCGCGCATGCGGTGTCTCCGCCGCCAGCAGCGCGATGATCGCCGACCAGGCCAGCGACACCCGGTCGAACAGCCGCGCCCGCCGCAGCGACGGCAGCCGGCTCAGCATCGCCACCTTCGTCGCCGCGTCGTCGTCGGCCGGGATCCGGTCGCACAGCTCGAACAGCGCCTTGCCCCGGTACGGGTGCTCCGCCTCCACGAGGCGGGACAGCTCGGCGTTGGTCATCCGGTCCACCGCCGGGGCCGGACCCCGGCGGGGCAACGGCGGGTTGTCCGCGGGGCCCGGGCGCAGCGGCAGGTCGTCAGCGGGCACGGCTGTCCCGCCCACTCTCGAAGCCCACGCCCGGCACCTGGTGCGGCAGCGAGGGACGGTTACGAAACGTCGGGAAAGGCCGCGGCGCGGGCATCACGGGTGCCTGCGAGGCCACGTCGGACCGGCCGACCGGCCGACCGGCGACCACGGGCGACACGGGGGACTCCGGTGACCCGGCGAAGCGCTGGGCGAAGCTGGCCAGCACCACCCGGCCGGTCTCCGTGTCGGCACCGACGGTCTGCGCCACCGCCTCCGCGACCCGCTCCACCAGGGCCGCCTGGGCGCGCTGGATCGTGGCCATGATCTGGGCGGCCAGCTCCGCGCCGGGCAGCACCTGCACCCGGTCGTCGAGCTCCAGTGCGGTCACCGCGCCGGAGCCGGCGACGGTCACCCGGATCGCGCCGTCATGACCGACGGCCGACGCCGTCAGCGTCGCCACCTGGTCGGCGAGCGCCGTCACCCGGTCGGCCACTGCCGTAGGTACCCCGGCGTGGCCGGGAACGGGCTCGCTCCGCCAGCGGATCTCATCCGCCGGGGATTCGAGATGTGGACCCAGCACGGTTTGTCCTCCGTTGCCGACTTTCGAGGTGTTCGCGTTCTATGAGATCACGGCGACGCAAACCCTAGCCAGCCCCGCCGCCGCGGGGCCCGCCCGGGGTCACCTGACCCGACGACGCCGTAACCTAGCGGCGACACATCGATCGTTGCCGGTCGGCGTCGGGAAGCCGACACCGGCCGCGGGGACGACAACGAGAGAGCAGGTGTACGTGGATCGGGGCAGCACGGGCGAGCACGCGGACGTCGAGTGGCACTCCCCCATGATCGACGTTTCCGGCTTGTCGCTCACCGACCTCGCCGAGGCCGTCGCGCCCGACCGCGCGGACTCCGCCCTCGGCCACTGCCTGCACCGCCTCACGGCCGACCTGGAACGCCCCGGCGACCCGATCGCCGGCTTCAACTCCGCCCTCTGACGCCAGGCATGACGGCTCAGCTCGCCCCGCACACCCTCACCGACGCCGCGTTCGCCGCCCTGGGCGCCGGGCGCCCGGATCCGGCCACCCTCGCCCGGCTGCGCCGCGCCCAGTTCAGCCGCCACCTGTTACTGCTGCGCGCGATCGCCGCCGCGGACTCCGGCGCCGCGGCCGCGTACCGGGAACTGGCCGCGGCCGAACGCGCCGACCCCGCCGGGGTCCGGCGCATGCTCGCCCGTCCGCTGGTCGGCCTGTGGGCCGCCGACTGCCTCACCCGGCTGCGCACCGGCGCCCCGGCAACCGACACCGGACTGCCCGGACTCAGCGCCCCGGCGACCGACACCGGACTGGCCGGATTCAGCGCCCTCGCCGCCGAGGCCCGGCGCCTGGTCGCCGCCTCCCGCCCCACCGGGTCACGGGCGGACCAGCCCGCGGCGCGGGATGAAGCGCGCAGGCGGTTCCTGCGCGCCACGCACGACGGAATGACCCTGACGGTCCGCCTGGAGGACACCGATCCGGCGCGATCCCTGCTCGGGCTCACCCCGGCCGCACCCCTGACCGACGGCGACGCCGCGCACTGGCACGACCTGCTCCGCCACGCGTGGCGGCTGCTCGTCACCCGGCACCGCGCCGCCGCCGAGATCCTCGCCGAGGTCCTCGACTGCATCGTGCCGGTCGAACCTGACCCCGCCGCCCGGGGGATCAGCGCGACGTCCGCGCACGCGTACGGGGCGGTGGCCATGTCCGCCCCGGCCGACCCGGCGGCCCTCGCGGTGGGTCTGGTGCACGAGGCCCAGCACAGTGTCCTCAACGCCGTGCGTTACCTGTTCGAACTGCACACCGGCGCGGACACACCCGGCTACTCGCCGTGGCGCGACGACCCCCGCCCCGCATCCGGCCTGCTGCACGGCGCGTACGCCTACCTCGCGGTCACCCGGTTCTGGCGCGGCGAGCCCGGGCGGCTGGCGCGCTTCGAGTTCGCCCGCTGGCGGGCGGCCGTCGCGGAGGCGGCCGACCACCTGCTGGCCTCGGACGGGCTCACCACCGCCGGCGCCCGGTTCGTGACCGCGCTGCGGGCCGAGGTGACCCCGTGGCTGGCCGAACCGGTGCCCGCGGACGTCGCCCGGCTGGCCGCCGGGGCGAACACCGACCACCGCGTGCGCTGGCGGCTGCGCAACCTCACGGTCGAGCCCGCCGCAGCCGTCACTCTCGCCGACGCGTGGCGGCGCGGGCTGCCCCCGGTCGCCGCGCCCGCCGCGCAGCTCCGGCCCGCTCCCGGCCGCGCTTTGGAGAACAGCGCCCGGCTCGACCTCGCCCATCGGCTGTGCCGCACCGCCCCGTCTCCCGGCCGGGACAACCCCGCTCTCGCAACGCCTGACCCGGACAGCCACGCCGCCACAATGCCTGACCCGGACCGCCACGCCCGCGCCACGGGCGGGGACCTCGCGTACGTGCGCGGGGACGAGGCCGCCGCCCGGCGGGCGTACGCGGAGGCCGTACAGTCTGATCCCGCCGACGATGCCGCCTGGTCCGGCCTCGCGCTGGTGTGCGGCCGGACCGCCCTGCGGGACCGGCCGGAGGCTGTCGCCGCCGCCTTCCGGGCGCTCGGCGAGCCCGCCACGGACCCCGTGATGCTCGCCACCTGGATGAATTCCTAGATCTTTTGCTCATGTCCGCCCCTGGCCCACCGATGAGTGGCCCGTTGGAGGTGAGCCATGGTCCCGACCGGTAAGGCGTTGACGCGCATTCGGCGTGTTGTCGACGACGCGATGGTCTTCGCGTCGTTGGTGCTCCTCGCCTGGCCTGCGCTGGCGCGCGATGACCTCGGGGCGCTGTTCGTCACCGCGGCCGCTGTCGCGGTGGCGGTACTCGGCGTCGCGATCATCGCCCTGGCCATGCGCAAGCCGCTGGTGCGGTACGCACCCCCGGTTGCCGCGGCGGTCATGGCGACGCTGTTCACGTACGGGCACGACACGATCAGTGTCGGCATGGTCCGGGCGACCATCGGCGTGGGCGCGATCGTGCTGCTGCGCCAGCTCCTCGGCGCGCACACCAACGCCGTGCTGGTCCGCGACCTCACCCGGCAGTCGGCCATCCTCGCCTCCCAGGCGTACCGGGACCCGCTGACCGAGGTGGGCAACCGCCGGATGTTCATCGAGCACGCCTCCGACGCGCTCGCCCGGGCCGGCGACACGATCACCTCCGTGGTCCTCGTCGACCTCGACGGCTTCAAGGACATCAACGACGCGTACGGCAACGCCGTCGGCGACGAGATGCTGCGTGCCGCCGCCGAGCGGATCAACGCGAACGTCCGCTCGAACGACGCGGTGTCGCGGCTGGGCAGCGACGAGTTCGCGGTGCTCCTGCCCCGCCTCGCCGACGACCTGCTCGCCGACGGGGTCGCCAACCGGATCCTGCGCGACCTGGCGCAGCCGCTGGAGGTCGACGGCCACCTGCTGACCATCCGCGCCAGCGCCGGCATCGCCCTGACCCGTGGGTCGGAGACCGCGGTGGACGAGGTCATGCGCGAGGCCGACCAGGCGCTGTACCAGGCCAAGGCCGAGGGCCGCGGCGTCGCACGCCGGTTCGACCCGGCGCAGTTCGCGAAGGCCGAGCAGCGTCGCCGGGACGAGGCCGAGGTGCTGCGCGCCCTCGACAACCACGAGTTCGAGGTGTACTACCAGCCGATCGTGGACCTGGACGGCGAGCACACCGTGGGTGTCGAGGCGCTGGTGCGCTGGCGTCACCCCGAGCGCGGCGTGCTGCCCCCCGGCGCGTTCCTCGACCTGGCCGAGTCCATGGGCGTGGTGCCGCGCCTGGGCGGCTGGGTGCTGGAGCAGGCGTGCCAGCAGGCGGCCGAGTGGCAGCGTCAGATCCCCGGCTTCGAGCTGAACGTGAACCTGTCCGCCAGCCAGCTCGGCAACCCCGAGCTGGTCGACGAGGTCCGCGGCGTGCTGGAGCGCACCGGGATGACGCCGTCGCTGCTCGTGCTGGAGCTGACCGAGTCGGTCGCGCTGACCGACCTGGTCGAGTCGGCCCGGGTGCTCGGCGCGCTGAAGAACCTGGGCGTACGGATCGCCCTGGACGACTTCGGCACCGGCTTCTCGTCGCTGAGCCACCTGGCCGCCCTGCCGGTCGACGTGGTGAAGATCGACCGGTCGTTCGTGCAGGCCATGGCGGAGACCGCGGGCGCTTCCGTGGCCGAGGCCGTGCTGCAGATCGCCCGTACGTTCGATCTGGCCCCGGTCGCCGAGGGCGTCGAGGACGCGTCGCAGGCCGCACGGCTGCGCGAGCTGGAATGCGCACAGGCGCAGGGTTACCACTTCGCCCGGCCGATGCCGGCGGAGGACATGACCGCGCTGCTGCAGCGCCAGTCCGCGGGCCTGTCCCTCTGACCCAAACGCCCGGCCGGTTACCACTTCCCGGCTGGGCGTTGGCCGTGCAGGCCCTCGCCCAGGGGGCCTACAACGGGGGCGGCTCGATCTCCGTCTCCAGGCGGCGCCCGGACGCCGCCGCGGCCACGACCGGATGCGGCTCGCCGTACGCCTTGGTGAGCTCGGTCAGGACCAGGCCGCGCCCGGTGTCGTCGCCCGCGTCCAGCGCGAGGTTGAACGCGCAGGCCAGGGTGTCCGGATGGGTCGCGCCGCGGACGTTGCGCGAGCGGGCCCAGGTGTCCGCCGCGACCTCGCGGGCCTGCTGGGCCTCCCCGGTCGCGTGCAGGTCGGCGGCCAGCCCGTTGGCGCAGCACAGGGTGAACGGATGGTCGGCACCCACGCTGCGGCGCAGCCCCCCGAGCGCCTCGCCGCCGAGGGCGCGGGCCTGCGCGTGCCGCCCCATCGCCCGCACCACCCCGGCGAGGTCACTGACCGCGGCCAGCGCGAACGGGTGCCCTTCGCCCAGCACGGTGCGATATCCCGCCACGGCCCGCTCCAGCAGCAGATACGCCGACTCCACATCGCCTTCGTCGCGGACGCAGTGGGCCAGCGACACCAGCGCAGCCAACGTCTCCACGTTGTGGTCGCCGAACTTCTGCCGGAACAGACCGACACTGCGTTCGGCGAGCTGCCGCGCATGCGGCCGCCCACCGCGTCGCGCGGCCATCGCCGCGAAGCGGCCCGCCCACAGCACCATCGGGTGATCCTCGCCGAGGCCGTCGGCGGGCGCAGCGGCCAGCACATCGGCGGCCCCCGCGTAGTCGCCCAGCCCGAACAGGTCGAAGGCCAGCCCGGCCCGCGACGACAGGACCTCGGGGTGGCTGTCCACCAGCACGGCCTGGCGGTGTCGCAGCACCTGCTCGTCGAGCGCCCGCGCGCCCCGGAAGTCGCCGAGCAGCCGCAGGTCGACCGCCAGGTTGTTCGCGCAGCGCAGGGTCAGCGGGTAGCTCTCGCCGAACAGCCGCCGGTAGCGCACCAGATTGTCCGCGTCGAGCTGGCGGGCCTGTCCGAAGTGGCCCTGGATACGCAGGTCCGCGCCGACACTGTTCGCGGTGGCCAGGGTGGTCTCGTCGTCGCCGAGCACGTCGCGCTGCGCGCGCAAGGTCTGCGCGTTCAACAACCGGGCATCTTCGGTACGGCCGACCGCCCGCATCGCGTTCGCCAGGTGGAACGCGGCCAGCAGCGCGTGCTCGTCGGTCTCGCCGAGGCGGTCGCGCCAGCGCTGCACCGCCTGCGCGGCCAGGTCCCGGCTGCTGTCGTAGTCGCCGCGGGCGAACAGGCAGCGGACACAGTTGATCACCAGCTGGCGCAGCTCTTCGGCGTCGCCGCCGAGCAGGTCGCAATGCACCAGATGCGGGATGATCTCGGCGTACCGGGGCCAGTTCGTCGGATTGTCCGGGTCGCCCGGGTCCGCGGCGGCAAGCATGGCCCGGACCGTGTCCCGCCGGTCCGCCTGCCACCCGGGGAGCCCGTCGGCGTGCGGCACGTCCTCGGCCAGCATGCCGCGAACCAGGGGGTGCACGGTCAGGTGCTCGCCGGGCGGGTCCAGCTCGGCCAGGCCGTACCGGCCGATCAGGCGCAGCGCGGCCTTGAGCCGCCGTTCGACGCGCACGGTGCGGGCCAGTTCGGGGGGCAGGTCCAGGCCACGCGTGGCCCAGAACAGCCGCCACGACACGGGCGCGCTGGCCAGGAACGCGCACAGCTCCAGCAGTTGCGCGGCCGCGGGCGACGATGCCCGCAGCGCCTCCGCCGCCAGGCCCCACGCCACCCGCACCGGGGTGGGCGTGACCAGTTCGGCCGCGCGCTCGTCGTACCGGCGCAGGTATTCGCCGGCCGGCCAGCCGCCCGACACCTGCACCGCGGCGGCCTCGGCCAGCGCCATGGGCACGTCGGCCAGGCGCGCGGCGAGCCGGTCGGCGTCCACCTCGGACAGCTCGGGATTGCGTAACCGCAGGAAATCCACGCTGTCGGCCCGGTCGAACACCGGCACGGGAACGGCCTGAGCCAGCTCGGAGCCCCACCGGGGATCGCGTGAGGTGACCAGCACGTGCCCGGTTCCGCCGGGCAGGTAGGGGGTGATGTCCTCCGGCCGGTTCGCGTTCTCGAAGACCACCAGCCAGTTGCGGTACGGCTCGCCACGGCTCAGCGCGTCGCGGACCGCGCACAGGGTGCGGTTGATGTCGCGCGCCTCCGGCAGCCCGAGCCGGGACGCGAGCCCGACCAGCGCCGCCCGCATGCCCGCGGTCTGCTCCGCCGGAATCCACCAGACCAGCTCGTAGCCGCGGGCGTAGCGGTGGGCGTACTCGACCGCCAGCTGGGTGCGCCCCGTGCCGCCGAACCGCTGGTCGGCGGAGGGCAGCAGCACCACCGGTCCATTGTCGAGCAGGCCGTGCACCTGGGCCAGGAGGTCCTCGCGGCCCACGAACCGGGGGTTTCGCGGTGGCAGTCCACCCTGGATCGGCACGCGACTCCCCTCCCTGGACGGCGCTGCCGATTACCGTACGTGGGCCGGCCGCCACAGGAAAGGGGTCACTTCCTCATGCCGCGGGTGCCGAACTCGCCGCCGGGTACGCCAGCCCGAGGCCCGCACCGGCCGGGCCGGCCCCGCCCCGTTCGGCCGTCCGCTTGCCCGCCAGCAGCATGAGCGACAGCATGGACGCGGCCAGGGCGAGCCCGCCCGCGGAGTACCAGGCGGCGTCGTACGCGCCCAGCCGGTCCCGGACCAGGCCCGCCGCCGTGGCGGCCAGCGCGGCGCCGACCTGGTGGGCGGCGAACACCCAGCCGAACACGATCGCCCCGCTGGCGCCGAAGTACTCGCGGCACAACGCGACCGTGGGCGGCACCGTGGCGACCCAGTCGAGGCCGTAGAAGAGGATGAAGACGACCATGCTCGGGTGCGCGGTGGCGGCGAACAATGCGGGCAGCACGAGCAGGGACAGCCCGCGCAGCGCGTAGTACGCGCCGAGCAGCAGCCGGCTGTCCACCCGGTCGGTGAGCCAGCCCGAGGCGATCGTTCCGGCGATGTCGAACAGGCCGACCAGGGCCAGCAGTCCCGCCGCGACGGTCTCCGGCATGCCGTGGTCGTGCGCGGCCGGGATGAAATGCGTACCGATCAGGCCGTTGGTGGTGGCGCCACAGATCGCGAAGCCGCCCGCCAGCAGCCAGAACGGCCGGGTGCCCGCAGCCTGGCGCAGGGCGGTGAGCGCGGCGCGGGCGGCACCGCCCGCCTGGTTCGTGGTGGGCGGGGCGTCGTCCGGCCCGGCGCCGTAGGCGGTGACGCCCAGGTCGGCGGGCCGGTCGCGCAGCCGCCACCACACCAGGGGCACGACGAGCAGGGCGGCGCCCGCGACCGTCAGGGCGGCAGCCCGCCAACCGTGGTCCGCGGTGAGCCGGGCCAGGACCGGCAGGAAGATCAGCTGCCCGGCGGCGCCCCCGGCGGTCAGCACCCCGGTGACCAGCCCTCGACGGTGCACGAACCACCGGTTCGTCACGGTCGCCACGAACGCGAGGGCCATCGATCCGGTGCCGAGCCCGACCAGGACACCCCAGCAGAGCACGAGCTGCCAGGTCGCGTTCATCAGTACGGTGAGCCCGCTGCCCGCGGCCACCAGCAGCAGCGCGCCCATCACGACCCGGCGGATGCCGAACCTCTCCATGAGCGCGGCGGCGAACGGGGCGGTGAGGCCGAACAGCAGCAGGTTGACGGAGACGGCCGCCGAGATCGTGCCGAGCGACCAGCCGAACTCCTCGTGCAGCGGGCGGAGCAGGACGGACGGGGTGGCCCGGAACCCGGCGGCGCCGACCAGCGCCACGAACGCGACGGCGGCCACGGCCCAGGCGGGGTGGATGCGGTGTCTACTCACCGCTCGAGTGTGCGGATCTCCGTTCGTCCGGACGAGTGGCCCGGGGGCCATCATGCGCAAGAATCGAGCCATGACCCATGCGATCGCCGTCCTGGCCCTCGATCATGTGGTGGCCTTCGATCTCGGCGTACCCACGCAGGTGTTCCACGCCGCCCGCGACGCCGACGGCACCCGCCGGTACGCGGTCACGGTCTGCACCGAGGGCGGCCGCGCGGTGCGCAGCACCGCCGGGTTCGCGGTGGCGCCGGACCACGACCTGTCGGCGCTGGACACGGCGGACACCGTGATCGTGGCCGGGATCGGCGGCGGCAGCCCGGTGACCGACGGCACGGTCTCCGCAGCGGTGGCGGACGCCCTGCGGGCCGCCCACGAACGGGGCGCCCGGATCGTGTCCATCTGTACCGGCGCGTCCGTTCTCGCCGCGTCGGGCCTGCTGGACGACCGCCCGGCGGCCAGCCACTGGGCGTGGGCGCGCCGGCTGCGCGGGCTCTACCCCCGGGTCCGCTGGGACTTCGACGTGCTCTTCATGGACGACGGCGACGTGCTCACCTCGGCGGGCGTGGGCGCGGGCATCGACCTGTGCCTGCACCTCGTACGCAATGATCACGGCAGCGAGACCGCGAACGCGGCGGCCCGGCGGTGCGTGGTGCCGCCGTGGCGCGACGGCGGCCAGGCCCAGTACATCGAACGGCCGGTCCCCGCGACCGCCGGGACCGGCACCGAACCCACCCGGACGTGGACCCTGGACCGGCTGGCCGAGCCGGTGACCCTGGAGGAGATGGCCGCGCACGCCCGGATGAGCGTGCGCACGTTCACCCGGCGGTTCCGCGCCGAGACCGGCCTGAGCCCGGCCCGGTGGCTACTGCAGCAGCGGGTGGCGCACGCCCGGCTGCTGCTGGAGTCCACGGATCTGGCCGTCGACGCGGTGGCCCGGCGCAGCGGCCTGGGCAGCGCGAGCGCGCTGCGACAGCACCTGCACGCGGCCATCGGGGTGGCCCCCTCCGCCTACCGCAAGACCTTCCGCCGCGCCGCGGCGACAGCGTCGAGCCCGGAAGCCGCAACGGGGGCAGCCTAGGCGGCGGGGCCGAGCAGATCGGGGCACCCGAAGGGGCAGGCCGGGCGAGGGATCAGCCACGAAAGGGGCCGGCCGAAACGCACAAAGCGCACCAGAGCAGGGCGTGACGCCCACCGCAGCCGGATGGTGGGAGCGCTGCTCAGTTCGGCGCACCCGTGTCCGATGGGACAGACGTACACCGGTTTCGTTTCCGTCCCCGAGGATGACATGGACCAGACCTTCAGCCCGCTGCTCGACGCGCTCAAGCAGATCGGTGTCGATCCGCACGCGGTCGACGCCGCGGCGGAGGAGGCGAAGCGCAGCGGCCGGTCCGTCCGCGCGGTCCTGATCAACGACCAGGTGGTCACCGAGGAGCAGCTGACCGAGGCGGCCGCGGCCTCGTTCGGGCTCAAGACCCTGGACCTGATCGGCTTCTCCCCGGACCCGGCCGCGCTCAAGCGCATCCCGCTGCCGGTGGTGCTGCGCCACCGCGTGCTCGGGCTGATGATCAATGACGGCGAGCTGACCGTCGGCGTCACGGACCCGGGCGACGTCGTGGCCATGGACGACGTGCGCGCGGCGACCGGCATGTCCGTACGTCCCGTGCTGGTGCAGCGCAGCGAGGTCCGCCGGATCATCGAGCGCCTCCAGCGTGAGGCCAGCGACCTGGGCGACTTCACCGACGAGGCGGCGGACGACGCGGCGGGCATGACCGCGCAGGCGACCAGCCAGGAAGACGCGCCGATCGTGCGCTACGTCAACAACCTGATCGAGCAGGCCGTCCAGAACCGCGCCTCCGACCTGCACCTGGAGCCGACCGAGGACGAGATGCGGGTGCGGTACCGCATCGACGGCGTGCTGCACGAGGTGGACACGGTCCCGCGTGGCGTGATGGCCGCACTCACCTCCCGCATCAAGATCATGTCGGGCGTCGACATCACCGAGAAGCGGATCCCGCAGAACGGCCGCATCACGGCCCTGATCCGCGACCGTACGGTGGACCTGCGGACCGCGACCCTGCCGACCGTGTGGGGCGAGAAGATCGTGCTCCGGGTGCTCGACACCGGCGGCATCGACCTGGACATGAACAAGCTGGGCTTCACCCAGCACAACCTCGACCGGTTCGCCCAGTCGTTCACCAAGCCGCACGGCATGGTGCTGGTCACCGGCCCGACCGGTTCCGGCAAGTCCACCACCCTGTACGCCACGCTGGGCCGGATCAGCAAGCCGGAGATCAACGTCATCACGGTGGAGGACCCGGTCGAGTACCGGCTGCGCGGCGTCAACCAGGTCCAGGTGAACAGCAAGGCGGGCCTGACGTTCGCCGCGGTGCTGCCCGCCATCCTGCGTACCGACCCGGACGTCGTGCTGATCGGTGAGATCCGGGACAGCCACACCGCGCAGATCGCGGTCGAGGCGTCGCTGACCGGCCACCTCGTGCTCTCCACCCTGCACACCAACGACGCCCCGGGCGCCGTGACCCGGCTCACCGAGATGGGCATCGAGCCGTTCCTGGTGGGCTCCTCGCTGGACGCCGTACTGGCCCAGCGGCTGGGCCGGCGGTTGTGCGACTGGTGCAAGGAGCCGTACGCCCCGGAGGCCCAGGAACTGGAGGCGGCCCGCTGGCCGTACGAGATCCTGGCGGTGCCGGAGGCGCTGTACCGGCCGACGGGCTGCCGCAACTGCGCCAACACCGGCTATCGCGGCCGGATCGCGCTGCACGAGGTGATGCCGGTCTCCCCGGAGATCGAGTCGTTGACGATCCGCCGCGCCTCGGCGGGCGAGATCCGTGAGGT
Organism: Krasilnikovia sp. M28-CT-15; assembly: GCF_047159595.1. NCBI lineage: Bacteria > Bacillati > Actinomycetota > Actinomycetes > Micromonosporales > Micromonosporaceae > Krasilnikovia > Krasilnikovia sp. M28-CT-15. Next base: position 1,496,364 of record NZ_BAAGAK010000001.1, on the reverse strand, counting down.
CGCCGTCGCCCAGGGCATGTACGACCTGCGCGCGGACGGCCTGGCCAAGGCGGCCGGCGGCCTGACCTCGGTCCGCGAGGTCATGCGCGTCGCGATCTGATCCCGCTTCGCCCGCACCCCTCGCATCGCGGCCGGTCCACCCATCCGGGCGGCGGCATAGTAGCCCGACCAGCACCAGAGTGCGCCCAATTCGGTCGTTACCGACCCTAAACCCACCCCCTGCCCTGCCGAATGTGTGGGCGTCAGTCCCCCCGCAGAGATTGCCGGTACCGCACATGCACACGCTCGACCAGGGCGCCGCCCCACACGGGGCCCCGGCCGACCAGGCCACCCACGTCTCCGGGGACCTGGCCGTGCTCGACCAGATGCTCGTCATGCTGGTCGAATCGCGCGGCTCCGACCTGCACCTGACGGTCGGCTCCCCGCCCATGATCCGGGTGGACGGCGGCCTGCGCCCCCTGCCCGGGTACGGCAAGCTCAACTCCGCGGACACCGCCCTGCTGGCGCGCGCCGCGCTCAGCCCGAAGCAGTGGGACATCTTCCTGCGCGAGAAGGAACTCGACTTCGCGCACAGCATCGTCGGGGTCTCCCGCTTCCGCGGCAACATCTACGTCCAGCGCAACTCGTTCGGCTGCGTGTTCCGGGCCATCCCGCACAAGATCAAGCCGTTGGACGAGCTGGGCATGCCCGACTCCGTGTCCCGCCTGGCCTACCTGCCCCGTGGGCTGGTCCTGGTCACCGGCCCCACCGGTTCCGGCAAGACCACCACCCTGGCCTCGGTGCTGGACCTGGCCAACCGCAGCCGGTCCGCGCACATCATCACCATCGAGGACCCGATCGAGTTCCTGCACCCGCACAAGCGCTGCGTGGTGAACCAGCGTGAGGTCGGCGCGGACACCGAGACGTTCGCGAGCGCGCTGAAGCACGCCCTGCGGCAGGACCCGGACATCATCCTCGTCGGCGAGTTGCGTGACCTGGAGACCACCTCCACCGCGCTGACCGCCGCGGAGACCGGTCACCTCGTGCTGGCGACCCTGCACACGCAGAGCGCCACGCAGACGATCGACCGCGTCATCGACATCTTCCCCCCGCATCAGCAGCTGCAGATCCGCGCCCAGCTCGCGGCCAGTCTCCAGGGTGTCGTCACCCAGGCGCTGGCGCCGCGGGCCGACGGCAAGGGCCGGGCGGTGGTGTGCGAGATCCTCACCGCCACCCCGGCGATCCGCAGCCTCATCCGTGAGGGCAAGTCCCACCAGATCCCGTCGTTCATGCAGTCCGGCGCCAACGACGGCATGTTGGCGTTCGACCAGCACCTGGCGGACCGGGTCCGCGAGGGCATCGTCTCGCTGGACGCGGCACTGGAGATCTGCCACTCCGCGGAAGAGCTCAAGCGACTCATCGGACGGATGTGACCGGATGGCAGCGACGAAGACCTTCCAGTACAGCGGGATCGACGGCAGTGGCCGCAAGACGAAGGGCACGGTCGAGGCGGCCAACGAGCTGGCCGCGTCGAACCTGCTGCGCCAGCGCGGCGAGACGCCGCTGGAGCTGACCGAGGCCGGTCAGGGCCTCAACCGCAGCCTGAGCATCCCGGGCCTGGGTGGCCGGATCAAGCTCAAGGACCTCGCGGTCTTTTCGCGGCAGTTCGCCACGATGACCGCCTCCGGCATGTCCCTGCTGCGCTCGCTGTCCATCCTGGAGGAGCAGACCGCGGTACCGGCCCTGAAGAAGGCGGTCGGCGAGGTCCGCGCGGACGTCGCGGGCGGTGTGTCGCTGTCGGCGTCGATGGCCAAGCACGACAAGGCGTTCCCGCGCCTCATGATCGCCATGGTCCGCGCCGGTGAGGCCGGCGGTATGATCGACCAGGCCCTGGAGCAGATCGCGGTCAACCTGGAGAAGGACACCGCCCTCCGCGGCAAGATCAAGAGCGCGATGACGTACCCGGCGATCGTGCTCGGGTTCACGTTCGTGCTGATCGGCGCGGTGCTGAAGTTCATCGTCCCGATCTTCGAGGGCATGTTCAAGAACCTCGGCGGCGAGCTGCCCGGGATCACCCAGGTCCTGGTGGACCTCAGCCACAACATGCCGTGGATCGCGCCGGTGTTCCTGACCGTCACCATCGGCGGCACGGTGACGCTGAAACATCAGATGCGTACGCGCGAGGACGTCCGGCTGTTCATGGACAAGCTGAAACTACGGCTTCCCGTGTTCGGCTCGCTGTTCCGCAAGCTGGCCATGAGCCGGTTCTCCCGCAACCTCGGCATGCTGCTCAACGTCGGCGTGCCGGTCATGCAGGCGCTCGCCGTGGTCGGCGAGACCGCCGGCAACGAGGTCATCAACATCGCCATGCGCGACGTGCAGAACGCCGTCCGCGACGGCCAGCCGATGTCCACCGCGCTGCGCCTGCACAAGATCTTCCCCGAGATGGTCACCCAAATGATCGAGGTCGGAGAAGAAAGCGGTCAGATCAGTCAGATGCTCGACAAGGTTGCCGACTTTTACGACCGGGAGGTCGACAGCGCAGCCGAATCGCTGACCGCGTCGATCGAACCGATCATGGTCCTCGTCATGGGTGCCGTGGTCGGTGGAATGGTGATCTGTCTCTACCTTCCGATGTTCACCATCTACCAGAACATCCAGAGCAACTGACGCTCTGGAGCGACCGGAAGCGGGCCCCCAGCCCGCGACCACCGCCCCACCCCACCCCACCACCCACTGCACGGAGGCAACCCGCAATGCGAGACATCATCAACCGGATCCGCGCGCACAAGGGCGACGAGGGCTTCACCCTCATCGAGCTCCTGGTCGTCGTGGTCATCATCGGCGTGCTGGTCGCGATCGCCGTCCCGGTCTACCTGAACTACCGCGCGGGCGCGGCCGACAAGTCGGCCCAGTCTGACGTGCGTGGTGCGATCAGCGCGATGGAGCAGTACTACACCGACAACAACAACGCCTACCCGCCGGACGCCCTGAACAAGACCGCCACGTTCGCCCTGGGCACCTCGACCACGGCGAAGGTGACCCTGTCCGACAAGTCGGAGATGACCATCGTCGTCAGCGGCAGCACCTACAAGATCTGCGCCAAGAACTCCGGTGGAAGCACCAACCGCTTCTACAAGTACGACAGCGCCGCCGGCGGTTCCGTGCAGGGCGTCACGTCCGCCACGTTCTCGATGACCACCTGCTCCTGATCCATCCTCCGGGTGGCGGCGCGCTGCGCCGCCACCCGGAACTCGACCACCCCACCAACGAGAGAGGAGCCACCGTGCCGCAGCCACTACTGCTCAGCGTCGTCGGTCTTCTCGGCCTCGCGGTGGGCTCGTTCCTGAACGTCGTCATCCACCGCGTGCCGCGCAACGAGTCGCTGGTCCGGCCCGGATCACACTGCCCGCACTGCGGCACCGCGGTCCGGCACCGGCACAACCTGCCCGTGCTCGGCTGGCTGCTGCTGCGCGGACGGTGCGCGGACTGCAAGACCCCGATCAGCGCCCGCTACCCGCTCGTCGAGGCGGGCACCGCGGCCCTGTTCGTCGCCGTCGCGGCGCGGTTCGGCTGGTCGTGGGAGCTTCCCGCGTACCTCTATCTGGCCGCGATCGCGATCGCCCTGGCCGCGATCGACCTGGACGTGCTGCGCCTGCCCGACCAGATCGTGCTCCCGTCCTACGGTGTGGCGCTGGTCCTGCTCGCGCCCGCCATGATCGCGGAGCACAGCTGGGCCGCCGGCCTGCGCGGCCTGGCCGCCGCCCTCGTCCTCTACGCGCTCTACCGCCTGCTCGCCGCGATCCCCCGCGGGATGGGCTTCGGCGACGTGAAGCTCGCCCCGCTGCTCGGTTTCTACCTGGGCTGGCTGGGCTGGAGTTCCGTCGCGGTCGGTGCGTTCGCCGCATTCCTGCTCGGCGGAGTCGTCGGTGCGGTGCTGATGACCGCCCGGCTCGCCGACCGCAAGACCCGCATCCCGTTCGGGCCCTACATGCTGGCGGGCGCGTTCCTCGCGGTCTTCGCGGCCGCGCCGATCGCGCACTGGTACACGTCCCTGCTCGGCCCTGCGGTCTGAGCGAAGTCACTGAGCGAAGGAAGGAAACCGATGGCTGGCGTCAATCCGATCGGGCTGGACATCGGCTCGTCGTCCATCCGAGCCGTGGAAGTTCGCCGCGGCAAGGAGGACCACGCGCTCACCAACTTCGGCCAGATTCCGCTGCCCCCGGGCGCCGTCCAGGCCGGGGTCGTGCAGGACCCGCTCGCGGTCACCGCGGCGGTCAAGCAGCTCTGGGCCGCCTGCAAGTTCGACACCAAGCGGGTCGTGCTCGGCGTGACCAACCCGCAGCTGGTCGTCCGCGAGGTGTCCGTCTCCAACCTCCCGCCGAAGGAGATGCGCAAGTCGCTGCCGTTCCAGGTGCGCGACATGCTGCCCCTGGCGGTGGAGAAGTCCCTGCTGGACTTCTACCCGCTCGAGGAGGCCGGCGACAACCCGACCGTGCGCGGGCTGCTCGTCGCCGTACCCAAGGAGGCCGTGCTCACCGCCGTGCAGGCCGTCGAGAAGGCCGGCCTGCGGGTCGACAGCGTCGACCTGTCCTCGTTCGCGCTGCTGCGCGCCGCGTCGCGGCTCGACGCGCAGGTCGAGGCGCTCGTGGACATCGGCGCCGAGGTGACCAGCGTGGTCGTGCACGCGGACGGCGAGCCGCTGTTCGTGCGGACCGTGCCGCGCGGCGGCGCCGAGATCACCCGGACCATCGCCGAACGGCTCGGCATCGACGCAGGCGAGGCGGAGGCCCTCAAGTGCCGCTTCGGGCTGCACGGCGACGAGCGCCCGGACAGCGGGACCGCGGTGACCGAGGCCATCCGCCCCCTGCTCAACGAGCTGCGCAGCTCGTTCACGTACCTCGCCTCGGGCGAGCGGCAGAAGCAGGTCACCCGGGTCGCCCTGAGCGGCGGTAGCGCGCTCATGCCCGGCCTGGCCGAGCACGTCCAGGAACAGCTGCGCGTCGCGGTGATGTACGCCGACAACGCCGGCCGCCTGCGCGACACCCGCAAGGCCAAGCCGCGCGGGTTCGACATCTTCGTACCGTCGGCAGCGGTGTCGATCGGCCTGACCCTCGGAGCGGCAGCCTGATGGCGACGACCCTGATGCCCGTGGACCCGCAGACCACCCCGCAGCGGGCCACCCGCAACCTCACCATCGCCGCGAACCTGCTGCCCGACGAGATCATCGCGGGCCGCCGGGCCCGGCGCGCCCGCGCCGCCGTGATCGGCGCGCTGGTCGCTGTGCTCGTGCTGCTTAGCGGCTGGTACATGCACGGCACGTTCGAGACCCGGACTGCGGCCCGGGAGAAGGCCGACGCCGAGGCACAAGCCATCACGCTGAAGCGGCAGCAGGCCAAGTACAACGAGGTCGTCGACGTGCAGGCGCAGACCAAGACGATCGCGGATCAGCTCAAGACCCTGATGGCCACCGACCTGCCGTACGCCACGCTGCTGGACACCGTACGGCAGACCGGCACCACTTCCGGGGTGACCGTCACCGGCGTCAGCGCCAAGCTGGCGGGGGCCGATGAGACGAAGGCCAAGGGAACGGTCAGCACCAACACCGCCGCCACGATCGGCACGCTGCAGATCACGGGCGAGGCCGACAACAAGCGGATTGTCGCGAAGTATGTCGACGCCCTGAGTGAGCTGAAGATCGTCGTGAACCCGTTCCTCACCAGCCTCGCGGCGACCAAGAAGGAGAACGGAGAAGTGGGCGTGCAGTTCAGCCTCACGGCCGACATCAGCACGACGGCACAGTGCGGCCGGTTCACCACCCCCTGCAAGACCACCGGAGGCAACTGATGAACGCCCGCCACATCGATCGGATCTGGCTGCTCGGCGGTTTGGTGGTCATCATGCTGCTGATCGTCGCCTCCTGGTTCCTGGTGATCAGTCCCAGGTACGCCGACGCCGAGAACCTGCGCGCCGAGGCCGAAAAAGCGCAGACGGACATCGTCCTGTACCGCAAGCAGAACGCGAAGCTGGAGGCCGAGAAGGCGAAGCTGCCCGAATACCGGGCCGTGCTCGCATCGCACCAGGCGGCCCTGCCGTCCGACACCGGCATGCCGGACTTCCTGCGTGAGCTGCAGTCCTCCGGGGACACCATGAACGTCACGGTCAGCGGCCTCACCGCGGCCGATTCCCCGGACAGCACCGGCAACATCAAGACCCTTGATCTCACGTTGACCGCCGACGGCACCGCGAAGGACCTCAGCACGTTCCTCAAGCGGCTGCAGGAGTCCCAGCCCCGGGCGTTCCTCCTCGACTCGGCGAACCTCAGCGCCGCGAACGACAACACTCAGAACATGACGCTCAACCTGACGCTGAAGGCGTTCGTCACGAAGACCGGCGGCGACGCGGCCGCGACCCCGGCCCCGACGACCCCCGCCGCCAAATAACCATCCACGCGGCGCGGCGTCAGCCCGCGTCGAAGAGGTGGCTCTCCACCTGGGCCCGGTACTCGACGTAGATCTGCCGGTAGCGTTCCACCGCACCGCGCCGATCGCCGGCGTCGAGCAGCTCCAGGATCGCGTCGTGGCCCCGGATCCAGGTGGTCCAGAGCTCGCTCTCGGCGCCCATCGCGAGGATCCGCAGGGTCCGGGCGACCACCAGGTCGACCATCGACTGGAGTTCCCGGTTGCCGCTGGCCAGGATCGCCACCGTGCTGAAGTCGGCGCCGGCCGCCCCGGCGGCCAGCGTGTTGCCCGCACGCAGCCCTTCGACGAACTCCTTCTGCCGCTGGCGCATGAGGTCGATGTGGGTGGAGGTGAGGTTCTCCACACCCCACTCGAAGCCCGCGCAGGCCAGCACGCTCATCACGTCGATGAGTTCCAGCGCGTTCTTCTGGGTGACCTTGGTGACGTGCCGGGTGCGGTTCGGGGCGATGTCGATGAGGCCCTCGACGGACAACTGGGCGATGGCTTCCCGGACCGGGGTGATGCTCACGCCCAGGCGTGCCGCCAGCTCGGCGTCCTTGACGAGCGTGCCCGGCGGCAGTTCCCCGGAGATGATCTCGTTACGGAGCTGGCGCACCACGGCTGCGGTGCGTGTCGGCGGGACCGCATAGGTCATACCGTCAGCCTACTCATTGTGACAACGGGCGGGTCGCCGCACCCGCCGACGGGTTGCGGACACAGCGTCGCCGGACTGTCGGGAGGAACTTCTCAGTTCCTGGGCGACCGCGTCGATGGGACGCCAGAGATGTAGGGACCGCCGCCTGCCCGGCACCCGACGCGACGACAGGACGGATGGGAATGCCAGTCACTCGGGCCCGCGCCTGGACGCGCCCCGGAGCGCGAGTCGCGCGCCTCGGGCGTCGACGGAGCGAACGCGCTCGCGGCGACTCCGGCATGTCCCTGGTCGAGGTCCTGGTCGCGATCGCCGTGATCGGCACCGTGATGGCCTCCCTCGCCCCGTTCCTGGTCAAGTCGGTCATCGTGGTCGGGCAACAGCGCAACACCCAGGCGGCGGTGCAGGTCGCCAACGACGCCGTCCAGCGGATGCGGGCGCTGAACCCTTCCGCGCTGCTGACCGGCCGGGGCCAGCAGGGCGTCCTGAACCAGTGGAACGCCGCGCCCGCGCAGGTGCAGACGTACCTCACGCCGATGGGCTGGAGTGCCACCAGCCTCGACGCGGATCCCATGCTTCCGCCGGGCTCGGCCCTCGGGCCCACCGCACCACTGCCGACCGTCGCGAACACCGTGAACGTCGCCGGCGTCGACTACGCGCAGCAGTGGTTCGTCGGCAAGTGCTGGCAGCCGAAGGTCGCCTCCGGCGGCGCCGCCGCCCCGGTCAGCGCGTGCACCCCCACACATGCGACGGGCGACTCGCCGTTCTATCGCGTCGTGGTCGTCGTCACCTGGCCGCAGACCTCCTGCGCCGGCGGGCTCTGCACCTTCTTCACGTCGGCGCTGGCCAACATCGGCACGGACCCGCGCTTCGACCTGAACCGGCCCCCGCCCTCGATCACCAACCCCGGCACCCAGTACGTGTTCGTCAACGACCCGGTGGACCTGCAGATCGACACCGTCGGCGGCAAGTTGCCGCTGACCTGGACGCAGACCGGGCTTCCCGCGACGTTGACCCTCGCGGCCGGGGACATCACCGGTACGCCGACGGCGACCGGCACGTACAGCGTGAAGGTCACCGCGACGGACCAGAACAACATCGCGGCCAACGCGACGTTCTCCCTGATCGTCATCCCGCACCTCGCGCTCCCCACTCCGGTCGACCAGGCCACCGACGCCGGCAAGGCCGCATCGCTGACCTTGACCGCCACCGGCGGTGTGACGCCCTACAAGTGGTCGGCCACGGGCCTGCCCACCGGACTGTCGATCAGCGCGACCACCGGCAAGATCACCGGTACGCCCACCGTGGTGCAGCCCCCGAAGGACGTCACGGTCACCGTGACGGACTCGAACCCGACGCCCGAGTCGGTGACGGTGACCTTCAAGTGGGCGGTCAACGGGGCCACCGCGCAGTCGTTCAAGATCGGAACCCCGGTGTCCGGCTTCTACCCGTCGGTCACCGGCGGGGTCGCGCCGCTGGGCTCCTGGCGGGCCGACGACCTCCCGCCCGGGCTGGCGATCGACCCGACCACCGGCGAGGTGACGGGCACCCCGACCACCGGCACCCGCTACGTCACCACGGTGTACGCCACCGACAGCACGGGCCGGGTCCTGACCACGACGGTGGTCTTCACGGTGGACATCCGCGTGCCCAGCAACCTGCGCGTGACCTACCCGACCACGCAGTCTCCGGACCAGAGCACCGCGGTGGACACGCCGGTGTCGTTGCAGGCCGTGTGCGCGGGCAACTCCGCGAAGACGGACTGGACCGCGTCCGGCCTGCCACCCGGCCTGGAGATGGACGCCGACGGCAAGGTCACGGGCACGCCCACGACCCCGGGGACCTATCTGGTCCGGTTCGACGTCACGGACAACTCGCACGAGGCGGCCACGATGATGTTCATCTGGACGGTGACCTGATGCGCCGGCTCATCGACGCGGCCGCGACGCGACGCGACGACGAAGGCATGTCACTGATCGAGGTCATGATGTCGATGGCCATCATGAGCGTCCTGATGGTGGTCTTCACCGGAGCGATCCTGCAGATCTACAAGTCGAACACCGCGACGGACACGGTCTCCGCGGCCCAGTCCCAGGTCCATCAGGCGTTCCAGCGGTTCGACAAGGAGCTGCGCTACGCCTCGTGGATCGCGACGCCCGGCCAGGTGGGCACGAACAAATGGGCCGTCGAGTTCGCCGGCGCGGACAGCACCAAGTGCGAACAGCTGGTGCTCGACACCACGGCCCTGCCTGCCACCGGCAATAACGGCCGCGGCGTGCTGAAACTCGTCAGGTGGACGCTGGGTACACCGCCGACCAGCACAACCCCCCGCCAGACGCTCGCCTCGAACATCGTCGACCAGGGCAATCCGTTCCTGCCGGAAAACCCTGCGGGCATGGCCTCCGCCAGCCCCAGCCCGAGCCCGAGTCCCAGTGCCTCCGCGGGCACCTTTGTGACGTCGTTCCAGCGGCTGGGAATCAACCTGAAGATCCAGGTGGCGAACGCGAGCACCACGGTCAACACCACGTTCACCGCCCTGAACACCTCACCCAACACCAGCACCACGAACGGCTGCAGCGAAGGGAGGGCGACGGCATGATCTGGTTCTCGCGCTTCCGCTCACGGCGGCGCATGGCCGGCACCGCATCCGATCAGGGTTCGATGCCGATGGCCATGCTCGTCACCATCGTCGGGCTCGGCCTGAGCGCGAGCATGGTGCCCACGGTGGTCAATCAGGTCGTGAGCACCCGTACGGACGCTGACCGCACCGTGATGATCGACTCGGCGCAGACGGGCATCGACGTGGCGCTGGGACAGCTACGCGCGGCTGTCGACGGAGCGGGCAAGGGTCTCCTGGAGCAGTTGCCACCGTGTGAGATGACCGGTGCCGTGGGTGGCGGCGTTGCCCGCTACCGCGTGACGATCGCCTACTACAGCGTCGACGCCAACGGCGACCCGCTGCCGCTGACCTGCCCGCCACTCGACGTGCCGCTCACCGCCAAGCTGACCTCCACCGGCAGCGACACGGCGACCGGTGCGCTGACCCCGGGCAGCCCGGGCACCCGCACCGTCGAGGCGAAATACACCTTCCGGACCTCCAACGAGAACGTCTCCGGTGGCCAGATCCGCATGGACCCGCCGTCGAACCTGTGCCTCGACGCCGGTGACGAGACCAAGATGCCGCCGAAGATCGGCGACAAAGTCACGGTGGCGACCTGTAAGAGCAACAACACCCTGCCCGGCAGCACGCTGATCGATCAGATGTGGGCGTACACCAGCGACCTGAACCTCCAGCTCGTCGGTTCACAGACGTCGGCGGCGCTGAACGGGTTGTGCGTGTACGGGGCGTATTCGGCGGGCGCTCCGGCGACCTTCCAGCCGTGCAAGACCGAGCCCCCGCAGCAGTGGAGCCTGGACAGCAGCTCCCGATTCCAGGGGACACCGGACGGCAAGAAGCTGGAGAACAAGTACTGCCTCAGCCTGGTGAACGCCGGCGCGGCCGGTAACGTGCAGGTCAACGACTGCGGCGGCGGCACCAACAAGGTGGTCTTCCGGCCCTCGGACAAGGTCGGCGCCGGCATGGCGTCGACCGCCACCGGCCAGGTGGTCAACTACGCGCAGTTCGGCCGGTGCATGGACGTCACGGGCTTCAGCCCGACCGCCGACTACATGATCGTGTGGTTCTGCAAGCAGGCGCCCAACGGCGCCATCCCGTGGAACCAGCACTGGTACCTGCCGCCGGTGTCCACCTCTTACGCGAACCGCCAGCCGGAACGCATCCGCACGATCAACGAAAACGACGGCAAGAACTACTGCCTCGTGAGCCCGAACTCCACGGCCGCCGGCAAGTACGCCACGCTGGCGGCTTGCACGCCTACCGGCGCGCTCACGAACCCGGCCATGAAGTGGACGATGTACGGGGACACCGGCGACCCGGTCACGAGCTACCGCATCGTCGACAACAACGGCTACTGCCTGACGCCGACCGACCTGACAGTCACGCCGGCGGACACCCACACGGACGGTACGGCGAAGGTCAAGGTCGCCGTCTGCACCAAAGAGTCATTGCAGAAATGGAATGCGCCGCCCTACTTCAACGAGCCGCTGTCGCTCAGTGGCATCAACGAGAAGTGATCCACCTGCGTTAGACACAACGATTCCGTGCGGCCCGCTGCATTGCAGTGGGCCGCACGGATCATTTGTCGTCAGTCCTGGTTGCTGACCGCGCCGTTCGCCGCGCCCTTTCCGGCGTGGTCGTTCGCGTTCTTGTCGGCACCCGCGTTGCCGGCCTTGTCATCGGCGCCCGCGTTGCCGTTCTTGCCCGCTCCGGCGTTGCCGTTCTCGTCGGCGTTCGCGTTGCCGTTGTCGTTCGCGTTGTTGTCGTTCGCGTTGTTGTCGTTCGCGTTGTTGTCGTTCGCGTTGTTGTCGTTCGCGTTGTTGTCGTTGGCGTTGCCGGCGTCCTGGCCCGCCGCCTTCTTGGCGTCGGCCAGGTTGAGGCACGCCTGCAGCAGGGCCTGCTGGGCCGCCGTGACCTCGGCATTTGCGTTCTGCTGACCGGCCGCGCCCTGGTTGGCCGCGCCGTTGCCGACGCCGTTGCCCTGGTCCGCAGCGTTGCCCTGGGCGGCTCCGTTGCCCTGGGCCGCTCCGTTGCCCTGGGCCGCTCCGTTGCCCTGGGCCGCTCCGTTACCCTGAGCGGCTCCGTTGCCGCGCCCGTTGGCCGCACCCTTGCCGGCGCCGCGGGCCTTGGCGGCCGCCGCGCGGGCCTGCTTGGCCTGCATGGCTCGCATGGCCTTCGCGGCCCGCTTCGCCTTCTTGGCGTTGTCGGCGGCGGCCGCACCCTGCTGGCCGGCCGCATTGTGCTGACCGGCAGCCGCGTTGTCCTGGCCGGCTGCCGCGTCGTCCCGGCCCGCCGCCTTGTCCGCGGAGCCCTGGTCGGCCGCGAACGTGTCACACGCCGTCTCCAGCGCAGCGGCCGACAGGGCCGCCTGATCGTTGGCGTTCGCCTGCTGCGGGGCGAGCTTCTCCCCGTCGCAGATCACGTCGTTGCCGTTGATCTGCACCTGGGCACACTTCGACACGTCGAAGGCCTGCCCGTTGACGCTGATGACGCCGTCCGCTTTGGTGGTGTTCTCGCCCGCCGACGCGAACTGCACGCCGGTCACCCCGCCGGCCACCAGCACGCCTGCGAAGACTGCAGCGCCGATCAGCCTACGGTTGTTACCGGAACCTCGTCGCTGTCGCAGTCTCATCACCACTCCTCGTCGTTGACCCGTCGATGTCTGTCACGCACCAGTACGGGGCGGCACGCATCGGCGGTTCAATTTCCGGGAGAATGAGCCCGCATTTCTCCGAATCGGCAAATAGGCGCGCCGCGTCACCGTCCGGCAACGCGGCGTTGTGTTCCACATTGGCAATTCGCCGAAGATCATTTATCCCACCCGCCGCGTCCCCGGATCGCCGCCACATCGGACGGACGACGCCCTGCCGGCTCGGGGGCAGGGATCAGCGGCAGGTGCAGAGCAGCAGGTTGGGTGACCGCTTGCCGACCGCGCTGACCTTGTTACGGGAGGCGGCGCGCAGCAGGGCTACCCGCACCGAAGCCGGCTGCCAGGTCCGGTGCGCGGCCAGCAACAGCGCTGCCGCGCCGGCCACGTGCGGGGCGGCCATCGAGGTCCCGGACATCACCCGGTGGGCGTTGCTGCCCGAGTCCCAGTCCGAGACGATCGCCTGGCCCGGGGCGAACAGGTCGAGGCACCGGCCGTAGTTGGAGAACCCGGCCCGCCGGTCGTTGCGGTCCGTGGCGCCGACGGTGAGCGCGGACGGCTCCCGGGCCGGGGAGTACTTGCAGGCGTCGCGCGAGGCGTTCCCGGCTGCCACCACGAAGGTGATCCCGGCCGCGACCGCACGGCGGACCGCGTCGTCGAGCACGCGCGACGGCGGACCCTCGATGCTCATGTTCACCACGGCCGGGCGGGCCGCGTGCGTGGTGATCCAGTTGATCCCGGCGATGATCTGCGCGTAGCTGCCCTTGCCGTTGCAGTCCAGGACCCGTACGGCGACGAGCCGCACCCGCTTGGCCACGCCGTACCGGCTGCCGCCGACCGTGCCCGCGACGTGGGTGCCGTGCCCGTTGCAGTCGTCGGCCTTCGCGTCGTCGCCGATGAAGTCCCAGCCGTACCGGGCCCGGCCGCCGAAGTCGCGGTGGCCGATGCGGATGCCGCTGTCCAGCACGTACACGGTCACCCCGGCACCGCCCGTGGCGGGATAGGCGTAGCCGCCGGACAGGTTCCGCCCGCGCTGGTCGACCCGGTCCAGCCCCCAGGAGGGCGGCGCGGTGTCCGTGCTCGACGCGAACACGTCGCCGTCGGGAGTGACGTACGCCACTGCCGGGTCCGTCGCCAGCCGGGTGGCTGCCGAGGTGGTCAGCGTGGCGGCGAAACCGAGCAGGCCACCGGTGTAGGTCTGGTGGACGGCGCCGCCGACCCGCTGGGCGAGCGCGGTTGCCGTGCCGGGCACCTCGGCGGGGTCCGTGCCGGGCGCTAGGACGACGAGGAAGTCGGCCAGCGCCTCCTGCGCGGAACGCTGCACGTGCGGTCGAGCCACCGCGGCCAGCACGCCGGCAACCGCCGCAATCCACAGGGCACCCCTGACGACGCGACGCGCGTGCTGCATGCAGACCCCCCTCCGAAGACTCAAGGAGAGTCATCGGCGCGAGGCACCCGGTCTTGAGCAAGGCTTCGAGATGTGAGACGCAAGATCAGCGCTGCGGTGTGACCCACGAAACCTACGAAGCCCCGCGGACCGGCCGAACTTCCGGATGTCAGCCACACACGGCACGGCCAGGCATGGTACGGAAGGGGCAGCAATGATGCGGAAGTCGCGGGGAGTCGCGAGCGTGCTGATGGCCGTGCTCGGCGTGGTGCTGGCCGGGGCCGGCCCAGTGCTGGCGCTGCAGGGCGTACAGGTCCAGCGCGAGGTCCGGCACGAACTGGCCGCCCAGCAGATCGCGTTCCCGGCGGACCAGGCTCAGCTTCCGGACGCCCTGAAGAGGTACGCCGGCGAGAAGGTCACCACGGGCGGCGAAGCCGCGGCGTACGCCAGGTTCATCTCCGCACAGGTGGCGCAGGTCACCGGCGGCAAGACGTACACGGAACTGTCGGCGCAGCCGACCACGGGCAAGCTGACGCAGGCCCAGCAGAGCGCGCTCATGGGTGAGGCGCTGCGCGGCACGCTGCTGAGCGCCAACCAGGCGGAGAAGCTCAGCTGGCTGCTGATCGGCCTGGGCGCGCTGTTGACGGCGATCGGCGCGGTGTTCGCCCTGACCGGTTTCAGCATGCGTCCGCCGCGGATCGTGGTGCCGGACTCCCCCGAGGCCCTGGAGAGCCTGCACCTGCGCCTGCGCTGAACCGCGACGCGACGGCGCCCTGGCGCTAGTCAGACGCGGCGCGGGTCCCCCGTGCGGTGATCAACGCCGCCGCGGCCAGGGCGACCAGCCCGATGGCGGCACCGGCCGGGACCAGATGCGCCGGAAGCTGCTCGCTGAACGCGTACATGTCGTACGGAACCGGATTGGGATGGTCGTAGACCAGGACCTGATACTGGTGGCAGTAGAGGTAGTAGGTGGGCACGACCGCGGCCAGGACGGCCGTGACGCTCAGCGCGGCCACTGTTGCCCGTTGCGCTCGGCCGGCGTGCCGGAGCCGGGCGCTGAGCGCGGCCACCATCAGCCATCCGGCGATCGCGCCGACCAGCAGCCCGGCGACCGTCAGGGGCCGCACTGCCGCGTTCTCGAGCTGCCACACGTCGATGCGCGCGTCCGTCGCCCCGTCGACGCCGTAGTTCGCCCCGCCGATGGTGTAGCTGCTGTAGCCGTCGAGCGTCAGCCCGTCCTTCGTCGCGGTGATGAAGAGCCATTTCCCGGGCACCACGACCGGGTCATTGCCGACCCAGTCGACAACCAGCCCCCCGGGTTGTTCGGTGAACACGACGAGCCGCCAGCCTGCGGCGGTCAGTGCGGCCCGGACGCGGTCGGCGGAGTACGTCGTCACCACGTTCGCCACTACGCCGACCGCCGGTCCGCGCATTCCCGTCTCCCAGGGGAAGAGCTCCACCCGCGTCTGTTTCCCACCGAGCATGGCGCCCGTCAGCGCCCGCATCTGGTCGTCGGAGGGCACCGGGGTGCCCGTCTGCCAGCCCAGCCATGTACCGCCCGTGCTGGCGAGCGCGCCCAGCGCGATCGCGGCAAGGACGGCGGCGAGCATGGCGAACGGCCGCCGGAAGGGCAGCCGGAACCGTTGCCGGATGCCGCAGGCCACCAGGTGCAGCGTCTGGGCGACGGTCGGTCCGCCGTGCCCGTACTCGGCCATGTCCAGCAGCGTCGTGAGGATCTCGACGCCGTGCCTGCGGCGATAGGGCCGCGGGTACGCCCAGAGCAGCCGCCGGTAACGACGTTCCTGACGGGCCGGGGCGGTCATCCGGCCATCCCGGGTTGCATGGTGCCGAGTACGGGCCGCCGCAGCCGGGCCTCCGCCGCGTCGGCGTTGCGGCGCAGCCGGGCCACCTGCCCGGCGAGCGCGGCGGCACCATCGTCGGTGAGCCGGTAGTACCGGCGCAGCCGGCCGTCGATGGCCTCCTCCCGGTCCACCTCGACGAGGCCCCGCTCGGCCAGCCTGTCCAGGGCGCCGTAGAGCGTGCCCGGGCGCAGGACGACGTCACCGTTCGACAGCGTCTCGACCGCGCGGATCACCCCGTAGCCGTGCGTGGGCTCGGCCGCCAGCGCGGTCAGGATCAAGAACGTGGGTTCTTGCATGGGCCGGTACGGTACTGCCGCCGCTATATAACGTCAAACGTAGTATCGGACCACGCACGCTCCGGCACCCCCGCGCCCGGGCCACCCCGCAACATAGTCAGGTTGACGTTATATAACGGCCGACGTAGGTTTCCGGACCATGTCAGCGCTCCTCGCCCCCAGCTCGTTGATCCTCACCGCCCTGGCCGACGGTCCACGGACCGGCTACGCGGTGATCCGGAAGGTCGCGACGCTCTCCGCGGGAGAGGTCAAACTCCGGCCGGGCACGCTCTACGGCACCCTGGAGCATCTGACCGAGCGACGACTCGTGAAGATCGACCGGGAGGAGGCCGCCGGCGGACGACTCCGGCGCTACTACCGGCTCACGGCCACCGGCCGGGCATCGGCGCCGGCGGACCCGTCGACCGGCGCACCGCCCCGGCTCGCCGCGCTGGACGGCCTGCGGCTGATCGCCGCGCTCGCGGTCGCGGTCCACCACTACACCGCGTACTGGGCGCTCGACGGCGTCCACACCCCCGCGTACTTCCTGCCCGACGCCAGCCGCGTCACGATCTACGGCTTCCTCGGCGTGGAACTGTTCTTCATGATCAGCGGGTTCGCGATCTGCATGAGCAGCTGGGGACGAACGCTCAGATACTTCTTCGCCTCCCGCGCGGGGCGGCTCTATCCGGCGTACTGGACCTGCGTCCTCATCACCGCCGCGGTCACCACCCTGCTGCCCATCAGCGGTCACATCCCGCAGCGCGTCCCACTGTCCTGGACCGACATCGGCGTCAACCTCACCATGGTGCAGGAGCCGCTCGGGGTGCCCGCGGTGGACAACGTCTACTGGACCCTGTGGGCGGAGCTGCGGTTCTATCTGCTGTTCGCGGTCGTCGTGGTGTGGGGCGTCACCTACCAGCGGACCGTCATCTTCCTGATGACCTGGATGCTGGCCGCCTGCGCCGCGGTATGGCTCGATGTACCACTCCTCACAGTGGTCACCGTCGGCGAGTTCGCGGGCTACTTCATCGCGGGCGTCGCCATGTACCTGATGCACCGCTTCGGGCCGACGCCGTTGCTGTGGCTGATCATCGGCCTGTCCTGGTGGGTGAACCTGCACCGCCTGGAGGAACGGGTCGGGCCACACGGCTTCGGCATTCCGGTCTGGCCCGCCGTTGTCATCGTGACCCTCGGATACGTGATCCTGCTGCTGATCGCCCTCGGCCGGCGCGGCCCCGGCTGGCGCTGGTTGACGCTAGCCGGAGCGCTGACCTACCCGTTCTATCTGCTGCACCAGCGGATCGGCTACACCGTCATTCGCTACGGGTACGAGCTGACCGACCTGCCGGTAGCGGTCCTGATCGGCGGGACAGTCGTCCTGATGCTCGGCCCCGCATGGCTGGTACACCGGTACGTCGAGCGGCCCTTCGGCCCCCGTCTGCGCACCGCCTTGCGGCGGGCGGCCAAGCCCCGCGCCGGCTCCTCGGCGACACGGTAGTTGCGCCCGGACCCTGTCCGACACCCGGGAGCAGCATTCAGATCGTCGGTCAGGGGGGTGTCGGGGCGTCGCGGTAGCGGCGGGCTCCGGGGTGCGGCGGCGGGTTGTTGATGACGCGATCGCGACCGGCGTGCTTGGCGGCGTACAGGTTGCGGTCGGCGTCGGCGAGCATGCCGGATTGGGTGGCGTCCGGTGTCGCCGCGGACGTGGTCGAGCCCATGCTGACGGTGACGGGCAGGTCCCCGGTGATCGGTTGCCAATCGTGGTTGCGGACGGCCAGCCGCACGGTGTCCAGATGGGCTGCGGCGTCGGTAGGTGTGAGGTCGGGTAGGACGAGCAGGAATTCCTCGCCGCCCAGGCGGGCGACGAACCCGCCGTCGGTGATCCCGGTCAGCGTGTCGTCCAGGAGCGTGGCCACGGTGGTGAGGACCTGGTCGCCGACGCCGTGCGACAGCGTGTCGTTGATGCGTTTGAAGTGGTCCAGGTCAGCCAGGGCGATGGTCAGGCATCTCTCGCCGGTGCGGGCGTGTTCGATCATGCCGGGCAGGTGTTCGTCGACGTAGCGGCGGTTGCGCAGACCGGTGAGTGGGTCCGTGCGGGCCTGGTCGCGGAACTGGGCGGCCTGGGTACGCGCCTCGGTGGTTTCGAACATGGCCTGACGGGTACGGGCCTGAGCTTCCAGTTGCGCGCAGCGCAGCCTCTCCGTCGCGGCGGAGAAGTCCTTGTACGCCTGGAAGGCACGGACATGGTCGCCGGTCGCGGCGTGCAGTTCGGCCTGCTCCTGCAGCGTCTGGGCGGCGAGGTCGGCGAGGTCGTGTTCGGTACACAGTGCACTGGTGCGATTCAGGCTCTGTTGCGCCTGGCCGGTCTTGCCCAGGTGCCGTTGCGCCTTCGCCAGCGTGAGCAGGAACTCGGCCCGCCCGTAGTGGTCGACGGCGCCGGAGCTTTCCTGCACCCGGAGGCAGCCCTGGATCGTCTCTTCAGCCTCGGCGTACCGGCCGAGCGCAATCTGCACCGCGGCGACGGTGTCGATCTCCTCCAGACGCAGCAGGGCCAGATCGAACGCGGCGCCCGGTGCGGTGACAGTGGCCATCAGCCGCTCCAGGGTCTCCCACGCCCGCTGCGGTTCGCCGGTCTGCAACTCCTCGTAGGCGTGGTGGTGGAGCGCCATGCGCTGCCACCGCAAATCGCCGATGTCGGCGGCGAGTTGCTCGGCCTGCTGGAGTCGCTTCAGTGACTCGGCGTGGGAGTCGACCGCGCCGAGGGCCAGTGCGAACTGCAACAGGCACCCGACCCGGATGCCCGCCGGGGTGTCGTCGGTGAGCAGCTCCACCGCGCTGACCGCGTGGGCGAGGACAGCCGCCGCGTCACCGAGTTCGAAGTGCAATGAGCTGAGCACGGAATGGCTGCGGATCAGCAGTTCCCGGCGATCGTTCTCCCCCGCCCACCGGTGCACCTCCTGAGCGGTGCGGGCGACCTCGGCCAGGTCGCCGTCCAGCCGGCCCCGCAACCGGGCGGTGAGCAGGCGGGCGCGCTGCCACAGCTCCATGTCGCCGAGCTCGGCGGCCTCCCGCTCGATCTCGGCGGGCCGAGCCGGCGAGGTGGCGTCCAGCCCGTCGAGCGGGATCGCCTCGATGGCGATCAGGTCGTGGAACAGCTGCTGTGCCCGCGACCCGGCCGGGGCCCACCGGACCTCATCGGTGGCCAACCTGTCAGCGTTCACACCATCAACTATCGGCCTGCCTGCCCGTTGCTGAGGCGCAACAGGAAGCGGCGACATCCCCGGTTCCGACGGCTGGTGAGCGCGAAACACCTCACTGACCGGTTTGCGCTGCCGATAGACGAGTCCTTGTTGACCTGACCGACGGGTCGCTGGACGCCGACACCAGACCGGTGGCAGCCCCAGGGTGGCCGGAGTCCCGATCACACGCGCGCGTGGTCGCAAGAGCCGGGGCCGTCCCGTCGTCGACGATCTCGACGAGGGCCGGGCTCTCGGCAGAGCGGCGGGCGCCACGTTGTTTCAGCTAGCTGCCCGGGATGCCGATGGGGCCGTATAGGTCCGGTCGGGAGGTGGATTGATGGACGGCAGCGCGATCGGCGCCGAGGAGCTGTCGGCTGCACTGCTGGCACTCGAGGATCACACCATCGCCTATCCCGAGGCCGCCTTTGCCACCGCGTCCGAGCTTGAGCGGCAGGCCGAGGCCCTCGGCGATGAGTTGCTCGTCGTCCGGGCCAGGTTCCTCAAAGCCACCATGCTGGTCCGCGCCGGCGACGGGGTGGAGGACGCCCAGCGGACGATTGACCGCATCCACGAGTGGGCACTTGCGCACGGCGATCGTCGGCTCCAGGCCCGCACGCACCTGCAATGCGCATATGCCGGGCGGGTCTCCGGGGACATGGCGACCTTCCTGGAGCACGCGCTGAGGGCGGTCGAGCTGCTGGACGAGACCGCCACACCGTCGATGCAGGTCTGGCACCGCGCCAAGCTGGCGGACGCGCTCGCCGACAACGGTGACCTGGCCGCGGCACGGCTGCGTTTCGGCCAGGCCGAGGAGCTTGCCCGGGAACTCCAGCAGCGGCAAATGCTGACGCGCGTACTCAACAACTGGGCCTACAGCGAGTACGAGGCCGGTGAATTTCCGCGTGCCCGCGAGGTGGTCGGCCGTCTGCTGGAGCACGCCGAGGCGCACGGCGTCGACCTCGACCCCGCGGATCTCGACACGGTCGCCGCGATCCAGATCGAGTACGGCGAGTACGGCGAGGCTGAGCAGACGATGCGGCTGGCCATCGCCCGGCACGAGGCGGGTGCCCACAACGGGGCTGAAGCGCTGGCCCACTACCTGCTCACCCTGGCCCGCGCGCAGCGGTGTCTCGGTGAGCTGGACCGGGCCCAGGTCAGCCTTGACGCGTCACGCGAGCTGTGCGCCGAGGGGAAGCTGACCGAGGTCATGCTGCGGGTGCACCAGGAACAGGCTGAGCTGCACGCCGCCGGTGGCGACTTCGCCGCGGCGTTCGCGGCGCAGGCGCTGTTCATGGCCACCCAGGAAAGCACGCGTTCAGAGGAAGCCGATGCGAAGGCACAGACGCGGTGGGTCAAGTTCGAGACCGCCGAAGCCCGCGAGGAAGCCGAGCGGTTTCGGGAGCAGGGGCGCCGCGACCCGCTGACCGGGCTGCGGAACCGCCGCTACATCGACGAGGAACTGCCGAGTCTGGTCGCCGCGGACCAAGATCTGGTTGTGGCGGTCGCCGACATCGACCACTTCAAGCGCATCAACGACGAGCTTTCCCACGACACCGGCGACAAGGTACTGATCCAGGTCGCCAAGCTGCTCGAAACCGAACTGGCCGCGGTCGCGCCGGAGGGCTTCGTTGCCCGGCTCGGCGGGGAGGAGTTCCTCCTCGTGCTGCCCGCGAGGGCGGTGACCGTCGCGGCCCGTCAGCTCGACGGCGTCCGGCAGGCCATCAGCGACTACGACTGGCGGGGGATGACCGGCGAGCTGCCGGTGACCGTCAGTGTCGGCGTGGCTGGGGTCAGCGAAACGGTCCCGGCCAGCCATGCCGCGGCGCTGGCCACTGCCGACCGAAACCTGTACACCGCCAAGCGCGGCGGCCGGAACCTCGTCGTCGCCGGCACCGAGGCCGATCACCTCCCCCGCACCTACCGCGATCAGCCTGTCGCGTGACAGAAGGGTGGCCGCACTGACTTTCGATCGCGCCAGTGCACGCGAGGCCGGTTGACCACTGAAACGACGAACGTCCTGGCTTCGGGATCATGGTCCCGACCAGGACGGACGTCGGCGACTTCCCGGGCGTTCCCGCTACTCCCCCTCGACGACCGGCCACCAGCTCGGACGCCCTCGGCTGTGCAATCCGCCCGCTGCGCAACGCAGGGGACATCGCGGATCAGCCTTCCTGCCGAGCGGTTGGGTCATCCGTGAGTCGATGCTTCGCGGGCGTCGAGGAGCTCCTCCCAGTGTTCCTGAGCCCAGGTGCATGCGGCGGTCATCGGCTGGAGCAGGCTGAGGCCCAGCGGGGTCAGTTCGTACTCGACACGTCGCACCGGCTGGGGGTGGCTGGTGCGTTTGATCAGGCCGTCGCGTTCGAGCGTCCTGAGCGACTTGGTGAGCGCTTTCGCTGTGATGCCACGCAGCGGAACTCGAAGCTCGGAGAAGCGCCGCGGTCCGTGCTCCAGGCATCGGACGATCATGCCGGCCCACTTGTCGCCGATAGTTATCGGCGACAGATCGGAGGGGCATACCGGGTCGAACATGTCGGGGTCCAGGGGCATCGTCACGGCCCCACGTTAGCTGGTATCCGATAGGTAACCGCGTTCCCGGATACGGTCTGCGGCGGCGCCGGCAATCAGGCCGGTTCAGGAAGGCGAGGTGCCGGGATGGGCAAGTTGGTGGTCTTCGGTGCGGGTGGCCGGGCCGGGCGGGCGGCCGTCGCCGAGTCGCGCCGTCGTGGTCACAGGGTCACCGCGGTAGTCCGTGATCCAGGCAGGTATAGCGGCCTGTCGGGCGACGGCGTGCACCTGATGGCCGGTGACGTAACCGACGTGGACAGCGTCGCCCGAGTAGCCGCTGGACACGATGCCGCGATCAGCGCCGTCTACGACGCCGCCGCGCAGCCCGGCGCCTTCTATACCGGCGCTGCCCGCGCCTTGCTCGACGGACTGGCCCGCGCCCAGGTAAGGCGGCTGCTGCTGGTCGGCCTGGCGTCGACGCTGCAGACCGGGCACGGGGTGGCGCTGATGGATACGCCCGGCTATCCGCAGGAGTACCGCTCGTTCTACCTCGCCCACGCCGCCGGTACACAGGTGCTGCGTACCGCAACCACCAGCGTGGACTGGCTGGTCATCAGCCCTGCCGGCGACTTCGACCACGGCGGCGCGCGCTCCGGGCTGTACCGAACGGCGATGGCCGACGCGGCCAGTCGCATCTCGTACGCCGACCTCGCCGTCGCACTGATCGACGAGATCGATACCCCTACGCACCACCGGACTCATCTCGGTGTCGAGGCCGCCTGATGGCCGGGGAAATCCTCGACAGCCCGAACCCCTGGGTTGCCGAACACATCCGCCGTTTCGCAGAGACCAACGGCAACCCCCGGCCCGGCGTGAATGACCTGTTGCTGATCACGCATGGCCGCCGGTCGGGAAAGCTGCGCCGAACCGCGCTGGCCTACGCGCGAGACGACGATCGCTATGTTGTCGCCGCGTCCAACGGGGGAGCCGACCGGCACCCCGCCTGGTTCCTCAATCTCGCAGCCGATCCGGACGTCACCGTCCAGGTAGGGACCGAGACCCTCCCAGCGCGCGCACGGATCGCCCCGGCCGAGGAGAAACCAAGACTATGGCAGCTGATGATCACGATGATGCCGTCCTACCGGGAGTACGAGAAGGCGACCGCGAGAGACATCCCCGTGGTCATCCTCGAACCTTCCCCTGATCTGGCCAGGCAGTATTGCCCGCTTGCAATTCCCACCTGAACACACGTTCATGCCGCTGATGTCGCGCGTTGGGTTCTCACGTGAGGTGCTCGCAGTACGGGCTGCACTTCCTTCCGAGGGAGTGGCCGAGGTCCGCGAGCAAGCGCGAGCCTCGCTCGACCTCCTTCCGAGTTGGCGGAGTAATCGGCGCACCTGCGGCGATGTGTTCGCCGACCTCGTACAACGTGGCGTACAGATCCTCGGCGGTCGCCCGATTCAAATCGCAGCGTGATCTCACCGTCCACGGGGCGACCTTACTGTCATGCCGCCGACCGAACGTGCCCGAGACCCACACTCGTCACACCGCATACAGGTCACTCAGCCACCCAGCGGACTTTGGCTCGGATGGGCCGACGGCACCACGGCACTGCGATTGTGGACCGCGCGGGCGACCAGCACGGTAACGACTACGGCTGCGCCCCAAACGCTCCACCGCACAGGCTCCGCCATCCGGCTGTCCGGCGGTGGAGGCAGAACGGCCATCTGCAGCGCCGCGCCCGCGGGGACGACAAGCGCAGCGACCGCCCCGGTCAGACCGGGAAGCCGGATCAGCGCTCCGGTGACCCCGAGCGGCGGACCGAGCAACACACTGCCGATCAACCAGAACCGAGTCGTCGTGCTCCACCATTCTCCGCCGTCGAACAGCAGGTCCGCACCGTAGTAAGCCGCGGTGGCGAAGACCAGCGTTAGGCCACCTGCCAGAGCGCCGCGCAGCATCCCAGACGCTGGCCCCGCGTGCCGGCTCACCAACCAGCCCACCAACACGGCCGTCGCTGCCCAAGCCCATCCAGCATCCAGGATCAGACTGGCGAACTCCGCGGCCTGCGACCAGCCGCCACGCTCAGCACGTGCAGTGCCGCCCTCGCCCAGCACCACCGGCACGTGATTGACAACCGAGTCGACGAGGCCCAACAACATCCCGGCGGTGGGGCCTACCACCCACCACGGCCGACCGCTCCACGAAATCACAGCGATCATGATGCCGGACCCGCCTGGAAGTCGTCGCGCCGCATGCGGCGGCCCAGCTTGACCGAGTGCACTGATCTGCCGCTGACCGCGCGGCTTGACCAGCATCGAGGATCGCGACCCGGCGATGGGACGGCACGCCGATCACGGACTGTGACAGCGGAAGAGGGGAAATCCGGTCAGCTGTCACCCGTCAACTGAAGCTGATGTGTAACGGATCAACTGGAGCCCGACAAGCCGTAGCGGTCGCTTGTCGTGTCCCGGCTTGATGCTTGACACCGGCGTCCCACCTGACGGTTGACATGATCGTGTGAATCATCGGCACTATCGAGAGGACTGCGACGGTGGCTCGCACGCTCTTGTACTTGATCCGCCACGGCGAGCAGGCGCCGACGGCCGCAGACGGCGAAGACGGCGGCCTCTCGGACGTGGGGCGTCGGCAGGCGGACCAACTGGGACAACGACTGGAAGGCATACCGTTCGCCGAGATCCATCACAGTCCGCTTCCCCGGGCCGTTCAGACCGCTGACGTCATCGCTGCCTACCTGCCGAATGTCCCGACGCACGCGTGCGAGCACGCAACCGACCGCACACCGATCCCGTCCGTCGAGGACCGAGTCCAATACCCCGAACGCTTCCTCGCCTGGCTCGACAGGGTCCCAGCCCAAGAGCGCGACGAGAACGCCGTCGGTCTGCAGGCCGCCGTCGAGCACTTCTCCGCCACCGACGCTGACGACCGGCACGAGCTAGTCATCACGCACAACTTCGTGATCGGTTGGTTCGTCCGGCACGTCCTCGACGCCCCGACATGGCGCTGGATCGGCCTCGACCAGGCAAACTGCGGGCTGACCATCGTGCAGTTCGACACCGACCGGCCTCCCACATTGGTGAGCTTCAACGACATCGGGCACCTCTGATCGATCCAGCCACGGCTCATCGAGTCCGCGCCCGATACACCGCCTGGCATCAGGACACGGGGACATCCACATGCGCCCCGTGTTCCCCAGCGTTTCTGCTGCTCAGAACACGTTGCAGAACCCCCGGAACACTTCCCACTCTGGATCATGGTCAGCGGCGCCGTCGATGAGAGCAGCGGGAACAACACCGATCCACGGTTCGCAGGTCATTGCCCACACCCTGGCCGACGCCGCCCACACCATCGGCCTCGGCCCCGCGAGGCCGACCGCACGATCTACTCCGGGCTGACCGCTGGTGCCCACCGTCCTCGGACGGTGGCGGCATGACCGCCCGACACCGCGACGTCGCTCGGCCTACACGTTCACGACCTGCGGCACACGGGCAGCACATGGTCGGCGCACAGCGGCGCAACGCTCAAGGAAGCTGATGGCCCGGATCGGTCACTCCAGCACCCGCGCCGCCATGATCTACCAGCACGCCACACGCGACCGGGATCACGCGTTCGCGGCGGCCCTCGACGACTTGATCGAGGAAGCCCGAAGCAAGATCACAGAGCCTAGTGGCACGACAGTGGCACGCGAGGCCGGTCAGCCGCTGAAACGACGAACGCCCTGGCTTCGGGATCATGGTCCCGACCAGGGCGTCTGTCTATCTCATCAAGGGGTGGAGCTGAGGGGACTCGAACCCCTGACCCCCACACTGCCAGTGTGGTGCGCTACCAGCTGCGCCACAGCCCCTTGCGGCGCCCGGTCGCCCGGGCACTCACGGAATAGTACACACCCGGGCGGGGCCGCCTCGCGCAGGGCCCCGGGTCGGCGCGTCAGTTGAGCGAGACGTCCGGCGGGAAATGGGCGACCGCGGCCAGGATGTCACCCTGCCGCCGCAGCACCATCGCCCACAGGTCGTCGGGCCTGCTCACGAACGGATCGCCCGGCAGCGCGTCGAAGACGAACCACGACCCGGAGGCGATCTCGTTTTCCAGCTGGCCCGCGGACCAGCCGGAGTAGCCGGCGAAGACCCGGATCCCGGCCAGGCTCTCGCGCAGCCGCTCCGGATCGATCGAGAGGTCGACCGTGCCCAGCGCCCCGGAGACCTGGTGGAAACCGGACACCCGCTTCGTGACCTCCGGGCGGGTGCGGGCCAGGCAGATCGCGGACTCGGGCTGCACCGGGCCGCCCTCGAACAGCACCGACGGTTCACCCGCCAGGTCACCCCAGCCGCCGAGGACTTCGGCGACGGGCACCTCCGTCGCGCGGTTGAGCACCACGCCCAAGGCGCCGCCGGCCTCGTGCGCGACAAGCAGGACGACCGTACGGTCGAAGTTGGGATCTTTCAGGGTGGGCGTCGCGACCAGCAACTGACCGGTCATCGACTCCATCGACCGGCCTCCGATCCGCTGTTCCTCGCTATGCACGGCACCCCCGTTGCCCGCGGCGGTACGCCGGGCGGGGGAACGCCCGGGCCGTGACCGTAGAAGCAGTCAACGCCATGCATCGCACATTAGCCTGCGTCTCAGGCCACCGATAAGGTCTGGACATGACCGAGGCATCTTTGGTGGCAGACGTCGGGGTGATCGGCGGCTCCGGGCTGTACGCGCTCCTGGACGACGCGACCGAGCACGAGGTGTCCACGCCATACGGATCGCCCTCGGACAAGATCACCGTGGCGGAGGTCGGCGGGCGCCGGGTGGCTTTCCTGCCCCGGCACGGCCGCGACCACCGGTACCCGCCGCACAAGATCCCGTACCGGGCCAATCTGTGGGCGCTGCGCGCACTGGGGGTACGCCAGATCATCGCGCCGTGCGCGGTGGGCGGGCTGCGGCCCGAGCTGGGGCCGGGCACGTTCGTCGTGCCCGACCAGCTGATCGACCGGACGAGCGGCCGGGAGCAGACGTACTACGACACCGGAGCGGTGCACGTGCCGTTCGCGGACCCGTACTGCCCGCAGGGGCGGCAGGCCGTGCTGGCGGCCGGTGGGCGGCAGGGCGTCGAGGCGGTGGACGGCGGCACGGTGGTGGTCGTGCAGGGGCCACGGTTCTCCACCCGGGCCGAGTCGCGCTGGTTCTCGGCGATCGGCGGCACGATCGTCAACATGACCGCCCACCCGGAGGCGGTCCTCGCCCGGGAGCTGTCGCTGTGCTACTCGTCGATCGCGCTCGTCACCGACCTGGACGCCGGGGTGGAGGGCGACCATGGCGTGACCATGGAGGAGGTCTTCTCGGTCTTCTCGGCGAACACAGCCCGCCTGCGTGAGGTGTTGCTGGCGGCGGTCGCGGCACTGCCCACGGAGCGGACGTGCGCCTGCGCGCGCGCCCTGGACGGCATCAAGCTGCCCTTCGACCTGCCGTAGGAGACGACGCACGCTCGGCGGATACGAGATCGAGGTCCTGCTGGCTTCCTCGCACAACCGAGAACGGCTGCACCGCTTGGAGCGGTACAGCCGTGGTCCCGTGGAGGTGCCGGGAATCGAACCCGGGTCCTTCGTTGCTTTGTCAGGGCTTCTCCGAGCGCAGCTCACTATGTCTCTACTCGGCCCCACCGATCACGTGAGCAAGTTGGTGTGACGGGCCCAGTCGCTGATTGATCTCGCCGCACGGACCCCGCGACCGGGTCCGATTGGCCAGCCTCCTAGCTGATGCCGGTGACTGGGACGGAGGCGCTCCCAGACCGACAGACCACGCTACTTGCCTCAGGCGGCGAGAGCGTACTGGTCAGCGGCAACCTTATCGTTGGCGCTTATTGTTTTCCGACGACCGATTCTCGAGACGACGTCGGCTTCCTCGGCTCGCTTCCCCTGTCTCCACGTACGAAGTCGAAACCAGTCACCCCCCTGTCGTGCCGCACAGGTGTGCAGCCGTACCAGCCTAACGTCTCCGGGTCCGCGGGTCATTCCGGTATCACGGCGCCACACGTGTGGCGCCGTTCACGCCCGGATCAGTCCATGCCCTTGCTGCGGCGGCCCATGGCCCGGGTGATCTCACGCTGGGCGTCCCGGGCGGCCAGGTCCTGCCGCTTGTCGTAGCTCTTCTTGCCCTTGGCCAGGCCGAGCTCGACCTTCGCGTACCCGTTGTGGAAGTAGACCGACAGCGGCACCAGGGTCAGACCGCTCTCCCGGAGCTTGCCGACCATCTTGTTGATCTCTTCGCGCTTGAGCAGCAGCTTGCGCACCCGGCGCGGCTCGTGGTTCGTCCACGTGCCCTGGCTGTACTCCGGGATGTGCATGCCGTGCAGGAAGATCTCGCCGTTGCTCTCGTGACCGAACGCGTCGACGAGCGACGCCCGCCCGGCACGCAGCGACTTGACCTCGGTGCCGGTGAGCGCCATCCCGGCCTCGTACGTGTCGATGATGGCGTAGTCGTGGCGCGCCTTGCGGTTCGAGGCCACGACCTTGCGCCCCTGCTCGCGTGGCATGACCGACGACCCCCTGAGAAACGCACAGCAAAGAAAAGGCCGGCGCGGACCGCACCGGGCCCGTCCATGCTACCGCTCAGCAGAGGCACCCCGGCAGGTAGCGCAGGGGGTTGCGGGGTACGCCGCCGAAGCGGGTCTCGAAGTGCAGATGTGAGCCGGTCGACGCGCCGGTGCTGCCGACCCGGCCGATGATCTCGCCGCGGCCGACGTACTGGCCGGTGTGCACTCCGATCCTGGACTGGTGGCCGTAGCACGTGGTGAAGCCCTGGCCCCGAATCCGGCCGTGGCTGATGCAGGTGTAGTTGCCGTACCCGCCGTACCAGCCGGCCTGGATGACCCGGCCTGCGGCGGCGGCGCGGATCGGGGTGCCGCTGTCGGCGGCGAAGTCCGTGCCGGCAT
Source organism: Krasilnikovia sp. M28-CT-15 (assembly GCF_047159595.1). Classification (NCBI taxonomy): domain Bacteria; kingdom Bacillati; phylum Actinomycetota; class Actinomycetes; order Micromonosporales; family Micromonosporaceae; genus Krasilnikovia; species Krasilnikovia sp. M28-CT-15. The sequence goes on along the minus strand of NZ_BAAGAK010000001.1, from coordinate 1,467,800 downwards.
GCAACTGCCACACGTGGAACCACGGGTCGTAGCGCCAGCCGAAGTCGCTGGACTTCCAGGCGCCGCGGACCGGCATGAGCAGCTGACCGCCGATGTAGACCCCGCGGATGGCGTCCGGGCCGTTCTGGGCGCGGCGCAGTGCCTCCCGTACGCGCTGTTCCTGCACCTTGGCCTCGCGATAGCGCTCCAGGACGGCGGAGCGCTGGGCCCGGGCGGTCCGCAGCGCGCTCCGCCGGTACTGGGCCAGCCGGACCACCGCCACCTGGGCATGTTCGGCGCCGGTCTGTGCCGTACGGGCGGCGGCGAGCTTGTCCGCGGCAGCGCGGGCGGCTTCATCGGCGACGCGACGGGCGAGCCCGGCCCGGTCCTGCTCACTGCGGACGTCGCGGCGAGCCTGGACCAGCGCGTCGACGTCGCGCTGTTGCTTGGCCATGACCTGGCCCACCAGGCTCATCCGGTCGAGGAGGTCCTGTGGGCCGGTGGCGCTGACGAGCACGTTGATGTCGCTGATGCCGACGCCCATGTAGCTCACCGTGGCGATCTCGTCGACCCGGTCGCGGCCCTGGTCGACCCGCAGCTGCGCGGCGGCGAAGCGATCGGCGGCCACCTGGTACGCGGACTCGGTGGCGTCGGCACGGCGGCGAGCGGTGTTCGCCGTGGCCAGCGCGGCGGCGACGGTGCCCCGGGCCGTGGCGACCCGGCGCTGGGCGGCGGGCAGGGCCGCGGTGGCGGCCGCGAGGCGCCGGGCGGCCGCCCGGGCGGTCGTGGTGGCGTTCTCCAGTACGGCTTCGGCCCGCTGGACGGCCCGCTTGGCATGCCGCAGGTCGTCCCGGTTGTCGGCCGCCGCGGGAGACGGTCCGGCCAGCCCGGCGCCGGCCGTGGCGAGCACGGTCAGGCAGACGCCGAGCGCGGTCCGGCTACGTCCCAGGCAACCCCTCACGAGGGGTCACCATATACTGACTAAACGCCACAAAGGTGCGTACGCGGCCCTTGTCAGACCTTCAGGTAGAAGCGGAGCGTCACCCATGCGGTGACCGCGCTGACCCCGGCGCCGACCGCCGCCAACAGCGGCAACATCAGCATGACGTTTCCGGTGGGTACCGGGGTGAGGATCTTCGTCAGTGCCTGTAGCTGCCCGTCGAGCAGGACCAGCTTCCCCACGAACAGGGCCACGAAGCCGAAGATCGCACCGATCAGGCCGGCCACGACCGCCTCCAGCACGAACGGCGCCTGGATGAACCAGTTGGAGGCGCCGACCAGCTTCATGACGGCGACCTCCCGGCGTTTGCTGTACGCCGCGACCTGGATCGTGTTACCCACCAGCAACAGCGCCGCCAACGCCATCACCGCGGCCGTCACGAGTGACATCAGCTGGATCGAATTGAAGATCTTGAACACCTTACCGAGCAGCTGGCGCTGATCGACGATGTCCTGAATGCCCTGCTGGCTCTGGACCTGGTCCGCGAAGTCCTTGTACTTCTCCGGGTCCTTGAGCTTGACCCGGAACGATTCCGGCAGGCTGTCCGGAGTCACCGACTTCACGAAGTCGGGCGAATCCTGCCAGAGCACCTTGAACTTCTCGAATGCCTGCTGGCGGCTCTCGTACTCCTTCTTGAGCACCAGCGGGCTGCTGTCGATCGCCTGGTTGATGGCCGTGCGCTGCGCGTCGGTCACATCCTTCTTCAGGAAGATCGAGACCTGGATGTTCCCGTAGTAGTACTTCTTCATCTGGTCGACCTGCATGTACATCAGCACGCTGGCGCCGAGCATGGTCAGCGACACCGACATGGTGATGATCATGGCGACCGTCATGGTGACGTTTCGCCACAGGCCCACGAGGACCTCGTTGAGGACGTACTTCAGGCGCATCGGGGGGTTCCTTCCGGGACTCCGCGTCTCACATCGATTTCGACTCTTCTGCGGGGCCCGGCCTTAGCCGTAGACGCCACGGGCCTGGTCGCGAACGATCCGTCCGCTTTCGATCTCGATGACCCGGCGGCGCATCTGGTTGACGATGTTGGAGTCGTGCGTGACCATCACGACGGTCGTACCGGTCCGGTTGATCCGGTCCAGCAGCCGCATGATCTCGATCGAGGTGTCCGGGTCCAGGTTTCCCGTGGGCTCGTCGGCCAGCAGGATCAGCGGCCGGTTCACGAACGCCCGGGCGACCGCGACACGCTGCTGCTCACCACCGGACAGCTCGTGCGGGTACCGATGCTCCTTGCCGCCGAGGCCGACCAGCTCCAGCACCTCGGGCACGACCCGGCGGGCGACCGCCTTGGTCTTGCCGATCACCTCGAGGGCGAACGCCACGTTCTCGTACGCCGTCCGGTTCGGCAGCAGCCGGAAGTCCTGGAACACGCAGCCGATGGAGCGCCGGAAGTGCGGGATCTTCCACGACCGCATGGAGGTGACGTCCTTGGCGTTGACCATCACGCGGCCGTTGGTCGGGGAGACCTCGTGCAGCAGCAACTTGATGATCGTCGACTTGCCGGAACCGGAGGGGCCGATGAAGAAGACGAACTCACCCTTCTCGATACCGACGCTGACATCGTCCAGCGACGGCCGAGACGCCTTGGGGTACGTCTTCGTCACGTTCTCGAGCTGAATCACGGGTGGAGAGTCTACGCGTTGTAACCGAAACGCCAAGCGGCCCGGGGCCGGTAATTTTGCCCCGGCGATCACCGGGGCCCCGCCGAACGGCCGATCAGGTCAGCCCGCGAGCTGCTTCTGCTTGCGCCAGCGGATGCCCGCCTCGATGAACTCGTCGATCTCCCCGTCGAAGACCGCGGAGGGGTTGCCGGTCTCCTGCTCGGTCCGCAAATCCTTGACCATTTGGTACGGATGCAGCACGTATGACCGCATCTGGTCGCCCCAGGAGCCGGTGGTGTCCTGCTTGAGGCCGGCCATCTTCGCCTCCTCCTCCTGGCGCTTACGCTCCAGCAGGCGGGCCTGCAGCACCCGCATCGCGGACGCCTTGTTCTGCAGCTGCGACTTCTCGTTCTGGCACGTGACGACGATGCCGGTCGGGACGTGGGTGAGTCGCACCGCGGAGTCGGTCGTGTTCACGCTCTGTCCACCAGGCCCCGACGAACGGTAGACGTCGACCCGGATCTCGTTCTCCGGGATGTCGATATGGTCGGTCTGCTCCACCACCGGCATCACCTCGACGCCGGCGAAGCTGGTCTGCCGCCGCCCCTGGTTGTCGAAGGGGCTGATCCGCACCAGCCGGTGGGTGCCCGATTCGACGCTCAACGTCCCGAAAGCGTATGGCACCTTGACCGCGAACGTGGCGGACTTGAGCCCGGCCTCCTCGGCGTACGAGGTGTCGTAGACCTCGGTGGGGTAGCCGCGCCGCTCGGCCCACCGCAGGTACATCCGCAGCAGCATCTCGGCGAAGTCCGCCGCGTCCACGCCGCCCGCACCCGCCCGGATGGCCACGACCGCCTCCCGGGAGTCGTACTCCCCGGAGAGCAGGGTCCGGACCTCCATCTCGTCGATGGACTTGGTGAGGGCCACGATCTCGTCGCCGACCTCCGCGATCGACGCAGCGTCGCCCTCCGCCTCACCCAGCTCCAGCAGCAGGCCGGCGTCGTCGAGGCGGGTGCGCAGCTTCTCCAGCCGGGAGATCTCCCCGGAGACGTACGACAGGCGGGAGTTGACCTCCTGGGCGCGGGCCTGGTCGTCCCACAGGTCCGGCGCGGACGCCTGCTCCTCCAGCTCCGCCTTGTCCCGGCGCAGCCTGTCGACGTCGAGGACGTTCTCGATGTTGCGCAGGGTGGCGTCGAGGGCCTTGAGCTGTTCGGGATAGTCGGATGCACTCACGACAGAAAGACTACGCGCCGCCCGGCGGCTTTCCCTGCCGGGCGGCACGGTGCTGCACCATCCGGCAGGTGCGGCGGCGTCCGTATCGCGTTATGTGGCTGGCGCGGCCTTGAGCCAACTCAGGGCTGCCTTGTGATAGGCGACCGCGAACTCCAGCGCGGCGGCTCCGTACTGGTCGCCGGCCTTCTTGGCCTCCTTGGCCTGCTCACGGGCCATCGCCAGGGCCTCCGAGTGGTACTCGTTGGCGCCGACGTAGAGGCTCTTGAGCTGGTTACCGGAGCTCTGCTCACCGAACGCCACGCGGAGGGCAACCGGGTTGCGGATCGCGTCGCGGCCGGGAGACTCGGCGAGCCACCGGGTGAAGGCGCGCTTGCCGGAGGCGGTGAGGGCATAGGGCTGGCTGGACCGTGGCCCGGGCTTGCCGAGGCGGACGTACCCCATCTCGGCCAGCACGGGCAGTTCGCGGTAGACCTGGCTCCGCGTCATCGACCAGTAGGGCCCGAGGCGGCGTTCGGCAGCCGCCATGAGCTGTCCGCCGGTCATCGGCCCCTCGTGTAGCAGGCCGAGCAGAGCGGCAGCCGTGGGATTGATCTGAGAGTCGGGCATGCCTTCTAAGCTGCCACTTTGTTGCTCCGGCGTCCAGGATTTCGCCCGATCCGTCCATTTTGCGTCTCCACAAACGACTGTCCCGCACAGACAGTCCGACCAGGAGGGTCTGTACCAGGCGTTTTCCTCATGGCCAGCCCTGTGGCCTGGTAAGATGGCTCAGGAAAACGGTCAGACGGCGATCGTCGTCGACAACGGCAACAAACCCACCGAAATCTCCGGCCGAACTCCCTTCCGGCGGGTGGGGCCGTCACGATAAATAGCGCAACGGCCCCATTACCGGACAATCACCCCATATGCGGGTAGCGCCAGTCCGTCGGCGGCTCGAAGGTCTCCTTGATCGTGCGCGGGGACACCCAGCGCAGCAGGTTCAGGATCGAGCCCGCCTTGTCGTTCGTGCCGCTGCCCCGGGCGCCGCCGAACGGCTGCTGCCCCACCACCGCGCCGGTCGGCTTGTCGTTGATGTAGAAGTTGCCCGCGGTGAAGCGCAGCGCCGCCCCGATCCGGTCGATCGCAGCCCGGTCGGTGGCGAAGACCGACCCGGTCAGCGCGTACGGCGAGGCCGCGTCCGCCTGCGCGATCGTCGCCTCCTCCGCACCGTCCTCGTACACGTACACCCCGAGGATCGGGCCGAAGTACTCCGTGGTGAACACCTCGTGGGTGGGGTCGGTGCACTCCACCAGCGTCGGGGAGACGAACCAGCCCTCGCTGTCGTCGGCCGTACCCCCGGCCAGCACGGTGCAGGCCGCGCTGTTCTTGATCCGGTCCAGCGCGGCCGCGTGCTTGGCGAAGGCGCGCCCGTCGATCACGGCACCGCCGAACGTGGACAGGTCGGTGACGTCACCGTACGTGATGGAGGCCGCCGAGGCCGCCAGCCGGTCCCGCAGGCCGCCCTCCCAGATCGAGCGCGGTACGTACGCCCGCGACGCCGCGGAGCACTTCTGCCCCTGGTACTCGTACGCGCCGCGCAGCAGCGCGGTGTGCAGGGCGTCCGCGTCCGCGCTGGCGTGTGCGAACACGAAGTCCTTGCCGCCGGTCTCGCCGACCAGCCGCGGGTACGACCGGTAGCGGTCGATGTTGCTGCCCACCTCGCGCCACAGGTGCCGGAACGTCGCGGTCGAGCCGGTGAAGTGGATGCCCGCCAGATCGGGGTCGGCCAGCACCACGTCGGAGACCGCCAGGCCGTCGCCGGTGACCAGGTTGATCACGCCCGGGGGCAGCCCGGCCGCCTCGAACAGCCGCATCGTGTAGTGCGCCGACAGCTGCTGCGTGGGCGACGGCTTCCAAATCACCGTGTTGCCCATCAGCGCGGGCGCGGCCGGCAGGTTGCCCGCGATCGCGGTGAAGTTGAACGGGGTGATCGCGTAGACGAAGCCCTCGAGCGGCCGGTGGTCGAACCGGTTCCAGATCCCCGGGGACGACTGCGGCTGCTCCGCGAGGGCCTGCTGGCCGAACGCGGCGTTGAAGCGCAGGAAGTCGATCAGCTCGCAGGCCGCATCGATCTCCGCCTGCAACGCGGACTTCGACTGGCCGAGGATCGTCGCGGCGTTCAGGGTGTCGCGCCAGCCACCGGCCAGCAGCTCCGCGGCGCGCAGGAAGACCGCGGCCCGCTCGGAGTACGGCAGGGCCCGCCAGCCGGGGGCGGCCCGCTTCGCCGCCGCGACGGCCGCGGCCGCGTCGGAGCGGTCCGCGTTGCCGAGCACCCCGAGCACGTGGTGGCGGCGGTGCGGCTGGACCACCTCGATCTCGGGACCGGAGCCCATCGACTGCTTGCCGTCGATCGTCATGGTCAGCTCGACGCGCTCGCCCCGCATGGCGTCCACGCGCGCCTGCAACGAAGCCCGCTCGGCGCTGCCGGGGGCATAGCTGCGGACCGGCTCGTTCCGTGGCTCGGGCACGGAAAGCTGGGCGTCCATCTCGCACTCCTTCTCCGGGGTCTCCGGCTCTGGGGGTATCCGGCTCAGGGGGTCTGCGGCCGACTCGGATCCATCCTTGCACGGCCGGAACCGGCGCTCAGTCGGTCGCGCGTACCCTGACCGGCATGACATCGCAGCAGGACACGGCCGTTTCCGCCGGATCGGGCGAACGCGCGCCGTTCGCCGGGATTGCCCTGGCCGCGGTGGGCCTGCTCTGGATGGCCGCGATGCTGTGGTCGGCCCGCGCCACCATCACCGGGCGGGCCGACGCCGAGACCGAGGTGGTCGCCACCGCGTACGCGCTGCCCGGGATCGTCTCCGCCGCTCTGGTCGCGGGCGCCGCCGGTGCCCTCGCGGTGCTGGGCCTGGTGGCCCGCCGCGCCCTCGGTGCGGGCGCCCGCTTCGCGGTCACCATCGGAACGGGGCTGGTGCTGGGCGCGCTCGGCGCGGTCGCGATCATCACGATCAACACCGCCGGCTGGGTATACGCCGTGGCCGGCGGCACCGTGGCGGCCGCCGCCACGATCGGCGGCGCGCTGGCCGGCTTCCGCGAGCCCCGGGTGGTCGCCGCCGCGTGCTGGGCCGCCATCGCGGTCTTCGCGGTCGGCTTCGCGCTCAACGTCGCGCAGGTCCCGCTGCTCGACCTGTTCGGCGCGGGCGGCAGTTCCGCCTCCCAGACCTCGGCCGCCGGGTGGTTCTCGCTCACCCAGTCCGTGCTGGGCGGCCTCGCCGCGGGGTGCGTGTCGTTCCTCGTGCTGCGCCGCGCCGCCGGACAGCTGCGCTGGCCGATGTACGCCCTCGCGGGCGCCGGGCCCGGCCTGCTCCTGGCGCTCACCGAGGTTCTGGCCCGGACCGCGGGGGCCCGGGTGCTCGAGCTCGCCGGGCGGGTCAGCGAGCTGGAGCTGACCGTGCAGCGGATGCTCAGCGGCGCCCGGCTCAACAACGCCCTGATCGTCCTGTTCGTCGGGGCGATCAGCGCCATCATCCTGCTCGGCCGCACCCTCGGGCCCGCACCGGACGGCGCGGACGCCCCCGCGGCGGCGGCCCCCGGCGGCTCGTCCTAGATCAGCTCGTCCAGCTCGGAGACGGCGTACCACTCGAGTTCGTGGTCCTCGGCGCCGTCCACGGTGAACTGCGCGTCCGGGTCGCCCGCGAGCGCCTCGTCCACCACCTCCGCCGCCGCGGCGACCTCCGCCATCGCGTCCGCGCCGTCCACATGGATGGACGCGATGTCGGTCAGCGTCACGGGCTCTTGCAGGCGTACCTCGCTCGAGCCGAGTTCGACGTCCTCGCGCACCAGCGCGGCCGACGGCACGTCCGCCGAGACGACCACCCGGCGCCGGGGCGCGTCCGTGTCCTGCCGCAGCAGGTGAAGGGCGCCCTGGGCGGCACGGGTGAACGCCACGTACTCCAGTTCCTCCTCGTCGCCCTCGGCGTACCACTCGCGCAGCGCCGGGGTGACCGCGTGCGCGGCCATCGGGCCGTCGCCGAGGCGGCCCGACGCGCGCAGCGCGGCCAGCATCGGCACGGTCGCCGGCACGTAAACCCGGACCAGATCGGTGATCGGCACTCTGCTCCCCCTGTGGTCGGAACCGTCCCTGTAGTACACCGCCGACGGCCGCGGCGGAAGGACAACCCACCAGGCGTGTCCCGATCGTGGCGATCAACACCCGCAGCTTGCTGCCGCGGGCGCGACCAGCGGGTCCGGCGGGCGGGTCGCGTCGCCGTCGGCGCCGCGCAGCGCGAAACCCTCCCGGGCCCAGTACTCGACGCCGCCGATCATCTCGCGGGCGGCGTACCCGAGCAGGGACAGGGCGAGGGCCGCCCGGGTGGCGCCGTTGCAGCCCGGCCCCCAGCAGTAGGCCACCACCGGCACCGCCGGGTCGAGCAGGCCGGGCGCACGGGCGGGGATCTCGGCGTGCGGAAGGTGCAGCGCCCCCGGGATGTGGCCCTGCGCCCAGGCCTGCGGGCCGCGGGCGTCGATCAGGACGAATCCGGGTTCGCCGGAGGTCAGGGCGGCGTGCACGTCGGAGGCGTCGGTCTGGGTGGCCAGGCGCTCGGCGAACAGGGCGGCGGCACGTTGCGGGTCGATGTTCATGACCACGACGGTACGGAGCACGACGCACAGGTGGCAGTGCCCTTCAATGGCGGGACTCCGGATCGGCCGTTGCTTCACCGGTATCATTAACTGATGGCCGTGGAATCAACACTGGATCGCACCGACTGGCGAATCATCGAGGCGTTGCAGGCCGACGGCCGGGCCAGCTACGCCGACCTGGCCCGGATCGTGGCCATGTCTCCCAGCGCGGTGGCCGAGCGGGTCCGCCGGCTCGAGGAGACCGGGGTGATCACCGGCTACCGGGCGGCCGTCGATCCGGCCCGCGTCGGCTTGACGATCATGGCGTTGGTCCGGCTGCGGTATCCCACGGGCAACTACCGGCCGTTCCACGCGCTGCTGGACAGCACCCCGGAGATCATCGAGGCGCATCACGTCACCGGGGAGGACTGTTTCGTCCTCAAGGTCCTCGCGCGGTCCATGCGGCACCTGGAGGAGGTCACCGGGCGGATCGCCGGGCTCGGCTCGGTCACCACGAGCGTCGTGTACTCCAGCCCGCTGCCGGGTCGCGCGGTCACCGCCCCCACAGTCGCACCCGGACCGGTGGCAGACTGAGGCCCATCGTCATCGAGCCGGGAGAGGCGCGTGGAGGCCAGGTTCCTACTGCTGTCCGACGTGGCCACCGAACTCAACGTCTCGGACTCGCAGGTCTATCACATGGTCCGCAGCGGTGAGCTGCCCGCGATCAAGATCGGTGGACGGGGTCAGTGGCGGGTCGAGCGCGCGAAGCTGGAGGACTACATCCAGCGCAAGTACGCCGAGACGGCTGACTGGGTGCAGCAGAACCCGCTGATCGAACGCGAAGCCGACTGACAGGTTCCCGCCAGACCACACCACACTCCGCTCCACATTGGGCATTGACGCGTGCGCATGCCTCCCGGCACACTCAGTCAGCGGAGGCAAACGAAAGCAAACGCAGGGATTCGCCTCCATTCAACGGGATGGGCGGTGGCGGTGTGACGACGGTCGAGGTGGCACCAAGGGGTCCCAGGCCGCCGATCCGGATCCGCCCCGTGCCGCCCTGCGATCCCCCGTTCGACGACGAGCTGGACCCGTCGATCTGGGCGCCCACGCACCAGCCGGCCTTCCGGTGGCCCGACCGTCCAGGACGCACCGCCGCCGGGACCGCCGCAAACCCCCGCGCGGCCGCGGCCAGCGGCAGGGGCACGGCCAGCGGCAGGGGCACGGCCAGCGGCAGCGGCACGGCCAGCGGCAGCGGCACGGCCGCCGGCCAGGGCGGGGACACCGGCTGCGGCGCGACGGCCGCCACGCGGACCGGGTCCGACGCCGGGGCCGCTACCCGCGGCGTGTCCGGGGATGCGCGGGTGGCGGTGCACCGGTTCGTGAGTGCGTTCGTCGAGGTGCTCAACGGGTACCGTCCGCCCGCGCACCTGCGCCGCCTGACGCTTGCGGCGCAGGCCGCCCGCGTGGTCGCGCAAGCGGTCACCGGAGTGCACCGGGTGGCGGAACTGCGCCGGGCCGGCTCCCGCCGCACCACCGATCGGCGCGGGCGCGGGGCCGCGCCGGCGGCGGTGCTACGCCTGCGCCTGTGCGAGCCGCGGCCCGGCGCCGTGGAGGCAACGGTCCTGCTCGTCACCGGCGGCCGGACCTGGGCATTGGCGCTCCGCCTGGAACTGCACGACCACGCATGGCTGGCCACGACCCTGCAGCTGGTCTGAGGTCACCCGGCGCAGGATGACCACCCCGGTTCATCCCCGAGGGACGACGACGGCCCGCAGGATTCCTGCGGGCCGTCGATCATCCAAGCGGTCAGACCGCGCCAGGCGCACCGTGACAGCGCTTGTACTTCTTGCCCGAGCCGCAGTAGCAGGGCGCGTTGCGCGACGGGCCGCTGCTGGCCTCGGCGTGGCCGGAGCCTCGCGCACCACGGGCTGCCGCGGTGTGCGCGGGGCTGGCGGGCACGGGCGATCCGCCGATGCCCAGGGCGGGAGCGTTGTCCTCCTGCACCACCGGCATCCCCGCACCGGCCTCCCCGTCGATGGCGGGCGAGGTGTACTGCAGGTGCTGCGGGCGGTTGCCCCCACCGAGGCCCTTGGCCCGCACCTCGACCTGCCCGTCGCCCTCGGCGGCAGCGCTGCCCGGCAGCGGTACGGCCTGGCTCGGGTCCACCGTGACCGTCGGCTGCTCCTCGACCTGGACCTCCAGGTTGAACAGGAAGCCGACCGCCTCCTCCTTGATGCCGTCCATCATCTGGGCGAACATGTCGAAGCCCTCGCGCTGGTACTCGACCACCGGGTCGCGCTGGGCGTAGGCCCGCAGGCTGATGCCCTCCTGCAGGTAGTCCATCTCGTACAGGTGCTCACGCCACTTGCGGTCGATGACCGCCAGCAGGACCTGGCGCTCCAGCTCGCGCACCGCCTCCGGCCCGAGCTCCTCCTCCCGCGCGTCGTACGCGCGCTGAGCGTCCTGCTTGAGCTGCTCGACGAGGAACTCCTGGTCGAGGGCGTGGCGCTCACCGCCGGACTCCTCGACGATGTCGTCGATCGTGCGGCCGACGGGGTACAGCCGCTTGAGGTTCGTCCACAGCTGATCGAGGTCCCAGTCCTCGGCGTAGCCCTCGGAGGTGGCGGCGTGGACGTAGTCGGAGACCGTGTCGTCGATCATGTGCCGGGCCTGGTCGTGCATGTCCTCGCCGTTGAGCACCCGCAGGCGCTCGGCGTAGATGACCTGGCGCTGCTTGTTCATCACCTCGTCGTACTTGAGGACGTTCTTGCGGATCTCCGCGTTCTGCGCCTCGATCTGCGTCTGCGCGCTGCGGATCTGCCGGGTGACCATCTTCGACTCGATGGGCACGTCCTCCGGGATGTTGAACCGCTCCATCACGGCCTCGACCGCACCGGCCCGGAACCGCTTCATGAGGTCGTCCTGCAGGGACAGGTAGAACCGGGACTCGCCCGGGTCGCCCTGACGGCCGGAACGGCCGCGGAGCTGGTTGTCGATGCGCCGGGAGTCGTGCCGCTCCGTGCCCAGCACGTACAGGCCGCCGGCGGCGGTCACCTCGGCGGCCTCCGCCTCGCACGCTTCCTTCCAGGCGGGCATGACCTCTTCGAGCGCCTTCGCGTACTCCTCGGGGCTCTCCACCGGGTCCAGGCCACGCTGGTGCAGCTCGGTCGAGGCCAGGAACTCCGGGTTTCCGCCGAGCAGGATGTCCGTACCGCGACCGGCCATGTTGGTGGCGACCGTGACCGCGCCCTTGCGGCCCGCCTGGGCGATGATCGTCGCCTCCTGGGCGTGGAACTTCGCGTTCAGCACGCTGTGCGGGATGCCGCGGCGGCGCAGCAGCTGCGACAGGATCTCGGAGTTCTCCACCGACACCGTGCCCACGAGCACCGGCTGGCCCGTGTCGTGCCGCTCGGCGATGTCCTCGACAACCGCGGTGAACTTGGCCTTCTCGGTCTTGTAGATGACGTCCGGGTGGTCGATACGGACCATGGGACGGTGCGTCGGGATGGTCACGACGCCGACCTTGTAGACCTTGTTGAACTCGCCGGCCTCGGTCTGCGCCGTACCGGTCATGCCGCCCAGCTTGTCGTAGAGGCGGAAGTAGTTCTGCAGGGTGATCGTGGCCAGGGTCTGGTTCTCCTGCTTGACCTCGACACCCTCCTTGGCCTCGATGGCCTGGTGCATGCCCTCGTTGTAGCGGCGCCCGTGCAGGATGCGGCCGGTGAACTCGTCGACGATCAGGACTTCACCCTCGTTCGTGACGATGTAGTCCTTATCGCGCTTGTACAGCTCCTTGGCCTTGATCGCGTTGTTCAGGTAGCCGACCAGCGGGGTGTTCACCGACTCGTACAGGTTGTCGATGCCGAGGCGGTCCTCGACCCGGGCGACGCCGCGCTCCGTGATCGCGACCGTCCGCTTGGCCTCGTCGACCTCGTAGTCGCCGCCGCCCTCCTTGCCCTTCTCCAGGCGCTTGACGATCGAGGCGAACTCGCCGTACCACCGGGCGGACATCTCGGCCGGGCCGGAGATGATCAGCGGGGTCCGGGCCTCGTCGATGAGGATGGAGTCCACCTCGTCGACGATCGCGAAGTTGTGGCCCCGCTGCACCAGTTCGTCCCGGGACCACGCCATGTTGTCGCGCAGGTAGTCGAAGCCGAACTCGTTGTTCGTCCCGTACGTGATGTCGCACTGGTAGGCGGCGCGGTGCTCCGCAGCGGGCCGGTTCGGCAGGATCACGCCGACCGTCAGCCCGAGGAACACATGCACCCGGCCGACCCACTCGGCGTCGCGCTGGGCCAGGTAGTCGTTCACCGTGATGATGTGCACGCCCTTGCCGGACAGCGCGTTCAGATACGCCGGGAAGACGCCGGTCAGGGTCTTGCCCTCACCGGTCTTCATCTCCGGGATGTTGCCGAAGTGCAGCGCCGCCGCACCCATGATCTGCACGTCGTACGCCCGCTGGCCGAGCACCCGGCGGGCGCCCTCGCGGGCCGTCGCGAACGCCTCGGGCAGCAGGGAGTCCAGCGACTCCCCGTCCTCGTAGCGCTGCTTGAACTGCTCCGTCAGCTCCCGCAGCTCGTCGTCGCTCAGGTCGACGTAGTCGTCCTCGATCGAGTTGACGGCGTCCGCGATCGCCTTGAGCCGGCGCACCATGCGTCCTTCACCGGCACGGAGGACCTTTTCCAATATCGACACGGGCCAACTCTCCCTAGACCAGTCTGCGCCCCCCATCGTAGGCACCTCCCGCCGCGGTCCGTGACCCGAGCCTCCCGTTAACCGTGCAAACGTGGCGAAACACGGCCGGTCGTTCGCTGACAGCGCACACCGGCGCCCGGGACCGTCCGGCAGGATGGCCCAGTGGCCCCGTTCGAGCTGCACGCCGGCGACCTGGTGGTGCGCGCGTTCCGCGCCTCCGACGCCGGGGAGCTCGTCCGCGCCCGGGACGACGCCGAGATCTCCCGCTGGTCCAACAGCTCACCGGTGCCGTACACGCTGGCCGACGCGCGGGAGTTCATCGACCTCGCCACCGCGGGGCTGGCCGACGGCAGGGCGTACGGCGGCGCGGTCACCGCCGCCGCGACCGGTGCACTGGTCGGCTCGGTGGTCCTGCACAGCGTCGACCCCGAGGCTCACACCGCGGAGATCGGGTACTGGTCCGCCCCCTGGGCGCGCGGGCACCGGGTCACCGAGCGGGCCGGGCGGGCCCTGCTGGAGTGGGGATTCCACCGGCTCGGGCTGGCCCGCGTCGACTGGCGCGCCGCGGTCGGCAACCACGCCTCCCGCCTGACCGGCCTGCGGCTCGGGTTCACCGTGGCGGGCGTCGTCCCGGCGCACCGGCGCCCGCGCGACGGCGCCCGCGTCGACGAGTGGTTCGGCTGGCTGCTGCCGGGCCAGCTCACCCCGCCCGGCTGGGAGGTGCCGGACTGGGTGCGGCGCACCGCGTACGCGTTCGGCCGCCCGCCGCCGACGCTGCCGGCCGGTCCGGTCACGCTGCGCCCGCCGGCCGAGCGGGACGTGCCCGGCCTGGCCGGGACGATGGCCGACCCCGACTCGATCCGCTGGTTCGGCGGGTCATCCCGGCCGGCCCGGCTCGCCGAGTACGTTCGTACGGATGTGCCAGCGCTGTGGGCGCGCGGCGAGGAGGCGGTCTTCGCGGTTGCGGACCGCGACGACGCCTGCGCCGGCACGATCGACGTCCGGGTACGGTGCGCCGACCCGGCCGTGGGAGAGATCGGCTGCGTCGTCGCGCCGGACGCCCGGGGCCGCGGCTACGCCACCGAGGCCCTGCGTGCCGTGTCCGCGTGGAGTTTCGCCGCACTCGGGCTGCGCCGCCTCGAATGGCGCGCCGAACTGGGCAATCCTGGGTCCCGGCGGGTCGCCGAAAAGGCCGGCTTCACCATCGAGGGGGTCGCCCAGGCCGGGCTGGGCCGCGATGACGGCCGCCACGACTGCTGGGTCGCGGCCCTGCTGCCGGTCGCGACGACGGGGAAGAGAGGCGCCGCATGATCGTGCCGACGATCGAGGGGGATGCCATCCGGCTGCGCGGCTACCGCCCGGACGACCTCGACGCGGTCGCGGCGGGCCTGGCGGACCCACTCACCCAGCGATTCATGCCGTCGCTGCCCGCGCCCTTCGAGCGCCGCCACGCCGAATCCTTCATCCGTACGGCGGCGCCGGAGGCGTTCGCGCTCGGCGGCTGCGCGTACGCGATCGCCGACCCGGCCTCGGACCGGCTGCTCGGCGGGGTGGGGCTGGTGAGCGTGGTGCCTGCCCGGCAGCAGGCCGAGCTGGGCTACTGGGTGGCGCCGCACGCCCGTGGCCGCGGGGTGGCGACCGCCGCGGTGCGGGCGCTGACCGGCCACGCATTCACGGCCGCCGTGGCGCGGCTGGAGCTGCTCACCCACTGGGAGAACGCGGCCAGCCAGCGGGTCGCCCTGGCGACCGGGTTCCGCCGTGAGGGCGTACGCCGCGGTGCCGCCGCCAACCGCGACGGCGGCCGGGACGACCTGCTGGCGTACGGGCGGCTGGCCGACGATCCGCCGGGGCCGACCGAGCGGCTGCTGCCGGACCTGCCGGGCGGGGAACTGACCGACGGGGTGGTCACGCTGCGCCCGCTGACCGGCGACGACATCGGCTTCTACACGGAGCTGCACACGCTGCCGGACGTGGTGGCCACCATCGTGCCGCCGGTGCCCCCCGGCTCGGAGGAGATCCGCCGCCGGTGCGCGCGGGCTCCGGCGCACTGGCTCAACGGCGACCGCGCGGACCTGGTGGTCGTCGACACGGCCAGCGGCGCCCCGGCGGGCAGTTTGGGACTGTTCTACCAGGAGCCCGTCACCGGACAGGCGATGATCGGCTACAGCATGCTCCCGGCGTTCCGCGGGCGCGGTCACCAGACCCGGGCGGTGCAGTTGCTGGCGTTGTGGGCGTTCGCGGAAACCGGCATCGCGCGGCTGGTCGCGGGGACCCTGCCGGACAACGCCGGTTCTCAGCGGGTGCTGGAGAAGGCCGGCTTCCAGCGGGAGGCGTTCCTGCGCTCGCGGCTGCCCGGGGTGGACGGCCGCCGCAGCGACGACGTGCAGTTCGCGCTGCTGGCGGAGGACCTGGTCCGGGAGGCGGCCGGCCTCGACCGGTGAGCCGGCCGCGATGACGCGGCGGGCGATCGACGGCCGGCGCACGGGCGATTCGGCTCGCGCACCGGCCGGCAGGCCCACTCAGGGCGTGGATTCCAGGCTGAGGATGCCGTAGTCGTACCCGCGGCGCCGGTAGACGACGCTGGGCCGGCCGCTTTCCTTGTCGTGGAAGAGATAGAAGTCGTGTCCGACGAGTTCCATCTGGAACAGCGCATCGTCGACGGTCATCGGATCCGCGGGGTGTTCCTTGTGGCGGACGATGCGGTATGGGCGGTTGTCGTCGTGCTCGGCCAGCGCGTCCTCACTCGCCTCCACGTCCGGTAGGTCGGTCGGCAGACCCGCCGTGGCGGCGGCTACCGAGACCGGGGCGCGGCGGCCGCGATGCACGCGGCGGCGGTCGGCGGCACGCCGGAGCCGAGCGTCGAGCTTGTTGATCGCTACGTCCAAGGCGGCGTAGAAGTCCTTGGCGGTCGCCTCGGCCCGAATGACCGGGCCTCGGGTCACCACGGTGATCTCGACGCGCTGGCAGTTGTCGGATTGCCGCGGATTGCGCTCATGGAACAGCTCTACGTCGGTCCGGATCAACTTGTGGTCGTAGCGTTCGACCTTGCTCAGCTTGTCACTAACGTGCACCCGGTAATGGTCCGGAACCTCTACGTTGCGGCCCTTGACGACAATGTCCACTCGTGACCTCCCCCAACGTTTCGTTCTGCGGGCGCCCGGCGGTGCCGGGGGCGCCGTACTGCGACGCGGTGTTGGCTGCGGCGGCGCCGGGTTCACGGGAATCCGGCAGGGGCCGGGCCAATGGCGGGAAGACGACTCCTTTCCGAAGCGGCAGGTCGGTCGCGCGACGCCGGCTTCCGGTGGCGGGTAATTCGTGCCACTTACCCTCGTCATCAAGACGCTAACGTGCGGATGCGCCCCAGTCACCCCTCGTTCGGGGAAGCGCGTCGGGACTTTGGGCCCGGTTCGCGGCCGGCCGGTGCGAGCTCCGATCGCTGCCCGGAACCGCCCGGCGCAGCTGCGTCGCGGCCAGCACCGCAGCGCCCGCAACCTGCATGTTCGCCTCCGTGAGCCGAGTTGCCACCGCGGCGAGCGTGGCGCCCGTGGTGACGATGTCGTCCACCACCACAAGCGTGCCTCTCATCGTCGGTCGCCGCGGCGAAATGCCGATCCGGGTCCCCTTGATTCGCAGCGAACTCTCAGCCACGGCGGCCCGGGCGTCCGCCCCCAGACCCGCCGAATCGGGCCGGGGCGCGGCGCGCAACGGCCGGGCCAGCTCGGCGTGCCAACCGGCGGCGCGCAGGCGGTGCACCGCGTGCCTGGCCAGGCGCGCCAGATGATCCCCGTGCCGCCGCCGGGCTGCGGCCGCGGTCGACGGCACCGGCACGAGCAGCAGTGGCGCCCCGGCGGCGGCGCCCGCCCGGACCGCCGCGGCGGCGACCGCGCCCGCCAGCAGGGCGCCGAGCGGGCGGGCCAGCCGGTGCCGGCCCCGCTCCTTGTACGCCAGCAGCGCGCCGCGCAGGGGCCCGGCGTACGGGCCGACCGCGGTACACGGGGGCATGCCCCGTGGCGGCGGCACGGGTACGGCCGGGTACGGGGTCAGCGCCTCCAGCGCGACCACGCATTGCGCGCAGGCGCCCAGCCGCAGCGGCACCCGCTCCGCGCCGCACCCGGCGCAGGCCGTGGGCAGGACCAGATCCGCCAGCCCCGCCAGCAGCTCCAGCCCGGCCGCACCGCGCCCGACAGCACGCGGCACGTTCGCCGGACCGGGGGCTTGCTGGATGGTGCGGTGCGGGGGCCGGATGGTGCGGTCACGCGGGGGCATGCTGCCGCTTGCGGGCACGTCAGCCGAGGAAGAACGGGGCCGTGGGCACGACTCCGGGAGACGGGTTCTGCACCGGCTCGGCGAGATTCGCCACGGTGATCTTGACCGCCTCGAACAGGGCGTCGTACGCGATGCCGTTCTGCACGTAGCTGACGGAGTTGGAGGTGACCCGGCCGGTCGCCGGGTTCGCCGGGTAGGCCGTCAGGTAGCTGACCGGCTCCGTACCGAGGTCCTGTAGCCGGTCGTACTCCAGGACGCCGTCGATCGACACGTCCATGACCGCCACCCGCTTGGTGTCCGCCCGGACTCCGGCCACCGCGAGCCAGCCCTCGCCACTCCAGTCCACCGCGGTTACGTTGAGTAGCGGCGTACGGATCTGCCGCGGGGCGCTGAGCTGCAGCACCTCTCCACCGGTCGCCAGCACGGTGACGTAGAGCCGTCCGCCCGCCACAAATGCGACCCGGTGCGCGTCCGGGGCGACGGCCACCGCCGTGACGGGGCCCGCGTCGATCGAGACGTCTATGCGCCGCGACGCCCCGCCCGCGGCGGTGAAGGCGTACACCGAGCCACCCGCCGGGATCAGGCCGAACGCGTCGCTGGACCGCTGGTCCGGGGTCACCGCCCACGACGGGTGGCCGAGCGGGCTGGGCAGGGCGACCCGGCGCAGCGGAGCCTGCCCGCCGATCCGGCCGACGCCCACCTTCAGGCTCTGCTTGCCGCCGGTCTCGCCGACCACCACGGCGGCATAGGTGTCACTGGTCGACGTGCTGATCGCCGCGGTCCGGACGTTGCGGTTGTCCGCCGCGGCCAGTACGGGCACCGGCTCCGTGGCTGCTGCGGAACCGGACAGCCGCCGGATGCGCCCGTCGTACACGACGAAGCGCTCCGGCCGGTCCGCCAGCCGGTACGCGAAGTTGCTGGCCAGGTAGTCCATGTCGGTGTAGTCGATGGGATCGCCGTGGCCGATGCGGAGTTCGAGCACCCTGGGCAGGTTCGGCCGCAGCGACCACATCAGCTGCCGCCGGAGCCGGTCCAGCGCGCGCGAGTCGTCCTGCGGCACCGCCTGCTCGCTGAGGTTGATCTGCAGCTTGTCGTTGCTGACCGCGGGCACGTTGCCGATCGCGGCGGTGCCGTCGGGCAGCGGGTCGACCGCGTCGGTGAGCCATGGGGCGGGCCCGGCGGTGAGCCACCGGAGGATCTCCGTGGGCTGCTGCTCGCTGGGCACGCTCAGCGGCATGTAGCGGACGTCCGGGACGAGGCCGGTGCGCTCGGTGTTCCAGAAGTAGATCGTCCGCTGGACGTAGAAGTTCGTGAACGCTTCGTCGCTGATCAGCAGCTGCGGCGGCGCCTTCTGCATGAACAGCCCGGACTG
Source organism: Krasilnikovia sp. M28-CT-15 (assembly GCF_047159595.1). Taxonomy (NCBI): domain Bacteria; kingdom Bacillati; phylum Actinomycetota; class Actinomycetes; order Micromonosporales; family Micromonosporaceae; genus Krasilnikovia; species Krasilnikovia sp. M28-CT-15. The sequence continues at coordinate 1,449,040 of NZ_BAAGAK010000001.1, read as the reverse complement.
GCCCGCAAGGGTGCCGACCACGAGGTGGTGTTCGACGACCGGCTCGTTCGGGGTGGGCTCGAGGATGCCGTTGCGGCCCAGCACACCGAGCTGCTGCACCTTGACGGTCACGTTGTCGCTGCCCGGGTTGACCAGCGGCTTCTCGATCTGGCGGACCACGTGGATGTCCGGTGACGGCTTGAAGGCAGCCGAGGAGACCGGGGGCAGGAACTGCCGTACCCGGTTCGTGGCGTCGTCGAAGACCCCCGCGGCGGCCTGCAGATAATACTGCACGAACTGCGCCTTGTCGAGAGTGGCCTCGCGGTCGTTGCGGGTGGGCGGGATGTCGTTGCCCGACGACGTGCCGGTGGACGGGCCCGGCCCGATCGGGAGCACGGGGCTGTTGTCCGGGATGCCGCAGCCGCCGAGCCCGAGTGCGGCCAGCGCCACGCCGGTCAGCAGCAGGTGCAGCGGACGCCGTAGCCGCCTCATCCGGCCACCCCCGCCGGGTCGCCGGCGGTGGCCGGGCCGGACGCCTCGCCGGAGTCCACCGTGGGCGAGCCCGCCTCCGACACCGGCGAAGCCCCGGGCGAGTCCGCCGCCTCCGGCACCGGCTCGCGGTCGCGGGGGATCAGCGGCAGCGGCGCGGCCACCAGCCGGTCCCCGGAGCGTACGGGCAGGGTGAGGCGGAACTGGGCGCCGCCACCCTGGCTGCCCCACGCCTCCAGCCAGCCGCCGTGCAGCCGCGCGTCCTCGACGCTGATGGACAGGCCGAGGCCGGTGCCGCCGGTCTGGCGGGCCCGGGAGGGGTCGGCGCGCCAGAACCGGTTGAACACCAGCCGCTCCTCCCCCGGCTTGAGCCCCACCCCGTAGTCGCGGACGGTCACCGCCACGGCCGCGTCGTCGCAGGCGAGCGTCACCTCGACCGGCTTGCCCTCGCCGTGCTCGACGGCGTTGCCGACGAGGTTGCGCAGGATCCGCTCGACCCGGCGCGGATCCACCTCGGCGATCACGGGGCTGTCCGGCAGGCGCACCTCGATCGTCACGCCGACCCGCTCGGCGAGCCCGCTGAGCCGCTCGGTGACCCGCTGCACGATCGGCACGAGGTCGGCGTGCTCGGCGTCCAGGGCGGCGAAGCCGGCGTCGAAACGGCTGATCTCCAGCAGGTCGGTGAGCAGGCTCTCGAACCGGTCCAGCTCCGCCTGGAGCAGCTCGGCGCTGCGCGCCACGGCCGGGTCGAACTCCTCGCGCTCGGTGAAGATCAGGTCGGCGGCCATCCGTACGGTGGTCAGCGGGGTGCGCAGCTCGTGCGACACGTCGGAGGTGAACCGCCGCTGGAGCCGGGACATCTCCTCCAGCCGGACGATCTGCCGCTGCAGGTTGGCCGCCATCTGGTTGAACGACGCGGCCAGGAGCGCCAGCTCATCCTCGCCCGACACCTTCATGCGCTGATCCAGCAGGCCGGCGGAAAGCCGCTGGGCGGTCCGCGCGGCGTCCCGGACGGGGGTCACCACCAGCCGGGTCACCAGGGCCGCGACGATGCCCAGCAGCAGCACCAGGGTCAGCCCGGTGACCAGCACCGTGGTGCGGATCTGGTTGGCCGCGCGGTCCTCCGTGGTGAGCGGGACCAGGTAGTACAGCTCGACGTGGCCGAAGCTGGTCGGCACCGGGGAGCCGGACACCAGGAACTTCGTCTGCACCCCGCCGACCTCGGCCGTACGGATCTGCTGATACTCGCCGCCGCGCCCGGCCACGGCCTTGACCAGCCCCGGGGTGATCAACTGCGAGAGGTCGACGTTGGTCGAGCTGACCGGCTTGAGGTCGGGGTACTCCGCGGCGCGCAGCGTGACGATGGCGCCGCCGTTCTCGGCCGGGTTGCCGTCGGCCAGGTGGTCGACCGTGGCGCGCATCGTCGAGGGCAGCTTCGGGTCGAAGACCTGCCGGTGCACCGTGAGCTGATGGAACGCGTAATCCACCTTCGTGCGCATCTGTGCCTCGACCTCGTCCTGCGCGCGATTGAGCAGGATCTTGGCGCTGCGGTCCGCGACGAACCAGCCGAAGCCGCCGACGAGCAGGCTGGAGGCGACTAGGGTGATGGTGATGACCCGGGCCTGCAGGGAACGCCGCCACGCGCGGCGGGCGGGCGCCGCGGTGCGGCGGGCCCGCCGCACGAGGGCATGCCAGTAGCGCCGCACCAGCCGCAGCAGGCGGCGGACGGGCATGGGGAGCCAGGACGGAGCGCGCATCTCCCGGCCAAGGTTAGCGGGTCGGGTAACCGGCCGGTGCCCGCCTGTGGACGGGCTGTCCGGTGTCCGCCTGGCAGTCCCGCCTGTGTCTTACCTGCCGATCTTCGGGCCCGCCGATCTTCGGGCCTACCCGGTGCCGGCCTTGTAGCCGACGCCGCGCACGGTCAGGATGATCTCCGGGCGCTCCGGGTCGGGCTCGATCTTGGCGCGCAGCCGCTGCACGTGCACGTTGACCAGCCGGGTGTCCGCCGCGTGCCGGTAGCCCCACACCTGCTCCAGCAGCACCTCGCGCGTGAACACCTGGCGCGGCTTGCGGGCGAGCGCGACCAGCAGGTCGAACTCCAGCGGGGTCAGCTTCACCTCGTCGCCGTCGCGGGTGACCGTGTGCGCGGGCACGTCGATGGTGATCTGGTTGCCGGGCGGCCCGATGGTGAGCATCTCCGGTGCGGCGTCCTCGCCCCGGCGCAGCCGGGCCCGCATCCGGGCCACCAGCTCCTTCGGCTTGAACGGCTTGACGACGTAGTCGTCCGCGCCGGACTCCAGGCCCAGCACGACGTCGACCGTGTCGCTCTTGGCGGTCAGCATGACGATCGGGATGCCCGATTCCCCGCGGATGGCCCGCGCCACGTCGATGCCGCTCATCCCGGGCAACATGAGGTCGAGCAGGACGATGTCCGGCCGGTTCTCCCGAAAGGCGGACAGGGCGCGCTCGCCGTCGGCCACGAACGAGGGCAGAAATCCTTCGCTGCGCAGCACGATGCCGAGCATCTCGGCCAGCGCGGGGTCGTCATCGACCACCAGTACCCGGGCTCTCATGCGGTCCAATATTGCACTGCCTCTCCGGTTCCGGTGGAAGCGCCCCAGGCGATCTTTCCACCCGGCCTCACGCGAAGAGGGCGCTCCCCCAGTAGTCGCCGGCACCGCTGACGCCGGGTGGACAGGCGAAGATACCGCTCGACACGTGCCGGATGTACTCGTTCATGTGGTCGTGTCGCGCGAGATTCTGCTGGACCGGGACGAACGCGGTGCGCGGGTCGCGCTGATAGCCGATGAAGAACAGACCGGCGTTGAGCCGGCCAAGGCCATCGGAACCGTCGACGAAGTTGTACCCGCGGCGAAGCAGACGGGCCCCGGAGTTGACCGTGGGGTGGGCCAGCCGTACGTGCGAGTCGATCGCGATGACCGGCTCCCCGTCGGGCCGCTTGGCCTCCAGGTCGGGTTCGTCGAACTCGTCGGCCCGGCCCAGCGGCGCTCCGCTGCCCTTGGTCCGGCCGATGATGTCCTCCTGCTCGCCGAGCGAGGTCCGGTCCCAGGTCTCGATGAGCATGCGGATCTTGCGGGTCACCACGTACGCGCCGCCGGTCATCCAGGCGGGCCCGTCGCCGGGCTGCACCCACAGGTGGTCGCGCAACAGGTCGGTCTCCTCGGCCTTCAGGTTGGCCGTACCGTCCTTGAAGCCGAACATGTTGCGCGGGGTGGCCTGGTCCTTGGTGGTGGACGAGGTACGGCCGAAGCCCAGCTGCGACCACCGCACCGTGACCACGCCCATCCCGATCCGCGCCAGGTTACGGATGGCGTGCACCGCCACCTGGGGGTCGTTGGCGCACGCCTGCACGCAGATGTCGCCGCCGGAGATGGGCTCCTCGATCAGGTCGCCCTGGAAATGCGGCAGGTCCACCAGCGCGGCGGGCCGCTGCGCCGCGATGCCGAACCGGTCCTTGCCCGCGGCGTCGCGAAACAGCGTCGGCCCGAAGCCCACCGTCAGGGTCAGCCCGGACGGCGGCAGCCCGATCGCCTCGCCGGTGTCGTCCGGTGGCGCCTCCAGGATGCCGCCGACCGCACCGGCCTCCCCGGCGTCGCGCCCGGCGGTCATCCGGGCCGCGGCCGCGGTCCAGTCCTTGAGCATCTGCACCAGGCGGGCCCGGTCCTTGGTGACGACGTCGAACGCCACGAAGTGCAGCCGGTCCTGGGCGGGGGTGACGATGCCGGCCTGGTGCGCCCCGGTGAAGGCGATCGCGTCCGCGGCGGGGGCACCGGCCGCGGCCCCGTCGGCCTGCCAGGTGCGCACGACCGCGCCGCCCATCGCGGCGGCCCCGGCGATACCGGCCACCCCGGCGCCCGCCAGCGCGATGGCCCGACGGCGGCTGACGGTGCTCTCAGACATCGGGTTCCCTTACTTCGCGGCGATGACGCCGGCGATCTTGCTGATCGGCTCGGCCAGGGCGTTGATCGCGTCGGACAGACCCTTCAGCTCCGCCTCGGACAGCTGGTTGTGCAGCTTCCAGCCGTCACCGACGCGGTACTTGGCCAGCTCGGCGTCCACCTTGGCGAAACCCTCGTCAATGGACTTCACGAGCTGCGGGTCGCGCTTGAGAAGCGCCGGGCGCAGTGCCGCGACGGCCGCCTTGGAACCCTCCACGTTGGCCGCGAAGTCCCACAGGTCGGTGTGCGAGTACCGGTCCTCCTCGCCCGTGATCTTGCCGTTGGCGACCTCGTCGAGCAGTTCCTTGGCGCCGTTCGCGAGCTGCAGCGGGGTCAGCTTCTCGGCCTGGGCCTTCGCGGCGATCGCGCGAACGTCCGCGTCGAGCTGGTCGGCGATGGCGCCGTCCTTGCTCACGTCGCCGCCGACCCACAGGTCCTTCTCCAGCTTGTGGAAGCCGGTGAACGGCAGTTCCTTGGTGGCGCCGTCCTCCCGGCCGTCGATCTTCGGGTCGAGGTCGCCGAAGACCTCGGCCACCGGCTCGATCCGCTCGTAGTACGTGCGGGCCACCGGGTACAGCGCCTTGGCCTTGGCCACGTCGCCCGCCTTGACCGCGGCGGCGAACTCGGCCGTCTTGTCGACCAGTGCGGTGGCCTGGGACTGCACGTACCGGGAGTAGTCGGCGCTCGCCGCGGCCAGCGCGGCGTCCGCGGCCAGCGGCGCGGCCGAACCCGAGACCGTCAGCGCGGTGCGGATGCCCTGGCCGACCATGCCCGGCTTGCACGACGCCTGGTACGTGCCGGCGGGCAGCTCGACGCGCAGCTCGCGGGACAGGCCGGGGGTGATGTTCTCCACCTCGCCCATCACCCGGTCGCCGTCCGCGTAGACGTAGAACTCGGTGACCTTGGCACCGGAGTTCGTGACCTTGAAGACCGCGGTGCCCGCGTCGAGCGTGGTGCGGGCCAGCTCGCAGGCCGAGTCGGTCGCCTTGACCGTGATCGGGCCACCGGCCGCGGCGGCACCGTCGGTCTTGTCGCCGGTGCACGCGGCCAGGGCGCCGCCGGTGAGGGTGCCGACGGCGGCGAGGGCGAGGAAACGGGTGGTGCGCATGGTGCGGGGTTCTCCTACTGTTGCGGCGCGGGCGCCGGGGCGGACTGCGGTTGCGGCTCGGAATGCGCGGGCAGCGCGGCGGCCGCCGTCGTGGGCTCTGCGGTCGCGGGGGCCGGCGCCGTCGTGGGCTCCGCGGGGGCGGAAGCCGACGTCGTGGGCTCGGCGGTGGCGGGGGCCGGCGCTGCGCGGCGTGGCCGCCAGAGGAACAGCACCAGTACGGGCACGCCGTAGGCGAACCAGGCGACGACCTCCAGCACGGTCGGCTCGGCGGTGATGTTGAACATCCCGGACAGCAGGGCGGCGTACCAGGTGGACGGGTCGAGGACGCCCGCCGCGTGGTAGGCGATGGTGCCGATGCCGGGCAGCACACCGGATTCCTGGAGGTCGTGCACGCCGTACTTGAAGATGCCGGCGGCGACGAGGATGAGCAGGGCGCCGGTCCAGGTGAAGAACACCGTGAGGTTGATCCGGACGGCGGTCGCGAACAACAGGTAGCCGATCACGATCGCCGTGGCGATGCCGCCGAGCAGCGCGTACAGCGGGGCGCCGTTGACGTCGGCGCCCTGCACCGCGGCGTAGAAGATCATGGAGGTCTCGAGCCCCTCGCGGACCACCGCGAGGAAGGCCATGATCAGTACGGCGAAGGAGCCGACCGCGAGCGCGTCGTGCAGCTTGTTGCGCAGGTCCCCGGCGATGCCCCGGGCGGCCCGGCGCATCCAGAAGATCATCCAGGTGACGAAGACGACCGCGGCGACCGAGGTGACCGCCTCGAACAGCTCCCGGTCGTCGTAGTCGCGCAGCAGCGTGGTCTGGGTGTAGCTGAGCAGCCAGCCAAACAGGACGGAGAGGGCGACCGCCGCGCCGACGCCGAGCCAGACCTGTGGCAGGCGGTCCTTGCGCTGCGACTTCACGAGGAAGGCGATGAGGATGCTGACCACCAGGGTGGCCTCCAACCCCTCGCGCAGGCCAATGAGGTAGGTGGCGAGCATGGCACTCCGACTTCCGGGGCGTCGCCGGTCGAGGGATCGGCCGCGAGCACCTTGCTAAGGCATTCCTAACTAAGGCTCGGGTTACCTTACTCGGAGCGGCGGCGCTCGCGTCAAGTCGCCTGGCTATTCAGCTGGTCACAGGGCGAACGGCCCCCACTGCCGGGTCACTCGGCCGGACGGCGGTCGAATTCACCCGCGCGTACGCCGGCCAGGAACGCGGTCCAGCCGGTGGTGTCGAAGGCCAGCACCGGCCCCTCGGGATCCCGGGAGTCGCGGACGAGGACGACCTCCATCGCCCGGGCGATCTCGACACAGTGGCCATTCGCCGCGCTGCGCGTGCTCTTGCGCCAAGCGGGGGCGGTCCCGTGGTTCTGCTGCAACGCCATGCCCCTTCCGGTGACTTTCATTGAATAGCCATCCGGCCCAACGCATGAGCAGTCACTGCAGCTCCTCCCCCGTACGGGCGACCAGGGCCCGACTGGCATCGGGGTCGAGCGCCCGCTCCCACACGTCGGCGAAGAACTTGCGGTACAGCTGCACCTCGGCGGGGCGGTCCCGGAACACCCCGCCCGTGGCGTCCTCGACGTGGGCCACCTCCGAACGGCCCACGACGCCGAACTCGAAGAGCATGAACGATCCGGCCAGGGCCGCGTGCGCGCCCGCGGCGAACGGCAGCACACGCACCTCGATCCCGGGCCGCCCACACGCGTCGTGCAGCCGGTGCAGCTGGCGGCGCATGGCAGCCGGGCCACCGACCTGCCGGTGCAGCACCGCCTCATCGAGCACCACGGACAGCCGGGGCGGCGCGTCGCGGGTCAGCACGGCCTGGCGCGCCATCCGCAGCGCCACCCGCCGCTGCACGGTCTCCGGATCCGTCCGGTCCGCGCCGACCTCGATCACGGCGCGGGCGTACTCGTCGGTCTGCAGCAGGCCCGGTATCACCTGGGCCTCCCACTCGCGGATCACGGCCGCCTCCGCCTCCAGCGCCACGTACTCGTCGTACGGGTCGGGCACCGCGGAGCGGTACGCGCTCCACCAGACCCGGACCCGGCCGCGCCGGGCCAGCTCGTGCAGGCGGATCCGGTCACCCCCGGTAACCCCGTATGCGGCCAGGAGGCGATCGAGGTCGGCGTCGCGGATGCCGGTACGGGCGGTCTCGATGCGGCTCAGTTTCGACTCGGACCAGCCGAGCGCAGCCGCCACGGAGGCACCCCGGCGCTCGCCCCGGAGCCGGCGCAACTCGCCACCGAGTTCACGGCGAGCGGTGGTCGTCGGCCTCGGCACGGCATCACCGTACCGGGTTCTTGGTAACGTTCCGCAACTTGCAGATCGCCTTCTGCACTTGCAGACCGGGACCCGGCGTGGGCTAATGGACATATCGACGGGCCCGATGGTGGTCGGGCCCCGGCCCTTCAGCCGGGGTGGCGGCGCCGGTGGCGGCAACCGCCGGCCCGCCGGAGAAGATCGAGCCCCGTCCACGGTGGACGGGGCTCGATGCCGTCTTTTCCACTCGAACAGGTGACCGCCGCGGCGGCGTGGGCCGACGGTCCCCGCGGACCCGCCGCCGACATGGTCCGCCCTCCCCCGGCCCGGCCCCGGACAGCGAACGAGGCGGCAGGTCTGTGACCCACCGCCCCGTTCATCCCCCCGGTTTGGTACCGCGCGCGTCCGTGGGACCCCCCGATCACCAATGACGCTGCGTGGTTATAGATTCACACTCCGCATACGCCCATGTCAAGCAAATCCAGAAATTTCCGATTTGATTGTCGGACCGACGTTCGCTGACCGTGACCCTCCGGCACCATGACGCGGGCTCCGGGGACTTCCGAGGGCGAGCTGATCCAGCGACGCGAGCGGCGCCAACGGGACCGACCTGCCCGGTGGCGGGCAGGCACCCACGGCGACGTTCGGCCCACCACCGACAGCGGGGAGTGGTCCGGGGCGGAACCGCCTATTCGGCTGCGGTGGCGACGAACGCCTCGCCCATGCCGGAGAGCGTGACCGGCCCCGCCGTGGCCGGGGCGTACGCCGCCGTACCGGGCGTCAGCACGACCGGCGATGCCGCCGCCTCGAGCGGCTGCGCGACGGTCACCGCGCCGCGTACGCCGAGCACGATGCGCGGGCCGGCCGCCGGCACGGGCACCGGGGCGCCGTCGAGGGTGACCCGGTACAACGCGAACTCACGTACCGGCACCCGCCAGGTCAGCACGCCCGGCGCCACCTCGTACGCGGGCAGCATCGGGTCGGCCAGCACCTCGAAACGCAGGACGCGCAGCAGCTCGTCCACGTCCACCCGTTTGGGGGTCAGTCCACCGCGCAGCACGTTGTCGCTGGCGGCCATGATCTCCACACCGGTGCCCGCGAGGTAGGCGTGCAGGTTCCCGGCCGGCATCCAGATCGCCTCGCCCGGTGCGAGCCGGACGTGGTTGAGCAACAGGGAGACCAGCACCCCGGGGTCGCCCGGGTAGTGCTCGGCCAGGCCCGCGGCCAGGGCGAACTCGCGGGCGTACGGATGATCGTCGGGGGCCGCCAGGGTGGCGCTGACCACCGACTCGATCAGCGCCGGACGCTCGCCGGCGGGCCAGGTCAGCAGCGTGTGCACCGCGTCGCGCAGACCCGCCGGGCCGGCCCGCAGCGCGGCCACCACCGGCGCCAGCTGCGGCAACGCCAGCCCCTCCAGCACGGCCGCGGACACGTCCGGCGCGCGGAACCCGCACAGTGCGTCGAATGTGGTCAGCGCGACCAGCACCTCGGGCTTGTGGTGCGGGTCCGTGTAGATCCGCGGCGCATCCGGGTCGGCCTGCTGCCGCGCGTACGCCTCCCGGGCGTACGCCGCGTCCGGGTGCGCCTGCAGCGACAGCGGCGCGGCCGCGGCCAGCACCTTCATCAGGTACGGCAGCCGCCCGTCGAACTCCTTCGCCACCTGCGCGCCGAGCTGACCCGTGGGATCCGCGGCGATCAGGGTCGCCAGGCTCGCCGGCCCGTGGGGGCCCGTGACGGTCGACGGGTCACCGGGGTGCGCGCCGAGCCACAGCTCGGCCTCGGGGGCGTCGGTCGGCGCCGGCCGGCCCTGGAGCCCCGCGATGGCCGTCCGCGAACCCCAGGCGTACGGGCGGATCACGCCGGTCAGCGGAAGGATGTGCATGCCGGTCATGCCAGCCCGGGCGGTATGGGTCCGGCCGACCCCGCGGCCGCCGTGTCGTCCGCGGTCGCCTTGCCGGGGCGGTAGATGTCAGGTTCGAGGTAGATGACGCGGGCGATCGGCAGCGCCGCACGGATCCGGGCCTCGGTCTCGTCGATGTGCCGGGCCACCTCCTCGGCCTGGTCCGTACGCGGCACCGCGATCTTCGCGGCGACCAGCAGCTCCTCCGGGCCCAGGTGCAGCGTCTTCATGTGGATGATCCGGTCGACGCCGGGGCCGGTCAGGATCGCCTGCTCGATCGTGCGCACGTCCTCCGGGTTGGCCCCCTCGCCCAGCAACAGGCTCTTGGTCTCGATGGCCAGGACCACGGCGATCGCGACGAGCAGCAGGCCGATCATCGCCGTACCGATGGCGTCCCACACCCCGTTGCCGGTGATCAGCGTGAGCACCACGCCGAACAGCGCGAAGACCAGGCCGAGCAGCGCGCCCGCGTCCTCCAGCAGCACGACCGGCAGCTCGGGGGCCTTGGCGCGGCGCACGAACTCGACCCACGACGTGTTGCCCCGGATGTGGTTGGACTCCGCGATCGCCGTCTTGAACGAGAAGCTCTCCAGGCCGATCGCGATGACCAGCACCACCACCGGCACCCACTTCCAGCTGTGGATGCCCTCCGGGTGCTGGAGCTTGTGGTACGCCTCGTACAGCGCGAACAGGCCACCGACGGAGAACAGCACGATGGAGACGATGAACGCATAGATGTAGCGCTCCCGCCCGTACCCGAAGGGGTGTTGCGGGGTGGCCTTGCGGGTGGCCCGCTTGCCGCCGACCAGCAGCAGGGCCTGGTTGCCGGAGTCCGCGACCGAGTGGATCGCTTCGGCCAGCATCGACGACGAACCGCTGAGCCCCCAGGCGATGAACTTGGTCAACGCGATGCCGAGGTTCGCCCCGAGCGCCGCGATGATCGCCTTGGTACCGCCGCCTGCACTCACTGCTGTCCTCCGCCGTACTGTCCCTGATGGCCGTGCTGTCGCTGGATCCGCGCCGGGGATCCGCTCACGAGCGCGCCTCCGGCATCGGGTTGCTGAGTTCCTTCATCTCGCTGATCGCGGGCACCGCCATCGGGTCGAGCCCGTGCGCGAGCGCCAGGTAGAGCGAGGCGAAGTCCGGCACGGCCACGATCGACGCCAGCCGCTCCAGCGTCGAGCCGCCCTCGGCGGTGATCACATCACACCGCACGCCACGCCGCTCAGCGAGCGTCTGCACGGCGTCCGCGCGGCGCTCCTCGACCGCGACCGGCTCGTCCGCCTCGTCCTCCGGGTTGAGCCCGCCGTCGCGCATCAGGACCAGCCGCAGCCGGGTCTGGCCGGCCTCGTCGTCCTCGGAGTCGGCGAAGATGTCCCGGTTCGACTCGGCCAGGCCACCGAAGACCCCGTCGAGCAGGCCGACCCGCCCGCGCCCGGCCTCGCCGAGGGCCCCGGCCATCACCGGGTACCGGGCGTTGGCCGCGAGGGTGTCGGCGAACCGGCGGGCCGCGACCGTGGCCAGCGGCGACGATCCCCAAACGATCGGGATGGACCCGGCCAGGCCCAGGGCCAGCGACTTCGCCGGGTTGACGAACGACTCGGCGCCGGGGCGGCAGCGTTCCGCGTCGGCGTCGAGCCGGATCGCGGTCTCGGCCAGGTCCGCCTCGGCGAGCTTGACCAGCCCGAGGGCGCGACCGGCGAACAGCACCGGGACCGTCAGGCCCCACAGGCTGGCCCGGGCCGGGGCGCGCCGGGGCACCTGGATGAACGGGGCACGGGCGCGTTCCGCCATGGCCTGCAGTTCGGAGTCCGGGTTGCCGATCGCGACGAGCCGGGCGCCGCGACGGGCGGCGGCGTCCGCGGCGGCCAGCGCCTCGGGGCTGCGGCCGCTGGCCGACACCGCGATCACCACGTCGGCGGCGCCGACCCAGCCGGGTACGCCCGAGCTGCGGTGCCCGATGATCGGAACGGGGCACCGGGGCCCCGCCACGGTCGCCAGGATGCTGCCGGTCAGCCCAGCCGTACCGATGCCCGCGACCACGACCGCCCGGGGGCGGCCCTCGTCCTCGAGCATGCTGAGGTCGGTCTCGGCCGCCAGCGCAGCCGACTCGCGGACCTGGGCGCCCGCGGAGGCGGTGGCGCGCAGCATGCCGCCCGGGTCGTTGCCCAGCATCACCTGCTCGTCGTCGAGCAGCGACTCGTCCGCCGAGCGGTGGCCGTGCACCCCCGCCGTGCCTTCCCTGGACGCACCCATCACGCCTCGCCCTCCCCCGCCGGGCCGCTCCCGGGCAGCCTGGCCTCGTCGAGCAGCAGGACCGGGATGTCGTCGCGGATCTCGAAGATCCGGCCACACTCGGTGCACGTCAATGTCTGCGCCTCCGCGTCGTGGGTCAGCGGCGCGTGATGCGTGTCCGGGCAGGCCAGAATCTCCAGCAGCTGCGGATCGAGAGCCACCGAACGGCTCCTTCGGCTCGGGTGCGGTATCGGGCCCCAGGATCCTATCCGCGCACGATGGCGAGCACCTCGTCGCGGAGGGCCGCCATACGATCAGGTTTCGGCGCCTCGACGTTGAGCCGCAGCAGTGGCTCGGTGTTCGACGCGCGCAGATTGAACCAGGCACCCTCGCCGACGTGCACCGTGAGGCCGTCCAGGTCGTCCGTGGCGGCGCCGGGGAACGCGGCCCGGACCTCGGCCATCTTCGCCGCGGCGTTCGGCACGGTCGAGTTGATCTCTCCGGAGGAGCTGTAGCGCTCGTACTCGGCGGCGAACTCCGACAGCGGGTGATCCTGGCCACCGAACGCGGCCAGCACGTGCATCGCGGCCAGCATGCCGGTGTCGGCGTACCAGAAGTCGCGGAAGTAGTAGTGCGCCGAGTGCTCGCCACCGAACACCGCGTTCGTCCGGGCCATCTCCGCCTTGATGAACGAGTGGCCGACCCGGCTGCGCACCGGCTTGCCACCGTGCTCGGTGATGATCTCGGGCACCGCGGCCGAGGTGATCAGGTTGTGGATGACCGTGCTGCCCGGGAACTTCGCCAGCTCCCGGGTCGCCACCAGGGCGGTGATCGCGGACGGTGAGACCGGCTGGCCGCGCTCGTCGACCACGAAGCAGCGGTCGGCGTCGCCGTCGAAGGCCAGGCCCAGGTCGGCACCGTGCTCGCGGACCGCGGCCTGCAGGTCGACGAGGTTGGCCGGGTCGAGCGGGTTGGCCTCGTGGTTCGGGAACGAGCCGTCCAGCTCGAAGTAGAGCGGCACGATGGTCAGCGGCAGCCCGGGCAGCACCCGGTCGCCCAGCACGGCCGGCACGGTGTGCCCGCCCATGCCGTTGCCCGCGTCCACCACGACCTTCAGCGGCCGGATGCCGGACAGGTCGACCAGCGAGCGCAGGTGCGCGGCGTAGTCGCGCAGCAGGTCGCGGGGCTCGATGCGTTCCACGCCGTCGGCCACCTGGGCCAGCGAGTTCAGCTGGTCGTCGGCGTACTGCCGGACGAAGACCAGGCCGCTGTCCTGGCCGACCGGGCGGGCGCCCGACCGGCACAGCTTGATCCCGTTGTACTGGGCCGGGTTGTGGCTGGCGGTGAACATCGCACCGGGCAGGTTCAGCGCGCCCGAGGCGTAGTACAGCTGGTCCGTGGAGCCGAGGCCGATGTGCAGCACGGCGGTGCCGGCCGCGTTGACGCCCTTGGCGAACGCGGCGGCCAGCCCCGGGCCGGAGTCGCGCATGTCGTGGGCGACGACGATCGTCTCCGGGTCGTCGCCGGATTCGCGCAGCATCTCCACGAAGGCGGTGCCGAGCGCGCGGGCCACGGTTTCGTTGAGCTGATCCGGGACGATACCGCGCACATCGTACGCCTTGACGATCTGCGACAGATCAGACAATTGATCTCTCCTCAGCGATGATTACCTCTGCCCGAGCCTATCGGAGCTGCGGTATCGGGCAGGCCGCAACCGCTCGGCTCCACCGTCTCGGTCGAATCACTCGGTCCATCCGGACACCCGGAGCGTCCCGGGCGGCTTCCACCGTCCGAGACCGTCGATCGACCCCCGGCTCTTTCTTGTGGGGCGCGCCCGCGCGGGCCACGATGAGTGGGATCGGAGGTCTGCAGCATGTCCAACCCGTGGCTCGCCCTCCACGCGGGCGCCGACCCCACCGCCCGCATCACCGAAGTGGGCCGCGCGTACGAGCGGTTCGTCGCCGGGGACGCCGGACCCCAGCTGCCGGTACGCCCGGTCGTGGTCGAGTCGTGGCGGCGCTCCGCCGACGCCCGGTTCGACCCGGACGGCACCGCGCCGATCGAACTGCGCGACGACGAGCTGGAGGCGTACCGGGCGGCCCACCCGCTGGCCTGCGTGCTGCCGATCTTCCGGGACCTGCTGGGCGGGCTGGCTGAGGACGGCGACCACATCGTCGCGGTGTGCGACGCGCACGGGCGGCTGCTCTGGGTCGAGGGCACCCCGGCCGTGCTGGACGGCGCCGCCCGGATGAACTTCGTGCCCGGCGCCCGGTGGGACGAGGCCAGCGCGGGCACCAACGCGCCGGGCACCGCGCTGGCGGTCGACCACCCCCTGCAGATCTTCGCCACCGAGCACTTCTGCCGCCCGGTCCAGGACTGGACCTGCACCGCCGCCCCGATCCACGACCCGGCCACCGGGCGGCTGCTCGGCGCGATCGACGTGACCGGCGGGGACCGCCTGGCCAACCCGCACAGCCTCGCCCTGGTCCGGGCCACCGCGCTGGCCGCCGAGGCGTACCTGCGTACCCAGCGGACCGCGCCGCGGGCCGCGGCGGCCGTGACCGCGCTGGGCCGCGACGAGGCGGTGCTGACCGTCGCGGGACGCCGGATCCGGCTCGGGCGCCGCCACTCCGAACTGCTCGTGCTGCTGCTGGCCCATCCGGAGGGCCGCACCGGCGAGCAGCTCGGCATCGACCTGTATCCGGACGACCCCAGCCCGGTGACCGTCCGGGCCGAGCTGTCCCGGCTGCGCCGCATCCTGGGGCCCCAGCTGCTCGGCTCGCGGCCGTACCGGCTGCACTCCGACGTGGACGCCGACTTCCGCGCCGTGCCGCGGCTGCTCGAACAGGGCCTGGTCACGGACGCCCTGGCCGCGTACGGCGGGCCGCTGCTGCCCGGCTCGGAGGCGCCCGGCGTGGTCCGGCTGCGCCGCCTCGTCGAGGACCAGCTGCGCGCGGCGGTCCTGGCCGGCAGCGACCGGACCCTCCTGCAGACCTGGGTGCGCTCGCCGTGGGGCGCCGACGACCTGCAGATGTGGGAGGCGTACGCGACGGCACTGCCGGTGGGCGCACCCGCCCGGCCCTTCGCGATCGGCCGGATCGCCCGCCTCACCGCCGAGTACGGGCTACCCGCGCCGGGCAGCGCCGCAACGTCGATGCAACGTCGCCCGCTCTAGCGTCTGCGCACCCCCTGCCGCCCGGGGCAACGGCGCCCCGGGCGGCCCCCTGGCTCGGAGGTGCGCATGACCGTCTACTCCCCACCCGGCACCGACGGCGCGATCATGAGTTACGCGTCGCGGTACGACCACTGGATCGGCGGCGAGTACGTGCCACCGGCCCAGGGCCGGTACTTCACCAACCCGTCTCCGGTCACCGGCCAGGACTTCTGCGAGGTGGCCCGCGGCACCGCCGAGGACGTGGAGAAGGCCCTGGACGCGGCGCACGCCGCGGCACCCGCGTGGGGCCGCACACCCCCTGCGGAACGGGCCGCGGTCCTCAACCGGATCGCCGACCGGATCGAGGCCAACCTGGAGAAGCTGGCCGTCGCCGAGAGTTGGGAGAACGGCAAGCCGGTCCGCGAGACCCTGCTGGCCGACCTGCCCCTGACGGTCGACCACTTCCGCTACTTCGCCGGAGCCATCCGGGCGCAGGAGGGCAGCCTCAGCGAGGTGGACGCCGACACGGTCGCGTACCACTTCCAGGAGCCGCTGGGCGTGGTCGCCCAGATCATCCCGTGGAACTTCCCGATCCTGATGGCCGCGTGGAAGCTGGCCCCCGCGCTGGCCGCGGGCAACGCGGTGGTGCTCAAGCCCGCCGAGCAGACCCCGGTGTCGATCCACTACCTGATGTCGCTGATCGCGGACCTGCTCCCGCCGGGGGTGGTGAACATCGTCAACGGCTTCGGGGTGGAGGCGGGCAAGCCGCTGGCGTCGTCAAGCCGGATCGCCAAGGTGGCGTTCACCGGCGAGACCACCACCGGCCGCCTGATCATGCAGTACGCCAGCGAGAACATCATCCCGGTGACGCTGGAGCTGGGCGGCAAGAGCCCGAACATCTTCTTCGACGACGTCAGCGCGGCCGACGACGACTTCTTCGACAAGGCGCAGGAGGGCTTCGCGATGTTCGCCCTCAACCAGGGCGAGGTGTGCACCTGCCCGTCGCGGGCGCTGGTCCAGCAGGGCCACTACGCGGACTTCCTCGCCGCCGGGGTGAAGCGGGTGGAGAACATGCGCCAGGGCAACCCGCTGGACACCGACACCATGGTCGGCGCGCAGGCCTCCAACGACCAGCTGGAGAAGATCCTGTCCTACCTGGACATCGGCCGCCAGGAGGGGGCGAAGGTCCGCACCGGCGGGGCCCGCGCCGAGCTGGGCGGCGACCTGTCCGGCGGGTACTACGTGCAGCCGACCATCCTCGAGGGCAGCAACACGATGCGGGTCTTCCAGGAGGAGATCTTCGGGCCCGTGGTGGCGGTGACCTCGTTCACCGACTACGCCGACGCGATCACCACCGCCAACGACACCCTGTACGGCCTCGGCGCGGGCGTCTGGACCCGGGACGGGACGACCGCGTACCGGGCCGGGCGGGCGATCCAGGCGGGCCGGGTGTGGACGAACTGCTACCACGTCTATCCGGCGCACGCCGCGTTCGGCGGGTACAAGCAGTCCGGCATCGGCCGGGAGAACCACAAGATGATGCTGGACCACTACCAGCAGACCAAGAACCTGCTCGTCAGCTACTCACCCAAGGCCATGGGCTTCTTCTGATGGGCGACCGGGTCGAGGTGAGCACCGCAGCGGCCGAGCTGATCCGCGCACTGCGGGGGCAGCACGGGCCGCTGATGTTCCACCAGAGCGGCGGCTGCTGCGACGGCAGCGCACCGATGTGCTACCCGCAGGGCGAGTTCCGTACCGGCGACTCCGACGTGCTGCTCCAGGAGCTACGCATCGACGGGGTGGCCGAGCCGGTGCCGTTCTGGATGAGTACGGCGCAGTACGCGGCGTGGAAACACACCGACCTCACCGTGGACGTGGTGCCCGGCCGCGGCAGCGGCTTCTCGCTGGAGGCACCCGAGGGGCTCCGGTTCCTGATCCGCAGCAAGATCCGGACGGAATAGTCACTCCACAGTGTATTTCCGTGCCGGATTCTCCCCCGCACCCATCTGCCGTCCGTTCCGTTCCGTACGGCAGATGGGGGCGGCAGGGGGTCGCCCCGCGACGGAGGAGAATCTTGATGCTCAGCACCCGCAGGTCCCGGGTACGCGCGGCAGCGGCCACCGGAATGGCGGTGGTCGCCATCAGCGTCGGCGCCGTGACGTTCAACGCGTCCGCGCAGGAGGTCCAGGCGCACCCGGCTCCGAGTCCCAACCCGACCATCGCCCCGCCGCCGGGATCAACGAAGGTCGCCGAGGTGCACGTGCAGAAGGGCACCCAGACCTACACGTGCACCGGTGGCGTGTTCACGGGTACCCCGTCCACGCCGGAGGCCCGGCTGGTGGGTCAGGGCGGCCCGTTCCACCACTTCGCAGGCCCGAGCTGGCAGTCGGAACGCGACGACTCGCTGGTGACGGCCACGCGGAAAGCCTCCTCGGAGGTGCCCGGCGCCATCCCGGAGCTGCTGCTGGAGGTCAACAGCCACACCGGCAGCGGGATCCTCAGCCCGGTGACGCACATCCAGCGGCTGCGCACCTCGGGCGGCGTCGCCCCGGCCGGCGCGTGCACCGACGGCGAGAAGGTGTCCGTGCCCTACAGCGCCACGTACGTGTTCTGGGCAGCCTGACGATCACCGGTGCTGGCGGCGGCGCACCGTCGCCGCCAGCACCAGCAGCAGCGACACCCCGAACAGCACCGTCGCGATCACGTTGACCTGCGGCGGGACGCCGCGCTGCGCCGCACCCCAGATGTACATGGGGAACGTCGTCGTGGTGCCCGCCGTGAAGTTCGTGACGATGAAGTCGTCGAAGGACAGCGAGAACGCCAGCAGGGCCGCCGCCACGATGCCGGGCAGCGCCAGCGGGAGGATCACCCGGCGGAACGCCGCCCACGGGCCCGCGTACAGGTCGGCGGCGGCCTCTGGCAGGCGCGGGTCGAGGGTGGCCAGCCTCGCCCGGACGGTCACCACCACGAAGCTCACGCAGAACATCACGTGCGCGATCACCACGGTCCAGAAGCCGAGCGGTATCCGCGCCGCCGCGAACAGCGCCAGCAGCGAGGAGCCCATCACCACCTCGGGGGTGGCCATCGGCAGGAACACCAGCGCGCCGGTCGCGGACCGGCCCCGGAAGCGGTAGCGGGTCAGGGCGAACGCCATCAGCGTGCCGAGCACCGTGGCCACCACGGTCGCCGCGAAGCCGATCTGCACACTGCGCACCAGCGACGCGCACATGCCGGGCGCGCCGCACGGGTTCGTCCAGTAGTCGAGCGTGAACGTGCCGAAGTCGTACGCCAGCCGCGACGTGGGCCGGTAGAACGACAGCGCGACGATCACCGCGATCGGCAGCAGCAGGTACGCCAGCACCACCAGCCCGATCCCCAGCACGAGATGATCGGCGAGCCACCGCCCGGCGCGGGTCACCGTGCCCCTCCCGGCATCCGTGCCCCTCCCGGCATCCGTGCCGCACCCGGGGTCACAGCGCCTCCACCGCGGTCGCGCCGACCCGCCGCAGATAGACCAGCACGAGCACCAGGATCATCGCCATCAGCACGAACGACAGCGCCGCCGCCTGCGGATAGTCGAGCCGGATCAGGAACGCCGAGTCGATCACGTTGCCCGCCATCGCCGTTCCTGGCGTGCCGAGCAGCTGGGCGTTGATGTAGTCGCCCGCGGCCGGGATGAACGTCAGCAGCGTGCCCGCCACGATGCCGGGCGCCGCCAGCGGCAGGGTCACCGCGCGGAACGTCGCGGCCGGGCCCGCGTACAGGTCGGCGGCGGCCTCCAGCAGGCGGCGGTCGAGCCGTTCCAGGCTCGCGTACAGCGGCAGCACCATGAACGGCAGGACGTTGTAGGTCAGCCCGGCCACCACCGCGAACGGGGTGGCCAGCAGACGCCCGTCCGGGGCCAGCACGTGCAGGTCGCGCAGCAGGGCGACCAGGGCGCCGTTGTCGGACAGGATCGCCTTCCAGGCCAGCGTGCGGATCAGGAAGCTGGTGAAGAACGGGGCCACCACCGCGACCAGCAGCACGTTACGGAAGCGTCCGGCGCGCAGCGCGATCGCGTACGCCAGCGGGAAGCCGAGCAGCAGCGACGCGGCGGTCGCCACTGCCGCGTACGCCAGCGACCGCAGCAGCTGCGGCCAGTACTCGGCCAGCGCGTCCAGGTAGTTGCCGAACGCCCAGGTCATCGCGTACCCGTCGACCAGGGAACCGGCCGGGTCGTACAGGCTGGTGGCGAACAGTTCCGCGGCGGGGACCGCGAAGAACAGCACCAGCCACAACCCGGCGGGCAGGATCAACAGGTACGGCACGAGCCGCCCCCACCGGTCGCCGACGCGGTGTGGCCCGGAGTCGCGTCCCGCGCCGCGGCGACCGCCCTCGTGGACGGTCGCGAGCCGCCCGCCGACGCTGTCGGGGGGTGTGGCCGTCACGCGCGCACGCCCAGGCTCACGTCGGCCGCGCCCGTCCGGTCGCCCTCCCCCGGCGGACGGTCCAGCAGGAACGCGTGCCGCGGATCCCAGTGCGCGACCACCTCCGCGCCCAGCGGCACCTGCCGGTGTTCGCCGGTGCTGGCGGCGAACACGCTCAGCTCGGTGCCCCACCCGGTTCGCACCAGATACTGGCTGCTCACGCCCACGTAGGAGCTGTCGGTGACCACCCCGGTGAGCCGCTGGTGCGCCTCCGGCACCGTGTCGGCGGACAGGGCCAGGTGCAGCTTCTCCGGGCGTACCCCGAGAAAGACCGACGTCCCGGCGGCCCGCGAACGCAGCACGGGCACGGTGAAGCGCGAGCCGTAGGCCGTGACCGCGACGTCGTCGCCGACCGCGCCGGCCTGCTCGCCCGCCAGCAGGTTGGACTGTCCGAGGAAGGTCGCCACGAACGGGGTGGCGGGCAGGTCGTACAGCTGTGCGGGCGGGCCGAGCTGCTCGATGCGGCCCTCGTTCATCACCGCGACCATGTCGGCCATCGTCATGGCCTCCTCCTGGTCGTGGGTGACGTGCACGAACGTCATGCCCACCTCGGTGTGGATGCGTTTCAGCTCGATCTGCATGCGGCGGCGCAGGGTCAGGTCCAGCGCGCCGAGCGGCTCATCGAGCAGGAGCACCCGCGGGTTGTTGACCAGCGCCCGGGCCAGCGCGACCCGTTGCTGCTGGCCGCCGGAGAGCTGCCCGGGGCGGCGCTGGCCGTACCCTTCCAGCTGCACCAGGGCCAGCATCTTCTCGACCTGGGCGCGCACGTCTCGCTGGCGGCGCCGGCGCAGCCCGAACGCGATGTTCTCGTGCACGTCCAGGTGCGGGAACAGGGCGTAACTCTGGAACACCGTGTTGACCGGCCGACGGTACGCCCGCAGCCCGGTGATGTCGTCGTCGCCGAGCAGGATCCGCCCGGCCGTGGGCTCCTCCAGCCCGGCGACCATGCGCAGGGTGGTCGTCTTGCCGCAGCCGGACGCGCCGAGCAGCGCGAAGAACGAGCCCGCGGGAACGGTCAGGTCGAGCGCGTCGACCGCGGTCACCGCGCCGAAGCGCTTGGTCACCCCGGCGAGCCGCAGGTCGGTGCTCACGCCCCGATCACCGCCTGGAACTTGTCGTTGTACAACCGCGACTCCGGCTGGGTGAGCGGCATGAACCCGCTGGCCCTGGCGAGCAGCGCGCGGGTGGGGAAGATCAGCGGGTTCGCGGCCAGCTCCGGATCGATCTTCTCCATCGCCGCCTGCGCCCCCTCGACCGGGCAGATGTAGTTCACGTACGCGGCGACGGTCGCCGCCACGGTCGGATCGTAGTAATAGTCCATGAGCCGCTGCGCGTTGGCTCGGTGCGCCGCCTGGTTCGGCACGACCATGTCGTCGGAGTACAGCATGACGCCGGAGTCCGGGGCCACGAACCGGATCCGCGGATCGTCACCGGCGAGCTGGATGATGTCACCCGACCAGCCGATGCAGGCGGCGATGTCGCCGCGTTTGAGGTCGGGCGCGTAGTCGTTGCCGGTGAACCGCCGGATCTGACCGGCCTCGACGGAGCGGCGCAGCACCTCCAGCGCGTCGTCGAACTGCGCCTCGGTGAAGTCGCCCGGGTCGTGGCCGCGCGCCTGCAACAGCAGCCCCATCGTGTCGCGCAGCTCGCTGAGCAGGGTCACCCGGCCCTTCAAGTCGGGCCGGGTGAGCAACTCGTCCACCGTACGGATCTCCGCGGTGACCCGCCCGTTGTAGGCCAGCCCCGCCAGCCCGCCCTGCCACGGCACCGCGTGGGTGCCGGTCGGGTCGACGGCCCGGCCGCGCAGCGACGGCAGCAGGTTGCGCTGCACGTTCGGCATCGCGGCGAGGTCGAGCCGTTGCACCCAGCCCAGGTCGACCAGGCGGCCGAGCAGCCAGTCCGAGACCACCATGAGGTCGCGCCCGGTCGGGCGGCACGCCGCCAGCTGGTTCTGAATCTTCCCGAAGTACTGGTCGTTGTCGTTGATCTCCTCCAGGTAGTCGACCCGGATTCCGGTCCTGCGCTCGAACGCCTCCAGGGTGGGGCGGCTGCCGTCGCGGTCGTCCACGTCGATGTACTGCGGCCAGTTCGCGAAGACGAGGCGGCGCTCCGTGGCCGACAGGTCCGTACTGGGGCAGCTCTGTTCACTCTGCCGGGTGCCCTCGATGCCGCAACCGGCCAGCGCGGCGCCCGCCGCTACGGCCCCGCCGAGCAACGTGCGGCGGGAGAGGCCGGACCGGGAGGACCGGTGCGCCGCGACGACGGCGGCGGCCTCGGGCATCAGCTGAGGGCGGCGCATCGCGGCTCCTGTGTTGGGTCCTGCCAGCCAGGACGCTGTGCAACGGATCATTTCACGCCCCACGGCCGCCGCTTCAGACCGGCGCGGAACGGCCGGGCACGCCCTCGCGGCCCTCGCTGCGCTCGGTGCACCCGGTCATGGATCTCCCGGATCAGTGCCATACCGGGGGGTGGGCATACCTCGATGTCGCCGGCTCCGGCCATAGTGGGGGTGTCGAGTTCGGACACGGGACGGAGTCAACGATGCGTTTCCCCGGCAGGCGGGCATTCCGCACGGTCGCCGCAGCGCTGGTCGTTGCGGCCTTCGCCGGGTGCGGCACGGCCATGGCCGCCGACGGGACACCGCTGTGGACGTCGTCATCGTCCAGCCCGGCGCCCCGCCCTTCCTCCACGGTGGACAGCGGACCGGGTGCACCGGGTTTCCACGGCCCCACCCGGCCCCCGGCCCCGGGTCCGGGCCTGCCGGGCGCCGATACGCAGGCCCGGCCGCCGACGCCCGGGCGGCCCGGCGATCCGGGGCGGATGCGCCTCGGCGGCCCCGCGAAGAGCGCCACGGGCACGGGCACCGCCGCGGTGGCGCTCACGTTCGACGACGGGCCCGACCCGGCACAGACCCCGAGGCTGCTGGACCTGCTCGCGAAGCACCACATCAAGGCCACCTTCTGCCTGGTCGGCAAGAACGTGGCGGCCCATCCCGGCCTGGTCCGGCGGATCGCCGCCGAGGGGCACACCCTGTGCAACCACACCTGGCGGCACAGCCTCACCCTCGGCAAGCAGAAGCCCACCGCGATCCACGCCGACCTGCAGCGTACGAACGACGCGATCCACCGCGCCGCCCCCGGCGCGCCGATCCGCTTCATGCGGGCCCCCGGCGGCAACTTCACCCCGGCATTCGTGTCGGTGGCCGCCGACCTCGGCATGGCCTCGATCTACTGGTCGGTCGACCCCCGCGACTGGGACCACCCGTCCGGCGAGAGCGACGCGGCACACCGGACCCGAGTGCTGCGCGCGGTGCAGCGGCACACGGGACGCGGGGCGATCGTGCTGTCCCACGACTACGCGCAGCCGGACACGATCGCGGCGTACCGGACGTTGATCCCCTGGCTGAAGTCCCGCTTCCACCTGATCGCGCTGTAGACGGATCTTGGTCGGTTTCCGCCCCGCGGCGGGCGGATTCTGGCCAAGATCTGGAACGCCGCAGGCTCGGTCACGGGCATCGCCCGGGCCCTGAGCGTCAGTGGGTGGGTGGGATGACGCGCAGGTGGCCGCGGCGGCCGGTCTGGTGGCCGGGCAGGTTGTCGTGCTCCTCGGGGCGCGGGGGCGGCGCCGGGCGGGCGGCCTCGCGGACCGCGTCGGCGAGGGCGACCAGATCGTCCGTGGTGGGTGGAGGCGGGCCGAAGTCACCGTCGTGGCGGACGAGTTCCCATCCGCGGGGCGCGGTGAGGCTGCGGGCGTGCGGCTCGCAGAGGTCGTACGTGTGAGGTTCGGCGAACGCCGCCAGCGGCCCGACGACGGCGGTGGAATCGCTGTAGACGTAGGTCAGGGTGGCGACCGCCTGCCGGGGACAGCCGTTACGGGAGCAGCGCCGTGGGGACCTCACGGCGGCACGTTATCGCCCCGGCGCCTCGCGCGGGGCGCAAGGGGTCGCGACACGCCGACCCGCCATGCATCACGATTCCGTCAGGCCGCTGAAGACACGCCGCCCCGTTGGGGCGAATTCGCGCGGCGCAACGCGCGGGGCTCCAGCGCCCCCGCCCCGCGCCACGGGCGGGCTAGGCTTGGGTCCGTGACGACCAGCCCCGACCGCCGACGCGCCGCCGAGCAGGGCCGGGCCGCGCGTTCCGCCGGGCCGGGGCGTCCGACCCGGCGCGATCGGCACGGCCGCGGCCTGCGCGGGCGGCTCGTCCCGGCGACCGTGCCGCTGGCTCGCACCAAGGCGGAGATTTTCGACGATCTGGTGCTGGACACGGTCGAGGGCCTGGAGCGGCGGTATGCGAAGGAGCTGGCCGGGGTCGAGTTCGCGGTCGAGGACGTCCCGCCGGAGCTGAACGTCTACGACTCGGACGTGCTGGAGGACGGCGCGGTGCCGCTCGCCCGGCTGCTACCCGGCCGACCCGGACGGCAGGAGCTGCCGCCACGCATCGTGCTGTACCGGCGTCCGCTGGAGTTCCGGGCGATGGATCGCGAGGACCTCGCCGACCTGGTACACGACGTCATCATCGAGCAGGTCGCCAACCTGCTGGGTGTGGATCCCGACGAGCTGACCTAGGCGCCGCCCCCAGCGCCATGGGCCGAGGCGCGGTCAGGCCACCCGGCGCTTGAGCTTGCGGCGTTCCCGCTCCGACAGTCCGCCCCAGATGCCGAAGCGCTCGTCATGGCCGAGCGCGTACTCCAGGCATTCCGCCTTCACGTCGCAGCGGCCGCAGATCCGCTTGGCCTCGCGCGTCGAGCCGCCCTTCTCCGGAAAGAACGCCTCCGGGTCGGTCTGCGAACACAGGGCCCGCTCCTGCCACTCGGGTGCGTCCCCGAGCAGGTCGATGCCTTCAACCTGCGCTTCCACCATCATCGGCGTGCCTCCTTTTCCGCGCCGGCGGCAATGCCGGCACTTACCCCCCACGCACGCGGCGTGTTTCTTGCGGAACTGGTGCATTTCCCCAGCACCCGTCCCACAACCCCACCGAAATTACACGCGTGTAAGACGTGCGTCGTCAAGCCGAACCTGATAAATAGGCCCGATTCCCCGAGATGCCCCCGGGCACCTTGGAGTCCCGTTCCTGCCCTATCTCCCAAAGACACCCGAAAGTAACGGCGCGTCGGCGCGTCGCGTCCAATTTAGCCCGATTTGTTATCTAGCGGCGGCCGTATACGGTTGTCCGCTCCACCGCCGGGCGACCCGCAACCGCCGCCAGCTCCTTGAGCTGCGCCACCGTACGCGCCGAGCCGTGCTCGGAGCCCGCCATCCGGGAGATCGTCTCCTCCATCAGGGTGCCCCCGAGATCGTTGCAGCCACCGTCAAGCATCACCCGGGTGCCGTCGTCGCCGAGCTTCACCCACGAGCACTGGATGTTGGGAATCCGGCCGTGCAGCAGCACCCGGGCCATCGCGTGCACGACCCGGTTCTCCCGCCACGTCGGACCGGGACGGGCGATCCCGGCCAGATAGATCGGCGCGTTGGTGTGCACGAACGGCAACGCCACGAACTCGGTGAAACCACCGGTCCGGTCCTGGATCCCGGCCAGCACCCGGAAGTGCCCCAGCCAGTGCCGGGGATGGTCGACGTGGCCGTACATCATCGTGCTGCTGGAGCGGATGCCCAGCTCGTGCGCGGTGGACACCACGTCCACCCAGGTCGCCGTCGGCAGCTTGCCCTTGGTCAGCACCCAGCGCACGTCGTCGTCGAGGATCTCGGCGGCCGTACCCGGGATCGTGCCCAGCCCCGCCTCGCGCAGCCCGGTCAGCCAGTCGCGCACGCTCACCCCGGCCTTCGCGGCCGCCGTGACGATCTCCATCGGGGAGAACGCGTGCACGTGCATGCCCGGCACCCGCTGCTTGATCGCCCGGACCAGCTCGGCATACGCGGTGACCGGCAGCTTCGGGTCGATCCCGCCCTGCATGCACACCTCACTGGCGCCGTCACGCCACGCCTGCTCCGCCCGGTCGGCCACCTGCTCCACCGAGAGCCGGTACGCGTCCGCGTCGCGCTCCCGCTGGGCGAACGCGCAGAACCGGCACCCCACATAGCAGACGTTCGAGAAGTTGATGTTCCGGTTCACGACGTACGTCACGTCGTCGCCGACCGCGTCGCGCCGCAGGTCGTCCGCCAGGCGGGCCAGGTCGTCCAGCGCCGTTGCGTCCGCGTGGAACAGCGCCAGCGCCTTGTCCTCGTGCCGCGGCTCCAGCAGCGCCGCCGGATCCTGCGCCGCCAGCCGCAGCCCAGCCAACACGTCCGAGTCGGTCCGCTCGGGGGCGCTGCGCACATGCGCGGCCACTTCGGACCAGTCGCCGTACACGCTGTCGAAGTCGCCACGCCGGTCGCCCGTCCGCCCCGTGGTGTCGATCGTGGCGAACAGATCCGTCCGGCCGCCCGCCGCATACGCGTCGTCCGGCTCCTGCCAGGGCAGGCCCTTCGGCAACACCTCGGGGCGGGCCAGCCCGGTCTCCGGGTCGGCCAGCGCGGCCACGTGCGCGGCCAGCCGGGGATCCAGCCAGCCCTCGGCCCGCCGCACGTACTCCGGGTAGATCGTCAGCCGTTCCCGCAGCTCGAACCCGGCCGCGGCGCTGCGCCGGGCCAGCTCCTCGATCTGCGGCCACGGCCGCTCCGGGTTGACGTGGTCCGGGGTCACCGGCGACACCCCGCCCCAGTCGTCGATGCCGGCGCGCAGCAGCAGGTCGTACTCGGCCTCGATGAGATTCGGCGGGGCCTGCAGGCGGGCCCGGGGGCCGAGGATCAGCCGGGCCACCGCCACGGTCGCGGCCAGATCGCGCAGCTCCGCGTCCGGCATGCCGCGCATCGCGGTGTCCGGCTTGGCGCGGAAGTTCTGCACGATGACTTCCTGGATGTGGCCGAACTCGCGGGCGCTGCGGCGCATCGCGAAGAGGGCATCGGCCCGCTCCTCCCGGGTCTCACCGATGCCGATCAGGATGCCCGTGGTGAACGGCACCCCCACCCGCCCCGCGTCGTCGAGCACCCGCAGCCGCACCGCCGGTTCCTTGTCGGGCGAGCCGAAGTGCGGGCCGCCCGGCTCGGACCACAGCCGGGTCGCGGTGGTCTCCAGCATCATGCCCATGCTGGGCGCGACCGGCTTGAGCCGCTGCAGATCCGCCCAGTTCATGACGCCCGGGTTGAGGTGCGGCAGCAGGCCGGTCTCCTCCAGCACCGCGATCGCGCAGGAGCGCACATAGTCCAGGGTGGAGTCGTAACCGCGCTCGTCCAGCCACTGCCGCGCGGCGGGCCAGCGCTCCTCGGGCCGGTCCCCCAGCGTGAACAGCGCCTCCTTGCAGCCCTGCTCCGCGCCCTCGCGGGCGATCGCCAGCACCTCGTCGCGCTCCAGGAACGCCGCGGGCAGCCGGTGCGGCACGGTCGCGAAGGTGCAGTAATGGCAGCGGTCCCGGCACAGCCGGGTCAACGGGATGAAGACCTTCTTCGAGTACGTCACGACGCCGGGCCGCCCGGCCTCGCGCAACCCCGCGTCGCGCACGCCAGCCGCCAGGCTCAACAACTCGTCGAGCGGCCCGCCGTCCGCGGCCAGCAGGGTCGCGGCCTCGTCCGCGTCGAGTGCCTTGCCGTCGGCGGCCCGGCGCAGCGCCCGCCGCATGCTCGCCTCGGTGGGAACCGGTTCCACGTCTGCCACCCGTGCAGCCTAGGCCGAATGCCCGGCCGGTCGCCCGGCAGTCTCAGTCGAATGCCCAGTGTCCTGAACCACGTTTGCGCTCGGGGGCGCCCGTCCCGCACACCGCCAGCCGCAGCGTGGGCTGGCCACAATGGTCAGCGGCTGGCCCGGTCAGCCCTGGACACGCCAGCGGTGGGGCAGGTCAGAGCCGGACAGCCCAGCCGCCGGACAGCCCAGCCGCCGGACAGCCCAGCCGCCGGACAGCCCAGCCGCCGGGCAGCTCAGCCGCCGGGCAGCTCAGCCGCCGGGCAGCTCAGCGGCGGGGAAAGTCGTCACCGGCGGGGCCGAAGCCGGGGCGCTCGTCACCGACCACCCGGGTGTGGTCGTCCTGGCCGTGCTGCGAGACGACCTGGGTGGGGTCGGCGAAGGCACCCGGCTGCGGGCTGCCGTAGACGGTGGGCCGACCGGGCTCCGGCAGGAACGGCATCGGCGATCCGGGCTGGGCCGCCGCAGGACTCGCGGCCCCGGGGAAGCCCGATGCCGGCGGGGTCGCGGCGGGCTGGCCCCAGCTCGACGCGGCGGGCCCACCCTGCGGCTGCCCCCACACCGGGGCGCTCGGCGCGGGCGGGCTGGACGGCGCCGTACCCCACGGCTGGGCCGGGGCGCCACCGGACGTGCCCCACGGCGCCCCCGAACCCGGCTGGGCCGAAACCTGCTGGGCCGAACCGGGCTGGGCCGAACCGGGCTGGGCCGGACCGGGCTGGGCCATACCGGGCTGAGCCATACCAGGCTGAGCCATACCAGGCTGGGCCATACCGGGCTGGGCCGGACCCGGTTGGGGACCGGCCGGCTGGGCGGGACCGGGCTGGCCGTAGCCGGGCTGGCCCGGGTACGTGCCGGGGGCGCCGTACACCGGCTGCCCGTACAGGCCGGGCTCGGGCTTGGGGGCGGCGAACAGGTTGCGCCACAACTCCCACACCGCGTACGTCGCGATGACGAGCAAGGCCAGCCAGCCCACCCGCAACAGCAGCTCCTCGAACGCGAGCCGCACACTGAATCCGGCGATCTTCACCAAGCCGACGAGGATCCCGAACACCACCCCGAAGAAGGCCGCCGCCGCGTACTCGGCGAGGGCCGCCAGGGTGATCAGCCGGGCCTTGGGGTGCCGCGGCCCGACCAGCGACAGCAGCACCGCCCCGATCGGGAACAGCAGCACGGGCAGGTTCACGAAGTTGTAGAAGCTGTCCTGGGCACGGCTGGTGAACGTCTCACCCACCCCGGATGGGATCAGCCGCAGCAGCGCCACGAACAGCACGACGGCGGGCAGGCCCACCAGGGCGAACGCGGCGAGGTCACGCACCGGACGCAGGTGCGCGAAAACCGGGCGGACCTCGCCGGGGGGCTCGGGTTGGCTGGTCACGGCAACTCCTGACAACGGGGGACTACGGGCGGGGACGGCGCCCACTCTAAACGGGATACGCACGTCACACCGGCCCCCCGGGGCCCGCTGATCGGACGGACGTGCGCGAGGATGGTCGGATGCGGATCGTGGTCCTTACCGGCGGCATCGGCGGCGCGCGGTTCCTCGTCGGGGTGCGCGCGCATGCCCGGCAGATCGGCGCCGAGGTGACCGCCGTGGTCAACGTCGGCGACGACGTACGCATGCACGGCCTGCAGATCTGCCCCGACCTGGACAGCGTGATGTACACCCTGGGCGGCGCGGCCGATCCCGAGCGGGGCTGGGGCCGCACCGGCGAGACCTGGGTGGTCAAGGAGGAACTGGCCAAGTACGGCGTCGAGCCCAGCTGGTTCGGGCTGGGCGACAAGGACACCGCCACCCATCTGGTACGCACCACGATGCTCTCCGCCGGATACCCGCTCTCCCAGGTCACGGCGGCGCTGTGCGACCGCTGGCAGCCCGGCCTCTCCCTGCTGCCCGCCACCGACGACCGGCTGGAGACCCACGTGGTCGTCGACATCGACGGCGAGCGACGGGCCATCCACTTTCAGGAGTGGTGGGTCCGCCACCGCGGCGACCTGCCGACCCACCGGTTCGTCTTCATCGGCGCCGACGCGGCCAAACCAGCCCCGGGGGTGCTGGAGGCGATCGGCGCGGCCGACGTGGTGCTGCTCGCCCCGAGCAACCCGGTGGTGAGCGTCGCGCCGATCCTGGCCGTACCCGGAATCCGGGCGGCCGTGGTGGACGGCCCGGCGCCGGTCGTCGGGGTCTCCCCGGTGATCGCGGGCGCCCCGGTGCGCGGCATGGCCGACCGGTGCCTGGCCACGGTCGACGTGCCGGTGACCGCCGCGGGCGTCGGTGGCCTGTACGGCGCGCGCGCAGACGGCGGGCTGCTGGACGGCTGGCTGGTCGACACCAGCGACGCGGATACCGAGGTGCCGGGGGTGCGGACCAGGGCCGTACCGCTGTGGATGCGTGATGAGCAGGCGACGGCCGCGATGGTCGCCGCGGCATTGGAACTCGCGGGGGTGAGCTGATGGCGGGCGAGCGCGTCGCCGGGAGCCCAGGGGTGACCGGCGGTCTGGAGATTCTGCCGGTGCACGGCATCGGCGACGTGATGCCCGGCGACGACCTGGCCGGGCTGATCGTGGGCGCGGCGCCGTGGTTGCGCGACGGCGACATCCTCGTTGTCACCAGCAAGATCGTGTCCAAGGCGGAGGGGCGCCTGGTCGAGGTGCCCGCGGACGGCCCCGAACGCGACGCCGCGCGGGAGGAGGCCCTGGCCGCCGAGACCGCCCGGGTGGTGGCCCGGCGCGGCGCAACCGCGATCGTGCAGACGCATCACGGGTTCGTCATGGCGGCCGCCGGCATCGACGCGTCGAACATCGACAAGACCCATCTCGTGCTCCTGCCCGCCGACCCGGACGCGTCGGCCCGCGCGCTGCGGGCGGCGCTGGCCGCGCGCGGCCTCGCGGTGGGTGTCATCGTCTCGGACACGATGGGCCGGGCCTGGCGCAACGGCCTCACGGATGTGGCACTGGGCGCGGCGGGGATCGGGCCGCTGCGCGACCACCGCGGCGAGATCGATCCGTACGGCAACGAGCTGCACCTGACCGAGATGGCCGTCATCGACGAACTGGCCGCGGCCGGTGAGCTGGTCAAGGGCAAGTGCGAGCGGGTACCGGTCGCGGTGGTGCGCGG
Organism: Krasilnikovia sp. M28-CT-15; assembly: GCF_047159595.1. NCBI lineage: Bacteria > Bacillati > Actinomycetota > Actinomycetes > Micromonosporales > Micromonosporaceae > Krasilnikovia > Krasilnikovia sp. M28-CT-15. The sequence goes on along the minus strand of NZ_BAAGAK010000001.1, from coordinate 1,418,710 downwards.
CTATCCGGGTACGGGCCCGGCGGACGGCCCCGGCGCGGCCGCCCTGATCCGCGACCCGGCCAGCGACATGTTCTCCCTGGGTACGGCCGAAGCCCGGGCCGCTGGACTGCGCGACGCGGCCTGCCTGCCGGACGCTCCTCGGGGCGGCGGCGCGGCCGACCCGGCCGCGGTGGCCCGCGCGCTGGCCGCGGTCGGCGATCTGCTGGCTCCGGGCACGCAGGTCAGCGAGGCTCCGGGGACGCTGCGCTGCGCGGCGCCGGACGACTCCCCCGCCGCGCTGCTGCGCCTCGGCGCGGACGTGCACCGGATCCGGGCCGCATTGGCCGCCGAGGGGCTGGGCTCGGCGACCGCGATCGATGGCACTGCGCTGATACTGACCCTGACCGGGCCTGCCCGGCTTTGACCCCGGCCCTGACCCGTGCCTGATCGACCAGGGCCCGCCTGACCACGATCCGACAGGTCCGCCGTCAGATGTAGCCCAGTTCGCCCTTGTCTTTCAGCTCGTCGACCAGGGACTTGACCTCCTGGGCGCGCTCGCGCGGGCAGATCAGCACCGCGTCGGGGGTGTCCACGATGATCAGGTCACGCACGCCGAGCGCCGCGACCAGCCGTCCGGAGTTGGGCACCACGACGAGGTTCTGCGCCTCGCGCAGCAGCGTGCCGGGCTTGGCGTCGGTGTCGTGACCCACCACGACGTTGCCCGCCGAGTCGGCGGTCAGCACCTCGCCGAGGGTGTGGAAGTCACCGACGTCGTTCCAGCCGAAGTCGCCGGGGACGGTGCCGACGCGCCCGGCCGTGGCCGCGCCTTCCATCACCGCGTAGTCCACCGAGATCCGCGGCAGCGTCGGCCACACCTCGCCGAGGACCTCCTCGCGGTCCGGGCTGTCCCAGGCGTGGGCGATCCGGTTGACCCCGGCGGCCAGTTGTGGCTGCTGCCGGGACAGCTCGGTCAGGAACGCGTCCACCCGCCAGACGAACATGCCCGCGTTCCACAGGTAGCGGCCGGACTTCACGTACGACTCGGCCACGTCGTACGACGGCTTCTCCTTGAACTCCTCGACCGCCAGCACGGGGCCGGTGCCGGACGGGGCGCCGCACTGCAGGTAGCCGTACCCGGTCTCGGGGCGGGTGGGGGTGATGCCGAGGGTCATCAGCAGGCCTTGCCGGGCGCCCGCCATGGCGTGCCGGATCACCTCGATGAACTGGTCCGGGTCCGCGATGAGGTGGTCGGCGGCGAAGGCACCCATGATCGCCTCGGGGTCCCGCCGGGCGATCACCGCGGCGGCGAGTGCGATCGCCGCACAGGAGTCCCGAGGCGACGGCTCGACGAGGATGTTGCCCTCCGGCACGTCGGCGAGTTGCCGCGAGACCGCGGCCGCGTGCCCGACGCCGGTGACCACATACACGTGCTGGGGGTCGCTGAGCGCAGCGAGCCGGTGCACGGTCGCCTGAAGCAGCGAAGCGTCCGTCCCGGTCAGCGGGTGCAGAAACTTTGGGTGACCTGCACGGGACAGTGGCCATAGACGTGTACCACTGCCACCTGCGGGAATAACGGCGTACAGGCCGCCCTGCTCGTCAGTCATGTGCACGCAGTGTAACGATGTGAGGCACGCCACCGTCACCCGGCCGCGACTCGGAGCCACGCATTGACGTGGACCTCAGCGCTGGACGCCCAGGTGAATTCCTTGGCCCGGTCGAACCCGGCCTTGGCCAGCGTGAGCCGCCGCGCGTCGTCGTGCAGCAGATTGGCGAGGTCCTCGGCGATGCGGTCCGGGTCCTCGGTGGTGTACGCGACCGCGTCGCCGCCCACCTCCGGAAGCGACAGCCGGGGGGTGGTCAGCACCGGCGTGGCGCAGGCCATCGCCTCCAGGATCGGCAGCCCGAAACCCTCCCCGAAAGAGGGATAACAAGCCACGGCCGCGCCGCCCAGGAAGCCCGGCAGGTCGGTGTAGCGCAGGTAGCCCGGCCGCAGCAGCCGCAGGTGGGAGGGCACCTCGGTGACCGCCCGGTCGATGTCGTCGTCGTGCCCCTGACCGCCCGCGATGACCAGGGCGGGCGGGGTCGGCCAGTCGGCCACCGCGCGGGACCAGCCGCGGATCAGGTTGGGCACGTTCTTGCGCGGCTCCTTGGCGCCCAGGAAGGCCACGTACGCGGAGTCGCCGAGCCCCAGCCGCGCCCGGACCCGGGCCTTCTCCTCGTCGGTTGGCGCGTGGAACGCGGCCGGATCGACACCGTGATACGCCACGTCGATCTTGGTGGGGTCCGCGTCGAGCAGCCGGATCAGCTCGTCGCGGGTCGCCTTGCTCGGCACGATCACCCGGGCGGCGCGGCGCAGCGAGGTCTTGATCGCGCTGCGGAAGAACGTCCGCCGGGTGTTGTCGTAGTGCTCCGGCTCAGTGAAGAACGTCGCGTCGTGCACGGTCACGGTCACCGGACAGCCGGCCCGCAGCGGGCAGGTGTAGAACGGCGCGTGCAGCACCTGCGCGCCGACCTGCTGGGCCAGCAGCGGCAGGCCGGTCTGCTCCCAGGCCAGCCGGGCCGGGCGGTGCGCGACCGCCGCCGGACCGGCGATGACCTCGGCATCGGCGAGCATGCGGGTGTAACGCTCCGCATCCGTACGCTGTGCGACGACGGCCAGGTCGACCCGGTCCGTGCCCATCGTGCCGAGGGCGCCGAGCAGCCCGTCGACGTACCTGCCCACACCCCCGCGGTCGGCGGGGACGCTCGTGGCGTCGACGAGAACTCGGGGCGGGCGACCGGCGGTCACGAGGCGACTCCTTGGGGGGTGTGGGCCTGGCCACTGGCAAGCCTACGCCGCGCCCGCACCGCCCGGGTGCCCACGACACTGCTGTGTTATCCGGTTTGCCGCAATACCACGCCGACCTCACCGCGACGGGTCCGGGCCGTCCCAACCGGCCCGTCGTGTCGAGCCGGGCATGACCGGCGGATGCGTCTCGACGAGACCGGGCCGCTACGCAGCGTCACGCCAGTATTGTCGGGGTCGATGGAAACCACGATCCCCGCGGCGTTCGCCGACGCGGTCCGGCGCGATCCGACGGTGCCGCTGCTGACGTTCTACGACGACGCCACCGGCGACCGCGCCGAGCTGTCCGGCGCCACCCTGGAGAACTGGGTCGCCAAGACCGCGAACCTGCTCCGCGACGGCCTGGGAACCGCCACCGGCGACTCGGCGGCCGTGCTGCTGCCACCGCACTGGCAGGCCGCGGCCGTCCTGCTCGGCTGCTGGTCGGCGGGGGTGACGGTCGCGGCGGATCCGCCCCGGCCGGTGGAGGTCCTGTTCGCGACCCCGGAACGGGCCGCCGAGTCCGCGGCCTGGCCCGCCGACGAGCAGTACGCGACCGGGCTGCTGCCGCTGGCCATGCCGCTGCGCGAGCTTCCTGGCGGATTCGCCGACTACGTCACAGAGGTTCGCCAGCACGGCGACCACTTCGCGCCCGGCCGGCCGGTGCGCCCCACGGACGCCGCCCTGGGCGAGCGCGACCATGCCGCAGCCTGCGCGGCCGCCGCGCGGCGCGCCACCGAGCTGGGCATCGGCCCGGGCGACCGGGTGCTGATCGACGCGGCTGCCCACCCCGACCCGGTCGACTGGCTGCTGGCCCCGCTGCTGGTGGGCGCGTCCGTGGTCCTGTGCAGCCAGCTCGACCCGGACCGGCTGGCGGCCCGGGTCGACACCGAGAAGGTCACGCGCACCCTGCACTGACCGGCGCTCGACCCGCTCGTCCGGGGCGGTGCGTGGGTCAGGACGGGGTGACGCCCCGGTCCTTGGCCAGCTGGGCGAAGGCCTCCAGGGACTCCGGGTTGACCAGCGCACCCTTGGCGGCGGCCGATTCGACAGGCGTGCCGGTCAGGATGCGCTTGACCGGGACCTCCAGCTTCTTGGCCGACAGTGTGCGCGGAACAGCGCGTACCTGGTGGATCTCGTCCGGGACGTGTCGCGGGGACAGGGACTTGCGCAGCTCACCACGAATGCGGCCAACCATCGTGTCGTCGAGCTCGACCCCGTCGGCCAGCACCACGAACAGCAGCAGCTCGCCGTTGGGGTCGCCCGCGCGTTCGAGGTGGACGACGACCGAGTCGACGACCTCCGGCAGACCCTCCACGACCGAGTAGAACTCGCTGGTCCCGAGCCGGACCCCGCCGCGGTTCAACGTCGCGTCGGAGCGGCCCGTGATCACGCAGGTGCCGTCCTCGGCGATGGTGATCCAGTCCCCGTGCCGCCAGACCCCGGGGAAGACGTCGAAGTACGCCTCCCGATACCGCACGCCGTCCGGATCGTTCCAGAAGCCGACCGGCATGCTCGGCATCGGCGCGCTCACCACCAGCTCGCCCAGCTCCCCGATGACCGGGTTGCCCGCCGGGTCGTACGCCTCCACCTTCGCGCCCAGGCAACGGCACGAGATGACGCCCTCGACGACCGGCAGCAGCGGCGCACCGCCCACGAACCCGGTGCACACGTCCGTGCCGCCGGAAATCGAGTGCAGCTGCAGATCCGCGCCGACCGCCTCATACACCCAGGCGTAGCCCTCGGGCGGCAGCGGAGCACCGGTCGAGCCGAGCCCGCGCAGCCGCAGGTTCGCCACCTCCCGCGGCACCAGCCCCGCCTTGCGGCAGGCCAGCAGGTACGGCGCGGAGGTGCCGAAGTAGGTGACCTCGGCCTCCTCGGCCAGGCGCCACAGCCCGTCCAGCCCCGGCCAGCCCGGGTTGCCGTCGAACAGCACGATCGCCGCACCCACGGCCGGGCCGGAGACCAGGAAGTTCCACATCATCCAGCCGGTCGTGGTGAACCAGAAGAACCGGTCGGACGGGCCGAGGTCGTGGTGCAGGGCGAGCATCTTCAGGTGTTCCAGCAGGATGCCGCCGTGGCCGTGGACGATCGGCTTCGGCAGCCCGGTGGTGCCCGAGGAGTACAGCACGTACAGCGGGTGCGCGAACGGCACCGCCGCGAAGGTCAGCGGCTCGTCCGTCTCGGCGGCCAGCTGCGCCCAGTCGCCGCCGCCGTGCAGGTAGCCGATGCTCACCAGGTGCTCGACGCTGGGCAGGGCCGCCCGGATCGCGGTCACCTCCTCGCGCCGGTCGATCGCCTTGTCGCCGTACTGGTAGCCGTCGACCGCGACCAGCACCTTCGGCTCGATCTGGGTCCAGCGGTCGGTGACGCTGCGGGTGCCGAACTCGGGCGCGCAGGACGAGAAGATGGCCCCCAGGCTGGCCGTGGCCAGCAACAGCACGTACGTCTCCGGGATGTTCGGCGCGTACGCCGCGACCCGGTCGCCCGGCCCGACGCCGAGCCGACGCAGCCCCGCCGCCACCCGCCGGACCTGCTCGCGCAGCTGCGCTGCAGTCAGCGTGATGGGGTCGCGGGACTGCGAATACGCCAGTACGACCGGGTCGTCGTCGCCCAGGCCGGGCTGGCGCAGCACGTGCTCCGCCCAGTTGAGCGTGGCGCCGGGGAACCACGGCGCGCCCGGCATCGTCTGGTCGGGCAGCGTGGCGCTGGGCTCGGTGTGCGCGATGACCTCGAAGTAGTCCCAGATCGAGCGCCAGAAGCCGGGCAGGTCCTCCACCGACCAGCGCCACAACGAGGCGTAGTCGTCCGCCTGCACTCCGCGCTCCGCGCGCAGCCACGTCAGATACCGGCCCATCCGGGAGGTCTCCCGCACGTCCGCCGGTGGCGTCCACAGCACTCTGCCAGTCACCACAGCTCTCCGCCCGTCACAACTCCCCGCGGGACGTCCGAACCCCCGGGCCCCCCGACTTAATCATGATTCAGGTCGGCGCAGGAACCCCTGTGGAAATCACCCATGACCGGCCCGTGCGCTGTGGATGGCTGCCCGGCGGGCCAGCCGGTGCTCGCGCCGGATCAGCGCCTCCCGGAACCGGCGCTCGTTCTCGGGGTCGTCCGGCTGCACCGCGGGGACCGGGCGCGGATTGCCGGCCACGTCGATCCCCACGAAGACCATGTACGCCGTAGCCACGGTCAGCCGCTCGCCGCCCGCGGTGTCCCAGCGCTCCGCGGTCAGCCGCACGCCGACCTCCATGGACGTGCTGCCGGTCCAGTTCACCTGCGCGGAGGCGTGCACCAGGTCACCGACCCGCACCGGCTCCAGAAAGATGATCTCGTCGATCGAGGCCGTCACCGCCGTGCCGCCGCTGTGCCGTGCCGCCGCCGCGCCCGCCACATCGTCGGCGAACTTCACCAGCACGCCGCCGTGCACCGTGCCGTACAGGTTGACGTCGATCGCGGTCATGATCCGGCTGAGCGTGACGCGCGAGTGCGCGGTGGGCCGGGGGTCCAGCTTGTCGGTCATGAACCACACGTTACGGCTGCGTACCCCCACGCCTGGCAGGGCCCGGGTAGCCTGCCGGGCAGCAAAGACAGCGGGAGAGAGACAACTTGCGACACCTCAGGTCGGTTCTGTACGCCCTCGTGCTGGCCCCAGCCGTGTGGATTCTGTGCGGCGTGGGGTTCACCGGTGCGCTCACCAGCCGGGCGCGCGACGGCGGCAGCAGTGTGGAGTCCATCACAGGGCTGCTGGTGCTGCTGCTGGCCGGTACGGCGTACGCGATCCTGCTGTTCGCTCCGATCTCCCCGTCCGGGCCCGCGACGGCGGGCCTGGTGTATTCGGCCGTCAGCTGTTGGGCGCTGGTGGCGCCCGCCGCGTACGCCGGGGTGTGGCCGCCTGAGCTGGCCAGGAAGGGCTTCGACCTGAGCCTGCCCGGATACGGGCTGGCGGCGCTGCTCGGTGTGCCGCTGTTGTGCACCGCGCTGAGCGCCCGCCGCTGGGCCCGGTATGAGCCGCCCCAGCTGCCGATCATCGGCACTCTGGGCCGGGCCCGGGGGTCCGCGACGCCCGCGGGCACCCCGTTGGCCGCGGTGCACACCACGGTCCTGCCCACCTCGGCGACCGGACTGCCCGCGGACACGACGACCGTGATGCGCATCGGTGGCCCCGTGGCGACGACCGCCGTCCTGCCGCCCAGCCAGTCCCCGGGCCTGTTCGGTACCCCGTCCGGCCCGCCCGCGGACACGACCACGATCCTGCCGACCGGGGGGCCCGCACACACGACCACATTCCTGCCGACCGGGGCCCCTGCCGACACCACCACCATCCTGCCGACCGGAGCGCCCGCCGACACGACAACGTTCCTGGCGACCAGCCCTCCACCGGACACGACGACCATGCTCGTCGTGGCGCCCGCGGACGAGCCCACGAGCGTGTTGGCCATTGGACTCGGCGGGGCCGTGGCCCCGCCGTCGCCGGCAGCGGCGCCCGACGGGGACGAGCCGACGACCGTCATCTCGGCCGAGGAACCCACCACGGTCATCGCTTCGGACGAACCGACCGCCGTCGTGCCCTCGGAGGAACCCACCGCCGCTGGGCACTCGGACCAGGTCGTGGCCACCGACGAGGCGACCGCGGAGGTGGCCACCGCCGGGGCGACCGTCGAGGCCGCCGCTGTCGCCACACCGGCCATTGCGCCGGTCCCCCACATCGGCACGGCAGACGAGCCGACAACGTCCGTCATCACCGCACCGGGCGACGAACCGACGACCCTCATCACCGCAGCAGGCGACGAGCCGACGACAAACGTCATCGCCGCGGCGGCCCGCAAACCCGCGGACGCCCCGCCGGAGAAGTCCGCGGAGCCGGTCAGCGATCCGGATGGCGAGGAGAAGACGCACGTCCTGCGGCTGCCCATCGGTGGCGCGGCTGAGGAACCCGCGGTCGAGGAGCCCACGGACGACCTGACTGCACACGCGGAGACGGTGCGCCGCCGCGATGTCGGTGAAAAGACCCAGGTAATCGCCCGCGATCCCGGTGAGAGAACGCAGGTGATCCAGACCCGGGCCGCTCTCGTGTATCCACAGACCGGCGAGAAGACGCAGGTCATCGCTGTTGACGGCGCCAAGAAAGCCGTGGAAGGCACCCCCGGGACCAAAGGCGGCCCGCCCGCCAAGCCCAACCAGCCTTCCCAGCTCGACCGGGCACCGGCGCCCGCAGCCAAAGCCGCACCCGAACCCGAGCCCGCAGCCACGCCCGCCCCTGCGGCCCCAGCCGAGGCCGGACCAGCACCAGCACCAGCACCAGCACCCGAGGCCACACCGGCACCCGGAGCCAATGCCAAGGCCACCCCCGTCGCCGCAGCCAAGGCCGCACCCGGAGCCACAGCCAAAGCCGCGCCTGTCCCCGCGGCCACACCTGCACCCGTAGCCAAGGCCGCGCCCCCAGCCAAGGCCGCGCCCCCAGCCAAGGCCGCGCCCCCAGCCGCGCCGGCCAACGACGACAACAAGCCCGCCACCTCTTCAACGGCAGTCGATGCGGCGCAAGCCAGCACCGCCGCAGCAGCAAAGCCGCCCACCGTCACGACCGACGAGCGCCATCCGGCGGCGGGCGAGAAGCGTCAGGCGGACGACGATGCCTCAGGCTGCTCGTGCCGCTCGTGCCACCCTGCATCCGACTCGGCATCCGATGCTCCCGCGACCGGTGCCGACAGCAAGACCGGGACCGACAGCAAGACCGGAACCGACAGCAAGACCCGAACCGGCAGCGAGGAAGCAGCGCAGGCCGCGGGCCAGCAGGACGACACCCCCGCCGGGGACGACGTACCCACGCCCTGAGCCTTGCGGGCGTCAGAGCGCGGAAGCCTGCGGCTGTGACCCGACCCTCAGATCCCCTTGCAGTCGGCGGCGCCCCGGCCGTCCTGTTCGGTCAGCTCGAACGGCGGTGCCAGCCACGTCTTGGCATCCACCGGGGACTGCACGTCGTAGAACTAACAGGCGACCAGTTCGGCCGGCTCGGTCCGTACGCTCGGCATCAGTTCGGTGATCTTGCCCCGCAGCCCGTCGACGCCCACGACCGCCGCCGGTCTCACTTTGCGGTGTTGGCCAGCTTCAGGTCGTCGACGAACTTCTGGAAGTCGTCGGCCTGCTCGGGGCAGTAGATGTTGATGATCTGCTGCATCCCGCTCATCGCCTGCTCGTCCGCGACGACGGGCCGGGCACCCGGCCCGCCCGCGCCGTTGGACAGGGTGGCCAGCAGTTCCGATCGGGCCAGCGAGTTGTTGGGGGCCTCGCAGGCGATGCCGCCGTCGTCGCCGAGGACCTTGGCGATGCGGGCCTCGGCGGATTCGGGCAGGCCGAACGTCGCGACGAGCTGATCGGCCTTCGCGGTGGCCTCCTGGTTGGTCTTCCCCGTACGGAAGGTGGCCAGCCCGATGCCGAGCAGGGCGACGAAGGCGAACCCCAGGATCAGGTACGTGCCGATGCGGGTGGCCCGGGAGGTGCTGTCGTCGGTGGTCATGACGGGCTCACCTGCTCGGCATCCGCCAGGCGCCAGCTCGGTTTGCGCGACCGGTAGAACAGGTACGGCACAAGCAGCCCGAGCCCGAGTGCGCCGGTCGCGATGATCGCGACGTACAGCGCGGTGCTGCCGCCGCCGAACTGCGAGGACGGGACGAACCCGATGATCAGCGCGGCGAACGAGGCGACGAAGCCGACGACGCACAGCGTGCCGAGCAGCGGAGCCTTGTAGCCGCGGGGATGGTCGGGCTGCTGGCGGCGCAACCGCCGGGCGGCCACGAACACGAGCAGGTAGGTGATCAGGTACACCTGCGTCGTGATCACCGAGAAGATCCAGTACGCACTGGAGACGTCCGGGATGAATGCGTACGCCAGGGCGATCACCGACGTGACGACGCCTTGGGTGACCAGGATGTTCTGCTGCACGCCGTGCTTGTTCAGCCGTTGCAGGAACGGCGGCAGGTAGCCCTCCTGACGGGAGATGAGCAACAGCCCCTTGGACGGCCCGGCCAGCCAGGTGAGCATGCCGCCCAGCGACGCGGCGACCAGCATGATGCCGATGATCGGCGTCATCCACTGCATGCTGAACTCGGCGAAGACGGTGTCGAACGCCTGCATCACCCCGGCCGTGAGCGACAGCTGATCCGACGGGATGAACCAGGCGATGGCCAGCGCCGGGAGGATGAAGATCGCCAGCACGAGCCCCATGGCGAGGAACATCGCCCTGGGGAATTCCCGGGAGGGGTTCTTCAGCGAGCCGACGTGGACCGCGTTCATCTCCATGCCCGAGTAGGACAGGAAGTTGTTCACGATGAGCACCAGGCTGGAGATCCCGGCCCAGGCCGGCAGCAGGTGGCTCGCATCCATCGGGGCGGCGGACGAGTTGCCCTGGCCGAGGAAGACCGCGCCGAGCGTGACGAGCAGTGCGCCCGGGATCAGCGTGCCGATGATGAGCCCGGCGCTGGAGAGCCCGGCGACGGACTTGGTGCCCTGTGAGGACACCCAGACGCCGGTCCAGTAGCAGACCATGATGACCAGGGCGGTCCAGGTGCCGCTGGAGGCGAGCGCCGGGTTGAATACGTACGCGAGGGTGCTGGCCACGTACGCCAGCAGGCTCGGGTAATAGAAGATCGTCATGGCGAACTGGCACCACACCGCGAGGAAGCCCATCGGCTTGGAGATCCCCTCGGCGACCCAGTTGTAGACGCCGCCGTTCCAGCCGGAGGCCAGCTCGGCGGAGACCAGCGCGGTGGGCAGCAGGAAGACGATGGCCGGCACCAGGTACAGGAAGATCGCGGCGAGCCCGTAGACCGCCATCGTCGGTGCCGGACGCAGGCTGGCCACGGAGCTCGTGGTCATCAGTGCCAGCGCCACCCACGAGATGTACGCCGTAGCGGGCACGGCAGCTGCCTTCGTCCTGGCCTGCGCCTTCGCCCGCCTCGCCGGTTGACCGGCCGCGGCCGCACCCATCGCGCTCATCGCGTCTCCGCTCTCACCTACGGCCTCCCGCTGGCTTGAGGTTAATTCCGATCAACGTCGATTAGCGGTCATTCAGGGGAAATTCGGCCAGCCCGCCGGTTCGCGATCACGGCCAAAGGTCGAAGGATGACGCATCGGTCCCCGAGGTGGGTAAAGCTGAGGATGGTGCGGACGTCGCGCGCCGGAGCCCCGGCGCTGGTCCAGGGAGCTGAATGCGGTACGAGGATTGGCGGCGGGAACACGGCTCGCTCACCCATGGCTGGTGGCGGGCCGGGGTGCTGGTGTTCGCCGTACTGATCATCATCCTGGTCAGCGTGGTGGACCTCGCGACGCCCCGCGAACTGACCGCGTTCGGGCTGGTCATCACGGCCGGGCCGGTACTCGCGGTCGCCTCGGCCCGCCCGTGGGCGGTGGCCGCCGTCGGCGCGTTCGCCTGGGTGATGGCCTGGGCCACCTCCTCCTGGCAGGGCCTCGGCGGCACCGCCTACCAGCAGGTACGCCTGTGCGTCATCGCCGGGATGACCCTGCTCAGCGTGGCCGTCGCCTACAGCCAGGATGTGCTCGAACGCCGCGCCAACCGGTCGGCCACGGACGAGTCGATGCTCGCGGCGATCGTGCATGGGTCGAGTGACGCGATCGTCGCCACGGATCTGAACGGCATCATCCTGTCCTGGAACCACGGCGCCGAGCAGATGTTCGGCTACACCGCCGAGGAGATGATCGGACAGAGCGCCCTCAAGGTGCTTTCACCCGACCGAGCGGCCCGCATGCCCAGCGTGCTGGCCGGTATCGGTCGCGGCGAAGGGGTCGCCCACTACCGCACGCAACGAATCCGCAAGGACGGCACCCTGTTCGACGTATCGAACAGCATCTCACCGATTTTCGACAAGCACGGCACCGTGGTGGGCGCTGCCGCCATCGACCGGGACGTCACCGCTCTCACCCGTGCCGAGGAGCAACGCGAGCAGATCCTCGAACGCTCCGCCCGCGCCGAACGCCTCGAAAGCCTCGGCCAACTCGCCGGCGGCATCGCCCACGACTTCAACAACCTCCTCGCCATCAACCTCAACTACCTCGAATTCGCCCTCGAACAAACCACCGACCCCGACACCCACAACGACCTCACCCGCGCCAAAGCCAGCGCCGAACGCGCCCGCGACCTCACCCGCCAACTCCTCGTCTTCGCCCGCAAACAACCCACCACACCCGAAACCATCGACCTCAACACCGTCATCACCGACACCCGCACCCTGCTCGACCGCACCATCGGCACCCACATCGAACTCATCACCCACCTCCACCCCCACCCCCTACCCATCCGCGCCGACCGCAGCCGCCTCGAACAAGTCCTGCTCAACCTCGTCATCAACGCCCGCGACGCCATGCCCGACGGCGGAATGATCATCATCGAGAACGGCCCCACCACCCTCACCGAAGACACCAGCCACCAACTGGCCCCCGGCCCCTACGCCCACCTCAACATCACCGACACCGGCACCGGCATGCCCCCCGACATCGCCGCGCACGTCTTCGAACCCTTCTTCACCACCAAAACCAAGCAACACGGCACCGGACTCGGCCTCGCCACCGCCTACGGGATCATCACCGAAGCCGGCGGCACCATCACCCTCACCACCGAACCCGGCGTCGGCACCACGTGCCACATCCTGCTGCCACTGAGCACCGCGGACACCGCCGCCGAGAAGTCCGATGCCGATCAGCTACGACTCGGCTGAGGAGGCGGACACCAGACGGCAGCGCGCCCGCCCCTCGAACTGAGGGACGGGCGCGCTGCCGTTTCGCGGATGTCGGTGGTTCAGCCCTTGAGCAACTGGCGGGCCATGACGATGCGCTGCACCTGGTTGGTGCCCTCGTAGATCTGAGTGATCTTGGCGTCGCGCATCATCCGCTCGACCGGGTAGTCGCGGGTGTAGCCGTACCCGCCGAGGAGCTGGACCGCATCCGTGGTGATCTCCATGGCGGCGTCGGAGGCGAAGCACTTCGCGGCGGCGCCGAAGTAGGTCAGGTCCGCGTCACCGCGCTCGCTCTTGCCCGCGGCCACGTACGTGAGCTGCCGCGCCGCCTCCAGCTTCATTCCCATGTCGGCCAGCATGAACTGCACGCCCTGGAAGTCGGCGATCTTCTTGCCGAACTGCGTGCGCTCCTGGACGTACCCCTTGGCGAAGTCCAGCGCGCCCTGCGCGATGCCGACCGCCTGCGCCGCGATGGTCACCCGGGTGTGGTCCAGGGTCTTCATCGCGGTCGCGAAGCCGGTGCCCTCGGCGCCGATCATGCGGTCCAGCGGGATGCGTACGTTGTCGAAGTACACCTCGCGGGTCGGCGAGCCCTTGATGCCGAGCTTCTTCTCCGGGGCGCCGAAGCTGACCCCCTCGTCCGACTTCTCCACCACGAACGCCGAGATGCCGCGCGAGCGCGACGACGGATCGGTGGTCGCGAAGACGGTGTAGTACTCGCTGACGCCCGCGTTGGTGATCCACCGCTTGACGCCGTTGAGCACCCAGTAGTCGCCGTCGCGGACCGCCCGGGTGGACATGGCTGCGGCGTCGCTGCCCGCCTCGGGCTCCGACAGACAGTACGAGAACATGGCCTCACCCGCGGCCACCGGCGTCAGGTACTTCTGCTTGAGCTCCTCGGACGCCGCGATCAGCAGGGGCATGGTGCCCAGCTTGTTCACCGCGGGGATCAGCGAGGACGAGGCGCAGGCCCGGGCGACCTCCTCGATGACGATCGCGGTGGCCAGGGCGTCCGCTCCGGCGCCGCCGTACTCGACCGGGATGTGCGGGGCGTGGAAGTCGGACGAGCGCAGGGCCTCGTACGACGCCTTGGGGAATTCGCCGCTTTCGTCCGCCTCTGCCGCATTAGGGGCCACCCGGGCGTCGCAGATCTCGCGTACCGCCGCGCGGATGGTTTCGTGGTCCTCCGGCAGCTGGTAGACGTCGAACGCGCTCATGCAGGGCCCCTCTCGCTACGGTCGGCGCAAATGTTACTGGTGCGTAGGGTACGACGGCTATCCTCTCCGCTGCCAACTCGGTGGGTGCTTCCCCGGCACTCCGTCGGGTAAGCGGTGGGCGACAGCACCGGTTCACCGTGAGAAAGTGAATGCCCCCCCAGCATGTGAGCGGAGATTCGCGTGACCATCCCCTACCCGACCAAGCAGACAGCGACGGCGTTCTCCGAGGTGAGCCCGCCGTCGGGCGCCTCGCGCCCCCGCCTGTCCTTCCTCGGTACGGGCTACCTGGGCGCGACGTACGCGATCTGCTTCGCCGAGCTGGGCTACGAGGTCCTCGGGTTCGACGTCGACGAGGCCAAGATAGCCAAGCTGGCGGGCGGGCAGGTGCCGTTCCACGAGCCCGGCCTGGACGAGCTGCTGCGCGCCAACCTGGGGGCCGGGCGGCTGCGGTTCACCACCTCCTACCAGGAGGTCGCGGAGTTCGCGGACGTGCACTTCATCTGCGTGGGCACCCCGCAGCGCGGGGACGGCATGGGCGCCGACCTGACGTACGTGGAGACCTCCGTCACCAACCTGGCCCGCCATCTCACCCGCCGGGCGCTGATCGTGGGCAAGTCGACCGTGCCGGTGGGCACCGCGGAGTGGGTCGAGCAGCTGGTCGCCAAGCACACCGACCCGGAGCTTGCGATCGAGGTGGCCTGGTCGCCGGAGTTCCTCCAGGAGGGCTTCGCGGTCGAGGACGTGCTGCGCCCCAACCGCATCGTCGTCGGCGTCAAGACCGACTGGGCCAACGGGATGCTCTACGCCGCGCACAAGGGTGTCTTCGACCTGGCCGCCACGGAGGACCGCGAGGTGCCGCTGGTGGTCACGGACTTCGCCACGGCCGAGCTGGTCAAGGTCGCCGCGAACGCGTTCCTCGCCACCAAGATCAGCTTCATCAACGCGATGGCCGAGGTGTGCGAGGTCGCGGGCGGCGACGTCACCCAACTGGCCAAGGCCATCGGGTACGACCCCCGCATCGGCAACCGGTTCCTCCAGGCCGGGGTCGGCTTCGGCGGCGGCTGCCTGCCCAAGGACATCCGCGCGTTCCAGGCCCGGGCCCAGGAGCTGGGCGCGGGCGAGGCGCTGCGCTTCCTGCACGAGGTCGACCTGGTCAACCTGCGCCGCCGCGGCCGGGTCATGCAGCTGGCCGCCGAGCTGCTCGGCCGCCGGGCCGGGCCGGCCGGGCCGGACCTGTCCGGGACCAGGATCGCGGTGCTCGGCGCCGCGTTCAAACCCAACTCCGACGACGTGCGCGACTCGCCGTCGCTGGCCATCGCGGCCACCCTCGCCAAGGCCGGTGCCGACGTCCGGGTGTACGACCCGCAGGGCATGGAGAACGCCCGCGCCGCCCAGCCCGGCCTGACCTATGCCGCGACGATGACCGAGGCCGTCACGGACGCGGAGCTGGTCTGCGTACTCACCGAATGGGCGGAATTCCGCAACGCCGACCCGCAGGCGATGGGTGATCTCGTCGCCCAGCGCCTGGTGATCGACGGCCGGAACTGCCTGGACGCGAGCCTGTGGGCCCGCGCGGGCTGGCAGTACCGGGGCATGGGCCGCCCCCATCCCGAGGCGTAGCCACGCACCCCCTGTCGGATTCGCCGCCGTTTCCATGGATCTCGACCCCGGTGAGCCTGTTCTAATGAGGTGTCGTACCGGCATGCTCTAGTAAGGACGTGCGACCGGCGGGGCACGCGCGCTGATTTGGAGTGCCCCGTCGCCGGTCGGTCGAGGAGGTGCCGTGGCGCAGGGGCAGCAGCCGGACAGCTATGACGAGGAGCTGGCCCGTATCGACGCCTCGATCGCGGAGCTGAAGATCCGCGACATGGCGGCCGCGAAGGAACGCACCCAGCTCGCGGCGAAGCTGCAGGCGGCGCAGTTCCAGCGCGACATCCTGGCCCACGCCAACGCCCAGAAGGCGAAGAAGGCGGCCCGCAGGCAACGGCTGCGGCGACGGCCCGCGGGCGCCGACGACCCGACCACTCCGGTCACCGGCCCCCCGGCGCAGGACACTCCCGACACCGACTCCCCCGACGCTCCCCCGGCCGGCTCTCCGGCGGCCGGCTCTCCGGCGGCCGGGCCGCCGGGCGTGGGCGGGCCACCGCACCCGGGATCCCGTGCGCCCGGTGCTCAGCCGGGGCCCGGCCCGCGACCCGCGCCCACCACCGGCGGGGCGGCCACCACCCGGGCCGGGGCAGGGAGCGCGTATGCCGGGGCGGGCCGCAGAGCCCGGCCGGGCGGCGACGGGCGCACCGCCGTGCTCGACAGCCCCCCGTCCACCGAGCATCCGGGGCCGCCCCCGCGCACCCCGCACCTGGAGCACCCGCACGAGCACCCCCCGGAGACCTCCACCCAGTCGGTGCAGAACATCCTGCTCGGCCTCGGGGCCCTGCTGCTGGGCGTGGCCGCGGTCGTCTTCGCGGGCGTCGCGGTCAGCAATTCGATCGCCCGCGCCCTGGTTCTCGGGCTCGCCGCCGCCGCCGCGCTGTACGTCGCTCCGCGCATCGCCCAGCGCGGTCTGACCTCGACCGGCGAGACGGTCGCCGCGGTCGGCCTGGTGCTGCTGCCAATGTCGATCTACGCGCTGCACGGCAGCGCGCTGGTCGGCGGCCACGCCGTCCCGGTCTCGCTCTACCTCGGCATCACGTTCGCGATCACCGCGGTGGCCGCCTTCGTGTACGCCGGCAGCACCCGGCTCAGCGCCCCCCGCTACGGCACGGTCGTCGCGTTGCAGCCGGTCGCACCGCTGCTGGCGTACCCGGCGATCGAGAGCCCGGCCGGCTGGGGGGTGGCCCTGACCGCGGTCGCCATCATCGACCTGCTGCTGCTCACCACGGTCATCCGGAGCGGGCCGCTGCTGCCGCACTGGCCGCTGCTGAGCCGGCTGGTCCCGGGCGGTCGCCAGTCGACGGACGCCAGGGCCGCCAGGGCCGCCGGAGCCACCGACTTCACCGGCCGCGACGCCGCCCCCCGCCCGGCGGGCGCGAGCGCACCGGACGCGGCCGAGCCCGGACCCGGCGACGCGGGACCTGGCAACGCGGGACCTGGCAACGCGGGACCTGGCAACGCGGGACCTGGCAACGCGGGACCGGGCGGTGCCGAGCCGGCGGGCACGGGCCAGGCGGCTTCCGGCGCGGCCGCGGGATCCACCGCACCGGATCAGGCCGAGCCGACCGGCGACGCGCCGCCGCGTCCGGAGTCCCGGCCGGAGGAACCGGATCTGATCATCGGGGCCCTCGCCAGCCCAAGCCGCCTGCACTGGGCGCCGGCCTGGCTGTTCCCCGAAGCCGACCCGGCCACCACCGGCCCCGCTCCGGTGGGCCAGCCCGCCACGCCGTCGTCGGGCGGGTGGCTGCGCGAGCTCACGTACGCCCTGCTCTGGGCCGCGGTCACCGGCGCCTTGATCTACGCGGGCGCCGCCCTGATCAGCGCCGACACGGTCGCGGACGCCGTACGCTCCGGCATCGTCCTGGTGCTGGCCGCCGCCGTCGCGGCGGCCGCGGCCCGGCTCCTCGACAACGTCACCGCGCGCAACGTCGCAGGCGGGGTGCTCACTCTCGCGGTCATCGCGGCCTGCGCCCGCGTCGCGGACGTCGCCTCACCGCCGTGGATGTTCGCCGTGGCCGCCGCCGCCGTAGCGGTCACGGGCCTCGCGGTCCACCGGGTCCCCGAGGAGGTCCGGCGCGGTCCGCAGCTGGCCTCCGCGGGCGCGCTCACGATGGTCGGGCTGTTCGTGGCCCTGGACGCGTTGCGTGCCGCGCTGGCCCCGGTGCAGGCGGCCCGGCCGGTGTGGCACGCCGACACGGCCGGGTACGCCGAGGCCATCGCGCAGGCCGCCCCCGCCGGGTGGCTGCTGGCGCTCAGCGCCCTCCTGGTCACGGTCGCGGCCGCGGTCGCGCTGCCCGCCGACATCCGGCACGAGGGTGCGGTGGCGGGCATCGCGGTGACCGCGCTGGCCGTACCGGCATCGCTCGGTCTGCCGTGGGCGCAGGCGCCGTGGCCGCTGGTGCTCGCGGCGATCGGGCTGGGGGCCGCGGGTCTGGCGGCGCGCACCCGGCGCATCGCGATCGCGCACATCACCGCCGCCGGCGTGGTGGGACTGTTCGGCGCGGCCGCCGCGCTCAGCGCGTCCTGGCTGACCGCCGCGGTACTGACCGCGCTCGCCGGCGCGGGGATGATGACCGCTATCGGGGCCCGTCAGGTGCCCGTGTCGCGGTACGCGTGGCTGGTCGGCGACTGGGCGGCCGCCGCGGCCGCTCTGGCGCTGCCGGGCGCGGCGGTGACGGCCGTGCTGGCGATGCACGACCGGGGCGACGGGCCACCCGCCACCGAGGCCGTGACCGTTCCCGCGCTCGCGCTCGGTTTCCTCGCGGTCGCCGGGACCCTGACGTATGCGGCGGTGTTCCAGGTGGCGCGGCGCGAAATCAGCCTGCCCCTGACGGTCGGCACCGGGTTGGGCGCGGTCGCGCTCGCGCTCGCCGCGATCCTCGCCCCGGGCGCCACCCCACCCGATGTGTGGGTGGGCGCCCTGCTGCTGACGGCCGCGGGCCTGCTCTTCTTCGCCAGGTCCATCGACTCCGGGCGGCGCGCCGACCGCATGCTCGACGGCCCCGACATCGCGGCGGCCGCGGCCACTGTGGCCATCTGCGGTGCGCTGGCCCGGGTCACGGCCCTGGCGTTCCCGCACGCCCCGCTCGTCGTCGCGGGCCTGGTGGTGCTGGTCGTGGCCCTGGGGGTGCGGGCGCTGCCGGAGGACTGGCGGCGCGGTCCGGTCCGCGGCCTCGGGCTGGCCGGGGCGGTGGTCGGCGGGATCGCCGCGTGGCAGGCGCTCAGCGCGGGGCTCCGGGTCATCGCCGCGCCGGGCCCGGTGTGGGCATCCGACCTGACCCACCATTCACCCGTTCCACCGGCCGGGGCATGGCAGGCGCCGATCACCCTCGTGCTGGTGGCGATGGCCGCGGCGGCGGCACTGCCCCGCCCGCTGTCGTACGACATCGCGGCCGGGGCGGCGGCGATCGCCACGATCGGGGCACCGGCCTGCTTCGGCCTGCCGTGGTGGGCGCCGCTGCTGGTGGGCGGGGCGGTGGCGCTGGCGTACGGGATCGGCGCGGTGGCCGCCACCGATCCCCGGGCGGCGATGGCCCGGGCCGGGGTGGCCGCCGCGGTCGCAGTGCATTTCGTCGCCGTGGGACTGGTCCGGCCCTGGTCCACCGCGGTCGCCCTGGGCTTCGTCGTCCTGATCGGTCTCGTGGTCGCCACGCTGTGCCGCACGGACGTGCCGCTCACCGGGACGTCGTCCACCGACCCGGACGGGACGGCGAACGACTACGCCGGGGAAGCCGTGTACCCGCCGGCCTCCCCCGGTCACGCGGCCACGGGATCGATCCGGGCGGACACGCCGGACTGGCCGCGCGCCGAGGTGGTCGACGAGGAGCTCGCGCTCGCCCGCGACGACACCGGTATGCCCCGGCACCGCGCCCAGATCGGCGGGGCCGCCACGGCGTCGGTGCTGCTGGCCGCGCCGGGCCTGCTGGCCGCGATCGCCGCCGGGCAGGGCCGTTCGGCGCCGGTAGTGCTGACCGCCGCGCTGGCCGGGTCCTGCCTCTGCCTCGCGGTGCTGGCGCTGGTCGCCCGCTGGATCCCGCAGTACCTGCCCTGGGCCACGATCGGCCTGGTCGGCGGCGCCACGATCACGGCGTTCGTGTCGCTGCCGGTGGGTTACCGGACCGCCCTGTACGCCGCGACGGCCGCCCTGCTCGGCGTTCTCGCGGAACTGCTGCGCGGGGCCACGCCGGCGCCCGGCATCACGGTCGCCCCCACGAACTTCTGGACCGACCGCCGTGGCTACGCGCGCCCCCGCTGGACCTCGGCCCGGCCCAGCGGGCTGCGCGGACGCTGGCTCGTCGACCCGGCCACCGGCGCGGTGGCGGTCGCCCTAGTGCCCACCGTGCTGGCCCTGATCTCGCTGGCCCCGGCGCTGAAGGGCGCGCTGGTCGACCCGTTGAAGCAGCTGGACGCGATCTGGCAGGGGCCGGTCACCGCCCTGACCGACCCGACCCAGGGCAACGTGGACGCCACCGCTGTGCTCGCCGCGGTGCTGCTCACGGTCGCGGCCGCGCTGGCCGCCACCGGGTTCGGCGGGCGCCCGGCCGAGTCCGTCCCGGTGGTGCTGCCCGGGCTCGCGATCACGTTGCTCATCGCGCCGATCGGCCTGAACGCGGCGTGGCCCGCGTCCACCATGGCCGCGCTCGTGGTGTTCACCATCTCGATGCTGGGGCTCGCCCTGACCCCGCCGCCCGTGGCGGCGCGGCGGACATTGCTGGGCACCACCCGGACGATCGTCTTCGTCATCGGCCTGCTGGCGGGCGGTGCCGGCCTGGCAGGCAGCCTCGCCACCCAACGGCTGACCCTGTTCACGCTGGGCAGCGCCGTGGGGGTCGGGTTGGTCGGGGCGATGGCCGGGCGTACCGCGCACGCCCGCATCCTGGGCTGGCTGTTCGCTGCCGTGATGGCCCAGTTCTTCGTGCTCACCGTGGCGCTCGTGGCCGGACTCACCCCGGCCTGGGCGGCGTTCGGCGTGCTCACCGTGGGCGCGGCGCTGCTGATCCTGGAAGCCACCCTGCCCTGGCTCGGCCGCCCCGAGGCGGCCCGCGAGGCCGCCACGGTCGAATGGAGCGGGTACGCGTCAGCCCTGCTGGCCGGCGCGCTGGCCCTCAACTCCCCCCGTCACCTCGCCGCGCTGCTGGCCGCCTGGGGCGCCGTACTGGGCCTGGCCGCGTCCCGGCCGGGGCGCACCACGGCCAACCGGCGGACGCTGTTCTGGCTGGCGGTCGGGTTCGAGGTCGTCGGCTGGTGGCTGTTCATGACGTTGGCGGACGTGGCACTGCCGGAGGCGTACACGCTGCCGTTCGCGGCACTGGCCCTTCTCGTGGGGGTGCTGGAGGTGCGGATGCGGCCCGAGCTGAGCAGTTGGGCCGCGTACGGGCCGTCGCTGCTGGCCGCGTTCGTGCCGACCACGGGCATCGTGCTGGCCACCGACGCGGGCGACCTGCGGGAGCTGATGCTGCTGCTCGGCGCGGTGGTGACGCTCATCATCGGCTCCCGGATGCGCCAGCAGGCCCCGGTGGTGGTCGGCGCGGTCGTCACGGCGATCGCGGCGCTGCACTTCGCGGTGACGCTGGTCGGCCCGTGGCTGGTGCTGGTGCCGCTCGGCGTCGGGCTGCTGTTCCTCGGCGCCACGAACGAGAACCGCCGCCGCACCCAGGAACGCCTGCGCGGCGCCCTGGTCCGCCTCCGCTGACGGGCCGCGTCCTGACCGGGCGCGTTGTTCACCGGCCCCGGCCGCGCCAGGTCAGCCTCGCGGAGAGGCTGACGGGTCAGGGAGATCCGGGGGGACGCGGGTCAGGACATCAGACGGTTGCGGAGGGCCTCGTCCTTCTCGGCCACGAGCTGCTCCAGCCCGGCCTGGAACTCCGCCATCCGCTTGCGCAGTCCCTCGTCCGAGGCACCCAGGATCCGGACGGCCAGCAGGCCCGCGTTGCGCGCCCCGCCGATCGACACGGTCGCGACGGGCACCCCGGCAGGCATCTGCACGATGGACAGCAGCGAGTCCATGCCGTCGAGGTGCTTGAGCGGCACCGGCACCCCGATGACCGGCAGCGGGGTCAGCGCCGCCACCATCCCGGGCAGGTGGGCGGCCCCACCGGCACCGGTGATGATCACCTGCAGGCCCCGGTCGGCGGCGGTCTCCGCGTACGTGACCATCTTGCGGACGGTGCGGTGCGCGGACACGACCCCCACCTCGAACGGGACGTCGAACTCGGCGAGGGCGACCGCGGCCGCCTCCATCGTGGGCCAGTCGGAGTCGCTGCCCATGATGATGCCGACGCGGGGTGCCATCTACTTGCCTTCCTGCAGCCATCGGGCGGCGCGCGCGGCCCGGGCGCGCACCTCGGTCATGTCGTCGCCGAGCACGGTCACGTGGCCGATCTTGCGGCCGGGGCGGACCTGCTTGCCGTAGAAGTGCACCCGCGCGCCGGGGTCGGCCGCGAACAGGTGGTGCAGCCGCTCGTCGATCGACATGCCGCCGGACGGGCCGCCCAGCACGTTCGCCATCACCACGGCGGGGGCGGTCAGCGCGGTCGAGCCCATCGGGTAGTCCAGCACGGCCCGCAGGTGCTGCTCGAACTGCGAGGTGCGGGCGCCCTCGATGCTCCAGTGCCCGGAGTTGTGCGGGCGCATGGCCAGCTCGTTGACGACGATCCCGGCGTCGGTCTCGAACAGCTCGACCGCCAGCAGCCCGACCACACCGAGCGCGTGGGCGAGGTCGATCGCCAGCTGCTGCGCGGCCACGGCCCGCTCATCGCTGAGATCGGGTGCGGGGGCCAGCACCTCGACGCAGATCCCGTCGCGCTGCACGGTCTCGACCACCGGGTACGCGGCGACCTGCCCGTACGGCGACCGCGCCACGAGCGCGGCCAGCTCGCGGCGCAGCGGCACCTTCTCCTCGACGATCAGCGGGGTGCCGGTGTCGACCAGTCGTTGCGCCTCGTCCGGCGAGGACAGCACCCAGACGCCCTTGCCGTCGTACCCGCCGCGGGTGGCCTTCGCGACGACCGGCCAGCCGGTCTCGGCGGCGAACGCGGCGAGGTCGGCGGCGTCGGTCACCGGCCGCCACCGCGGCACCGGGGAGCCCAGTTCGGCCAGCTTCTCCCGCATCTTCCCCTTGTCCTGCGCGAACACCAGGGCCGCCGAACCGGGGTAGATCCGGACGCCTTCGGCCTCCAACGCGGCGATGTGCTCGGTGGGCACATGCTCGTGATCGAAGGTGACCGCGTCGCAGTCCTTCGCGAACTCGCGCAGGGCCGCGAGGTCGGTGTGGGTGCCGATCCGCACGTCCGCGATGACCTGGGCGGCGCTGTCGTCGGGTGACTCGGCGAGCACGCGCAGCGACTGGCCGAGGGAGATGGCGGCCTGGTGCGTCATGCGGGCCAACTGGCCCCCGCCCACCATGCCGACTACGGGCAGACCGGTTCTGGTATCCATGTCGGCGCCAGCGTAGCGAGCAGCCGGCTCACCTCGCGAGTCGGGCGAGCAGCTCAGCCTCGCTGGTGACGGGCAGGTCACACACGAAACCCCGACACACGTACGCGGTGGTGACCCCGCCTGCAAGCGGCCGGTCGGCCAGCAGCGGCACCCCGGGTCGGTCCGGTTCCCCGACGACGACGACGGTGCCCGGCGGGGCGTGCCGGTGCGCCGCCGCGACCAGCGGGTCGGTGGCCGGGCCGGTGGTGGCGATCGCGATCTCGTACGGTCCCGCGAGGGCCGCCTCGGCCGCGGCGGCCGAGTATCCGGCGAAGCGTGGATGCCCGCCGATCACCCGCCCGACCGTGGCCAGGGCGGCGTCGGCCGCCTCCCGGTACCGGGTCTCGCCGCTCAGTGCGGCGTAGCAAATGAGGGCGGCGCAGGCGGCGGCCAGCCCGGACGGGGTGGCGTTGTCCGTGGGGTCCGCGGGCCGGGTGACCAGCTGTTCGGCGTCGTCCGCGGTGTCGTGGAAGCCGCCGCCGGGCGCGCCGAAGCGGGCCAGCACCACGTCCAGCAGTTGCCCGGCGAGCGTCAGCCAGCGCCCGTCCGCGGTGATCTGGTGCACCGCGCAGAACGCCTCCGCCACCAACCCGTAGTCGTCCAGCACCCCGGCCGGGGCGCCGACCACGCCGTCGCGCGAGACCCGGCGCAGCCGTCCGTCGACGAGGTGGCGGTCGGCGAGCACCTCGGCCAGCTCGATCGCGGCCGCGGTCGAGGCGGTGGCGCCGGTCAGGGTGCCGTGTTCGGCGAGGGCGGTGACGGCGAGGCCGTTCCACGCCGCCACCACCTTGTCGTCGCGGGCGGGCTGCGGCCGGGCGGCGCGGGCGGTCAACAGCCGGGAACGTACGTCGCGCCAGCGCGCCACCAGTTCCGGGTCGGCGGCGTCGATGTCGCGGCCGAGCACCAGCACGCTGGTGCCGTGCTCGAACGTGCCCGCCTCCGTGACCCGGAACAGGTCGGCGGCCCAGGCGCCGTCCTGCTCCCCCAGCTCCTCGGTCAGCTGCGCGGGCGTCCACGCGTACGTGCGGCCCTCGACACCGTCGGTGTCGGCATCCAGGGCGGACGCCAGCCCGCCGTGCTTGGTGCCCAGGTCGCGCAGCAGGAACGCGGCGGTCTCGTCGGCGATCCGCCGGGCGAACTCGTCGCCGGTGAGCCGCCAGAGCTGGGTGTAGACGCGCAGCAGCAGGGCGTTGTCGTAGAGCATCTTCTCGAAATGCGGCACGGTCCAGGTCTGGTCCACCGCGTACCGGGCGAAACCGCCGGCCAGCTGGTCGTAGATGCCGCCGCGGGCCATCTGCTCGCACGTGTGCCGGACGATCTCCAGGGACTCGGCGGAGCCGGTGCGCTGGTGGTGGCGCAGCAGGAACAGCAGGGCCAAGTGGGGCGGGAACTTCGGCGCGCCGCCGAACCCGCCGTACTGTCGGTCGTGCTCGGTGGTGAGCCGCTTGGCCGCGGTGTCCAGCAGCTCCGCCGTGAGCGGCGCGCTCGTGGCGCCTGCCGGGTTGGCGCGGCCGATCGCCTGGACCACCGCGGCACCCTGCTTGAGCACCTCCTCGCGCCGCTCCTGCCAGGCGGCGCGGACCGAGGCGAGCAGCCGCAGGAAGGCGGCCTTCGGAAAGTACGTGCCGCAGAAGAACGGCTCGCCCTCCGGGGTGGCGAAGACCGTCATGGGCCAGCCGCCCTGCCCGGTCATCGCCTGGGTGGCGGTCATGTAGACCGCGTCGACGTCGGGGCGTTCCTCACGGTCCACCTTGATCGCCACGAAGCCGTCGTTGACGAGCGCGGCGACCTCATCGTCCTCGAACGACTCGTGCGCCATGACGTGACACCAGTGGCAGGCCGCATACCCCACCGAGATCAGCACCGGGACATCACGCCGCTTGGCCTCGGCGAACGCTTCCTCCGCCCACGGCCACCAGTCCACGGGGTTGGTGGCGTGCTGCAGGAGGTAGGGCGAGGTCGCGCTACCGAGCCGGTTCACGGAACAACCCTCTCACAGGTACGGCGATGACGCGCCCACGGCGTGCTTGACGGGCCCTCGCGCGGCAGGTCACCACCGGCCGTCCCGCCGCGCTGTCCGCCGGCCGATCCGCGCGGCCGGCGGACAGCCGGCGCGGTCAGGTCAGGTCGTCGAACTCACCGGCCTTCGCCCCCTCGACGAAGGCGGCGAACTCTGCCCGCGTGTAGAGGATCATCTCCGCGTCAGGCCGGCGCGAGTGACGGACGGCAATGAGAGAACCGGCGGGCGCCACCTCGACGCAGTTGCCGCCGAGGCTGCGAGACGAGATCCGCCAGGCCAGCTCGGTCCGGTCAAATTCGGGCGTAGTCATGGGAACTTCCTCGAGTCTTTTCTCGGGAACCCGGCCTACAGCCGGGCCCGGAGCAGGGACTGCGAAACGTCCGGACTCGCCGCCAGCTCGGACAGCGCCGTGAAGACCTCGAGACGTCGGTCGACCTCGGCGGCGCTGTCCTGGAAGATCTGACCCAGTGGCCCCTCGGCGTAGACGACAGGACCCATGTGCTCCTCGGCGAAGCTCATCACCGTGAAAGGGCCGTCCATCGCCGGGTGAGCGCCCACGGAGAACTCCAGAATCTGCACCGTGACGTTCGGACGTTCGCATGCAACTAGGACATTTCGGATTTGAGCGGCCATGACCTCGGCTCCACCGACCTGCTGGTTCAGGGCGGTTTCCCCGACGATCGCGTGAAACTGTACCGCCCCGTCACCGGCCAGGATCTTCTGGCGGGCGACGCGCGAGTCAATCGTTTGGGTGATCTGTTCATCGGGCAGATAGCCTCGGAGCGTCTGCACGACGACCTCCGCATACTCCCTAGTTTGCAACAGACCAGGGAACGCGTAGTTCTCGAACGCGCGGATCTGCGTGGCAGCGGCTTCCAGGCTCAGGTATGTCGCGGTCGGCGACTCCAGGTCGTAGCGCTGCCACCAGCCTTCTTCTCGGCTCTCGCGGGCCATCCGGACCAGACGCTCCGTCGTGGGTTCGTCCAGTTCATAGAGACGGCACAGCTCGCGCACGTAGATGATGACGGGCTGCCGCTGGGCGTTCTCCAGCCGGCTGATCATCGAGGGACTCACCTCGATCGCCTCCGCGGCCTGCAAGGCGGTAAGCCGCCTGGCTTCGCGGTAACCGCGCAGCAAGGCTCCCAGCTCCCGTCGCCTGACGGTCGGGCTGCTGCGCTGCGGCACCGCGTCCACCTTCCACTGACCTCAATCGACCTTATGTCAGAAAGCCACGTGGCAAGAAGCCTTCTGGCAATACAGATGACGGCAAAGGACAGTTTGTCAAACAGGTGCGTGGCAATTGCCACCGGGGGTACGTGCCGCTGACACTCAAAGGAAGAGATAGGCACTCATCGATGAGGCACCCCGGCTGCCACCGAGGTGCCTCTGTGTCACCCACCCCGGGACGGCTTCGGAACCATCGAGAGGACGGGCTACATGCAGAGCCTAGTACCGTCGGCACTACTGACACAGGCTGACCAGACCCCACGCAACACGCTCGTGCTGGCCGCGGCGCTCAGCCTGATTGTCGCGCTCACCCTCCTATGGCAGGCCGTCCAACCAGTGTGGGAGGTGCTGCGCGCAATCCTCGCCGCAGGTCTCTGCGTGGTCCTGGTGTTCGTGGGCCTGATCCTCATCCTCGTGGCCATGGCCGTCTGAGCAACCGCGCCTACCGCAGGCGCCAGCGTCAGGAGGCGTCGTCG
This sequence comes from Krasilnikovia sp. M28-CT-15, assembly GCF_047159595.1. Classification (NCBI taxonomy): domain Bacteria; kingdom Bacillati; phylum Actinomycetota; class Actinomycetes; order Micromonosporales; family Micromonosporaceae; genus Krasilnikovia; species Krasilnikovia sp. M28-CT-15. Next base: position 1,392,092 of record NZ_BAAGAK010000001.1, on the reverse strand, counting down.
GCGCGAAGCGGGACGATCTTGGCCTGGGTGGCCGCCTCCCCGAGGCGGTGCAGCGTGCCGACGATCTTGTCGGGAGGCATCGGCTGGCAGAAGTGGTAGCCCTGCGCCGACACGCACCCCAGGGCCAGCAGGGCCGCCCGCTGCTCGGCGGTCTCCACCCCCTCGGCGACGACCCGGGCGTGCAACCGCCCGCCCAGCTCGACCGCGCCCCGGACCACCGCCTCCGCCGCCGGGGAGTCGATCATCTCGTCCACGAAGGACCGGTCCACCTTGAGTTCGTCGATGGCCACCCGGGTGAGGAACGCCAGCGAAGAGAAGCCGGTGCCGAAGTCGTCGACCGACAGCTGCACCCCGGTCTCGCGCAGGGCGGCCAGCACCTCGTCGACGATCTCCAGGTCGCTGATCGCCACGGTCTCGGTGATCTCCAGGACCAGGTGCCGGGCAGGCACCACGTGCCGGCGCAGGGCGTCCGCGACCTGGCTCGGGAAGGTGGGGTCGAGCAGGCTCCGGGCCGAGACGTTGACGGAGACCGGCACGTCGATGTCCGCGGCGATCCATCCGGCCGCGGCGGCCAGGGAACGGTCCAGCATGTACCGGGTGAACGGGCCGAGCAGTTCGCTGTGCTCGACCGCGGCGATGAACGCGGCCGGAGTGAGCGGGCCGCGCCGGGGATGCCGCCAGCGGGTCAGCGCCTCCACCCCGACCGGTGCGCCGCTGGCCAGGTCGACGGCCGGTTGCAGGGCGAGCACGATCTGGTCGTCGGCCGTCAGGGCATCGCGCAGCTCGGCCAGCAGCGCGAGGTGGTCGGTGCTGCTGGCGTCGCGGCTGCTGTCGTACGTCGCGACGCCGACCCGCAGCTGCTTGGCCTGCTTGAGGGCGACGGCCGCCCGGCGCAGCAGCTCGGCGAGGTCCGCGGAGCCGGCCGTGGCCACCGCGACCCCGACCGCCCCCTCCACCGCCAGCCGGACCCCGCCGACAACCATCGGGGCGGCGAGTTGTTCGACCAGTTCTCGGGCGCGGCGCAGGGCCTGCGACAGCGGCGGCGGCGCCTCGTGCAGCGGGGTCGCCGCGTCGGACGGCGTGCTCACGGTCGGCAGCAGCACCGCGAACTCGTCGTCGCCGAGGCGGGCCACCACGTCGTCCTCGCGGGCCAGGTCGAGCATCCGCTGGGCGACCACCCGCAACACGTCGTCGCCCGCCCGGTAGCCCAGGGTGGCGTTGACCTCGCGGAAGTCGTTGAGGTCGAGCAGCAGCAGGGCGACGTGCCGGTCCCGGTCCACCGTGCGCAGCAGCGCGTTCGTCTCGGCCAGCAACGCGGCCCGGTTGGTGAGCCCGGTGAGCGGGTCACGCACCGCCTCGTACGCGGCCCGGGCCTCGAGCGCGGTCAACCGCTCCCGTCCCGCCGCGCCGTGCAGCGCCCCGGCCAGCGCGTCGCCGTACGCGGACACCGCCAGTTCGTCGCGGCCCGCCGGCAGGGTGGGCTCGGCCAGCCACACGGTCAGTTCGCCCACGGGGATCCCGGCGACGGCCATGGACCGGGTGATGACGGGCCCGGGCAGCCCGTCGGCGACCACCTCGGGGCCGGGCCCGTCGCCGGTGTAACGGCGATGGCCGCCCTCGGGCAGGTGCACCTCGATCTCGACCCGCCGGGCGTCGAACACGTCGAGGGCACCGTCGATACCGGCGTGGGCCACCTCGGCCTCCGAGGCCCCCGGCAGCGCGGCCGTGGCCCGCGCGAACGCGGCCCAGATCCGCCGCTCCTGCGCGGCCCGCAGGTGGTAGCGGTAGGTGCGTTGCAGCAGCCACAGCGCGGGTGCGAACGACAGCAGCCAGATCGGCCCACGCACCAGCACGAACACGGCGGCCAGGCCGACCACGACGTTGCCGACGGCCATGGGCGCCTTGGCGTGCAGCGCGCGGGCGACGAGTTGCCTGGCGGGCGCGTCGCGGCGCAGCGCGAGGGTGAGCACGGCCAGCGCGAAGGTGACCGCGAGATAGCAGAAGGCACCGGCGACGAGGGCCGCCTGGAAGCGGGCGGTCTGTAGGCCCGCGGATCCGGCGACCGCGGTGGTGACCGCGGCCCCTGCGGCGGCGCCCAGCGTGAGCGACCCGGCCAGGTGCAGGATCTCGATGTGGCGACGGTGGTCGTCGAGCCACGACATGAGGGCCCAGGCGCTCGCGGCGCCGACGAAGACGGCCGCCGGGAGCCGCCCGGTGGGGGCGACCGCGTACCCGACGACCATGGCGGCCTCGCCCCAGGAGAGGCTGACGACCGCGCCGCCGAGCCGGAAGCGCAGCCGGGTGAGCTGGCCCGCGGCCACGGCCGCCGCCGCGAGCACGGTGCCGGTGACGGGCGTGAAGGGGGCGCCGGGCGGGCGGTGGACGGGCAGCAGTGCGGCCAGCACCGCGACGACCAGCGCGGTCGCGACCACGGCCGCGGTCCAGACGCGTACGGCGCGGGGGCGGCCGGACCTGCGGCCGCCGGATCCCGGCGCGCCGGGCCGGACGGCCTGGGCCAGCGCCGACGAGGCGATCATGCGTCACTCCGGGTGGCCGCCGGAACACGCGATTGCACGTGCATCTGTAGTGGATCAAGGCGTCGGCGGAAAGTGGTCGGCATTCGGCGCCCCCTTCCGCGCAGGGTCGAGGGACACAAAAGCCCCCGGCGGAAGGCTAAGCCAATCCCGATGAACGCAACAGGGGTTGACGACGGACCGTTGTCGATGTTCAGACCGGACGAGATCGACCGGTCGGCCGATCGGATCCACTTGACACCGTCCACACACACCGGACCCGGCGAACGATCACAGCCGGGCGGGACGCTCTCAGGACGGGCCGTCTGCGGCGGGTGGCTGCTGACCGGGCGCGGGGTCGGGCGCCTTGGCGCGATCGCCGCCGTCCCCGCCCGGGCGGACCGGCTCGGCCGCGGGCAACTCAAGGTCGGCGTCGAGGCGCGCGATCTCGGCGTCCCGGCGGGCCGCCTCCGCGTCGCCGAACGCGTCGGGCAGGCGCTTGATGCGCTTGTTCATGTTTCGGATGAGCAGGACCGTGGCGACGATCATCAACACGATGATGAACAGGCCCATCGGCCCTGCGAGCCCGCCGGAGCGGGTGTCGCCGAAGTTGTTGACCGAAACCACGATGTTCACAGCTCAACCGTACGCCACCGGCTCAGTGGGTCTCGACCGTCTCCCGGACCCCCGCGAACAGGTCGGACTCCGGGATCGGGCTGTCGACCAGCGATCGGGCCAGCTCGAAGTCCTCGGTCGGCCAGACCTTCTGCTGCATCTCCAGCGGGACGTGGAACCAGAAGCCGTCCGGATCGACCTGGGTCTCGTGCGCCCGCAGCGCGTCGTCGCGGATCTCGAAGAACTCACCGCACTCGACCCGGGTGGTGATCTTGTCGCCCCGGTCCGGCCGGTCGTGCCACTTCTCCAGCCATTCCGCGTACGGCGACTCCAGGCCGGCCGCCAGCATCCCCTCGTGCAGCGCCAGCATCCGCGCCCGGGTCCAGCCGGAGTTGTAGTAGAGCTTCAGCGGCTGCCACGGCGCGCCCAGCTCGGGGTGGACCTCCGGGTCACCGGCCCGGTCGAAGGCGGCCACGGTGACCTTGTGGCACATGATGTGGTCGGGGTGGGGGTAGCCGCCGTTCTCGTCGTAGGTCGTCACGACGTGCGGGCGGAACTCGCGCATCAGCTTGATCAGCGGCTCTGCGGCCACCACCGGATCCATCAGTCCGAAGCACCCCTCGGGCAGCGGGGGCAGCGGGTCGCCCTCGGGCAGCCCCGAGTCGACGAAGCCGAGCCACGCCTGGCGCACCCCGAGGATCTCCCGGGCCCGGTCCATCTCCCGGCGGCGGATGTTCGCGATGTCGGCCCACACCTCGGGGCGGTCCATCTTCGGGTTGAGTACGCTGCCGCGCTCACCGCCCGTACACGTGGCGACCAGCACCTCGACACCCTCGTCGACGTAGCGCGCCATCGTGGCGGCACCCTTGCTGGACTCGTCGTCGGGGTGCGCGTGCACCGCCATCAGACGCAACTGCTCAGCCACTGGTTTCTCCCTCGACCGGGCCGCCGCACTCCAGCCCCGCAGCCGTCTGGCTCCGGACCGGCTGCGAAGATTGACGTTGTCATTCTGGCCGATACCACTGACAACTGTTGCAGGAGACGTAACACGGTGAGCGAGACGCACGCCACAGCCCCGGCGTTCCCCCCGGGCCGCTACGGGCGGCGGCGCGACGGGCGGCGCCGCCGGTTCCTGCCGGTGCTCGTGGCGGCCGTCGTGATCGCGGCCTCGGTGGCACTGTCCCTACGCCTGTACCGCCAGTACGGCGATCCGGACTACGACGCCCAGATCGTGCGCTGGACCGGCGTCACCGACTCCCGCATCACGATCGAGTTCACCGTCCGGGTGCCGCCCGGCGGCTCGGCCAGCTGCGCGCTGCGCGCCCGGGCGTACGACGGGCGCGAGGTGGGGCAGCGCACGGTGACCGTCGCGGCCACGGGCGACGCCACCACGATCCGCGCCGCCGAGACCGTCGACACGACGGCCCGGGCGTACGTCGGTGAGGTGCTGCACTGTCAGCCGCCCGGCTGACCCCCTGTCGCCGGGGGCCCCGAATCGGGCAAGATCCAACAATCCGGTCGGCACGCACACCGCTGGTAAGCTTGGTGATTCGCTCAGTTCCCTTGCCTCACACCTCAAGGAGATCGTCTGTGTCCAGTTCAGAAGCGTCGCGGACCTGGCTCTCCCAGGACGCCCACGACCGCTTGCAGGCAGAACTCGACGCGCTGATCGCCGGTCGGCCCGTGATCGCCGCGGAGATCAACGCGCGTCGTGAGGAGGGTGACCTGCGCGAGAACGGCGGCTACCACGCCGCCCGCGAGGAGCAGGGCAAGCAGGAGTTCCGGATCCGCCAACTGCAGGAACTGCTGCGCACCGCGCAGGTCGGCGAAGCACCGACGGCGGACAAGGTCGCCCCGGGCACGGTCGTCACGATCTACTTCGACGACGACCAGACGGACACGGAGACGTTCCTGCTGGGCTCCCGCGAGATCTCCTCGACCACCGACCTGACGGTGTACAGCCCCGAGTCCGCGCTGGGCAAGGCCATCCTCGGGGCCGGGCCGGGTCAGACCGTCACGTACACCGCCCCGAGCGGGTCCGACATCAAGGTGACAATCGTCACGTTCGAGCCGTTCGGCGGCTGACCGCCACAGACCACCTACGGGGTGCCGGACAGCGCCACGGCGTACCCGGCATCCCGTAGCGCGGCGATCAGTGCCGCCGAGTGGTCCGGCCCCCGGGTCTCCACCGACAGCTGCACCTCCACCTCCCCGAAGGCCAGGCGCGGGTTCTGCCGGGAATGCAGCACGTCGACGATGTTCGCCCGGGTCTTCGCGATCTCGCCGAGCAGCCGGGCCAGCTCCCCCGGCTGGTCGGAAGTACGCACCGAGAGCCGCTGGAACCGGCCCGCGGACGCCAGACCGTGCTCGATCACCCGCAGCAGCAGCATCGGGTCGATGTTGCCGCCGGACAGCACCGCCACCACCGGCGGCTCCGCCGCCACCGCGCCGCTGAGCAGGGCGGCCACCGCGGCGGCACCGGCGGGCTCCACCACCTGCTTGTGCCGTTCCAGCAGCACCAGCAGCGCCGCGGACAGCTCCTCGTCGGTGACCGTGACGACGTCGTCGACCAGCTTGCTGACATGCGCGAACGTCAGGTCCCCCGGCCGCTGCACCGCGATGCCGTCCGCGATCGTGGCGCACCGGTCCAGCTTCACCGGGGCACCGGCGGCCAGCGACGGCGGGTACGCGGCCGCGCCGGCCGCCTGCACCCCGACGATCCGTACGTCCGGGCGCAGCGCCTTGACCGCCACCGCGACCCCCGAGATGAGCCCACCGCCCCCGATCGAGGTCACGATCGTGCCCACCTCCGGGCACTGCTCCAGGATCTCCAGGCCGACCGTGCCCTGCCCGGCGATCACATCCGGGTGGTCGAACGGGTGAATGAAGACCGCGCCGGTCTCCTCCGCGAACGCCCGCGCGGCGACCAGGGCGTCGTCGACGCTGGTGCCCGCGTACTCGATCGTGGCGCCGTACCCCTTGGTGGCGGACACCTTCGGCAGCGGCGCGCCCTCCGGCATGAAGACCGTGGCGCGGATGCCCAGCAGCCCGGCGGCCAGGGCCACCCCCTGAGCGTGGTTGCCCGCGCTGGCGGCCACCACCCCGCGCCCGCGCTCGGCCTCCGGCATCCGCGCGATCCGGGTGTACGCGCCGCGCACCTTGTACGCCCCCGCGCGCTGCAGGTGCTCGCACTTGAGCCAGGTGGGCTGCCCGATCATCCGGGTCAGCGGCCCGGAACGCACCAGCGGGGTACGCCGCACCACGCCCATGAGCAGCGTGCGCGCGGCCTCGACGTCCGCGAGTTCCAGCAGGTCCATGCCACCGGTCATGGCTCGAATCCTGCCACCGGTCGCGCCGATCCCGCACGGCCGGTCCGTGGCGCAGTTGGCTACCCCGTCGCCGACGACACCCGCGAGCGGCTCCCGATCCGGGCGGGCAGCGCGCCTGGATCTCCCGCTCGCGCCGCGCCCAGCTCAGCAGGGACCTACGCCAGCACGTGCCGCCGCCACGGGTTGCGCATCTCGAACTGGCCCGCGACCGCCAGCAGCAGCAGCTCGGAGTCGGGCGGCCCGACCAGCTGCACCGCCAGCGGCAGCCCGTCCGGGCGCACCCCCACGGGCACCACGATCGCGGGCAGGCCCGCGACGTTCCACGGCGCCGCGTACGGCGCGTAGCGCAGGTTCGTCAGCACGTTGCGGCCCCACCGGGCCCCCGCGTGGCCGTCCGCGGCCGGGGGCGGCCCGGCCAGCGCCGGGGTGAGCAGGAGATCCACCCGGTGCTCCGCGAAGAACCGGATCGAGCGCGCCCGCCACCCGTCGCGCTGCTCCTGCCGGACGTATCCGCGCTGCCATGCCCACCGGCCCAGCCGCACATGCCGCCGGGTCCGCGGCTGCAGCGCCTGCGGGTCGACCCCGGCACCCTCGGCCTCCCGGTACGCGGCCGCGAACCACGTCGCGAGACCGGCCAGGTTCAGTGCGGTCGGATACACCGGGTCGGCGGTCACCGTGTCGTGTCCCGCGCCGCCGAGCAGCCGCGCCGCGACGGACACCGCCTCGCGGTTCGGCGCGTCCGGGCGGACCCCGAGGACCGGCGAACGCAGCGAGACCCCGACCCGCAGGCGCCCCGGCTCGACCAGCTTCGCGGGCTGCCGCCCGGCCAGCACGCTGAACCCGAGCGCCGCGTCCGCGACCGTGGTGGCCAGCAGACCGTGCTCGACCAGCCCGAACCAGCCGTCCACGCCGAGCTCGCGCGGGACGACACCGCTGCCCGGCTTGAGCCCGATCAACCCGCAGCAGGCGGCCGGGATGCGGACCGAGCCGAGGCCGTCGGTGCCGTGCGCGATCGGCACCAGCCCGGCCGCCACGGCCGCGGCCGCGCCACCGGAGGAGCCACCCGGCGTACGGTCCAGGTCCCACGGGTTGCGGGTGACGCCGTCCGGACCGTCCGTGGTCCCCCACAGGCCCAGCTCCGGCATGCGGGTGGTGCCCACCACGACCGCGCCCGCGCCGCGCAGCCGCCGCACCACCTCGTGGTCCTCTTCGGCGACGGCCGAGCGGATCGCCGCGCCCTGCGAGGTCGCCAGCCCCGCGACCGGGGTGTTCTCCTTGACGGCGACCGGCACCCCGGCCAGCGGCAGGTTGGCCAGGTCATCCTGCTCGTCGACCTGCTCCGCCTCGACGATCGCCTCGCCCGCGCGCACCCTCCGGAACGCCTCCAGCGACGGGTCGGTGACCGAGATCTGTTCGAGGTGGTCGGCGACGATCTGGGTGGCCGACACGTCACCGCGCCGGACCGCGCGGGCGATCTGCTTCGCCGTCGCGCCCACCCAGGTCGTCGTTAATTCGTCCATCAACGGTCTCCGTCCGGAAAGGACCCTAGCCGAGCGCCTGCTCCAGATCGGCGAGCAGATCGTCAACGGTCTCGATGCCGACTGACAGTCGCACGAGATCGGCGGGGACTTCAAGCGGGGAGCCCGCGGCGCTCAGGTGTGTCATCTGACCCGGGTGCTCGATCAGCGACTCGACTCCGCCCAGTGACTCCGCGAGCACGAACAGTTTCGTCCGGTTGCAGATGTCGATCGCCTGCTGCGGACCACCCGCCGCCCGGAACGACACCATCCCGCCGAAGCGGCGCATCTGCTTCGCGGCGGTCTCGTGGCCGGGATGCGACTCCAGGCCGGGATACAGGACACTCGCGACGGCCTTGTGGGTCTGCAGGTACGCCACGATCCGCTCGGCGTTGTCGCAGTGCCGGTCCATCCGTACGCCGAGGGTCTTGATGCCGCGCAACGTCAGCCACGCGTCGAACGGGCCGTTGATCGCGCCCATCGCGTTCTGGTGGAACGCCAGCTGCTCGCCCAGGTCCTCGTCCGCCGTGATCAGCGCCCCGCCGACCACGTCGGAGTGCCCGCCCAGGTACTTCGTGGTCGAGTGCACCACCACGTCCGCGCCCAGACCCAGCGGCTGCTGCAGGTACGGCGACGCGAACGTGTTGTCGACCGCAAGCAGCGCGTCGTACTCGTGCGCCAGGGCACCCAGCGCGGCCACGTCGGCGATACCGAGCAGCGGGTTGGTCGGGGTCTCCGCCCAGATCAGCCGGGTGTGGCCGGGCCGGAACGCGGCCCGCACCGCGTCCAGGTCACCCAGCGACACGGCCGTCCAGTCCAGCCCCCAGTTCTCCGCGACCTTGGCGAACAGCCGGTACGTGCCGCCGTACGCGTCGTCCGGGATCACCACGTGGTCGCCGGGGCGGCACACCGCACGCAGCAGGGTGTCCTCGGCCGCGAGGCCGCTGGCGAACGCCAGCCCGCGGCGGCCGCCCTCGATCGCGGCCAGGCACTCCTGCAGCGCGTCCCGGGTGGGGTTGCCCGACCGGCTGTATTCATAACCGAGGCGCGGCGATCCCACCGCGTCCTGCGCGTACGTGCTGGTCTGGTAGATCGGCGGCACCACCGCGCCGGTCCGCGGCTCCGGCTCCTGGCCGGCGTGGATGGCGAGAGTGTCGAAGCCGTACTCGTTACCCGTCATGCCGGCCAAGGCTAGTCTGCTGCCGTGCCCGACTGCCTGTTCTGCGGAATCGTGGCGGGGACCGTGCCGGCATTCACGGTCGTCGACGGTCCCGACGCGGTGGCGTTCCTGGATGTCCGCCCGGTGTTCAAGGGGCACGTGCTGGTGGTGCCGCGCCCGCACGTCGGCCAGCTCGGGGAGCTGAGCGCCGACCTGCTGCCCGGATTCTTCGCGCTGGTGCAGCGGGTGGCGCGGGCGGTTCCGGACGCGCTGGGCGCGCAGGGCACGTTCGTGGCGATGAACAACGTGGTGTCCCAATCCGTGCCACACCTGCACGCGCACGTCGTGCCGCGCACCAAGGGTGACGGCCTGCGCGGCTTCTTCTGGCCGCGCCACAAGTACGCCTCCGACGACGAGGCCGCCGACTACGCGGCCCGCATCACCACTGCCCTCGGGTAAGGATGGGGACAGGCCCGGTGTTACGCACTGCGGACGAAGGGAGTCACCGTGTTCCTGCGGAACAAGAAGCTTGAGCTGCCCACACCCGACAAGGCCCTGCCCGGACGCCTGCTGGAGATGCCGGTGGCCGCGACGCACACCGTGCTGGGAACCCCGCTGAAGGGGCCGTGGCCGACCGGGTACGAGACCGTCGTGTTCGGGATGGGGTGCTTCTGGGGCGCCGAGCGGATCTTCTGGCGTCTGCCCGGTGTCCACTCGACCTCCGTGGGCTACGCGGGCGGGACCACCCCGAACCCGACGTACGAGGAGGTCTGCTCGGGGATGACCGGGCACGCCGAGGTCGTCCAGGTGGTGTACGACCCCGCGAAGGTCACCTACGAGCAGCTGCTCAAGACGTTCTGGGAGAACCACGACCCGACCCAGGGCATGCGCCAGGGCAACGACGTCGGCACCCAGTACCGGTCGGCGATCTACACCACGACCGACGCCCAGAAGGGTACGGCCGAGGCGTCGCGGGAGGCGTTCGCGCCGGTGGTGCGGGCGGCCGGGCACGGCGAGATCACCACGGAGATCGCGCCGCTGGGTACGTACTACTACGCCGAGGATTACCACCAGCAGTACCTGTCGGACGCGAAGAACCCTGGCGGATATTGCGGTATTGGATCGAACGGCATGAGTTGCCCGGTAGGGATCGCGTAGGCCCCTGACGCAGAAGAAGCCCCGCCTCCAGAGCCACTCTGGAGGCGGGGCTTCTTCACATACGCGCGTAATTCTTCGGAAAAGCTCCCGTTCGTAGTAGATGAATACCCATTTCAGCAATAGGACTCGATGCCGGAAAGTTGTCAATACCACCTTCGCTGGCTATCCAATTTCGACAGCTATCGAGAAGTTCACCCGACCATGGTGCAATGCATCACACGAACCGGCGCCATTCAGCCGTAGCCACTCATCCCTAATCGCCGTTAAGGTGGGCTGCCAGGGCAGGTCGGGAGACGTTCTGAGCTCATGGCTCCACCAGCCTTGCTTGTGCTCATTCATTCAGGTGGAAGAATCACCCACCTTGGACTGGAGGAAATAGTATATGCGGAAAACGAAGAGGATCGCCGGAACGATCGCGGCCGGCGCGGCCGGCGTCGCGATGCTGCTCGGCGCCACCGCCGCTCCCGCCCAGGCCGCTTCGACGATCCAGGGCTGCCCGGCCGGATACGTGTGTCTCTATCCCCAGAACGCCGGCTGGAACGGCGGTCGCCCCTCATACAAGTGGTACACCTACGGTCCCCACAACCTCAGCAACCAGTTCGGAACGCACCGAATCTTCAACAACCAGGTCGCGGGCGCCTCGGCCCGACTGTGCGCCGGCTACAACGGCACCAACTGCTACAGCTGGACCATCGCGGCCGGCAAGTACGGGGACTACAACTTCACGCCAGTCAACTCGGTGATGCTGGCACCATCCCCCCTGGACTAAATAGCGAGATATGGTCCGGCCAATGCCGTGACCTGATTCACGTACCCGGTATCACCGATCTACCGGTGATACCGGGAATCGTGTGAGCGGGCGTTCGTCGCTCCCCGGCCCGCAACATGTCTTCCAGGGTTGGTCTCGCGTCGCTCGGGCTCACCTTCGGGAGGGCGAGCAAGCAGGTCCGGCCGCCCCGCCACGAGGTCCGCCTCCTCGGGACCATTCAAGGAAGCGCCTGAACATCTTGGCCGGGTCGGCGGTACTGGCCCAGGAGCGCACGGGGCGCGTCCTCGCACGGCCACTCGATACCGTCGGCCGCACAAAGCCAGAGCGGGCGTGAGGGAACATGCTCAGTCTCCGGAGTCAACTCTGTCCCTCCCAGCCGGGCCGCACGACGAGGCCGGCGTCATTGATGCGGGCGCGGCCGGTGGCCGGCACCAGGGGAGGGAACTCGTCGCTCTCCTCGGTGGCCCACGCCGGCCGGCGGTCCAGGTCACGCCGGTTGCGGGTCGCGACCATGTCATGAGCGACCCGCTCGGCCCAGTCAGTCATTCGCCCTCCCTTTCGCGTTGAGAGAGCGGACCGGCCCGGCCTCGTGGCAAGCGGACCGGCCCACTCAGAGAGGACGATGTTCGTCACGGAGCGGATGAGCCGGACGACCTGATGGCTTCTGGTGTCCGCATTGATCCGACTTCAGGAGCAGTTCCCAAAATGCCTCACGGGTCGTCACCCACCAAACAGATGTGTTGAAGCCGAAATCACCACTTCTGCCTCATCGGATGCCTTCTCGACACCCAGGGATGTCAGTCGGTTCGGGGTGCGCTGGGTCGCGGGAGTTGACTCGTGTGGTCATTACCGCCATTGCGGGCTGCCGCTACGGTGCTGCCAGGGCGGGTCGGAGGAATATTTGCACTCCTGCGCGGCGGACATGATGTCCGGCCGAATCTCGCCACTGACAAGGAGGTCAGTTTTGATCGCACGTTTCAAGGCTGGATTCGGTAGAAGCACGGTGGCCAAGGCGCTGGTGGCGGCGCTCGTCGGCACTGCGGCAGTGTTCGGAATCTCCACGCCAGCACAGGCCAGCAACTGTCCTACGCCGCAGACCGTAGGGGGCTGGGCACTGCCCAAAGGGGCGTACATCTGCCAGTTGGGCTATTCCACTGTGATGTACGACGGCCGGATTCACGTCTTCCTGGTCGGCACGGACTGGACGATCTACCACACCTGGCAGACAGCCCGCAGCGCTCCGTTTGTGAACCACTGGACGAGCCTGGGAGGCAAAGGCATAAGCGAGGTTAAGGCGTACGAGTCGACGTACCTCAGCCGCAAGATCCTTGAGGTCAATGTGCAGGGTACGGACGGTAACTGGTGGTGTAAGGATTACAACTACCGGGTCGTGGGTGGGTGGTGGCCAAGCCAGACGGGCTGGAGGCGCTGCAACTTCTAGTCGTGCTGTCCGGCGGTCCGCAGCGGGCCGCCAGACAGCCCCTGTCCATACTGGCCGGACGTCGCAGGCGCGACGAGCCGTACGCCTCATGATCTCCGGAGGCGTACGAAGGTAACGGATTGAGTCGTTGTGATGTTTCGTAGACCCTTGAACACTGGGCTGGCGTTTCGTGAACACTGGGCTGGCGTTTCGGTCTAGCGCGATGATCATTCAGCTGCGCAACGGTGTCACAAGGCGGACCGCCGTTTCCATAGGTCTGGACGCCCGCGACACGCCCGATACAAACAGTAAGCCGCACTGGTAGCCGCGGCGCTCGCCAGCGACCTCTATGCACGTACAGAGCCCGAGACGCCATGCCGCTTCGGTGTGGGAGGGCGGCCTGCGGGGGTCACCCCCCAGGGGTCCTCACCATCGGTAACGGAAAGGCTGAGCATCACGCGAGGAAGGCCGTCGGGTGGCGCCGTCACGGGCCGCGTTGCCGCGTTCCGTCGAGGATGCAGCGAAACACCAACTATCGACCGTCCGTGTCGGCCTTCCCCTGAACCAGGCGGCACAGTGCCGACCGCGGTGCTACTTTGATTGAAGGTCGCTACGTGAGACGTCGCGCGCTACGCCAATGAGCTAGTGAAGATTCCTTCCGACTTCTCCAACAGCCTTCCAACGTCGGCCATGCCCCGTTTACGGAACGGCGAAACCATCTGCCGCATCGTGGCGACGGATTCAACTATTCGAGACGACTGAATGCCACTCATGCGGTCCAAGGCGTTCCACCATGTGTGACACGCTCGTTCGATGTGTCCACCCGTGCATTGCGCCTCCGCGAGCCAGGCTGACGTTAGTGCGTATATCCGTGGCTTAGTGGTCGGGTCGAGATGATGGCGCAGCGTCTGAGTGAAGTGCTCCTCAGCTCCGGCGAAGTCACCCAGGTCAACTAGCACCTTCGCAACGTGGTTGTGAAACTGGCTAGCGTTTGCGCTGTGCATACCGGTCCAGTTCGGACGCTCGTCATCTGCCTTCACCTGTGCCATCAGCGCTTCCGCTCGCGCGATGGTCTGAATGGTTCGACGGCGGTCGCCCTGCATGGCCTGAGCTTTCGCCAGTGTTAGCGTAAAGATCGCCTCGGTGTGTTTGTCGACCTGTCCCCTGGCGCGAGAGACAGCGGCATAGGCCAGGTCTGCGCAGTTCGTAACATGACCCATGTCGTATGCCTGGTGCGCCAAGATGCGCATTGCATAGGCTGCCTGCCCGTCGTCACCCGAGTCCCGGGCAAGCTGGTATGAGCAGAGGTAGTACCGTTGCGCCAAGCCTTCCTTCCTCAGGTCGTGGGCCTTCCAGCCGGAAAGATAGGCCAACTGTGCAGCCTCGCTTAATACGGCTTTATGCACGGCGCCGGAGCTTCGCGCGCGACAATAGGCCGTGACATCCGTGGCCAGGTATTCGAGCACTGCAGTACGTCCGAATCCACCACCCAGCTTCTCGTCTGCCCGGTTGAAGGCGGCGGTAACGTCGCGTACTGCTTCGACCTCTGGCCAGCCAATAGAGCGACCCCGGAACGCGTGTTCCGCACGTTCGGCAAGGATGTTCTTGTAGGTCAAGGGTAAAATCAGGGCCCCGAGGGAGTAGACCGCGCTGCTCAGCACCTTTCTTCGATCGACATCCGCGCGCCCTAATGCCGCTAGCGCTGTTACGGGATCGTCGGGTAGGCGCGCGAGATCGTACGTTCCTTCGACCGTGTAACCGATATCGACCGGGTGGATTCGACGGCCGAGCCGCCGGGAAAGAGCTTCCGCGATATAGGCGATCGTCCGAGGGTTCGGTTGCCCACCCTTCAACCAGTGGGTCACCAATGACTTATTGGTCCGCAGCTTTTCGCCGTGCTCGGCCGCTAGGCGGTTAACGGAACGGGCGAATGCCTCGTGCGTCATCCCAGTTTGGGCTAGCAATTCCCGAAACCGCTCATTGCTACCGCTCGCTTCCCCCACGACCCTGCCCACTTTCGATCATGGCCCGTTTAAACGATTAAACCTCTTACCCTGTCGCGCTCGTCGCGCTTGCGCGGTTCCACCGTCCAAACTATACGAGGTCGACCGAGAAGCCGCAGGAGCTGACCCTGACGGTTACCCCATGTCAACCCCTCGTTCAAGATCAATACCAGGTGGGAGCCGCAGCCGTGCTAATCGCTTCATTGATTTCAGGTGCGATGTTCGTCGGCCTGCTGACAGGCCTGTTCGCGTTCAAGGTCAAGAACCGATGGTGTCCCGAGTGTGGTCGCGTGCTGCGCTGCCCCGAAGGGCACGACCGTGCAGCGGCGGCCGTGGTAGCCCGATGACGAAGCGTGGAACCACGTCAGCGCTCCCGCTTCCCAGGCGGGTCCGTGGGGCGTCGTTGCCTCCGAAGCTTCGGGCGGTAGGGCGGGCCGCAGTGGCCTACCCGCCTGAGCCGGCATCGCTGGAACGCCTGCTCACAGCGTTGCGGGCGTGGGAGCCGGGGCGTATAGACGCGGCGGTGCGGTCGTGAGCGTCCGCACCCGCCGGGATTGGCGGTCCGTGTCGTCGGATCGGGTGACCTACGGCTGCGAGTGGGCCGGACGCACAGGCGGGCGTGAGGCGGAGACGTTCGTGGTTCACCTCACCGTGTCCGCGTACGGGCGGGGCGCGGCGCCCGACTTCGCCCGCAAGCTTTGCGACACAGTCGAAGACGAGGTCGGTGCACTGAATGCGGACTTGACGACCGTGCCTTTCGAGGGTGATCCGCTACGGCAATGGCGGGTGTACTGCGACAAGCAGTTGACCGGTGAGGCTGGCGCCAGGTGTGCGCTCGAAGACGGCCACGCCGGACAGTGGGGTGGCCCATGGTGACCGACCGGCCGCGACCCGGCGTTACGCTGCGCCTGGCGGACGAGGACTACAAATACGGCGTCGGACCGATCGTGTGTCAGGTCGAAACGGTTATAGCTATGCGACTACAGCGACGATTTGACGTGGTGGCGCGTGTTCGGGAAGTGCGCGAAGGGCACGCCCGAGCATCACGGCGGCTGGCAAGGCCGTGAACTATACATACGCGAGACAGCGTTCAAGCAAACGATGCGCGGCTGAGTTCAGCATTTAGCGCGTTTCGGCGGGTCATACGCGCACACCCTTATTGTTTCGGAGGAGGGTTCATCATGTCCATGGCGGAAAGCGCTGGGGCGGTATTCCAGCTCGCCGAGAACGGGCTACCTGCGCAAAGCCTCGCAGCGTTGAGTGAGGAAATCAACGAGACGGTCAACCGCATCATGGCGGTTGTCGGCGACACCCAGAACGATTACATCATGGGTGCTTACCAGCAGCTTCAGGCGGCGAAGGAAGATGTCGAGCGTGCGCGCGCCGCCGTAGAGGGTTGCCGGGAGTCGTTGCGATCTTATGCGGGTTGGGTTCTTGGCGGGGCTTGAGGAGCTGGCGGTAACGGCGGGCCAAGCCGCGAGCCGCCAACAGGGCAGCAGTCCCCAGGCCGGTCCGATATCGCGAATATCATTCGTGATGTTGCTGCACGGCTGCGAATCCCTCCCAGGGCCAAGGTCGCGGGCATTGCGGTAGATGACAAGGGTATTCCGCTCCATCGTGAGCCGATTGTCAACGGCGCAAATGGACAAGTGGTCGACAACGCCGCGACACTTCTGCGGGAGGCTCGGCCTTGGAACATGGAGAGCAATATTGCGCTGACCCATGTTGAGGGCCACATTGCGGCACTCATGCGTAAGCGGGGTTCCCCGCAACGCGTCAATCTGGTCCTAACCCGTGATCCGTGCGACGGCCCGTACGGCTGTGATGAACGATTGCCCGATATGCTTCCTGTAGGTTCAACCCTCACGATATACGTCCGCGAGGGCGGTCAGCTCAGACTGTTCAAGACGTACGCCGGAAACGGAGAAGTGGTTCTGCCCGATGACTGACTTCAAGGTTCAGTGGGACAACGGCAAAAAGATCGTGCCAGTCGCTACGGTCGAACAACTCGACGCTGCGCTTGATCAGGTCGAGAAGGAACGAGGTCCGGACGGCCTGGTCTTCGTCGTTGACATTACGAACGGCGAATTGTTGGGGCGCGTGCCTATCGGACTTCACATGACTGTCGGGCACCCCGTCAGGAACAAGGTCATCTGGATGGGGTCGGGTGATGGGATCGGTTACGAGCCTGAACTAGAACCGTGGCACGGAGAAACCATCGAGTTCGACTATGGACACATTCCGACCGAGGAACCACCCGAGTACCTTCGTGTGACGTCTGCGAAGGCACGCGAAGCAGCCCGTGAGTTCATTCGGACCAACGAGCGGCCGACCTGTCTCGCTTGGCAGAAGTAGACGACTGCGCCCGAGTCTGCTGCAGAACTTCGGGTCCGGGTACCGGCTGAGCAGACGCAGCAGGCCCCCGCCCTGCGATGGCGGGGGCCTTTCGCGTGCCGACTCACGGGGTCGCAGCGGGCCTGCTTCTTGGGTCGGGTTGGGTCAGTTTGAGCGAGGCCCAGTCAAAGTCGACTCGTCGGGTGACGGCACTCCACGGGTCCGCTCGGGTCGGCCGGCCGCCCTTCGCGGAGGCGCGTCGGATGGTCAACTCGCGGAGGTCGGGGTCTACGGAAACTCTGTGTCCGGCGGCGCCGGTGGCAGAGTCAGCGGCAGGGGCGGATCGATCCACTCCGTCAGATCGAAGACTTCGTCGCAGTAGTCGTCGTCGATTGCAAGACGTTCTTCATCGTGAAGTTGCCCCTCACGTATCCTGGCGAATAGCTCTTGGACCAGGCCAGCACCGACGCCATAGATGGCTTGACCGCTCGCTTTTAGTAGCGGCACTTGAAGTCCGTACCGCGTTTGAGTTCTTGCCGCTTGAACGTAGATCCGGCACTTTCTAGCCGGCTGGAACATGAAACCGGTAAGCGTGTAGACATTGCTGAACCAGGGACAGTCGCTGCCGCGGGTCAGCAGGACGAGTAGGCGGAAGAGTTCCTGGTGTGCGCCGACCAGGGGCGGCAAGGCGTCTAGCTCCGTTGCGGACACTGGCGCAACGGTGTTGTTGTGGCTGTCTATCTGCTCGGCGCCATCAGATATGGTTGCCGCGTGCACCATGGCAAGTACGGCGGTGTCGGCGAGGCGTGGTGAACCGCCTGCAGAAAGTTCATTCAGGTCGAGCTCGACCGCGATGCCAGATGCCATGTCGGCCTCTGTGCTGACGGCAATCCGAGCTCGTCGCTCATCGACTCGGACCACGCCTCGAAGAAGCGGATCCAATCGTGCCGGACCTGGAGGTGCGACCACGTACGGCAGCAGGTTGGCCAAGAGTTGACCGTAGACGTGGTCGCACTGCTCCGAGTTCAGCATGATTGACGGATCACTACTCGCGGACGAACACGCCGACGCCCGGCAGAGTTTCCGTGATCTCCTTGACCCTCAGGATCTGCATCGCTCGATCGATGACGGGCTCTGTCACCTCGTAGTGCGCGATCAGCTCCCTGCGGCTGGGCAGCCGGGAGCCAGGCGGAAACTCGCCAGCGGCGATCCGCTTCTGAAGGTCGTCTGCGATCTCTTCGTATCGGTAGCGCGGCGGCACAGGTGATCTCCTCGGTTGGCACTTCCGAGTAGACCACCAACAACTAGCCCTTGACTACCCAACGCTAGGTGTGGGAGGTTGTCAGCGGGTCAGCTCGGTTGGCGCTCGGGAGGATCCAGACAGCGTGGCCGGATGAGGCTGGTCCGGCCCGTGGTCGAGGCGAAGGCCCGGAGCAACCATGATGCTCCGGGCCTTCGTCTGCCCACTCTGCCCCATGCCGGCACGGTCAGTGTCTGCCGACACCGCCGACGAGCACCGGCGCGGGCGGCTCACATATCCAACGGCTCGTCCCGGTTCACTGCAGGGGATTTCAGCGTGGTCCGCGCGCTGCGGGCCGTCTCCCGGATCGGCTTCGCCTGGCCGGATCGGGAAGCGGGCCGGTTGCCTGGATGGCGGCGAGTGTTGCCGCGTCCTCGATCTTCCAACCTTGAATCACGACGCTGCCGTCCTCGTCGTCAATCCACACCGTCGGCGAGCCACCATCAGGGCTGCCAGGATCCTTGCCAATAGACCGTAGCGACATCCTGAGTGCCCCGGGTCCTTTGTAGGCGCGACGTGTGCAGTGCGCGGGACGCTGCTCAGCGCATCAAGAAGTGGCGCGCGAACCGGACAGACGGACTTCGGTCTTGGGTGAGTCACTGGATGGTCTCTAGTGATCCAGCGTGCGTAGGGGTGATCGCCCGTAGGTGCGGTGGTAGGCGGCCGTGAACTGGCCGATATCGGCGTAACCCCAGTGCGCGGCGACCTGGGCAACGGTGGTGTTGTCGTCGGGGGCGGCGGCACAGAGTTGCCGGTGGGCGCGTTCGAGCCGGACCCGACGCAGGTAGGCCGCGGGGGTGGTGTCCAGGTGGCGGCGGAAGGCGCGCCGGACCGCACGGACCGTGACGCGGGCGGCGCGGGCGACGTCGACAAGGCTGATGTCGACGTCGGCGTTGGCGTCGATGAAGCCGACCGCCCGGGACAGCGCGGTGGGGGTGGCGTCGGTCCGGTCGCCGGGGTGCGGCTCGGTGATCCAGGTGTTGGGGAACGTGGTCAGCATGGTCGCGGCGAGCAGGCGGGTCGTCGTACCGGCCAGCAGTGGCTGGGCCATCGCCTCCGGAGTTGCCCGCAGGCCGTCGGCGACGTAGTCCGCGACCTGTAACCAACGTCGTGCGGCGACCGGATCGGCAGGCCGGGTCCCGGTGAAGTGCAGCCGCCCGAGGTCGTCGTCGGGGCGATTGCGGGCGACCTCGGCGGCGGCCGTCGTCGGAATCAGGACGGGGTTCGTCACGGAGCGGATGAGCCGGACGTGGAACGTCTCGTCGGGCTGGCCGTACACGGTGAGATCGCCAGGCCCACACCGGTCGTCACGGTCGAGGTCGATGCGCATCCCACGGCGTACCAGGGTGACCGCGAGCACCGGCAGCGGTTGCAGACGGTAGTCACCGGTCATTGAGTGCTCAAGGGTGTCGACGTGGAACGGGCCGGGTCCGAGCCGGACGTGGCGACAGTGGTAGCCGGCGCGGTCACCACCGAGCCAGGTGATGTCGCCGAAGGCCGCGCTCAGGTAGGCGTGTGCCAGGTCGGGGTCAGTCGTGTCGAACTCGACGCGGTGCCGGTCCGGATCGTCGACGATCTCCGTGGCTGACACTCGGCCGCCTCCTCGGTGTTCAGGCGCCAGGAGCCGGGCTGAGTGGCGGTCGTAACTCGCGGTCGGCGGTGCCTAATCGGTACGGCGGGGAAACGGCGCAGTTGGGCGAGCCGTCGTTCAGTTCCACTGTGCTACCTCATGCTGAAGCCCGGTAGGGGCGGAGGAAGTCGACATGACCGCGTACCCGATCGTGTCCGACTTAAACCTCGCGGGCACAGAACGGCCTTGCTGCGGCGGGTCAGGAACGCGGGGCATCTCGTCAGGCCCTGTCCCGAACGGCAGGTCAGGCCCGATCGGTGTCAGCCGGGCGGCCGGGTCCCGGTCCGGGCGCTGTTTCGGGCGCCCGGACCGGGACGGGTCACTTCAGTGACTTCAGCGTGGTCCGCGCGCTGCGGGTCGCCTCGCGGATCGGCTGGACCTGGCCGCGGATCGCGTCGCCGTCCGGTCCGGGCGCGATGGCCAGCAGCTTGTCCACCTGGCCGGTCAGCGACTGCTCCACCGCGTCGAGTTTGGCCTGGTCGACGCCCGAGCGGCCGTCCAGCTTGGCGACCACGGCCAGCTCGGTGTCGATCGCCTTGGTGAGCCGGACCTTGGGCCCGGTCAGGATGAAGACGCGGAAGTCGTTGACCATGCTCTGCGCGTCCGCCTTGACCGCGGCCGCGGTGGTCTCCCCGGCGACCTTGGTGCGCAGGGCGGTGAGCCCGGCCCGCTGGTCGTCGATCAGCTTGTCCAGCGTGGTGCGGTGCGCGGCCTGGACCTTGCCGGCCTTGCCCAGCGTGCCGTCGAAGCGCTGCAGCGCGGCGAGACGCTTGTCGATCCGGGCGGTGACCACCGTCTTGGCCTTGTCGAGGGGCTTGTCCGCGACGTCGGCGCGGGCGGGCGCCCCGGCGACGAGGGTGACGGCGAGCGCGGCGGCGCCCACCACAACGGTACGGGGGATGCGGTTCATCGGTGTCCTCATCTCTCAGTCCTGGTCTTCGGCCGGCTGCTGGTCGCTGGACAGTTGCCGGTCGACCTCGTCCAGCAGGCCGTCGACGTCGGGGCTCGGCTCGGCGTCTTTCGGCTCGGCGGCCTGGGTGCGTGTCACCCGCGCCGTCGGGGATGGCACGGAGGCGGCCGGGGCCGCTTTCCGGGTCGTGGCCGCCGGCTGCTCGGTGGTGGCCGGTTCGGCCGGCGCACGGTGGCGGGCGCAGCCGCCGACCAGCAGCACGGTGGCCGCCAGCGCGATGGCGAGGGTTCGTCTCATGACCGAGGATCCTGGGCGGGCCCCGTCAGCGGTTCGCGAGCGGTTCGTAAGGATCCGGTCAAGCCGAACTCACCACCCGTGTGGGCGAAAATGATCGACACCCCCCGAAGCTCAACCGACACTGGTAGCTGCGGACAAACCAGGAGGTTGCGCCACCGGAGGGGGCACATGACGGAGTTCATGATCAACGAGGACGACGACACGGACGAAGCGATCACTTGGACGCTGGCCGAGTCCCTCCTCGAGAAGGCGCGCGCCATGATGCAGGAGGCGGAGACGGCCCTCGATTCGTTCGTGACCGGCAAGGAACTCAACCGGCAGTTGTGCTCAAGCCGGGGGATCGGCGAGTCGGACGCGGAGATCCGCTGGAACAACACCGCCAAGGCCCGCAAGGCTCTCGCGGACACCACGTTCAACACCACCCAGGCCACGATGTACTACGGCGCCGCCACCGCGAACTACTCCCGCGCCCTGTACCTGCGCAGCCATCGCCGCGAGCCGGTGTGAGCCCTGTGCCCGGAGCGTCCCGGCAGGCAAGATAGACAGAATGGAGAGCGCCACTGAAACCGAGCGCAAGTACGACGTCCCCGCGGACTTCGAGCTGCCGCCGCTGACCGGTGTCGGCGGCGTGAGCCGGACGAGCGACGCCGAGACTCACGACCTCGACGCCACCTACTTCGACACCGAAGATCTCAGGCTCGCGCGGCACCGGCAGACTCTGCGGCGGCGCACCGGCGGCTCGGACGCCGGCTGGCATCTCAAGACGCCCGGCGACGGCGCGAGCCGCACCGAGCACCGGCTGCCGCTCGACGCGGGCACCGACGAGGTGCCCGGCCCGCTGCAGGCGGAGGTGCGGGCGATCGTGCGGGACCGCGCCCTGCGCCCGGTGGCCCGCCTGCGCACCCGGCGGCTGGAGACGCCGCTGTGCGACGACGACGGCCACACCCTCGCGCTGGTCGCCCAGGACACGGTCACGGCCGAGACCGACGCCGGCCGGCAGCGCTGGCACGAGCTGGAGGTCGAGCTGGTCGACGGCGGCAAGAAGGTGCTCAGCGCGGTGGAACGGGCGCTGCTGGCGGCCGGCGCGACCCCCGCCGGCGGGCCCTCGAAGCTGGCCCGCGCGCTCGGCGACCGGCTGCCCGCCCCCGCCAAGGGCGGCGACGGGCGGCCCGAGCCGGTGCTGGCGTACGCGCGGGCCCAGCGCGACGCGATCGAGGCGTACGACCCGGGGGTGCGGCGGGGCGAGGCCGAGGCGGTGCACAAGATGCGGGTGGCGACCCGGCGGCTGCGCAGCACCCTGCGTACGTTCAAGGCCTGGTTTCCGCCGCAGACCGCGAAACCGGTCACCGACGAGCTTAAGTGGCTGGCCGACCTGCTCGGCGAGGTCCGCGACGCCCAGGTGCAGTCGCACAAGCTGCTGGCGACGGTGGATCGGGAAGGCTCGGAGTTCACCGCTGTCGCGCAGCGCATCCGGGACCACCTCGCCGACGCGGAGACCCGTGGCCGGGCGGCGCTGACCGAGGCCCTCGACGGCGAACGGTACCTGCGCCTGCTCGACGTCCTGGACGCCCTGGTCGACGCGCCCGCGGGCAGCGGGGACGACCCCCGGCGCCGGGTCCGCAAGGCGCTGAAAAAGGCCGACGGGCTGCTCGACCAGGCCCACGCGGACGGGGTCGACGCCGAGCTGCACGACGCCCGCAAGGCATACAAGCGGGCCCGGTACGCGGTCGAGGTGCTCGCCCCCGGCGCGGGCAAGACCGGCGCCAAGCTGGTCGACAAGCTGACCGACCTGCAGGACGTGCTCGGGGCCCACCAGGATTCCGTGGTCGCCCGCGAGCTGCTGCGCGAGCTGGCCGACGCCGCCCGCAGCGCCGGCGAGGACGGCTTCCCGTACGGGGTGCTCCACGCCCGTCAGGAGCGGGTCGGCGACGACACCCTGGCGCAGCTCCCCACCGCCGAGGCGGCGTCACGCCGCCGCAAGCTGCGCCGCTGGCTGGGCTGACCGCCCGGCTCGGTAAAACCGTTGTCGAGCCCGGGCGCCGTGACTAAATTGGGCGTACACGCGAAAGGAGGTGATCCCGACGTTGTATAGCTACGGGACTCGTGAGGTGGCTGTCCGCTAGGCCGCTGTCCTCGACAGCAGTGCGACACCCATGTCGAGACCGTGTGGCAGCGGTCCCGGCCGAATACCAGACAGCCACCCGACCCCCGGGGTTCCGGCCTTGTCCGACCGGACCGCGCTCCTCGCGAGCGCGGAGACCCCCGGGGGTCGCTTCATGTCCCCGGAAGGGCGGACCGACCCGATGCGCGAACTCGTCGTCCTCGGCACGGCCAGCCAGGTGCCGACCCGGCACCGCAACCACAACGGCTACGTGCTGCGCTGGGACGACGAGACGATCCTGTTCGACCCGGGCGAGGGCACCCAGCGCCAGATGCTGCTGGCCGGGCTGGCGGTGAGCCCGCTGACCCGGATCTGCATCACCCACTTCCACGGCGATCACAGCCTCGGCCTGCCCGGCGTCATCCAGCGGATCTCCCTGGACAAGGTGGGTCATCCCGTCGCGGTGGCCTTCCCGGCGAGTGGGCGCGAATATTTCGACCGGCTGCGGCACGCGACGAGCTTCTGGGACAACACCGATCTGCGGCCCGAGCCGGTGGGCGCGGGCTTCGCGGTGCAGACGTCCGCGGGGCGGCTCACCGCGCTGCCGCTACGGCACTCCATCGAGACGTACGGGTACCGCCTGGTCGAGCCGGACGGGCACCGGATGGTCCCGGACCGTCTCGCCGCCCACGGCATCACCGGTCCCGCGGTCGGTGAGCTGCTGCGTACGGGCCGGCTGGGTGAGGTGACCCTCGCCGAGGTCAGCGTGCCGCGGCCGGGGCAGCGCTTCGCGTTCGTCATGGACACCGGCCTGTGCGACTCGGTGTACGCCCTCGCCGACGGCGCCGACCTGCTGGTGATCGAGTCGACGTTCCTGGCCGCGGACGCCGCGCTGGCCGCCCAGGTCGGGCACCTCACCGCCGGGCAGGCCGGGGCGGTGGCCCGCGAGTCCGGGGTACGCACCCTCGTGCTCACCCACTTCTCCCAGCGCTACCCGGACGCACGCGCGTTCCTGGACGAGGCCCGCGCGCAGTTCGCCGGTGAGATCGTGCTGGCCGAGGACCTCATGCGGGTGCCCGTACCGGCCCGGCTACCGTCGGGCGATGACCGTCCTGCTGCGCCCCGCCGCTGATGGCGACCTGCCCGCCGTCGGCGCCCTGCATTTCCACTCCCGGCGCAGTGCGTACGCGGGGCTGTTCTCCCCCGCCGCGCTGGAGCACGGCTCACCGGCCGCGCTCGGCGAGTGGTGGGCGGAACGGTGGCGCTGGGAGCGGGAGACCCACCGCCTCACGGTCGCGGACGCGGACGGCGAGCTGGTCGGCTTCACCTACCTGGGTCCGACCACCGACCCGGGCGTCACCGAGCTGTACGCCATCCACGTCGCCCCGCTGTGGGTGGGCCGGGGCGTGGGGCGGCTGCTGATGCGCGACGCCCTGGCGCACCTGGGCGAGCGGGCGGTGCTGTGGGTGCTGGAGGGCAACACCCGGGCCAGGCGCTTCTACGAGCACGGCGGCTGGGTGCCGGACGGCGCGACCCGCGACCAGCCGATGGGTCCCGAAACAGCTCCCCAGCTGCGCTACTCACGCAACCAGCGGGACTGAGCCCACCCCCACTGCGGTACTCGCGCAACCACTGCGCGAGGACAGGAGGGCGGGAACGCGCGACCGAGTGAATGCGGGGGAACCTGTGGTCGCGCGCTCCCGCCAACCGCGCCCGCCCAAACCGGGGGATTGCGCCTGGCCGGAGGCGCTGACCGGCGGAGGCGTGCCGGTCGATCCAGTTTCCTGGGCGGGTCTTCGCGGGATGCCGTCGTGCTGGCGGGGCACAGCGGCTTCACCGCCGGGGAGGCGTCGCACGTGCCGGGGAGGGCTGGCCCGCCGGGGGACGGCCGGACCGTCGTACGACGTCGCGGTTTCTGTTGTCGGGGTGTCAGCCGAACGCCCCCCGGTTGGCCCGGTGGCGCCGGTGCGGTTCGTGTGCGGTGCGGTTGGCGGCTCGCCGGGCCCGCTGGTCCGCCCCGGCCGTACGGCGGCGATCCAGGTTGTCGTGCAGTCCGGTATGCCGCCCGGTGGGGCGGATGCTGTTGAGGTCGTGGCGCAGGGTCCACGCCTCCCGCCACAGCCGGCGCGCGGCGGTGTTCGCCCGCTCGGCGAGCCGGCGGGGCGCGCACGGCCAGCGCCGTCCACACCAGACACAGTTGAAGTCGGCGTCCGGCCGGTCGTGGCGGCCGAGCAGATGCTGCGCGTCTCGCCAGAGCAGCCGATCCACGATGTCGGCCGGTTCAGTCTGGTCGACAGAGACCATTCCTCACCCCTCCGTCAGCAGTGGCGTATGTCCGTCACGACACATACAACTCCGCCCGCCCGCCCGCCGGTCGGACTTTCTGTGCGATTGCCCCCACGGTGCGTTATAGCGGCTGTCAGGCGGCGTGTTCGCCGTGGGCGGACGGCGGCCGGGCATGGTGGACACGGGCGCGGCGTTGAGGGCGTCATGGATACCGAACGCCCGGACGAGGCGCAGGCCCTCGACGCCTACAGCTCGGTGGTGACCGGAGTGGCCACCCGGCTACTGCCGTCCGTCGCGGCCCTGGCCGTCCGCACCGCGCGCGGTCCCGGTGCGGGGTCGGCCGTCACCTTCACCGAGGACGGCTTCCTGCTGACCAACGCGCACGTGGTGTCGGGCGCGGACGGCGGCACTGCCGAGTTCGCCGACGGCACCGAGACCGCGTTCGATGTGGTCGGCGCCGATCCGTTGTCCGACCTCGCGGTGGTGCGGGTGCACCACAGCGGCGCGCCCGCGGCTCCGCTGGGCGATGCCGACCTGTTGCGCATCGGCCAGCTCGTCGTCGCGGTCGGCAACCCGATGGGCCTCGCCGGCTCCGTCACCGCCGGGGTGGTCTCCGGCCTGGGCCGGTCGCTGCCGACCCGGGACGGCCGCCGGACCAGGATCATCGACAGCGTGATCCAGACCGATGCCGCCCTCAATCCGGGCAACTCGGGCGGGGCGCTGGCGGACGCCACGGGCACCGTGGTCGGCATCAACACGGCGGTCGCCGGGTACGGTCTCGGCTTGGCCGTTCCGGTCAACGCGACGACCCGGCACATCGTCGGGGAGCTGGTGTCCCGGGGCCGGGTCCGCCGGGCGTGGCTGGGCATCGCCGGGTTGCCGGTCCCGCTGCCCCCACCGGTCGCGTCCCGGCTCGGCCAGCGACTGGGCTTGCGGGTCGTCGAGGTGGTCCCGGGCAGCCCCGCCGGCACGGCCGGGATCTACCTCGGCGACATCCTGGTCAGCGCGGGCGGGCAACCGGTGCAGAGCGTCCAGCAGTTGCAGCGGCTGATGCTGGGCCCGGCGATCGGCACCCGGCTGCCGGTGACCGTGCTGCGCCGCGACGCGTTCGTCGACGTGGTGACGGTCCCCACGGAGCTGGCCTGAGATCGCCGCTCACGGGGGCATCGCCTCACGAGGGCATCGCCGCTCACGGGGCGCCGTCACGTCCCGCCGGTGCGCTCGGCGGGTCCGCATCCCACGTCGGCGACGCTCCGGTCGCCGGCGCCGCGGACCCGCTCGGCCGCAGGTGCGCTCAGGTCAGGTGGGCCAGCAGGTCCTGCCGGGTGAGGACCCCGGCGGGTTTGCCGTCGATGAGCACCATGGCCGCGTCGGCGCGTTCCAGCAGGGCCACGGCCTCGCTCACCGGCTGACCGCCGCCGATCATCGGCAGTGACTCGCCCATGTGCCGCTCGATGGTGTCGTGCAGGTGCGCCTGGCCGGTGAACAGCGCGTCCAGCAGCGCCTTCTCCGCGATCGAGCCGGCCACCTCGCCGGTGACCACGGGCGGTTCCGCCTTCAGTACGGGCAACTGGCTGACGCCGTACTCGCGCATGTAGTCGATGGCGTCGCGGACGGTTTCCGTCGGGTGCACGTGGACCAGCGGCGGGATGTCGCCGCCCTTGTTTTCGAGCATGGTCGCCACGGTGGGCTCGTCGCTGCCGGTGGTGAGGAAGCCGTACCGGGCCATCCACCCGTCGTTGAAGATCTTCGACAGGTAGCCGCGCCCGCCGTCGGGCAGCAGGACCACGACCACGTCGTCCGGGCCGGCCTTGCGGGCCGCCTTCAGCGCGGCCACCACGGCCATGCCGCAGGAGCCGCCGACCAGCAGCCCCTCCTCGCGGGCGAGGCGGCGGGTCATCTCGAACGAGTCCTTGTCGGACACCTCGATGATCTCGTCGCAGATGTCCCGGTCGTACGTCGTCGGCCAGAAGTCCTCGCCGACGCCCTCCACCAGGTACGGCCGGCCGCTGCCGCCGGAGTAGACCGAGCCCTCCGGGTCGGCGCCGATGATGCGCACCGGACCCTGTTCCTTGAGGTAACGCCCGATCCCGCTGATGGTGCCGCCGGTGCCCACCCCGGCCACGAAGTGGGTGATCTTCCCGGCGGTCTGGGTCCACAGCTCCGGGCCGGTCTGCTCGTAGTGCGAGCGCGGGTTGGCCGGGTTGCTGTACTGGTCGGGCTTCCACGCGCCGGGGATCTCGCGGGCCAGCCGGTCCGAGACGTTGTAGTACGAGCGCGGGTCCTCGGGTGCCACGGCGGTCGGGCAGACCACGACCTCCGCGCCGTACGCGCGCAGCACGTTCTGCTTGTCCTCGCTGACCTTGTCCGGGCAGACGAACACGCAGCGGTAACCGCGCAGCTGGGCGACCAGGGCCAGACCCACACCGGTGTTACCGCTGGTGGGTTCGACGATCGTGCCGCCGGGCTGGAGTGCGCCGGACTTCTCGGCGTCCTCCACCATCCGCAGCGCGATGCGGTCCTTCACGGACCCGCCGGGGTTGAAGTATTCGACCTTGGCAAGGACGGTTGCGGCGATGCCCTCGGTCACGCTGTGCAGCCTGACCAGGGGTGTGTCACCGATCATGTCGACGACGTTGTCGTAGTAGCGCACGCCTTAGCCTAACGACGGCTCAGGGCACGACCGAGCCGGGGATCACCGCAGCGCGGCGCCGCTCCCACTCCAGGAACCGTTCCGTCTCGCTGAGCACTGTCCCGGCCAGCCAGGTGATCATGATCGCGTCGTCGGCCAGCCCGAAAAAGAACATGACCGCCTCCGGAACGAGGTCGACCGGTGACACCACGTACGCGGTCGCCGCGGCCATCAGGGCGATCCGCTTGCCACCGTCGTACTCCCCGCGCAGGGAGGCCAGCAGCATCCTGGGCAGGGCGGTCAGCCGCGCGCCGATCGACGGGCCGCCGCGGGCGCCGCTCGTCAAGGCCCGGGCGAGCGCGGTGAAGGCCGCGGTACGCTTCAGCGTCTTTGCCATGGTCAGTCCCCTCTCCTGGGTCCAGGATGACGCGGGGCCGCCACCGCAGGCGAACGATGACGGCTCCGGGATGGTTTCGTGCCGACTGAGTGAACTCTGCGTCGGGTACTCGGCCACCCCCACCACGCTGTCGTACCCGCGCGCTAGCCTCTGAATTCCCACCATCGCGGGACTTGTTTTGATCCACCTGGATCGGGCACGTCCCACCCAGCGACCGCGAGGGAAACAGTGGAACAGGTGTTCAGAGCCGCATCGGCCCCCGCCCGGGGCCGCGGCATGACGGACGACGACTGGCGCCGGGTCCGGCGCGCCGGTCGGGTCGTGGGCGGCGTGACGGGCGCGGCCGCCGGTCTGACCCTGCTCTCCCTCGGCGTGCTGGTGCGCCAGGCCGCGGACGCCCGGCGGGTCATCCCGCTGGCCGAGGCGCCCCCGCCCCGCGGCGACGGGCTGTACGGCGCGAAGTTCCCCGGCAAGCCGCTGACCATGGTGATCCTGGGCGACTCCTCCGCCGCGGGCTACGGCGTGCACCGCCCCCGGGAGACGCCCGGCGCCCTGTTCGCCACCGGAGTGTCCCGGCGGCTGCACCGGCCGGTCCGGCTCTACCGCCTGGCGGTCGTCGGCTCGGTCTCGGCCGGGCTGCCCTATCAGGTCGACGCCGCCCTGGAATACGAGCCGGACGTGGCGATCATCCTGGTCGGTGGCAACGACGTGACCCACGTGTCGGCCCGCGCGGCCGCGGTGCGTCATCTCGCCGCGTCGGTGCGCCGGCTGCGGGCGTCCGGCTGCAAGGTCGTGGTGGGCACGTGCCCGGACATCGGGGCGATCCAGCCGATCAAGCCGCCGCTGCGCTGGGTGGCCCGGCGGTTGAGCCGCCAGCTGGCCGCCGCGCAGACCGTCGCGGTGGTCGAGGCGGGCGGGCGCACGGTCTCGCTGGTCGACCTGCTGGGTCCGGCGTTCGAGGCCGATCCGGTGCGGATGTTCAGCTCCGACCGCTTCCACCCGTCCGCGGAGGGGTATGCCCGGGCGGCCGCGGTGATGATGCCGACCCTGATGGCGGCGCTCGGCGAGGACGACGAGGACCGGCCCCCGGTCGCCAGCAGCGAGGGCGTGCGCAGCCTGCCCGCCGCCGCGCAGGAGGCGGTCCGCGCGGCGGGCACGGAGGTCAGCGCCGCCCGGGTCGACGGGCACGAGCGGGGCCCGGCCGGGCGTTGGGCGCAGTTGCGCCGGCACCCGTGGTTCGGCGAGCAACGCCTCTGGTTCGGCCACCGCGCCCCGGCCCGTCCGGGCAATCCGGCGGTGGGCGCACCGGTTGCAAGCGGGCAGGCGGGATCCGCGCCGAGCCCCGTAGGCTGGACAGCGGAGGATCATCAGGCGACCGTGGACTGACCCCGTCACCGGCCGCCTGTTCGCGGGCACCGGTGACGGCCGGGGAGCGACCCAGGGAGGCGACATGACTAGCTTGGCGGGACGCATCGGCAGGGCGACGGCGACGACGCTGTTCGCCGGCGCCGTGGGTGGTTTCGCCCTGCTGGCCGGAGAGGCGATCGCGGCCAAGAGCCGCCGGTACGCCAAGCCGACCATGGGTCTCGCCCTGCGTACGTCGATGGGTCCCACCGCCGCGCCACGGCTACGGCTGATCCTGCTGGGCGACTCCGGCGCGGTCGGTGTCGGCGTCGAGTGGCTCTCCGAGACGGTCGGTGGGCAACTGGCCCGGCTGCTGGCCGACGGCACGCCGGAGACCGGCGAGCGGCACGTGCTGCTCTCCAGCGTCGGGGTGGCGGGCTCCCGCTCGGGCGACCTCGCCACGC
The DNA here is from genome assembly GCF_047159595.1 of Krasilnikovia sp. M28-CT-15. Lineage (NCBI taxonomy): Bacteria > Bacillati > Actinomycetota > Actinomycetes > Micromonosporales > Micromonosporaceae > Krasilnikovia > Krasilnikovia sp. M28-CT-15. The sequence continues at coordinate 1,361,914 of NZ_BAAGAK010000001.1, read as the reverse complement.
AGGTGGCCCGGGCGCTGCTGGGCGACCAGCCCGACGTGGCGGTGATCCTGATCGGTGCGCACGACGCCACGTCGCTGCGGGGGCCGGGGGAGTCCGCGGAGCATCTCGGTGCGGCGGTGCGCCGGCTGCGCGAGGCGGGCGTGCAGGTGGTGGTGGGCACCTGCCCGGATCTGGGGGCGGTGCACGCGATCGCGCAGCCGCTGCGTCAGCTGACCGGCTGGCTGGGGCGCCGGATGGCGCGGGCCCAGGTCAACGCGGTGCTGGAGGCGGGTGGCGCGGTGGTCGACCTGTGTGCGGAGACCGGGGCGGTGTTCCGCGCCGACGCCGGGACGTTCTGTTACGACGGTTTCCACCCGTCCGCGGACGGCTATCGGGTGTGGGCGCACGCGCTGTACCCCGCGGTCGAGGAGGCGGCACTGGCCGCGGGACGCCCAGCCGCGGAGAAGTAGGACATTTCGGTGTGACGCGATTACTGTTCCGCGCCAAGTTACCGTTCAGTTAACGTAGGTGAATGCCGGAAGCTGTCATCGTTGCCACTGCCCGCTCCCCCATCGGCCGCGCCGTCAAGGGCTCGCTGCGGGAACTGCGACCTGACGATCTCACCGCCACGATCGTCGACGCCGCGCTGAACAAGGTCCCCCAGCTGGACCGTACGCTGATCGACGACCTCTACCTGGGCTGCGGCCTGCCCGGCGGTGAGCAGGGCTTCAACATGGCCCGGGTGGTCGCCACCCTGCTCGGCCTGGACGGCCTGCCGGGCGCCACCTTGACCCGGTACTGCTCGTCGTCGCTGCAGACCACCCGGATGGCGTTCCACGCGATCAAGGCGGGCGAGGGCGACATCTTCATCTCGGCCGGGGTCGAGACCGTGTCCCGGTTCGCCCGCGGCAGCTCCGACGGCCTGCCCTCGGAGGCGCAGGCCCTGGTCGGGGGCGGCTGGGAGAACCCGAAGTTCGCGGATGCCCAGGCACGCTCGGCCGCCGCGGCCCAGGGCGGCACCACCTGGCACGACCCGCGCGAGGACGGGAACGTCCCGGACATCTACCTCGCGATGGGCCAGACCGCCGAGAACCTCGCCCAGCTCAAGGGCGTGACTCGCGAGGACATGGACGAGTTCGGCGTACGCAGCCAGAACCTCGCCGAGAAGGCCATCGCGGACGGCTTCTGGGAGCGCGAGATCACGCCGGTGACCCTGCCCGACGGCACGGTCGTCTCGACCGACGACGGCCCCCGTCCCGGGGTCACCATGGAGGCCGTCTCGGGGCTCAAGCCGGTGTTCCGTCCGGACGGCCGGATCACCGCAGGCAACTGCTGCCCCCTCAACGACGGCGCCGCCGCCGTGGTGATCATGAGCGACACCAAGGCCCGGGAGTTGGGGATCACCCCGCTGGCCCGGGTCGTCTCCACCGGTGTCACCGCGCTGTCGCCGGAGATCATGGGCCTCGGCCCGGTCGAGGCGTCCAAGCAGGCGCTGAAGCGGGCCGGCATGACCATCGACGACGTGGACCTCGTGGAGATCAACGAGGCGTTCGCGGCGCAGGTCATCCCGTCGTACCGGGACCTGAACATCCCGATCGAGAAGCTGAACGTCAACGGCGGCGCCATCGCGGTGGGCCACCCGTTCGGCATGACCGGCGCGCGGATCACCGGCACCCTGCTCAACTCGCTCGACTGGCACGACAAGAGCATCGGCCTGGAGACCATGTGCGTCGGCGGCGGCCAGGGTATGGCCATGGTGCTCGAACGCCTCAGCTGAGACCTCCGCCGGGTCCGGGTGCCAGCAGGCGGCCGGGCTCGGCGGGCTTCACCACCGCGCCGTGGTGCGCCCGCGCGATCGGGCCACCCGGCCGGCGCTCTGGTCGGGTCGGCAGGAATCTGGTCCGCCCGGTTGCCATCCGGACCGCTCGCGCATAGTCACAGTAAGAGCGGGAGAGGGAGAGGCTCAGATGGTCGCAATGGGGCGCAAGAGCACAGATGGTACGGACAGGTTGTGTGCCGCCGAAGCGGTGCAGTTCCTCACTCCCGATCTCCTCGAGTTTCTGGCCGACCTGTACGGGGCACCCGCGTCGATCGCCCAGGGCGCGGTACAGCTGCTCCCGTTCGGGTCACGGGCGGCGTTGCTGGCCACCGGCCTGGTCACCGCGCACGACGACGGTGACGGGCCGGCGCATGAGGAGATTCTGCAGCTCACCGACCTGGCGTTCGAGGTCATCGCGATGGCCGCCAGCGCCGCGGCCAGTGAGCAGATCGACGAGCTGGCGGAGCACGCCGCCGCGATCGTCGCGGCGCGCCAGCGCAGCTGACCGGGACGGGACCCACGCCGTCTCGGCGTCACCGCGTGTGCTGCACGGAGCTGATGTACGTACGCAACCGGCGCAGTGCCTTTCCCACGCCCTCGTGGCTGAGCCCGAGGAACTGACCGCAGGCGCGGTTGCTGGGGGCCTTGCCGGTGCGCTGAATCTGGTCGAGCAGGTGGGTGGCGACCCGGATCGCGGTGGCGTCGCGGCGCTCGTAGGCCAGCGTCATCGCCTGTTGAATGATCTCCGGCGTGGCCGCCTCGTCCAGCCTGGCGGCGGCCTGCTCGTCGGTCAGGGACAGCAGTCCGGGATGGCTGGTGTCGACCGGCACGGTGCGCTGGCCGCGGCGGATCGCCGCGAGGGCCTCGTTCGAGGCGATCTTGACGAGGTAGCCGGCCGGGTTGCGGGTCTCGTCAACCAATCCACGGCGGACGCTCTCCACGAGCCGGGCGACCGCGTCGTTGGCGATCTCATCGAGGTCCGTGCTGCTCAGCGTGGGGCTGTAATGGGCCTGCAGGTAGCGGCGCAGCGCGGTCACGCCGCGCTGCAGGGTCTGCGAGGTCACCGTGGCGGGCGCGTTCAACAGCCCGACGACGAGGAACTGTATGGGGTCGTCGGGTTCGGTCACGGTGGCAATGTCGTCCATCGGTCAGGGCGCCAGGTGCAGCAGGCAGTGGAAGTCGACCAGGGCGTTGTGCACATCGTCCTCACTCAGGCCACGGCCGCGGCTTTTCAACTTGTCCAGCACCTCGCGCGCGGTGGGCACCATGCCGTCCAGCTCGGCCATGTCCAGGTACTGCGTCATGATCAGCGCCTCCATGATGCGCCTCTGGTGCACCAGGAGGTGGATGCCCCACCGGATCGCGGCCGCGTCGAACCCGCCGCCGAAGACGGTGTCCGCGAACAGGTCGTCGTAGTAACGCCCCCTCGAGTCGATCTTGCCGTTGGTGCGCAGCCACGCGAGGGCGGCTCGGTTCGCGTCCGCGCGCAGGCCCTTGGCGACCGCGGCGCTGCGGTAGTCCAGCATCCCCCGCCAGCGGGCGACCACGCCGGTCACCAGGATCCGGACGACCGGGGCCGGAATGCGGTCGGAGAACCGCTCGTGGACGTGCCGGTCCAGGTCGTCGAGCAGCGACCCCATGGCCGACCGGCCGGGTTGCTGCTGCGTATTGCCCCGTTCTGAATCGACCACGACGCCCCACGCCCGAAAAGCCGGAAATAGACAGATGATTTCGCGGTAACAGCGCCGTTTATGCTACGGGAGCCGCACCACCCCCAAACATGGCTATTTACTGACACCCGTGGGGACCTCGTGTCGCTTGTGTCACTTGCTGTCGCGATTGCCGTCGCGGCGGTGTTCGCCGTCTTCGGATTCCCGTTCCGCTTCTACCAGTGCTGGTTCAGCTGGAGCCGGATCGGCGCACCCGCCGGTGTGCTGCTCTACATGGCCCTGGCCGGCGGAGGCGGCGGCGGGATCGGCTGGCTCACCGCCTATCTGGCCAACGTGCCACCCTCGACCGCCCCCGTCATCGACGGGCTGTTCTACGGCGCCGCGGGCGCCCTCGCCGTCCGCGCCGACTTCCGCTCCGGACCCGGCGTCAGCCGGGGCCCGCAGGAGATCCGCGGGGCCGCGTCGCTGCTCGGCAAGGGCATCGAGTGGACGACCGGCCTGCTCGACGAGGTCACCTGGCGCCGCGTCAAGTACTGGCTGGACGACCGGACCGACGACCAGCTCCTGGTCGTCGCGTTCGACATCGTCCACGAGATCAAAGCCGACAGCGCCGTCCCCGCACCCGCCAAGAAGGTCATCGGGAAGGAGGCCGTCGACGCCATGCAGGCCCTGCACGAGGCCGCCGACGACGTGAAACGCGCCGAGGGCCGATCGCGGCTCGCGCACTTCTGCCGAAGTCAGATCGTGAGCCAGCACATCACCAGGCCGGTCTAGCCTCCCGGCGGACGCCGACCCCGGATCGCCTCACAACGCCCGGCGCAGGGCGTCCACCTCGGCGCCTGCCTGCTCGAGCACGTCCTCGCCAGGCTCGGCAGCCAGCAGATCGTCGGCGGTCACGCGCACCTGATCCGGCAGCACCGGATCGGTCAACCGGGGCACCGTACGGCGGAGACGGCCTTCCGCGTCCGCGCCGAGATCCGCCAGGCGCTGCACCAGCCCGTACGTGAGGTCGGCCTTGGTGGGGCCGGCGGGCGTGTGCACCCACCAGCGGCCCTGTTCCCAGTGGCCGACCTGGGTGAGCAGCCGGTCGATGCCGGTGGCGAACTCCTGCGGGGTCACGAGCGCGACCCTACCCGGGCCGGGTGCGGCGGCTCCGCGCCCGCGGCGAATCCCCACCGCACCGGGCGGGCACGCGGCCCGCATCTACGGGACAGCGCCCGGTCCGTGGCAGGACGGGCCGGGCGCTGCGCGCGACGAGTGACGAACCGTCAATCGTCGCCTTGCAGAATGCTCAACAGGCGCAGGATCTCCAGGTAGAGCCAGATGAGGCTGACCAGGATGCCGAACGCGGCGGTCCAGGAGTACCGCTGCGGCAGGCCCATCCGCACGCCCTCTTCGACCTCGGCGAAGCTCAGGATGAAGCTCAGCGAGGCGACGACGATGCAGACCAGGCTGAAGATGATGCCGAGGGCGCCACCACCGCGCAGGCCGGTGTTGATCCCGAAGATCGACAGTACGAAGTTGATCAGCATGACGGCGAACAGGCCCGCCATGACGGCGATCATGCCCCGGACGAACTTCGGCTTGGCCCGGATGACGCGGGCGCGGTACAGCATCGCCATCAGGAAGAACACGCCGAACGTGGCGACGACCGCCTGGAGCACCACGCCCGAATGGCCGGCGATCTCATCGAAGTACTTGCTGACCATGCCGAGGAAGACGCCCTCGACCACGGCGTACACGACGACGAGGACCGGGTTCGCCACGCGGGAGAAGGAGATGATCAGGCCGAGCACCACGCCGACCATCGCCGCGCCGATCCAGGCGAGGCGCAGCATCGAGTCCGGGACCAGATTCCACGCGGCGACGGCCGAGATGCCGGTGATACCCAGCAGCAGCACCGTCTTGACCACGACGTCGTCGATTGTCATGGGCTGCACGGCGGGCGGAGCGGCAGGGTACCCGGCGGCCGTCGGGTACGGCTGCCCGTACCCCGGCTGGCCGGCGGGCCCGTAGGCTCCGTACCCGGCCGTCCCCTGGCGCTCGGCCGCCTGGCCGAGGCGCGACAGCACCGGGTTGGATGTCTTCACTGTGTCCAGCCTCCCCTGAGGTTGAGGCACGTGTGTGCGTGCCTTTCCAGAGTAAGCGCTGCACACACCCCTGGGGTGCGCCACCACCTGTGAGCAGGCTGAGAGCACGCCGAACGGTCCCCGATCCGCTGACGAGATCGCCGAAGCACAGGAGGCCGGGTTCCTTCCCCCGGCCTCCGATGATCTCGTTGGGATGTCTCGTGCCCGGGACGGGTTTCGAACCCGCACGCCTTTCGGGCAGCCGCTTTTAAGGCGGCCGTGTCTGCCATTCCACCACCCGGGCGAGTCCAGCCCTCACCGTAGCGAACGCCGCCCGTTCAGCGGCGGACCGGACGGGCAGAACCCGCCGGGACGTCCGGCCCCAAAGCGCCCCGGGCCGCCGTGCGTTCAGCGGCCGGCCCGGGGCGGTGCAGGTCTAGCGGGAGGCAGCACCCACGGGAGCGCGGTCCTCGGTCAGCGGCGGGGTCACGTCGGTGAACTCCTCGCGCGGCTTGTGCAGCTGGCCGAGCGAGACGACCTCCCGCTTGAAGATCAGGGCCAGCGTCCAGTCGGCCACCACGCGGGTCTTGCGGTTCAGCGAGGGGATCCGGCTCATGTGGTACGTCCGGTGCATGATCCACGCCGGGTAGCCCTTGAGCTTGATGCCGTACACCTTCGCCACGCCCTTGTGCAGGCCGAGGCTGGCGACGCTGCCCGCGTACTTGTGCTTGTAGTCCTTCGGGGCACCGCCCAGGACGACCTGGCGGATGTTGTCCGCCAGGACCTTGGCCTGGCGGACCGCGTGCTGCGCGCTGGGCGAGCAGAACGCGCCCGGGTTGGCCAGGTCGGGCACCTGGGCGCAGTCGCCCGCGCTCCACGCGCCGTCGAGGACCCTGTCGCCGTCGACCACCTGCAGGGTGGGCCGGCAGGTGACGTGCCCGCGCGGGCCGCGCGGCAGGTCGGTGCGGTCCAGCATCGGCGACGGCTTGACCCCGGCCGTCCACACCAGCGTCTCGGTGCGGAACTCGTCGCCGTCGGAGAGGCGCACGACCCCGCCCACACACGACTCCAGGCGGGTGTCGAGGCGCAGGTCGATGCCGCGGCTGTCGAGCTGGCGGGCGGCGTAGGCGCCCATGTCGGGGCCGACCTCGGGCAGGATCCGGTTGGTCGCCTCGACGAGCACGAACCGGACCTCGTCCTGGCTCAGCTCGGGGTAGACCTTCAGCGCGTCGCGGACCACGTCCTCCATCTCGGCCAGCGCCTCGATGCCGGCGTAGCCGCCGCCCACGAAGACGAACGTCAGCGCCGCCTTGCGCACCTCGGGATCGGGGGTGACCGCGGCCACGTCGAGCTGGTCGAGGATGTGGTTGCGCAGGAAGATGGCCTCGCCGATGGTCTTGAAGCCGATGCCGTGCTCCCGCAGGCCGGGGACGGGCAGGGTCCGCGACACGGAGCCGGGCGCCACGATGATGTGGTCGTACGTCAGCTCGGTGGTGGGGCCCTCGATCGGCGCGATGGTGACCGTCTTGCGGGCGTGCTCGATGCGGGTGACCTCGCCGGAGATGATGCGGCACCGCTTGAGCGCGCGGCGCAGCGGCACCACGGAGTGCCGCGGGGAGATGTTGCCGGCCGCCGCCTCGGGCAGGAAGGGCTGGTACGTCATGTGCGGCTGGGGGTCGATCACGACCACCTCGGCCCGGCGCGCCGAGAGCTTCTTCGACAGGCGCAGGGCGGCGTACAGCCCCACATGACCTGCCCCAACGACGACGATGCGCTTCGGATTCACGCATTCATTGTCGCCCGCGCGCCGTCCGAGTGCCTTGTGATGTGACGTAACACAAGCCCGGCTGTCAAGGGCCACTCCGCAGTGTTTCCGGCCCGTGTCCAGTGACGTCCACCATGCGGGACAGGCCCGGTCAGGCCGGAGCGCCGGCCGCGACCACCCGGTTGCGGCCGGACCGCTTCGCCGCGTACAGCGCGCGGTCGGCGGCGAAGACCACCTCGTCGGCGCGCGGCGTCCCCGGGGGCAGGACGGCCGAGCCCACGGAGACCGTGACGGTGACGGTCGTGCCGTCGGTGACCGTGACGGGGGCGTCCGCGACCCCCCGGCACAACCGCTGCGCGATCTCGTCGAGCCGGTCCGGCGGGGTGTCCGGCAACAGGACGACGAACTCCTCGCCGCCGTAGCGGGCCACCATGTCCCCGGCGCGTACCAGCTCCTGCATCCGGTGGGCGACCTCGCACAGCACCAGGTCGCCGCCGTGGTGCCCGTACGTGTCGTTGATCTTCTTGAAGTGGTCGACGTCGATCAGCAGCAGGCCCGACGCCTCCCCCGTCCGCTGGGCGCGCCGCTCGTGCTGGCGTAGCGCCTGCTCGAAGTACCGCCGGGTGCGCAGCCCGGTCAGCGCGTCGGTGACCGCCATCCGCCGCTGGACGGCGACCAGCCCCGCCATCCGGGCGAGCACGAGCAGGAAGAGCACGATGCAGCTGACCCCGACCAGCGGCACGTACAGCGGCGCGCCGCGAGCGGCCTGCACGAGCAGCACCGTCGGCGCCATGACCGAGGCGACCGCGAGCAGCACCAGCCGGCCCGGGGCGACGTCGGGGGCCGCCGCCGGGGTCCGCTCGGCGAGCCGCCGCATCGAGGGGTGCAAGGCGGCGGCGCCGACCAGCAGCAGGCCGACCATCCACGTACGGTCCAGGTGCCCGCCGGTCTCGTAGTCGCCGAGCAGCGGCTGCAGCCCGTACACCACGTCGCCGGCCAGCCGGGTGAGCAGGCCACCGGCGAGCAGGCGCAGGGCGGGCGTCGCCACCGTCGCACCGAGCAGCAGGCGGGCGGCCAGCACCAGGGTGAGCAGATCGCCCAGCGGGTACGCCAGCGTGACCGTCTCGCGGACCAGCCCGTCGGCCGCGGTCATCACCGGGGCGATCAGGAAGATCCAGCTCAGCAGGCCGGCGGTGACCGCGACGACCGCCGCGTCGACCGCGGTGGCCAGGTCCCAGCCCGGAGTCCGCCGGCGGACCACGAGGAACAGGGCGAGGGCGGTCAGCCCGTACGACGCGAGGTAGAGAGGGTCCTTCGCCGTCCACGCCAGGTCGCCGGCGAAGTTGGCCAGCTGGCCGAGCCCGAGCAGCAGCCAGGGCGTCCGGTACGCGGGCCGGTAGCGCCGGACGCCGACCGCGATCGTCACCACCGAGGCGAAGGCCAGCACGTCGTAGAGCACCCACTGCGCGGTGGCGGGATCGTCCACCAGCAGCGGGACCGCCGCGTGCAGTCCGAGCACGAGGATGCCGAACAGCAGGAACACCACCCATGCGGCGTGTCCGCCACGGGGTCGAGGAGTCATGCGTGCTGCCCGCCGTCCGCCCGGGAAACGGCCGGTCCGGCCGCGTCCCCCAGGCTGCGGCACCCGGGTTGCCGCCCAGGAGTACCGGCATTGGCGTCCGGTGGCAGTCCCCTCGGGCGCGGCGATCCGCTACGAGCGGCGCAGCAGGCGGGCCAGCAACGTGGTGGCGCCGACCGCGGCGGCCAGGCCGGCCAGCGTGGCCACCAGGAACGCGCCCCCGGCCAGGTCGGCGGTCAGGCCCAGCGCCAGCACCGTGAGCACCGCGGAGACCAGCGTCACCGCACCGGCCCGCAGCAGCCAGCCGGTCACCACGTCGGTGTCGACCTCCGCGTCGGTGGGCAGCACCGCGGCCAGCGCGGTCAGGGTGTGCGCCAGGTACAGCAGGGTGGCCAGGGCCAGCACCCGCCACAGCGCGACCGGGGCGTCGTACCAGGCGGTGTCGAGGATCCAGCCGGCGACCGCGGCGACGGCGGCCACGGTGGCGCCCCGGCCGCGCGGGGCGAACGCCGGGTAGATCGCGACAGCGGCGATGAACACCGAGAACCGGCCGGTGAGCACCGTCACCGGCCAGGCCACGGTGATCGCCAGCAGACCGCAGACCGCGGCCCCGGCCCGGACCAGCAATGGCACGACGGTGGCCCGGCGCACCGCGGTGCGGGCCCGGTCGATCCGCTGGGCGAGTGTCCCGAGCACGGTCACCGCCCCCTCGGCGCGGACGCCGTCCGGGCCACGTCGCGCAGCACCAGGTCGAGGCTGCCCGCCCCGGCCCACGTCACCACGGGCACGCCGTGCTCGCGCAGGCGGCCCAGCACGTTCTCGCGTTCCAGGCGCCAGAACCGGGTGGCCAGCGGGGTCCAGGTGCTGCGCCGGGGCGGGGTGACCTCGGCGGGCAGCGTGTCCACCGCGACCGTGAACCGGCCCGACTGGGCCAGCTGGGCCAGCATGTCGGCGGCGCGCGGGTCGACCAGCGGGGTCAGCACCACGACCAGGGCGTCCGAGGAGATGTGCTGCATGCCGAGGAGGTGCTCGGACGGGTCGCCGTCGGAGGCCTCCGGGCGTACGTCGAGCAGCCACTCCAGCGCGGTCAGGTACTGGCGGCGGCCGGTGGCGGGGCGCAGCCGGCGGGCGGACTGGCCGTACTCCAGCAGGGACACCCGGTCGCCGCGTTGCAGGTAGTGTTCGGCGATCGCGGCGGCCGCCCGGACCGTCGTGTCGAGCACGGAGGCGCTGCCGCGGATCCCGCCGGAGCGGCCCGCCTCGCCGAGCACGTCCAGCAGCAGCAGCACCTCGGCGTCGCGGTCCGACAGGGTCGCCGCCACATGCAGGTCCCGGGTACGCAGCGACACCCGCCAGTCGATGCGGCGCAGCCGGTCGCCGGGGGCGAACGGGCGTACCCCGGCCAGCTCGCCGCCCTCGCCGGGGCGCCGGGACCGGTGGTTGCCGACCAGCCCGGCCGCGGCGGGCATCGCGTCGACGGCCGCGAACGGTTCGGTGACCGGGTACACCCGGACGGCGCGGGCCGGGGTGAGCACCGGGCGGCAGGCCAGCAGGCCACCGCACGCGGCGACCCGGGCGGCCGCCGGGCCGACGTCGTGGCGGCCCCAGCGCAGGGCCTCGCCGGGCAGGTCGATCGCGCGCCAGCGCTGCGGCCGTACGGTGATCCCGAAGGGCCGGTCGGCCTTCTCCAGCCGCAGCCACGGCGAGGTCCGGGTGCGCACCACGACCAGGTCGTACGTGATGCCGTCGGGGTTGGCGACCGTGAGCCCCGCGGTGACCTTGCCGCCCTCGACGACGTGCTCGGAGTCGGCCTCGATGGTGATCTCGGGGGCGGCGCGGGGCATCCGGCGCAGCCCGACCGCGGCGCCGATCGCGAACGGTGCCGCCAGCAGCACCAGATCCACCCGCCCGAGGGCGACCCCGAGCACCAGAAGCAGGCCGGTGAGCAGCACCGCCCGCCCGAGCGCCCGGGTCGGCACCCAGGCCGGACCCGACGAGCCGTCGTCCGCTGCGGGCCCGGTGGGTCCCGCCGCGGTCGGCTGGTCGGTCGCGGCGCTCACTGCTCCGCGTATCCGCTGGCGTAGGTGGGCAGCGCGCCGCTGGCCGGGGCGGGCACGGCGGCCAGCACCTCATGCACCACGAACGACGGGTCGACGCGGCGCAGCCACATCTCCGGGCGCAGCGTGATCCGGTGCGCCAGGGCTGGGACGGCCACCTCCTTGACGTCCTCGGGCACCACGAAGTCGCGCCCGGCCATGGCGGCGCGGGCGCGGGCCAGCAGCAGCAGGGCCAGGGAGCCGCGCGGCGACGACCCGACGAGCGCGGAGGCGTGTTCGCGGGTGGCCGAGGTCAGCGCGACGATGTAGCGGCCGATCGAATCCTCCACGGCCACCGTCTCCAGCGACGCCTGCATCGCCTGCAACGTGCGCGCGTCGACCACGGGGGCCAGGTGGGCCTCCTCCTGCCGGCGGGCCATCCGGCGGCGCAGCACGTCCCACTCCTCCTCGGCGGTGGGGTAGCCGAACGAGACCCGCAGCATGAACCGGTCGAGCTGGGCCTCGGGCAGCGGGTACGTGCCCTCGTACTCGATCGGGTTGGCGGTGGCCAGCACGTGGAACGGCGGCTCCAGCCGGTAGGTGACGCCCTCGACGGAGACCTGCTTCTCCTGCATCGCCTCGAGCAGCGCCGCCTGGGTCTTCGGCGGGGTCCGGTTGATCTCGTCGGCCAGCAGCATGTTGGTGAAGACCGGGCCCGCGCGGAACGCGAAGTCGCCCTTGCGCTGGTCGTACAGGAACGAGCCGGTGACGTCGGCGGGCAGCAGGTCGGGGGTGAACTGCAACCGCCGGAAGTCGAGCCCGAGGGCCTGGGCGAAGGACCGGGCGGTCAGCGTCTTGCCGAGCCCGGGCAGGTCCTCCAGCAGCACGTGGCCACCCGCGAGGATGCCCGCGAGCACCAGCTCCAGCGAGTCCCGCTTGCCGACCACCACGGTGCCGACGGAGTCCAGGACCGCGCCCGCCAGCCGCCCCACCTCGTAGGGCGGCATCACCTCCACGCGTGCGTCCGTCACGAATCCGCCCTTCTCACAGTCGTTCCAGAGTTTCCACGTACGCGGCCAGATCGCGCCCCTTCGGCGGGCGCCGGCCGGGCTCCTCCAGGGTGCGCCACAGTGCCTCGCCGAGCAGCTCGCGGGCCCGGCGCGGGTCGGATGCCCGGGTGATGCCGTGCCGCAACCGCAACCGCTCGTCGGTGAGCTCGGCGATGACGGGCAGGACGTTACGCGAATACTGGTCGGCGTCGCTCTGCGCCCAGTCCAGCCGCACCTCCCAGCGGCGCACCGCGGCGCGCAGCGCGTCCCCGCCCCGGCCCAGCTCGTGGTCATGATCACCCGGGCGGGGCGCGGCCTTCGGCGGCGGGGGCGCCGCCACCTGGGAGACGGCCAGCATGAGCAGCCGCAACGCCACGAACGCGGCGACGATCAGCAGCAGCGGTATCGCGATCCCGGCCGACCGCAGTGCCGCCACGGTTACCACGGTCGCGGCGACGACCAACAGGGCATTGCGGACAATCCAGGCCGTCCGCGATCGCGGCCGCCGCACCTCTGGCAGATCCGGTACGGGCTCCGCCACGGTGGAAAAGGAGAACAGGTCGTCGAGCCCGCCGTCGCGTTCGCTCATCGAGCACCCACCTCCGCACCCAGGTCCGCACGGAGTTGCTGCAACGCCGCGCGGGCCTGGCCACGCATCCGCTCGTCGACCGTGTGCGTGGTGGCGTACCGGGCCTCCCGGTACACCGCGGCGAAGGCCGCCAGCATGTGGGCGTCGACGTGCTGCTCGGCCAGCAGCCGGGCGACCAGGTCGGTCGGCGTGTCGCCGGGATTGCGTGGGGTGCCCGCCGCGGCGGCGGCCTGCTCCAGCCCCACCCAGCAGGCGATGACCGCCCGGCGCGGGTCGCGGTCGGCGTCGGACAGCTCGTCCAGGCCCGCATCCAGCACGGCCACGATGTCCTTCGCGCCGCGCGGCTCGGCCTGCCGGGGGACCCGGCGGCCACCGCGCCGGGCGCGGCGGCGCTGCTGATCCCGGATCAGCGCCCAGACGATCAGCGCCACCACGATCACCCCCACGACGACCAGGACGGCGACCGCGGCCGTACCCACCCAGTCGGGCAGGCCACTGGCCGCCTCGGGGGTCGGCGCGCTGGATGGGGTGGCCTCGGCTCCGGACGGCGCCGGGGGCTCCGACGGCGGCAGCAGCGGGGCCGCGGTGGCAGGCGCCTCCGCCTCCGGAGTGATCCGCTCCAACTGGGGCGCCGACCGGGTCGCGGCCAGGGCGGCAAGGAACAGCAGCCCGAGCACGGCGGCCACGGGCCACCAGCGGCGTAATGCGGCGAGGTCCACTCTCAGGCCCTGTTCCGTGACTCCGGGGTTGGCGGTCGAGGACGAATCATGCCAGGCCCGCCAGCTCTTTGGCACGACCGAAGACCTCGTCCAGCATCGCGGGCGTCAGCCTCCCGGTGAACGTGTTCTGCTGGCTCACGTGGTAACTGCCCAGCAGGTCGGGCATTCCGGGCAGGCTGACGTGGGTGCCGTGGCCGAAGGCGGGCCGGGGGCTGGGCGGGCGGTGGCCGTACACCGCGCGGGCGGCGGGCCACCACGCGGCCCACGCGAACGCCCCGAGCGCCACCACCACCCGCAGCGTCGGCCGGATCAGGGCCAGCTCGCGGTGCAGCCACGGGGCGCAGGTGTCGCGTTCGGCGGGCAGGGGCTTGTTGTCGGGCGGGGCGCACCGTACCGCCGCGAAGATCCGGGTGTGCGCGAGGGCGAGGCCGTCGTCGGCCGCCACGCTGGTCGGCTGGTTGGCCAGCCCGGCCCGGTGCAACGCCGCGAACAGCACGTCCCCCGAGCGGTCCCCGGTGAAGATGCGGCCGGTGCGGTTGCCGCCGTGCGCGGCCGGAGCCAGGCCCAGGATGCCGATGGCCGCGTCGGGCGCACCGAAGCCGGGCACCGGGCGCCCCCAGTAGGTCTGGTCCCGGAACGCCGCACGCCGCTCCGCCGCGACCCGTTCCCGCCAGGCGACCAGGCGCGGGCAGGCGAAGCAGTCGGCCACGGCGGCGTCGAGGGCAGGCAGGTCGGGGGCCGCGGCCGCGCGGGCCACCACCTCATCCGGGGTACGGGAGCTCACCGCACCAGCAGAGCACTTCCGGGGCACGCCGGATCGGGCGGGTGCCCGGCCGGGCTCGGCGGTCTCAAACCCCATCCGGCGGCGACTCACCCGGGGGGTCAGCGTCGCAGGGATCGCACCGGGGTGAGGCGCGCCGCGCGTACGGCCGGCACGAGTCCGGCGAGCGCGCCCAGAAATGAACCGGACAGCGAGGCGACCAGTGCCGCCCCGAGATCGAGGACCGGCGCCCAGGAATTGACCAGCGATACGCCGACAACGACGAACATCCCGACGAACGCGCCGATCAGCGAGCTGAGCAGACCGACGACGATCTGTTCGCCCAGCAGTTGCACGAGGATGTGCCGGGACCGCGCGCCGATCGCCTTTCGAAGGCCGATCTCCGCGGCGCGGTTGGCGGAACTCGTGGCCGCCGAGGCCGCCATGGAGATCAGCCCCACGAGCATCGCGGCCGCGCTGAGTGCCAGGGTCAGCAGCCTTACCCGGCTCTCCAGCCCCCGCCGGAACGACTGCGGGTCCGGCGGAGCGATGACCTTGAGGCGATGGGGATCCTCGGGGCTCAGGGCCACCGCGACCTGATCGGCCAGCCCGCTTGCGGCTCCCGGGACGGTGGAGATCATCGCCCCGCAGCTGACGTCGGCGGCGTTGGTCGACCCACCGAGCAGCCCATCGACCGACCGGTACGGCATGAGTGCGGCGTCCAACGCCTCCGGTTCGCGCACCAGGTCGTCGAAGATGCCGATGACCGTGACCTTCTTGCCCGAGATCTCGACTACGCCGCCGGCCTCCGTCAGGGCCAGCTTTCGCGCGGTCCGCGCGGAGATGAGCGCCACGGGGTCCGCCCGGCGGACATGGCCGTCGTCGGGGAGCCGTCCCGCGGTGAGGTGGGGACCCAGGACAGCGAGGCTTCCGCTGTCGATCCCGATGACGGGCACCGCGACCGGCTCCTCATCGACCAGGGGCCGGGTGACGGCGCGGTCCCGGACGAAGTTGTACGGGCCCGCCGAGGTCACGCCGGCCAGCCGCCGTACGTCTTCGATGGCGAGTGGATCACACAGTCCGCCGGCCTCAGCGGGCCCGGCAGGCGCAGCGTCCGTGGTCCGGCTCACGGTGATCTCTGTTGCCCGGGCGGCATCGAACGCATCGGACACCTGGTTGCTGAGCGTCGCGGCCAGGCCGTAGGTGCTGACGAACGCGGCACTGGCCAGCACCACGCCCACCGCGGAGCCCGCGGTCCGGGCGGGTGCGGAGCGAACGGACTCGATGACTTCATGGACCAGGTCGACGAGATGGAAACGGGATCTCGGACGGTCCTTTCCGGTCAGTTCTGCCACGAGTCGACCACCTGTCCGTCAGCGATCCTGATCGTCCGCTCGCCGGTCGCGGCGACTTCGGCGTCGTGGGTGACCACGAGGATGCTCAGGCCGTCCTGGTGCAGGTCGCGAAGTACGTCCATGACGTTCGCGGCGTTCTCGGAGTCGAGGTTCCCCGTCGGCTCGTCACACAGCAGGAGTTTGGGCTGACCCATCAGCGCGCGAGCGATCGCCACGCGCTGACGCTCCCCACCGGACAACGTGCGGGGTTTGGCTGCGACACGGTGGGACAGACCCAGCCGGTCCATGATCTCCCGGGCGGCCGCCTCCCGCTGCTTCCGGCGCCAGCCGACATGAAGCGCGCCGAGCGCCACGTTCTCGGCGACGGTGCGGTGGTCGACGAGATGGAACGCCTGGAAGACGAATCCGAAATAGTGCGCGCGAAGTGCACACCAGTCGGCTTCCGTCTGACCGGTGATCTCGGATCCCAGCAGTTCGTAGGTCCCGGAGTTCGGCCGGTCCAGCAGTCCGATCACGTTCAGCAGCGTCGACTTCCCGCTGCCCGACTTGCCGACGATCGAGAGCCATTCACCTGACATGACGTCCAGGTCGATGCTGTCCAGCGCGGGCCGCTCGTTGCCGTAGTGCCGGGTGAGCTGCCGCAGACGCAGGAGCGGCGCGGTCACGCCGTCCCCGCGCCACGGATACCGGCCACGACGGTCGTCCCGGCCGTGAGCGCAGCACCCTCCGAGGTGACCTGGCACCAGCCCTCGACACACTCTCCGAGCTTGACGGGCACGTCGTCGCCCCGCTTCTCGCCGTTGGCGAGGGTGAGGTGGGAACGGCCGGAGGCATCGGTGAAGATCGCGGTCGTGGGTGCCGCGAGCACCGGGGCCGCGGCAACCGCCGAATCGATGCTGACCTGGATGTCCTCCGGAAGACCCGAGAAGCTCGACCCGGCGAGCGCGGTCAACGTCACCAGGCGACCGGTGGCTCCGGACTCCTCGTCCGCCGTCTCCCGAGCATCGATCTCGGCGACCTCCGCCTCGACCGTCCGGTGCGTGGCGTCGTCGACCACCCGGGCGGTGTCGTGAATCCGCAGCCTGGCCACCGCGGTCCGGTCGAGCCGGACCTGCACGACGGGCGGGGTGGCGTCACAGACGAGCAGCACCGCATCCGGATCCGACACCTCGGAACCCAGCTTCACACCTACGGAGGTCACCTTGCGCCCGGCCCGGTCGAGCCGCAGGAGCCATTGGCGCTTCATGACGAGTCCCGCCTTGTCACCGGCCTTGCCGCCGAGCACGCCGTCGTAGCCGCGATCCTTCAGGAACCGCCACGCCGCCTGCCGCATGGCGGCGTCCGCCGTGTCGCGACCGGCCGCGAGGTAGCCCTGGCGGGCGAGAAAGGCCGACATCTGCCGAACGTCCGGGCCGCGGTCCCCTACGGACAGGTCGCGATAGGGACGGAAATCCAGCACGGCGGCGATGAGCGGCGACCCGGAGATCTCCAGGACCACCCGCCCGCTGCGCAGCTCGTCGCTCTTCGCCACCCGGACGGCGGTGACCACCGCGTCCGGGCCCGCGAGGCCGGCGCCGGCCTTCACGGTGACACCGCCGCCCCGGCTCGGCCGTCCGCGGGTCACCACCTCACTGACGAGTTCCCGCTCCTGGAGCTTCGTGGTGACCAGGGAGAGCGGGGGTGGCTGGGCATCCGCCATGGCCTGTCGCGGCGACTTCACCCGCGCACCGACCAGGACGCCCAGGCCGAGCAGCAGGACCGCGGCCACCAACGCGACCAGCGGCCAGTACCGCTCGACGAGTCTCTTCGGGTGGCTCACGAAAGAACCTCTGCCGCCCGCTTCGCGAGGTCGTCGATTTCGTGGTTCATCTCCACGATGCGCTGCTCGTACTTCGACACGATCGGTTCTTCCAGCTTGATCGCCTGGGCGACGGCCCGATCGGGCATGCCCTTCTCCCGGCGACACTTCGCGAACTCGATTGCCAGATCGATTTCCCGGGGAAGCGGATTGTAGAGCGTACGGCCGTCGGGGCGGGCGACCGGCGTGGCCGTCTGCACGCCGAACAACGTCGCGGGCGAAATCGAAGGATCGTCGAGCTTGCCGACGTCCGTGGGCTTCCAACCCGCGTCCGCCACACAGTGGTTGGCCTCCACGAAGAGACCATCCTGGAACGTACGGAATTCAGCGTAGAACGCGCTGCTCACGTCATTGACGAGCGCGATGAAGTTCTCCCGCTTCTGTTGCGTGTCGGCCCCGAGCCGGTCCTGCGCCTCCGTGAAGCAGGCACCCAGGGCCTCGGACTCGCCACGGGACGGACGCTGCTTCGAACCGCCTGGGTCATCGGTGGGACCGTCATGCAGTCCGTTACGACGAGCCGCTTCCTCGGTCGCATCACCCATCATCGACGGGGTCTGGATCAGGCTCGACCCGATATCGTGGGTCGCCTGCTCGGTGACGTGATAACCACGCTTCGACGCGCATTCCTTCTGGTAGCGCCAGATGGAGGCCCCCACCGCGTCGTAGGCCTTGAAATTGATCATCTCGAAGGCCTGCGTGGTGCCGGGAGGAAGATGCAACGGCTTGGGCGCAGCCTCGCCACCCGAGCCGGACGTGCAGGCCCCGACCGATACCCCGACCAGCAGCAAGACCGCCGGAAACGCTCGAAAGTTCACCGATTCTTCTTTCGCGAGAGCGGGAGGGTGCGCCGCGGTCACCCGCGGCGCACCCTCCTCGATACCTGCTACCTGCTACACACCGCCGTTGCGGCAGCGCCAGTGGGCGTCGTTCTTGTCATTCATGGCACTGGTGAAGCCAACGAACGAGCTGGCACCGTTGGCGAACCACTGCTGATTCCGAATCGCGGTCCCGTTGTAGTCCACTTCGAGGACGTCGCAGGAACTGTCACGATTCTTCAGCGAGGAGGCCTGGTCGTGGACCAGGGTGCTGGTCTGGTGGGAGTCACGCACATCGGTCCAGTAACCGGTGTCGTTGCCGCCCTTCCAGAAGTGCCGCTGCCAGTTCCCACCCGGATTCGAGTAGTTCAGGCAGATCTCCCCGTAATTGCAACCCGCAGTGCCATCGCCATTGTCCCCGGCAAGCGCCGGCGAACCGAACAAGGTCGCCATGAACGCACCCGCAAGGACACCTACGGCAATTCTTTTCTTCAAAATTCCCCCAACTCACCTGAAACAAAGCGGTCATGGTGCCAGACGGACTACTGACGGTCAAGGCGCATCAAATCGTCCGACGGCAACCTTGTTGACGCAGGGGAATCTGTGATTCCTGAGGCGTTACGAAGTCCAGTCCGGGTGCTGCTGGTGCGACCAGGACACACACAGGTCGACTGGGCACCAATGACCGATTCAGATGACGATCGATCGTCCTGCAGCTCGCGCTTCAGGGTCGGCTCCGCAATCCCTTGATCAACGCCGCAGAATGGGAGCGTGCCGACGACATCCCAGGCGACCGCCGTCCGCGGCGCCATCGCCATGCGCCTGGAAATCCCCGGCGTCTCGTCCGTGCGTCGGCCGGCTGCCGGGTAGCCGTGCGTAGGGTCCGCACCGTCGCTCAGGTGTACCGGCACTTCGGTGAGGTCACCGCCGCCGGAACATCACCGCTGTACGAGCGCGTGTCCATCGCCCTGAGCGAGTCGGACGCCGCGATGCGCGCCATCGAGGCGGCGCCCGCACGCAGGCGGCACCCCACGGCGATTCTCGCGGCGCTGCACGACCTCGCCCTCGCCGGGCGCGCCCCGGCGCTCGCCGCCGCCTATGCGGCGGTGGACAGCGACGCCGCCGCTGACGCGGCGATCGACACGTTGCTGGGCATGACCGACGCGGTCGCGGCCATCGCCGCGCGTCGCCAGGTGCGGACCGACGAGACCGGACGGTACGCCGTGCTGTATCCGGCCATTGCCGAGGCGGCCCGCCGGGTGGGCGCGAATGCGGTCGGGCTGATCGACGTGGGGTGTTCGGCGGGGCTCAATCTCCAGGTCGATCGCGTCGGCATCGCCTACAGCAAGGGACAGCCGCTGGGCGACGCGTCGTCTCCCGTACAGATCTCGTGTTCGGTTGTGGGCGACCGGCCGATCCCGACACCGACGATGCCGGAGGTGGTTTCCCGGGTCGGCGTCGACCTCGATCCGGTCGACGTGACAGACGCGGACGATGCCCGATGGTTGCGTGCCTGCCTGCCGCCGGATCAGCCGGAGCGGGCCGCGGGGCTCGACGCGGAGCTGGCGCTGGCGGCGACGGCTCCTCCGCTGCTGCTGCGCGGTGACGCCGCCGAGATGTTGCCCGAGGCGTTGGCCCGGGTGCCTGCGGGCGCCCTGCCGGTCGTCACCACGACGTGGGCGCTGTCGCGACTGCCGCTCGAAGGCCGTCTGCGCTTCCTGCACCGGCTCGACGACGCGGCGACCCACCGCGCGGTGGCGTGGGTGTCAGCGGAGGGGGTGGGGGTCGCCCCGGCGATACCGACCATGGGCGATCGCCGTGCCTCGGGCCACAGCATCATCGGCCTGGCGGTGTTCGGCCATTCGGCGCTGCGCGCCGATGCCGTCGGCCGCTGCTGGTCGAAGGGCCGCATGCTGGCCTGGCTGGCAGACTCCTGATCGCCGCCTGGATCAGGAACAGGCGGAACGGTCGCAGCGGTTCCGTCGCCGCCGAGTCAGTCTGAGCCGAGTCAGTCTGAGCCGAGTTCGAACTCGCCGTTCTTGACCCCGTCGAGGAACCGGGTCCAGGCATCCGGGTCGAAGGTCAGCACCGGGCCGGAACGATCCTTGCTGTCTCGCACCCCGACCACGCCGGGCACGTTCTTGGCGACCTCGACGCACGAGTTTCCCCCCGTGTCACTGCGCGTCGACTTGCGCCAGACGGCGCCGATCAGGTCTGCCATTGTTCACGCACCTCCTTGATCAAGTCGATTGACTGGGTCCGCGGCAGTGCTTCGCCACGGATCGCCTCCCATCGCCTGATCAGGCTATCAACGGCATCGCGTCGATGAAGGACCTGAACCGGCCACGGGGTGTCCACCATGGCCACCTCGAACTCGTCCCCCTTGGTGATGACGAATGGCCCGGCCAAACCCGCGTAGGCGCCCGCGGTGGTCGGCACCACGTGAATCCGGACCGTGGATCGCTCAGCGCATTGCAGCAGACGCTCACACTGCGCTGCCATCACCTCGGGACTGCCTATCGGTCGGCGCAACGCGCCCTCGTCGATGATCGTCAGGAGGTCCGGTGGGCAGGACGCGTTGAGGACTTCCTGGCGTTCCAAACGGGCACCGACCCGCCGCTCGATCTCTTCATCGTCGATCAGGCGGGACCCCGCGAAGATCGCACGCGCGTAGTCCTCTGTCTGCAACAGGCCGGGAACGATCGACGGGTCGAACCATCTAATGAGCGTCGCCTCGCGCTCGAAGACAAGCCAGTCCCGAAACCACACAGGTGACTGGTCCGTGCGGACAAGATTGTCGAGCAGGCGCTCGAAGAGACCGCCCGTCTGGAGTGCGCGGTCCACACCTGCCAGGTAATCACGCGTGGCGATCGGTCCGGCGCTGGCCGTGGGGTTTCTCGCGGGCCTGCTGACGTTCCGACAGAAGAGCCGGTGGTGTCCGGCGTGCGGGGCGACCCTCGCCTGTCCCGAGGCCGACCGTCACGCCATCCACGGACGGCGGGCCTGACCATGGTGGACGGACTGGAACTGCTGAACATCCTGCTCAGCCACCTCGACAGCCCGGTGTTGGTGCGCGTCCGTGGGGAACTGGTAGAGGTGGCCGATGTGCGATACCACCCGGAGCGGGGCGGCGTGGTGCTCCTGCTGGAGGCGGAACCCGGCGGCGCGGCACCCGCCACGCCGCCCGGACACCATCAGGACTTGGGCTTGAGGCAGAGCAGGTAGCCGTCGCCGGACTGGCTGGCGTACGCGAGGTACTGCTCGCCCTCCTTGACGTACTTCTCGCAGGCCGGGTTTTTGATGTCGGTGACGCCGTCGACGCGACCCAGCACGACGAACGCGGCGTCGCTGGCCGAGCAGTCGACCATCTTCATCTCGGCCGCGGTCTGCTGGCCGACCTTGACGTTCTTGGCGGCTTCGGAGGCGAGGCAGTCACCGGCCTTGGCGTCCTTGGTCGGGTCGGGGGCGAGCACGACCCTCAGCACCAGGCCGACGACGCCGAGGAAGAGGACGGCGACCAGGGCCAGGATGATCCGGCCGACCTTCGACTTCTTCTTCGGCGCGGCAGCCGCGGCGCCCGGGGCGATCGGCGCGGAAACCAGAGCGCTCGGCGCGGAGGTAGTGGCGCTCGGGTCGGAGACCGGAGCACCCGGCGCGGAGACCGGAGCACCCGGCGCGGAGGCAGGAGCACCCGGCGCGGAGGCAGGAGCACCCGGCGCGGAGGCAGGAGCGCCCGGGGCGGAAGCAGGAGCGCCCGGCGTGGGGACCTGAGCACCCGGGGCGGAGGCGGCGGCGCTCGGGTCGGAGGCAGGGGATTTGCCGCCCTCGGGAGCGGGGGTCGGCTCAACCGGGTTGCTCACGTCGCGTCCTTTCGCGGGGTCGGTCGCCGGCCGACCGAGCACCGGACGCCAAACTTAGCGATCAACCCTCGCGGGCGCGACCCCGCCCCAGCCCGCCTATTTCGCGGGACTGGGGTGCGCGGGCGACGGGGCGCGCGGCGCGGGTGACGCCTGGTCGGATGGGGTGGGGGACAGCCCTTCGAAGGGGGCGTTCTGCGGGCAATACGGGTAGATCGAGTCGTCGGCGGGCTCGGTGCCACCTTCGTCCGAGTCGTCAGCACACCACGCGTTGCCCAGGCGGATCGGAGTGCCGTCCTGATCGAACAGTCGCGCCCCGGTGACCAGCCGCCCCTGCTGGTCGTAAACATACACATCCTGGATATTTCCGTACGGATCAACGTAGTTCACGTCGGCGTACTCCGAGCCGCGGGAGTTGCTGTCGGCGAGCAGGAAGCCGCCCAGCGCCACGACCACCAGCGCGGCGGATCCGGCGTACAGGGCGATGCGCGGCCCGAGGGCGAGGCGGGTCGTCCGGCGGCCCAGCCAGATCGAGCCGAGGACCCCGGCGGCCAGCAGGACCAGCGCCACCGCCTCGCTGCCGCCGATGCGCGGCAGCAGCCCGATCGGCTGCCCGCTGTCGTCCAGGATCGCGGCCAGGATCATCGCGACGAGGTAGCCGCGCAGCACCCACCACGCGGGACGCAGCATCACCAGGAATTCGCTGGCCCGCGTGGCGCCGACCAGCGGACCGAGCCGCCGGTCGACCACGCCGAGCCCGCGCCGCAACTCCGCGCGCAGCTCGGCGAACCGGTCCGGGTTGGGCGGTGGCGGGTCGGGGAAGCCGCCCACGAAGCCCGCACTGGTGCGCAGCTCGGCCGCGTACGCGCTGGGCACGCCGAGCCGATCGACCAGGGTGCCCTCGCCCTCGGCCAGCACCTCGGCAAGATGCTCGGGCAGGTCCTCAAGCAACTCGTCACGCAGTGACTCCGGAAGGTCACCGAGGGCTGCACGGACCGCGAAGACGTACGCGGTGATCTCGTCTTGTGCCGTTCCGTTCACGCCGTCCCCCGCTCCCGCAGCAGATCGTTCATGGTGGATGCGAAGCCGTACCACACCTTGCCACCGCGCTGCAACTCCGCACGGCCAGCAGGATTCAACGCGTAGTACTTGCGGTGCGGGCCCTCGTCGCTCGGCACGACGTACGTGGTCAGGAAGCCGGCGTTGAACAGGCGCCGCAGCGTGCCGTACACGGAGGCGTCACCGACGTCGGCCAGGCCCGCGGCACGCAACCGCCGCAGGATGTCGTAGCCGTAGCCGTCCTCATCGCACAGCACCGCCAGCACGGCGAGATCCAGGACCCCCTTAAGCAGCTGGGTCGTATCCACGCGGTGCACGGTAGTCCGCAGTGCGAAATACCGTCAAGTTGACGCCCGAACGGCGGCGATCAGCAAGACCCCGTCAACGGCCCTTGCGGCCCGCCCCACGCGGGCGGTGACCGCGTCCCGACCGTCCGAGCAACAGTCGCACCCCGACAGTGACGATCACCGCGAGGGCTGCGGCGGCGAGCACCACAACGGCCGTCAGGGTGACGACCTGAAACGGCGTGTCCGCGCCCAGATCGTCCGCACGTCTGGGATGGGTCACGGCGAAAGCTGCCAGCAGGGTGAGCGCGTAGGCGGTTCCGGCGGCGGCCACCAGCCGCCGAAGGACTGACGGGGACGCCGAAGGGCCGCTCTCGACGGAGGCTCGCAGCCGCCCGTACGTATGCCAGGCCAGGAACAGGCCCGACGCGGCCACGCCCAGCCCGGCCACCACCGACACCGCCCAGACGCCGCCGTGCAGGTCGGAGAGCACCAGGACTCGCCGAGAGTCGACGACAATCAACGCACCGAACCCGAACAGGCTCAGGGGCAGCCAGAACCACGGACTTCCCATCCACCGCGGCACCCGGTCGAACACCGTCACCTCGGCCCTCCCCACCGGGCCGCGGCCCTGATCAACAACGCTAGCCGGCGAGGCCCCACGCGATGCCGTCGAGGATGTCGTGTTCGCTGGCGACCACCGTGGCAACGCCCGCACGCTCCATGATGGTCCGCAGGATGAGCGCGCCCGCGCCGATCACGTCGGCCCGGCCGGGGTGCATCACCGGCAGGGCGCGGCGCTGCGCGACCGTCGCGGCCAGCAGCTCCGCGGTCACCTTCGCCACCGCCTCCTGCGACACCCGGGCGTGGTGGATGCGCGTGGCGTCGTACCCGGCAAGCCCCAGGGCCAGCGCGGTCACGGTGGTGACCGAACCGGCCAGCCCGACCAGCGTCGCCGCCGCGCGGCCCGGCACGGCCGCCAGCGCGGCGTCCACCGCATCCGCGACGTCGCGCTCCGCCGCCGCGATCTCCGCGGCGGCCGGGGGATCCGAGCGCAGGTGCCGCTCCGTCATCCGGACACAGCCGATGTCCACCGAGATCGCCGCATCGACGGTACGGTCGCCCGTGACGAACTCCGTCGACCCGCCGCCGATGTCCACCACCAGGTACGGCGCCGGGGCGGCCAGCCCGCGCACCGCGCCCGTGAACGACAGCCGGGCCTCCTCCTCGCCCGTGATCACCTCCGGGTCGACGCCCAGGACGGACCGGACCATCTCCCGGAAGTCCGCGGCGTTGGAGGCGTCCCGCGACGCCGACGTGGCGCACATCCGCACCCGGCCGACGCCCAGCTCGGCGATCTCCGCCGCGTACCCGAGCAGTGCCGTGCGGGTGCGGGCGATCGCCTCCGGAGCCAGGCGGCCGGTGCGGTCCACCCCCTCGCCCAGCCGGACGATCTCCATCCGGCGGGCCACGTCCGTCAGCTCGTCACCGACCACGTCCGCGATGAGCAGCCGGATCGAGTTCGTGCCGCAGTCGATCGCCGCGACCCTCATAGGTGCAACAGCATTCTCGTGTTCCCCAAGGTGTTCGGTTTGACCCGCTCCAGGTCCAGGAACTCGGCGACACCCTCGTCGTACGAGCGCAGCAGCTGTTCGTACACCGCGTGCGGGACCGGGGCGCCGTCGATCTCGGCGAACCCGAACGAGGCGAAGAACGACGTCTCGAACGTCAGGCAGAACACCCGGGCCACGCCCAGCTCCCGGGCCATCGCCAGCAGCTCCGTCACGATCCGGTGGCCGATCTTCTGGCCCCGGCAGGACGGGTCCACCGCGACCGTACGGATCTCGGCCAGGTCCTCCCACATCACGTGCAGGGCGCCACAGCCCACCACCTGCTGGTCGGACGCCCGCACCGCGACCCAGAACTCCTGGACGCTCTCGTACAGCGTGACCGTGGCCTTGCTGAGCAGCCGGCGGTCGGTCGTGTACGTGTCCACCAGCTGCCGGATGGCCCTGACGTCGGACGTCCGCGCCCGGCGGATCTCCACCTGCATCCGTCGAGTCTAGGAAGGCTCCGGCGCCACGCACGGACCGCCCGCCCACCACGACCCGACGGCCTCGCGCACCTCGTCGCCGAACGGGTTCACCCCCGGCCCGGCGGCCAGGGCGTGGGCCAGGTGCACGTGCAGGCATTTCACCCGCTCCGGCATGCCGCCCGCGGAGACGAACGCGATCTCCGGCACGTGCATCACGGACTCGCGGCGGGCCAGGTAGTCCTCGTGGGCGCGGGCGTACTCATCGGCCAGCTCCGGGTCGGCGGCCAGCCGGTCCTGCATCTCGCGCATCACCCCGCCCGACTCCAGGCGGCTGCACGCGGCGGTCGCGTTCGGGCAGGTCAGGTAGAACAGCGTGGGAAACGGGGTGCCGTCGTCAAGCCGGGGCGTGGTCTCCACCACGTCCGGGTTGCCACACGGGCAGCGGTGCGCGACCGCCCGGGTGCCGCGCGGGCGGCGGCCGAGCTGGGCTTCGACCGCGTCCAGGTCGGCGTCGGTAGGTGACTCCATCAGCATCATTTCTTCGGCGGGGCGTCGGCGGCGGAGACGCTCGACCACAGGGTTTCGTACCAGCGGTCCGGGGCGGGGGCCGGGGGTGGCTTTCCCGCGTCGCGGGCGGCGCCCGCCGGGTCGTTGAGCACCAGCAGGGGCACCTCGCCGGGGCGTACGTAGAACAGGCGGTCGCGGGCCTGGATCCGGACGTACTCCGGGTCCTGCCACTTCTCGACCTCCTCGGTGAGGCCCTGGATCCTGGCCTGCTGAGCGGCCTGGGCCGCCTCCATCCGGGCGATCTGCGACTCCTGCGCCAGATACACCCGCACCGGATACGTGTACGCCAGCGCCAGGATGACCAGCACCGCGATCAGGACGGTGGCCCGTCCGGTGAAGGCGCGCGGGCGCGGGGCGACCGTGCGTTTCGTGGCGCCCGTGGCGGCGGTGCGCCGGGCCGCGGCCGGACGGCTGCCCGCGCGGTCGCCGCCGCGCCCGGCACGGGCAGCGGGAACGCGGACCGCGGCGCTGGTGCGGGGCTCGATCTGGGTGGCGCCGGTGTCGCGGGTCGCGGAACGGTTGGGTCGGACCGCAGCCCGTCCGCCCGGACGGCCCGCCTGCCCGGGGCGGCGGGACGGACCCTGCCCGCTGGGCGTGCGGCGCTGCGTCATCCCTGCCCCTCCCCCGAGAACGCCGGCCGTGCCATCGAGTCGGACCCGGCCGCGCGGCACCGGATCAAGCCGAACCTATGCCTCGCGCGGCCGGTGTCACAACTCCAACTCGCGTTACGCGGACCGGTAGCGCGGGAACGCGCCCGCACCCGCGTAGCGGGCGGCGTCGCCCAGCTCCTCCTCGATGCGCAGCAGCTGGTTGTACTTCGCGACGCGGTCCGAGCGGGCCGGGGCGCCGGTCTTGATCTGGCCGCTGCCGACCGCGACCGCCAGGTCGGCGATCGTGACGTCCTCGGTCTCGCCGGAACGGTGGCTCATCATCGTCGTGAAGCCGGCCCGGTGCGCCCGGTCCACGGCGTCCAGCGTCTCGGTGAGCGAACCGATCTGGTTCACCTTCACCAGCACGGAGTTGGCGGCGCCCTCGGCGATGCCGCGGCCGATCCGGGTCGGGTTGGTGACGAACAGGTCGTCGCCGACGATCTGGATCTTGTCGCCGAGCTGGGTGGTCATCGCGGTCCAGCCCGCCCAGTCCTCCTCGGACAGCGGGTCCTCGATGGAGACGATCGGGTACGTCTCGGCCAGCTTGGCGTAGTAGTTGATCATCTCGTCGGTGGACTTCGGCGAGCCCTCGAAGACGTACGCGCCGTCCTTGTGGAACTCGGTCGCCGCCACATCCATCGCCATCACGATGTCGGTGCCCAGGGTGAAGCCCGCCGCCTGCACGGCCTCGGCGATCAGGTCCAGCGCGGCCGCGTTGGTCGGCAGGTTCGGCGCGAAGCCGCCCTCGTCGCCCAGGCCGGTCGACAGGCCCTTCTTCTTCAGTACGGACTTCAGCGCGTGGTACACCTCGGCGCCCGAGCGCAGCGCCTCGCGGAACGTCGGCGCGCCGATCGGGGCGATCATGAACTCCTGCACGTCGACGTTCGAGTCGGCGTGCGCGCCACCGTTGAGGATGTTCATCATCGGCACCGGCAGCAGGTGCGCGTTCGGGCCGCCCACGTAGCGGAACAGCGGCAGCTCCGCGGAGAGCGCGGCGGCCTTGGCCACCGCCAGCGAGACGCCCAGGATGGCGTTCGCGCCCAGCTCCGACTTGCTCGGGGTGCCGTCGATGTCGAGCATCTTCTCGTCGATGAGGCGCTGCTCGCTGGCCTCGTACCCGATCAGCTCGTCGGCGATCTTGTCCTCGACGTTGCTGACCGCCTTCTCGACGCCCTTGCCCAGGTAGCGGCCCTTGTCGCCGTCACGCAGCTCGATGGCCTCGAACGCGCCGGTGGAGGCGCCTGACGGGACCGCGGCACGGCCGATGGTGCCGTCGTCGAGACCGACCTCGACCTCGACGGTCGGGTTGCCCCGCGAGTCGAGGATCTGCCGGGCGACGATCGCTTCAATGGTGGCCATGTGTCGTGTCTCTCCTTGCACTCGTACGGATGAGATCTTGACCGCGACCCTGCGGCCGACCACGGCCCTGAGCGTATCGAGCCGGGGTGTGCGCCGTACGGGGGGCCGGGGAACTTCGCCCCGGGGATGCCTCAAGAACGGCCCGCCCCCGCCGATCAAGAGCGCACTATGACTACGACCACCGTGCTCCCCGAAACCGGCACCCGCGTCGAGCTGTCCGCCTCCGCGTCCGCCGAGGCCGTCGGCTGCGTCCGGGTGGTCCGCACCGAGGGGTCGGTACTCACGCTCTCCCTGCCGGAGGCGCTGGCCCCCCGCGCGGGCGCCTTCGTGACGGTGCGCTGGCCCGCGGGCGCCCGCGGCCGGTTCGTGCTGCCCGCGGTGGTCGTCGCGGTGGCCGAGAACGGTGTCGACCTGCAGCCCGCCGGTGAGCCGACGATCGAGCAGCTGCGCCGCTACGTGCGCGGTGGCGGCGGGGAGCAGGTGCTGATGCGCCGCCCCGGCCAGATGGACACCCTGGGCTGGATCCGGGACATCAGCGAGCACAGCCTGCGGGCCCACTTCTCCGGGGTCCAGCTGGCCCCCGGCGACGAGGCAAACCTGCTCATCGACCTCGACGGCGAGATCATCGAGGTACGGGCGACCGCGGTGAAGGCGGCCGGGCTGCCGCAGCGGGTGCCGCCGGGGCCGATGTCGGTCGAGGTCGTCGCGGTCTTCTCCGCCGACGAGCCGCAGGCAAAGCTCATCCGCCGGTACGTGATGCGCCAGCAACTGCTCAACCGCATGCACGCCTGACCCAGTCCCGCGCCGACGGCGGACCCTTGGTCAGACGCCGAGCCCCTTGGTCAGACGCCGAGCCCCTTGGTCAGACGCCGAGCAGAGTGCGCAGGTGGCGAGGGGGCGGTGTGCCGTGCGCCAGCATCGCGTCGTGCCACGCTTTCGGGGTGGCGCCGAACGGTCGCGCCGCCGCGATCGCGCTCACCTCCGTGTACCCGACGAAGTATGTCGACAGCTGGGTGGAGGTGAGCAGGGCCCGGCGCCACTTCCCGGCGGCCTCGCCCTCCTCCTGGAAGCCGCGCCCGGTCATCAGCGCCATCCCGTCCGCCTCGGACAGGTCCGCGCAGTGCACCAACTGGTCGAGGATTGCGTTGAGGCTCATCCGCAACTGCATCTTCAGCTGTTGCAGGCGCACCGGCAGGCCGCCGAAGCCCAGCCCCGCCATCAGCTCCTCCGCATACACCGCCCAGCCCTCGGTGAACGGGTCGGACCCGCCGAGGGCGCGCACCCGGGTCGCCGCGCGGAACCGGCGGGAATGGGCGCGCTGCAGGTAGTGGCCGGGCATCGCCTCGTGGACCGTGAGGTTGCGCAGCATGTGGTTGTTGTATTCGCGGTAGAACGACTCGACCCGCGACGCCGGCCAGCCGGACGGCGCCGGGGCGATGCAGTAGAACGTCGGCACGTCGGCGGTCTCCAGCGGACCAGGCGGGTCACAGTAGGCCACCGCGACGCCGCGGGAGAACTCCGGCATCTCCTCGATCACGCACGGGTCGTCCACGAGCGTCATCAGGTCGTGGGCGCGGACGAAGTCGGTGGCCTCAGTCATCGTCTGCTTCGCCAGGCCGACGATCGTGGCGCCGTCCGGGTGGTCGCCGGCCAGCCGATCCAGCGCCCGGCGCACGGTCTCCTCGGTGGCCGGGTCGCCGGTCAGCTCGGCGGCCACCGCCTGCAGCTCACCGGCGACCTCGTCGAGGTTGTGCCGGGCGCGGGACAGGATCTCGCTCGCGGGCAGCTCCGTGTCGAGGGTATGCCACAGCCTGGCCTCCCACAGCGGACGGCCCAGCCGTGGATCGCGGCCCGGCTCGACGCTGTCCACTCTCGCCTGCAACCAGCGACCGAACTCGGCCAGAGCGTCCAGGGCCGCCGCCGCGGCGGGCTCGACCACGGAGCGCAGCCCCGGCGCCTCGGCCAGTAGCCCGGGAATCTCCGCGCGGATCAGGGCCGCCGAACCGGCGAACTGGCCGACCGCGGTCTCGGCGTGGATCCGCGGCACGTCGCGCAACACCGCGCGGGCGGTGGCCAGCGCGTCCGGGATGGCCGCCAGCCGGGCGCCGAGGCTGCCGAGCCGCTCCGCCACCGGCGCGAACGGGCGGCTGATCAGGCTGTCGAGCAGCGGGCCGGGGTGGTGATGCAGCGGATTCCACTCGTGCTCGCGCAGGTCGCGCAGCTCGAACAGGGCCCGCTCCACCCGCGCGCTGAGGATCGCGTGGTCCACCTGCTCCTGCGGGCCGAACTCGTCGGGGTCGACACCGGACAGCGCGTCGGCCGCGTCACGCAGCATGGCCACCCGCTCCGCGACCGCCCCGGGCGACAGGTCCGGCAGCCGGTCGTCGACGCGGTGATCCCCTGCTCGCGAGGCCAGTGACGGATCACTGGCCAGCAGGGCGTCGATGATGCGTTCGGCGAGCGGCACGAAATCCGACATGCCGCGAACCTACCCGGGAGGTGCGACGTTTCCGTTTTCCGCCGCCCGCACCGCGTCGGCGTAGGCGAGGGTGGCACGACGTAGCGCCGCCTCCGCGTCCAGACCCGCGGCGCGCGCCGCCGCCACGACCCGCAGCAGCACGGCCCCCAACTCCTCATCGTCTCGAGGAGCGGGTCCCGGCGCCTCGTCCTGACGCAGAACGGGCCCCGGCGGCAGGGGGACGGTCAGGCCCGCGCGCTCGGCGCGGCGCTGCACCTCCTCCGCCAGTGACAAGGCGGGCTGGCTACGCGCCACACCGTCCAGGACGGACCCGCGGGCCTTCTCGGCGCGCTTGATCCGTTCCCAGTTCTCGATGATCTCCTCGACGTCCGCGACCTGTTCCCCCGCGAACACGTGCGGGTTGCGCCGGACCATCTTGTCGACCAGGCCCCCCGCCACGTCGTCGACGCTCCACCGCTGCCCCTCGGGCCGGTCCTCGGCCAGCCGGGCATGCAGCACGACCTGGAGCAGAACGTCGCCGAGTTCCTCGCGCAACCCGTCCAGGTCGCCGTCCGCGATGGCGTCGTACGCCTCGTACGCCTCCTCCAGCAGGTACGGCGCGAGGCTGGTGTGGGTCTGCTGCCGTTTCCACGGGTCGCCCCCGGGCGAGACGAGCCGGTCGATCACCGCCACGGCGTCCAGCAGCCGGGCCCCCGGCGGGTCCCAGGAGCCGTAGCAGAGTTCCAGCTCGGCCAGGGCAGGCTCGCGGGCGAGCCGCAGCCCGAGCTGGCGGGCGAAGTCCTGGTCACCGCCCGGCCCGGAGAGCCACACCACCACCGCACCCGTCCCGCCCGCGGCCCCCGTGGATGAGCCGGGGACGGCCAGGGCGCCCAGCAGCGCCTCCGGGTCCGGCGGCAGCACGGTCACGGTGACCCCGGCGGCGCGCAGGGCATCCGCCTGCTCGCTCTCGGCGGCGGTGAACACCGGGTGGACCCGGACGAGATCCCATGCGGCGGCGCTGAGCAGCCCGGCGGGCAGCCGGGGCGAGGTCACCAGCAGGACGATGCGGGCGGTCACCGGCGGGCCGGGCTCAGGCCAGGTCGGTGACCGGCACGGGGTCCCCGCCCGCGGTCCCGAAGGTCACCCCGATCAACGGCAGCGCCTCCCCCTTGGGGCCCTGGACGCTGTAGAGCGGCAGGTCGGGCACCGGGTAACGCGGGTTCACCTTGATGTTGAGCGCGTCGATCCGCGGCTGCAACGCGTTGCGCAGGCCGATCGAGGGCGCCAGCGACTGCTTGTCCTGTTCGGTGATGCTGGCCGAGAACTGCTCGAACGTCGGGTTGCCCGGCAGCGGGCCGCCGGCCTGCAACCTCTGGAAGACCGCGCGCATGTCCTCGTCGGTCACCGTCGCAGGGGTCGCCTTCTGCTTCAGCAGTGTCACCCACGCCTGGAACTCGGCGGCCAGGCCGACCAGCTCGGCGTCCGGGGAGAGGTTGAGAGACTGGGCGATCTCCGCGGCGGACTGCGCCGTCACCGTCAGGCCCTGGTCCTTGCCCACCACGCGCAGGGCCTCCAGGCGGATCAACAGGTTGGTGATGTCCTTGCGCTCGAACGGCATGTGCTTCTGGCCGGTCTGCGGATCCGGCTGCAGCCGCGCCGCGGTGTCGTCCCAGACCTGCTGCACCTCGGCCTCGGAGACCACCTTGGCGTTGCCGAAATATGCCACCGCGTCGGGCGCCGACCGGCAGGCGGCCAGACCGCTCACGGCAAGGGCGGCGACGGCGACGAGAGAGACGAGTCGGCGAGCACGTGGCATGGTGAGAACTCTCTCATGCTCCAGGCCGAAAGTGCCGCCGACCCCCGCAGATCGGTCATGCAGTGCCGGCCGGGCATGCCCTCCCGGCCCTTGCTCCGCCGCGGTGCAGTCGGTCATGCCGAAACGGGGGCGGGTGCCTCGCCCAGCACATCGGAGAGCAGCTGCGCGCACCATTGCAGCAGCGCCTGGTCGCGTAGCGGCTCGCCGCCCACCCGCCGGGTGCTCGGCCGGGGCACGCTGACCTGGTCGGTCGCCTGCTTGTAGACCGA
Organism: Krasilnikovia sp. M28-CT-15; assembly: GCF_047159595.1. Classification (NCBI taxonomy): domain Bacteria; kingdom Bacillati; phylum Actinomycetota; class Actinomycetes; order Micromonosporales; family Micromonosporaceae; genus Krasilnikovia; species Krasilnikovia sp. M28-CT-15. Next base: position 1,329,498 of record NZ_BAAGAK010000001.1, on the reverse strand, counting down.
ATCCGGGTGGTAGCGCTTGAGCCGCAACTGCTTGGAATCCGGCAGCGGTAGCGGGGAGAACCGCAGGTGCTTGCCCTGCACGGACACATCGGTCAGACCGTACGCGCGGGCCAGCAGCCGGAACCGGGCCACCGCGATGAGGTTGGCGACCTGGGCGGGGGGTTCGCCGTACCGGTCGGTCATCTCGGCGACGACCTCGTCGAGGCGGGCGCTGTCGCGGGCCTCGGCGAGCTTGCGGTACATCTCCAGGCGCAGGCGTTCCACCGAGATGTACTCCGTGGGCAGGTGCGCGTCGACCGGGAGGTCGATCTTGACCTCGGGCTCCTCCTCCGGGCGTTCGCCCTTGAACGCGCTGACCGCCTCGCCGACCATCCGCACGTACAGGTCGAAACCGACGCCCTCGATGTGGCCGGACTGCTCGCCGCCGAGCAGGTTGCCCGCGCCGCGGATCTCCAGGTCCTTCATGGCCACGTACATGCCCGCGCCCAGTTCGGTGTGCTGGGCGATGGTGGCCAGCCGCTCGTGCGCCTGCTCGGTGAGCGGCTTCTCCCGCGGGTACAGGAAGTACGAGTACGCCCGCTCCCGGCCCCGGCCGACCCGGCCGCGGATCTGGTGCAGCTGGGCCAGGCCGAGCAGGTCGGCGCGCTCCACGATGAGGGTGTTGGCGTTCGGGATGTCGATGCCGGACTCCACGATGGTCGTGCAGACCAGGACGTCGAACTCCTTCTCCCAGAAGCCGACCATCACCTTCTCCAGGGCGTCCTCGCCGAGCTGCCCGTGCGCCACCGCGACCCGGGCCTCGGGCACCAGCTCGCGCAGCCGGCGGGCCGCCTTCTCGATCGACTCGACCCGGTTGTGCAGGTAGAACACCTGGCCGTCGCGGAGCAGCTCGCGGTGGATGGCCGCGGCGACCTGCTTGTCGTCGTACGCCCCCACGAACGTGAGCACCGGGTGCCGCTCCTCCGGCGGGGTGGCGATCGTGGACATCTCGCGGATGCCGGTGATGGCCATCTCCAGCGTCCGCGGGATCGGCGTGGCGGACATGGTGAGCACGTCCACCGATGCCCGCAGCGTCTTCAGGTGCTCCTTGTGCTCGACGCCGAAGCGCTGCTCCTCGTCGACGATGACCATGCCGAGGTTCTTGAAGCGGGTGGCGTTCTGCAGCAGCCGGTGGGTGCCGATGACGATGTCGGCGGTGCCGTCGCCGGCCTGCTCCAGGGTCTGCTTCGCCTCCGTGGGCGTCTGGAAGCGGGACAGCTGCCGGACCGCCACGGGGAACTGGCTCATCCGCTCCGAGAACGTGTTGTAGTGCTGCTGCGCCAGCAGGGTGGTGGGCACGAGTACGGCGACCTGCTTGCCGTCCTGCACCGCCTTGAACGCGGCGCGCACCGCGATCTCGGTCTTGCCGTACCCGACGTCGCCGCAGATCAGCCTGTCCATCGGGACGGCCTGCTCCATGTCGTGCTTGACCTCGTGGATGGCGGCCAGCTGGTCCGGGGTCTCCGTGTACGGGAAGGCGTCCTCCAGCTCCCGCTGCCACGGGGTGTCCGGGGCGAACGCGTGCCCCTTGGACGCCTGCCGGGCCGCGTACAGCTGGATGAGCTGGGCGGCGATCTCCTTGACGGCCTTGCGGGCGCGGGCCTTGGCCTTCTGCCAGTCCGAGCCACCCATCTTGTGCAGGGTGGGCGACTCGCCGCCGACGTAGCGCGACAGCTGGTCGAGCTGGTCGGTGGGGACGAACAGCCGGTCGCCGGGCTGGCCGCGCTTGCTCGGCGCGTACTCGATGACCAGGTATTCGCGGTCCGCGCCGTTGACCGTGCGCTGCACCAGCTCGATGTAGCGGCCGATGCCGTGCTGCTCGTGCACGACGTGGTCGCCCATCTTGAGTTCGAGCGGGTCGATGGTGTTGCGGCGGCGGCTGGGCATCTTGCGCATGTCCTTGGTGGACGCGCCACGGCCGCCGGTGATGTCGTTGCCCGTGATGACCGCGAGCTGCGAGCCGGGGTCGACGAAGCCGTGGTTGAGCGGGCCGCAGGTGACCAGCAGCTGGCCCGGCTCGACGGGCACGGTGACCGCGTCGACCGGGGTGACCCCGAGCCCGGCGTCGCGCAGCAGCTCGGTGGCCCGTTGCGCGGTGCCGTGGCCCTCGAAGATCAGGGCGACGGCCCACCCCTGCCCGGTCCACTGGCCCAGGTCGGCGGCCAGCCGCGCGGTGTCGCCGTGATAGAGCGGCACGGGCTGGGCGGCCAGGCTGATCGCGTCCCCGGCATCGGGGGTCACCTCGACCGGGGCGGACTCCAGCCACGGCGTGTCCGACCCCGGTGTCTCCTCCGACTCGGCCAGGCCGAACGGGGAGATCGTCCACCAGGGCTGGCGCAGCGTGGCGGCGTGCGCGCGCACGTCGGCCAGGGTGCGGAAGGCGACCGCGCCGACGTCGATCGGGGCCTGCCCGCCGACCGCCGCGGCGGCCCAGCTGGCCTCCAGGAACTCCGCGGACGTACGGACCAGGTCGTGGGCGCGGGTGCGGATCCGCTCCGGGTCGCACAGCAGCACCTGGGTGCCGGTGGGCATGCAGTCCAGCAGCAGCTCCATGCTGTCCGTGCCGGACAGCAGCGCGGGGGCCAGTGACTCCATGCCCTCGACCGGGATGCCCTCGGCCAGCTTGTCGAGGATCTCGGCCAGCTCAGGGTGCTGGGCGGCGAGCGCGGCGGCCCGCTCGCGCACCTGCGGGGTGAGCAGCAGTTCCCGGCAGGGCGGCGCGAACAGCTGCTCGACCGGGTCGATGGTGCGCTGGTCGGCCACCGCGAACGTCCGGATCTCCTCGACCTCGTCGCCCCAGAACTCGACCCGCGACGGGTGCTCGTCGGTGGGCGGGAAGATGTCCAGGATGCCGCCGCGCACCGCGAACTCGCCGCGCTTGGTGACCAGGTCGACCCGGGCGTACGCCATGTCGGACAGCCGCCGGGCGACGTCCTCCAGCTCGGCGTCCCCGCCGGCGGACAGCTCCACCGGGGTCAGCTCGCCCAGGCCCTTGAGCTGCGGCTGGAGCAGGCTGCGCACCGGCGCCACCACCACGGACAGCGCCCCGGTGTCCGGATGGGCGAGGCGGCGCAGCACCGCGAGGCGGCGCCCGACCGTGTCGGAGCGCGGCGACAGCCGCTCGTGCGGCAGCGTCTCCCAGGACGGGAACACCGCGACCCGGTCGGGGTCGAGCAGGCCGCGCAGCGCGTCGGCGAGGTCGTCGGCCTCGCGGCTGGTCGCGGTGACGGCCAGGACGGGGCGTTCGGCGCCCCCGGCGTCGGCGGGGGCCGCGACGGCCGCGACGACGAACGGGCGCAGCGCGGCCGGGGCGGTCAGGTCGAGCGCGTCCGCGTCGACGCCGCCCTTGCGGGCCAGGTCGCGGGCGCGGGAGAGCCCACGGTCGCGCAGGGCGGCCGGGATCAGACCGGCGAGTTGCATGAACGCTCCTTGGGTCCGCCGCGTTGTCCGGGGCGAAGGCACGCCGGACACCCCCGGTCGTCCGGTAGGACGGGGGTTCGCGACCCTCAGGATAGTCCGGGCCACCGACACGGCCGGGCCCCGACCTCGTCGCACACCCCGTCCGGCATAAGCCTTCTGACACGCCCAAGACTCGCGAACCGGTCTTGGGGACCACGTCTGGGGAGGCGAAGTGCGGGTACTGCTGCTGGTGTCAGCGTTCAACGGGCTCAGTCAGCGCGCGTGGTGCGCGCTGACGGAGGCCGGTCACGACGTGGGGGTGCTGCTGGCGACCGGACCCGAGGAGATCGTCGACGGGGTCCGGGCGGCCCAGCCCGAGCTGGTGCTGTGCCCGTACCTGAAGCACCGGGTCCCCGCGGAGGTCTGGCGGAACTGGCGGACGGTGATCATCCACCCGGGCCCGGTCGGCGACCGCGGCCCGTCGTCGCTGGACTGGGCGATCACCGAGGGCACCAGCACGTGGGGGGTCACCGCCCTGCAGGCGGTCGAGGAGATGGACGCCGGGCCGGTCTGGGCCCACCGGAGCTTCCCGATTCCAGGCCCGCCACCGCGCAAATCCGCGCTCTACTCCGGCCCGGTCGCGGACGCCGCGCTGGAGTGCATCGCCGAGGTGCTGGCCAAGGCCGCCGACCCGGACTTCACCCCCACGCCCGCGCAGCACCTGGCCGAACCCCGGACCCGGCCGGTGATGACCCAGGCCGACCGGGCCTTCGACTGGACCGAGCCGACCGAGCGCATCGTGCGGCACATCCGCGCCGCCGACGGCTTCCCCGGGGTACGCACCGAGGTGGCCGGGCTGCCCGTGTTCGCCTACGACGCGCATCCCGGGCTGGCCCTGGGCACCCGGCCCGGTGCGGTGCTGGCCCGCCGCCAGGGCGCCGTGCTGGTCGGCACCGGCGACGGGGCGGTGTGGCTGGGGCATCTGCGGGCGGCCGATGCCGGGACCGGGCCCGCGTTCAAGCTGCCCGCCACCGCCCTGCTGCGGCACCGGATCAGCGGGGTGCCGCAGGCGCCCGTGGGTCCCGGCGGGGACGCCGAACAACCGTCGTACCAGCAGATCCGATACCGGCGCACCGGCGCGGTGGGCTGGCTGGCGTTCGACTTCTACAACGGGGCGATGGCCACCGGGCACTGCCGCCGTCTGCGCGCCGCGCTGCGGCACGCCGCCGACCAGGACACCCAGGTGCTGGTGCTGCGCGGCGGCACGGAGGCGTTCAGCAACGGCATCCACCTCAACCTCACCGAGGCCGCCGCCGACCCGGCCGGGGCCGCCTGGGCCAACATCAAGGCCATCAACGAGGTGTGCCGGGAGATCATCGGCTGCACCCGGCAGACCGTGGTGGCCGCGTACGCGGGCAGCGCGGGCGCGGGCGGGGCCATGCTGGGCCTCGGCGCGGACGTGGTCGCCGCACGGGCCGGGATCGTGCTCAACCCGTACTACGACATCGGCCTGTACGGCTCCGAGCTGCACACCTTCACGCTGCCCCGGCGCGTCGGCGCCGACACGGCCCGGCAACTGCTGGACCGGCGGCTGCCGGTCAGCGCGGAACGGGCCGCCACGCTGGGCCTGGTCGACGAGGTCGGGCCGCGCCACCCGCACGCGTACACGCTGTGGCTGACGGAGCTGGCGCTGCGGCTGGCCGACCCCCGGGCGGCCCGGGCCCGCCGGGCGGCCAAGGCCACGGCGCTGGCCGCCGAGCCGGTGCCGCTGGACGCGTACGAGGCGCAGGAGCTGGCCGAGATGAGCCGGGACATGTTCGCCGACCGGTCCGGTTTCGCGGCCGCCCGGCGGGCGTTCGTCACCAAGGCCGCCCCGGGCGGCACCCCGGCGCGGTTGGCGGCGCGGCCCGCCGAACCGGCCCGGGGAGCTCGGCTGTCCCGGCAACGGACGGCCGCGGACGACGAGCCCGGCTCCCGGGTCCGCCCCGCGGTCCCCATGCCGGCCTGACCCACCTCAGCGCGACCCGGCCTGCCGTGGCGACGTGACCCGGAAATGCGTCCGGGCGGGTCCGAGGTGGTTACCTCGGACCCGCCCGGCGGTACCGCCGACGGATCAGCCGACGATGCCGTTCACCGGCGGGACCGTCAGGGTGCGGGCCTTCGGCGTGCCGCCCAGGATCACCTTCCGCAGCGAGGTGTTGTTGGTGGTGCTGGCCTCGGCGAGCTTGTTCGCCGGGTTCGCCTTCACCTCGATGTAGTAGGTGCCGTTCGGCAGGTCGGTCACCTCGAACGACTGGCCCGGCCGGGCCTGGCTGTAGGTGTCGCCGTTGCCGGAGTCGAGCACCTCACGCACCGCCACCGCGGTGTTGCCGCCGCAGGCCGTGGAGAGGTCGGTGTTCTCCGGGCGCCACTTGGCGTTCGGCACGGTGTAGTCGACCGCGTCCGTGTTCGCCAGGCAGAACGCCTCCTTGCCGCTCTTCACGGCCAGCTTCTTGTCCGCCTTGAGCAGGTTGTACTGGGCGAAGTCGGTGAAGTGCCAGTGCTTGTGGCCCTCCCGGTTGTCCCACTCCATCGTCCCGGCCTTGGCCGAGCCGACCTGCTTGCCCTTGGCGTCGAAGAAGTACTGGTACGCGTCCATCAGCTCGGTGCCGGTGCGCCGGAAGCCGTCTACCAGCAGGGTCGAGGGGCCGGCGTTCCACACCGTGGCGCCGAAGTTGATGTACCACTTGCCGTCCGGGTTGCCGTCCGTGCCCTCCTCCAGGGAGATGCCCCAGGCGGGCAGCGACCGCAGGTCCGGCCGCGGGCCCTTGGGCGCCTGGGCGGTGGTGGCCATGGCGGCCTGCGGAGCCTTCGCCGGGGGCCGGAACGCGGGCAGGTACCCCGCGATCTGCTTGCTCTCGACGCCCTCGCCACCGTGCACGCTGTGCTCGTCGCCGGGAGCGGCCGCGGCCGCCTGGTCGGCGCGGGCCTTCGCGGCCCGCGCGTCCTTCGCCGTCAGCCGCGGCGCTCCGCTGGGCACCGGGCCGGGGCCGTCACCGCCGTCGGACTCCTTGATCTCGACGACCTTCATGGCGAGCTGTACGGAGGTGCTCTTCGCGGGAATCTTGAAGAAGTCCCGGTACGCCTTGTTCAGCTCCACGGTCACCGCGTAGTCGCCCACCGGCAGGTCGAGCGGCGACGACCCGGTTTCCCCCCGGTATCCCTCGCTGGCCACGGGGGCGTTCCAGCCGGCCTGAATGCCCCACACCGCACCGAGGGTGAACGGGTTGGACCCGTTGCAGTCCCGGGGGTACGGGCTTTCCGCGGGCGCGTCCGGCCGGGTCCGGTGCGTCTCGTACCCGTTCGGGCAGAAGTCCTGCTGGTACTGCTTGATCTGCTTGCCTGCGGAGTCCTTCACCGTGATCGTGGCGAAGTTCTTCAGGCCCAGGAAGTCGGTGACCATGCCCTTGGGCAGGTTCACCGCCTTCGTCTTGCCCTTCTCCGTGACGAACTGCTGCGCCACGATCGGGTCGGCGTACGACTTGCGGGAGGCCCGGACCTCGAACGGGTTCTTCCCCGCGATCAGGTTGACCCCCAGATCGACGGTGAAATACGAGCTGTCACCGAAGATGTGACGCTCCGCGGTCACGTTGGGGGTGGCCGCCATGAACGTCAGCGCCGGGGGGTCGGTGGCGGCAGTCGCCACTCCCACGCCGGCCGCGGCGGCGGCCACCGCGGTGGTCACCGCGCCCGCCACCAACAGCCGCGTGCGCGCACGTCGGCTGATCCTGCTGCTCATCGAATGTCCTCCACGAATAGGCCGATCCAGACACGTCGGTCGATGTGTGAGGCCATGCAACCCGGTGCGTGGTGAACTCAGCGTTAGGACGTATGAGACTCACCTCAAAACACGCAGCCAGGTCGCGACGCCGATACGATCGGCGGGAAGTCGGGACAGCGCCGTCCACCGCACATCACGCATAAGGAGCGTCCCGGTGAGCGACCTGAACGGCCACCTCGACCCCGACTCGCCAGACTCCCCCGACGCGGCCCTGCGGGCGGACATCCGCCGCATCGGCACGCTGCTCGGCCAGACCCTGGCCCGGCAGGAGGGCCCGCCGCTGCTCGACCTCGTCGAGGAGGTTCGCGCCCTGGTGCGCGCCGACGCCCCGGCCGCCGCGGCCCGGTTGACCGCCCTCGACGTCACCACCGGCACCAAGCTGGCCCGGGCCTTCTCCACGTACTTCCACCTGGCGAACATCACCGAGCAGGTGCACCGCGCCCGCGACCTGCGGCGCCGCCGGGCCCGCAACGGCGGCTGGCTGGACCAGGCCGCGAAGCTGATCGCCGAGCAGGGCGTGCCCGCCGACGAGATCGCGGCCGCCGCCCGCCGCCTCGCGGTGCGCCCGGTCTTCACCGCCCACCCGACCGAGGCGGCCCGCCGCTCGATCCTGTCCAAGCTGCGCCAGGTCGCGGACGCGCTGGACGCCGAGGCCGCCGCCGCGGTGCTGTACGACGCCACGGACACCAGCGCCTCCACCCGCCGCTTCGCCGAACTCATCGACCTGCTGTGGCAGACCGACGAGCTGCGCCTGGACCGGCCGGACCCGACCGACGAGGCCCGCAACGCGGTCTACTACCTCAAGGACCTGTACGCCGAGGCCGCCCCGCAGGTCCTCGACGACCTCGCGGACACGCTGCGCCAGCTCGGCGTGGAGACCGCCCCGACGTCGCGCCCGCTGACGTTCGGCTCGTGGATCGGCGGCGACCGCGACGGGAACCCGTTCGTCACCCCGGCGGTCACCCGGGACGTGCTGATGATCCAGCACGAGCACGGCATCCAGGCCACCGAGGCCGCGATGGACGCGCTCATCGACCAGCTGTCGGTGTCGCGGCGGCTGCGCGGGGTCTCCCTCGACCTGTCCGCCAGCCTCGCCAAGGATCTGGACAACCTGCCCGAGGTGGCGCCCCGCTTCCGGCGCACCAATGCCGAGGAGCCGTACCGGCTCAAGGTGCGCTGCATCCGGGCCAAGCTGGGCAACACCCGGCAGCGGCTGCAGCACGGCACCGCGCACGTGCCGGGCCGCGACTACCTGGGCAGCCACGAGCTGATCGCCGACCTGGAGCTGATCCGGGCGTCGCTGGCCCGCAACTCCGGTCAGCTCACCGCGGTCGGCACGGTCGCCTCCGCGATCCGTACGGTGTCCGCGTTCGGCCTGCAACTGGCCACCCTGGACGTCCGCGAGCACGCGGAGAAGCACCACGAGGTGCTGGCCCAGATGTACGCCCGGGTCGGCGAGGTGGACGAGTACGCCACCCTGGACCGGGCCACGCGCACCAAGCTGCTGGCCGACGAGCTGACCGGGCAGCGGCCGCTGGCCAGCGCCGACATCCCGCTGAACGACTCGGCCCGCAAGACCTTCGACGTGTTCCACACCATCCGCGAGGCGCAGGACCGGTTCGGCCCGGAGGTCGTCGAGTCGTACATCATCTCGATGACCCTCGGGGTGGACGACGTCCTCGCGGCGGCCGTGCTGGCCCGCGAGGCCGGGTTGATCGACCTGCACAGCGGGAAGGCCCGGGTCGGGATCGTGCCGCTGCTGGAGACCCCGGCCGAGCTGGACGCCGGTGGCGAGCTGCTCGACCAGATGCTGTCGCTGCCCGCGTACCGGGAGATCGTGCGGGCCCGCGGGGACCTGCAGGAGGTCATGCTCGGCTACTCCGACTCCAACAAGGAGGCGGGCATCACCACCAGCCAGTGGTCGATCCACAAGGCTCAGCGCTCGCTGCGGGACGTGGCCGCCCGGCACGGGGTGCGGCTGCGCCTGTTCCACGGCCGGGGCGGCACGGTCGGCCGGGGCGGTGGCCCCACCCACGAGGCGATCCTGGCGCAGCCGTACGGCACGCTGGACGGCGCGATCAAGGTGACCGAGCAGGGCGAGGTCATCTCGGACAAGTACACGCTGCCCGCGCTGGCCCGGGAGAACCTGGAACTCACGGTCGCCGCGGTGCTGCAGGCGACCCTGCTGCACACCACCTCGTCGGTGGACGCGGCCCGGCTGGAGCGCTTCGACGCCACGATGGACACCGCGTCCGCGGCGGCGTTCCGGGCGTACCGGTCGCTGGTCGAGGATCCGGATCTCGCCGCGTACTTCTGGGCGGCCACCCCGACCGAGCTGCTCGGGGCGCTGAACATCGGCTCGCGCCCGGCGAAGCGCCCGAACGCCGACGCGGGCCTGGGCGGGCTGCGCGCGATCCCGTGGGTGTTCGGCTGGACCCAGACCCGGCAGATCGTCCCGGGCTGGTTCGGCGTGGGCAGCGGGCTGGCCGCGGTGCGCGAGGCGGGCCACGGCGACGTGCTCAAGGAGATGTACGGCGGCTGGCAGTTCTTCCGCACCTTCGTCTCCAACGTGGAGATGATGCTGGCCAAGACGGACCTGTCGATCGCCCGCCGGTACGTGGAGACCCTCGTGCCCGGGCAGCTGCACCCGATCTTCACGAAGATCGAGCAGGAGTACGCGCGTACGGTCGAGCAGATCCTCGCGATCACCGACGGCGACGGCCTGCTGTCCGGCAACCCGCAGCTGGCCCGGACGCTCGGGGTGCGCGACACCTACCTGGAGCCGCTGCACCACCTGCAGGTGGCGCTGCTGCGCCAGTACCGCGACCTCAACGACGCCCAGCGCCAGGTGCCCACCGCGCCGGGCGGACGGCGCGGCCACAGCGACTCGACCGCCCTGGAACGCGCCCTGCTGACCACGGTCAACGGCATCGCCGCCGGCATGCGCAACACCGGCTGATCCCGGCCTCGACACTGGTCCGCTGGAATTCTCGCAGCGGGCCAGTTGCGCTTGAGGCCGCCGCGAGCCGCTGCGCCTCGCGCAGGCTCAGGATCTCGTGCATGACGCCCCTTATGGGCGCGGGTGCCATTGCGCGCGCCGAGCCGCACCCCGGCCCCTTGTCCAGGCGTCCAGTCCGGAGGGTCGTCCCGCCTGGATGTCGCGGTGGAACAGTCAACCCGTACGCCCCGAGCAGAGGGGTCGATGATGGCGACATATGACGACTGGCTCGATGCATACAGCGCCGCCTACGACGCGGCGCCCGGACCATTCAGTCTCCTGTGCCCCAACTGCGGGCGCCAGAGTCTCCGGCTTGTCTTCACCGGGGATCTCGAGCGGATGGTCGGCTACGCCCACTTCTGGTGCGACAGCTGCTTGCAGGGCATAGGTGTCTCCCGCACGAGCATCCCCGACGAGGCAGTCGTCCAGGACATCCATCAACCGCGGGAAGATCGGCAGCCGAGGATTCCGAATTACCTCCTCGTCCAGTGAGCACCTCCAGGGGAGGCATCGTCAGCTGCCGCGGCTTGCGCCCCTGGGCGTTTATCGAAGTCAAAGGTCGACGCCATCGCCGCCGACATGCGCAGCACCGGCTGACGTCGATCGGGCAATGACCCCGGAGGAATCAGTCGCCCCGGGGGTCAAGGAACCTCCCGCGTCCCGAGCCACGACCGATATCTTTGGTCCGTGGCAGAATCACGGACGGTTACCGTGCCGTTCGTCGTCGAGCAGGACGAGGACGGGGTCTGGTGCGTGCACGCCCAGTTGCGTCCCGGCCTCGGTGCGCACGGCGAAGGCGACACCGAAGAAGCGGCCTTGGACGACCTCCGCGAGGCGCTGACGTGCCTCATCGAGGAGTTCGGTATCCCCCGAGAGCTGTCCATCGACGTTGCCGCCTGATGCCGCCACCCCCAGAAGGGTTTCAGCGGTGTGGCTGGGCGTCGCCCGCCTGGTCGGTGCCCCCGAGCAGCCCCCGGAATTCGGCCCATTGCGCGAACGGAAAGCTGCCGTGCTCGGTATTGCGGTTGGAGTAGCACGGGTACTCGCCCCCGAAGACCCAGCCGCGCTCCGGGTCACGGCGCCACGCGTAGTCATCCTCCGGCGCGGCCAGCACCAGCCGCGCCGCGATGCGTTCGGCCTCCGCCCCCTCGAACAGGCCCAGGCGGGTGAACATGGCCGCGACCATGCCCCGCCCGGCGGCCAGCCGCTCCTCGTCGCCCACCCCGTGGCCGACGAAGCGGGCCAGCAGCAGCATCGCCAGCTCCGGCGGGACCTGCTGCCGGTCAGGCTTGGCGGCCATGGCCCGGACCACGGCCCCCAGCTCCTCCCAGCGCAGGCACCACGGGGACCAGCGGGCCTGGTCCCAGTGGCCCAGCTCCCAGAACAGGTGGGTGTCGTAGTCCTCGCCCAGTGCCGCGTACTCGTCCTCGTCGCACTCGTCGATCTCGTCGCTGTTCAGCGACTCCAGGCGCAGCTCGGACAGGCTGACGTCGAAGTACAGCCGCAGGCGCAGCAGCCACGGGCTCAGCGCCGGCATGCCCAGCCGTACGTCGTCGCCGATCAGCTCGGCGATCCGCTCGCTTTCCTCGTCGAGGTCGAAACCGTTCTCGTCGTCGAACACGTAGCAACGCCAGAATTCGGGCGTGCGCATCGTCTCGATCAACGTGTCGTCCTGTCTGCCCGCCATGGCCCGCGAGGCTAGTACGCCCTGACCAGCCCCGGCCAGCCCCGGGTCAGGGACGATGCGCGCCCGAAGCGCCGGGCTGGAAGATCTCGATGAGGTTCCCGGCGGGATCGGCCAGCAGGATCTGCCGCCCACCGGGTCCGCCGACCACCTCGCTGCGGAACGACAGGCCCGCGCCGCCGAGCCGCTCGATCTCCGCGTCCAGGTCGTCCACGATCAGATGGACGCGGTTGCGGCCGGGTTCGGTGGCGTCGTCCGGGGTGGCGCGGGCACCGGAGCTGGCCGGCCCGGACAGCAGCAGCCGCAGCGGGCCCCGCACCACGTCCGCGAACGCGGGCGCGGCATCGGTGTTCACGGTGAAGCCGAAATGGGTGGTGTAGAAGTCGACGGCGGCCTGGACGTCGTCGACGAGGTAGCGGACACTCGCGTACTGGTCGTGCGCTGTCACGGCTGATCCCCCTCTTCGGTGCGTGCGGACAGGGTCAACTCGTCTCACCGGCCATGCTGAAGCTGCGCAGGCGGTCGATCGCCGCCAGGGTGCAGCCGAGCACGAAGATCGCGGACATGATGATCGCCGCGGGCACGCCGACCTTCGCGTCGAGCAGGTCGGTCGGGGTGATCTTGTCGGTGACCGTGATGACGTACTGCTCGATGGAGAGCACCCGGGTGCCGCTGACGAAGCGGGCGAGCAGACCCTCCCACACCAGAATGTAAACCAGGCCGAGCAGCACGGGGCGCCGGGTGAGCAGGCTGATCATCAGAAACAGCGCCGTGTACGCGCACCCGCCGACCGCGGCCCCCGCGGCCAGCGCCAGCCCGAGGCCGGGCGAGTCGGCGAGGGCACCGGCGAGGTACAACGGCACGGTCGTGGTCACCACGGTGACCGCGACGGCCACCCCGAACTTGGCCAGCACGATCTCGCGGCGCGGCAGCGGCTTCGTCAGGATGTGCACGATCGTGCCGTCGTCCACCTCGGAGCCGAGCACCCCGGTGCCGACGATGAGCGCGGTGACCGGCAGCATCACGGCCAACCCGAGGCCGACGATGACGGGTTCGCCCCAGTGCAGGGGATTCAGGTCGTACGCCCGGCACAGCAGGGCGAGGCCGACCAGCAGCACCGGCAGCGGCAGCAGGAGCAGGACCCGGCGGCGCCCGAACAGGCCGCGGGCGGTGATCCAGGCAACGGTCGACATCACGCCTCCAGCAGGTAGGAGAAGACGCTCTCCAGGGACTCGTCGGACGGCAGGAGGCGGCGCAGCCGGATCCCCTCGGCCAGGGCGATGCGCGGCAGCGCGCGGGTGAAACTGCCGTAGTCGGACGCCCGTACGCTCAGGCCGTTGGCGTCGATCTCGACGCCGCTGACGGACTTCTCCGCGATCAGCGCGACCGCCAGGCGGCGGTCGTCGGACGACTGCACCGCGAACAGGTGCGGCCGGTTGGTCATCAGCCGCCGGATCCGCCGGTAGTCGCCGGACGCGGCCAGCCGCCCGGCCACGATGACCTGGACCGTGCCGGAGACCTGCTCGACCTCCTCCAGGATGTGCGAGCTGAACAGGATCGTGTGGCCGCGGTCGCCGAGCGTGTGCAGCAGGTCCATCATGTGCATCCGCTGCCGCGGGTCCATGCCGTTGAACGGCTCGTCCAGCAGCAGCACCTGCGGCTCGTGGACCAGCGCCGCGGCGACCCGGGTCCGCTGGCGCATGCCCTTGGAGTACGTCTCGATCCGCCGGTCCTGCGCGTCGGTCATCTCGACCAGTTCGAGGGCCCGGGTGGCCGCGGCGCGCGGGTCGGCCAGCCTGTGCATCTTTGCGCTGGCCAGCACGAAGTCCCACGCGGTGAGGAAGCCGTGCACGGCTTCGCGCTCGTTGACCAGGCCGAGTTTGCGGTACACGTCGGGGTGGCGCCAGGTCGGCGCACCGTCGACCGTGACCGTGCCACGCGACGGCGCCAGGAAACCGGCCATCATGTGCAGCACGGTGGTCTTGCCCGCGCCGTTGGGGCCGAGCAGGCCGGTGACCCCGGCGTCGAGGGTCATGCTGATGTCGTTGACCGCGACCACGTTGCCGTACCAGCGGGAGACGTTGTGCAGCTCGATGGTGCTCACAGGGAGGCCACCTTCCGGTAGCGGGCCAGTAGCAGCAGCAGGCAGGCGGCGATCAGGGTGACCGCCGCGATGGCGTACACCGGGCCGAAGCGGCCGATGTCGAGGCCGGCGCGGGTGGACGGGATCAGCCAGGTGCCCACGCCGGTGACCAGGGACATGGGGCTGGCCAGTCCGGCCAGCTCCTGGGCGGTGCGCGACGGCAGGATGGACAGCACGCCGACGACCGGGGTGGTCATGAGGAAGACCGCGACGATGCCGCCCGCGGCGAACGCCCGCTTGCCGGTGAGCGACGCGATCAGCAGCGCGATGGACGCGAAGACCAGCGCCCACAGCGCGCTGTGCGCCCACCCGCCGAGCAGGTCGCCCAGTTCGTCCCACACCCCGCGGAATCCGTCCTTCGTGGTGAAGGCGGCGCCCAGGAACATGATGAACTGGGGTACGCCGAGCAGCAGCCACACCGCGGAGACCAGGGCGGCGAACTTCGCCCCGAGGTAGTCGGCGGCGCGCAACGGCCGGCTGAAGTACAGCGGCAGCACCCCCGCGTGCAGGTCGCGGGAGACCAGTTCCGGCGCGACGATCGCGACGAAGAAGATGATCAGCCAGCTGATCCGGTCCGCGAACTCGGCGTAGCTGAGTACCGTCTGGCCGATCTGGGAGCGGACGGCGGCGAGGATGATCGCGACGATGAGCGCGATGCCGGCGACCATCCAGGGGAAGATCTTCGCCTTGGCGGTACGACCGAAGCCGAACGCGGTCCGCAGGCCGTGCCCGTAGATCGCGCCCAGCACGTGGCCGCGGCCGTGCCGGGGACCGGTGTAGCGCTGGTACCCGATGTCGTGGATGACGCTGCCCTCAGACATCGGCGGTCTCCTTGGCGGCGAAGAGCTCGGCGACGCGGTGGCGCCGCTGGTCGAGGCGGTGCAGGGGCAGGTCCAGGTCGGCCACGCAGCGCAGGATGCGGTCGTACGTGTCCTCGGTGTCCAGGGGTACGAGCAGCAGTCGTCCGTCCTGGCGTACCGGCAGGCCCAGGGCGGTCAGCGCCGCGGCGAGCTCCTCCGTACCGTCGCTGACCTCGACCGCCAGCACGTCGCTGGCCGTGGTCATCGCGGAGATGGTGTCGGCGCGCAGCAGCCGGCCGCCCTCGATGGCGATCAGCGAGTCGCAGATGCGCTCCACCTCGCCGAGCAGGTGCGAGCAGACCACCACGGAGATGCCGAACTCGGTGCCGATGCGGTGCACCAGGTTGAGCATCGCGTCGCGCCCGGCCGGGTCGAGGCCGTTGGTGGGCTCGTCCAGCAGCAGCAGGTCGGGGTCGTGCACCAGCGCCTGGGCCAGCTTGACCCGCTGCTTCATGCCGGTGGAGTAGCCGCCGATCTGCCGGTACCGCTCCTCGTAGAGCCCGACGTGGCGCAGCGCCTCGGAGGCGCGTTCGCGGGCGGCGGTGCGCGGCAGGCCGCTGATCCGGCCGAGGTGGGTGACGAACTCCGCCGCGGACAGGTCCGGGGGCAGGCAGTCGTGCTCCGGCATGTAGCCGACCCGGGCGCGGACCCGGTCGGTGTCGCGGGTCGGATCGAGGTCGAAGACCCGCACGCTGCCGCTGGTCGGCGCGAGCAGACCCAGCATGATCTTGATGAAGGTGGACTTGCCGGCGCCGTTCGCGCCGACCAGCCCGATGACGCCGGGTTCGACAGCCACGGTCAGGTCGGCGAGCGCGGTCACCGGACCGTACGTCTTGGTCAACCCTTGGGTTGCGATGAGGCTCACCGGCACAGCGTAGGGACTGGCGGCTCCCAGTGGATCAGGTGAAACCCCGTAAGGCGCGGTGTCACCCGAGCAGCGCGTCCAGCGGATCAGCCTCGGGCGGCGGCACGAAGGCGACCCCGGCGGCCATCGCGACCACCATGGCCCGGTACTGCGGGCCGTGCTCGGCGAACGGGGTGGACGCCTCGATCGTCACCAGCCGGTCACCCGCTGGGGACGGCACGAACGCCTCCAGCTGCCACACCGGCACCTCCGTACCCGCGGCGAGGACGTGCTGGCCCGGGATCGCCGGACCGGGCAGGCTCAGCGTGTGCTCGACGAAGGCGACCGGTCCGTTCGGCAGGTCGACGATGTCGGCGTTGCCGGTCTCCCGCGCCCGCGCCTTGCCGATCAGCAGGTCGCGCAGCACGAGCCGGGGGTTGCGCTCGCCCGGGAAGTCCAGCACGGTCACCACCAGCGACGACGTGATCAGCTGGTCGTTGAGCACGGAGCGGTGGCGGCCGACGCCGCAGTAGACGGCCCGGCGCCGAGCGAGCGCCTCCAGGTAGGTGGAGAGCGAGTCGAGCACGACGTCGCCCGCCTGCCGCTGGTCCGTGGTGCCGAGTTCGTCGATCAGGCGGCGGGTGACGTCGATCGTCTCGGGGACGTCTTCCAGCGGGAGTTCGGCGTACCCGTCGGGGATGGACAGCCAGACCGGGTTCTCAGTCATCGCCGCCACCGGTCACCCCGTCCCAGGCCGTGGTGACCGTCTTCTTCGCCGAACCGACCGACTTGTTGACGAAGTTCAGCCCATCTGCGATGGCGCCGTCGAGATGTCTCGCATTCGGCTCGAGCACCCTGATGGATTCCAGGGCCTCACCCATCTTCGGGACCTTGGCGACCTGCTTCATCACCCAGCCAGGATCGTGCGCCACGCTGCTGCCGATCTCGACGATCGTCGGGAAACCGCGGGCGCCCTCGGCGAACAGCTCACTGCCCGCCTTGACCGACTTGGTTGCCACGCCGACCCCCGGCACCAGGCCGATCACGTCGCCGCCGACCTGAATCAGTGAGCCCCAGTTGCCGGAGAAGCCGCCGTGCAGGATCTCGCCGAGGTCGCCGCGGACCTTCGGGTCGGCGAGGCTGGTGGCCAGCGCTCCGGCCCCGGCGACCAGGGAGACGCCGAGTGCGATCGCGTCGATCGGGGGCGGCGTGCACAGGGCGATCAGACCGGAGACCGCCGAGACGGTGCTCAGCACGGAGTGGATGTCGTCGAGGTGCTCGGACACCCAGTCGCCGACCGCGGACACCCCGTGCGAGATGCTGTTCCCGATCCGGCTCAGCAGGCCCGGCTTGTGCGGCGCGAACTCGGCCGCGTGCTTCAGCTCATCCGCCGCCCGGCTGGACGTCTCGTCCCACTCGTCCTGCAGGTCGCGAGCCTTCTTGCGGATTCTCTCCAGTTCGTCGTCGGCGGCGTTCAGGTCGTTGTTCGCGTTGCGCAACGTCAGCGTCGCGGAGTCCAGCCGCCGCTGCGCGCTCTGCAGCTCGGTTTCGGTGTCGAAATACTGTCCGGCGAGCCGCAGGTCAGGGTTGTCGGCCGCCTGCTGCTGCCGGGACTGGGCCGCCGCCAGCCGCTGGGTGGCCTGCGCAGCCTCCTGCTCCAGGGCTGCCGCGCGCCGCCGGTAATCGCCAAGGGCGGTCCCCCAGCCGCGCAGCGTGGTCACCGCCTGGTTCAGCGACTGGTTGGCCTTGCTCAGGTCCTCGATCAGCGTGGAGTTCAGGTGCTGCCGGAACGCGTCACCGGCCGAACCCCGCCACACCGCCGAGTTGTCGTTGCGCAGCTGGTTCATCAGGTCGTTCGCCTGCTGCATCGACGTCGCCGCGGTGCTGATCCGCTGCTGCAGCGCCGACACGCTGTCCACCGACCCCGGACACGGATCAAAACCCAAATTCGGGTACGCGGTGCTTGCCCCCATTGAGGTAATCCCCTTCCCGTGGTTCAGCGGGATCTGCCGAATCGCGGCGGGCCGCCGGGCCGGTACAGCCGCGCCTCTGACGCGAACGGCGCCTTTGTCCCCGGCTTGTCCGGCTGGTCGATACACCAGATGCGGTATTTGTCCAGCAGGTCGAGATCAACGAACTGGTACGGCGGAGGCAACGAGTCGGCGCTACCTGAGCGCAACGCCGCGATCCCGTCCCGCAGCACCCCGTTGTTCAGCCAGGGATTCCAGGTGAACCGGATGGAGTCGGCCCCGCCGCCGGGTGGCCGGTAGACGCCGATCGTCGCCGGGTTGCCGGCGAACTCGAGCGTGCCGCCCGGCTGCATGATGGCCTCAGGCCGCTCGTACACCTTGCCGTCGAACTTGCGCAGTTGAGACTGTGCGTAGAACTCGCCCAGCCGCTGCCCGCTGTGCGGATCGATCACCTGGAACCGGTCGTCGTCGTGCTGCCAGTGGTACGACTCCCATGCCTCGAACGAGATCAACGCCTTCCACCCGGTCTGCTCCGCCTGCCAGCGACCCCACCGGTAGTTCAGTCGCTGCCACGGCAGCGACGCCAGCAGGGACCACGTGTCGAGCGCGTTGGCCAGGGCCAGCTTGTCGCGTTTGTCGCCGGACGCCGCCACGGCCTCGAGCGCACGCAGCTCGGCGTCGAGTGCCGCAGCCAGATCCGGCTCTGTCGCCAGGGCGGAATCCGGCCGGATCCGATCAGGGGGTGCCATCTGCCAAGCTCCTGACGTGCTAGCCGCGGGCGTGGTTGAGCTGGGCACCAGCCTGGTCGATGATGTCGAGCGGCTGCTTCAGCGTGCGCACGGCGTCGGACACCGCCTGGTCCGTCCCGGTGTACGCCTGGTGCACCTCGCGGACCGCATCCGTGGTCTCGGCTACCAGCTCGCCGAGCTGCTTCGCGCCGTACTCCCAGCTGTGCTGGAAGTCCCCGGCCGCGTCGTTGAGCTTGCCGTTGCCGAGCTGCGTGTCGTTGCCGGACAGCAGCTTCGGCAGGTCGGCGAGCTGCTGCTGCGCCTGCTTGAGGGTCGCGACGTACCGGGCGAGCGTGTCCAGCTCGACCTGAAAGAACTCCGCCATGTCCCTGACCAGCCCCGCCCGTCGCCGTTGGGAAGGGCAGCACGCTACCAGAGCCCGGCGCCGCGCGCGGCCCCGTCGATTTCGGCGCTCGGCGCGCCGGGCTAGGACCGCCCGGTGTTGACCTGGAACACCGGTAGCTGCCCGAGCTGCCGGTACGCCGCCAGCGCGGACGGGTTCGCGTCCACCCGGGAGTCCCGCTTGTCCTGGTTGTGCGGGGTCTCGAAGTACACCATCGCGCGGATCCGGGGGAAACGCCTGATCTGCATGCCCACCTCCCGGAAGAACGCGGCCTGGTAACCGGGGTTGCGACTGGAGGCCCACACGCCCCATTCGGCGACCATCAGCGGCTTGCTGGGATGTTTGCGGGTGGCCCAGGCGTAGAAGCCGGGCCAGGTGGGGCGGGCCGAGGACTGGCGGTTCAGCATCTCGGTGAGGTCGCCGTGGCCGTAGCCGGGGTCGCTGTAGGAGTACGAGTCCATGCCGATCCAGTCGACCACGTCGTCGCCGGGGTACATGTCGTCGAACCAGGTGGTGTGCGGCACGTACGCCATGTGCACGAGCACCGTGACGAGGTTGGTCACCCCGTGGGCGCGCAGCCGCTGCACGACGTGCCGGTACATCGCGGCGTAGTCCTTTGCGGTGTACCCCGAGCCGGCCCGGGGCCGGACGTTGTCCTCACCCTCGTGGTGCACCGTGAAGTAGAACCGCTCCGGGAACGTCGCCTTGATGTGCGCGGCGAGCCGGTCGAGGAACGCGTCGGTGGCCCGGTCCCCCTTGGCGATCTGCGCCCACGAGGTCTTGTACGGCTTCTTCCAGTTGATCAGCAGCAGCCGCTCCCGCCCGGGTTGGCGGGCGATGGCGATCTCCGCCGGGGTGGGGAACAGCTGCACGATCCCCTGGTGGTACGCGTGGTAGATGTCCTGGTGACGCCCGGTCTTGCGTTCGAAGGACGCGAGCGCCGTGGCGCCGGGGACGTCGGTGAACGCGCCGGGCGCCACACCCCAGAGCACCCCGCAGGTCGGCACCAGCTTGGCGCCCACGCGGCAGCTCCCGCCACCGGCCGGGCGCGGCGCGGGCGCGCCGGTGCCGGCGGCGGCCGAGGTCCCTGCCTTGGTGCGGGGGCCGCGGGAGGTGGCCGGTGCGGCGGCGGCCCCGGCTGCCCCGCCGGTGCGGGCCCGGGTGGTGCCGGGCATCGTGGACTCGCCCGGTCCGGGCAGCACCGGCTCGGCCGCGGGCGACCAGGCCACGCCGGGTCCGGCGACGGTCGGGTCGCCGAGGGCCTCGAACGGGAGTCCAATCTGCTGGACCCCGCCGGTCCAGGCCCAGGCGAGCGTGGTGGTGACCGACAGCGCGAAGGCGGTGGTCAGGCCGGTGAGGTACAGGAACCGGGGACGGCGTATCACGATCGCCGAGTATCGGACCTGAAGTCCGTTTTGTCGACTACCGTCCGATTATTCGGCTGTTCGGGTCGCGCCCTTCCTACCCGGACAGCCCCGCTCGACCCGCGGGATCGCGGCTGCGAAACTGTCCCCTAGTCGGCTCCAGGGGGAAGAACGGTGAACGGTTCGATGCTGCCCGAGGACGTCCTGCGTGACGCGCCGTCGTACACGCCGCGCCCGCACGAACTGGCAGACCTCGAGCTGCTGCTCTCCGGGGCGTACACGCCGCTGACCGGCTTCCTCGGCCGCGCCGACCTCGCGTCGCTGACGCGCCGGGGACGACTGGCCGACGGGACACCGTGGCCGGTCGCGGTGACCCTGGAGGTGCCCGCCGAGGTGGCCCAGGGCCTCGACCTCGGCAACCCGGGCGGCCGCACCATCGTGCTCACCGACCCCGAGGGCGCGCCGGTCGCCGCGCTGGAGGTCACCGACGCGTGGGCGAACACCGGCGGGCAGTGGGGCGTCGGCGGCTCCGTCCAGCGGCTCGGCGACGGCGGGCATGGGCCGTTCCAGCGGCTGCGCCGTACCCCGGAGGAGGTACGCACGCTGCTGCCGCCGGGCCGGGTCCTCGGGGTCATCGCGGACCGGCCGCTGCACCGCCCGCAGCTCGCCCAGATCGCGCACGCCGCCCGCACCCTGGCCGCCCATCTGCTGATCATGATCCCGGTGAGTGGCCCCGGCCCCGACGGGCTGCCGCCCGAGGCGCTGGTCCGCGCGGTCTTCGCCGCCCGCGACCGGATGCCACCCGCCACGATCGTGGCGGTGCCGCTGCTGCCGCGCGGCGACGAGATGCGCGACGCGCTGCTGCGGGCCCGGGTCGCCGGAGCGTACGGCGTGACTCACGTGCTCTCCACCGGCGAGATGCTCTCCGGCGCGGGCCTGCGCGTGCTCGTCCCCCGCGACCTGGCCTACGACAACCGGGACGGGCAGTGGCGCTGGCGCGAGGACATCCCGCCGCGCAACCGGCGGCTCGCCCTCACCCCGCCCGAGATCGCCGACCTGCTCGACCGCGGCTTCCCGCTGCCCGAGTGGCACACCCCGCCCGCGGTCGCCAAGGAACTGGTCCGGGTCCGCCCGCCGCGCCGCCACCGCGGCCTGGTGGTGTTCTTCACCGGCTTCTCCGGCTCCGGCAAGTCGACCGTCGCCCGTGGCCTCGCCGACCACATGCGCGAGAGCGGCGACCGCACCATCACCCTTTTGGACGGCGACGTGGTACGCCGGGAACTCTCCGCGGGGCTGGGCTTCAGCCGCGCCGACCGGGACGCCAACGTGCGCCGCATCGGCTGGGTGGCCGCCGAGATCGCCCGGCACCGGGGCATGGCCGTGGCCTGCCCGATCGCACCGTACGCGGCGGCCCGCGCCGCGGCGCGCGAGATGGCCGCGCTGGCCGGGGCCGGCTTCGTCCTCGTCCACGTGGCCACCCCGCTCGAGGTCTGCGAGCAGCGCGACCGCAAGGGCCTGTACGCCCGCGCCCGCGCCGGGCAGCTGCGCGGCATGACCGGCATCGACGACCCGTACGAGGAACCGACCGACGCGGAGCTGGTGCTGGACACCACCGAGATCACCGTTCCGGAGGCGGTTGAGCTGGTCATGGCACACCTGATGGAGAACGGCTGGGTGGAGCCTAAACACGGATAGATCATTTCTCGGCGCGCGTGAGCAGTTACTGACCGGCGTACCGGCCGTTTACCCCTCAGGGGATAACCACCCGAATGCCGTCAACTCTCACTCACCTGCGAAAGGGCCGCCGAACCGATGGAAGCGACTCGTCCGGTGTCCGCCGACCTCTCGCACTACCTGGGCGTGTTCCGCCGGCACTGGTGGGTCGTGCTCGCCGCAACCGGCCTCGGGATCGGCGCGGGCGCGGGGGTCACCGCCGTCCTGCCCAAGGTGTACGAGTCCAGCACCTCGGTCCTCGTACAGTCGGTGGATCAGGACACCAACGCGCAGGGCGGGCGGACGAAGGCCACCATCAACCTCGAC
The DNA here is from genome assembly GCF_047159595.1 of Krasilnikovia sp. M28-CT-15. NCBI lineage: Bacteria > Bacillati > Actinomycetota > Actinomycetes > Micromonosporales > Micromonosporaceae > Krasilnikovia > Krasilnikovia sp. M28-CT-15. The sequence continues at coordinate 1,307,206 of NZ_BAAGAK010000001.1, read as the reverse complement.
ACCGAGGCCCAGCTCGTCGGCTCCGGGGCGGTGGCGACCCGGGCCGCGGAGCTGCTGCGCACCTCGCAGTCGCCGGTCGACCTGGCCCGGTCCGTTTCCGTCGAGGTGCCCGCCAACACCACGGTGCTGGTGATCCAGTACAAGGCGGACACTCCGAAGGGCGCCCAGGCCGGCTCCCACGCGTTCGCCGAGGCGTACCTGCGTAACCGGCAGGAGACCGCGCAGTCCAGCCTCAATGAGCAGATCAAGTCCCTGGCCACAAAGATCAAGCAGCTCAACGAGAACATCTCGACGCTCAACTCGAGGCTGGCCGCGTCCCAGGCCGGCAGCTCCCTGCGCGGCAACCTGGAGAGCCTGCGCAGCAACACGCAGAACCAGCTGAACAACCTGTCCGCGCGGCTCAACGAGCTCACCACCACCACGGTCGGCGCGGGCAGCATCATCAGCGACGCCCGCGAGCCGGACGAGCCGTCCAGCCCCAACCGGATGCTCACGGTGGGCACCGGGGCGATGATCGGGCTGCTGCTCGGCCTGGCCCTGGCGTTCCTGCGGGAGCGCGTCGACGGACGGCTGCGCACCGCGGCCGACGTCCGCGACCGCGCGCGCATTCCCGTCCTGGCCGCGTTGGACGAGCGGACCACCCCGCACTTCGACGACGTGCTCCAGCCGTACGGGCCGGGCGGACGGGTGTTCAACCGGCTGCGCAACGAGGTGCTGGCCAGCCTGCGCCCCGGCGACCAGGTCATCGTGGTGACCGGGGCCAGCCGGGGGTCGGCGTCCACCCTGGTCGCCGCGAACCTGGCGGCCGCGCTGGCCCGTACCGGAAGCGATGTCGTGCTGGTGGGGGCCCACCTGCCGGACAGCGTCGTGGAGGCCGCCCCGCTGGCCCGGATGCTCGGGGTCTCCGCCATCCCGGGCCTGTCCGATCTGCTGGCCGGGCGGATCACCCTGGCCCGGGCGATGCAGCGCACCCCGCGCATCCCGTCCCTGCGGGTGATCACCACGGGTGGGGCGGCCACCGCGGCCGGGCTCATGCAGTCGCAGCGGCTGCGCGACACCCTGGAGACGCTGCGCCGCCAGGCCGGGTACGTGGTCATCGAAGCGCCCTCGACCAACAGCAGCGCGGACGCGCAGAGCCTGGCCAGCCTCGCCGACGCCGCCATCCTCGCGGTCGAGCTGCGCCGCGCCCGGCGCGCCGCCCTGCTCGACGCCGCGGAGCAGCTGCACCGGGTCGGCACCCCGCTGCTCGGCGCGGTGGTCCTGCCGCGGCTGTCCGGGCTGCGCTCCGACGAGGCCAACATGCCGGTGGTGACGCTCAGCCCGGCCGCGGCCGCGGCCGGCGCCGAGCGCACCCAGCCCCGGCCCGACGAGACCGTCGTGCTGGACGCCGACAAGACCCAGCAGCTGCGCCTGCCCACCGGCAAGCCCGGTGCGGCCGGTCCCGCCGTGCCGGTCATTCCCGCCGGGGGAATCGGCAAGGTCGGGCCGTCCGCGACCCGGGAACGCCCGATCGACCTCGGCCCCACCGGCGCCCAGATCCGGCCGCGCCTCGGCTCGGACCACGAGGCCACCGCGATCATCGACCTGAAGCCCGGGGCAACCGCCGCGGCCTCCCCGGACGCCGACACCGCTGACGGCGCGCCGAGCGACGACCGGTGACGCTGGTCGTCGGCCGCGGCACCGGCCCCGCGCACGGCACCACCCCCGCACGGCCGGTACGCCTGCCCGCCTGGCCCGTCGCCGCCCTGCTCGCCGCATATCCGCTGTGGTGGGCGCTCGGCCTCGGCGTGCTGATCTTCCCGGTGCTGGCGGTGCCGATGACGGTGCTGCTGGTACGGCGCCGGGCGGCCGGGCGGCGGCTGCGGCTGCCCCCGGGCGCGCTCTGGTGGGTGCTGTTCCTCGCCGCCGTCGTGATCAGTCTCGCGGCACTGGGCGCCGACCCGGCGGGCACGGTCGCCGACCGTGGCACCAGCCGCCTGCTGGCGGCGTTGTTCAAACTCGGCATGTACCTGTCGCTGACCGTCCTGCTGCTCTACGCGGGCAACCTCACCGACGCGGAACTGCCCCGCAGCCGCCTGGTCCGGCTGCTCGGCGGCCTGTTCGTCGTCACGGTCGCGGGCGGGCTGCTCGGCATGCTGGCGGGGCGGTTCCAGTTCACCTCGCCGGTCGAGTGGCTCCTGCCGGACGACATCCGCGCGAACGGCTTCGTGCAGTCGCTCGTGCACCCGTACGCCGCGCAGATCATGAACCTGGTCGGGGGTGACCGGCCCCGCCCCGCGGCGCCGTGGGGCTACACCAACACCTGGGGCAACAACTTCTGCCTGCTCATCGGCTGGTTCGTGGTCGCGATGTTCGCCCAGCCCGCGCGCGGACTGCGGGACCGGGTGTTCGCGGTGGTCGTCCTCGCGCTGTCCCTGCTGCCCGCGATCTTCTCCCTGAACCGCGGCCTGTGGATCGGGCTCGGCGTGCTGGCCGCGTACGTGGCGCTGCGCTTCGTGCTGGCCGGTCGGCTGTGGATCCTCGGCGCCGTGGCGGTGGCCGCGGTCGGGCTGATCATCGCGCTGGTGGCCACCCCGCTCGGCGACGTCGTCGAGGCCCGCCTCGACAACGGCAAGTCCAACGGGGTGCGCTCGTTCCTCGTCGAGCGGGCCCTGGACGGCTTCGTCGACTCACCCGTCATCGGGTACGGCGGCACCCGCAACACGGCCGGCGGCCGCAACTCCATCACCGTCGGCGAGCGCGCCGACTGCGGCCGTTGCGGCAACTTCACCGTCGGCGGCAACGGCCAGCTCTGGCAGGTGCTGTACTCGCACGGCGCCGTCGGCACGCTCGGCTACCTCGGCTTCTTCACGTACGGGCTGTGGCGCTTCCGGCGCGACCGCACCGCGATCGGCATCGCCGGCAGCGCCGCGATCGTCACGTCGTTCTCCGCCATGCTCTGGTACAACGCGCTCGTCACCCCTCTGGCCTTCATCTTCCTGGCCTACGCGCTGCTGTGGCGCAACGAGACAGAGGGGCGACCATGAGTCCAGTCAAGACAGCCCCGGCGGAGTTGACCGCCGGGGACGCAGCACTGCGCGCCCAGTACCTGACCGAGGTGCTCGGCTTGCTCTACCCACCGCCGTGCGCGGCCCACCACGGCCGCGCCACCGGCGAAACCATCACCGAGTACGTGGTCGTCCCGGACGCGCGCCGCCCGCGGCTGCTCGTGCCGACCGCGCGGAAGGTCGCGGCCGCCGCCGTCCGCCGGTACGCGGAGCCGCAGTCGCGCGCCGCCCGGCTCAAGCGGGAGGCGGTGGTCGCCGCGCTGCGCACCGGCGCGTCCGGGCTGTTGCTGCGCGACCGGATCCGGGTGACCGGGCCGGTCGAGGAGAGCATCGACGGTCACCTGCGGGAGGCGCTCGGCCGCGAGTTGTCGGTGAGCATCCACATCGGGCCCGCCCGGGCCAACCGCAAGCCGGTGTTGCAGTTGATCAGCCCGGCCGGGGAGACGTTCGGCTTCGGCAAGCTCGGCACCGGCCCGCTCACCCAGCGCCTGGTCCGGGAGGAGACCAACGCGCTGGTGGCGCTCGGCGTCGCGGGACTGAGCAAGCTGACCGTGCCCCGGGTGCTGCACGCCGGGCAGTGGCGGGGGCTGCAGGTGCTGGTGCAGTCCGCGCTGCCGGTGTGGCTGCCCCGCGCGCCGCTGAGCCCGCGCCGGCTGGCCGCCGCGATGCTCGACGTCGCCGGGTGCTGCGGGTACTTCACCGCCACCCTGACCGGCAGCGCGTACTGGGGTGAGGTGCGGGCCCGCCTGGCCGCCGTGGCCGACCGGGCGGAGGGCCGGGCCCTGGCCACCGCGGCCGACCTGCTGGCCGGGCGGGCCGGCGGCACGATGCTGCGCTTCGGCGCGTGGCACGGCGACTGGGCGCCGTGGAACATGGCGAACCTGACCGACGCGCTGCTGGTGTGGGACTGGGAACGGTTCGCCACCGGGGTGCCGGTGGGCTTCGACGCGGTGCACTACGAGCTGCAGCGGCGTATCCAGGCCGACGGCGACGCCGCCGGGGCGGTGGACGCGACCGTGCGCCGCGCCGGGGAGCTGCTGGCCCCGTTCGGTCTGGCCTCCGAGGTACGCGAACTGACCGCGCTGCTGTACCTCGTCGACCTGGCCACCCGATACCTGACCGACCGCCAGGCCGAGGCCGGCGCCCGGCTGGGCGTGCTCGGGACCTGGCTGCTCCCGGTGCTGATCCGCCGGGTGGAGGAGCTCTGACATGGACGTACGCAAGGTTCCATCGCCGGTGAAACGGGTGGTACACCTCGGCTCCCGCTCGTACGGGCGGCTCACCGCGACGACCCGGATGACCCCGTCGTTCCTCATCTGCGGCGGCCAGCGCTGCGGCACCACCTCGCTGTACCGGGCGCTGGCCGCGCACCCCGTGGTGCTCAAGGCGGTGCTGCACAAGGGGGTGCACTACTTCGACACCGGCTACGACCGGGGCATGGCGTGGTACCGCGGCCACTTCCCCCAGCACCGCCACGACGAGCGGGTCCGCGCCAAGTACGGCGTGCCCGGCCAGACGTTCGAGTCCAGCCCGTACTACATGTACCACCCGCAGGCGGCGGCCCGGATCGCCGCCGACCTGCCCGGGGTGAAGATCCTCGTGCTGGTGCGTGATCCGGTGGAGCGGGCGTACTCGCAGCACGCGCACGAGGTGGCCCGCGGCTTCGAGTCCGAACGCGACTTCGGGGCGGCGCTGGCGCTGGAACCGGCCCGGCTGCACCGGCAGGAGGAGCGGCTGGCCGACGACCCGCGCTACTACAGCTTCGCCCACCAGCACCACGCGTACCGGGCCCGCGGCGAGTACGCCCGCTACCTGGGCGCGATGGCCCGGCACCTGGGCCGGGAGCGGATCCACGTGGTGGAGAGCGAACGTTTCTTCACCGAGCCGGAGCAGGTGTACGACGAGGTCCTCGACTTCCTCGGCCTGCCGGTGGGGCTGGCGAACCCGCTGTACGAGAAGCACAACGCGCGCCCGCGCACGTCCGACATGGATCCGGTGCTGCGCCGGGACCTGACCGCCCACTTCGCCCCGCACGACGAGGCGCTGATCACCTGGCTCGGCCGGACCCCGGTCTGGCGCCACCGATGACCCGCACCGCCGCCCCGGCCCCACCCCTGGAGCCGCGCGCGGCCGGGGCGGGGACCCGGGGCGTTGCCCGGGGCGGGATGGCGGGAATCGTCGGCTCCGCGGTCGCGGGGGGCACCGGCGTCGGGGTCACCTGGATCGTGGCGCGGGCGCTCGGCGCCGAGCAGGCGGGCGCGTTCTTCGCCGCCACCGCCGCGTTCGTGCTGGTCGGCGGGCTCGCCAAGCTGGGCACCCAGACCGGGCTGGTGTACTGGCCGGCGCGGCTGCGCGCGGGTGGGCGGGCACACCTGCTGGGCACCTGCCTGCGTACCGGCCTGGTGCCGGTGGCCGCGCTGGCGGTCGTGCTGGCGGTGGGCATGTGGCTGGCGGCGCCCGCGATCGCCCGGGTCACCGCCGAGGACACCCCGCAGGTGCTGGCCCAGCACACGGCTGGGCTGCGGGTGCTGGCGGTGTTCCTGCCGTTGCAGGCGCTCACGGACGCGCTGCTGACCGCGACCCGCGGCTACCGGGCGATGCGCCCGACCGTGCTGCTGGACCGGATGCTGCGCAGCGGGCTGCAACTCGTGCTGGTCGGCGCGGCCGGGGTGGCGGCGCTGTGGGGGGCCGCCAGCCTGCCGATGTTCGCGACCGCATGGGCGGCGCCGTACGTGCCGGTGGCGGTGCTGGCCGGGCTCGGGCTGCGGCGCATCTACCGGGCCGGGAAGCCCACCGTGGCGGTGCCGGTGCCGCGGGCCGAACGGCGGGCCCTGCGCCGCGACTTCTGGTTCTTCACCGGGCCCCGGGCGCTGGCCAGTGTCGCCCAGCTCGCCCTGCAACGGGTGGACGTGCTGCTGGTCGCCGCGCTGGGCGGGCTGGCCGCGGCCGCCGTGTACGCGGTCGCGGGCCGTTTCGTGGTGCTCATCCAGTTCGCCAACCAGGGCATCTCCCAGTCGGTGCAGCCCCGCCTGGCGGAGGCGCTGGCCACCGGCGACACGGACACCGCCAACCACCTGTACCGCACCGCGACCGGCTGGCTGGTGTTGATCACCTGGCCGATCAGCCTGCTGGTGATCCTGTTCGCCCCGCTGTACCTGGCGCTGTTCGGCGACGGCTACCGCGCGGGGGCGCCGGTGGTGGTCGTGCTGGCCTGCGCGACGCTGGTCGCCACCGGCTGCGGCATGGTCGACATGGTGCTGGCGATGGCCGGGCGCACCTCGTGGAACCTCTACAACGTCCTGGTCGCGCTGGCCGTCACGATCAGCCTCGACGTGCTGCTCATCCCCCGCTACGGCGCGCTGGGCGCCGCGATCGGGCTGGGCTGCGCGATCCTCGCCAACAACCTGTTGCCGCTGGTCCAGGTGGGCCGGGTGGCCCGGCTGCACCCGTTCGGGGCCGGGACGTGCGCTGCGGCGGCGCTGTCGGTGGCCTGCTTCGGCGTACTCCCCCGGCTGGTCACCGCGGCGGCCGGGACCGGCGCACCCGGCCTGGTGCTGGCGCTGGGGTTGGCCGTGCCGGCCTTCGGCGCGGGCGCCTGGCTCCTGCGCCGCCCGCTCGCCCTCGACGCCTTCACCCGCCGCAAACCCGTCACCGAGGAGGACAGTTGAGCACGGACTACAGCCAGGTGTTCCAGGACACCGACGCGGTCGAGAAATACGAGCACGTCACGTACGCGCCGGACAGCTACGCGTCGCAGATCAACGAGCGGCAGGGTGCGTACGTGCGGGCCATGGTGGTCCGGGAGTTCGGCCCGAACCGGCCGGTGCAGCACGACTTCGCCTGCGGCACCGGCCGGGCGATCCGGACCCTGCACGGGCTGGTCCGCGAGGCCCACGGGTACGACACGTCGGCCGAGATGATGGTGAAGGCGGCCGAGGTCGGCTCGCACGCCCAGTGGCATCTGGTGGCGGCGGACGGACCGGTGCCGGACCCGGTGGTCACCGACGGCCCCGCGATCGTGACCATGTTCCGGCTGCTGCTCAACGTGGACGACGAGGTACGGGAGCGGGCGCTGGCGTTCGCCGCCAAGGCCCTGCCGACCCGCGCGGACGGCGTGCTGGTGGTGGAGAACCACGGCAACACCGGCTCGGTGCGGCACCTGCGGGCACGCCGGCACCGGGGTGACCGGTGGTTCGCCGAGCTGTCGCATGCGCAGGTGGCGGCGCTGCTCGACCGGCACGGCTTCGAGGTGGTGCGGCGGCGCGGCTTCTCCATGCTGACCCCGTCGCTGCACGAGCGGCGGGTGGCCCGGGCCGCCGACGCGCTCCTGCGGCGGGTCCCCGGCGCCGGCCGTTTCGCGGTGAACGTGCTGTACACCGCGCGGCGGAAGAAGTAGCTCCGTGCCCAGACCCCTCACCGCCCTGCTCATCGTCTTGGTGCTCGCGCTCGCCGGCTGTTCGTGGAGCCGGCGGGCCGAGCCGGAGCCCACCCCGGCGCCCGATCTGACCAGCCCGCCGACCGCGATCGCGGTCGATCCGGGGCCGTTCGAGTCGGGCCCGTTCGCCGCCCCGGCCACCGGGGCGTACGTCGGCGCCTGGATCAAGCCGGCGGAGTTCAGCCACGGCGGCCGTCTCGACGCCGTGGACGGCCTGGAGAACGGCCTGGGCCGGCGGCTCGACATCATCAACACGTACCGGCGGTTCGACGAGATGGTCGGCACCAAGGCGGACCGGCAGTTCGTCCGGCAGGGCTCGTCGCTGATGGTCAGCTGGGCGACCGGAGACACCCGGTCCATCGTGGCGGGTTACCACGACCAGCTGATCCGGCATCAGGCGCAGTCGATCCGGGCGCTCAAGCGGCCGGTGCTGCTGCGGATGCGCTGGGAGATGGACCGGCCCAACCTGCGCGCCCAGATGTGGAGCCCGCAGGACTTCGTGGCCGCGTGGAAGCACGTCCGGGCCGTCTTCGCGGCCGAGCACGTGACCAACGTGTCCTGGGTGTGGTGCCCGACCGCGGAGGGCTTCGCCCGGGGCGAGGCCCCGGCGTTCTATCCGGGCGACGACCAGGTCGACTGGACCTGCGTGGACGTGTACGCGGGCAACCTGTTCCAGCCGATCGGCGCGCTGATGGGCCCGTTCCTGCGGTGGGCCGCGCAGCGCCACAAGCCGATCGTCGTGGGCGAGTTCGGGGTCGCCAGGGCGTGGGGTTCGGCGGGGCGGGCGGCGTGGCTTCGCGACGCGGCCCGGACGTTCAAGGCGAACCCGCAGATCAAGGCGGTCGCGTACTTCGAGTCCGACCCGGAGGGCAACGGCCCGAACCAGCAGTTCCAGCTGACCGGCGACCCGGCCGCGTTCAAGGCGTTCGAGGCGCTGGCTCGAGACCGCTGGTTCAACCCGCCGCGGGCCCGGAAACGCTCGCAGAATCCGGGCTGACCGAACGTGCTCAGGCCGGGAGCGGCTGGAGGAACTCCAGCCGGTTGCCGTGCCCGTCGTGGGTGTACAGCCGCCGGTGGCCCGGGAAGTGGGGGTCCCAGTCGACCGTCTCCCCGGCCGCCGTGAGCGTGGCGGCCAGCGCGTCGATGTCGTCCACGAGGACGCCCGGGTGCGCCTTGCGGGCGGGCACGAACGCCTCCTCGACGCCGAGGTGGAGTTCCCATCCGCCACCGGCGAACCAGCAGCCGCCGCGCGCGGCCAGCACGGGCGGCTTGGCCAGCTCGGTCATGCCGAGGACGGCGCCGTAGAACCGCCGGGCGACGTCCTCCCCGCCGGGCGGGATGGCCAGCTGGACGTGGTGCAACCGCGCGAACGTGAATGCCATACCGAGATCATACCCATTAACAGTACGGGCGTACTGTTATTGGTCTCCGTGCGGCAGTGCCTCGTGAACGGGCGTCATCCTCACCCGGAAGAGAAAGGTTGGCGAGGCCGTGGCCGGCGTGGCCGGTGGATAGCATTATCTGGAAAACGGCTTCTTCGTAGCTTGATCCCCCGTGACGTGCGCAGGCGCCGCAGCCATGCCCGGCCGCGGCGCCCGTCGTCGGTGTAGCTCTCAGGAAGCGGCCGCCATGGCGGGCGCCGGTGTCCCGATAGCGGCGTGGGCGAGCAGGGCGATGCCGCCGGAGCGGTACAGGCTGTCGTGGATTCCATCGGCGTAGAGCAGCCCGGTCAGGTCGGCGCGGGCCTTGGCGACGGGATGGTCGCGCCGGAACCCCGGTCGCCCCGATCAGCGGCGCCAGGTCGGCGACCGCCTGGATGGCGGTGTGGACGCCGGTGGCCTTGCCGAGCCGGGCGAGCAGGCTTGCGTCGGGGTGGCCGGCGGCGGCGAGTCGGCTGGCGGTCAGCGCGGCGAGCAGGTCGGCAGTGATCTCGGCGCGGGTACGTCCCAGAGTGATCAGCGCGTTGTCGCGGACACGGGGCAGTATCCCGACGTCACGGCGAGCGGCGAGCGCGCCGGCGACCAAGCCGTGCACGCTGGCGGCCGCGCCCAGAGCGGTCGCGGTGACCAGCGGCCGGAAGCCGGCGAAGTGCTGATGGAAGATCGCCAGACCGGATCCGGGCTTGCCGAGTAGCGCGGTGGCCGGGTCGACGGACACGTCGTGCAGGCGCAGCACGCCCCAGCCCCAGCCGCCGAGCCCGAACGGCTCGATCACCTCACGGTCGACCCCGGGATGGTCGGCGTCGACAATCCGGCGCTGATGCCTCCGTTAACAGTACGGATGTACTGTTATTGGGCGTTCGCGCGTCGGCCACTGGCCGGCATCGCGTCGCGTCGCATGGGGGCGAACCAGCTCAATCTCGATGGCAAGGACGCCGAGAGCTTCCTTCTCCGGCCCGTAGATTCGGCGAATGTTGGCAAGTTGCTGATGGCGTGGACTGTCGGGGTTGACGTTGGCGGGGCCTTCGGCGTCGAGCATGTGCTCGAACGACTCGTAGCGCGCCACCCGCTTGATTCTGGTAAGGGCCTCATCCCGGCCGCAGACGAAGCGGATGAGCTGGCCGGGTGCAAGGTTGCGGAGGTTCGGATACTGGACCCGGACCTCGATGGTCTTGCGGCCGGTGGCCAGCAGGTCGAAGTAGCGGCGATAGACCTTCATTTCCCGGGCTCGCGGCGGCTCCTCGGCCGCGGGGTGGGCGGTCATGATCCGATTCAGCTCCTAGGCGCGGGTTACGCCGGCATCCGCGGTGCCGGGCACCGGGAGTGGGGTGAACCGGGCCGAGGCAAGGCTGGCGGTCTGCGATTCAGTCGCCTGATCCCTGCCCCGGCCGGTTCATTGGCTGGCGGGGCTACCTCGTCGGCTGGCCCGAGCCGGGGCATCGGGCGCGGTCGCCGGGTGGTTGGTGCGGAGGGCAGGAGGAGCCGGGTGGGACGCTTACCGTCGCTCCGCAGGTGGAGCAGTTGCTGTAATTCCTTGCCATGACTTGACGCCTTCCGGGATCACCCAATCAGGGAAGGGCTCCTCCGATGGCTCCTGGCCCTGGACAGGGCCGGTTGACGTGCATCGGAGGAGCATCTTGGTGCCATCCGCGCAGACAAGGCTCACGCCAGCGGGCGCCTGCCCTCGTTCCGGCTCAAGGCCGACGTCGAGGAAGGACACGAGCTGCCAGGAGCTGAATGGCTGCGGGCGCACGAAGTCCAGGAGCTGGACCGTGAAGATCGGCAGTCGCACCGCCCGGCGGTCCGGGGGCGGCACCTGGTCTGGCATGGGGACGGGGCGTTCGGAGGGTTGGACAGCGCCGAACAGGCTTGCCGTCGCCGTCGACTGGTACCTCACGCGTACGCCGGTGATCGTCCGGGCCTTTGAGGTCGCCTCCGTGGGCCCCCATGGTTCGGACCCGGCGCCGTATCGCTCGACAGTAACGATGTCCGGGTGCTCACTGGCGATGAGCAGCGCCTCGATGACGTCGAGGACCTCGGGCAGCTTCATGGTGGTGCGCTCCGATCCTTCCGCCTGTTCAGAGTGTGGAGAGTCTAGAAGGTCCGGCGGCCCACGCTCGCGGGCGAGGTCGGCCGTCAACGGGTGGCGTCCGGTTGGGTGGGCGGCCGCTTCGTCCAGCCGACGAAGCGCTCGTACAGGTTGTCGACGTGTGACCAATCGTGGTCACTGATCGCTTCGTCGAGGGCGCCTCGGAGGTGCGCGCCGAGGTAAAGCACCACGTGGATCCGGTTGAGCCGCATCTCCTCGAACAGCTCGACCTTGGCGGGTCCGCATGGCCAGGGCGCGCCGCAGCACGAACAGTCGTAGCTCGGGAGGAGCGGCGTGTGTGTCAGCTCCCGGACGGCGGTCACCACTTGCCGCCGTTCGCTCGGTAATCCTGGGCCGGGGTGAGTGCACCGGGTCGGCCGACCTGCGGCCACGCCTGGGTGGGAAGCCGCTGCCAGGTCGCCGTGCGATCGCCTGGTGCAAATCGTGCACGCACGTCCTGGCGCACAGCCTCATCACATTTCCACGGCAGGCCGCAGACGGCGCACTGCCGTCGAACCCAGAACTGCCATCGCGATCGTGCACGCGGGTAGTGCATCGCAGCCTCCCCCAATCCGGACACGACTGTGGTTCTGCACGAATCAAGATCGAAACCGCGGAATCCGTACGTTGGCTATCCTGCACGTACCGAAACGGGCATGCAAGATTGCACGCTCGACTTTGCATACACGGGCCCTCGCGTATGCACTGCGCGGCGGGGCGTGCACACTTGGCGGACAGGAGTGAAGGGATGCAAGAGGTGCCTGCACGCAAGCCCCCTACGGTGCGGCTACGGCGTCTCGCCCAGGAGATGATCCGCGCACGCGAGCGGGCGGGGCTCTCCCGGGAGGAGGCAGCCGACCGCGTGCGAATGGACCCGTCATCCCTGTGGCGCATGGAGACCGCACGCAACCGCCCGCTCCGCCGGACCGTGCTCAGCCTGCTTGACCTCTACGGGATTACCCACGCCGAGGAACAGGCCCGCTATGTCGAACTGCTGGCCAAGTCGAACGAGCTGAACTGGCTGACCCCGTTCGAGGAGGCCCTGCCCGAGGACTACCAGACCTACATCAGCTTCGAGGCCGACGCCGCGCGCCTGATCGGCGCGGAGACCGCATTCGTTCCTGGCCTCCTGCAAACGCCCGACTATGCACGTGCACTGATCAGGGGCGTGCACCCCGCGCTGGACGAGAACGACGTTGCACGGCGCGCAGAGGTCCGTGCACGACGGCAGGAGGTGCTCGCCGGCAAGGAAACGAAGCTGTGGATGGTGCTCGACGAGGCCGCCTTGCATCACGCCGTGGGCGGACCCGAGGTCATGCGCGCACAGCTCGACCGACTCCTGGAGGAGGACAGCAAGCGCGTCGTCCTGCAGGTGGTCCCGTTCTCCACGGGCGCACATCCGGCGTCGATGGGCTCGTTCATCCTGATGGAGTTCCCGGATCCGGACCCGTCCCTTGTCTACATCGAGACCTTGACCGGCTCCCTGTTCGTGGAAAAACCCGAGGAGGTGGGCTTGCATCGCGCTAACTTCGAGCACCTGATCGCTCGGGCGATCAGCCCCGCCGACACCCGCAAGTTGATCACCGCAAAGCGGAAGGACTTCACATGAGCGAGCCGTACGACAGCCTTCCCTGGAAGGTCAGCACCCGAACTGGTGGCTCCGGCAACTGCGTCGAGGTGGCCATCACCAATGACGCCATCTACGTTCGGGACACCAAGGACCGGAGCAAGAACCCCCACGTCTACACCCGGGCCGAGTGGGTAGCCTTCGTCGGCGGCGTCAAGGACGGCGAATTCGACCTGTAGCCCCGTGCAATCAAGGCCCCGCTCGGCAATGCGCCGAGTGGGGCCTCATTGCTTTCCTCGCCCTGTTACACCCTGCCCGGACGGCGAGCGGCAAAGGTACGCAGGCAACGCCTGCGCATGCAGCGGAGCCACCATTTACCAGCGCGTCTGGCTAGCGGCGGGCGGACGCGGCCAGCAAACGCAGCGCGTACGGGGCGCCCTGGCGCAGGTAGCGGCGGGCCAGACGGCGTGGCTCGGTGCCCAGCCGGTGGGCCCACTCGAGGCCGGTGCGCTGCATCCAGCGCGGGGCCCGCCGGACGTCCCCGGCCACGAAGTTGACCGCGGCACCGCACCCCACGAACCAGGTCTGTGGCAGGTCGGGGCGCAGCCGGGAGATGACCTGCTCCTGCTTGGGGAAGCCCAGGCCGACCAGGACAAGATCCGGCTGCGCGTCGATCACCTTCGTGCAGAACTGCGCGTACCGGGTCTCGTCGTGTTCGAAGCCGAACTCGGGGCACAGGGTGCCGCCGATGCGCAGGCCGGGGCAGGCGGCGGCGAGCCGGTCCGCGGCACGGGTGGCGCCGTCGGGCAGCTCGTCCGCGCCGGGCGCCCCGCCGATCACGAAGATCGAGCGGCCGTCATGGCCGAGACCCTCCGACAGGGACCAGACGAGGCTGCTGCCGGCGACCCGCTCGGGCAGCGGCATCCCGGTCAGGCGGCTGGCCCACACCAGCGGCATGCCGTCCGCCACGACCAGGTCGGCGTCGTCGACGAACGCCCGCAGGCCCGGATTCGCCCGGGCCGCCCGCAGGATGTCGATGTTCGGGGTGATGATCCGGCCGCCGTGGCCGCACGCCAGCGCGTCCCGGACGACCGCGACGACCTCAGCCTCGGTGATTCGGTCGAAACCCGTCCCGTCGAGATACACCCGCTCGAAAGCCTCGGTTGTCAATCCCACGCCTCCTTCAGCCTGGTTCGCTCGTTATAGGAGCGAAACGAATGAAGGCGGGACAAAGTGGCACGGGTGCTGTTTGTGGGCGGACTGGGACGAAGCGGAACCACCCTGGTCGAGCGCCTGCTCGGCGAGCTGCCCTCCGTCAGAGCCCTCGGCGAGGTCGTCCACCTCTGGCAGCGCGACCTGCGCGACGACGAGCGCTGCGGGTGCGGGGCACGGTTCTCGGCCTGCACGTTCTGGCAACAGGTCGGCGAACGGGCCTTCGGCGGCTGGGGCGCCGTCGACGTGGACCGCATCCAGACCCTGCGCGAAGCGGTCGAGCGCACCCGGCACATCCCCCGGCTGGCGGCCACCTCGCTGCCCCCGGCCCAGCGTGCCGAGGTCCGCGAGTACGCCGACTACTACGCCCGGGTGTACGCGGCCGCCGCCGAGGTCTCCGGCGCCACGGTGGTGGTGGACTCCTCCAAGCACAGCGCGCTCGCCCACGTCCTGCGCTGGGCCGACGACGTGGACCTGCGGGTGGTGCACGTGGTGCGCGACGCGCGCGGGGTCGCGTACTCGTGGACCAAGACCGTGACCCGGCCCGAGACCGACGGCGCCGAGGAGATGACCCGGTACTCCCCCGGCCGCTCGGCTCTGCTGTGGAACGCGCACAACGCCGCGTTCGGCCTGCTGGCCCGCCGCGGCGTCGCGGTACGCCGGGTCCGGTACGAGCAACTGCTGGCCGACCCGCGCCAGGCGCTGCGCGAGCTGGCCGCGTACGTCGACCTGCCGCTGACGGACGCCGACCTGGCCTTCCTCGGCGACGGGCATGCCGACCTGACCGTGGGGCACAGCGCGGCCGGTAACCCGATGCGGTTCCGGGTCGGCCGGGTCCCGCTGCGCCACGACGACGCCTGGGTGCGCGCCCTGCCGCCGGGACAGCGCCGCCTCGTCGGCGCGGTGTGCGCGCCCCTGCTGCGCGCCTACGGCTATCCCCTCAACCCCACCGCCCCTCAGCTCAACCCCGCAGCCCCTCAGGAGGCGTGATGAACTGGCCGTCCGTCGGCGTCGTGATCCCCACCCGCAACCGTCCCGAGCTGGTGCGGCGGGCCATCGCCGCGGTGCGCGAGCAGGAGTATCCCGGCGACCTGACGGTCGTGGTCGTCTACGACCAGACCGAGCCGGACGAGTCGCTCGCCGTCACCGAGGGCACCCCGGTGCTGGTGCTGACGAACTGGCGCGCCTCCGGGCTGGCCGGTGCCCGCAACACCGGCATCCTGTCCCTGGACACGGAGCTGGTGGCGTTCTGCGACGACGACGACGCGTGGGTGCCGGACAAGCTGCGCCGGCAGGTCGCGGCGCTGCTGGCCGAGCCGGACGCGGAGTTCGCGACGTGTGCGATCGAGGTCGAGTTCGAGGGCCGCACCACGGCCCGGCTGGCCGGCTGCAGCCGGGTCACCGTGGAGCAGCTCGCCCGCTCCCGGATGGCGATGCTGCACTCGTCGTCGTTCGTGATCCGGCGCGAGGCGCTGGCCGACGATGCGATCGGGCTGGTCGCCGAGGACGCCCCGGGCAGCCAGAACGAGGACTGGGACCTGCTGCTGCGCGCCGCCCGCCGGACCCCGATCGTGCACGTCGACGAGCCGCTGGTGCGGGTGCTGTGGGGCCGGACCTCGCACTACGCGTACGAGTACGCCACGAAGATCTCGTCGCTGCGGTGGATGATGCAACGCCATCCCGAGATCAGCGGCTGCCGCCCCGGCGCCGCCCGGGTGTACGGCCAGCTGGCCTGCTGGTCGGCGGCCAGCGGCAACCGCAGCCAGGCGTGGCAGTTCAGCAAGGAGGCGGTACGGGCGAACTGGCGCGAGCCGCGCACCGCGATCGCGCTGGCGGCCATGACCGGGGCCGTCAAGGTGGAAAACGTTCTCTCCGCGCTGCACAAGCGTGGCCGCGGAATCTAGGCGTGCGCGAGTGCACCGAGCGCCGCGGGCCCGGCGGCGAACGTCACTCTTTTGCGCACACCCGATCGCCAGGTAATGTTCGCACGTGTTCGATTCAGTGCGGTTGATTCGGTACGGCCACCGACGTAGCGGCGCCAGTGGGCGCCGACGCGGGGGCCGCTGATGCTGGCGCAGCAGCGGCAGGCGGCGATCCTGGACCGGGTGCGCGCGTCGGGCGGCGTCCGGGTGAGCGAACTGGCCGCCGAGTACGGCGTCTCCGACATGACCATCCGGCGCGACCTGGAGTCCCTGGCCGACCGCGGGCTGCTGGAGAAGGTACACGGCGGGGCGACCACGGTGGCCCCCGGCTCGGCGCACGAGCCCGGCTTCGCCGCGAAGTCGGTGCGCCAGCGCACGGAGAAGGCCGCGATGGCGATGCGCGCCGCGGCGCTGGTGTCGCCCGGCGACGCCATCGCCCTGTCCGCGGGCACCACCACCGCCGGGCTGGCCCAGCGCCTGGTCGACGTGCCGGAGCTGACCGTGGTGACCAACTCGATCCCGGTGGCGGACATCTTCTACCGGGCCGGGCGTCCGGACCAGACGGTGGTGCTCACCGGCGGCACCCGGACCCCGTCCGACGCGCTGGTCGGGCCGGTCGCGGTCGCCGCGATCGGCACCCTGCACCTGGACATGCTGTTCCTGGGCGTGCACGGGATGAGCGAGCGGGCCGGCTACACCACCCCGAACCTGATGGAGGCGGAGGTCAACCGGGCCCTGGTCGCGGCGGCGGAACGCCTCGTGGTGCTGGCGGACCACACCAAGTGGGGCACAGTCGGAATCTCCTCGATCGTGCCGCTGGAACGCGCCGACGTACTCATCACCGACGACGGACTGGACCCCGCCGCCCGGGACCTGCTGGCGGAACAGGTCGCCGAACTGGTCGTGGTGACCGCCCCGTGATCGCCCAGCGCACCGCGATCGAGCTGAGCGACGGCCGGGAACTCATCTACTTCGACGAGAAACCCGGCGCGGACCGCTCGTTCCCGGACCGGCGCCACCTGCCGCCCCCGCCGCCCGCCTCGCAGCTGCGGCTGGACCCGCTGGTCGACGAGTGGGTCGCGGTCGCCGCGCACCGGCAGACCCGCACCTTCCTGCCGCCGAGCGACCGCTGCCCGCTGTGCCCGTCCACCCCGGACTTCGCCAGCGAGATCCCGGCGGACGACTACGACGTGGTGGTCTTCGAGAACCAGTTCCCGTCGTTCAGCGACCGGATGGCACCGGACGAGATCACCGAGCTGACCGAGGCCGTCCCGGTGCGCCCGGGGGTCGGGCGCTGCGAGGTGGTCTGCTTCACCAGCGACCACACCAGCTCGTTCGGCGCCCTGCCACCCGAGCGGGTCCGTACCGTGATCGACGCGCTGGCCGACCGCACCGAGCTGATGTCCGCGCTGCCCGGGGTGGCGCAGGTGTTCCCGTTCGAGAATCGCGGGGTCGAGATCGGGGTGACCCTGCACCACCCGCACGGCCAGATCTACGCGTACCCGATGGTGCCGCCGCGCACCCAGGCGATGCTGGGCGCGGCGCGCCGCCACCAGGCCACGACCGGGCGCAGCCTCTACGCCGACGTGCTGGCGGCAGAGCAGAAGGCACAGGTACGGGTCGTCGCGGCGAACGAGCACTGGACCGCGTACGTGCCCGCCGCGGCGCGCTGGCCGTTCGAGGTGCAGCTGGCGCCGCACCGCCAGGTGCCGGACCTGCCCGCGCTCGACGACGCCGAACGCGACGCGTTCGGCCCCCTCTACCTGGACGTGCTGCGGCGCCTCGATGCGCTGTTCGGCCAGCCGATGCCCTACATCGCCGCGTGGCATCAGGCCGTCGTCGGCGCGGGCCGGGAGCTGGGTTACCTGCACCTACAGCTGTTCAGCATCCGCCGGGCGCCCGACAAGCTGAAGTTCCTCGCGGGCTCCGAGTCCGCCATGGGGGTCTTCGTCAACGACGTCGTCCCGGAGACAGCCGCCCAGATGCTGCGCGACGCGCTCTGACCGCCGCCTACCGGCCGGCCCCGGACCGGAAAACCGCGCGCCTCAGTGATGGCGCTGGAAACTCAAGCATCCGGCAGGCGAGCCGAAACGCCCCGTTGCCACCAGCGTTGTACTGGTGTGATCGACCGTATCAGCGCCAGCTGTCGCCTGGCCCGCAGCGAGGTCTGTCCATGACCACGATTCGTCCCGTCTTCGTGACCGGATGCGCCCGGTCCGGCACCACGATGCTGCAGTACATGTTGCATGCGCACAGCCGCATCGCCATCGCGCCGGAGAATCATCTCGTGCTCAACGGGTACCGTCGGCGCCACCGGTTCGGCGACCTCGGCCAGCGGGCCAACCGGGAAAAGCTGGCACAGTGGATCGTCGGGCACAAGGCGAGCCGCTTCGCCGATTTCGGGCTCGACGCCGCCGAGTTGACCGAGGAGATCGTCGAGGGCCCGCCGACGCTCGGTTCCGCCTTCGGGATCGTCTTCCGCGCGTTCTCGCGCCGGTTCGGCAAGGTGCGCTGGGGGGACAAGCGGCCGGCGTACATCCTCAACCTGCCGACCCTGCTGCGGCTGTTTCCGGACGCCCAGGTGGTGCACATCGTGCGCGACGGCCGGGACTGCGTGGCCTCGCTCAAGGAGATGCCGTGGTACCGCGGCGACGTGTACACCGCGATCAACCGGTGGGCCCGCTCGATTGACCAGGGGCAGTGGGCCCGGCGGACGATGAGTCCGGGCTCCTTCCACGAACTGCACTACGAGCGGTTGGTGACCGAGCCCGAGCCGGAGCTGGTCGCACTGTGCCGATTCCTCGGCGAGGAGTACGAGCCGGCGATGGTCAAGCCCGCCGACGCGCTGGACGAGCTGCCGCGTTACCGGGCCTGGTACCACTCCCGCAACCACGACGACGTCACGACCGACCGCATCGGCCGGTGGAGCGGCAGCATGCAGCCGTGGGAACTCGGCCTCTGTGAAGCGGTGCTCGGCAGCCGCCTGCGCGCCCACGGTTACGAGCTGTCGGGAGCCTCCCGCCCACCGGCCTCCCACCGGCTGCGCTACGAGATGGTGGCCGGGCGGAACCGCTACCAACATCTCCGGCAGGTCTGGCAGGACCGGCGTGCGGAGCCGGGCACCATCGCGTGCCGGATCGGGGAGGAACCGACCGAGGCGACCACCGCGGGTGCCTGACCGCCCCGCTGCGGCCGACGTCTGTCACCGCCCGCAGGGTCGGGAACGGACGTCGGCCGGCACCGTCGGCTGACGTCCCGGGTCGGCGCCGCCCCTGACGGGTTGTCGGGCACGGCCGCTCAGGACCCAGAATTCACATCGGACGGACGTCCCCGCCATCGGCGCCAGGCGGCATGACACGCCGCCGGGCCGGGGGGCTCGACGCACTCGGCCCGGCGGCGGCGGTGTCGGAAGTTGGGGGCGGGGGGCCCGGGACGAGGCCCCCCGCATGGGAAGGGACGGCAGACGTGCTGCAGCACGCCCACTGGCGATGCTTGATCTCAGGAGAACCGGACGGCGCCCGGGACAAGGCGGCCGGACCGGCGGGCGACCCCTGAGCAGCACCGCCTGCATCCGTTCTGCCTAAAGAAACGACGCCAAAAACCCTGAGTTACGCGCACTAAACGCATAGTTCATACCGATTAGTGGATCATACGTCGGCCGGTGCGCCGTGGTACGCCGCACGCATCAACTCCTGCATGTCGGCCAGCATCGGCATCCGGGGGTTAGCCGGCGCGCACTGGTCCAGGTAGGCGTTCATCGCCTGCTGCGGCAGCGCCGCCAGGAACGTCTGCTCGTCCACTCCGGCCGCGCGGAACGACGGCTCGATACCGGCCGCGGCACGCAGCCGTTCGACCGCGGCGGCGTACGATTCCACCCCCTGCTCCGGAGTCTCGGCAGGGAGCCCGAGCGCGCGGGCGATCTCCTGGAAACGCTCCGGCGCGGTGTAGCGCTCGTACTTGGGCCAGCCGGTGAGCTTGGACGGAACCGTGCCGTTGTACCGGATGACGTGCGGGAGCAGGATCGCGTTCGTCCGGCCGTGCGCGAGGTGGAACGTGGCGCCCAGCGTGTGCGCCATGGCATGCACGATGCCCAGGAACGCGTTGCCGAAGGCCATGCCCGCGATCGTCGCGGCGTTGTGCATCTTCTCCCGCGCCCGCGGATCCTCTTTCCCGTGCCGGACCGCCCGCTCCAGGTTGGCGAAGATGAGCCGGATGGCATGCAGCGCGAGCCCGTCGGTGTAGTCGCTGGCGTAGACCGACACGTACGCCTCGGTCGCGTGGGTCAGCGCGTCGAACCCGCTGTCCGCGGTGACCACGGCCGGCAGGTCCGCGGTCAGCTCCGGGTCGATGATCGCCACGCTGGGCGTCAGGGCGTAGTCGGCCAGCGGGTACTTCTGGCCGGTGGTGGTGTCCGTGATGACCGCGAACGGGGTCACCTCGGCGCCCGTGCCGGAGGTGGTGGGCACGCAGACGAGGCGGGCCAGCGCACCGAGCGCTGGAAACCGGAACGCCCGCTTGCGCACGTCGAAGAACTTCTCCCGCAGGTCGGCGAAGTCGACCTCCGGGTGTTCGTACAGCAGCCACATCACCTTGGCCGCGTCGATCGGGGAGCCGCCGCCGAGCGCGATGATGGTGTCGGGCCGGAACGCCCGCATCACCTCCGCACCCGTGCGCACGGTGTCGATGCTGGGCTCGGGCTCGACGTCGTCGATGACCTGGATGGTGACCGGCCCGCCCCGCTCGCGCAGCACGGTGTTGATCCGGTGCACGTAGCCCAGCCGGGTCATGGTGGCGTCGGTGACCACGGTGACGCGTCGCACGTCGGGCATGTCCCGCAGATAGCGGATGGCGTGCGGCTCGAAATAGATCTTCGGGGGCACCTTGAACCATTGCAGGTTGTTGGTCCGCCGCCCGATCCGCTTGATGTTCAGCAGGTTCACGGCCGACACGTTGTTCGACACCGAGGTGTGGCCGTAGCTGCCGCAGCCGAGTGTCAGCGACGGCAGGTAGGCGTTGTAGATGTCGCCGATGCCGCCGTGCGAGGCGGGCGCGTTCCAGATGACGCGGACCGCCTTCACCCGGCGCCCGAACGCCTCGACCACAGCCGCGTCGCGTGCGTGGATCACCGCGCTGTGCCCCAGGCCGTGGAACTCCACCATCCGCTCGGCGTACTCCAGGCCCTGTTCCTCGGTGGTGGCGCGCAGCAGCGCGAGGACCGGGCAGAGCTTCTCCCGGCTGAGCGGTTCGGCCGGGCCGACGTCGTCGATCCCGGCCAGCAGGACCGAGGTGTCCTCGGGCACCGTGAACCCGGCCCGCGCGGCGATCCACGACGCGGACTGGCCCACGACCGCGGTGTTGAGCGTGCCGCCGGCACAGTCGGCGCCGTGCTCCCCGGGCGCACAGCCGTCGGACTCCTCGGGCGGGAAGAGGAAGCGTTCCAGCAGGGTCTTCTCCTGCGGGCTGGCGACGTACGCATGCAACCGCCGGAACTCGCCCAGCGCCTGTTCGGCGATGGCCGCATCCAGGACGACCGCCTGTTCGGACGCGCAGATCATGCCGTTGTCGAAGGTCTTCGACAGCACGATGTCGTGCACCGCCCGGCCCACGTCGGCACTCGCGTGCACCAACGCCGGGACGTTGCCCGCACCCACCCCCAGCGCCGGCTTCCCGGCCGAGTACGCGGCCCGGACCATCGCGTTGCCGCCGGTCGCCAGGATCACCGAGACCCCGTCGTGGTGCATGAGCGCCCGGGTCGCCGCCAGCGAGGGCTCCTCGATCCATTGCACGCAGTTCTCCGGCGCGCCTGCGGCCACGGCCGCGTCGTGCACCACGGCGGCCGCCTCGGCACTGCACCGCTGCGCGCCGGGGTGGAACGCGAACACGATCGGGTTGCGGGTCTTGAGCGCCAGCAGCGCCTTGAAGATGACGGTCGAGGTGGGGTTGGTGACCGGGGTGATGCCGCACACCACGCCGACCGGGTCGGCGATCTCCACGACTCCGTCGATGTCGTCGCGGTGCACCACCCCGACCGTCTTGAGCCCGGTCATGCTGTGCGTGACGTGCTCGGCCGCGAAGATGTTCTTGACGGCTTTGTCCTCCAGCACCCCGCGCCCGGTCTCCGCGACGGCGAGCTGGGCCAGTCGCCCGTGGTGGTGGATGGCCGCCACGGACGCCTTGCCGACGATGTGGTCGACCTGCTCCTGGGTGAAATCCGCATAGTCGGCCAGCGCCTTCTCCGCGCCGCGTACCAGTCCGTCCACCATGGCATCCGTCTCCGACACATCCACACCCTTCGCCGTCTCGTGTTCCCCTCACCATCTTCGAGCGGCGATCGGGGGGCGGCTGCGGGCCAACGGCACGGCCCGGCGGGACCATGGTCCCGCCGGGCCGGAATGTCTTCGGTACGGACGCGGCGTCGTCGCCGAGCGTCAGCCGAGCTTGCGCGAGAGGTTCTCGTCCAGCGCGTTCATGAACTCGTCCGTGGTCAGCCACGGCGCGTCGCGGGAGATGAGCAGCGCGAGGTCCTTGGTCATCTGTCCACCCTCGACGGTCTCGACGCAGACCCGCTCGACCGCCTCGGCGAACCCGGTGACCTCCGGGGTCCCGTCCAGCTTGCCGCGGTGCTTGAGACCACCGGTCCAGGCGAAGATCGACGCGATCGGGTTGGTCGAGGTCTTCTCGCCCTTCTGCCACTGCCGGTAGTGCCGGGTGACCGTGCCGTGCGCGGCCTCGGCCTCGACGGTCTTGCCGTCCGGGCTCATCAGCACGGAGGTCATCAGGCCGAGCGAGCCGAAGCCCTGGGCCACGGTGTCGGACTGCACGTCACCGTCGTAGTTCTTGCAGGCCCAGACGTAGCCGCCCTCCCATTTCATGGCGGCGGCGACCATGTCGTCGATGAGCCGGTGCTCGTAGGTGAGGCCGGCCTTCTTGAAGTCGTCGGCGAACTCCGTCTCGAAGATCTCCGCGAACAGGTCCTTGAACCGGCCGTCGTACGCCTTGAGGATGGTGTTCTTCGTCGACAGGTAGACCGGGTAGTTGCGGGCCAGGCCGTACCGGAACGAGGCGCGCGCGAAGTCGCGGATCGAGTCGTCGAAGTTGTACATGCCGATGCCGACGCCGCCGCCGGGGAAGTCCGCGACGTGGAACTCCATCGGCGCGGAGCCGTCGTCCGGGGTGAAGGTCATCGTCATCTTGCCCGCCTTGGGCGCGACGAAGTCCGTGGCCTTGTACTGGTCGCCGTGGGCGTGACGGCCGATGACGATCGGCTTGGTCCAGCCCGGTACGAGCCGGGGTACGTTCGACATGATGATCGGCTCGCGGAAGACGACGCCGCCGAGGATGTTGCGGATCGTCCCGTTCGGGGAGCGCCACATCTTCTTCAGGCCGAACTCGTCCACGCGGGCCTCGTCCGGGGTGATCGTGGCGCACTTCACGCCGACGCCGTGCCGGTTGATGGCGTTCGCCGCGTCGACCGTGACCTGGTCGTCGGTCTCGTCGCGGTGCTGGATCGACAGGTCGTAGTACTCGAGGTTGACGTCGAGGTAGGGCAGGATCAGCTGCTCACGGATCTGCTTCCAGATGATCCGGGTCATCTCGTCGCCGTCGAGCTCCACGACCGGGTTTTTGACCTTGATTTTCGCCATCGGCCGGCGCTCCTCTCCCGGGACACATGTTTTAGCAGTACGAGCGTACTGCCTGACGGTGGGAGATCATCGCCGACCCCGTCCGTGACCACCCCGATTCCGCAAGATACCCCGCCGTTCCCGGGCGGATGTCCGTAGGGGCGAATGCCGTTCCCTGTGCCGTAACCGGCAGCCGATCACATCGATGCATGTCGCTGTCTTCGTTCTCGTTCCCGGTGGGCGATGGGAGCGAATGGCAAACTTGGCGCAAAGCGGACAAGTAGTTAGCTTGAGGTATGTCGCGGTTCGAACTTCCCGTCAGCCGACGCCGTTTCGTCTCCACCGCCGCCGCGGCCGTCGCCGCCGGACCCTGGCTGATCACTCCTGACGGCGCGTACGCCCGGATCCGCAACGGCATCGACACCACGCTGCCGGAAGGTGTCTTCACGCTGGGCGTCGCGTCCGGCGACCCGCTGCCCGACGCCGTGGTGCTCTGGACCCGCCTGGCGCCGCAACCCACCACCGGCGGCGGAATGCCCGCCCGGCCCGTGCCGGTCGCGTGGGAGGTGGCCGAGGACGCGGGGTTTCGCCGGGTGGTCCGCTGCGGCGTCGCCACGGCCCGGCCCGAACGGGCCCACTGCGTCCATGTCGACGTCCGCGGTCTGCGCCCCGACACCGACTACCACTACCGCTTCCGGACCGGCTACCAGGTGTCGCCGGTGGGGCGGACCCGCACCGCACCGGCGGCCCATGCCCGGCCGTCCCGGCTGCGCTTCGCGTTCGCCAGCTGCCAGGACTACCAGGGCGGGTACTACACCGCATACCAGCACCTGGTCGACGAGGACCTGGCGTTCGTGGCGTTCCTCGGCGACTACATCTACGAGGGAAAGCCCAACCCGGCCGCGGTGCGCCAGCACGAGGGCGTGGGCGAGCCGTACACGCTGGATGAGTACCGCAACCGGCATGCCCGGTACCGGACGGACCCCGGCCTGCAGGCGGTCCACGCCGCGTTTCCCTGGATCGTCACGTTCGACGACCACGAGGTCGACAACAACTTCGCCGACGGGATCCCGCAGGACCCCGACCAGCAGTCACCCGACGCGTTCCGGGCCCGGCGCGCCGCCGCGTTCCAGGCGTACTACGAGCACCTGCCGCTGCGCCGCAGCTCGCAGCCGGACGGACCGGACATCCAGGTCTACCGGAGACTGCGCTTCGGGACGCTGGCCAGCCTGCACGTCCTGGACACCCGGCAGTACCGCAGCGACCAGCCCACCACCCTCGCCGCCGCCCAGGACCCCACGCTCACCATGACCGGGGCGAAGCAGGAAAGCTGGCTGACCGAGGGCCTACAGTCGTACGGCACCACCTGGAACCTGCTGGCCAACCAGGTGATGTGGGCCCAGAACGACCGCCGGGCCGGGCCGGCGCAGATCTTCTCGTTCGACAACTGGGACGGCTACCGGGTGCAGCGCCGCAGACTGCTGGAGCTGTTCGGCAGCGGGAACGTGGCCAACCCGGTGATCCTCACCGGCGACCGGCACTGCACCTGGGTCTGCGACCTGCGACCCGACTTCGACGACCCGGCGACGCCCGTGGTCGGCGCGGAACTCACCGGCACCTCGATCAGCTCGGGCGGCGACCCCGATGTGGCCGCGTTCCACGCCGCCTACGACCCGATCAAGGCGGAGAGCCCGCACTGGCGCTACATCGACAACCGGCGTGGCTACTTCGTCTGCGACCTGGATCAGCAACGCCTGCTGAGCAGCCTGCGCGTGGTCGACACGGTGTGGGCCCAGACCTCGGACGTCCGCACGGCCGCGCAGTTCGTGGTGGAGGCGGGGCGGCCGGGCATCGCGGAGGTCATCGAGGGTGCGCCACCCGTGTCGGCGGCGGCCGCCGGACCGATCTACGACGTGGACGACGACCAGGACTCGTACCCGCTGCGGCGATAGCCCCGGCGTACACGGAAAGGCCGAGGCCCGCACGGCCCCGGCCTTCCCGGTGAACAAAGCTGGATCTTGGTCGGCTTCCGCCCCTGGGAGGGCGAATATCGACCAAGATCCGCCGATGTGTCGGCCGGCTCAGAGGTCGGCGACGTCCGCCTGCTTGGCGCGGACCGCCTCGGCGGCCTCCTTCAGGCCGGCCAGCTCCGAGTCGGTCAGCTTCGTCTCGACCACCCGGCGCACGCCCCCGGCGCCGATCTCGGCCTCGACGCCCAGGTAGACGCCGGAGATCCCGTACTCGCCGTCGACCCACGCGCAGACCGGCATGACCGCACCGGAGTCCTCGGCGACCGCCTTGGCCATGCGGGCCGCCGCGGCGGACGGCGCGTAGTACGCCGAGCCGGTCTTGAGCAGCGCCACGACCTCGGCGCCGCCGTTGCGGGTCCGGGTCACCAGCTCCTCGATCTTGTCGGCGGGCAGCAGCTCGGACAGCGGCTTGCCGTTGACGGTGCACCGGCTGGGTACGGGCACCATCGTGTCGCCGTGCGAGCCCAGCGTCAGGGTCTGCACGTCGCCCACCTTGACGCTGAGCGTCTCGGCGACGAAGTGGGTGAACCGGGCCGTGTCCAGCATGCCGGCCTGGCCGAGGACCCGGTTCTTCGGGAACTGGGTGGCGATCTGGGCCAGGGCGGTCATCTCGTCCAGCGGGTTCGAGACCACGATGACCACGGCGTTCGGGGCGTACTTGGCGACGTTCTCGGAGACCTGGCGGACGATCTTCGCGTTGACGCCGAGCAGGTCCATCCGGCTCATGCCCGGCTTGCGGGGCAGCCCGGCGGTGATGATGACGACGTCCGAGCCCTCGATGGCCTCGTAGCCCTCACCGTTCGGGCCGGTGGTGGCGCCGACGACCTTGGTCTCGAAGCCCTCGACCGGCCGCGACTGGTTCAGGTCCAGGGCGAGGCCCTCCGGCTTGCCCTCCACGATGTCGGTGAGCACCACGGTGTCGAAGATGTCGTACTCGGCCAGACGCTGCGCGGTCGTGGACCCGTAGAAGCCGGCGCCGACGACAGTGACCTTCTTGCCCATGCCTCTCCCTCCCGGAAAGCAGCCCTCCCGGAAAGCGGGACGACTTTTCCGGACCGTATCAGCCGGTTAACGATCGCTTACCTGGCAGGGGCGGTCAGCGGGAGCTATCCCACTCGGCCCGCTCCACCACGTTGGTGAGCAGCATCGCCCGGGTCATCGGGCCGATCCCGCCGGGCATCGGCACGACCGCCCCGGCCACCTCACGGACCTCGGGCGCCACGTCGCCGGTGTACCGGCCCTTGCCGTCCTCCCCGACGACCCGGGTCAGGCCCACATCGACGATCGTCGCACCGGGCTTGACCATGTCGGCCGTGATCAGCCCCGGCACACCGACCGCGGCGATCACGATGTCCGCGGCCCGGGTGTGCGCGGCGAGGTCGACCGTACCGGTGTGGCACAGGGTCACGGTGGCGTTCTCGCTTTTCCGGGTCAGCAGCAGCCCGAGCGGGCGGCCGACCGTCGTGCCACGCCCCACGACGGTCACCTCGGCACCCGCGAGCGGGATGTCGTGGCGGCGCAGCAGGTGCACGATGCCCCGCGGGGTGCACGGCAGCGGCCCGTCGTAGCCGAGCACCAGGCGGCCCAGATTCACCGGGTGCAGGCCGTCGGCGTCCTTGTCCGGATCGATCAGCTCCAGGACGCGCTGGGTGTCCAGGTGCTTGGGCAACGGCAACTGCACGATGTAGCCGTGGCAGGCCGGGTTCGCGTTCAGCTCCGCGACGACCGCCTCGACCTGCTCCTGGGTGGCGTCGGCGGGCAGGTCACGCCGGATCGAGGCGATGCCGACCTCGGCGCAGTCGCGGTGCTTGCCGGTCACGTACGCCTGTGAGCCCGGGTCGTCACCGACCAGCACCGTGCCCAGCCCCGGGACGACGCCGCGCTCCCCGAGAGCCTTGACCCGCTGAAGCAGGTCCTCCTTGATCGCCGCCGCGGCGGCCTTGCCGTCCAGAATCGTCGCCGTCACGCGTCGATCCTGCCAGAACGCGCTCAGTCGCCGACCACCGCACCGTACGCGGTCGCGAACAGCGCAGCCTGCGCCAGATCGATCTTCGCGCCGGTCACGTCCACCCCGCGCAAGGCCACCCCGCCCAGGTCCGCCCCCCGCAGATCCGCGCCCTTGAGCACCACGTCCTTGAGCTGCGCGCTGGACAGGTCGGCGCCGCGCAGATCGACCCGGGTCAGGTCGGCGCCGGTCAGGTCCGCCTCGCGCAGCCGCAGCCCGCCCAGCTTCGCCCCGGTCAGGTTCTGACCCCGCAGGGAGACGAACGAGAAGTCGCCGCCCTCGACCGTCAACGGCCGCAGTCCGCAGTCGACGAACTGCGTGCCGGTGAGCTTGCACTCGGTCAGCCGGGCGTCGAAGAACGAGCACCGCTGGATCTCCGACTGCACGATGGCGCACCGGGTCAGCTCCGCCGCGTTGAAGCGGACGTTGCCGAAATGGCAGTGCGCGAACGTGCAGCCGGTCAGCTGGGCCTCGGAGAAGTCCACGTCGTGGAAGGCGCAATCCTCGTAGTGGACGCGGTCCCACTCGGCCAGGGCCCAGTCCTCGGCCGAGAAGCGAACGTTTCGGACGACCTCCACCTCAGTGGAAGAAGTGCCGGGTGCCGGTGAGGTAGACCGTCAGCCCGGCCTTCTGCGCCACCTCGATGACCAGGTTGTCCCGGACCGAGCCGCCCGGCTGCACCACCGCCGTGATGCCCGCCGCGATGAGCACCTCCAGGCCGTCCGGGAACGGGAAGAACGCGTCCGAGGCGGCCACGCTGCCCCGGGCCCGCTCGGCGCCCGCCCGCGACACCGCGAGATGCGCGGCGTCCACCCGGTTGACCTGACCCATGCCGACCCCCACGGTCGCGCCGTCGCGGGCCAGCAGGATCGCGTTGCTCTTCACCGAACGGACCGCCCGCCACGCGAACACCAGATCCCGCAGCACGTCCGGGCCGGCCGGCGCCCCGGTGGCCAGGGTCCACCCGGCCGGGTCGTCGCCGGGCGCATCGATCCGGTCCGCGGTCTGCACCAGGATCCCGCCGCCGACCTGGCGGATCTCCGCGGGCTGGGGCGCCCACGGCGGGGCCACCAGCACCCGCAGGTTCTTCTTCTCCCGCAGCACCTCGACCGCCTCCGGGGCGAACGACGGCGCCACGATGACCTCGGTGAAGATCTCCGCGACCTGCCGGGCGAGCTCCACCGTGACCTCACGGTTGACCGCGATGACACCGCCGAACGCGGACGTCGGGTCGCAGGCGTGGGCCTTGCGGTGCGCCTCGGCGACATCCGCGCCGACCGCGGTGCCGCACGGGTTCGCATGCTTGATGATCGCCACGCACGGCTCGGCGAAGTCGTTCGCGGAACGCCACGCGGCGTCGGCGTCCACGTAGTTGTTGTACGACATCTCCTTGCCGTGCAACTGCTCCGCCTGGGCCAGGCCCGCCGGAGCGGCCGGGTCCACGTACAGGGCGGCCTGCTGGTGCGGGTTCTCGCCGTAGCGCAGGGCGGTGTCGCGGCGCAGGGCCAGGCCCGCGAACTCGGGCCACTCGGCCGGAGACAGGGTCGTGGCGCACCAGTCGGCGACGGCCACGTCGTACTCGGCGATGTCCGCGAAGGCGCGGGCCGCCAGCAGCTTGCGCTGGGCGAGGGTGAAGCCGCCGTCCGTGAGGGCGGCCAGGATCAGCGGGTACGCCGCCGTCGAGGTCGCCACCGCCACCGAGGCGTGGTTCTTGGCGGCCGCGCGCACCATGGCGGGCCCGCCGATGTCGATCTGCTCGACGCACTCGTCCTCGCTGGCGCCCGACGCCACGGTCGCGGTGAACGGGTACAGGTTCGACACCAGCAGGTCGAACGGCTCCACCCCGAGGTCGGCGAGCTGCTCGGCGTGGGCGGGCAGCCGCAGGTCGGCCAGCAGACCGGCGTGCACCCGCGGGTGCAGCGTCTTGACCCGGCCGTCCAGGCATTCGGGGAAACCCGTGAGGTCCTCCACCCGGGTCACCGGCACCCCGGCGTCCGCCACGGTGGCCGCGGTGCTGCCGGTGGAGACGATCTGTACCCCGGCGGCGTGCAGGGCCTGTGCGAGCTCGATCAGGCCGGTCTTGTCGTACACGCTCAGCAGTGCCCGCCGGATCGGACGGCGACCCTCGTCGGTCATGGGATGGTGACCTTTCTTCCCGTGATGGTCCAGCCCTCGCGGACCAGCCGGCCGACCTGCTCGACGAGCTGACGGCGCTCCGCTTCCTTGATCCGCTCGGTCAGCGTCTCCTCCGTGTCGTCGTCGAGCACGGGCACGCTGACCTGGGCGATGATGGGTCCGGTGTCGACACCGGCGTCGACGAAGAACAGGGTCGCCCCCGCGATCTTCACCCCGTAGGCGAGGGCGTCGCGCGGGCCGTGGATGCCGGGAAACCCGGGCAGCAGCGCGTTGTGGGTGTTGATGTACCGGTCGCCGAAGGCGGCCAGGAACGCCGGGCCGACCAGCTTGAGGAAGCCCGCCGAGATGACCAGATCCGGCTTGTGCTCGGCGACGTGCGCGGTCACCGCCGCATCCCAATCCTCGCGCGACGGGTACGCCTTCACCGGGTCGACGAACGTCGGCACACCGGCCGCCGCGGCACGGTCGAGCCCGGCGATGCCGTCCCGGTCCGCGCCGACCGCGACAACCCGCGCACCGTACGCGGGGTCGGCGGCCGCGTCGAGCAGGGCCTGCAAGTTACTGCCGGAGCCGGAGACGAGGACGACCAGGCGGGCGGGCGCGGGGTCTTTCACCCGAGCACCCTATCGCCGCTGCTGGAAACGCTCGCCCACGGGTCGGCATGGGGACACCACTCACGCCGATGATCGGCTAGGCTGCCGATCCGCTGAACGATGCGAAAACCGTCACGGATGACGTGCGGAATAACTTCTGGAGGATCTGACTCGTGACCACGCCGCCGCCCTACTACGGCCCGCCGGCCCAGCCGGCCAACGACAAGACGACCCTCTGGGGCGTCCTCGGCATCGTCTTCGCCTTCTGCTGCTGGCCGCTCGGCGTCGTCTTCGCCGTGCTCTGCATGATGGAGGCCAAGAAGGTCGGTAAGCAGCCGACCCTCGCCTACGTCACCTTCGGCATCCTCGCGATCGGCCTGGTCATCAACATCATCCTGGCGGCCACCGGCACGCTGGGCAACCTGATGGGTGGCCGCTCCTAAGGAGCATCCGCACAGGGCGTCCCGGCAGGCCGGGGCGCCCTGTGTCGTTTCCGGCCCGGCCACGCCGCCTCCGGTGTTCCGTCGCCGCGTCTGCGGGCTGCGCCAACGCCGCCTCCGGGTCCCGCTGCGGTCCGCGCGGAGTCCGGCCTTGGACGCCGGTGCCGGCCGGTACGCTGCCCGCGGGGCCCATTCCAGCTCGGAAGGCACGACATGCAGCCAGGTCAGGACCCGTACCAACAGCAGCCGCCGGTGCCGCCCGGGTCCTACCCGCCACCGCCGGACCCGTACCCGGGCTCGTACCCGCCGCCGCACTACCCACCGGGCGGGCCGATGGGCGGCCCGACCGGGCCGGAGAACACCCTGGGTCTGGTCGGAATGATCCTCGGCATCTGTTCGATTCCCCTGCAGCTGTGCTGCCAGCTCCTCGGGGTTCCCGTCGCGATCGCGGCGATGGTCGTGAGCATTCTCGGGCTGAACAAGGTCAAGGCGGGCGTCGCCACCAACCGGGGCCAGGCCCTTGCCGGTCTGATCTGCGGCGCCGTCGCGCTCGCCATCAGCCTGCTCTTCCTGATCCTGCTCGTCGCCCGGGGCACCTGGGACTTCAGCACCTTCAACGACCTCTGATCCATCCGTCGTCCGGCCACGACGTCGGGGCGCCAGGTCAGAGCACTCCCACCAGTCGTGCGCAGCGTCGCTGCCCGGCCCCGCTCACCGGCCGTCGGTCGTGGACCGCCACGCGCGGGCGGCGGACGCGCCGAGCGTGGCGGACACCGCAACCACCCCGGCGGCGACGAGCCCCACCTGCCACGACACCGGACCGATCTGCGCCAACCGCCCGCCGCCGAGCGATCCGCCGGACAGCTCGCTGAGGACACCCAGCAGCAGACCCGCGACGGGCCCCGCGACCAGCGCCGACCCGATCACCAGGGGCCAGCCCGGCGCGGTGGGCGGGGGCAGCTCACCCCGCCCCGGCGCGGTCACCCGGCCGCGCGCCAGGCGCCGGGTCAGCAGCGCGCCCGCGATCATGCCGGCCAGGACGGGCACGGCCAGCAGCGCCGCCCCGGCCGCCCCCATCGGCCCGTCCGGCAACCCGGCCAGCAACGGCAGGGTGGGCAGCGGCCCGACGGTCACCTCGGTGAGCCGGACCGCCGAGTCCGTGCCCAGCAGGAAGCCCGGTCCCAACAGGTACGCGGCCACCCACACCGCCGCGTTCACCCCGTACGCGAGGCTGACCAGGGTGATCCCGGCCTGCCCCACCACCCCGGTCCGGTACGCCGCGATGGTGTCCGCCGCCTGCCCGCCGCCGACCGCGACGGACAGCCCCGCGAACCCCGCACCCGCGGCCAGCACCAGCAGAGCGGCCACCGCCCCGGTACGCACCCCGTGCCGCAGCACCACGGGCACGCGCCGGGCCAGCGGGACGACCGCGTCGGTGCCGCGCAACGCGCCGAGCAGGGCCCCGAACGTGCCGATCAGCAGGAACGTGAGGGCGGCGCGGCCCACGGAGACCGCGGTACCCCGGCCGTCGACGACGGCGGCTGCCGCCGCACCGAGCAGGGCGTACGCCGCCCCGACCGCGCCCGCGGCCATCAGGGCGGCCCGCGTCGAGCCGGTGCGGCGGGTGCCGACGGCCCGGGTGACGTGCAGGCCGGCCCGGCTCAGCCGCCAGATCACGAACGCCGTGAGCAGCATCGGCGTGAGGGCCAGCGGACCGATCGGGGTGCCCAGCGGAACGCCGTGGCCCAGCAGCCAGCCGGCGAGACCGGCGTGGGCCGCCCCGGCCAGCCCGCCGGCTCCCTCGAAGGTGCGGGCGAGCCCGATGACCGCGGCGACCGGCAGATAGGTCAGCAGTGCCGCCCACAGTGTCGCGAACCCGGCCGCGACCGGCAGCGGCGCCCGGGGGCGGCGCGGCGGCGCGGGCAGCCGGACGGTGTCGCGCCGGGCCAGCATGGCGGCATCGACCCGGACGGTGTCGCGCCGTGCGAGATCGCCGCCCTCGAGATCGCCCCCCTCGAGATCGCCGCCCTCGAGATCGTCCGGTCCCGCAGTGTCGGGGCGTGCGCCTCCGGGACGATCAGCCTCCGCGCCGTCAGAGCCGGCGCCGTCAGAGCCGGCGCCGTCAGAGCCGGCGCCGTCAGAGCCGGAGCCCTTTGATCGGGTGGCGTCGCCTGCCGCGCCGCCGTGTGGCCTCAGGGGCACGGTGTCGCGAGTGGCCGGATCCAGGCGCACCGTGTCCCGGGTGGCAGCGGCGGAGCTGACGTCGACCAGCAGGTCGA
Source organism: Krasilnikovia sp. M28-CT-15 (assembly GCF_047159595.1). NCBI lineage: Bacteria > Bacillati > Actinomycetota > Actinomycetes > Micromonosporales > Micromonosporaceae > Krasilnikovia > Krasilnikovia sp. M28-CT-15. The sequence goes on along the minus strand of NZ_BAAGAK010000001.1, from coordinate 1,274,390 downwards.
ATTCGACACCGGCGGAGCCGTCGCGGCGCGGGGCCGGCGTACGGATGTCGAGGGGCACGGTGTCGCGGGCGGCGAGGTGGGCCGCCTCGGCGGCCGCCAACCGGTCCTCCGAGCCGGCACGTCGACCGTCGGCAGGGTCGGGTGTGGTCGGCATCGTCGCCTACTTTTCCACGCGGAATGGCATGCGGCGATGTTTTTCCCGCCCCGATCGACCACCGCGAGGGTTTTCCATGTACGAACGCCCGAAACGCGGCGCGCCGCCGCTCGGATGCGGGGCATCCGAGCGGCGGCGCGTCAACAGGCTTGACCGAGTGCAGCGAGGGCGGGCCCGGCCGGCACAGGGCGTCACCGGGATCAGCTCATGACCTCGCGCATCAGCCGCGCGGTCTCGCTCGGGGTCTTGCCGACCTTGACACCGGCGGCCTCCAGGGCCTCCTTCTTGGCGTCGGCGGTCCCGGCGGAGCCGGAAATGATCGCGCCCGCGTGGCCCATGGTCTTGCCGGGCGGCGCGGTGAAGCCCGCGATGTAGCCGACGACCGGCTTCGTGACGTGCGCCTTGATGAAGTCGGCGGCCCGCTCCTCGGCGTCGCCGCCGATTTCACCGATCATGACGATCGCATCGGTGTCCGGGTCGTCCTGGAACGCCTTGAGGGCGTCGATGTGGGTGGTGCCGATGATCGGGTCACCGCCGATGCCCACACAGGACGAGAAGCCGATGTCGCGCAGCTCGTACATGAGCTGGTAGGTCAGCGTGCCGCTCTTGCTGACCAGGCCGATGCGTCCGGCGGGCGTGATGTCCGCGGGGATGATGCCCGCGTTGGAGGCCCCCGGCGAGGCGATGCCGGGGCAGTTCGGGCCGATGATGCGGGTCTTCTGCCCCTGCGCCACGTTGTGCGCCCAGAACGCGGCCGAGTCCTGCACCGGCACGCCCTCGGTGATCACGACGGCCAGCGGGATCTCGGCGTCGATCGCCTCGACCACGGCGGCCTTGGTGAACTGCGGCGGCACGAAGATGACCGTGACGTCGGCACCGGTCTCCTTCATGGCCTCGGCGACGTTCGCGAAGACCGGAAGGCTGGTGCCGTCGAAGTCGACCGTCGTGCCGGCCTTGCGGGGGTTCACGCCGCCGACCACGTTGGTGCCCGCGGCCAGCATCCGGCGGGTGTGCTTGGAACCCTCCGAGCCGGTCATGCCCTGGACGATGACCTTGGAGTCCTTGGTGAGCCAGATCGCCATGTCGTCACACTCCCGCAGCCGCGAGCTCAGCGGCACGCTCAGCCGCACCGTCCATCGTGTCCACCCGCTGCACCAGCGGGTTGTTCGCGCCGTCGAGGATGGCACGGCCTGCCTCGGCGTTGTTGCCGTCGAGGCGTACGACCAGCGGCTTGGTGACCGTCTCGCCGCGCTGCTCCAGCAGGGCCAGGGCCTGCACGATGCCGTTGGCGACCTCGTCGCAGGCGGTGATGCCGCCGAAGACGTTGACGAAGACCGACTTCACCGACGGGTCGGACAGCACGATCTCCAGGCCGTTGGCCATGACCGCCGCGCTGGCGCCGCCGCCGATGTCGAGGAAGTTGGCCGGCTTGACCCCGCCGTGCCGTTCCCCCGCGTACGCGACCACGTCGAGCGTCGACATGACCAGGCCCGCGCCGTTGCCGATGATGCCGACCTCGCCGTCGAGCTTGACGTAGTTGAGGTCCTTGGCCTTGGCGGCCTGCTCCAGCGGGTCCACCGCGGACTGGTCGACCAGCGCCTCGTGGTCGGGGTGCCGGAAGCCGGCGTTCTCGTCCAGGGTGATCTTGGCGTCCAGGCAGAGCACCTTGCCGCTGCCGGTCTTGGCCAGCGGGTTGACCTCGACCAGGGTGGCGTCCTCGGCGACGAACGTCTGCCAGAGCTTCACCGCGATGTCGGCGACCTGGTCGGCCACCTCGGCCGGGAACTGTGCGGCCGTGACGATCTCGCGGGCCTTGGCCGCGTCCACGCCCTTGTTGGCGTCGATCGCGATCTTCGCGACCTTCTCCGGCTGCTCCTCGGCAACCTGCTCGATCTCCATGCCGCCGGCCACGCTGGCGATGCACAGGAAGGTGCGGTTCGCGCGGTCCAGCAGGTACGAGAAGTAGTACTCGTCCGCGATGTCCGCGGTCTCGGCCAGCATCACCTTGTGCACGGTGTGGCCCTTGATGTCCATGCCGAGGATGTCGGTGGCGCGGGCCTGCGCCTCGTCCGCGTCGGCCGCGAGCTTGACGCCGCCGGCCTTGCCGCGGCCGCCCACCTTCACCTGTGCCTTGACGACGACCCGGCCGAGGCGCTCCGCGATGGCGCGGGCCTCCTGCGGGGTCTCGGCGACGCCGCCGCCCAGCACGGGCAGCCCGTGCCGTTCGAACAGGTCGCGCCCCTGATACTCGAACAGGTCCACGTGTCCCCTTTCGCTCGCGACGCGTTGCTGACGGCAAGCCGCACCTTTGCGTCCCGACCTGTGTCCGCGGCGCGCCGATGCGGCGCCGCAAGCGTGAGAGAGTCTCGGCTCCTGCGCTGCAGGGATGCCTCACCCGCAGACTAGCGACCGGCCCGGCGCCCCTGCCTGGGCGGGGGTTCGGTGTGCCCGACCGCACAGACCGGGCGCCCGCGCGGCGACATTGCGAAAAAGTGGTAACAGCGCGCGTAACCCCGCGTGAAAGGCGTCGTTGAGTGTGATGTCGGAGCGCTGAGAAGCACCGGCGAGCAAGCGGCCGATGCCCTGTCGGTCGAGGGGTGGCGGCGGGGCGTCGTGCATGGAAGGGCCGGACGTGTGAGGGGTGCGTCCGGCCCTTCCCCTTCGCCCGGCCTTGGCTGATATGGCCCTTGATGATGCCGGTACGGCCCGGGTCAGCTCACCCGACCGGGGTTGCCACATTGGCGCGTACCCATTCGATGATGGATGCGGTCGTCGCACCCGGGGTGAATATCTTCGACACCCCGAGCTGCTCCAATTCGACAATGTCGTCGGCCGGAATGATGCCGCCGCCGAATACCACGATGTCGCTGGCGTCGCGCTCCGTAAGCAGTTCCAGTACGCGGCGGAACAACGTCATGTGGGCGCCGGAGAGCACGGACAGCCCGATCGCGTCGGCGTCCTCCTGGACGGCGGTCTCGACGATCTGCTCGGGCGTCTGATGCAGCCCGGTGTAGACGACCTCCATACCGGCGTCGCGCAGCGCGCGGGCGACCACCTTGGCCCCGCGGTCGTGCCCGTCCAGGCCCGGCTTCGCGACGACGACCCTGATCCGTTCTTGCATCTGCGACCCCTTCGTCGACCTGCTTCCTGAACGAACGGTAACCCCCCGCCGTTGAACCCGGGAAGCTTCCGCTCCGTACCACTGGTCGGCGTGCGGTGCACTCTTCCGCGCGGAGCAAGCACCCGAAAGCGTATTCCGGATCACATGACTATCTGCTCTGGAGGCCGTTACACAGCGCTAGCAACGAGGTCGATCAGAAAAGGTCACGAAGTCGGACATTAGCTTCCTAATACGTCCCGGAAAGTGTCAGGGAATTGGCGCTGCGACTTGTGACGCGCGTTGCGTTTCGTTACCGTGGCCCACGGCTGTCAACCGGTTAACCCCGGTCCGACGGCTCGGCCAGCCACCGTTTACCTGGTGTTACTCGCCTGATGGCGGCCGCCTTGTTGTCAACGACGGAGGGTCTGTTCGTGCGCCAGCGCTTGTCGTCTGAGCCCGATCGCTACCGCGGCCGACGCCGCGTTCCCACCCCTCCACGCAGCCGCTACGCCTACGTCGCCGCTTCCGCGTTCGTCGGAGCCGGCGTCGTTGCCCTCACCGCCGGGGGCAACCTGCCGGACGCCAAGGCTGTCAGCCCGGCCGTCCTGCACAACCTCGAGAACGCCTCAGCCGCCTCCAGCCAGATCGCCGACCGCGCCGCCGACCCCGGCCGCGCCTCCCGGAGCCAGCAGCGCGGCGCCGACAAGGCGGCGGCTGCCAAGGCCAATGAGGTGAAGGCCGAGGACGTCTGGCTGCTGCCCCTCGACGAATACACCTTCACCTCGCCGTACGGGATCCGCTTCGGCAAGCTGCACGCCGGCATCGACCTGGCCGCGCCCGAAGGGGTGCCGTACAAGGCGGTGCACGCCGGCACGGTGACCGCCGCCGGCTACAACGGCGCGTACGGCTACTCGATCACGATCCAGGACCAGGACGGCACGGAGACGATCTACGGGCACTCCCGTCGCGTGCTGGTCAAGACCGGCGACGTCGTCAAGGCCGGTCAGGTCATCGGCGAGGTCGGCAACACCGGCTACTCGTACGGGACCCACCTGCACCTCGAGATCCACGTGCACGGCAACCCGACCGACCCGATCACCTTCCTCCGGGACCGGGGCGTCGACATCAAGCTCCAGGTCGAATCGATCTACGCCGGGATGGCATCCGAAGCGTCCTGAGCCCCACTCATTCCCGTCGCAGTCCGGGTGCAACCCGGGAGGTAAGCGACGTCACATTTGCCCTCTCCTCATGGTCCGCCGTGCGTCGCCGACAGGCAATTGACGGCCACGGAACCGGATCCAGGGAGGGCTTCCCACCGTGCAGCATCGAGCGAAGCACCGGGTGGGCGGCCGGCACCGACGTACCGACGTGCTCCAGAGCCATCGCGCCCCCCGTACCCCGCTGGTGCCCTTGGTCGTCGGCGAGCGCAACCGGTACGCGGTGGTGACCGCCGCCGCGCTCGTCGCCGGGGTCGGCGTCGCGGGAGTCGCCGCCGCCACCGCGAGTTCATCCGGGCCCGCGACCGCCGCCGCCAAAGCGGATCTGCACTCGGCCGCCCAGACCGGTCCCACCGCTGCCGCCCCGACCCCCACCGGCACCCCGTCGGCCACCGGACTGCCCGCCGGAGCCGCCGCGGGAATGCCCACCACGGGTCCGGCCGGCGCGTCGGCCGCCGGGCTACCCGGCGCGTCGGTCACGGTCCTGCCGGGCACCGGGCAGCCGCCCGCTGCCGGGTCCGGGGCCCAGTCCGGGTCCGGCGGTGGCCTGTCCTGGCAGGCGCCGCGCCGCAAGGCCAAGCCGGTGCCCGTGGTGGCTTGGGTCAACCCGTTGCCCGGGGCCGCCACCACGTCATGCTTCGGGGAGCGCTGGGGCCGCATGCACGAGGGCGTCGACCTGGCCGCGCCGGACGGCACCCCGATCCGGGCCGCCGGGGCGGGCGTGGTCGTGGCCGCCGGGCCCGCCGAGGGATACGGCAACGCCGTGCTCATCGACCACGGCAACGGCTATCTCACCCACTACGGTCACATGTCCAAGATCACGGCGAAGGTGGGCCAGCGGGTCCAGGCCGGTGAGCAGATCGGCAACGAGGGCTCCACCGGCCACTCCACCGGGCCGCACCTGCATTTCGAGGTGCACAAGGGGCACTACAAGAACGCGATCGAGCCCACCGCGTGGATGCACCAGCACGGCGTCGACATCGGCGGCTGCGGGGAGCCCGCCGGACCGCCGAAGGACTGACCCGCTTCTAGAGCTTCTCCAGCGGGGCGTGCCGCAGCACCAGCCACATCACCTGGTCACCGAAGTCGATCTGCGCCCGCGCACCCGGCCCGTGGCCCTCGACCGTGACCACCCGGCCCAGGCCGTAGCGCTGGTGGTTGACCCGGTCGCCCGCGGCCACCTTGGGCGCCTGCGGAAGGTCGCTGGCGGTGGCCAGGCGGCTGGCGTCGATGCCGAGGCGGCCCGCCAGCTCCCGCGCCTTCGGGGTGCCCCCGGCGAAGCCACCGCCCCGGCCGCGGTCACCGCCGCCGCGCCCGCCGACCCCGCCACCCGTACCGGACCACGACGTGTACGACCCGCCGGTGCGCTCCCAGCGGACCAGCTCGGTCGGCAACTCGTCGGTGAACCGCGACGGCGGGTTGTACTGCGGCTGGCCCCAGGCCGAGCGGGTCACCGCGCGGGACAGGTAGAGGCGCTGCCGGGCACGGGTAATCCCCACGTACGCCAGCCGCCGCTCCTCCTCCAGTTCGGTGTTGTCGCCCAGCGCCCGCATGTGCGGGAAGACCCCGTCCTCCAGCCCGGTCAGGAACACCACCGGGAACTCCAGGCCCTTCGCCGTGTGCAGCGTCATCAGGGTGACCACGCCCTGATGCTCCGGGTCGTCCGTGGGCACCTGGTCGGCGTCGGCCACCAGGGCCACCTGCTCCAGGAAGCCCTCCAGGCTGGCGCCGGGCGAATCCGGGTCGGTGGCCTGGGCCTCCACCCGCTCGGTGTACTCCCGGGCCACGCTGACCAGCTCCTGTAGGTTCTCCACCCGGCCGGCGTCCTGCGGGTCCAGGCTCTCCTCCAGCTCGGACAGCAGGCCGGAGCGCTGCAGCACCGCCTCGAGGACCTCCTCGGGCGGGGCCGTGCGGGCCAGTTCGCGCACGTCGTCGAGGAGCGCCACGAACTCCGCGATGGAGTTCGCCGCGCGGGTGGAGATGCCCGGTGCGTCCTTGGCCTTGCGCAGGCTCTGGCCGAACGAGATCCGGTCGCGGGTGGACAGTGCCTCCACGCACGCCTCCGCCCGGTCGCCGATGCCGCGGCGCGGGGTGTTGAGGACCCGCCGGATACTCACGGTGTCGTCGTCGTTGACCACGGCACGCAGGTACGCCAGCGCGTCGCGGACCTCCTTGCGCTCGTAGAAGCGCACCCCGCCGACCACCTTGTACGGCAGCCCGACGCGGATGAACACCTCCTCGAACACCCGGGACTGGGCGTTGGTGCGGTAGAACACCGCGACGTCGCCGGGGCGTACCTGATCGTGGTCGCAGAGCCGGTCGATCTCCCGGGCCACCCAGTCGGCCTCGGCGTGCTCGGTGTCCGCCACGTACCCGACGATCTGCTCGCCCGCGCCCTGGTCGCTCCAGAGCCGCTTGGGCTTGCGGGACGTGTTGCGGTCGATCACCGCGTTGGCGGCGGACAGGATCGTCTGGGTGGAGCGGTAGTTCTGCTCCAGCAGGATCGTGCGGGCGTTCGGGTAGTCGCGCTCGAACTCCAGGATGTTGCGGATGGTCGCCCCGCGGAACGCGTAGATCGACTGGTCCGCGTCGCCGACCACGCACAGCTCGCCCGGCGCCAGCTCACCCTCGGCCGGGCCGACCAGCTCCTTGACCAGCATGTACTGCGCGTGGTTGGTGTCCTGGTATTCGTCGACCAGCACGTGCCGGAACCGCCGCCGGTACGCCTCCGCGACGTGCGGGTGGGACTGGAGCAGGTGCACGGTGGTCATGATGATGTCGTCGAAGTCCAGCGCGTGCGCCTCCTTCAGGCGGCGCTGATACAGCGTGTACGCCTCGGCGAGGGCGCGCTCGGCCGGGCCCTTGGCGCGGGCCGCGAAGTCGTCCGGCTCGACCAGCTCGTTCTTCAGATTCGACACCTGGGCGGCCAGGCCGCGGGCCGGGTAGCGCTTCGGGTCCAGGTCCAGCTCGCGCGACACCAGCTGCATGAGGCGCCGGGAGTCGTCCGCGTCGTAGATGGAGAAGGTGCTCTTGAGCCCGGCGTGCTCGTGCTCGGCGCGCAGGATGCGCACGCACGCGGAGTGGAACGTCGACACCCACATGAGCCGGGCGCGCGGGCCGACCAGCGCGGCCACCCGCTCCTTCATCTCACCGGCGGCCTTGTTGGTGAACGTGATCGCGATGATCTGGCCGGGGTGCACATCCCGCTCGGCCAGCAGGTACGCGATCCGGTGGGTGAGCACACGGGTCTTGCCGGACCCGGCGCCCGCCACGATCAGCAGCGGCGATCCGGCATGTGTCACCGCGTCGCGCTGCGGGCCGTTCAGGCCGGTCAGCAGCGCCTCGGGGGAGATCCGCGGCGCCGGGGAACGGCGCGCTGGGGGATCCTGCACAGCGGGCGTGGCGAACAAGGGCGGCGTGTTCTCAGGAAGGGCTAGCATCGCGGGAGCAAGTCTATGTCGCGGCACCGACAGGTTCGCCGCCACGCGGGCCCCCCGCCGCCCGGACCAGACGCTCGAAATCGAGTTGTCACCCGGCAGAGGTAGCGGTGACCAGCGTCGATGCACGAGGCTGTCGACGATCGTCTGGAACCGTACCCCCTATCGGGAGACCAAATAACATGAACCACCCACGCCTCCGCGGCAGGTTTGCGTTGCGTCACCTCGCGGCGTCCGCCCTCGCTCTGACAGTCGCGGCCACCCTGCCCCTGACGCAGAGCACCGCCGCCGCCGCGGCGGACCCGAACCCGCACCCTGATGTGCTCGCTGCGGCGCAACTGCCCGGGCTCGCCCCCGCAAGCGTTTCGCACGGGCTGCCCCTGGGCCGGACCGTCAACGGCCAGTTCCTCAGCTACAACGACTTCCACGGCGCGATCGACCCGCCGGGTGGCAGCGGCGCGGCCGTGAACGGCGTCCCCGCGGGCGGCGTCGAGTACCTGGCCACCTGGCTGAAGAAGCTGCGCGCCGAGGCCGCCGACGAGGGTCGCAAGACCATGACGGTCGGCGCGGGTGACCTGGTCGGCGGCACCCCGCTGGTCAGCGCCGCGTTCCACGACGAGCCGACGATCGAGCTGATGAACGAGATCGGGCTGCAGGTCAGCTCGGTCGGCAACCACGAGTTCGACGAGGGCGTGTCCGAGCTGCTGCGGCTGCAGCGCGGCGGGTGCCACCCGGTCGACGGCTGCCAGGACGGCGACGGCTTCGGCGGGGCGGACTTCACGTACCTGGCCGCCAACACGATCAACAAGAAGACCGGCCTGCCGATCCTGCCGCCGATCGACATCCGCTTCGTCGGCGGCGTGCCGGTCGGCTTCGTCGGCCTGACCCTGGAGGGCACGGCCGGCATCGTCAACCCGGCGGGCATCAAGGACGTCCGCTTCGCCGACGAGGTCGAGACCGCCAACAAGTGGGGCAACCTGCTGAAGCTGTTCGGCGTCAAGGCGCAGGTGCTGCTCGTGCACGAGGGCGGCCAGCAGAACCCGCCCGCGGGCACCACCGCCGGGGTGTCGGACTGCACCAACTTCTCCGGGGCCATCGCGCCGATCGTGGCCGGGCTCAACCCCGAGTTCAGCCTGGTCGTCTCCGGCCACACGCACAGGTTCTACTCGTGCACCCTGCCGAACCGGGCCGGGACCTCCGTGGTCACCAGCGCCGGCAGCAACGGTCAGCTGATCACGGACATCGACTACACGCTGGACCGGCGCACCGGCCGCTTCGCCGAGGTCAGCGCGCACAACGTCGTCGTCGAGAACGGCGTGCCGGACGGCAACGGCGGCTGGCTCAAGGACGCCAAGGGCGTCTTCCTGAAGAACCCCGACACGGTGGACCCGGCGGCCAAGAAGGTCGCGGACAAGTACCGCACCGCGGTAGCCCCGATCGCCAACCGCGTCGTGGGCTCGATCACGGGCGACATCGTGCGCACCGCCACCCCGGCCGGGGAGAGCCCGCTCGGCGACGTCATCGGTGACGCCCAGCTCGCGTACACGCGGAGCCAGGGGGCGCAGCTCGCGCTGATGAACCCGGGCGGCATCCGCGCCGACTTCGACGCCGAGGCCAGCTCGGGCGGCGAGCAGAACGGCCAGATCACGTACGGCGAGGCATTCACGGTCCAGCCGTTCAACAACCTCGTGGTGACCCAGACGCTGACCGGGGCGCAGCTCAAGAACGTGCTGGAGCAGCAGTTCGTCGGATTCGGCGGGCAGACCACCCAGAAGATCCTCCAGGTGTCCAAGGGGTTCACGTACACCTGGAGCGCGTCCGCGGCGCCGGGCAGCAAGGTTCAGGACCTCAAGCTCGACGGCGTGGCGATCGACCCGGCGGCCGGTTACCGGGTCACCTCGAACGACTTCCTCGCCAACGGCGGTGACGGGTTCACCGGCTTCACGGCGGGCACGGACCGCGCCACCGCCCCCGGCTTCGACGTCGACGCGCTGGTGGCGTACCTGGGTGCCAACGCGCCGGTCGCACCGGGCCCGGTCGACCGGATCACCACCACCTCCTGATTCCCACCCTCCGGGCCGTTTCCTTGCGGAGCGGCCCGGAGCCAGGGCATACTCGGCTGCGTGACCCAGCAGGCGCGATTTTTCTCCTATGGCACCGGAAGTCCGGCCGCCGTAGGACGCGTCTGAACGACAGACCTACATCGAGCCCCGGGCTTCCCAGCCCGGGGCTTGATGCTGCCCGGGCCAGGCAGACCGGGGCGCACGCACCCGAGGAGCAGGACATGACCGCCGACACGCTGGACACCACGACCGGCGCCGCCGCGACCGAGGCCGCGACCGAGATCCGTACGATCCGTGAGCGCATCGACGAGATCGACCAGGCCCTGATCGACCTGTGGCTGGAGCGGGCCCGGCTGTCCCAGGAGGTCGGGCGCACCCGGATGGCCTCCGGCGGCACCCGGCTGGTGCTCTCCCGCGAGCGGGAGATCGTCGAACGCTTCCGCGAGGCGCTGGGCGCGGACGGCACCCAGGTCGCCCTGCTGCTGCTGCGCGCCGGCCGCGGCCCCCTCTGACCGGGGCAGCACGAGGCCCGCATCGCGGCGCCCGGGTCAGCGGGGCAGCACGAGGCCCGCATCGCGGCGCCCGGGTCAGCGGGGCAGCAGCGGGCGCGGGTCGGCGAAGTGGCAGGCGCTCGGGTGGGCCGAACGCTCCCGGACCTGCAGCAACGGCTCGTGCTCCGCGCACCCGGGCTGGGCCTTCCAGCACCGGGTGCGGAACCGGCACCCCGACGGCGGGTTCGCGGGCGAGGGCACATCGCCCTCCAGCACGATGTGCTCGCGGCGGCCGCGCAGCCGCGGGTCCGGCACGGGCACGGCGGACAGCAGCGCCTGCGTGTACGGGTGGGTCGCCCGCTCGTAGATCTGGGCGTCGCCGCCCTCCTCCACGATCTTGCCCAGGTACATGACCGCGACCCGGTCGCTGATGTGCCGCACCACGGACAGGTCGTGGGCGATGAAGATGTACGAGAGCCCGAACTCGTTCTGCAGGCTCTCCAGGAGGTTGATGACCTGCGCCTGGATCGACACGTCCAGCGCCGACACCGGCTCGTCGCAAACGATGATCTCCGGCCGCAGCGCGAGGGCCCGGGCGATGCCGATGCGCTGGCGCTGGCCGCCGGAGAACTGGTGCGGGTAGCGGTTCACGTGGTCCGGGTTCAGCCCGACCGTGTCGAGCAGTTCCTGCACCCGACGGGTACGGCTGCCCTTCGGCGCCACGTCAGGGTGGATCGCGAACGGCTCCCCGACGATGTCGCCGACGGTCATCCGCGGGTTCAGCGACGTGTACGGGTCCTGCATCACCATCTGGATGTTGCGCCGGGCCTTCCGCAGCGCGCCCCCGGAGAGCCGCACCATGTCCTGCCCGCGCACCATCACGGAGCCCGCGGTGGGCTTCTCCAGCCCGACGAGCAGCCTGGCGAGGGTGGACTTGCCGCAGCCGGACTCGCCGACCACCCCGAGCGTCTCGCCACGGTGCAGCCGCAGGTCGACCCCGTCGACCGCGCGGACCGCGCCGACGGCGGAACGGAACACGATGCCCCGGGTGATCGGGAAGTGCTTGACCAGGCCACGGGTTTCCAACACGACGTCACTCATCGCCCGACGACCTCCCCCCAGAAATGGCAACGGACGTGGCGCCGCGGGGCGATCGTGTGCGCGGGCGGCGGTTCGTAGCGGCAGACGTCGCGGGCGTAGGAGCAACGCGGGTTGAACGCGCAGCCGGGCGGGATGTCGGTCAGCGTCGGCGGCAGCCCCTGGATGACGTTGAGCTGCCGCCCCTTCATGTCCAGGCGCGGGATCGATTCGAGCAGGGCCTTCGTGTACGGGTGCCCTGGCCGGTCGTAGATGTCGAAGACCGGCGCCTCCTCGACGACCTTCCCCGCGTACATGACGCAGATCCGGTCCGCGACGTCCGCGACCACACCCATGTCGTGTGTGATGAGCAGCAGTCCCATGTTGCGTTCGCGCTGCAGCTCGGCCAGCAGGCCCATGATCTGCGCCTGCACGGTGACGTCGAGGGCGGTGGTGGGCTCGTCCGCGATGAGCACGTCCGGGTCCAGGGCCAGCGCCATCGCGATCATGACGCGTTGCCGCATGCCGCCGGAGAACTGGTGGGGGTAGTCGTTGATCCGGGTGGCTGCGGCCGGGATGCGGACCCGGTCCAGCAGGTCGATCGCGCGTCGCTTGGCGTCGGCGCGCGACATGCCCCGGTGCACCCGGAACAGCTCGGCCAGCTGGAACCCCACCGAGTACACCGGGTTCAAGGCGGACAGCGCGTCCTGGAAGATCATCGCGATCCGGTTGGCGCGCACCGTGCTGCGCTGGAACTCGGGCAGACTCAACAGGTCGACGCCGCGGTAGCGGATCTCCCCGCGGGTGATGTAGCCCGGCGGCGTGTCCAGAATCCCCATGATCGCCTGGGCGGTCACGGACTTGCCGCAGCCGGATTCGCCGAGCAGGGCCACGGTTTCGCCCGGGGCCAGCCGCAGGCCGGCGCCGTTCACGGCGCGCGCCACGCCATCGCGGGTGCGGAACTCCACGTGCAGGTCGGTGACCTCGAGCAGCGGGGCGCGCGGGTCGGTACCGGGCAGGGCGTCCAGGTGCGCCATGATGTCCGTCATCGGGGTCACCGCAGCTTCGGGTCGAAGGCGTCGCGGATGGCGTCGCCCAGCATGATGAAGGCCAGCACCGTCAGGGCCAGGAACAGCGACGGCCAGATCAGCGGCCCGGCCGCGGTCCGCACGTTCGGGCCGGCTTCGTTGATCGCGATGCCCCAGCTGATCGCGTCCCCCTTGAGCCCGATACCGAGGTACGACAGCGTCGCCTCGCTGGCGATGTTGACGCCGAGCAGGATCGTCAGCACGACGATGAACGACGCGATCGAGTTCGGCAGGATGTGGCGCATCATCAGCCGCATCGGACCCGCGCCGAGCATCCGGGCGGCGGCGACATAGTCCTGGTTGCGGGCCGCGATCACGGACGAGCGCATGATCCGGGCGGCCGTGGTCCAGCCCAGAATGCCCAGGGTCAGCGTGACGGCCAGGATGCCGGTGCTGTGTGTACCGGCGGACAGCCGCTTGGCCAGCACGATCGCGGCCAGCAGGAACGGGATGCCGAGCACGATGTCGATGAACCGGGACAGCACCGCGTCGACCCAGCGGCCGAAGTAGCCCGCGGTGAGGCCGAAGGTCAGCGCGATCACGCCCGCGATGAGGGTGGCCAGCACGCCGATCACGATCGAGGTGCGGGCCCCGTAGACCGTGCGGGCGTACACGTTGCAGCCCTGGAAGTCGTACCCGAACGGGGCCTCGGCGCTGGCGCCGTGGTACTGCTGGCCGAGGCTGCATGCCCGCGGGTCCGCCGAGGTGAACAACGACGGGAACGCCGCCATGATCAGGACGAACGTGACGAGCACCGCGGCGACCCAGAAGATCTTGTTGCGGCGCAGATCGTGCCAGGCGTCCGCGGCCAGGCTGCGGGAGCGGTCCGCCACATGCCGGCGTACGCCCGTGGCGGGCGCCTCGGTGGTGGTGACTGCTTCGAGATCACTCATACCGGATCCTCGGGTCCAGGGCCGCGTACAGCAGGTCGACGATCAGGTTCACGACCAGGAAGACGATCACCAGAACGCTGACGAAGCCGACCACCAGCGGGCCGTCCTCGGTGCGGATACCGCGCAGCAGGTTGAAACCGACCCCGGGAATGTTGAACACGCCCTCGGTGACGATCGCCCCCGACATCAGCGCACCGATGTCCACCCCGATCAGGGTGATCACCGGGATGAGCGAGTTGCGCAGCACGTGCACGCCGATGACCCGCCGCCGCGCCAGACCCTTGGCCCGCGCGGTACGCACGTAGTCGGCGCGCAGGTTCTCCGCCACGGAGGCCCGGGTCACCCGCAGCTGGGTGGCCACCACGAGGCTGCCCAGCACGAACGCGGGCAGCAGCAGGGCGTAGAGGCTGGGGTCGCGCCCGGCCGTGGGCGGGAACCAGCCGAGCTGGATGCCGAAGACCAGCTGGGCCAGCGGGGCCAGCACGACGATCGGCAGCGCCAGCACGACCAGCGTGAGCACCAGGGTGACGTTGTCGAAGATGCTGCCGCGCCGGATGCCGGAGACCACCCCCGCGACGAGCGCGACGGTCGCCGAGATGACGATCGCGATCAGGGCCAGTTTGATGGTCACCGGCCACGCCTGGGCCATCATGTCGCTGATCTTGCGGCCGGTCAGCGACCGGCCGAGGTCGCCGGTCAGCAGCCCTTTGACGTAGTACCAGTACTGCACGAGGAACGGGTCGTCGAGGTGATAGCGCTCGGTCAGCGCACGCCGGACGTTCTCCGAGACGGGCCGTTCCCCGACCAGCGCCTGGATCGGGTCGTCCGCGTTGGCGAACGTCAGCGCGTACACGATGAACGTGGCGCCGAAGAAGGTGAGCACCATCTGCAGCAGGCGCCGCACAAGGTAGCGAAACATGTCGGTCAAGCCTCTTTTGGCGGGCAGGAGGCCCCCCGCGCCTCGTGAGCGTGGCGAACCTACGGGTGGAGCAAGACGGTGGCCGCCCCGGGTGACACGGCCCGGGGCGTCACCAGCGGCGTCAGAAGGCGGCCACCTCGATCTTGTAGATGTCGACCTTCTGGAACAGGTCCACGGTCACGTTGTCGACCTTCTCAGAGAAGCCGAACACGTTCTGCCCGAACCGCAGCGGGATGACCGGCATGTCCTGGACGAGGATGTCCTCGGCCTGCTGCCACTTCTTGATCGCCTCGGCGTTCGTCTTGGCCGCGGAGCCCTCCGCGACCAGGCTGTCGAACGCCGGATTGCTGTAGCCGTAGTAGTTCGACGAGCCGGTCGTCGTGTACAGCGGGCCGAGATAGTTCTCCATCAGCGGGTAGTCCATGATCCAGCCAAGCCGGATCAGGCCCACGGGCTGCTTCTTCTCCACCTTGGTGAGCATGTCCGCGAACTTCGGCTCGGCGCTACCGGTGCAGTTCACCCCGAGCGACGACTTGATCTGGTTGCACATCGCGTCGACCCACGCCTTGTGACCGCCGTCGGCGTTGTACGTGATCTCGATCGACGACGGGCCACCGGCCGCGACGTACTGCTGCTTGGCCTTGACCGGGTTGTACTCGCAGTTCGGGCCGCAGGCGTTCGGCCGGAAGCCGGCGACCACGGGCGACACGAACGACGTGGCCGGGGTCTGCGAACCCTGGAAGATCTGGTCCGTCATCTCCTGACGGTTGATCGCCATCGACAGCGCGCGACGCACCTCAGGCTTGGCGAATTCCTTCTGGAAGGTCGGGAAGCCCACGAAAGCGAACGCCGAGTTGGGGCTCTTCTGGAAGCGGTCGCCCAGGTCGCTGGACGCCTTGCCGAGACTCTCGATCGGGATCTGGGTCTGCACGTCGAGGTTGCCGGTCACCAGGTCCGCGTACTCGGCCTGCGGGTCCTGGTAGACCTTCCAGGTGATCGCGTCGACCTTCGGCACCGCGCCCTTGAAGTCCGCGACCTTCTCGACCTGGATCTGCGAGTCGTGCTCCCACTTGCCCTTCAGCTTGAACGGGCCGTTGCCGATGATCGCGTCCTCGAAGCCTTCCTTGATCACGCCCGGCGCGGAGAACGCCGCCTTCGGCAGCGGGTAGAAGGCGGTGTAGCCCATGACGGACTTCCAGCCCGCGAACGGCGCCGACAGCGTGATGGTGAAGGTGTGGTTGTCGACCTTCTTCAGCCCGCGCAGCGTCTTGGACTTGGGCGCGGGGGCCTTTTCCGGGCCGTCGCCGTCCGGGTCCTTCGCCTGCAGGTCGGCGTACCCCTCGATGCGCTCGAAGAAGTACGAGGCGCCCTGGCCGTTCGGGCCGTATGCCCCGTAGTTCCAGGCGTCGAGGTAGTTGTCCGCGGTGACCGGTTCGCCGTTGCTGAACGTGAAGTCGGGCTTGATCTTCACCGTCCAGGCCTTGTTGTCCGGGGACGTGATGCTCTCGGCCGCGACCTCGACCGGCTCGTTCTTCGCGTCGAACGTCACCAGCGGATAGAACAGCGAGGAGAGGACCTGCAAGCCGTTCGTCTCGGTGGTGTTCGTCGGGATCAGGTGCTGTGGCTCCGCGATGCCGATGACGACGCTGTTGGGCAGCGTCTCGGTGTCCTCGGTCCCGTCACTGCTACAGCCGGCGGCCGCCAAGACGACAGCGGCCCCGCAGGCCGCCACCTTCCACAGGCTTCTAGCAGGCATGGGCGGTGCCTCCTTCTCCGAAAACGCGCACGTGGGGGGCGCTGAATCAGCAGGTGAGTGTGGCACAGGCCATCGTCACCGGCGCAGACCGTTACCAAGCCGATACTGCGGTGGCACGAGACATTACCGACTTTCGGCCGCCAGCGGCAGAGTCCGACTTTCCGCGAATAACCGCAGTTCAGACCAGGCGACGGTCCGCTGCCCACCGGGACAGCTCGTAGCGGTTCGACATCTGCAGCTTGCGCAGCACGTTCGAGACGTGGGTTTCCACGGTCTTGATGGAGATGTACAGCTCCTTGGCGATCTCCTTGTACGCGTACCCGCGGGCCAGCAGGCGCAGCACCTCCCGCTCCCGGTTGGTCAGCTGGTCCAGCTCGGGATCCGCGATCGGGACATCCGGCCGGGACGCGAACGCGTCCAGCACGAAACCGGCCAGGCGGGGGCTGAACACCGCGTCCCCGTCGGCCACCCGGCGGATCGCCGCGGCCAGCTCGTCCGGGGAGATCGTCTTCGTGACGTACCCGCGGGCACCGGCCCGGATCAGGCCGATCACGTCCTCGGCCGCGTCCGAGACGCTCAACGCCAGGAAACGCACCTGCGGATGGGTGCGGCGCATCGCCTCCAGCACCGCCCGGCCACCGCCCTCGGGCATGTGCACGTCCAGCAGCACCACGTCCGGCAGCGTCGCCGCGATCCGCGACACCGCCTCGGCGACCGTGCTGGCCTCCCCGACCACGTCGACGTGTGCGCCAAGCTCCGCGCGCACCCCCGCGCGGAACATCGCGTGGTCGTCGACCAGGAACACCGTCAGCCGCCGCGCCGGGGCCTCGTCCGCTTCCGTCATTTCGCTGCCTCCTTCGACGCGGTCACGCCCTCCCGCGTGGCGGGCAGAGTGAGGCGGACCTCCGTACCCTCTCCCGGGGCGCTGCGGATCTCCGCGCGCCCGCCGTGCCGCTTCATCCGCCCGATGATGGAACCGCGCACCCCGTGCCGGCTCTCTTCCACCTCGTCCAGGTCGAAACCCGCCCCGCGGTCGCGCACGAACACGCTCAGCTCGTCCGCCTCGACCTCGGCGTACACCGAGACGGTCTGCACCCCGGCGTGACGGGCCGCGTTGACCATCGCCTCCCGGGTCGCGGCCACCAGCGCGGCGACCCGCTCGTCGCAGTCCGTGTCGCCCACCACGACCGCCTCGACGGTGATCGCGTAGGTGTCCTCCACCTCGGCGGCGGCCTGCTCCAGCGCCGCACCGAACTTCTCCGTCGGCGACGCGGTGGGCTTGTACAGCCAGCTGCGCAGGCTGCGTTCCTGCCCCCGGGCCAGCCGCTGGACCTCCTTGATGTCCGTGGAGTTGCGCTGGATCAGCGCGAGGGTGTGCAACACCTGGTCGTGGATCATCGCGGCCAGCTCGGCGCGCTCCTGCTCGCGGATCCGGCCCTCGCGCTCCGAGCGCAGCTGGCCGAACGTACGCCACACCAGCGGCGCCACGACCACACCCACGCCGACCAGGCCGACCAGGGCGAACAGCACGCCGTTGATGACCGAGCTGAAGTTGCTGCCCGCGGGGGCGTACACCGCGACGACGCCGATGATGCCGACCGCGACCAGCACCCCGCCGCCGATGAAGCGGAACAGGAAGGAACGCCGTTCGCTCTCCGCCACCACCGCCGCCATCCACGGTGGGCGGGCGGGGTCGTCCGCCCAGTGCCCGCGCCGGGACGGGTCGGACTGGTGCCAGATCACGCCCGCGCCCACCGCGATGACCGCCACCAGCCAGCCCGCCGTGCCGTCGACACGGTCCTTGAAGACGAGGCTCTCCAGCAGCACCACCCCGGCCCCGATGGCGGCGAACGGCAGCAGCGCCGCCCAGTCCCGGCGGGCTCGCGGCTCACCGGTGGGGTGTTCCTGCGGCAGCACCGCCCAGAACGCGGCGTACAGCATCAGGCCCAGGCCGTTGAAGCCGAGCAGGACCACGAACGCGACGCGCACCGCGAGCACGGGCACGCCGAGGTGGCGCGCCAGCCCGGACGCGACCCCCGACACGATGCGGTGGTCGCGCGGCCGGTACAGGCGGCGCGGCGGCGGGTGCGGAGCGGTGGCGGTGATCAGGTCCTCCCTCGGTACGACTCCGATCGTCACACGTACGGGCCGCCGCGGCCACGGGGGACTCCCCCACCTCTGCGCCCGCCGTTTCTCAGGGTGGCCTCAGGGTCCGCGCCGGAGGCGCCTCGGGCCAGGCCACAATCAGTATCGAGCTATGACCGACGAAGCTGCCGGGTCCCGACCGGCCACGACCGGCACCGGTCCGTCGCAGGACGCACCGGCGCCGTCCGCCGCGCCCAGCGCGCCGCCACCGGCCGACCCGCCCTCCCCGCCACCGGCAGCCGAGCCGCCGAGCCCCGGCGAAGCACCGCACCCTGGCGAAGCAGGTGAAGGTGGCCACCCGCCACCGCCGCCGGGTGGTGGGCAGGTGCCGCCACCGGGTGGTGGGCAGGTGCCGCCGGCCGCGCCGCCGCCGTGGTTCGGGGCGGCCGACGGTCCCTCGTTCTCCCGCGAGCGCCTGATCCGCCCGGCCACCGGCCGGTACCTCGCCGGGGTCTGTGCCGCCATCGGCCGGGCCACCAACACCGACCCCGTCCTGTGGCGGGTGCTGCTGGTCGTGCTGGGCTTCTTCGGCGGCGTCGGCCTCCTGCTGTACCTCATCGGCTGGCTCGTCATCCCGGCCGAGGGCGACCTCGGCTCCCCGATCGAGTCGCTGCTGGGGCGCGGCCGGTCCCGGATGGCACCGCCGACCGTCGTGCTGCTCGGCGCGGCCACGGCGCTCACCTTCGCGTTCATCGTCCAGGACGGCTTCCGGACCACCCTGCTCGGCGGGGCCGTGCTGCTCGGCGCGGCGCTGTTGATCAGGCGCAACTCGGGCGGTTCGGGGGCCGCCGAGGCCGGGGCCGACGCGGGAGCGGCATTCCCGGCCGCCGGCGGCCCACCCGCTGCCGCGGCGAGCGCGCCGCACGGCGACGCGCCCCCCGGCTACCAGGCGCCCCCCGGCTACCAGGCGCCCGCCGCGGCCGGGCCGATGCCGCCACACCCGGCCGGGACCCTGCCCGATCCGCCCGGCTACGCGCCGCCCGCCCCGTCCGCCTACTCGCCACCCACCCCGCCCGCCTACTCGCCGCCCACTCCGCCCGGTCCGGCGGCGCCCAACCCGCCGGGCTACCTGCCCCCGCTCAACCCGCGGCCGGGTGCCCACCAGGGGCCGCTGAACCCGCCGCGGGGCGGCTACCGGCCGCCGTTCGCGCCGCACGGCCCCTGGGCGGGCGGTGCGGGCCAGCCACCGTACGAGACCGCGCCGCAGCCCAAGGCACCGAAGCCGCCCAAGCCGCCGCGTGAGCGTTCCAAGCTCGGCCGGATCACCTTCTTCGCGGTCGTGATGGTGATGGGGGTGCTGGCGCTCGCCGACCTCTCCGGCGCGAGCGTGCCCGTACCGGGCTACTTCGCGGCGGCGCTGGCCACCATCGGCCTGGGCCTGCTGATCGGTACGTGGTTCGGCCGCGCCCGTGGCCTCATCGCGCTGGCCCTGATCACCACGGTCGGCCTCCTGATCTCCTCCGGCGCCCAGCAGGTGGGCGGCCACATCGGCAGCACGGTGTACCGCCCGGCGAGCCTGGCCGCGGTGGCCGACCGGTACGACTTCACGGTCGGTGACGCCACCCTGGACCTGCGCGGCGTGGACTTCGCGGGCCAGACCCAGGAGACCACGGTCGAGATGAAGCTCGGTCAGCTGCGGGTGCTGCTGCCGGAGAAGGTCGACACCACCGCGTCGGTGAATCTCGACACCGGCCGGGCGCTCGTGTTCGGCCGCGAATGGGACGGCGACAACCTCACCGAGCAGCAGGTCGTCGACCTGGGCCCGGACGGCGCGGGCGGCGGGACGTTCAAGCTGACCATCAAGATGAACGCGGGCAACGTGGAGGTCACCCGATGAGGCCGCATCGCATGGACGGGGTCTCGCTGAGCTTCGGCCTGATCTTCGTCGGGATCGCCGCCTGGTGGGCGGTCTCCCAGGTCGTCACGGTACGGCTGCCGGGACTGGGCTGGCTGGCGGCGATGGTGCTGATCGCGTTCGGGGTGTTCGGGCTGCTCGGCGCGATCCGGTCCGGTCGGCGTACCGATGAGGTGCCGGTCCCCGTGGCCGCCGAGGCCGTGGTGGAGGAGACCCCGGGCGACCTGCCGCCGCAGATGCACGCCGACATCGTGCGGGAGCTGCTCGACAACCCGGCGACCCGGATCGATCTGGAACCCGGTACGGCCTCGCCGGACCGGATCCAGTCCGGCACGACCCCGCCGGAACCGCCCCGGCGCGACGAGGCGTGACACGCGCCGCCCGCCGACCGCACCCGTGGGTACGGTCGGCGGGCGGCGCAATATGCTCGTCGGAGTCCGCCCGACTTCGCGCGAGGAGCTCGCACACCATGACACCGTTTCCCGCCGTCCCCGCGGCACCCGTGGCCGGTGTCGGTCCCCGCACCGCCCGCGCCCTCACCGCCGAGTTCGCCCGGCGCAGCGCCGCCAGCTCGGCCCTCGTGCTCGGCGCGGACCACGCCGGTGACGTGGTCGCCGCCGCGCTGGAGGCGCTGCTGCCCGGCGACACCCTGACCCTGGTCCCCAGCGACCGGACCACCCCGAGCCTGCTGCGCGACCACATCACCGGGCTCGGCAGCTGGATCGCCGACCGGGTGCGGATCGTGGAGTCGCTGGCCGACGCGGACCCGGCCGACGTGGTGATCGTGGCCGAGCCGCTCACCGGCACCGCCGAGGACGTCCGCACCCTGCTCGACGGGCTGGGCAAGTACCTCACGGACGGCGCCGTGGTCACGGTGGCGACGCCGGCCGTGCCCGGCCGCACCGCGGGCGCAGCCGCCGAGCTGTTCCGGCAGGGGGCGCTGTTCGGTGTCGGGTCGGACCTGGTGCTGCGCAACCAGCCGCCCATGCGGGTGCACCGGCTGCGCTTCACCCCGGCCGACACCGCGGTGGCCGCGACGCTGGCTCCCGCGTACCGGCCGTCGAGCGTGCCGGTGACCCGGACGATGCACATCGACTCGAACGGTGTCGCCGCCGCGGGGATCGCCCTCGGCCTGGCGGCGCTGGCCCGCACGGCCCGCCCGAAGTCGAAGCTGTGGCTGATCCCGGCGCTGGCGGCGGCCCCGGTCGCGGCGTTCTTCCGCGACCCGGAGCGGGACGTACCGGCCGACGCCGACGCGGTCGTGGCGGCCAGCGACGGGCGGGTGCTGTCAGTCGAGCGGATGCGCGACGAACGGTTCGGCAACGGCGAGTTCCTGCGCGTGGCGGTCTTCCTGTCCGTGCTCGACGTGCACGTCAACCGGGTGCCGGTGGCCGGCCGGGTCACCGACTACTTCGTCGAGGAGGGCGGGTACGCCAACGCGATGACCGCTGCGGCGGAGCACAACGTGGCGGCCTACACGGTCCTGGACACCGACCACGGCACGGTGGTGGTGGCGCAGCGTACGGGCCTGATCGCCCGCCGGATCGTGCAGCGCACGCCGGTCGGCGCGCTGGTCGCGCGTGGTGAACGCCTGGGCCTGATCCGGTTCGGCTCGCGTACGGACGTCTACCTGCCCGCGGACCGCGCCGAGGCGACCGTCGCGGCGGGCGACAAGGTGATCGGCGCGAGCTCGGTCATCGCCCGCTGGATCTGAGCAGCACGAGAAGGGCCCGCCCCAGGAAACCGGAGCGGGCCCTTCTCGTTGTTGTCGCTCAGGCGGTGGCGCGGCGGGTGCGCAGCCACAGCACCGGGCCACTGATCAGGTACGCCGTGACCAGGAAGACGAAGGTCAGCCGGGCGTCGACCAGCGCGCCGACGATCGGCAGCAGCCACAGCCACGGCGGCAGCTTCACGATCCGGGCCAGCTTGGCGTACGGGAAGCTGGAGACCATCGCGAACGCCAGCAGCGCGACCCCGGCCAGCAGCGCGATGCCCGGGATCGGCAGCCCGATGAGCACCGTCAGGGCCAGCACCGCGGCAGCCATGGTCGTGGGCACGCCGCAGAAGAACTTGCCGTCCTTGGGCGAGACGTTGAAGCGGGCCAGCCGGATCGCGGCGCAGCCGGCGACCAGCATGCAGGCCACGGCGGCGGCAGCGGTGGGCACGGTGTGCGCCAGCGACGCGTACACCACGACCGGGGCGGCCAGGCCGAACGAGCACATGTCGGCCAGCGAGTCCATCTGCGCGCCGAACGGGCTGGACACGCCGAGCTTGCGGGCGAGCGCGCCGTCGAGGCCGTCGAAGGCCACGCAGGCGACCAGGCAGGCCGCGGCGAGGCGGGTCTCGCCGTGCATGCCCAGGAAGATCGCCAACAGGCCGAGGCTCAGGCTGGCCAGGGTGCACGCGTTCACCAGGGCGAACCGGGCGCGGCGGGCGAGGGTGTGCTCCCCGGGCAGCAGCGACGTGCTCGGCTCCGCAGCGGGCGCTGCCTGCAGCGGCAGGTGCGCGACCGGGCCGGGCACCCCGCGTCCACCGTACGGGTATGTGACGGTGTCGGTGCCCGTGTAGATCACCTCGGCGCGGGTGGCCGTGGCCGCCCGACCGGCGTCGCCGGAGCGGCGCCCGACCCTGACCAGCAGGGCCTGCCGGGCGATCGTGCCTCCGCGGCGCAACCGGCCTGCCCAACGGCGTCCGGCGGGACGGGGACTATCCGTCGTGCGACGCCGGCGCCAAGGGGTTCTCGGCACGTGCTCCTCCATCGTGGGATCGGTCTCCCGCCTGCTCAGCAGCGGCGGGCGGGGCCTGGTCCGTCTCTCGGCTCGTTGGCGGGTTACACCATTGCACAGCCACCCGGTCTTGGCGAGAGACCGATCGACCGGTTGCGCACAACGGTGTCCGCCACCTGACTTCCTCACTCGGCGGACGGGCAGACCCCGGTTTAACCCTGTCCCTGTGCTGAGTCTATCGGACCGGTTCAGCCCGTGACCTGTCGTACCGCCGACCGTGCGACCTCGGTGAGCGGGAGCGCCTGCGCCTCGGCCGGGCTGAACCACCCGGCCTCGGCGGTGGAGCCACCCGCCGCCTCTGTCACTACGGGTACTGTCGGCACAGGGATCAAAACTCTGAACAGCACCCGGATGACGTGCCAGTCGACCGGCACTCCCTCGGGGCCCAGAGCGGCCGGATCGTACTTGTGGGAGATCGACAGCAGGCCGGTGATCCGGCCCTGTTGTGAGGTCTCCTCGACCAGTTCCCGGGCGAGTGCCTGTTCGGGGGTCTCCCCGTGGTCGGTGCCGCCGCCGGGCAGGTGCCAGCGGTCCGCGCCGGGGTATCCGGGCGCGATCCGGGTGAGCAGGATCCGCCCGTCCGGATCGGTCGCGACCGCGTACGCCCCGAAGCGCTGGACCCGGGTGGGCGTGGCGAGGGGCACATCAGCACCGGTGAGCGGCTCCGCGTCCGCCACCGGCAGGCCGAGCAGGCGGGCGGTCCACGGCTGCAGCGCCAGCGCGCCCAGGTCGGCGCCGGAGACCCAGGCCACCGCATCGGTCGTGCCGTCGATCTCGTCGCGCAGCGCCCCCGCGTACGGCTCGACGTCGTAGATCACCCGGTCGGTGTGCTCGTACGCCCCGGAGCTGGGCAGCCGGACGACGTCCGCGGTGACCTCGCGCACGCGCAGCACGCGGACCGCGAGGCCGGTCTCCTCGGCGAACTCCCGCACGACCGCGTCGTCGGGGTGCTCTCCCTGATCCACGCCGCCGCCGGGCAGGGTCCAGACGCCGGGGAACTCGCTGGCGTCGGAACCCCGGGCCAGCAGCACCCGGCCGTCGCCGTCGCGCACCAGCCCGTACGCCCCCACCCGTCTGATCCGCACGCTCCTACGTTAGCCGCGCGGCCTTCAGCGCCTCCGCCGTGACTTCCGTGAGCTGGTTCACGGGCAGCTCGGTGACGTCGGTCAGGGGCATCCAGCACGCCTCGGAGGTGGAGCCGCCGACATCCCGCACGATCACCTCGGTGGGTGCCTCGACCACGACCCGGTAGAACGCCCGGACGCCGTGCCAGTCGATCGGGTAGCCCTCGGGGCCCAGCGAGGCGGCGTCGCGGTGGCTGGCGACGCCGAGCAGCTCGACGAGGCGCCCGACCTGGCCGGTCTCCTCCGCCAGCTCCCGGATGAGGGCGGTGCCGGGCTGCTCGCCGTAGTCGGTGCCGCCGCCGGGCAGGTGCCAGCAGCCGGCGCCGGGGTAGCCGGGGGCGATGCGGGTGAGCAGCAGCCGGTCGTCCGGGTCGGTGGCGATCGCGTACGCCGCGAAGCGCTGCGCACGGTGCAGTCCGTCCGGCCCGGGGTAGGCGTAGAACGACGGGAAGTCCGGCACCTCTTCCGGGCGCAGGTCGGCGGAGGCGGCGGACAGGCCGAGGGCGGCGGCGGTGAACGGGCGCAGCTTGAGCCGTTCCGCCTCGTCGGGGGTGTGCCAGCGGGCCAGGTCGGTGGAGCGCCCGGCCCGGTCGCAGAGGGTGCCGCCGCGGACGGACACCTCGTACACGAGTCGGTCGGTGTGGATGGTGACGCCGCGGTGCGGCAGCGAGCGCATGTCCGCGAGGACGTCGCGCAGGCCGGTGACGGCGACGGACAGGCCGGTCTCGGCCGCGGTCTCGCGGACGACGGTGTGGTTCGGGTCTTCGCCGTGGTCGACGGCGCCACCGGGGAGGGACCAGACCCCGGGGGTTCCGGAGCGCGAGGAGGCCCGGACCAGAAGGACCCGGCCTTCCGGGTCGGTCGCGACGGCGTAGGCCGCGATCCTGCGGAGTGGTTCGAGCGCGGGAGTCACGGCGGGATTCTCCCCGGGTTATGTCACCTGGAATGAAGGTCTGTCGGATTCCTGACAGGGCGATAGCGCTGCGTAGCCGCAGATCAGGGCAGCTTCGCCCACAATCGGCGATCACCAGGTCACGTTCTGCAACCTCATTATGACACCGCTCCGGGGTGTCTGAGCAATGCCGGTGCCGGGCGATCCGCGCGACCCGGAGACGGAAGTCAGGGCCCGGATCGGGGCGGTCACCGAGGCGCGCGGGGCACCCCGGCGCCCACTCTGGGAGGCATGACTGAACCGACTGTGTCGTACAAGCAGCTGCGCCGGCCGACCGGCGACCGCGTCCTGGCCGGGGTGTGCGGTGGCCTCGGCCGCTACTTCGGCGTCGACCCCGTGGTGGTCCGCGTCGGCTTCGCGGTGCTGGCCATCGTCACCGGGGGCACGGCGCTGCTGGCGTACCCGGTCCTGTGGCTGATCATGCCCGAGGAGCCGCGGCCTGCCGCGCCGGTGTGGCCCGGCCCGGCCGACCCCGCCTGGGATCAGCAGCCCGGCGCCCCGGTGGCGTGACGGGTCACTCCCACTCGATCGTGCCCGGCGGCTTGCTGGTCACGTCGAGCACCACCCGGTTGACCTCGGGCACCTCGTTCGTGATGCGGGTCGAGATCCGCGCGATGACGTCGTACGGCAGCCGCGACCAGTCCGCGGTCATGGCGTCCTCGCTGGAGACCGGCCGCAGCACGACGGGGTGCCCGTAGGTCCGGCCG
This sequence comes from Krasilnikovia sp. M28-CT-15, assembly GCF_047159595.1. Classification (NCBI taxonomy): domain Bacteria; kingdom Bacillati; phylum Actinomycetota; class Actinomycetes; order Micromonosporales; family Micromonosporaceae; genus Krasilnikovia; species Krasilnikovia sp. M28-CT-15. The sequence continues at coordinate 1,248,626 of NZ_BAAGAK010000001.1, read as the reverse complement.
TCGCCCTGCACGCCGACGCTGCGCACGTCCGCCAGCAGCACCACCGGGAACTGCCAGACGTCGCGGTCCAGGCCGGCGGCGGTCAGCTCCTCGCGCGCGATCAGGTCGGCGGCACGCAGCACGTCCAGCCGCTCCCGGTCCACCGCGCCGATGATCCGGATGGCCAGGCCGGGGCCGGGGAACGGGTGGCGCTGCACGATCTCCTCGGGTAGGCCCAGCTCCGCGCCGAGCGCGCGTACCTCGTCCTTGAACAGCGTGCGCAGCGGCTCGACCAGCGCGAACTTCAGGTCCTCCGGGAGGCCGCCGACGTTGTGGTGGCTCTTGATGTTGGCCGTGCCGGTGCCGCCGCCGGATTCCACCACGTCCGGGTAGAGGGTGCCCTGCACCAGGTATTCCACGTGGCGCTCGGCGTCTACCTCGCGGGCCGCCTGCTCGAAGACGCGGATGAACTCCCGGCCGATGATCTTGCGCTTCTGCTCGGGGTCCGTGACCCCGGCCAGGTGACCCAGGAAACGGTCCGCCGCGTCGACCACCTTCAGCCGGATCCCGGTGGCCGCGACGTAGTCCTTCTCCACCTGCTCGGCCTCGCCGGCACGCAGCAGGCCGTGGTCGACGAAGACGCAGGTGAGCTGGTCGCCGACCGCCTTGTGCACCAGCGCCGCGGCGACCGCCGAGTCGACCCCGCCGGACAGCCCGCAGATCACCTGCTTGTCGCCGACCTGGGCGCGGATCGCGGCGACCTGTTCCTCGATGATGTTCGTCGGGGTCCAGGTCGGCTCGATGCCCGCGATGTCGTACAGGAACCGGCGCAGCACCTCCTGGCCCTGCTCGGTGTGCGCCACCTCGGGGTGGAACTGCACCCCGGCCCGGCGCGCCGCCAGGTCCTCGAACGCGGCCACGGGAGCGCCGGGCGACGACGCGGTCACCGCGAAACCGGCCGGGGCGACCGCCACGCTGTCGCCGTGGCTCATCCACACCGGCAGGCCGGGCGGAAGCTCCCGCAACAGGGTGCCGCTCTGCGTGGTCAGCAAGGTACGGCCGTACTCGCGGGCGCCGGTCTGGGCCACCTCGCCGCCCAGGGCCCGGGCCATCGCCTGGAAGCCGTAGCAGATGCCGAAGACCGGCACGTCGCTGTCGAACAGCCCCGGGTCGAGCGCCGGGGCGCCCTGCTCGTACACGCTGGAGGGCCCGCCCGACAGGATGATCGCGGCCGGATCCTTGGCCAGCATCTCGGCGACCGGCATCGAGTGCGGCACGATCTCCGAATACACCCGCGCTTCCCGGACCCGGCGGGCGATCAGCTGGGCGTACTGGGCGCCGAAGTCGACGACGAGGACCGGGCGGGGTGTGCTCATGACGGCCGAGTTTACCGGCGTCAGCGATACCACTTCCGGGCCGGGCCGGTGTGCACGTTGCCCAGCGAGTCGTAGGCGCGGACCCGTACCGTCATGGACTTTCCGTACTTCCAGGTCTGGACCTTGAATTTGTGCCGGGCCACGGCGCCGGGGGCCTGCGACGTGGGCACCAGGTACTGCTGGGTGACCTTGCCGTCCACCACCAGCTCCATCCGCGCGACCCCGTGGCGGTCGGTCGCCTCCGCGGTGACGTACTTCGTACGGCGGATATGGCGGGTGCGGTTCGCCGGGGCCTTGGTCACGGTCACCTCCGGGCCGGTGGTGTCCACCTGCACGGTGCGGCGGACGGTCGCCGCGTTGCCCGCCCGGTCGAACACCCGCAGCACCAGGGTCGTCGTGCCGTTGCGGGGGGCCGCCGCCCAGCGCAGGACGTACGGGGCGGTGACGTCCGAGGCCACCACGCTGCCGTTGACCAGCAGCTGGACCCGGCTGACGCCGAGGTTGTCGGCTGCCGAGGCGCCGACATTCACCACGCCCCCGACCAGGGCGGAAGGTGCGGGAGTGCGGAACGACACCCGCGGCGCCGCGGTGTCCGACATGGCGGACAGGGCGGTCGCCGCGTCGATGCGGCCCCAGGTCAGCCAGTCCGCGGACAGCTGCCGGGCCGAGGCGGTCAGCACCGAACGGATCTTCGTTGCCGTCGGGGCGGGAGAGGTACCCGCCAGCAGCGCCGCGACACCGGCCACCATCGGCGTGGCCGCCGAGGTGCCGCAGAACACCACGATCGAGGTGTCCTTGGCCTGCGCCGGGTTGCAGCCGGGCGCGGCGACGTCGACCCAGCTGCCGTAGTTCGACCAGGAGTAGCGGGCGTCCGTCGAGGTCGAGGCAGCCACCGACAGCACCGCCGGGATCGCGGCCGGGTAGTGCCGGGTCCTGCTGCCGTCATTGCCCGCGGCAGCCACCACCAGGGCGCCCTTGTTCGTCGCGTACGTGACCGCGTCGCGCATCAGCTGGCTGTCGGCCGTACCGCTCAGCGACAGATTGATGATGTCGGCTCCCCGGTCGGCGGCCCACCGGATGCCTTTGATGATGTCGGAGTAGTCACCGGCCCCGTTGCTGTCCAGCACCTTGACCGGGAGGATCCGGCAGGCCCAGCAGACGCCCGCGATGCCCGCACCGTCGTTGCCGCCCGCGGCCGCCACCCCCGCGACCTCGGTGCCGTGCCCGTTGTCGTCGGCGGCGTTGGTGTCGTTGTTGACGAAGTCGTAGCCCCGCAGCAGGCGACCGGCCAGGTCGGGGGTCAGGCTCACCCCGGTGTCGACCACGGCGATCACGACGTCGCTGGAGCCCTGCGTGGTCGACCAGGCGGTGCTGACGCGGGTCTTCCGCACCCCCCACTGATACGAGTACCCGGGATCGTTCGGGGCGAGCGCGGCCGCATGCGCGACGTGGTCCAGCTCGACGTAGCGGACGGCCGGGTCGGTGCGCAGCGCGGCGGTGGCCGCGGCGGCCTGGTCGGCGGGGACGTCCACGGCGACCGCGTCGGCCAGCGGGGCGCTGTCCACGACGTCGACCCGCTCGTCGAGCCGGTCCACCACGTCGGTTCCGGTGCCTGCGGTCGCGGCGGTGCCCTGAGCCGTCACCGCGCCGTCCGCGGCACGCAGGCCGACGATGAGCGACACCGCCGGAGCCGGATCGTCGGCGCGTGCCGGGCTGCCGACCCCGATCAGACCCCCGGCCACCAGGCCGACCGCCAACGTCGCTACGCCAGCCCGCATCTACGTACCTCCAGCGCGAAACGCCGGCCCAGTGTCCGGCTTCCCCACCGTCGGCGGACATTCCTGTAGCCGAGGAGCGGATCGGTGGCGATCGTGTTGCGAGCTATCTTCGCGCTGTGCGTAAACAGCAGATGATCTGGACGGCGGCCGTGGTGGCGTTCCTGGTGCTTGCCGGTGGGGGTGTCGCGTACGCGCTGCACACCCGCACCGCGGGCAACGGCGCGGCTGCCGCGACGGCGTCCGCAGCCCCCTCCGCCCCCGCGTCCCCCGCCCCCTCCGCCTCGTCGGCACCGCCGCCCGGCGCCGAGGTCACCGGGCCTCTCGACCTGCTGCTGCTCGGGGTCGACACCCGGGTCAGCATCCCGGACTGGCAGCCGCACTCCGACGCGATCATGCTGCTGCACCTGGAACGCGGCCTCGACCAGGGCTACCTGTACTCGCTCCCCCGCGACCTGCGGGTCAACATCCCGGCGTTCCCGAAATCCGGCTTCAAGGGCGGCCGATACAAGATCACCGAGGCGATGAGCCGCGGCGCGAAGGTGCCCGGCAGCGACAAGGCCAACGTCCAGCAGGGGTACGAACTGCTGGTCAAGACGATCTCGGCGTACACGGGGATCAAGACGTTCCAGGCCGGGGCGATCCTCAACTTCGGTGGTCTGGAGAAGCTCACCGACGCGCTCGGCGGGGTCACCATGAAGATCGACCAGAAGGTCGTCTCGATCCACCGCCGCCCGGACGGGGGCAAGCGCACGCTGCAACGCGGAGGCGGTGGGTACGTCGGCCCGCAGGCCGTGTACCTGCCCGGCACCCGCAACCTGGTCGGCTGGCAGGCCATCGACTACGCCCGGCAGCGCTACACCGCGGGCGGGGACTACACCCGGCAGCGCCACCAGCGCCAACTCGTCCGGGCGCTGGTCAGCAAGGCCCTCGACGCGGGCTACGCGACGGACCCGGCCAAGCTGCAGTCCGTGCTCACCGCGCTCGGCGACAGCCTGGTCTACCTGGGCGGGCGGACCCCGCTGGAGTACGCGAGCGCGCTGGGCACCCTGAAGCCGGCGCAGCTGACCCTGGTCGGCCTGCCCGGGGACGCGGTCGGCAGTGGCGGCCACTACCTCGGCGAACAGCTGCTTCCGGCGGGCAAGGGCTTCCTGAAGGCGGTCGCCGCCGACCAGGCCGGCACCTACCTCGCCAAGCACCCGGAGCTGGTCAACCGCTAGGGATGTGGCGGCTTGGTGGTGCCGAACAGCCACGCCTGGAACACCGGGTCCAGATCGGTGCCACCGGCCGCCTGTTCCGCGGCGGCCATGAACTCCGTCGTGGTGACGTTGCCGTCGCGGTGCTGCGCCGCCCACGACTTGAGCAGCCCCGCGAACGCGGTGTCCCCCATCGCACGGCGCAGCGCGTACAGGGTCATGGCCCCCCGGTCGTAGACCGCGGGGTCGAAGATCCCGTCCGGGCCCGGCTTCCCGGTGGGCTCCGACCAGTCCTTGAACTTCGCGTACGTGCGGTCGAAGCTCTGCGCCACGGTGGCCGTGCCCTCGTGCTCCTGCCACAGCCACTCCGCGTACGTGGCGAAGCCCTCGTTGAGCCAGATGTCCTGCCAGCGTTCCAGGGCGAGGCTGTCGCCGTACCACTGGTGGCCCAGCTCGTGGGCGACCACGCCGGTGTTCACGCCGCCGGAGAAGAACGTGTCGCCGTACACCGGGCGCGACTGCGTCTCCAGCGCGTAGTCGAGCCGCTCGTCGGCGACCACCACCCCGCCGTTCGCGTCGAACGGGTACGGCCCGAACTGGGTCGCGAGGAAGTCCGTGATCTCGCCGGTGGAGGCCAGCGACTTCGCCGCGGGACCGTTCGCGGGCACCGACGCGGGCACGCCCACGATCATCGGTTTCCCGCCGTGGGTGCCCGTGGTGATGCGGTACTGCCCGATCGCCACCGTGGCGAGGTAGCTGGCCATCGGTGCGCCCTCCGACCAGGTCCAGGTCGTCCACCCGGCGGCGTTGGTCCGCTTCCCCGGCACCCCGTTACTGATCACCTCGAGACCGTCCGGCACGGTCATGGCCAGCCGGAACGTCGCCTTGTCCGACGGGTGGTCATTGACCGGGAACCAGGTGCTGGCCGACTCGGGCTGACCCACGGCGAACGCGCCGTCCGCGGTACGGAACCAGCCGCCCTTGCCGAGCGCTTCGTTGTTCAGCGGCTCGGGCACCCCGGCATACCGCACCACCACGGTGAACGCGCGGTCCTTGAGCAGACCGGCGGCCGGAGTGACCACGAGTTCGTTGCCCTCGGCCCGGCTGGTGGCCGCGCGCCCGTTGACGGTCACCTCGGAAGCGGCCAGGTGGGCCAGGTCGAGGTTGAACCGGGACAGGTCCTGCGTCGCGGTGGCGGTGATCGTGGCGGTGCCGCTCAACCGGCCGGTGCCGGGGTCGAAACGCAGCGCGAGGTCGTATTCGCCGACGTCGTACCCGCCGTTGCCGTACGTCGGGAAGTACGGGTCACCGGCGCCGGGAGCGCCCGGGCTGAAGCTCGGCACCCGGCTCGCCGCCGGTCCGGAGGGGCGATCGGCGGTGGATTTTCCCCCGCCGGTGCAGCCGCCAGCCGCGAGAACGATGACGATGCCGGCCGCTAGCCCCCGTTTCATGACCACGAATCTACCGATCCGGCGCCACGGCGGACGCCAGCGCCGCGAAACGGCCCGGCTCCGGTCAGCGGTCGAGAACCAGCGCGACCTTCTGGAACTCCTTGAGGTCGCGGTATCCGCACTTGGCCATGGCCCGCTTCAGCCCGCCGAAGAGGTTGAGCTGGCCGTCCGGGCGGTCCGCGGGGCCGTACAGGATCTCCTCGAGGGTGCCGTCCGGCTCACCCGCGATGCAGAAGCCGCCGCGGGGCAGGTTGGGGTGGCTGGCCGCGGAGTGCCACCAGGCACCACCCGCGGGGGCGCCGTCGGCCAGCGACAGCGGCTCGCCCAGCATGACCGCGTCCGCCCCGCAGCCGATGGCCTTGGCGATGTCACCCGAGGTGGAGATGCCGCCGTCCGCGATGAGGTGCACGTACCGGCCGCCGGTCTCGTCGAGGTAGTCCCGGCGGGCCGCGGCGGCGTCCGCGATCGCGGTGGCCATCGGCACCCGGATGCCGAGCACGGTGTCCGTGGTCGACCACTCGTCCGCGCCCACGCCGACGATGACCCCGGCCGCGCCGGTGCGCATCAGGTGCAGCGCGGTCTTGTAGTCCGTGCAGCCGCCGACAATGACCGGCAGGTCCAGGTCGGCGATGAACTCCTTGAGGTTGAGCGGCTCGTCCGTGGTCGACACGTGCTCGGCCGACACCAGGGTGCCCTGGATGACCAGCAGATCGACGCCGGCGTCGAGGACCACCGGGGCGAGCGTGAGGGTGTGCTGCGGCGACACCCGCACGGCGACGGTCACCCCGCCCTCGCGCATCGCGCGGACCCGCTCGGCGATCAGCTCCGGGCGGATCGGCTCCGCGTACACCTCCTGGAGCCGCTTGGTGGCGTCGGCGTCGGCGTCGAGCGAGGCCAGCTCTTCGAGGATCTTGGTGGGGTCCTCGTACCGGGTCCACAGGCCCTCGGCGTTGAGCACGCCCAGGCCGCCGAGGCGGCCCAGGGCGATCGCCGCCTCCGGGCTCATGGTCGCGTCCGACGGGTGCGCGACGCAGGGGATCTTGAACGGGTACGCGTCGACCCGCCACTCGGTGGACACGTCGTCGACGTCGCGGGTGCGCCGGCTGGGCACGATCGCGATGTCGTCGAGGTGGTAGCCGCGCTGGGCGGTCTTCCCGAGACCGATCTCCACGACGTCACGCATGTCTGTTCCCTTATCGCGGGTGCTGGTTGAGGGCTATCGGGAGTGGTAGTTCGGGGCTTCGACGGTCATCTGGATGTCGTGCGGGTGGCTCTCCTTGAGCCCCGCCGCCGTGATCCGGATGAGCTGCCCGCGCTGCTGCAGGTCGGGGATGGTCTCGGCACCGACGTAGCCCATGGAGGCGCGCAGGCCGCCGATGAGCTGGTGCGCCACCCGCGACAGCGGCCCACGGTACGGAACCTGGCCCTCGACGCCCTCGGGGACCAGCTTGTCCTCGTTGACGTCCTGCTGGAAGTAGCGGTCCTTGGAATAGGACTTGGCCTGCCCGCGCGACTGCATCGCGCCGAGCGAGCCCATGCCCCGGTACTGCTTGAACTGCTTGCCGTTAATGAAGATCAGGTCGCCGGGGCTCTCCTCGCACCCGGCCAGCAGGCTGCCGAGCATGACCGTCTCGGCGCCCGCGACGATCGCCTTGGCGATGTCGCCGGAGTACTGCACGCCGCCGTCCGCGATGACCGGCACCCCGGCCGGGGTGCAGGCCCGCGCGGCCTCCATGATCGCGGTGATCTGCGGAACGCCGACCCCCGCGACCACCCGGGTGGTGCAGATCGCGCCGGGGCCCACCCCGACCTTGACCGCGTCGGCACCGGCGTCGACCAGCGCCTTGGCCCCCGCGTAGGTGGCGATGTTGCCGCCGACCACATCGACCGCGGTGTCCTTCTTGACCCGGGCGACCATCTCCAGCACCGCCCGCTGATGGCCGTGCGCGGTATCCACGATCACGACGTCGACACCCGCGTCCACCAGCGCCCGGGCCCGCTTGTACGCGTCCTCGCCGACGCCGACGGCCGCGGCCACCCGCAGCCGTCCCTGCGGGTCCTTGGCGGCGTTCGGATACTGCTCACTCTTGGTGAAGTCCTTGACCGTGATCAGACCGCGCAGGCGGCCGACGCCGTCCACCAGGGGCAGCTTCTCGATCTTGTGCTGTTGCAGCAGGGCCAGGGCCTCGTCCTTGCTGACCCCCACCGGGGCGGTGACCAGCGGCATCTTCGTCATGACGTCGCGGACCTTGACCGAGTGGTCGGTGACGAAGCGCATGTCGCGGTTGGTGACGATGCCGACCAGAGTCCCGTCGCCGTCGACCACGGGCGCCCCGGAGATGCGGTACTTGCCGCAGAGCGCGTCCACCTCGCGCAGCGTGTCCTCGGGGCTGCAGGTGATCGGATTGGTGATCATGCCCGATTCCGACCGCTTCACCAGGTCGACCTGGGTCGCCTGGTCCTCCAGCGAGAGGTTGCGGTGCAGCACGCCGATGCCGCCCTGGCGGGCCATGGCGATCGCCATCCGCGCCTCGGTGACCGTGTCCATCGCGCTGGACAGCAGCGGGATGGAGAGCTCGACGTTGCGGGTCAGGCGGGTGATCGTGTTGACCCGGCTCGGCACGACGTCGGACTCGCCTGGCTGCAACAGAACGTCGTCGAAGGTGAGACCCAGAGGTACGGTGCGGGCGGAGTCTGTGTCCACGAATCATCCCCGGTGGCGCTCGACGCTGGTGGAAGGTTTCATCCTACCCATGGACCGGGGCGGCCCATCTCGCCGGACAGCCCCGTGCGGCCCACCACACAGAGCCCCGGACTAGGTACGGTGAACACGTGCAGGAAGAACCGATCGACCCGTTCAACGGCGACCCCGCCGACCCGGCCGCGGGCCTCGAGGACATCACCGACGATGCCGAGAACGACCCGCTGACCGAGTCCGAACGCCAGGACGTCCTCGAGGACCTCTCTGACCTGGAGATCTACCAGGCGCTACTGAGTCCGACAGGCATCCGCGGGCTGGTCATCGAGTGCGAGGACTGCCACGAGCCGCACTACTTCGACTGGGACCTGCTTCGCGGCAACCTGCGTCACCTGCTCAGCAGCGGCCGACCCCGGGTACACGAGCCCGCGTACGACCCGGATCCCGATCACTACGTCACCTGGGAGTATGCCCGCGGCTACGCCGACGGTGTGCACGACACGCTCACCGAGGGTACGGACGACGACTGAGACCGGCGCCGCCCGTACCCGATCGGGTGGTTAAGCGACCAGTCCCGCCCGGAAACCGGCGGCGACGGCGTGGGCCCGGTCCCGGGCGCCCAGCTTGCGGAAGAGCCGCCGGGCGTGGGTCTTGACCGTGTCCTCGGAGACGAACAGCTCCCGGCCGATCTCGGCGTTGCTCTTGCCGTCGGCCATGCCCCGCAGCACCTGCAGCTCACGCTCCGTCAAGGTCAGCCGCCGGCCCGCGGGCGCGGCCTCCGCCACCCCGACCGGCGAGCCCTCGTTGGCGGGCCAGGCGGCGGGCCGCCCGGTGGCCGGGTCCAGCGGGACGTCGCCGCGCTGCACCGGCACCATCGGCGAGTTCGGCAGCATCGCGGGGATCGGACCGCCGTTGCCCGCGCCCATGCCCAGGCCGTCGCGGTGCATCCCGCGGGAGGCGGGCGAGTTGTTGTTCCGGGCGGCGCCGGCGACCGTGGCCGGCTGGGCGTTCGCGCTGTTGATCGGCATGCCACCCTGGGGCCGTACCGGAAGCAGCAGGAGCAGCAGGGCCTTGGCGACCACGCTGACCAGGTCATGTTCGACCCCGCGGATGACGCCCCGGGCGCCCGCGGCGACGGACGCCGCGGCGACCCGCGGGTCTTCGGCACCGAACAGGACGACCTGCGCCTGCGGGGCGCGGGCGAGGACCCGCCGGGTGAACCCGACGCTGTCCGGCCGGGTCACGGCGGTATCGGCCAGGACGATCTCTGCGGGCCGCTCGGCCAGTCGGATCATGGCCTCGGTCTCGCTGACGGCGGTCCGGACGACCCCGGTCATGCCGAGCCGGGCCGCGGTGGACGCGACGGTCTGGGCCGCCAGCGGAGTTCGGACGCACACGAGGACGGTACGCACAGTGATCCTCCTTCTCTCTCAGAGGAGATCACGCAACGGCCGCAGCATTACGCGCTTTAGATGGAAAAAACGGGAAAGATCCCCACGGCTTGCGGCAGCGATGGGATACGGCTGGGGAAGACATCGACACAACGGGTGTGAGGCAGGTACCCCCGGGGTACACGGGCCGTAGGCCAGTGACCGGCCCGGAACGGACCACACTCCGCGGTGCCGCGCGGAAGGAGGGTGTTGATGTCGAACCTTCGCAGACTGCCCGGTGCCATCGCCGACCGATGGGACTGGCAGCGACTCGGCCGGTGCCGGGGGCGCGACAGCGCCCAGTTCTTCCACCCGGACGGCGAACGCGGATCGTCGCGCAACCGCCGGGAGGCCAACGCCAAGGCCGTGTGCCGGGCGTGCCCGGTACGCGCCGAGTGCGCGGCCCACGCGCTCGCGGTCCGGGAACCGTACGGAGTCTGGGGAGGATTCAGCGAGACGGAACGGCTGCGGCTGCTGGCGGTCGGCTGGGACGACCTCGCCGACCGGCGTCACGGACGGGTGGACCTTGCTCGGCTCGAGGCACGCCTCGGCGGGCCCCACAAGACGGCCGTACCGACGCAACGGCGGGCCCCCGCGGCCTGACGCCGCGCGACGATGCGCGGCATGTCGGCACAGTTCCCGGCGTGGTCCCCGGAGAGGGGCCACGCCGAAGTGTTGAGCGGCTCTTCAAGAGCACCGGTGGACATGCAAGCCACCGTACGAGCGAATTCGGGGCCCAAGTCGGACGCAAAGTGCGTCTTTCGGGTTACTGGACGCTGAGCGTCACGCTGTGCCAGCCGGTGGCGCCGTCCGGCTCCGGCGGGGCGGGAGTGCTCGGCTGCGTGGCGCCGGTCGTGTCGGTCGCGCGTACCCGGATGGTGTGCCGGCCGGGGGCGGCCGTCCACGGCAGAAACCACTGTCGCCAGGTGTCCGCCGACACCGTGTCGGCCAGCGTGGCGGCCTGCCACGCCCCGCCGTCGATCTGCACTTCGACCTTGGCTATGCCGCGGTGCTGGGCCCACGCGACACCAGCGACCACCATCTCCCCGGCCGGGCGCTTCGCGCCGTCACGGGGAGTGTCGATGCGCGACTGCGTCTTGATCGGAGCCTGCTGCGCCCACCCGCGCGGCACCCAGTACGCGTCGAAGTCCGCGAACCGGGTCAGCTCCAGCTCCACCACCCACTTGCAGGCGGAGACGTAGCCGTACAGGCCGGGGACCACCAGCCGCACCGGGAAGCCGTGCTCGACCGGCAGCGGGCGGCCGTTCATACCGATCGCGAGCAGGGCGTCGCGGCCGTCGCGCAGCACGGAGGTGGGACTGCCACAGGTCCAACCGTCCACGGAACGCTGCACCACCTGGTCGGCGTCCGGCTGCGGGTCGGCCTCGTCGAGCAGGGTCTTGACCGGAACACCGAGCCAGCGGGCGTTGCCGATCAGGTCGCCGCCCACCTCGTTGGAGACGCAGGCCAGCGTCACGTACCGCTCGATCATCGGGCGGCGCAGCAGGTCGTCCCAGGTCAGCGTGATCGGGTTACGGACCATCCCGTGCACCCGCAACCGCCACGTCGCCGGGTCGACCTGCGGCGGGTACAGCGCGGTGTCGATCCGGTAGAAGTCCTCGTTCGTCGAGACGTACGGCGTCACGCCGCGGACCTGCGCGGCGGCGGGCACCGGGCGGGCGGGCGACACCGGGGCGGGCAGCAACACAGCGTTGCGGGCCGCGTTGACCGCGCGGCGGCCGGTCAGCAGCCGCCCGGCGACGCCACTGACCGCGGCGACCCCCGCCGCGATCCCGAGGCCCTGCAGGAATCGCCGCCTGCCGACCCATGGGCGCGTTGCGGGGCCCGCGCCATCCGCTCCGCCGCCCGCCGGAGCGTCGCCTGCCCGAGCAGTGCCCGCTGGGCGGCCGACCGTCGCGTCGGTGGTCGCGGCATCCGATGCGTCCGGCGGTGCCGGGTCGACCGCCCAGGTCAGCAGAATGCGCAGCGTCAGTGCCGCTGCTGCCGCGGCGACCAGGGCGGGCAGGGCCGCCAGGGGTCCGGCGTCGTGTCGGGTCACCGCGGCGGCCACGCCGACCGCACCGAACAGGGCGATCCCGGCCAGCGCCCACCGCCACGACCGCAGTGCCAGCACCCCGACCCCGTAGGCGTAGGCGCCCAGCAGCAGGGCCGTACCCGTGATCAGGGCGGTTTTGTCGTGCACGCCGAAGATCGCGACGCCGGCGTTCTTGACCGGGCCCGGCACGGTGTCGACGACGACGCCCCCGACGGCCAGCAGCGGCGCGGACAGCGGTCCGGTCGCCACCGCGATGACCTCGGCGACACCGAGCGCGACCGCGGCCGACGCGACACCGGCCAGCCCGGCCCGGACGGAGAGCTTCACCCCCCTATCCTGCCCCCGCCACCGCCCACCCTCGCACCGGCGCCAGGCGCTCGATCTTGATGATTTCCGGTGCGGCGCTAACCAGAAATCATCAACGTCCAGCCGGACCAACCAGGTTGGCGAAACCGCGCGAAGGCAGTGCCACACCGAGCCGGGCACGGCGAGGTGGGCGGGTATGGAAAAGGCGCGCCGGGTGACCGGCGCGCCTTTCCGTGGAGCTGATTCCGGGTCAGAAGCCCGGGCCGTGCTGGTGGCCGTGACCGTGGCCGTGGCCGTGCCCGCCCGCCGCGGCGGGCTCCGGGTCCTTCGGCTTCTCCACCACGAGGCTCTCCGTGGTGAGCAGCAGCCCGGCGATCGAGACGGCGTTGGAGACCGCGTTGCGGGTCACCTTGACCGGGTCGATGATGCCGGTCGCGGCCAGGTCGACGTACTTGTCGGTGGCGGCGTCCAGGCCGTGACCCCAGTCGAGGTCAGCGACCTTGCCGACCACCACGTAGCCGTCGTGGCCCGCGTTCTGCGCGATCCAGCGCAGCGGCTCGACGAGCGCCTTGCGGACGATCGCCACGCCGCTGGCCTCCTCGCCGGAGAGGCCGAGGCTGCCGTCGAGCACCGAGGTGATCTGCGCGAGCGCGGCGCCGCCACCGGGGACGGTGCCTTCCTCGACCGCCGCCTTGGTCGCCGCGATGGCGTCCTCGATGCGGTGCTTGCGCTCCTTCATCTCGACCTCGGTGGCGGCACCGACCTTGATGACCGCCACGCCACCGGAGAGCTTGGCCAGCCGCTCCGACAGCTTCTCCTTGTCCCAGTCGGAGTCCGACGCCTCGATCTCCTTGCGGATCTGCGCGACGCGGTCCTCCACCTCGGACTTCTGGCCGCCGCCGTCGACGATCGTGGTGTTCTCCTTGTCGACCACCACGCGCCGGGCGGTGCCCAGCATCTCCAGGGTGACCTGGTCCAGCTTGTAGCCCAGCTCGGGGGCGACCAGCTCGCCACCGGTGGCGATCGCCAGGTCCTGCAGCATCGCCTTGCGCCGGTCGCCGAAGCCGGGGGCCTTGACGGCCACGACCTTGACGGTCTTGCGCAGCGCGTTGACGACCAGGGTGGACAGTGCCTGACCCTCGACGTCCTCGGCGATGATGAGCAGCGGCTTACCGGACTGGACGACCTTCTCCAGCAGCGGCAGCAGCTCCTCGATGCTGGCGATCTTCTGCGTGCTGATGAGGAGGTACGCATCCTCCAGCACGGCTTCCTGCGACTCGGCGTCGGTCACGAAGTTCGGCGAGATGAAGCCCTTGTCGAACTGCAGGCCCTCGGTGACCTCGAGCTCGGTGCTGAGGGCGGAGCCCTCCTCCACCGTGATCACGCCGTCGCGGCCGACGCGGTCCATCGCCTGGGCGATGAGCTCGCCGATCGCGGCGTCCTGCGCGGAGATGGTGGCCACGTTCGCGATGGCCTTGTGGTCCGCGACCTCGACCGCCTTGTCGAGCAGGGCCTTGGAGACCGCCTCGGCGGCCGCGTCCATGCCCCGCTTGAGGGCGATCGGGTTGGCACCCGCGGTCACGTTGCGCAGGCCCTCGCGGACGAGCGCCTGGGCGAGCACGGTCGCCGTGGTGGTCCCGTCGCCGGCGACGTCGTTGGTCTTGGTCGCCACCTCCTTGACCAGCTGGGCCCCGAGGTTCTCGTACGGGTCGGTGAGGTCGATCTCCTTGGCGATGGTGACGCCGTCGTTGGTGATCGTGGGCGCGCCGAACTTCTTGTCGAGGACGACGTTGCGGCCCCGCGGGCCCAGGGTGACCTTGACCGTGTCGGCGAGCGCGTTGACGCCGTGCTCCAGCAGGTGCCGGGCGTCGTCAGAGAAACTGAGGATCTTCGCCATGTATAGGTCCCTTCACGCACCACCGCCTCGGTCCGGTACACCGGACCGAGGCGGTCAGCACTGTCAGTAGGTCACTTCTCGATGACCGCGAGGACGTCGCGGGCGGAGAGCACCAGGTACTCCTCGCCGGCGTACTTGACCTCGGTGCCGCCGTACTTCGAGTACAGGACCGTCTCGCCGACCTTGACGTCAACCGGGATCCGGTTGCCCTTGTCGTCGATGCGGCCGGGGCCGACAGCGAGGACGGTGCCCTCCTGCGGCTTCTCCTTGGCGGTGTCGGGGATCACGATGCCCGACGCCGTGGTCGTCTCAGCCTCGTTCGCCTGGACCACGATGCGGTCCTCGAGCGGCTTGATCGCAACCTTGGTCGCGGTAGTCACGGGCATACCCTCCTGGGGTACTTGGTGTCGTCGCCGACCAGCTGGCCGGCCGGATGCCTCATGCCACCGGGCGGGGCCGTCGTCGCGGGTGCCGGTCCGCCTGGCGCTCGCCGTGCGGCCCCGGCGGGTCCGCGCGGCTGGCACCCTCGTAGTGAGAGTGCTAATCGGAGATTATGCCGGGACTGGCACTCCGTCAAGGAGAGTGCCAACACGCCCCACCCGCGAGAATGACTCCCCGTGAACCTGGAACTGCTGGCAGCACTGCGCACCGCCGAGGGGTCGGCCGCCCTCGTGGCCGCCGCCGAGGTCTCCGGCGCCGACCCCCTCGCCGCCGCCGCGCGGCTACGCGCCCGCGGCGTGCCGCCGCCGCTGGCCGCGGCCGCGCTCACCCAGGCCGAACTGCGCCGCCGCGCCGCCGCCAAGTTCGGCGCGGCGGCCGCCGCGATGTTCTTCACCCGGGCGGGCCTGGAGCAGGCCACCCGCGCGGTGGTCGCCGACCGGCGGGCGGCCCGGCTGCGCGCCGCCGGGGTCACCACCCTGACCGATCTGGGCTGCGGGCTGGGCGCGGACGCGCTGGCCGCGGCCCGCGCCGGCATCCAGGTGTACGCGGTGGACGCCGACCCGCTGACCGCCGCGCTGGCCGCGGCGAACGCCGCCGCCGCCGGGCTGGACAGGCTGATCACGGTCGCGTGCGCCGACGCGACGACCGTGGACCTCGCGGGCGCGGACGCGGTCTTCGCCGACCCGGCCCGGCGCACCGGCCGGGGCCGGGCCATGAACCCCGACTCGTGGTCGCCGCCGTGGGGCTTCGTCGCGGGACTGCCCGCCCGGGTGCCGCGTACCGTCCTGAAACTGGCGCCGGGCATCGACCACGCCCTGCTGCCCCCAGGGGCCGAGGGTGAGTGGGTCAGCGTCGACGGCGACCTCGTCGAGGCCGCGTTCTGGTGCGGCCCGCTGGCGACGGTGCCGCGCCGGGCCACCGTGCTGCGCGGCGCGGAGCCGGTCACGCTGACCGGCTCCGGGAGCGCGGCCGCGGCGGTGGGCCCGGTCGGGGCGTACCTGTACGACCCGGACCCGGCGGTGGTCCGCGCCCATCTGGTCGCGGAGTTCGCCGCCGGTATCGGCGGGCGCCTCGCCGACCCTCAGATCGCGTACGTCTACACCGACGACCCGGTCGACACGCCGCTCGGGCGACGGCTGGCGGTGACCGACGTGCTGCCGTTCTCGCTGAAGCGGCTGCGGGCGCTGCTGCGGGAGCGGGGCGTCGGGCGGCTGGAGATCCGCAAGCGCGGCTCGGCGCTGGAACCGGAGCGGCTGCGCCAGGATCTGCGACTGTCCGGTCCGAACGCCGCGTCGCTGGTGCTGACCCGGATCGCGGATGCGCCGACGGCCTTGCTGTGCGCGGCTCCGTGACCCCCGACACCACACTGAGGACATCGCCACCCCGCACTGAGGACGCCGGGTACCAACCGGCGGGAGACACTGTGGCGCGCGGCGTCGCGGGCGCCGCGGGACGCTAGCCTTCGCGCGTGGCGAAGAAGAGCGCGGGCACCCCCGCGACGGCGCTGCTGAGCGCCGAGAAGGTGGCGTACGAGCTGCACCCGTACGAGGTCTCGCCGGACGCGCCGAACTACGGCGCCCTGGTGGCGGCGGCCCTCGGGGTCGACCCGCACCGGCTGTTCAAGACGCTCATCACCGACGTCGACGGCGAGCTGACCGTCGCGGTCGTACCCGTGACCGGCGATCTGGACCTCAAGGCCCTGGCCGCGGCGGTCGGCGGCAAGCGCGCCACGCTCGCGGACCGGGCGGCGGCCGAGCGCAGCAGCGGGTACGTACGAGGCGGGATCAGCCCGCTGGGGCAGCGGCGGCGCTTACCCACAGTAATCGACGACTCTGCGCTGGACCTTGATCAGATGGTTATCTCCGCGGGCCGCCGCGGGCTTCAAGTTTCGCTCAAGCCCGCCGATCTGGTCCGGCTGACTGCCGCGACAGTCGCGGCAATCCGGTCCTGATCTGGACATACCCACCCAGCAAAAGGTTCCGTTACGACACCGTTACCCCACGAGCCCGATCTTTTACCCGAGATCGGGCAAGTTGGGACCCGCGAGTGACCTAGCGTCGCTTTGTGGGGCAACTCAAGCGATCGGCAACGCCGGGAGCGAATCGCCAGACATGGCGCAAGCCCGTCTGTCACAGGCGCGTTGCCGGATTGTTATCGCGGACAACAAAATCGAGCCGCGCCACATCTTGTGCCATGCGGCACAGCGGGAATACGTTGCCCGACACAACAAACCGGCTCCTGATCCACGGCGTCTGGGGAGCGACACTCCCGGCAGCGCACACCCACAGAGTCCGAGAAGCCTCGGATCACCCCGAAAGGAAACACAGGAATGCGTAAGGGACTGTTCGCCCTCGCTGCCGTCGGCCTGGTGGCCGCGGGCAGCATGGCCGCCTGCGGCAAAGACGACAACAAGTCCGGCGGCACCACCGGCGGCTCGTCGTCGGTCGGCAAGGTCGGCGTCATCCTGCCGGACACCGCCAGCTCGCAGCGGTGGGGCACCGACGACCCCAAGTACCTCAAGGCGGCGTTCGACGCGGCCGGCGTACAGGCTGACATCCAGAACGCCCAGGGTGACAAGAGCCAGTTCCAGACGATCGCGGAGGGCATGATCTCCAGCGGCGTCAAGGTCCTGATGATCGTCAACCTGGACTCCGGGACCGGTAAGGCCGTGCTCGACAAGGCCAAGGCCGCGGGTATCGCCACTGTCGACTACGACCGGCTGACCCTCAACGGCGGCGCGGACTACTACGTCAGCTTCGACAACGTGAAGGTCGGCGAGCTGCAGGGCAAGGGCCTGATCGACTGCCTGACCGCCAAGAAGTACACCAAGCCGGTGGTCGCGGAGCTGAACGGTTCCCCGACGGACAACAACGCCACGCTGTTCGCGCAGGGCTACAACTCCCAGCTCGACCCGAAGTACGCCTCGGGCGAGTACACCAAGGGCCCGAACCAGTCCGTTCCGGACTGGGACAACGCGCAGGCCGGCACGATCTTCGAGCAGATGCTCACCCAGAACAAGAACATCAAGGGTGTGCTCGCCGCCAACGACGGCCTCGGCAACGCGGCCATCCAGGTGCTCAAGAAGAACAAGCTGAACGGCCAGGTCCCGGTCACCGGCCAGGACGCCACCGTCCAGGGTCTGCAGAACATCCTCGTCGGCGACCAGTGCATGACCGTCTACAAGGCCATCAAGCAGGAGGCCGACGCGGCTGCCGCGCTCGCCATCTCGCTGGCCAAGGGCGAGGCGCCGACCACCGCCACCGGCACGGTCACCGACCCGGAGTCGAAGAAGGAGGTCAAGTCCGTGCTGCTGACCCCGAAGTCCATCACCAAGGCGAACGTCAAGGACGTTGTCGCGGACGGCTTCGTGACCAAGGACCAGCTCTGCACCGGTGAGTACGCCAAGCTGTGCACCGAGGCCGGCATCAGCTGACCTGAGTCGCAGCAGCTGACGACGGCGCCGCTCACGCCCACCAGCGTGGGCGGCGCCGGGCGTCGCTCCCACCCCCTGGAGCGCACCGCCAGGCGCACCGCCCCGCACCCGGTCACCCAGCGAAGGAGAACCACCCGTGGCCGCGACACCTCTTCTGGAGCTGCGCGGAGTCGACAAGAGTTTCGGCCCCGTACAGGTCCTGCACGACGTCGCCTTGAACGTCTATCCCGGCGAGGTCACCGCACTCGTCGGCGACAACGGCGCCGGCAAGTCGACGATGGTCAAATGCATCAGCGGCATCTACTCGATCGATGCGGGATCGGTGCTCTTCGACGGCAAGGAAGTAGCGATCCACAGCCCCCGCGACGCGTCGGCGCTGGGCATCGAGGTCGTGTACCAGGACCTCGCGCTCTGCGACAATCTGGACATCGTCCAGAACATGTTCCTCGGGCGGGAGAAGAAGCGGGGCGTCGTCCTGGACGAGCCCACCATGGAGCAGATGGCCGGCGAGACGCTCAAGAGCCTCTCCGTCCGTACGGTGAAGTCCCTGCGCCAGCACGTCTCCAGCCTGTCCGGTGGCCAGCGGCAGACCGTCGCCATCGCCAAGGCGGTGCTGTGGAACAGCCGGGTCGTCATCCTGGACGAGCCGACCGCCGCCCTCGGTGTCGCACAGACCGCCCAGGTGCTCGAGCTGGTCCGCCGGCTCGCCGACAACGGCCTCGGCGTCGTACTCATCTCGCACAACATGAACGACGTCTTCGCGGTCGCCGACCGGATCGCCGCGCTGTACCTCGGCCGGATGGCGGCCCAGGTCAAGACCACCGACGTGACCCACTCCCAGGTCGTCGAACTGATCACCGCCGGGCGCAGCGGCAACATCGGCCTGCCGCCCGAGAAGCCCTCCGACTTCGTCGACATCACGCCGGGAGACGACCGATGAGCACAAGCACCACCACGACCGAGGTGGGCGGCGTCCGGGTGGTCCAGCCCACCGTCGGCAGCCACGTGACGAGCTACTGGCAGCGGGTCCGCGGCGGCGACATCGGCAGCCTGGCCGCCGTCCTCGGCCTGGTCGTCCTCGTCGTGATCTTCGGCTTCGCCCGCCCGGACACGTTCCTCAGCGCGCTGAACTTCGGGAACCTCTTCTCGCAGGGCGCCGCGGTGGTCTTCATCTCGATGGGCCTGGTCTTCGTCCTGCTGCTCGGCGAGATCGACCTGTCCGCGGGCTACACCAGCGGCGTGTGCGGCGCGGTCATGGCCGTGCTGCTCACCAACCACGGCTGGAGCTGGTACACCGCCATCCCGGCCGCACTGATCACCGGCGTAATCATCGGCTCGGTGCTGGGCTTCCTGGTGGCGAAGGTCGGCATCCCGTCGTTCGTCGTCACGCTGGCCGCCTTCCTCGCCTTCCAGGGCGTGCTGCTGTTGCTGCTGGGCGGTGGCACGAACATCTCGATCCACGACTCGTTCGTTCTGGCGCTGGCCAACAAGAACATGTCGGTCGCGATGAGCTGGATCCTCGCGGTCGTCTCGGTGGGCGGCTACGCGGCCGCCCAGCTGATCAAGGTGCGCGGTCGCGCGTCCCGCGGGCTGGTCCACGACCCGATTGGCATCGTGTTCGCCCGCGTCGTCGGCCTCGGCGTCCTGGTGTTCGTGGGGACCTACTTCCTCACCCTGGAGCGGGCCATCAACCCGGCCATCAACTCCCTCAAGGGTGTGCCGATCGTCGTGCCGATCATGGCGGTGGCGGCGATCTTCTGGACCTTCGTGCTGGGCCGCACCACCTACGGCCGGCACGTGTACGCGGTCGGCGGCAACACCGAGGCCGCGCGCCGGGCCGGTATCCCGGTCGACCGGATCCGGATCTCGGTCTTCATGATCGGCTCGTTCATGGCGGCGGTCGGCGGCATCATCGCCGCCAGCCGGGCCAGCTCGGTCGACCCGAAGTCCGGCGGCAGCGACGTGCTGCTGTACTCGGTCGCGGCGGCCGTCATCGGCGGCACCAGCCTCTTCGGCGGCAAGGGCCGGATCATCGATGCCGTGCTCGGTGGCGCGGTCATCGCGGTCATCGGCAACGGCATGGGCCTGATGGACTTCAGCCCCGGCACCAAGTTCATCTTCACCGGCCTGGTGCTGCTCGCCGCCGCCGGCGTCGATGCGCTGTCCCGGCGCAGAGCGGCCGCCACCGGCAACCGATGAACACGATCCTGGGTCTGGGGACGGCGCGCTGATGCGAGCCGGCCCCAGCCAGGAGGAGGTCCGCCGGCACAACCTCGGGACCCTGCTCCGGTACGTACACGTGCACGGGGCCACCTCCCGGGCGGAACTGACCAGCCGGCTGGGGCTCAACCGCAGCACCATCGGCGCCCTCACCGCAGAGCTGGCCACGGCCGGCCTGATCAGTGAGGAAGCCCCGCGCGAAACCGGCCGGGCCGGACGACCGTCGCTGGTCGTCCGGCCCGAGTCGGCGCGGGTGTACGCGTACGCGATCAGCATCGAGGTGGACCGCATCCGCGCGGCCCGCGTCGGCCTGGGCGGCCACATCCTGGCCCGCCGGGAGGCCGAGCGGCCGCGCGGCATGCAGGTGATCGACGCGGTGCAGCCGCTGGCCGGGTTCATCCGCGACATGCACCGGGCGGTCTCCGACGACGCCCGGTGCGTCGGCGGCGGCATGGCCATCGCCGGCATGGTGCGCCGCGCCGACGGCGTGGTCCGCCTCGCCCCGACGATCGGCTGGGTCGACGAGAACGTCTCCGGCGCGCTCAGCGCCGAGCTCGGCGGCGAGCTGAGCAGTGAACTCGGCAGCGGGCTGGGCGACGGCGACCCCGGCGACGCGGGACTCTTCCTCGTCGGCAACGTCGCGGACGTGTCCGCGCTCGTGGAACACAGCCGCGGCGCCGCCGTCGGCTGCGACAACGTCATCTATCTGTACGGCGACGTGGGCGTCGGCGGCGGCATCATCGCGGGCGGCCGGCGGGTCAGCGGGCACGGCGGCTACGGCGGGGAGGTCGGCCACATGGTGGTCAACCCGCAGGGCCACCCGTGCAGCTGCGGGTCACGCGGCTGCTGGGAGACCGAGATCGGCGAGTACGCCCTGCTGCGGCTGGCCCACCGCGAGGACGAGTCCGGCAGCGAGGCCGTCCTCGAGGTCGTGGACGCGGCCCGGCGTGGCGACCGGATCGCGCGGCAGGCCGTGCGCGAGGTCGGCGACTGGATCGGCTTCGGCGTGGGCAACCTGGTGAACATCTTCAACCCCGAGGCGGTCATCTTCGGCGGCACGCTGCGCGACGTGTACCTGGTCGCCGCCGCCCAGATCCGCAGCCGGTTGAACGCGGTCGCGCTGCCCGCCTGCCGGGAGCACCTCCGGCTGCGCACTCCTGAACTGGGCACGGACGCGGCCCTGATCGGCGCGGCGGAACTGGCCTTCGAGCGGCTTCTGGAAGACCCCCTCATCTAGCCATCCCCCTGATCGCGGAAGGCGGCTACAGTGCCGGTCGTGGAGATGCGGGCGTCCGACGAGGATCGGCAGCGGATCGTGGCCGCGCTCGAGCGGCACACCGGGGCGGGACGGCTCACGCTGGACGAGTTCGCGCAGCGGGTCGACGTCGTGACGCAGGCGCGTACCCTCGGCGAGCTGGACGCCATCGTCCGTGACCTGCCCGCCGAGCCGGCGGCCGACGGGCCTCAGCGCCCGGAACTGCTGTGGGTGTTCGCCGTCGCCGTCCTGACGCTGGTCCTGCTGGGGATCTTCGTCGCCCTGCGCTAGCCGGTCGGCAGTGGCCGCGCAAGCGGCGATCACACCTTCGGGACCTCAGCGGTCGACCGGGGTGAAGTCCCAGACATGGGGCGCCCGGGCCACCAGGCGATCGGGTGGGGCCGGCAACGCGACCGGGTCATGGCGCCATGTCGAGATGACGACGATGCGGTGGTCCGTGGACGAGTAGACCTCGCTGGACACGTGCGCCGGCAACACCTCGATCGTGGGCAGCGCCTCGTCGCAGACCCAGCTCAGCAGCTCGTCGAAGCCGCTGCCCAGGGCCCGTACCTCCCACATCCGCGCGATCATGAGCTGAGCATAATCACCCGGGAACTGTGACGGTGGTCAATGGCAGGGCCGAATCGGCCGGCAGGTCCAGGCCGCTGGGCGCGACCCCCGCGGCGACCAGATGCGCGCCGAGCGCGGCCACCATGGCGCCGTTGTCCGTGCACAGCTGGGGCCGGGGGACCCGGACCTGGATGCCGTGCCGGGCCGCGCGCTGTTCGGCGAGCACGCGCAGGCGGGAGTTGGCCGCGACCCCGCCACCGATGACGAGGGTCTGCACCCCATGCGTACGGCAGGCGTCGAGCGCCTTGGCGGTGAGCACATCACAGACGGCGTCCTGGAAGCTGGCGGCCACATCCGCCACCGGTACAGGCTCCCCGCCGCGCTCGCGCGCCTCCACCCAGCGCGCCACGGCGGTCTTGAGCCCCGAGAAGGAGAAGTCGAAGCGGTGCGCGGCCAGATCCTTCGGCGCGGTGAGCCCCCGCGGGAACGGGATCGCCGCCGGGTCGCCGTCCCGGGCCGTCCGGTCGATCACCGGGCCGCCGGGAAAACCCATCCCCAGCAGCCGCGCCACCTTGTCGAACGCCTCCCCCGCCGCGTCGTCGATCGTCGCGCCCAGCGGGGTGACCCCGGCCGTGAGGTCATCGACGAGCAGCAGCGACGAGTGTCCGCCGGAGACGAGCAGGGCCACGGCGGGCTCGGGCAGCGGACCGTGTTCCAGGGTGTCGACGGCGACGTGGGCGGCGAGGTGGTTGACCCCGTACACCGGCTTGTCGGCGGCCAGCGCGTACCCCTTGGCGGCGGCGACGCCGACGAGCAGCGCGCCCGCCAGGCCCGGCCCGGCCGTCACCGCGATCGCGTCGATGTCGGCCAGGGTGACCCCCGCGTCGGCGAGCGCGCGTCGCATCGTCGGGACGATCGCCTCGAGGTGGGCGCGGCTGGCCACCTCGGGCACCACACCGCCGTAGCGGGCATGCTCGTCCACGCTCGACGCGAGAGCGTCAGCCAGCAGGGTGTGCCCGCGCACGATGCCGACACCGGTCTCGTCGCAGGAGGTCTCGATCCCGAGGACCAGGGGCTCGTCAGGCATTGCGCATCATCACCAGGGCGTCGGTGTTGCTGGGTTGGTAGTAGCCGCGGCGGATGCCGACCGGCTCGAAGTCGTAGGTGGCGTACAGCCGCTGGGCGGGGGCGTTGTCCACGGCCACCTCCAGCAGCACCTTGTGGACGCCGCGCCGCTGCGCCTCGTCGAGCAGCGCCTCCAGCAGTTGACGGCCGATCCCCCGGCGCTGCGCGTCCCGGCGGACCGCGATGTTCTGCACCCAGGACTCGTCGGGGCCCATGACGGCCAGCCCCGCGTACCCGAGCACCGCGTCGTCCTCCGTGGCGACCAGGTAGTGGTGGCGCTGGGCCAGCTCGTTCCAGAACATGGCCGCGGACCATTTCTCCGCGCCGAACAGGTCCGTCTCGATCGGTAGCACCTGCTCGACGTGCCACCAGCGGAAGCGTTCGAGCTGGATCACCGCAGTACGGGTTTGCGCGCCGAGGACGCGACGGCATCGGGGCGACGCAGGTACAGCGGAATCAGCTGCTCGTGGGGCGCGCCGGTGCGCACCCGGTCCGCGGCGAGGGCGATCAGCGCCTCGCCGGGCGGGTACCGCAGGCGGTCGTCGATCGGCAGGCCGAACACCTCGCTGTACTGCAGGGCACCCTCGCCGACCGCGCGGTCGGCGTCCACGACGACGTCGGCCGGGCGGGCCACGTCCGGCCCGCCGGTACGCACACCGTCGGTGTACGTGGCGGTGTACACCTCGCGGCGCCGCGCGTCCGTGGCCACCAGCACCCGGCCCGGTCCCGCCGCACGGCCGAGCGCGTCCAGCGAGCACACCCCGTACGCCGGGATGTCGAGGGCCTGCGCCATGACCGCGGCCGTGACCAGGCCGACCCGCAGCCCGGTGAACGGGCCCGGACCCAACCCGGCGACGATCGCCCCCAACTGGCGGGGGGCGGCGCCCGCGTCGGCCAGCAGCGTCGCGATCTGCGGGGCCAGCAGTTCGCCGTGGGCCCGCGGATCGACCGTACGGCGCTCCGCCACGCCCCGCATCCCGTCGTCGGTCACCTCCGCCAGGGCGGCGGTCACCGCGGGGGTGGAGGTGTCCAAGGCGAGAACCAGCACGTCAACACCCTAACCGGCTGGTTCCGGGGCAATGACGCGCGGATCCCAGTCGACCACCGGACGGCCCGCCTCGGTCAGCGCCTGGTTCGCCGCGCTGAACGGTCGCGCACCCCGGAAGCCGCGCGGATTGAGCGGGCTGGGATGGCCCGCCTCGAGCACGACGTGCGCCGGGTTCGTGACCAGTGCGGCCTTCTTGCGGGCGTACCCGCCCCAGAGCAGGAAGACCACCCGTTCGGGGCGGGCGTTCAGCGCACGGATGGTCGCGTCCGTGAACGCCTCCCAGCCCTTGCCCGCATGCGAGGCCGCCGCGCCGGCCCGGACCGTCAGCACCGCGTTGAGCAGCAGCACCCCCTGGCTCGCCCAGCCGGTCAGGTCCCCGGTGGTGGCCGGTGAAATGCCCAGGTCGTCGTGCAGCTCCGCGAAGACGTTGCGCAGCGAGGGCGGGATGCGCACCCCGGCGCGGACGCTGAAGCTGAGCCCGTGCGCCTGCCCCGGCCCGTGGTACGGGTCCTGGCCGAGAATGAGCACCCGGGTCTGCTCGGGCGGGCACAGCCGGTACGCGGCGAACAGGTCCTCGATCGGCGGATACACGGTGTGGTCGCGATACTGCTCGGCGACGAACGCCCCGAGGGCCGCCGTGGCGTCGTCATCGAGCAGCGGCTCGAGTTCCGCGCGCCAGCCGTCGGGCAGCATCCCGGTCAGATTCACGAATCCAGCCTCTCCGTCTCGGCCGTGCGGTCCAGATCCGCCGGCCCTCCCCTGGTGGCAGCCCGGTCCACGGCCGCCGGTCCTTCCGCCCGAGCAGCCCGGTCCACGGCCGCCGGTTCTTCCGGGGCGGCCGTCAGGTCCTCGGGCGCCGGGCCTCGCGTCACGGCCGCCGCGTCAGCGACGGCCAGCCGCTGCGGCCAGGCGCCGCCGTGGGCGATGAGGTCCACGACCCGGGTGTCGTCGTCCAGGCGGTCGATCCGGACCTGGAGGTATTCGTCGTTGAGCTGCTCGGCCAGGCCCTCGCCCCATTCGACCACCGTGACGGAGTCCGAGGCGGACTCGTCCAGGTCGAGGTCGTCGATCTCGGCCCGCGGGTCGGCCGCATCCCCCAGCCGGTACGCGTCCGCGTGCACCAGCGCGACCCGGCCACCGCGGGCCGGATCCGGCCGGTGTACCCGGGCGATGACGAAGGTCGGTGAGGTGATGTCACCACGCACCCCCAGGCCCGCACCGATGCCCTGGGTCAGTGCCGTCTTGCCCGCGCCCAGCGGCCCGGTGAGCAGCACGAGGTCACCGCGGTGCAGCAGGGTGGCGAGCCACCGGCCGAACCGCCGGGTGTCGTCCACCGTGGTCAGCCGGATCCCGGTAGTGATCATGGAATCACCGCCAGGAAGGCGTCCAGGGCGGCGTTGACCTCGTCGGAGCGCTCGAGCATGACGACGTGCCCACTGTTGTCGATCTTGACGAGCTTCGCCTCGGGCAGGTACTTCAGGATCTCCTCCGAGTGCGCCACCGGCGTGAGGTAGTCCTTCGTTCCCACGATCACCAGCACCGGCACACCGCGCAGCGGCGTCAGCGCCGGGAAGCGGTTGTGCGTGTAGAGGGTGCGCAGATACTTGGTCAGCGTCTCGACCGACGTCCTGGAGTTCATCGCCTCCACGAACGTGACCAGCGACGCGCTTGGGCGTGGGTCGCCGAAACCGTACCGGCGGGTCAGCAGCCAGGCGAGGTCCGAGGCGGCCAGCCGGGCACGGTCGATCGCGCCGCCGCCGATCCGGGCGGCCCCACCCCACACCGGAAAGAACGGCGCACTGGCGCGGGCCAGCAACGTCGGCACGCCGATCTTGGTCTTGTCGATCAGGCTCGCGGAGGTGGAGATCAGGACCACCCCCGTCACCCGGTCGCCGAACCACTGTGGATAGTGCTCCGCGAAGGCCATGAGCGTCATGCCGCCCATGGAGTGCCCGACCAGGACGATCGGCCCGTCCGGCACCGTCGCGTCCAGGACCGCGGCCAGTGAGCGGCCCAGCGCGGCGATGTCGTAGTCCCCCGAGTTGAGCAGCCCGGAGCGGCCGTGCCCGGGCTGGTCGTAGAAGACCATCCGGTAGTCGCCCTGCTCGGCGAGCGCCTTGCGCTGGAAGTAGAAGGTGCCCATGTCCAGCGCGTACCCGTGCACGAAGACGATCGTCGGCCGGTTGCCGGGCACCCGAGGCTCGACGATCTCGACGTGCAGGTCGGTGCCGTCCGCGGCGGTCACGGTCAGCTCCGTGTCGAACGGCTGGTCCCCGAACGGCTCGTTCGCGTACGGGTCGCCGGGCGCGGTGACCGACTTGCGGACGATCGCCCGCTCCGTGGCGACCGCGGCGGCCAGCCCGGCAGCCGCCACACCGATGACGGCACCGACGATGCCGACCTTCTTCGCCCGGCTCCGCGAGGTGGCGGACCGTCGGGTCTGTGCACTGCTCACTGGGCCTCCCCGGCTCACTGGGCCTCCCCGGCCGCCTCCGCCGTCGGCACCCCGGCGTCGCCGTCATACACCCGCGGCACCCGGGAGCTGCCGAACCGGGTCACGATCTCGTAGCTGATCGTGCCGACAGCGGCCGCCCAGTCGTCGGCCGTCGGCGCCCCGTCGTCGCCCGGACCGAACAGGGTGGCGACGTCCCCCGGTGCAACCGGATCGTCCCCGCAGTCGATCACGAGCTGGTCCATGCTCACCCGGCCCGCGATGGTCCGGTTGCGGCCACCGAGCCGGACCGGCCCCACGTTCGAGGCGTGCCGGGGCACTCCGTCGCCGTAGCCGAGCGGCACCTGGGCCAGCGTGGACTCACGCGGCGTCACGTAGGTCAGGCCGTACCCCACGCCCTGCCCGGCCGGGACCCGTTTGGTGAGCGAGACCCGGGCCCGGGCGCTCATCGCCGGACGCAGCCCGGATGCGTGCTCCGTGGGCAGCGGTGACAGCCCGTAGATCGCGATACCGGCCCGGACCAGGTCGTAGTGGGCGTCGGGGCGGGTCAGCAACGCCGCCGAGTTGGCGATGTGCCGGTACCGCGGCGCGATGGCGTACCGCTCGGCCAGCGCCAGCCCTTCCGCGAACGACGCGAGCTGCCGGTCGATCGACTCGTGGCCCGGCACGTCGGCGCAGGCGAAATGGCTCCACACACCGACGACCTCCACGTCGCCGTCGGCCTGGGCTTTGCCTGCCGCCTCGAGCAGTGGCGGCCACTGGGCCAGCGGCGCACCGCCGCGCGCCAGGCCGGTGTCCAGCTTGAGGTGCACCCGGGCCGGACGCCCGGCGCGGCGCGCGGCGGTCACCACCTCCGCGAGCTGGCTGGTGCTGGCCGCGTTCAGGTCGATGTCTGCGGCGACGCCCTGCTCCAGCGGCAGCCCGGGGGCGACCAGCCAGGCCAGGACCGGCACGCGGAGCCCGCCGCGGCGCAGCTCCAGCGCCTCGTCGAGGGTGCACACCCCGAGCCAGGTCGCGCCGCCCGCCACCGCGGCACGGGCCGCAGGCAGCGAGCCGTGCCCGTACCCGTCGGCCTTGACCACGGCCATGATCTCGGCGGTGGTCAGGGCGCGCAGCGTCGCCACGTTGTCCCGGATGGCGTCCAGATCGATCCGGACCTCGGCCTGCCACATGGGCACCAGCCTACTGAGCAGCCTGGGGGACATCAGGCCAGCAGGTCGGCCAGCACGGGGCGCAGCGCGGCCGCCACGTCCGGCGCGGTGACCGGGCCGTCCAGCGCCGCCCGCCGCCCGGCCAGCCCGTGCACGTACGCCGCGGCGACCGCTGCGCGTTCGGGCGCCAGCCCGGCGGCCAGCAGGGAGCCCAGCAGGCCCGCCAGCACGTCGCCGCTGCCCGCGGTGGCCAGGGCGGGGCT
This sequence comes from Krasilnikovia sp. M28-CT-15, assembly GCF_047159595.1. NCBI lineage: Bacteria > Bacillati > Actinomycetota > Actinomycetes > Micromonosporales > Micromonosporaceae > Krasilnikovia > Krasilnikovia sp. M28-CT-15. The sequence continues at coordinate 1,220,504 of NZ_BAAGAK010000001.1, read as the reverse complement.
GCCTGTCGGATTCACCCACACCTCACCAGCGGGCGTGGCGACGATCGTGCGGTCGCCCTTGAGCAGCACGACCCCGTTGATCCACGCGGCCAGCTTGCAGGCGGCGCCGATCCGGTCCGCCCCGGGCGCCTCGCCTGCCAGCCGGGCGAACTCGCCGTCGTGCGGGGTGATCACCAGCGGGGCGTCGCGGCGCAGGTCGCTGGCGTGCTGGCCGTCGACCAACAGGGTCAGCGCGTCCGCATCCAGCAGCACCGGCACCGCCGAGGCCAGGACGCTGCGCAGTTCGGTGCGCGCGTCGTCGCCCGTGCCCAGCCCGGAGCCGCAGACCCACGCCTGCACACGACCGGCGTCGGCCACCCGGGGCACCGCGACCACGGACGGGTGCGCGCGGACGACCTCGGCGTGGGCGCTGCCCGCGAACCGGATCAGGCCGGTCGGGCCCGCCAGCGCACCGGCCACGGACAGGATCGCGGCGCCCGGATACCGCCCGGAGCCGGTGGCGACCCCGGCCACGCCGCGCGAATACTTGTCGGCGGCCGGTCCGGGCTGCGGCCACCACGCCGCGATGTCGGCGGCGTCCGGGACGCGGATCGCCGGATCGCCCCGCAGCACCGGGCCGAGTCCGATATCGACCAGCTCGACGTGGCCCGCGCGGGCGGCGGCGGGGCCGACCAGATGGGCGGGCTTGAGGCAGCCGAACGTGACCGTGACGTCCGCGGTGACCGCCGCCCCCGGCACGTCGCCGGTGTCCACCGCGACGCCGCTGGGCACATCGACCGCGATCACGGGCGGGCGGGCGCCGTCGCGGGCACGCAGCTCGCCGAGCCGGGCGACATGCTCCGTGGCGGGCGCCCGCAGCCCGCCACTGGCTCCGATGCCGACGATGCCGTCGAGCACGAGGTCGACGTGCTCGGGCAGCTCCCGTACGGTGCAGCCACCGGCGTCGCGCAGCGCCGCGAGACCCGCGAGATGGACCCGGTCCGGCCGCAGCAGCAGCGCCCGCACAGCCGCGCCCCGCGCGGCCAGTGCCGCGCCCGCGAACAGGGTGTCGCCGCCGTTGTCGCCGCTGCCGACCAGGAGCAGCACCCGGGCGCCGCGAACCCCGCCGCGCTCCTTGAGCAGCAGCGCGCACCGGCGAGCCAGTCCCGCCGCGGCCCGCTGCATGAGCGTGCCTTCCGGCAGGGTCGCCATCAGCGCCCGCTCGGCCGCCCTGACCTCCGCCACCCGCCACGCCTGCCGCATCGCACTCCTCGCCCTCGGTGTCGCGCCAGTTGTATGCCCGGGGTCCGACAGTTTCCGGACGCCGCCCGATGAACTGGTCATTCCTCCGCGACGACCATCGCGGAGGCGATGCCGCCGTCGTGCGACAGCGACAGGTGCCAGCGGTTCACACCGCGCTCCGCGGCGACCGCGGCGACCGTACCGGAAACCGTCAACCACGGCCGCCCGTCCGGGTCCGAGACGATCTCGCAGTCGTGCCAGCGCAGCCCGGCGGGGGCACCGAGCGCCTTGGCGACGGCCTCCTTGGCCGCGAACCGCGCGGCCAGCGACTCCGCGGAGCGCGGATTGCCCGACGGGGTCAGCCGCTCCGAATCCGTGAACAACCGGTCCGCCAGCAGGGGCGTCCGCTCCAGGGCCCGGGCGAAACGGTCCACCAGGACGACATCAATGCCGACAGACACGATCACAGGGCCAACCCTAGTGGGCGCGGCCGTCCGGCAAATGGGTCACCGCCCGTCGTGGCAAGGCCTGTGGACAGCCATCGGTACGGCCGGAGCCGGCCGTCCACAGGCCGCCATTCCCGTCCCACCCGACCCCTACGGTCGGTCCCGTCCCGTTTCCCCACCCGGAGGTTGCCGATGACAGCCGACCTGGACGTCGATACCGACGAGTTGCGCCGCGCGGCCCGTGAGCTCAGCGCGACCGGCGCCCGCGTTGCCGCCGAGACGCCGCCACCACCCACCGTGACGGTCCCCCGGTGGGACACCTCCGGCGCCGTCGCCGCCCTGGCCGACGATTGCCGCAGGTTCGCCGCTGCGCTCGCCGCCGGTCTTGAGGAAACCGGTCACGACCTGCTCATCGCCGCGGCCGGGTACGACGATGCAGACGCCCGGGCCGCGGCCCGGCTCAGCCGCGCGACCGCCTCGCGGCCCTGCCCCGGACCGCCGTTCAGCACCATCCCGATCGTCTCGACGGCGACGCCGCACGGCCCACGATGAGTGCCGTGACCTTCGCCAGGCTGCGGGCGACCGACCCGGCCCGCTGGGAGGGCGGGTCCCTCGCGTGGCGGTCCCAGGCCGCCGCCACCGGGCTCCGGTCCGCGGAGCTCGCCGGCCACATGGCCCGGCTCGGGTCATCGTGGTCGGGCGCCGCGGCCCTGGCCGCGCTCGCGCGGCTGACCCGGTTACGGCGTGGGCTGGCGGTGTTGGGGCTCGCCTGTTACCGCGCCGACCAGGCGCTGAACGAGTTCGCCGGGGCGCTGACCCGCGCCCGTGCGCTGCTGGCCACGGCAGTTGCCGCGGCCGGGCGGGCCGGGGCGAGTTTCGACGACGAGGGCACCCTCCGGCCGGGTCCCACACCCCAGGCCGCCCCGTCCGGGGCAACCGTGGCACAGACAGCGGCATCGACGGCCGGGGCGAATGCGGCCCGGGCAGAGGCTGGCACCGCCCTCACCGCCGCATTGTCCGTCGCCGCCACGGCGGACGGCGTGGCGACGCGACGGCTGGCCGACCTGAGCGCAGCGGTCGGAGCACTCATCGCGGCAACCCCCGGCAGCACCGGCAGAGCCGGGCCCCTGGCGGCGCTACCACCGGAGGGCACGCCCCTGCCCTCCTGCACCGCCTCCCCCGCCGAGGTCCGCGCCTGGTGGGCAACCCTGACCCCGGCCCAGCGCCTGTGGTCGACCGCCACGGAACCAGCCGTGATGGCCACACTGGACGGCCTGCCCGCCGCCGACCGTGACCTCGCCAACCGGTTGCTGCTGGATCAGCGGCGCGCCGAACTGGACCGGTCGCTCCGGCATGCGCGAGGCGGCGAGCGCAAGCGGCTGCGCGGCCTCCGCGAGGGCCTGGCCGCGCTGGCCGACCGGCTCGCCGACGATGCCGGGCCGCGGGCATATCTGCTCCGGCTGGATCTCACGGGCGAGGGCCGGGTGGTGATGGCGCTCGGCGACCCGGACCGGGCCGACCACGTGCTCACCCATGTTCCCGGCATGACCGCGGGACTCGCCTCGTACGACGGTGAGCTGCGGCACGCGGAGCGCGTCGCGGCCCAGGCGGGGCGGCTGGCCCCGGCCGCGGCGACGAGCGCGGTGCTGTGGCTGGATTACGACGCGCCGGACTTTGTGGACGAGGCCGCGGGCGCCGGGCGCGCGGAGGCGGGCGCGGTCCGGTTGCGCCGCTTCCAGGATGGGCTGGATGCCGCCCACGAGGGACACCGGGCGCACCGGACCGTCCTCGGGCACAGCTACGGCTCGCTGGTCGTGGGCCGCGCGGCGGCCGAGCCGGGGTTGGCGGCCGACGACGTGATCTTCGTGGGCTCGCCCGGCGTCGGTGTGGACTCCGCGGGCGCGCTGAGCATGCCCACCGGGCACGTGTGGTCGTCGACCTCCCGGTCGGACATCATCCAGTACGCCGCGCTGGCGCCACGCGGCCTGGCGGCCGATCTCGCCGTCGCGGCCACCGTGCCGGGGCTCGGTGCCGCGCTCGCGTTCGGCCGCCCGGAGGACGATCTGTGGTTCGGGCGCAATCCGAGCGACCCGGCGTTCGGTGCCCGGCTCTTCGAAAGCCAGCCCGACGCCGGGCACCTCGGCTACTGGGACCGAGGCCGCCCGGCGCTGGACGCGATCACGAACATCACGCTGGGCCGCGATGTCACTCCACGGTGACCGACTTGGCCAGGTTGCGCGGCTGGTCGACGTCGTGGCCGCGGGCGGAGGCGATCTCGCAGGCGAGGATCTGCAGCGGCACGGTGGTCATCAGCGGGGCCAGCAGCGTGGGGGTACGCGGCACCTCGATGAGGTGATCGGCGAACGGGCGCACCGCTTCGTCGCCCTCCTCCGCGATGACGATCGTGCGGGCGCCCCGCGCGCGGACCTCCTGGATGTTGGAGACCACCTTGTCCCGCAGCACCCCGCGCCCGGCAGGCGAGGGCACCACGCACACCACCGGGGTGCCCTCGTCGATCAGCGCGATCGGGCCGTGCTTGAGCTCACCGGCCGCGAACCCCTCGGCATGCATGTACGCCAGCTCCTTGAGCTTGAGCGCACCCTCCAGTGCCACCGGATAGCCGACGTGCCGGCCGATGAACAGGATCGTGGACGCGGTCTTGAGGTCGCGGGCCAACTGCCGGACGTCCTCCATGGTGTCGAGCAGCTCCCGCAGACGGTCGGGAGTCTCCATCAGGCGGGAGACGACCGCGGCCACCTCGTCGGCGTACATGACGCCGCGGACCTGGGCGAGGTGCAGGCCGATCAGGTAACACGCGACCAGCTGGGTGAGGAACGCCTTGGTGGAGGCGACCGCGATCTCCGGGCCGCCGTGGGTGTAGAGCACCGCGTCGGACTCGCGGGGGATCGTCGACCCGTTGGTGTTGCAGATGGCCAGCACGCGGGCCTTCTGTTCCTTGGCGTGCCGCAGGGCCATCAGGGTGTCCATGGTCTCGCCGGACTGGCTGATCGCGACGACCAGGGTCGACCGGTCGAGCACCGGGTCGCGGTAGCGGAACTCGCTGGCCAGCTCGACCTCGCACGGGATCCGGGTCCAGTGCTCGATGGCGTACTTGGCGACCAGCCCGGAGTGGTATGCCGTACCGCACGCGACGATGAACACCTTGTCGACGTCGCGCAGGTCCTGGTCGGTCAGGCGGACCTCGTCGAGGACGATCTCACCGCGCTCGGAGAGCCGGCCGAGCAGGGTGTCGTGGATCGCCTGGGGCTGCTCGGCGATCTCCTTGAGCATGAAGTACTCGTAGCCGCCCTTCTCGGCGGCCGAGGCGTCCCAGTCGATGTGGAAGTCCTTGCCGGCGGACGGCTGCCCGTCGAAATCGGTGATCTCGATGCCCCCCGGGGTGATCAGGACGACCTGGTCCTGGCCCAGTTCCACCGCCTCGCGGGTGTGCTCGATGAAGGCCGACACATCGCTGGCGAGGTAGTTCTCGCCCTCGCCCCGGCCCACCACCAGCGGGGAGTTTCGCCGGGCGCCGACCACCGCGTCCGGCACCGCCACGTCGACCGCCAGCAGGGTGAACGCACCCTCGAGGCGGCGGCAGACCCGCCGCATGCCCTCAGCCAGGGCCGGTGGCCCCTCCGCACCGGCCGCCCGCAACTCGCGCATCTCGGCGGCCAGCAGGTGCGCGGCGCACTCGGTGTCGGTGTCGCTGGCGAACTCGACGCCGGTGGCCTGGAGTTCGGCACGCAGCCGGGTGAAGTTCTCGATGATGCCGTTGTGGATCACCGCGACCCGGCCGTCGGCGGACAGGTGCGGGTGGGCGTTGCGGTCGGTCGGCCCGCCGTGCGTCGCCCAGCGGGTGTGCCCGATGCCGGTGGATCCGGCCGCGATCCCGTCGGCACCCCGATCGGCCAGCGCCTTCTCCAGGTTGGCGAGTTTGCCCGCGCGCTTCTCCATCCGCACGGACCCGTTGCTGATGACGGCGACACCCGCCGAGTCGTATCCCCGGTACTCCAGCCGCCGCAGCCCGTCGAGGACGATGCCGAGCGCCGGGCGGCTACCTACGTATCCCACGATCCCACACATGTGGGGCAGCGTAGCGGACGATCGCTCACGCGTCTTGCGCGAAGTAGCCACTTTCACGCATCGAACCTGAGCGAAATGGCCGTTCGGCCAACCCGGAACCCTACCGGCGCCCACCCCGCATACAGCCGGACCGGCCACGTCGCCTGCCGCCGGGTGGCGGGGCAGGCGTACCGTCGGCTACCGCCACGACTGCGTGCACCGGGAGAGACCTTGAGCGACAACCAACCCCCAGAGCCCCAGCAGCCGTCGACTCCCCCTGGCTCCGACGACCCGACGGCTCCCGCGCCGGTATCCGGCAACCCGTGGTCGGCACCGTCGGGCGACGCGCTCGCGCCACAGCCGTACCCCGCGGCCGGCGACGCGCTCTCCGCACCAGCGGACCAGCCACCGCAGCCACCGACGTTCCAGCCCGGGTACGCCTCGCTGCCGCAGGTCCGCCAGGAGCAGTACCCCCCGACTTCCAAGTTCCCCACCGTGACGGGCACCCCGGGCCACGGCTACGAGCCCCCTGCGGGCCAGGACCCGTCCGGCTACGGCCCGGGCTCCGGCCCTCAGGGCTACGGCCAGCCCGGGTACCCGCCGCCCGGCCACGACCCCCAGGGCTCCGGCTACCCGCCGCCCGGCTACGGCCAGCCCGGGCCCGGCCAGCCCGGATACGCGCAGCCGGGCTACGGCCCACCAGTGCCCCCGCCGCGGCGCAGCAACGCCCCGATCATCGCGGTGATCCTGGCGGTCACGCTGCTGCTGTGCGGCGGCGCCGTGACGGCCGGTGTCCTGGCGGTCAACCGGGTCGCCGACAAGGCCAAGGACGCGGTTTCCGACTTCCCGACCTTCCCGACGCAGGTCCCGGACCTGCCGAACGTACCCACGGACCTGCCGACCGACCTGCCGACCCTGCCCACCGACCTGCCGACCGACCTGCCCAACCTCCCCGGCGCCAACGGCAAGGAGATCACGGTCGAGTACGAGGTCAGCGGCGACGGCCGGGCGGACATCATCTACACCAAGAAGCTCGGCGACACCCCCGAGCGGGAGAGCAACGTCAAGCTGCCCTGGCACAAGAAGGTCACCATGAAGGGCTCTGCGCTGGTGTCGGTCACCGCCATCCGCAGCAGCACGGACTCGGGCACCATCAGCTGCCGGGCCACGGTCGACGGCGACGAGGTCGCCCAGCGCACCCGCGAGGGCAGGTTCGCGACCGCGTCCTGCATCAAGGTGATCATCTAGCATCCGGACGCGCCGCACACCGCACAGCTCTCGGGGCGTTCACGACGCGGCGTCGCCCCCGTAGGCTGGCGCCGTGACGACGTCGATCCCGGCCGACCCGCTCGTCGGCCGTATGCGCCCGTTCGGCACCACCATCTTCACCGAGATGTCCGCGCTCGCCGTACGCACCGGCGCGGTCAACCTCGGGCAGGGCTTCCCGGACACGGACGGCCCGCCGGAGATGCTCGCGGCAGCGCAGCAGGCGCTGCTCTCCGGCGCGAACCAGTATCCGCCGCTGCCCGGCATACCGGCGTTGCGTACCGCCATCGCGGCCCACGAGCAGCGCTTCTGGGGGCTGACCCGGGACCCGGACACCGAGGTGGCGGTCACCGCGGGGGCCACCGAGGCGATCGCGGCCAGCATCCTCGCCCTGTGCGAGGTGGGCGACGAGGTGGTGTGCTTCGAGCCGTACTACGACTCGTACGCGGCCTCGATCACCCTGGCCGGTGCGGTCCGCCGCCCGGTGACGCTGCGCCCCGGGGCCGACGGCCGGTACCGCTTCGACGAAGGCGAGCTGCGTGCCGCGTTCGGGCCACGTACCCGGCTGGTCCTGCTCAACTCGCCGCACAACCCGACCGGCAAGGTGTTCACCGCGGCCGAGCTCACCCTCATCGCGAACCTGTGCCGCGAGCACGACGTGTACGCGGTGACCGACGAGGTGTACGAGCACCTGGTCTTCACGGACGCCACCGCACCGCACGTCCCGCTGGCCACCCTGCCGGGAATGCGGGAGCGCACCCTCCGGATCTCCTCGGCGGGCAAGACCTTCTCGTGTACCGGCTGGAAGGTCGGCTGGGCCACCGGACCAGCGCCGCTGGTGTCCGCGGTGCTGAGGGTCAAGCAGTTCCTGACGTTCGTCAACGCGGGCCCGCTGCAGCCCGCCGTGGCGGTCGCGCTGAACCTCCCCGACGCCTACTTCGCGCAGTTCCGGGACAGCCTGCAACGCCGGCGGGACCGGCTGGTGGCCGGGCTGGCCGATGCCGGGTTCGCGGTGCTCCCCGCCGAGGGGACGTACTTCGTCACCACGGACATCACCGGGCTCGGCGGCAGCGACGGCGTCGACTTCTGCCGGTCGCTGCCGGAACGCTGCGGCGTGGTGGCGGTGCCGACCCAGGTGTTCTACGACCACCAGGAGGAGGGTCGGCGGCTGGTCCGGTTCGCGTTCTGCAAGCGCGAGGAGGTCATCGACGAGGCCGCCCGCCGCCTGCGCATGCTGGCCTGAAGCCTTGGACCGCCGACGCGGGCCCAGGCGTCAGGCCGGGCTGGCCGTGCGCACCTTGTCGGCGATCCGCTCCGCGACCGCCCGCGCCTGCTCCTGGGTGGCCGCCTCCACCATGACCCGGACCAGGTGCTCCGTTCCGGAGGGGCGCAGCAGCACTCGGCCGGTCTCACCCAGCTCCTGCTCGGCCTCCGCCACGGCGGTCTGCACCGCCGGGGCCGCCGCGCCCGCCTGCCGGTCGGCCACCCGTACGTTGATCAGCTCCTGGGGCAGCTTGTGCACGACCGCGGCGAGGTCCGCGAGGCTCTGGCCGGTCGCGGCCATCCGCGCCATGAGGTGCAGGCCGGTCAGTACGCCGTCGCCGGTCGTGGCGTACGCGGGCATGACGATGTGCCCGCTCTGCTCGCCGCCGAGGGCCAGCTTGCCGTTCTGCAGCTCCTCCAGCACGTACCGGTCGCCGACCTTGGTCTCGAGCAGCCGGATGCCGGCCTGCTTCATCGCCAGCCGCAGCCCCAGGTTGCTCATGACCGTGGCGACCAGGGTGTCGGCGGTCAGCGTCCCGGCGTCACGCATCGCCAGCGCGAGGATCGCCATGATCTGGTCGCCGTCGACGACCTCGCCGGACGCGGTGACCGCGAGGCACCGGTCGGCGTCGCCGTCATGGGCGAGGCCGAGGGCGGCGCCCTCGGCGAGCACGGCCGCCCGGACCGCGTCCAGGTGGGTGGAGCCGCAGTTGTCGTTGATGTTGAGCCCGTCCGGCTGGGCGTGGATGGCGATGACTTCCGCCCCCGCCTCCTGGTACGCCACGGGGCCGACCTCGCTGGCCGCACCGTTGGCGCAGTCGACCACGACCTTGATCCCCGACAGGCTGTGCGGGACCGAGGCGACGAGATGCTTGACGTAGTGTTCGCCACCGTCCAGCAGGTCGTGCACCCGGCCGATCCCGGCGCCGGTGGGGCGGCCGATCAGGCCGTGCCCGTCCGCGATGGCCGCCTCGATGCGCTGCTCCAGCTCGTCGGGGAGCTTGTTGCCGCCCGCGGCGAACAGCTTGATGCCGTTGTCCGGCATCGGGTTGTGCGAGGCCGACAGCATCACTCCGAGGTCCGCGTTGGTCTGGCCGACCAGGAACGCGACCGCCGGGGTGGGCAGCACTCCGACCCGGACGACGTTGGCGCCCGCGCTGGCCAGGCCCGCCACGACAGCGGCCTCCAGCATCTCGCCGCTGGCCCGCGGGTCGCGCCCGACGATCGCGAGGGGTTGGTGACTGCGGTCGCTTTCGATGAGCACGCGGGCGGCCGCGACCGCGACCGAGACAGCGAGTTCCGGCGTGAGATCGCCGTTCGCGAGTCCGCGTACGCCGTCGGTGCCGAAGAGTCGCGCCATTGCGGCTTCCTTTCGCCGGTGCCTCGTCCCCTCCGAAAGCATGTGCTGGATTGGGCGGCCCGGAGTGCTAGTTGGGGAGTATCGCGGCCGGGACCCGGTGGCTGAGGGGGATCGCGGGTCCGGAACGCTGCTGCTGGACGACGGCCGTCGACCGGGTGGCCTGGACAACGTACGGATGCCGGCACCGTCGCGCGGGTCGGAGAGACCAACGCGCGCGGCTGGCGGAAAACACGCAACGGCCGGGTGCGGCCCCCGGAGGAGGGCACCCGGCCGTTCGTCAGAAGCGGCGCAACGTCAGCGCTTCGAGTACTGCGGAGCCTTGCGGGCCTTCTTGAGGCCGTACTTCTTGCTTTCCTTGACCCGCGCGTCACGGGTGAGGAAGCCGGCCTTCTTCAGGGCCGGACGGTCGTCGGGCTCGTTCGTGATGAGGGCGCGGGCGATGCCGAGGCGCAGGGCACCCGCCTGGCCGGTGATGCCGCCACCGCGCAGGTTCGCGATGACGTCGAACTGCTCGGCCTTCTCGGCGGTGATCAGCGGCTCACGGATGAGCTGCTGGTGCACCTTGCTCGGGAAGTAGTTCTCCAGCTCACGGCCGTTGCAGACGATCTTGCCGGTGCCGGGCACGAGACGCACCCGGACGATGGCCTCCTTGCGGCGGCCCACAGTCTGGATCGGACGGTCACCGGGACGCGGGGCGCGGACCGGGGCCGGCGCGGGCGTCTCGACCACGACGACCGTCTCAGCGGGCTCCTCGACGGTCTCGACGACCTCGGGCTCGATGATGTCGGACATGCTGCTGCCTTCTCCCGCGCTCACTGCGCGATCTGGGTGATTTCGAACGGCTTCGGCTGCTGCGCGGCGTGCGGGTGCTCGGCACCCGGGTAGACCTTCAGCTTCTTGATGATCTGCCGCGCCAGCTTGTTGTGCGGGAGCATGCCCTTGACGGCGAGCTCGACGGCCTTCTCGGGACGCTTGGTCAGCAGCTCCTCGTAACCGATCTGCTTCAGACCGCCCGGGTAGCCGGAGTGCCGGTAGGCGACCTTGGTCTGCCGCTTGTTGCCGGTCAGCGCGACCTTGCCGGCGTTGATGATCACCACGAAGTCGCCGGTGTCGACGTGCGGGGCGAACGTCGGCTTGTGCTTGCCGCGCAGCAGGTTGGCGGCGTGGGTGGCAAGGCGGCCCAGAACGACGTCAGAAGCGTCGATGACGTGCCACTGCCGCTCGATCTCACCCGGCTTCGGGCTGTACGTACGCACAGAATTACCTTGTCTCGTCGTCGGTCTGGGGGCGCGCGCTGGCTCGTAGCGGGCACGAACATCAAGCCTACCCGCCGGGTACGCTCGTCAGCTGTCGCACAACAGCAGGCAACGTTACCCGCCTGCGCAGTGTGCGGTCAAAACGGCCGACAGTCACCGGTTATCACCAGTCACCGCCTGCCGCGGCCTAGGCACTGCCCGTGGCGGGTGGGTGTCTCGCCGGACGACGGGACCCCCTAACGTACCGCCGGTCATCATAACCCTCGCCCCCGCCGCGCCGGGCCGCGGGGCACCGGTCGGGCCTCCGCGCGCCGCGCCGACCGGTGATCGATGCCTCTTAGCAGGCTCGAAACAAACGGGACTTGAGGCCGAAATCACCCACCGGCACGCTTCGGTCATGGCACGTGGGGCGGACACCTCGACGACGCGGACCGGACTCCGGCCCCGGGATGTCGGGGGACTCGATACGAGCGACCGCGCCCCCCAGGAGCCGCCGCCAGGGTTGAGGACGGACCTGGCGGCGTACGCCGAGCCGGTGCACCGGCTCGGCGACAGGCCGCGGCGTGCGCCGGTCGGAGGCACGGCGGAGAACGCTGGCGTGACATGGGAGCGGGTCAACGCTGAGGACGGCGCTTTCCGGCCGTGCCCTTCGGTGGACCGGCCGGACACGCCGTGGCCTGTCATTCCACGACCGGTACGGGCCGGGCTGGCGCCCGCATGACGCAACGGACGGGGGGAGCGCGCCGGCCGGTCCTCACCGAGGCGGCGCTGGCGCACCCCACGGCCGCGCTGTCGGGCTACACGGTCGGTGTGACCGCGGATCGCCGCCGCGACGAGCTGGCCGAGCAGCTGGGCCACCGCGGCGCCCGGATCGTGCTGGCCCCCGCGCTGCGCATCATCCCGATCGCCGACGACGCGGAACTGCGCGCCGCCACCCGCGCCTGCCTCGCCGAGCCGCCCGACGTCGTACTGATCAGCACCGGGATCGGGCTGCGCGGCTGGCTGGAGGCCGCCGAGGGCTGGGGTCTGGCCGATCCGCTGCGCACGGCGCTGACGGCGGCGTACGTGGTGGCCCGCGGTCCGAAGGCCCGCGCGGCCGTGCGCACCGCGGGGTTGCGGGAGCACTGGTCGCCGGAGGCGGACAGCTACGAGGAGGTGGTCGACCACCTCACGGCGCGCGGGGTCGCCGGACTGACCGTCGCGATGCAACTGCACGGCGACAGCCAGCCCGAGTTCACGGCGGCGCTGGAGGCGGCCGGGGCCACGGTGATCGAGGTGCCGGTCTACCGCTGGGCGCCGCCGATCGATCCGGCCCCCCTGCACCGGCTCATCGATCTGATCGCCGCCCGGCTCGTCGACGCGGTGACCTTCACGTCCGCCCCCGCCGTGGCCGCGCTGCTGCGCGCCGCGGGGACGGCCGCGGACGTGGTGCTCGACGCGCTGCGCACCGACGTCATGGCGGCCTGCGTCGGCCCGGTCACGGCCGCGCCGCTGCACCGGTACGGCATCCCGGTGGTCACGCCGCCGAGGGCCCGGCTCAGCGGGCTCGTACGCACCATCGTCGACGAGCTGCCCAAGCGTGCGCTCCAGTTGCAGGCGGGCGGCCATTCGCTGACCCTGCGCGGGCACGCCGCGATCGTCGACGGCGAGCTGCGGCTGCTGGCCCCCGCGCCGATGGCCGTGCTGCGGGCGCTGGCCACCACGCCCGGGCGGGTGCGTTCCCGGGCGTCGTTGTTGCACGCCCTGCCCCGTGGGGCCGACGAGCATGCCGTGGAGATGGCCGTGGCCCGGCTGCGCGCCGGGCTGGGCGCCCCCGGGGTGGTGCAGACGGTCGTCAAGCGCGGCTACCGCCTGTCCGCCTGACCACGGTCGCCGCTGCCGTCACCCCACGGGCGCGGGATGGCCCCGCCCGTGCTCCGCGACCAGGGTGGCCATGGCGTGCTCGACCACCCCGACCAGGACCGTCTTCACCGAGTCGCGATGCCGGGCGTCACACATGATCAACGGTACGTGCGCCGCGATCGCCAGGGCCTCGCGGACCTCGTCCGGCTCGTACCGGGGGGCGCCGTCGAAACAGTTCAGGGCCACCAGGTACGGCAGGTGCCGGTTCTCGAAGTAGTCCAGCGGAGCGAAGGCGTCCGAGATCCGCCGGGTGTCCACGAGCACGGCGGCGCCCACGGCACCCCGGATCAACTCGTCCCACATGAACCAGAACCGGGTCTGTCCAGGGGTGCCGAACAGGTACAGGATCAGATCCTCGGCCATGGTGATCCGGCCGAAGTCCATCGCGACCGTGGTGGTGTCCTTGCCGGGCACCTTGGTCGCGTCGTCGATGCCCTGACCGGCCGAAGTCATCACGGCCTCGGTGGTCAGCGGCTCGATCTCGGACACCGCCCCGACGAGCGTCGTCTTGCCGACGCCGAACCCGCCGGCCACGACGATCTTGGCGGAGGTGATCTCCTTGGGTTGCGCCCCCGCCCGCTCAGAGCTTGCGAAGTCCACTCAACACCCTTTCCAGCAGGTCCATCCGCTCCGTGAAACCTTGCCTGGGAGCGGCACTGTGCAGCGACAGCAGCCCGTCGGTCACCATGTCGGCCACCAGGACCCGGGCGACCCCCAGCGGGAGCCTGCGGTACGCCGCGATTTCGGCCAGCGACAGCGCCCGCGGTTCGCACATCAGCGCGATGCGGTACTTGTCGTGCCCGGCGAACCGGGCCTCCTGAACGGCGCTCTGGCTGGCGACCAGGACCGCTTCGATGGGAATCTCGCGGCGCGGCTCGGTCCGGCCACGGGTGACCGCGTACGGGCGGACCAGTGCCCCCCGCGGATCCTGCGGTGGCTGTTCCATCTGCTGCGGTCACCCCCCTCCCGGTTCGCGCGCGACGACCCGCGTCAGATCTGCTGTCCGACGACTTCGCGGGGCGCGGGTACCAGTGCCGCACCGACCCGTTCGACCAGCAAAGCCATCTCGTACCCGACCTGTCCGACATCGCAGCTGCGGGCGGCCAGCACGGCCATGGATGAACCGTCGCTGATGGACATCAGGAACAGGTAACCACTGTCCATCTCGATGATGGTCTGCTGCACCTGTCCGGCGTTGAACATCCGGGATGCGCCGTCGGTCAGGCTGACCACGCCGGAGGTGATCGCGGCGAGCTGGTCGGCGCGGTCACCGGGGAGGTCCCGCGAGGAAGCCAGCAGCAGACCGTCGGCGGAGACCGCGACGACGTGGGCGATCCCCGCGACACTGTCCGCGAAGTTGGTCAACAGCCAGCCCATGTCCTGCATGGTGGGGAGCCTGGTCACAGTTGCTTCTCCTTCGGGGCGGGGGCGGCGGCGGCAGTCTCGGCACTGCCGGCCGTACGCCCGCGTTGCACACCACGGTGGTACGCGGACAGCAGCCCGCGTACCTCGTCGGGGCTGCGGCGCTGCTGGTTACGGGGATTGCTCTGCACACCACCGGGCACGAGCTGGGCCTGGGGAACCCGCTTGGGCAGCCCGGAACGGGTGGTGCCGTTGTCGGGCGGCGCGGTCGCGGCCAGGGCCCGCTGCCAACCGTCGTCGGCCGCGGTGCGCCAGGCCTCCTCCGCCGACGGGCTTGGCCGTGGCGCGTCGGGCTCACCCTGATCGGCGGCGGGCCGGGACGGGACGGGACGGGCCGGGACGGGGCGGGCGCCGTGCCCGGCGTGGTCGTCCTCGCGCCGGTCGCGGGCGGGCTCGGTGTCCGCCCGCGGACTGTCCACCGGGGCCGGCCCGAACCGCGCCCGGGCGCCCGCTCCGGCACCACGCCCGTCCGGCGACGGTCCCGACACCGCAGCAGCCGGACGCGCCACCACCGGGGAGCCGGTCACCGGGGAGGCCGGAGCCGTCGCCGCAGTACCCGGGGCGGTGGCGGCCGCAGCCGAGGTGGCTGGGGCCGCAGCCGGGGTGGCTGGGGCCGCAGCCGGGGTGGCTGGGGCCGCAGCCGGGGTGGTGGGCGCCGCCGATGGCGGGCTTGCGAGCCGCTGGGCGGGTGGGGCCGGCTCCGGTTTCGGTGTCGCCGGGCTCGGGGGCGGCGGGTATCCGGCAGTGGGCATTCCCCACTCCTCCGGTGAGGCGCCGTCGTGGGTCCTGAACCAGCTGGCCTGCATCTGCAGGAAGATCGGCGCCTCGGCACGGTCCTGGGCGGGCGCGGGCGCCGGGGTCGGCGGCGACGGCGGCATCGCGGCCAGGGCGGCACCCCACCCGTTCGGGGGTGGGGTGACCGGATGCTGGGGCGTCGGAACCCCGTGGCCGTCCGGGCTGAGGAAGCCGACCGGCAGCGGCGGCTCGGACTGCGGCAGCGTCGGGAACGCCGCCGTCGGTGAACCGATCGCGGCGTACGCGTCGGTCACCGCGGAGGTCGCCTCGATCGGCTGCGCCGCCCGGGTCGGCAACGGCGGCCGGGCCGGCTGCTCGCCGGTCTGCCACTGATCCCCGGCGCGCCGGGGCGGCGGCGGCAGGACGGGGTGCTCACCGGTCTGCGGCAGGTCGACCTCGCGCCGGGGCAGCGGGGGCCGCTGGGCCGGTACGAACGGCTGCGGCGCGGGCAGGGCGGCCGGGGGCGGCAGGGTGGGCAGGCCCCCGGTGCCGGTGCGCAATGACTCCTCGGCGGCGTCGGGCAGCTGCCACGGCTCAGGTGCGATGGCTGGCAGGATCGCCGTGGCTCCATTCGTACGCCCGGCGGCGATCGCGTCCGGCCATCCCCCGTCGAGCCGGTGCTGGCGCGGGCCGTGGTAGGGCTGGTCGATGGACCGGTTCGGCAGCACGACGATGCTGCTCGGCAGGGTCACCTGGGCGACCGTGCCGCCCTCCAGGTTGGCGCGCAGCTCGACCTTGATGCCGTACCGGGCGGCGAGGCGGCCCACCACCGCGAGCCCCATGAGCCGGAACGCGGCGACGTCCACCGTGGGCGGCTCGGCCAGGCGGCGATTCAGCAGGTCCATCTGCTCCTCGCTCATGCCGAGGCCACGGTCCTCGACCTGAATCACCACGTAATCGCGGATGCGCCGGCCGTCGGCGACCACGATCGTGTTGGGCGGGGAGAAGCGGCTCGCGTTGTCGAGCAGTTCGGCGATGAGGCGCACGACGTCGTTGACCGCCAGCGCGGTAACCGAGATGTCCGTGTCGACCGTGCCGAACTCGATGCGGTTGTACAGCTCCACCTCGGACTGCGCGGCCCGCAGCGCGTCCACCAACAGCGCGTCCTCCCGGCGCGGGGGGCTGGAGTCGGCGCCAGCGAGGACCAGCAGGTTCTCATCGTTGCGGCGCATCCGGGTGGCCAGGTGGTCGAGTTCGAAGAGCTGAGCCAGGCGCTTCGGGTCCTCCTCACCGCGTTCGATCAGATCAAGTTCGCCGATCATCCGGTCGACCAGGGCCTGGCTGCGCCGGGCCAGGTTCAGGAACATCGCGGAGACGCTGGTCCGCAGGGCGGCCTGCTCGGCGGCGATGCGTACGGCCTCGCGGTGCACGACGTTGAACGCCTGCGCCACCTGCCCGACCTCGTCGCGGTTCGTCAGCTGGATCGGGTCGCGGACCTGGCGGACGACCTCCTCCACGCCGCCCTCGCTGAGGTTGCGTTCGTCGCGCAGCCGGGACACCGCGTCGGGCAGGTCCCGGTTGGCCACGGCCAGGGCGCCCTCGCGCAACCGGCGCAGCGAGAGGTTCAGCGAGCGGGCCAGGACCACCGCCAGCGCGATCGCGACGACGAGTACGAGCAGGACGATGCCGATCTCGACGGCCGTCTGCCGGGTCACGGAGGCGCTGGCGCCGTGGGCCTGCGCGACGATCTCGGTCTCCAGGCGCTGCTCGGCCCAGCGCATGAGGTCGACGACCGCGCCGAACGCCTGGGTGATGTCGGTCGGCGGCACCGCGTCGGAACGCGCCAGCCGGGTGGAGATCTGGTCGGCGAGGTTGACCGCGTCGCCGGTGACCGTGCTGTTCACCAGGGTCCGCTGGGCGGGCGAGGCGACCAGGGAGAAGGCCAGCAGCGCCTCCTGCTGGCTGGTCTGGGTGGCGATGAAGGACGACAGCTGTTCGGCGCTGACATCGCCGGAGACGCGGGCCGCGTACGCCACCGCCTCCTGCTCGGCGGTGCCGGCCTTGGCGCGGCTGAACGCGGACAGCGCGCGCAGGCTGTCCGCCACCGTGCCGTCCCCGGCGAACTGGCTGAGCGCCTCGCCGTAGCCGACCAGGTCGGTGATCACCACGCCGTACCGCAGAACGGCCTCGGAGACCGCGACCTCGTCCCGGTCGGTGACCTTCTTCCGAGTGGCGTCCATCGTCCGCAGGTGGTCGTCGATCCGGTTGAGCCGGTCCGACACGGTGGCGGGGAGGTCGCCGAGCGCCAGCCGGTTCGCGCGGTACCGGCCGATCCGGTCGTCGCTGCGGGCCACCGCCGCGTTGTACACGTCCGGCTTGGCCGCCGGGTCGGCCAGGTACTCGGCGGCTGCCATCCGCTCGGTGTGCAGTGCCTGGGTCAGCTCCGACACGTCCGTCGCGAGCCCCGTCAGCCGCTCGACCTGGTTCGCGTCGTACGCACGTCCGCCGACGTCGACCAGCCGGACCGTGGCCAGCCCGAGAACGGCCAGCAGGGGCACGAACAGGATGAGGGCCAGCTTGGACCGGATACGGGCGTCCTGGAGCCGGAGAAAGCCCCCGCTGCGGCGGGAGCCGCGGGCACCCGGGCCGGGGCCGCTACGCGTCGCGGGCTGGAGCGAAGAACCGGTGCTCACGACATCTCCTCGGTGGTCGTCCCCGCATCTGTGCGCCGGTCGGCTGCTCGCGCTCCGAATCCGTCCACTACTCGCGGCAAGGGCGGGGTCACACGCGGCACGGCCGCGATTTCATCAGAACCCGAGCGGGTTTGGGAAGCCTGTGACAATCCGGAAACAGGCCTATCCGGCGGCCCGAAGTTGATCGCGCAGATCGACAATGGACACTCCATCGGCTTTGACGTGCGCGAATATCCGGACCGCCGGGGAAACAGGCCACGCCGATGCCGTTCGTCCATCATGATTCCAACCACTATGTGAGAAGTCCGTCTCGCGTGGACCACCAAGTACGGCTTGACCTGCACCCTTCACGTTGGCAAGGTTTGGCGCGCCTGGACGGACAACGTGTCCGTGATCGGACACGTCACGGCGGACACCGTTGGCCCGTTCCCCCGCGCCCCGCCCTCGAGGAGGCATCCAGTGAGGCTCCCCCGCCGCGTGACGGCGCCCCTGCTCGCATCGATTCTGCTCGCTGTCTCCGTCGCGGGCTGCGACTCCGGCGGCGGCTCGGGCGATGC
This sequence comes from Krasilnikovia sp. M28-CT-15, assembly GCF_047159595.1. Taxonomy (NCBI): domain Bacteria; kingdom Bacillati; phylum Actinomycetota; class Actinomycetes; order Micromonosporales; family Micromonosporaceae; genus Krasilnikovia; species Krasilnikovia sp. M28-CT-15. The sequence continues at coordinate 1,202,318 of NZ_BAAGAK010000001.1, read as the reverse complement.
CACCGAGGTCGTGATCGGCGCCGATCTGGCGTCCGGCTCGGCGATCGACTCGGCCTACGCCCGCGCCCTGCAGCTCAGGATCGAACAGGTGAACGCCTCCGGCCAACTCGGCGACCGCCGGCTCGTCCTGCACGTGCAGGACAACCGGTCCGACTCGACGTCGTCGCTGCGCAACATCAGCGTGTTCGCGGACGACCCCCGGGTGGCCGCGATCGTGACCGGCTCGTGTGGCGAATGCGTGGTGGACGCGGCCAAGACGATCAACGACAAGCGCGTGCCGACGATCGCGCTGGCCGCCCCGGCCGAGGTGAGTGCCCCGGTCAACCAGCGGCGGTACGTCTTCAAGCTCGGCCCCAACCCGATCGACAGCGCGGCGGCCCTGGTGGCGGAGCTGCAGCGCACCCGCACGAAGAACGTCGCGCTGCTCTACTCCGACGACCTGTACGGCCGGGGCGGGCACCAGGTGATGTCGTCGGCACTGGACAAGGCAGGCATCGAGATCACGGAATCCCGTACGGTCAAACCGGCCGCCACGGACGTCAGCCAGGCGGTCGGCATGCTCACCGAGACCAAACCGGACGCCCTGGTCGTGTGGACCGCCCCCGACCAGGCCACCCTCGCGGCGACCAGCGCGAAGGCCGTGAAGTTCGGTGGGCGGCTCTACTTCGACGCCGCAGCGGCGGGTGACCTGTTCATCCCGAGCGGCGCCGCCCAGGCCACCAACAACGCCACCATGGTCTTCCCGCAGATCCTGGCGATCGACGACGTCATCGCGACCACCCCGGCCAAGGCCGCCCGCAAGCAATGGTTCCGCGACTACACCTCGCGGTACGGCAGCTACTCCGGGGCCGCGGCGTTCGCGGCCGACGCGGTGGACCTCGTCGCGGACGCGGTCGCCCAGGCGGGCGGCGATCGCGGGCGCATCCGCGACATCCTGGAGACCTCGCAGATGGACGGCCTGTCCGGCCCGATCCGGATCACCCCGGACAACCATTCCGGCCTGATGCCGCAGGCCCTGACGCTGCTGGTCGCCCGCAGCGGCCGCTGGCGCCTCCTCGGCTGACCGCCCGCGCCGATGTCGCCGCCGCTTCACCGGCGCGGCGACATTCGGCGGGGCGAGCAGGTGGAGGCCCGCGCAAGGGCGCAAGGCGCAAGGACGCGCGGGCAGCGGGAGCGGCCGGGCCCTGGCGTCGGGGAGGTCAGCGCGCCGAGGTCGTGGCGCGGACCCAGGGCAGCAGCAGGCGCTCTGCGAGCACGAGCGAGTAGTACAGCACGATGCTCACCAGGGCCAGCAGCACGATCGCGGCGAACGCGGTCGCGGTGTCGCCCTGGCCGCTGGTCTGCACGATGATCGTGCCGAGCCCGGACTCGCCGTACTGCATCTCGCCCACCACCACGCCGATCAGGGCCAGCGGCATCGCCACCTTGAGCCCGACGAAGATCTGCGGCAGGGCGGCGGGCAGCCGCACCGTACGGAAGGTCTGCAACCGCGACGCGTCCATCGCCCGGACCAGCTCGGCCAGGTCCGCCGGGGTGGTGGTCAGGCCGGTGGCGGTGGACAGCACGATCGGGAAGAAGCACACCATGAACGCCATGGCCAGCACCGGGGTGCGGCCGTAGCCGAACCAGATCAGCATCAGCGGCGCGAGCGCCACCTTCGGCACCGCGTTGAACGCGACCAGCAGCGGCTGGAACATCCGCTCGAACGGCCGCCACGCGGCGATCGCCGCGCCGATCACCACCCCGACCACCGCGGACAGGCCGAAGCCGAGCAGGGTGGCCACGGCGGTGTGCCCGGTCTGCGCCAGCAACTCCCCCTGTAGTGCGCGGAAGGCCGACACCACCTCGGGGGGCGCGGGCATGATGATCGTCTGTACCGCGAACAGCGCGGTCGCCAGCCACCAGCCACCGATCGCCAGCGCGAGGCCCAGCAGCGGCCAGGCGACCGCGGACACGGCACGCCAGCGCCGCACGGGCTGATCCGGGGCCACCGCCGCGGGCGCGGCCTCCGCCAGGTCAGTCATGTCGTCACTCCCAGCCCCGGCCGTGGGCGCGCCGGAAATTCCGGGCGCACCCACGGCGCGGATCGATCATGCCTTCGGCACCAGGCTGAAGTCGATGACCTGCTCGGGCGTCAGCCCCGGCTTGATCTGGCCCGAACCCTGCAGGATCGCGATGCTGCGGGCGACCCGCTGGCTGTCCAGCGCGCCGACCGGGACCCCGGACGCCTCCGACTTCACGAACGGGCCCATCAGGGTCAGCTCCGCGGCCGCGGCCTGCGGGTTCGTCGTGGGTACGTACTTCTTGAGGAGCTGCGCCGCCTCGTCCGGGTTGGCGATGGCGTCCCCCAGCCCCTTGAGCAGCGCCCCGGTGAACGCCTTCACCCGATCGGGGTGTGCCTTGGCGTACGACTGCGAGGTGAGCAGCACGTTGCCGTACAGGTCTTGCAGGTAGTCGCTGTACGGCAGCACGACCGCGGTCTTCTTGGCAATGGACTCCACGGTGGGCTTGCCGACGACGAACTGGCCGATGCCGGCCGCCTTGCCCGCCGCCAGCGTGCCCATCAGCGTCTGCGGGGTGCCGTTCTGCCAGGTCACCTTGGACGCGTCGATGTTGGCCAGCTTCGCGTACGTCGGGAAGAGGTTGCGCACCACCGAGGCCGGGGAATCGGCCAGGGTCTTGCCTTCGAGGTCCTTCGGCGAGGTGATGCCGTTGCCCTCCAGCGTGATGATGGCCGCCATGGTGCGCTGCTGGATGCCGGACACCGCGACGAAGTTGCTGGCCTGGCCCGACCCGGCGGACAGCAGCAGGCCGGTCAGGTCGATCGGGGCGAACTGCGCCTGGCCCGCAGTGACGATCTTGAGATTCTCCCCCGTGCCGCCGCCGGGCTTGATGTCCACATCGAACCCGGCGTCGGCGAAGTAGCCCTTCTCCTTGGCCACGTAGGCGTAGGCGTCCCGGCCGAAGGTGCCGAAGGACGTCAGGTAGGTCACCTTTTCGAGTGACTGGCCGCCGGCCTTGGCGGAGTCGCCGGAGTCGTCGCAACCGGCGGCGGCGACCAGCGTCGCGGCGAGCGCGGCCGCAGCGAGCGTACGGGTGAAGGCTCTTCTGTGCACCGTGTTCCTTCCCAACTGAGGGGGGCAACCGAGGAGGTTGTGGAGGGGGACGGCACCGGATGGGGGCTGGCGCCGCGTGATGTCGTGAGTGAAACTCGCGGGGGCCAGCGTAGGTGAAATCACACCGTACTTCGATGACGGTTTTGTCTCAGTGATCTCTGTGGACAGTCCTGTCATGATCGCGCAACATCAGCGGGTTAAAGTGCTCAGGCATTGATCGGAAGCAATCTGGAGCGCGCGCAGATGATCAGTTTCTCCGGGGTTTCCCGGTCGTTCGCGAGTCGTTCCGGCACGGTGGAGGCGCTGCGGGAGATCTACCTGGACGTGGCCCAGGGCGAGGTCATCGCGGTGGTCGGCCGCTCCGGCTGCGGCAAGTCGACCCTGCTGCGCCTCGTCGCGGGCCTGCTTCCGGCCAGCACGGGCGAGATCCGGGTGTCAGGCGAACGGGTGACCAAGCCCCGGCGCGACATCGCCATGATGTTTCAGCGCCCCGCCCTGCTGCCCTGGCGCTCGGTCATCGACAACGTCCTGTTGCCGGTGCAGATCTTCGGTTGGCGCCCGGCGGACTTCCGGGCCCGCGCCGCGGATCTGCTGGCACTCACCGGCCTGACGGAGTTCGCGAAGCGGTCGCCCCATGAGCTCTCCGGCGGGATGCAGCAGCGGGTCGCGTTGTGCCGCGCGTTGATCGCGGACCCCCGGGTGCTGCTCATGGACGAGCCGTTCTCCGCGCTGGACGCGCTCACCCGCGAGGAGCTCTCCGGCGAGCTGCAACGGCTGCACATGGAGCTGGGCGCGACGATCGTCCTGGTCACCCATTCGATCGACGAGGCCGTCCTGCTGGCCGACCGGGTCGTGGTGCTGACCCCGCGCCCCGGCCGGATCCGCGAGGTGCTGGACATCAAGATTCCCCGGCCGCGCACGCTGGGCCGCACCGCACACACCGACGAGGTGGCCCGGTGCAGCGCCGAGCTACACGAACTGCTGATGGCCTGACGAGGAGAACGATGCGCGTCTGCCTGTTCACCGAACCGCACCGCGGCGCCACGTACGACGACCAGCTGCGCCTCGTACGGCACGCCGAGCAGGCCGGGTTCGAGGGCTTCCTGCGTGCCGACCACTACCAGTCCATGGGCGCCGACGTCGGCCTGCCCGGCCCCACGGACGCGTGGATCACCCTGGCCGGGCTGGCCCGCGAGACGACCCGGATCCGGCTCGGCACGCTGGTCAACTCGGCGACGTTCCGCCTGCCCGGCCCGCTGGCCATCATGGTCGCCCAGGTGGACGCCATGAGCGGCGGCCGGGTCGAGCTGGGCATGGGCGCGGGCTGGCTGGAGCGCGAGCACACCTCGTACGGGATCCCGTTTCCCCCGCTCGGGGAGCGCTTCGACCGGCTGGCCGAGCAGCTCGCGGTGATCACCGGCCTGTGGTCCACTCCGGACGGAGCGCGGTTCGGCTTCGACGGCAAGCACTACCAACTGCTCGACGCGCCCGCGCTGCCCAAACCGGTGCAGCGGCCCGGGCCACCGATCATCGTGGGCGGCCGCGGCCCGCGGCGCACCCCGGAACTGGCCGCCCGCTACGCGGACGAGTTCAACATGCCGTTCAAGACGGTCGCCGAGACCGCGGCGGCCTTCGACCGAGTCCGGCAGGCCTGCCAGACGTACGGGCGCCCCGCGGACCGGCCGCTGACCCTGTCGGCGGGCGTCGTGGTCGCGCTGGGCCGCACCGACGCCGAGGCGCGGCGTCGCGCGGCACCGCTGCATGTGCCCAGCGCGCTGCCACCCGAGGATCCGGTGGTGGGGCCGCCGGGGGCCCTGGTGCAGCGCATCGCCGAGCTGGCCGAGATCGGTGCGACCCGGGTCCACCTCCGCATCATCGACATGTCCGACCTGGCCCACGTGGATCTGATCGCCGAACGGGTACTGCCCCTGATCGGGTGACGCTGTGTCACCGATTCGATGCCAGTCGAAACCTTCGTGCCGGTTGGGGTGGGACCGGAGGTTTGGCCTGCCTTAAGAACACGCGGTGAGGGTGGCGACGGCCGTCGACCATTCCGTAACGTGCCTGGCATGGCATTTCGGACCTGGGCCCGGCTGCTGCCGGTCACCCTCGGCATGGCGGCCCTGGCAGCCGCCGGTCAGCTCGGGCTGGCGTACGGCCTCGGTGTCGTTCAGCTCAGCCAGGTGCTGGACGTCACCGCGCGTGATCAGTGGACCGCGCAGCTCGCCTGGGTGGCCTGGTTCGCCATGAACGCCGCGGTGGCCGGGGCGATCGCGGGCGCCCGCTGGCTCGCCCGTGCGCGCCCGGCCGCCTGGCATGCGCTGGCCGCGCCCCCGGTCTCCGGGCGCACCCCAAACGCCGCCTCCGGGCGCACCCCAGACGCCGCCTCCGGGCGCACCCCAGACGCCGCGTCGGAATCCGGGGACCGGACTGACCCGTTCTCCGCCGCCGAGCAGAGCGCCGAGCCGGCCACGCCGGGGCCGGGCGCCGTCATCGCCCTCGCACTGGCCGCGGGCCTCGGCGCCGCCGTCGTGGTCGCCCTGACCATGCAGCCCGCGCGGGCGGCGCGAGTCGCCGGGGTGGACCCGGACGTCGTGATCGGCATCTGTGCCGGACTCGGCGCCGTCGTCGGCGTCCTCGTCGCCTGCGCGGCGCTGGCCCGCATCGTCGCCCGGTGGAGCCTCGCCGCCGCCGGTGCCGCGGTCTGGCTGGTCGCCCTGGTCTCGGTCGCGCCGTCGCTGGCGCCCGGCAGCCCGTTGTCCACGGTCCGGCTGGGGGTCTTCGAGCCGAGCTGGCTCCCCGCGCGGATGGTGCCGCACGCGGCGCTGGTGACCATGCCCGCACTCGCGCTGCTGGTCGGCCTCGGGGTGGGCTGGGCGGCCCGCCGTACGGGCCGGTCCACCCTCGCCATCGCCCTGGCCGGGCTGCCCGGACCCGCGCTGCTCACGGTCGCGTACCTGATCGCCGGGCCGGGGACGACCAGTGAGCAGACGGCGCCGTACTGGGCGGCCATGACCGCGACGGGGGCGGGGGTGCTCGGCTCGGTGCTGGCGGCCGTGCTGCGCCGCGGGCCGCTGCCGGAGCAGGACGATCCCGAATCCGCCACCGACCGGCCGGAACGTTCCGACGACGCCGATCCCCCGTCGCCGGACGCCGGGCGGGCGGCAGCGGGGACATCGGCCAGCTCCGGTGAGGCGTCGACCGGCGCGGCGAGCGGCCGCAAACGCGCGCGGCAGCCGGTGGACCCGGGACCGGCCGGGGCCTCCGGCGCGCCGACCGGCTCCGGAGGCCGCGCCAACTTCGCGGACGCGTTCCGTCCCCGTCCCCGGCGCCCCGAGCCGTCCCCCCGGACGGGCGGGGACGCCAAGGACACCCCCCCGACGCGCGCCAAGGACACCACCGCGGCACGAACCCCCAACGCCACCCCCGCACGGGGCAAGGGTGGCTCCGGGTCGCGCGGCAAGGACAACAACGACTATGTGGACTGGGTCAGCGGCCTAGGCACCGACTAAACAACCACGAGCTGGAGTACCCGTCACCCAGTGCGAAATGGGACCTCGACCACCTAGATCTTGGTCAGGTAGCGCCCCTCTGGGGGCGGAATCCGACCAAGATCTCCCGCGGAGCGTGGGATCTCGGTAGTCCGGGTCCGGCCGTGCCGGGTCTGGTGGAGGCGGGGATCCGGCCGGCGCCACGGTCTCCCGGCTCGGTGCCTCCAGTGCCGAGATCGTGACCCGGGCAGCTCACCGGCCGCGAACCCGACGTGCTGCGGCTGGTCGCCGCGGGCGAACCCACCCGCCGTGGGCACCGGCGGTCCGCCGATGCCCCCGGCGCGGGTCAGGCCAGCGGCAGGTACACCCGGCCGCCCGAGGCGACGAACTCGTCGCTCTTGTCCTGCATGCCCTTGGCGGCGTACTCCTTCAGCTCCTGGGTGATCTTCATGGAGCAGAACTTGGGGCCGCACATCGAGCAGAAGTGAGCCGTCTTGGCGGGCTCGGCGGGCAGCGTCTCGTCGTGGTACGCCCGCGCGGTCTCCGGGTCGAGAGCCAGGTTGAACTGGTCCTCCCAGCGGAACTCGAACCGCGCCTTGGACAGCGCGTCGTCCCACTCCTGTGCCCCGGCGTGCCCCTTGGCGAGGTCGGCGGCGTGCGCCGCGATCTTGTACGCGATCACCCCGGCCTTGACATCGTCCCGGTTCGGCAGCCCCAGGTGCTCCTTCGGCGTGACGTAGCACAGCATCGCGGTGCCGAACATGCCGATCATCGCCGCCCCGATGGCCGAGGTGATGTGGTCGTACGCGGGCGCGATGTCCGTCGTCAGCGGGCCGAGGGTGTAGAACGGGGCGCCGGCGCACAGCTCCTGCTGCAGGTCCACGTTCTCTTTGATCTTGTGCATGGGCACGTGGCCCGGCCCCTCGATCATCACCTGCACGTCGTGTTCCCACGCGACCTTGGTCAGCTCCCCGAGCGTGCGCAGCTCCGCGAACTGCGCCTCGTCGTTGGCGTCCGCGATGGAGCCGGGGCGCAGCCCGTCGCCCAGCGAGAACGTGACGTCGTAGCGGGCCAGGATCTCGCACAGCTCGGCGAAGTTCTCGTACAGGAAGTTCTCCTTGTGGTGCGCGAGGCACCAGGCGGCCATGATGGAGCCGCCGCGGGACACGATGCCGGTGACCCGGTTGACCGCCAGCGGCACGTACGGCAGCAGCACGCCCGCGTGCACGGTCATGTAGTCGACGCCCTGCTCGGCCTGCTCGATCACGGTCTCCCGGAAGATCTCCCAGCTCAGCTCGACCGGGTCGCCGTTGACCTTCTCCAGGGCCTGGTAGATCGGCACGGTGCCGATCGGCACGGCCGAGTTCCGGACGATCGCCTCCCGGGTCTCGTGGATGCGCTTGCCGGTGGACAGGTCCATGACCGTGTCCGCGCCCCACTTGGTGGCCCAGGTCAGCTTCTCCACCTCCTCGGCGATCGAGGAGCTGACCGCCGAGGTGCCGATGTTCGCGTTGACCTTCACCAGGAAGCGCCCACCGATGATCATCGGCTCGGTCTCGGGGTGGTTGACGTTGGCGGGCAGCACGGCCCGCCCGGCCGCGATCTCCTCGCGGACCACCTCGGGAGTGACCCCCTCGCGGATCGCCACGAACTCCATCTCCGGGGTCACGATCCCGGCGCGGGCGTACGCCAGCTGGGTCGGCCGCCGTCCCGCCAGCGGGCTGCCACCGCCCGCCACCGGCGCCACGTCGCCGCGCTCGGCGATCCACGGCCCGCGCAGCGGCGGCAGCCCGACCTCCGGGTCGCTGCCCGGCCCGGACGTGTCGTACAGCCGGACGGGCGGGTTGTCGCCGGTCAGCGGCACCTCGGCGAACGGCACCCGCAGGTCCGGGCGGGAGCCTTCGACGTACACCTTGCGCCTCATTCTTTTTCCTCCCCAATCGGTATTAACTGGGCGGGGTACGGGCGCACGGAACCGCCCGGCCACCGCCTGTCTCGTCAGGCGAACCAGCCGAAATGATCGAGCGGGCCGGCGCCCTGGCCGACCGTCCAGTCCCGGCCGCCCGCCAGCGCCCGGGTCACGTACCCCTTGGCGAAGCCCACTGCCTCGCCAACCTCGTCGCCCAGCGCGAGCCGGGCCGCCACCGCGGCCGAGAAGGTGCAGCCGGTCCCGTGCTGATTCGTGGTCTCGACGCGCGGTCCGGTGAACGTCCGCGCGCCCCCGTTCGTCCACAACAGATCAGTGGCCTCGCCCTCCTCCCCCGCGTCGCCGCCGGTCACCACGACCGCGCCCGGACCGGCCGCCACGAGCTGCGCGGCCGCGTCCGCCACCTCGCCCGGCCCGAGCGCATCCCGGCCGAGCAGCGCAGCAGCCTCCGCGCGGTTCGGCGTCAGGACATTCACGTACGGAAGCAGCCGCTCGACCGCCGCGACCATCCCGAGCCGCCGCCCCGTGCTCGCGGTCAGCACCGGGTCCAGCACGAGATTGGGCAGCCGTCCGGCCCGGGCCCGCCGCGCCACGGCCTCCGCGACCTCCTCGGTGCCGAGCATGCCCACCTTCGTGGCCGCCACCTCGAAGTCGTCCAGGACCGCGTCGAGCTGCCCGTCGACCACCGCGGCGGGCACGGCGTGCACGTCGAGCACCGCCCGGGTGTGCTGTGCCGTGACCGCGGTGACCACCGACGTCCCGTACGCCCCGAGCGCCGCGAAGGTCTTGAGATCGGCCTGGATCCCGGCGCCCGCCCCCGAGTCGGACCCCGCGATCGTGAGCACGACCACCGGGGTCATCTCCGGCCCGCAACCGGCAGCTCACCCGGCTGCCCGCCGGGCCATTGCGCGTCCCAGGCGGTATGCCCAGCCTGCGCGGCCACCGCCGCCGCACGCATCCGCGCCACCGTGGCGGCCGGGTCGGCGGCCCGCATCACCGCGCCCATCACCGCCACGCCGGCAGCCCCTGCCATCAGGCACGCCGCCACCCGCTCCGGGGAATCGACCCCGCCCAGCGCCAGCCACGGCACCCCCTCGGGGGCGCCGGGCCCGGCCCGACGAGCCGGTTCGGCCGGAGGCGTCGGCCCGGGGCCATCGGCCCGATCCGCAGCGCCGCGGGTCCGCTGTCCGCGACGGGCCAGCTCGGCCGCGTAATCCGGCCCCATCGCCGGGCCGTATCCCGGCTTCGAGGCGGTCGGGAAGATCGGCGACAGCGTGACGTAGTCCTCGGTGGACAGCCGGGGCGCCGCGTGGCAGGACCGCCCGACCAACCCCAGCCGCACCACCGGGTCACCCTCCGCGAGGTGCACCGCGTCCCCGCCGAGCGGATCCGGGCCCGCCACGATCAAGCGCCCCGGCGGCAGCAGCGCGCGCAGCCGGTCCGCCAGCTCCCGGCGCTCGGCCGCGGGCAGGTCGCGTTCCCGCAGCACCACCCAGTCCGGAGCGGCGGCCGCGACCAGCTCACCGAGCGGCATCCGCGCCGCCCGGCGGTCGGTGAGCAGCACGACGCCCGACGGCACACGCCGCCCCGGCGCTGCTGCCACCCGCCCACCACCGGCATGCCCACCACCGGCCCGGTCGCCGGACCGCCCAGGGCCTCGGCCAGCACCGCCATCGCCATCGCGACGGGCACCGGCGTCCGACTTCACCACTGCGGCAACCCGTCGTCCGACGTGGAGGCGAGCGCGTGGAACCGGCGCGGGATCCGGCCCGCCTGGGCCGCCAGCCTGCCCGCCTCCACCGCATGCCGCATCGCGGCGGCCATCCGCGCCGGGTCCTCGGCCCGGGTGACCGCGCTCGCGACCAGCACCGCGTCGCAGCCCAACTCCATCGCCAGGGCGGCGTCGGACGCCGTGCCGATGCCCGCGTCCAGGATCACCGGAACGTCGACCGAGTCCCGGATGAGGCGGATGTGGTGCGGGTTCGTCACCCCCAGGCCGGAGCCGATCGGCGCGCCCGCAGGCATCACCGCGGCACAGCCCGCGTCGGCGAGGCGGCGGGCCAGAATCGGGTCGTCACTGGTGTACGGCAGCACCGTGAACCCGTCCGCCACCAGCGTCTCCGCCGCCCGCAGCAGCTCCACCGCGTCCGGCAGCAGGGTGCGTTCGTCGCCGATGACCTCCAGCTTCACCCAGTCCGTCTCGAACGCCTCGCGGGCCAGGTGGGCCGCCTTCACCGCGTCCCCGGCCGTGTAGCAGCCCGCCGTGTTCGGCAGCACCCGCACCCCGAGCCGGTCGAGCATCGGCAGCAGGCCCGGCCCGGCCGCGTCGACCCGGCGCAGCGCCACCGTGACGATCTCCGTACCGGAGGCGACGATCGCCGACTCCAGCGCGACGAGGCTGCCGGCCCCGCCCGTACCCAGAATCAGCCGTGACTCGCCCAGCAGCATGGTCACCCTCCCTGCGCCGCGGTCAGCACCTCGACCCGGTCACCGTCCCGCAGCACCGACGCGGACCAGCGCGAACGCGGCACCACCTCGCCGTTCACCGCCACCGCGACGCCGCGCTGCGCCTCGGTGAGCACGGCCACCAGCCCCGCGACCGTGACGGCGTCGTCGACGGCACGCGAGGACCCGTTGACGGTCAGACGCATGCGAACCTCCCGGGTTGGAACTCGTCGAGCAGCGGGTCGGCCGTACCGGTGATCACCAGGTCGGCGATGAGGTCGGCGGTGACGGGAGTCAGCAGCACCCCGTTGCGGTGGTGCCCGGCCGCCACGACCGTGCGGTCGTCCAGCGCGCCGAGCAGCGGCGCATTGTCCGGAGTGGCGGGACGATGACCCACCATGGTCTCGGTCAACGCGAACTCGCGCAGCGCGGGCACGAGGTCCAGCGCCGCCCGCAGCAGGTCGAGCACGCCACCCGCGGTGACCGTCCGATCCGTACGCTCCTCCTGGGTCGCGCCGACCACTACCTCGCCGTCGGCGCGCGGCACCAGGTAGACGTGGCGCCCGTCGGCGTAGCCGCTGACCACGTGCCGGAACGTGCCGGGCTCCCCGCGCAGCCGCAGCAACTGCCCCTTCACGGGCCGCACCGGCAGCCCGGTGAGCGCGGCGGTGCCGCACCCGGCCGCCACCACGACCCGCCCGGCCCGCACCTCGTCGAGGCGGTTCACCGCCACCGGCACCACCGCCGCGCCGAGCGCCGCACGCAGCGCATCGACCACCCGGCGCGGGTCGACCTGACGGTCGTCGGGGACGTAGGCACCGGCGCGCACCCGCGGTGACAGCGCGGGCTCGCGGCCCCGAAGGTCGCTCGGCCCGAGCCGGTTCAGCCCCAGGTGACGCCACACCCGGCTCGCCTCGGCCACGTCGTCCACGGTCAGGGCGACGCCCAGCGTGCCGGCCTCGTCGTACCCCAGATCCCGGCCGGTCTGCTCGCCCAACTCCGTCGCGAAGCCCGGCCAGCGGCGCGCCGACTCGGCCATCAGCCGCCCCAGCGCCGGCCGCTCGAACGGGGACTCGCCGCCCGGCGCGAGCATCCCGGCCGCCACGTGCCAGGCGCCCTGCTCCGGCGGGCCCGGGTCGTGCACGACGACACGCGTACCCCGCTGGGCAAGCCGCCAGGCGATGGCCAGACCGACGATCCCGCCACCGACGATCGCGACATCCGGAGTCCCGCTCACGACGCAGCCACCCCTCGCACGGTGTTTCCGGACAGGCAGTTCCGCGACCGCAGTCTCCTGGTCGCGCGGCTCATGCGAGTGCCTTCAGCAGGGCGGTCGTGGTGGCTTCCGGGTCTGCGGCGACGGCCAGCGCGCCCACCACCGCGACCCCGTACGCGCCCCGTGCGCGCAACTCCCCCACCTCGTCGACGCTCACGCCGCCGATGGCGATGACCGGTGCCGACCCGACGGCCTCGGCCACGGCCGCCACACCCGCGGCGCCGAGCGGCTCCGGCAGTCCGGCCTTGGTGCTGGTCCGGAACGCCGGTCCCACACCGAGATACGTGGCACCGGCCGCGACCGCGGCGCGTGCCGACACCGGCTCCCGGCAGGTGGCGCCGAGGACCGCCGCGGGCCCGAGCACCGCGCGCGCCGCCGGGACCGGCAGATCGTCCGCGCCGACGTGCGCACCGTCCGCGTCGACCGCGACCGCGACGTCGAGCCGGTCGTTGACCAGGAACATCACCCCGGCGGGACGGCAGATCCGGGCGACGGCCAGCCCGAACTCGTACGCCGCCCGGTCGGTGACGTCGTCCTCGACGCGGACCTGGACGGCCAGCGCGTCCGGGGTCTGGTACCCGATGGCGGCGGAGACGGCAGCCGTGACCACGCCCAGGGCGTCGCGGCCGGGCCGCGCGTCCGTGATGACGTGCAGTCGGGGAAATGCAGAGCCCACAACTCACTCCTCCCTGCGCCGGCATGATCCGGATCAGGTTCGACGGTCGGGGGCTGCAGCCCCCCTCTCAGCCCGGTACACCGGACTCCCGTGAGGTTGTTTCTGCCTGGACGATAACCGCGCTCCCCTTCCCCGTAAAGCCGCCCTGCCCGGTTGGCACAGCCCGAGCGGGGCTCCACGCACCGCCGCAACACGTCCTGCCAGGGCAGACGTGCGCCGACACTCCTGTCAGGAGGATTTCCGGTGGGTGATCCGCTACGGCGCGGAGCGGGCGGGGGATTTCACCGTTCGTAACCGAAGGTCGGGTGGGCGGGACCGCCCAGCCGGCTCGAGATCCGGTCGAGCAGCGCCCAATGCGCCGAGCCGTCCGGGACCTCTTCGCCACCCTCCGCCATCTCGTCGAGGATGCCCGCCCATTCCGCCGGCTGCGTTTCGAGCACGGCCCACTGACCGCCCTTCAGTGTCACGGAGACGGGGCCACCCTGGGGCGCCGGTGCGCCCGCGGCCCGAATCCGTGCGCGAATGGCCGCCATGATGTCCACCACCGGACTCGTCGTGGCCTGCTGCGGGTCGTCGGACTCGCCGACAACGTGGGTATCGTCGTGGCGAGCACCGGGCGACCGGGTCCGCGGACGCAGCCCGGCACGACGCCGCTCGCCATGGCCACGGGCAGCGGGGCGCCGACCGAATCCAGTGCGGCGGTGACCACCGACCGCGTTTCGGGAACCTGCGCGGCCGAGGTGGTCTCGTCGCGCACCGCCACGGCCTCGTTGGTGTCGCCGGGCACCGCGCAGTCAGCGATCACCAGGCCGGCCCGCGCGGTTGAGGAGAATCAGCGGACGTCCCACACGGGCTCCGGGGTCTCGACCACCTCGCCATCCGCCTGGAACAGGACGAACCGGTCGAAGCCCCGGGTGAACCACCGGTCATGCGTCACGGCGATCACCGTGCCCGCATACGCCGCCAGCCCCTCCTCCAGCGCCTCCGCCGAGGCCAGGTCGAGGTTGTCCGTCGGCTCGTCGAGCAGCAGCATGGTCGCCCCGGACAACTCCAGCAGCAGCACCAGGAAGCGCGCCTGCTGTCCCCCGGACAGCGTCCCGAACCGCTGATCGCCCTGGGCGGCCAGCTCGTACCGGTTGAGCGCCTTCATGGCCCCGGCCCGGTCCACACCGGACCGGTGGTCGTCACCGCGCCAGAGGATCTCGACGAGGGTACGGTCGAGCAGCTCCGGCCGGTCGTGCGTCTGGGAGAAGTGCCCCGGCCGCACCCGCGCGCCGAGCCGCGCGACGCCGTCGTGCGCGACGTGGGCCAGCGGCGCACCGTCGACCGGCTTGTGTTCCGCGTCCGGGTCGGTGCCTCCGCCGGCCAGCAGCCGCAGGAAGTGCGACTTGCCCGTGCCGTTGGCGCCCAGCACCGCCACCCGGTCGCCGTACCAGACCTCCAGGTCGAAGGGGAACGTCAGGTTCTCCAGCTCCAGCTGCTCGCAGACCACCGCCCGCTTGCCGGTACGCCCCCCGCGCAGGTTCATCCGCACGGACTGGTCCTTCGGCGGCAGCGGCGGCGGCCCGGCCTCCTCGAACTTGCGCAGCCTCGTCTGCGCGGCCTGATACCGCGACGCCATCCCGTCGTTGAACGTGGCCTTCTGCTTCAGCGTCAGCACCAGCTCGCGCAGCTTCTGGTGCTCCTCGTCCCAGCGCCGCCGCGACTCCAGCAGCCGGTCGTGCCGGTGCACCCGCGCCTCGTGCCAGGACGCGAACCCGCCCGGGTGGACCCACGCGCTGCCACCCTCGACGGCCACGACCCGCCCGGCGGTCTGGTTCAGCAGCTCCCGGTCGTGCGAGACGTACAGCACGGACTTGGCGGACTCGCGCAGGCGGGCCTCCAGCCACCGCTTACCGGGGACGTCGAGGAAGTTGTCCGGCTCGTCGAGCAGCAGCACCTCGTCCGTGCCGCGCAGCAGCAGGTCCAGCGCGAACCGCTTCTGCTGCCCGCCGGAGAGCGTCCGCACCGGCCGGTGCTTCACGCCCTCCCACGGCTTGTCCAGGATGGCGACGGCCACGGTGTCGAACAGCACCTCGGCGTCGTACCCGCCGGCCTCGCCCCACTGCGCCAGCGCGTTCGCGTACGCGAGCTGCGACTTCTCCGTCTCCGCGAGCGCGGCCGCGGTCGCCGCCAGCCGTTCGCCCGCCGCCCGCAGCGGCGGCGCGACCAGCGACAAGGCCAGATCTTCGAGCGTACGGTCGTCGCCGATCATCCCGATGAACTGCCGCATGACGCCCAGGCCGCCGGAGCGGGCGATCGTGCCCGCCTGGACCGGCAGGTCCCCCGCGACCATGCGCAGCAGGGTGGTCTTGCCCGCGCCGTTCGGCCCGACCAGGGCGACCTTGGCGCCCTCGCCGACCCGGAACGACACGTCGGCGAACAGCTCCCGGCCGTCCGGGAGCACGAATCCCGCACCGGCGACGTCGACGTAACCCACGAGCGCATCCTGCCCGCTGCGGGGCGCGCCGTCAGGCGGTTTTCCGGGCCACCCGCAGCACCCGGAAGCCGCGCTGGCTGGCGACCCGGGCGACGTCCCAGCCGAGGCCGGTCAGCCACGCGTGCAACGAGTCCCCGCCCAGGTTCTTGTTGATCACCAGCCAGACCACGCCGTCCGGCGTGAGGCGGGGCAGCCAGCGCTCGAGCATCGCGTGCAGTTCGGCCTTGCCGACGTGGGTGGGCGGGTTGCTCCAGATCTCGTCGAACGTCACCTCCGCCGGGACCTCCTCCGGCCCGGCCACCCGCAGGCGGCCCGCCAGGCCGAGGGCGTCCGCGTTGGTCGCCGCCAGCTCACGGGCCCGGGCGTTGACGTCGACGGCGTACACCGTGGCGGCCGGGGCTTCGGTGGCCAGCACGCACGCGATCGGGCCGTAGCCGCAGCCCAGGTCGAGCAGCGTGCCCGAGGTCGCGGCCGTGGGCAGTCCACCCTTGCGCAACAGTACGGCGGTGCCGGGGTCGAGCCGCCCCGCGGAGAACACGCCCGACGCCACGGCGAGCGTGTAGTCCCGGCCCGCGACGCTGAACTCCACCGTGCCGTGCCGCGCGGGGGCCGCAGGGTCGGCACTGAAGTAATGGTCGGCACTCACGGAGCCCAGTCTGCCGCCGGTGGTCACCCGGGCCGGCATCGGGGTGGTTGCCGCACAGCATGTGCGCTTATCGATGACCATGCCCTCCTAGCGTGGCCGCCATGTCACGCAATGCCCAGCTCCGCGCCGCGCACCGCACCCCCGCCCCGGCGGGGCAGCACCGTCGGGTGACGGCACGGCCGTCCGCCCCGGCCCGGATGACGTTGCCGCCACCTCGGGCGACAGCGCAGCCGTCCCATCCACCCCGGGCGACGGCGCAGCCATCCGATCCATCCCGGATGACATCGCCGCCATCGCGGGCGGCGGGACAGCCGTCCGAGCCCGCCCGGGTGACGGCGCCACCAGCCCGGGTTCCGGCGCAGCAATTCGCCGCGGTCCGCCCCACGCGCGCGGGGCACGATCACCGGGCGCGCCCGCGCCCGGCACGCGCACCCCGGCGGGCCTTGCGGCTGGTGCTGGGCGCGCTGGTGCTGGCGGGGATGTGCGGGCTTGGCGCATTCCTCATCACCGCGAACGCCCGGCGCGGCCACGGCGCACCAGCCGGGCAGCAGGTCCCGGTACGGGAACTCGGCTCACGCCGCCTCGACGCAACGCCCCTGAGCCTCGACGAGGTGTTCCCGGCCCCGGAGGTCCGGACAGGCACGGCCGCGTACCGCGTCGGGATGACGCACATCGACACGGACTGCGGGATCGCCACGGTCGGCGACCTCGGCACGCTGCTGGACCGGTACGGCTGCACCCAGGTGGTCCGCGCCACGCTCACCGCCCCGTCCGGCGGATATCAAGTCACCGCGGGGATCTTCAACCTGGCCGACGAAGCCGGTGCCCGGTGGATCGCCAACCGGACCCGGCAACTCGTCGTGGCGGGCGAGGGCACCTTCGCGGTGATGGCCGGGGGCCTGCCCGGGACGGACCCGCTGATCCAGCCGCCCACGCTGGCGAGCTGGGACGCCCACGGGCACTTCCTGCTGTACTGCGTGATCGTCCGCCCCGACGGCCAGCCGGTACGCGACGACGACCCGTACGCCCGGCGCATCACCACCGACCTGCTGCGGCCCTATCTCGGCGACACGGTGCTGGGCCACCGGGAGACGCTCCCGTAGGCGACGCGTGGCGTCGGGGCAAGTTCACGCCGTGAAGGTGCAATCCGCCATCGACATGTTCAGGCGCGCAGGCGGCGGGTGGCTTCGGCGCGGCGGGCGTACTCGGCGGGGTCGTCGGGGTAGCCGACCGCGACCAGCGTCAGCCCATGTGCCGGGGCCACCGTGACCGAGCTGGCGCGTTCCCGCAGGGTGAGCAGGGTGGCGGGCCATTCCGGGTCGCGGCGGCCGTCGCCGACCGACAGCAGCGCGCCGACCAGGCTGCGCACCATCGCCTGACAGAACGCGTCGGCCTGCACGGTGGCGACCACGACCCCGTCGGGCTGGCGACGCCAGTCCAGGGCGGTGATGGCCCGCACGGTGGTGCCGTGCTCCTTGCGCTTGCAGTACGCCGCGTAGTCGTGTTCGCCGATCAGCCCGGCCGCGGCCTGCCGCAACCGGTCCAGGTCGAGCGGGCGCACCCAGCCGAGGGTGTCGTGGCGCCGCAGCGGCTCGGGTCCCCATCGGGTGTCGGCCACCCGGTATTCGTACCGGCGGAAGGTGGCCGAGAAGCGGGCGTCGAAGGTGTCGGGCACCGGCGTGGCGGTCCGGACCCGGGCGTCCGGCGGCATCAGCGCGGCCAGGCGCCGCACCAGGGTCCCGTCGAGCTCGTCCCACGCGGCAGCGGGCAGGTCGATGTGGCACACCTGCCCCGTGGCGTGCACACCCGCGTCGGTACGCCCGGCGACGGTCAGGCCGAGCGGGGTGTCGGCGCCGACGAGCGTCCCGAGGGCCTCGGTGAGTACCCCGGCGACGGTGCGCCGCTGGGGCTGGGCGGCCCACCCGGAGAAGTCCGTACCGTCGTAGGTGACGTCCAGTCGGACGCGGATCAGTTCGTTCATCCCGCCATTCCGGCTCGCAGCCGGGTACGGCACCCGTACCCGGGAACGGAACGGCCCGGCGCCCCCGCGAGGGCGCCGGGCCGGTCGGACCGTGCGTGACCGATCAGGCCGTGGTGTCTTCGCCCTTGTCGCCGGACGCGCTCACCGGCGGCTCGGAATCCTGGTCGGCGGCGGTCGAGGTCGGGACCTCTTCCTCGCGGGCCAGGGCCTCGACCTTGTCCTGCTGCGCGGCGGCCTTGCGGGCCGCCTTGCGCGGCGCGCCGGTAGCCGCGACCTGCAGCTCCTCGACCAGCTCGATGACCGCCATCGGAGCGGCGTCGCCCTTGCGCGGACCGGTCTTGGTGATCCGGGTGTAGCCACCCGGCCGGTTGCCGTAGCGCGGCGCGATCTGCTCGAACAGGGCGTACACGACGTCCTTGTCCTTGACGACCGTCAGCACCCGGCGACGGGCGTGCAGGTCGCCGCGCTTGGCCTTGGTGATCAGGTGCTCGGCCAGCGGGCGCAGGCGCCGGGCCTTGGTCTCGGTGGTCTTGATCTTCCCGTGCCGGAAGAGCTCCGTGGCCAGGTTGGCCAGCAGCAGCTTTTCGTGCGCCGGGCTGCCGCCGAGGCGGGGACCCTTGGTGGGCGTGGGCATTCGATGCTCCTCGTCAGTTTCCTTGCAGTGCGGCGGCGAAGCCGCCGGCACGGCGGCAGCCGAGATTAGAGCTGCTCGGTCTCGCGGTAGTCGTCGGTGTCGTAGTCCACGTCGCCGAACGAGTCCACGACGTGCGCCGGGTCGAAGGACGGCGCGCTGTCCTTGAGGCCCAGGCCCATGCCCGCGAGCTTCATCTTGACCTCGTCGATCGACTTCTGACCGAAATTCCTTATATCGAGCAGGTCGGCCTCCGTACGCCCTATCAACTCGCCGACCGTGTTGATGCCCTCGCGCTTGAGGCAGTTGTACGACCGGACCGTGAGGTCCAGCTCCTCGATCGGCAGGGCGAGGTCGGCGGCCAGCTGGGCGTCCTGCGGGGACGGTCCGATGTCGATGCCCTCGGCGGTCTCGTCCAGCTCCCGGCACAGGCCGAACAGCTCGACCAGGGTCGAGCCGGCCGAGGCCAGCGCGGTCCGCGGGGAGATCGACGCCTTCGACTCGACATCGATGATCAGGCGGTCGAAGTCGGTGCGCTGCTCGACACGGGTGGCCTCGACGCGGTAGGTCACCTTCATCACCGGCGAGTAGATGGAGTCGACCGGGATCCGGCCGATCTCGGCACCCGCGTTCTTGTTCTGGGCGGCGGTGACGTAGCCACGGCCCCGCTCGACCGTGAGTTCCATGTCGAGGCGGCCCTTGCTGTTCAGCGTGGCCAGCTTCAGGTCGGGGTTGTGCACCGAGACACCGGCCGGGGGCTGGATGTCGCCCGCGGTGACGTCGCCGGGGCCCTGCTTGCGCAGGTACATGCTGACCGGCTCGTCGTGCTCGGAGCTGACCGTGAGCTCCTTGACGTTCATGACGAGCTCGACCACGTCCTCCTTGACACCGGGGATCGTGGTGAACTCGTGCAGCACGCCGTCGATCTTGATGCTGGTGACCGCCGCGCCCGGGATGGACGACAGCAGCGTACGGCGCAGCGAGTTGCCCAGGGTGTACCCGAAGCCGGGCTCCAGGGGCTCGATGGTGAAGCGGGAGCGTGTCTCGCTGAGCGACTCTTCCGAGAGGCTCGGCCGCTGGCTGATGAGCACGGTGTTCTTCTTTCTGTCGGGGCACCCGCTATTTGATGCCCGTCCGATGGTGGTGCGGGGAATGCCGGCCGTGCGACCGGCATCCCCTGAGCTGCTACTTGGAGTAGAGCTCGACGATCAACTGCTCCTGGACCTGGGTGTCGATGACCTGGCGGGCCGGGAGCGAGTGGATCAGGATCTTCATCTGGCTGGGGATCGGCTCCAGCCACGCCGGCACCGGGCGGGACCCCGCCTGCGCCTGCGCCACGACGAACGGCGTCAGCTCACGGGACTTCTCCCGCGTCTGCACGATGTCGTGCTCCTTCACCCGGTACGACGGGATGTCGACCTTCACGCCGTTGACGGTGAAGTGGCCGTGCTTGACCAGCTGACGGGCCATGTCCCGGGACGAGGCGTAGCCCGCCCGGTAGACCACGTTGTCGAGCCGGGACTCGAGGATCTGCAGCAGCACCTCACCGGTCTTGCCCGGCTTGGCGACAGCTTCCTCGTAGTACCCGCGGAACTGCTTCTCGAGAATGCCGTAGATACGGCGGGCCTTCTGCTTCTCACGGAGCTGGAGCAGGTACTCCGTCTCCTTGGTGCGACCGCGGCCGTGCTGCCCGGGCGGGAACGGCCGGGACTCGAACGGGCACTTCGGTCCGTCGCACTTGCTGCCCTTGAGGAACAGCTTCATCTTCTCCCGACGGCAACGGCGGCAGTCGGCACCTGCATAGCGAGCCATTAGTCCTCTACCTCTCAGACCCGACGACGCTTCGGCGGGCGGCATCCGTTGTGCGGCTGGGGCGTGACGTCGGAGATCTGGCCGACCTCGAGGCCCGCTGCCTGCAGCGAACGGATGGCGGTCTCCCGGCCGGAGCCGGGGCCCTTGACGAACACGTCGACCTTGCGCATGCCGTGCTCCATGGCCCGGCGCGCGGCGGCCTCGGCGGCCAGCTGCGCGGCGAACGGAGTCGACTTGCGGGAGCCCTTGAAGCCCACCTGGCCCGAAGAGGCCCAGGAGATCACAGCACCGGTCGGGTCGGTGATCGACACGATGGTGTTGTTGAAGGTGCTCTTGATGTGCGCCTGCCCGTGGGCGACGTTCTTGCGTTCCTTGCGCCGGACCTTCTTGACGGCGGCCCCAGCGCGTGCCTTCGGTGGCATGAGTCAGTGCGCTCCTATTACTTCCGACCGGGCTTCTTCTTACCGGCGACCGTGCGCTTCGGACCCTTGCGGGTACGAGCGTTGACACGGGTCCGCTGGCCCCGGACGGGGAGACCCCGGCGGTGCCGGATGCCGGCGTAGCAGCCGATCTCGACCTTGCGGCGGATGTCCGCGGCGACCTCGCGGCGCAGGTCGCCCTCAACCTTGAAATTGGCCTCAATGTAGTTGCGGAGCTGGACCAGCTCCTCTTCCGTGAGGTCCTTGGCGCGCTTGTTCAGATCGATGGCGGTCGCGGTAAGCGCCTCCACGGCGCGCGTGCGACCGATACCGAAGATGTAGGTGAGCGCGATCTCCATCCGCTTCTCGCGGGGTAGATCAACGCCGACGAGACGTGCCATGTGCGGGCGTACTCCTCAGCTTTCTCACGGAGGTCTGTGCCCATCCCACCCCGCCTGCCCGGGCGGGCCCCGGCCTCCGACCGGGGGTGAGTCCGCGTGTCATCGACGTGCTGACCGCGGCTGGAACGAGCTTTTCTTAGGTACGGACCTGGCAGGGCCCGGGCTTTCAGCCCTGGCGCTGCTTGTGGCGCGGGTCGTCGCAGATGACCATGACCCGGCCGTGCCGGCGGATAACCCGGCACTTGTTGCAGATCCGCTTGACGCTCGGCTTGACCTTCACGGTTTGGCCTTAACTTTCAGTCAGACGGGAAAGGAACCCCGCTACCCGTTATTTGTACCGGTAGACAATGCGCCCACGGGTCAGGTCGTACGGGGAAAGCTCCACGACGACCCTGTCCTCGGGCAGGATGCGGATGTAGTGCTGTCGCATCTTGCCGCTGATGTGAGCCAGCACCTTGTGACCGTTCGCCAGCTCGACGCGGAACATCGCGTTGGGCAGGGGCTCGATCACTCGGCCCTCAATCTCGATGGCTCCGTCTTTCTTGGGCATGTCCTCCGCTACCTGACATTGGGGTCTTGGGGCAAGCTCGCAACGCCTTACCCGAGCCCTTGAGGGGCCCGGTCCAGCCGCGGCTCCGGCCCCACCAGAAGCGCTTGGTAGACATGCCGGAGTGGACGCTGCGCGCCAGCTAGCCAGTGTACGCGTGCCGAGGCATCGACACCAAACCGAGGTCGCCGTAACCCGGGGTCGGGTGTGTCGAGGGCTCCGAAACCGGACGAACCGCCCCACCATGGGCGCTCACGGCGTCACCTCCGGACGCGTCCGCCCGACCCGTCCCGCCGGACACCGCGTGCCCGGCTCATCCCGGTTGCCCCGGGGATTCCGGCGCCTCGTCCGCGCCCAGCGCCCGGCGCTCCCGTCGCAGTTGCCGGGCTTGCTCCTTGGCCAGTTCCCTGGCCCGCTGCGCCGCCTGCCGCCGGGGCTCTCCACTGGCCAGCCCCGCCACCGTCTGCCACACCAGCACCGCGCCCCACGGCCCGGCCACCCAGACCGGCCAGTAGTACCCCGCATGTCCCGAGGCCAGGCTGGTCGCGCCCCACACCGCGGTGGTCACGGCCACCGCCGGGACCCAGCTGCTCCACACCTGCAGAAGCCAGCGCCGGGTCGAGTGCTCCTCGGCCGGGACCACGGCCGAGGCCGGGCCAGGCTGCGCCGGGACCGCGGGCAAGTCGGTGAGCAGGGTGTCCAGCTCACCGTAGGTCTTCGCGGCGTACGCCCGCTGCAGCCGCTCGTCGTACTCGCCCAGGTCGAGCCGGCCCTCATCGAGGGCCGCCTGCAGCCGGGCCGCGACCTGCTGCCGGTCGGCGTCGGCGGCCCGCATCTCGTCACGCCCCATGCCGTCCAGCATGCCAGCCGTCATCGATGGGCGCGATGGCGCATCCCCGGCGGAGCGTGCCCGGGCCTGCGGCGCTCAGTTGATCGAGTCGGGCAGGGGCTGGCGGGCGGTCACCAGGTCTCCGAGGCGGGCCCGGCCGCCGTCCGGGGCCGTCGTCACCCAGACCCCGTCGTCCAACAGCGCCATGGTGTGCTCGACGTGGGCGGCCATGGACCCGTCCCGGGTCACCACCGTCCAGCCGTCGGACAGCTCCTGGGTGCGCGGTGAGCCCATGGTGATCATCGGCTCGATGGCCAGGCACAGGCCGGGGACCAGGCGCGGCCCCTTGCCGGGCTTGCCGTGGTTGAGCACGTGCGGATCCTGGTGCATCTCCGTGCCGATGCCGTGCCCGCCGTAGCCCTCCACGATCCCGTAGCGGCCCGCCGCGCGGATCGCCTTCTCGACGTTGAACGAGATGTCGGTCAGACGACCCCGGCCGTTGGCGCACCCACGCGCGGCGGCGGCGATGCCCGCCCACATCGCATCCTCCGCCACCTGCGCCATCTTCAGCAGGGCCGGGTCGGTCTCGCCCACCCCGACGGTGATTGCCGAGTCGCCGTGCCAGCCGTCCAGGATCGCGCCGCAGTCCAGCGAGATCAGGTCGCCCTCCTGGAGGACCTGGCCGGCGGCGGGGATGCCGTGCACGACCTGCTCGTTGACCGAGGCGCAGATGGAGGCCGGGAAGCCGTGGTAGCCCTTGAACGACGGAATTGCCCCGGCGTCGCGGATCACCTTCTCGGCGACGGCGTCCAGGTCCGCGGTGGAGACCCCCGGGGCGACCGCCTCGCGCATCGCCTGTAGGGCGGCAGCGACCACCAGCCCGGCAGCACGCATCAGCTCGATCTGCTCCGGGGTCTTCAGCTGGATGTCCAGCTGGGTACGACGCACGATCAGCTCCCGTACGACCGCAGCGCCTCGATGGCGCGGTCGGTCACGTCCTCGACCGGGCCCGTGGCGTCGATGCCGACCAGCTTGCCCTGCGCACCGTAGAAGTCGACCAGGGGCGCGGTCTTCTCGGTGTACTCGACCAGCCGGTTGGCGATCGTCTCGGCCTTGTCGTCGTCGCGCTGGAACAGCTCGGAGCCGCACCGGTCGCAGACGTCTTCCTTGGTGGTGGGGTCGAACTCGATGTGCCAGATCTTGCCGCAGCCCCGGCAGGTGCGCCGCCCGGACAGTCGCCTGATCACCTCGTCGTCGTCGACGACGAGCTCCATCACCAGGTCGAGCGCCGTGCCCAGGTCGGCCAGCAGCTTGTCCAGCGCCGACGCCTGCGGCACCGTACGGGGAAAGCCGTCGAGCAGAAAGCCGTCCGCCGCGTCCGGCTCGGCCAGCCGGTCCCGGACCATGTTGATGGTCACCTCGTCCGGGACGAGGTGACCAGCATCCATGTACCGCTTCGCCTCAATGCCCAGCGGTGTCCCCTGCGAGACGTTGGCCCGGAAGATGTCCCCCGTCGAGATCTTCGGTACGGCAAGGTGGGCGGCGATGTACTCTGCCTGTGTTCCCTTGCCGGCCCCCGGAGGGCCTACCAGCACCAGCCGCACCTACATCGCCTCGCTTCGGTGAGAACGAGCAATCGCCGACGCGCGAGCCCCCCGGCTCCGCGTCCCCACTACCGGAGGAACCCTTCGTAGTTGCGCTGCATCAGCTGGCTCTCGATCTGCTTCACCGTCTCCAGGCCCACACCAACCATGATCAGCACCGCGGTACCACCGAACGGGAAGTTCTGGTACTGCTTCGCATTGAGCCAGATGAAGAAGAAGTTCGGCAGCACCGAGATCAGGCCGAGGTACAGCGCACCCGGCAGGGTGATCCGGCTGAGGATGAAGTCGAGGTAGTCGGCGGTCGGCTTGCCGGGCCGGATGCCCGGGACGAACCCACCATACTTCTTCATGTTGTCTGCGACCTCGGTCGGGTTGAACGTGATCGAGACGTAGAAGTACGTGAAGAAGATGATCATCAAGAAGTACGTGGCGATGTAGATCGGACTGGTCGGGTCCGCCAGGTGGTTCTGGATCCAGACCTGGTAGTCCTTGAGATCGTTCTTGTCGAAGAACTGCAGGTAGAGCTGCGGCAGGTAGAGCAGCGACGACGCGAAGATGACCGGGACGACACCCGCCTGGTTGACCTTGAGCGGGATGTAGGTCGAGGTGCCGCCGTACATCCGCCGGCCGATCATGCGCTTGGCGTACTGGACCGGGATGCGCCGTTGCGCCTGTTCGATGAAGACGACCGCACAGATGATCAGCAGGACGAGCACGATCACGAGCGTGAACTTGTCCCAACCGCTCTGCTCCTTGATCGTCCAGCCCTCGCCGGGGAGGCGGGCTGCGATCGAGGTGAAGATCAGTACGGACATGCCGTTGCCGACGCCACGGTCGGTGATCAGCTCGCCGAGCCACATGACCACACCCGTACCGGCGGTCATCGTGATCACCAGCATGGTCAGCGTCAGCCAGTCCGGGATCCCGGTGTCCTTCGGGATGATCGCGAACTTGGGGTTGTCCTGCGGGCAGTTCCCGGCGAAGAGCTGGCCGGAGCGGGCCAGCGCCACGAACGCCGAGGACTGCAGGATCGCCAGCCCCAGCGTCAGGTAGCGGGTGTACTGGGTGATCTTCGCCTGGCCGGACTGGCCCTCCTTGCGCAGCTGCTCCAGGCGCGGAATCACCACGGTCAGCAGCTGCAGGATGATCGACGCCGTGATGTACGGCATGATCCCCAGCGCGAAGACCGACAGCGACAGAAGTGCGCCGCCCGAGAACAGGTTGAGCAGGTTGAGGATCCCCGTGCCCTCCTGGCTGTCGTTCACCGCTTTGATGCAGTTCTGCACGTTGGTGTACGAGACGCCCGGGCTGGGCAGGGTCGCGCCGAGCCGGTACACCGCGATGATCGCCACTGTGAACAGCAGCTTCTTGCGCAGGTCAGGCGTCCGGAACGCACTGGTAAAGGCGGAGAGCAACTTCTTCCTCCTGCGCAGGGTGGCCGCCTGACCGGCGGTTCGACGATAGGGATCGGCCCGGACGACCGATTTTCCTAGCTGGGAACGGACTCTAACAGTCTGGTGCGGTTGAGGTCAGGCACGGTGGCCGGATGTGCCACCCGGCTGCGCCCCGCGCCGCCTCGGCGACCCCGCGACAGCGGCGCCGGCTCCGGTGGAACACCGGGCCGACGCCACAACGGGGATGCCGGCCCCAGCGCCTGTCGGCGCCCCGGGCGGGCACCCCCGCAAGCCGTCACAGCTCGGTGGTGGAACCACCTGCGGCCGCGATCTTCTCCTTGGCGGACTCGCTGAACGCGTGCGCCGAGATCTGCAGCGTCACGCCCCCCAGCTCGCCCGAGCCGAGAATCTTGACCAGCTGGCCCCGGCGGACGGCGCCCGCCTCGGCCAGCTCCAGCGGGCCGACCTGGCCGCCGTTCGGGAACAGCTCGGCCAGCCGGTCCAGGTTCACGACCTGGAACACGACCTTGTTCCGGTTCTTGAAGCCCTTCAGCTTCGGCAGGCGCATGTGGATGGGCATCTGACCACCCTCGAACGCCGCCGAGATGTTCTTCCGGGCCTTCGAGCCCTTGGTGCCCCGACCGGCGGTCTTGCCCTTGGAGCCTTCACCGCGACCCACCCGGGTCTTCGCGGTCTTGGCGCCGGGCGCCGGGCGGAGGTGGTGGACCTTGATCGCCATTACTCGACCTCCTCAACATTCACGAGGTGGCGCACGGCGAAGATCATGCCCCGGATCTCGGGGCGGTCCTCCTTGACGACCACATCGTTGATCCGCTTGAGGCCGAGCGACCGCAGGGAGTCCCGCTGGTTCTGCTTACGACCGATGTCGGACCGGACCTGGGTGACCTTCAGGCGTGCCATCAGTGCACCGCCGCTTCCGCACGCGCCGCCAGCATGGCCGCCGGCGCCACGTCCTCGACCGGCAGGCCGCGGCGGGCCGCGACCTTCTCCGGCGACTCGAGGCCCTTCAGCGCGGCCACCGTCGCGTGCACGATGTTGATCGGGTTCGACGAGCCGAGGCTCTTCGAGAGCACGTCGTGGATGCCGGCGCACTCCAGGACCGCGCGGACCGGGCCACCGGCGATGACGCCGGTACCGGCGGAGGCGGGCTTGAGGAGCACGACACCGGCCGCGGCCTCACCCTGGATCGGGTGCGGGATCGTCGCACCGATCCGCGGCACCTTGAAGAAGTGCTTCTTGGCCTCCTCGACACCCTTGGCGATCGCCGCGGGCACCTCCTTGGCCTTGCCGTATCCGATACCGACGGTGCCGTCGCCGTCGCCGACGATCACCAGAGCGGTGAAGCTGAAGCGACGACCACCCTTGACGACCTTGGCGACACGGTTGATCGCGACGACCCGCTCGAGATGGGGGGTCTTCTCGACGGGCGCGTTGCCGCGACCGCCCTCGCGGCGGTTGTCCCGGCGGCCGCCACCTTCGGTGTTACCGCCGGACCCACCGCCACGGCGCTGCTGACCAGGCATAGGTCTTCCTTCCTAGAACTCGAGTCCGGCTTCGCGGGCGGCGTCGGCGAGAGCCGCGAGCCGCCCGCCGTACTGGTTGCCACCGCGGTCGAAGACGACCTTGGACACGCCCGCGGCCTTGGCCCGCTCGGCGATGAGGGCACCGACCTTGCCGGCCAGGGCGCTCTTGTTGCCCTCCGCGCCGCGCAGCGAGGCGTCCAGCGTGGAGGCCGAGGCGAGCGTGTGCCCCTTGAGGTCGTCGATGACCTGCGCGGTGATGTGCCGCAGCGATCGGGTGACGACGAGGCGCGGACGCTCGGCCGAGCCCCGCAGGTTCTTGCGGACCCGGAAGTGCCGACGCGCCCGGCCCACGGAGCGCTTGGCGGCGACACCGCCGCCATTGCGGCGCTTGAGCAGCGTGGCGGTCACTTCTTACCTGCCTTTCCAGCCTTGCGGCGGATGACCTCGCCCTGGTACTTGACGCCCTTGCCCTTGTACGGCTCCGGCGGGCGGATCTTCCGGATGTTCGCGGCGACCTCGCCGACCAGCTGCTTGTCGATGCCCGACACCGTGAACTGGGTGGGCTTCTCCACCGAGAAGGTGATGCCGGCCGGAGCGGGCACGTTGACCGGGTGCGAGAAGCCGAGGGCGAACTCGAGGTCCTTGCCCTTGGCCGTGACCCGGTAACCGGTGCCGTTGATCTCCAGCGTCTTCTTGTAGCCCTCGGTGACGCCGATGATCATGTTGGCGACCAGCGTGCGCGACAGGCCATGCAGCTCCTTGGCCTTCCGCTCGTCGTTGGGGCGGTTGACGTGCAGCTCGCCACCCTCCTGCGCGACCGTGATCGGCTCGGAGACGACGTGCGAGAGCTCGCCCTTGGGGCCCTTGACCTTGACGGTCTGGCCCTTGATGGTGACGTCGACCCCGGCCGGGACCGGGATCGACTTACGTCCGATTCGCGACATGTCAGAGTCTCCGTTACCAGACGAAGGCGAGGACTTCCCCGCCCACGCTCCGCTTGCGGGCCTGCCGGTCGGTCAGCAGCCCCTGGGACGTCGAGATGATCGCGACGCCCAGGCCGCCGAGCACGCGCGGGAGCTCGTCGGACTTGGCGTACACCCGCAGACCGGGCTTGGACACGCGCTTGATGCCGGCAAGGCTGCGCTCGCGGTTCTGGCCGTACTTGAGCTCAACGACCAGACGCCGGCCGACCGCGCCCTCCGCGGGCTCCTCGGCCGACCAGGCGGCGATGTAACCCTCTGCCTTGAGGACCTCGGCGATGTTCGCCTTGATCTTCGAGAAGGGCATCTCCACCTTGTCGTGGTACGCCTGGTTGGCGTTACGCAGACGCGTGAGCATGTCTGCGATCGGGTCAGTCATCGTCATGGGTGTTCGTCAACCTTTCTCGCCGGGGTTCCCGTAGTCCGGGCCTACGGCGAAGCGGTGTTGCAATAAGTCGGTTACCAGGAAGCCTTCGACACGCCCGGGAGCTCACCGCGGTGGGCCATCTCCCGGATGCACACCCGGCAGAGGCCGAACTTGCGGTAGACCGAGTGCGGGCGCCCGCAGCGCTGGCAACGGGTGTACGCGCGCACAGCGAACTTCGGCTTCGCGGCAGCCTTGAGGATCAGCGCCTTCTTCGCCATGCTCAGTTCTCCTTGAACGGGAAGCCCAGGAGCTTGAGCAGCGCCCGGCCCTCGTCGTCGGTGGTGGCGGTCGTGACCACCGTGATGTCCATGCCGCGCGTCCGGTCGATCTTGTCCTGGTCGATCTCGTGGAACACCGACTGCTCGGTCAGACCGAAGGTGTAGTTGCCGTGCCCGTCGAGCTTGCGCCCGTCCAGGCCACGGAAGTCCCGGATACGGGGCAGCGCGATCGACAGCAGCCGGTCGAGGAACTCCCACATCCGGTCGCCGCGCAGCGTGACCTTCGCGCCGATCGGCATGCCCTCGCGGAGCTTGAACTGCGCGATCGACTTGGTGGCCCGGCGCACCAGCGGCTTCTGGCCGGTGATGGTGGTCAGGTCACGCACGGCGCCGTCGATCAGCTTGGCGTCGCGGGCGGCCTCACCCACACCCATGTTCACGACGACCTTCACCAGGCCGGGAACCTGCATCGGGTTGCCGTACTTGTACTGCTCCTTGAGCCCGGCTACGACCTCTTCGCGGTACTTCTGCTTGAGCCGGGGCAGGGTCTTGGTCTCGGTAGCGGCAGTCATCACAGGTCCTTACCAGTGCTACGCGCGATACGGATCTTCTGCCCGTTCTCGTCGAAGCGGTAGCCGACACGGGTCGGCTTGCCCTGGTCGTCCACGATCTGCACGTTCGAGATGTGGATCGGGGCCTCCTGGGTGACGATGCCACCGGTCTTGGAGCCGCGCTGAGTGGTGCGGATGCGTTCGTGCTTCTTGATGCGGTTGACGCCCTCGACGAGGACCTTGTCCTGCCGCGGGAAGGCCGCGATGACCTTACCCTTGGCACCCTTGTCCTTACCGGCGATGACGACGACCGTGTCGCCCTTCTTGATCTTCACGGTCAGAGCACCTCCGGCGCCAGGCTGATGATCTTCATGAACCGCTTGTCGCGCAGCTCGCGCCCGACCGGGCCGAAGATGCGGGTGCCGCGGGGGTCACCGCCGTCCTTGATGATCACGGCGGCGTTCTCGTCGAACCGGATGTACGAGCCGTCGGGCCGGCGCTTCTCCTTGGCGGTGCGGACGATGACCGCCTTCACGACGTCACCCTTCTTCACACCGGCGCCCGGGATGGCGTCCTTGACCGTGGCCACGATGACGTCGCCGATGCTCGCGTAGCGACGACCGGAGCCACCGAGCACGCGGATGCACAGAATCTCCCGGGCACCCGTGTTGTCGGCGACGCGCAGTCGCGACTCCTGCTGGATCACGTCTGTCTCCTATGTCTGCCAGTTCTCCGGAGACGTACCGAAGCTTGGCGGAACGATGGGCCGCCGGGCCGGTCGAGCCGGCCCGGCGCACTCACTTGGCCTTTTCGAGGATCTCCACGACCCGCCACCGCTTGGTGGCGGACAGCGGACGGGTCTCCATCAGCAGCACCCGGTCGCCGATTCCGCAGGCATTCTGCTCGTCGTGCGCCTTCAGCTTGCTGGTACGCCGCAGAACCTTGCCGTACAGCGCGTGCTTGACGCGGTCC
Source organism: Krasilnikovia sp. M28-CT-15 (assembly GCF_047159595.1). Taxonomy (NCBI): domain Bacteria; kingdom Bacillati; phylum Actinomycetota; class Actinomycetes; order Micromonosporales; family Micromonosporaceae; genus Krasilnikovia; species Krasilnikovia sp. M28-CT-15. The sequence goes on along the minus strand of NZ_BAAGAK010000001.1, from coordinate 1,171,952 downwards.
TCGACCTCGACGACGACGGTCTTGTCCATCTTGTCGCTGACCACGAGCCCCTCGCGCACCTTGCGCTGGGCCCGCGCCTCGACGGTGCTGTTCTCAGTCACGCTGTCACCTCATCCGGCGCGACCGAGAGACCCAGCTCGCGCTCACGCATGATCGTGTAGATCCGTGCGATGTCCCGACGGACGACCTGCAACCGACGGTGGTTGTCGAGCTGGCCCGTGGCGCCCTGCACGCGGAGATTGAACAGCTCCGCCTTGGCCTCCCGCAGCCGAGCGACCAGCTCCTCCTCGGAGAGTTCGCGCAGCTCGCCGGCCTTAACGCCCGCTGCCATCAGCTTTCACCCACTTCGCGTGTCACGATGCGGCACTTCATCGGGAGCTTGTGGATCGCGCGGCGCATCGCCTCGCGCGCGATCGTCTCGTTCGGGAAGGACATCTCGAAGAGGATCCGTCCCGGCTTGACGTTCGCCACCCACCACTCGGGCGAACCCTTACCGGAACCCATCCGGGTCTCGGCGGGCTTCTTGGTCAGTGCCTGGTCCGGGAAGATCGAGATCCAGACCTTGCCACCACGCTTGATGTGACGGGTCATCGCGATACGCGCCGACTCGATCTGCCGGTTGGTCACATATGCCGGCTCCAACGCCTGGATACCGAACTCGCCGAAGACCACCCGGTTGCCGCCCTTGGACGCGCCAGAGCGGTCCGGGTGGTGCGGCTTGCGGAAGCCCTTCGGGGGCTTACGCGGCATCAGCATGTGTCAGCCCTCCTGCTGCGTCTCGGCCGGAGCCGCGGCGGGCGCGGCCGTTTCGGTCGACTCGGTGGCGGCGGCCTGAGCCGCACGACCGGCCTCGGTGCCCCCGGCGGTCGTCCCGGACGAACCGGAACGGCCACGGCGCGGGCGGTCGGGGCGGTCGCCACGCTCGCGGCGCGGACGCGCGGGCGCCTCGGCCGGGGCCTCACGGCCCGGCACGGCGTCGCCCTTGTAGATCCACACCTTCACGCCGATGCGGCCGAACGTCGTACGGGCCTCGAAGAAGCCGTACTCGATGTTGGCGCGCAGGGTGTGCAGCGGGACGCGACCCTCACGGTAGAACTCCGTGCGGCTCATCTCCGCGCCGCCGAGACGGCCGGAGACCTGCACCCGGATGCCCTTGCAGATCGGGTTCTTCATGGCCGACTGCATGGCCTTGCGCATCGCCCGGCGGAAGCTGACCCGGCTGGACAGCTGCTCGGCGACGCCCTGCGCCACCAGCTGCGCGTCCGACTCGGGGCTCTTCACCTCGAGGATGTTGAGCTGGACCTGCTTGCCGGTGAGCTTCTCCAGCTCGCCGCGGATCCGGTCGGCCTCCGCACCCTTACGGCCGATGACGATGCCCGGCCGGGCGGTGTGAATGTCGACGCGGACCCGGTCGCGGGTCCGCTCGATGTCCACCTTGGAAATGCCGGCGCGCTCCAGGCCCTTGGACATCATCCGGCGGATCTTGACGTCCTCGCCGATGTAGTCCTTGTAGAGCTTGTCTGCGAACCAGCGGGACTTCCAGTCCGTGGAAATGCCGAGGCGGAACCCGGTGGGGTGAACCTTCTGACCCATTACTCGGCACCCTCCGTGCTCTGGGACTCGGCGGCCTGCGGCTCAGCGGCCTTGGTGGCCTTCTTCGCTGCGGCCTTCTTCGCCGGGCGGGCCGTCTGGACCGCCTCGACAGCCACGGTGATGTGGCAGGTGCGCTTGCGGATCCGGTACGCCCGGCCCTGCGCGCGCGGCCGGAACCGCTTCAACGTCGGACCCTCGTCGACGAACGCCTCGCTGACGAGGAGTGCGTCGGGGTCGAGCCGCTCGTTGTTCTCCGCGTTCGCGATCGCGCTGGCGAGCACCTTGTAAACCTGCTCACTCGCCGCCTGCGGCGCGAACTGCAGCACCGTGAGCGCCTCCTTCGCGGGCAGACCGCGGACGAGGTTGATCACCCGGCGCGCCTTGTTCGGCGAGATGCGCACGTGACGCGCAACCGCCCGCGCGCCCGGAAGCGCCGGTGCGTCGCCCTTAACTGGCATCGCTGTAGCTCCTTGATCCTCTAATCCGTGTGTCTGCTCAGCGCCGACGGCTCTTGCGGTCGTCCTTCTCGTGACCCTTGAACGTACGGGTCAGCGCGAACTCGCCGAGCTTGTGGCCGACCATGGCCTCGGTGATGAACACCGGGACGTGCTTGCGCCCGTCGTGCACGGCGATCGTGTGCCCGAGCATGTCGGGAATGATCGTCGAGCGCCGCGACCAGGTCTTGATGACGTTCTTCGAGTTCTTCTCGTTCTGGACTTCCACCTTCTTGAGCAGGTGGTCGTCGATGAACGGGCCCTTCTTCAGGCTGCGAGGCATCTTCTTCTACTCCCGTTACCCGCGCTTGCGGGTGGCGTAGCGGCGGCGAACGATCATGCGGTCGCTCTCCTGGCCCTTGCGGCGGGTACGGCCCTCCGGCTTACCAGCCGGGTTGACCGGGTGGCGACCACCGGAGGTCTTGCCCTCACCACCACCGTGCGGGTGGTCGATCGGGTTCATGGCGACACCACGGACGGTCGGGCGCTTGCCCTTCCAGCGCATCCGGCCGGCCTTGCCCCAGTTGATGTTCGACTGGTCGGCGTTGCCGATCTCGCCGACAGTGGCGCGGCAGCGCACGTCGACGCGGCGGATCTCACCGGAGGGCATACGCAGCGTGGCGTACGCACCCTCACGGCCGAGCAGCTGGATACCGCAGCCGGCCGAACGGGCCAGCTTGGCGCCACCGCCGGGACGAAGCTCCACGCCGTGGACCGTCGTACCGACCGGGATGTTACGCAGGGGCAGGTTGTTGCCCGGCTTGATGTCCGCGCCGACGCCCGACTCGACCCGGTCGCCCTGCTTGAGGTCCTTCGGCGCGACGATGTAGCGCTTCTCGCCGTCGGCGTAGTGCAGCAGTGCGATGCGGGCGGTGCGGTTCGGGTCGTACTCGATGTGCGCGACCTTGGCCGGCACGCCGTCCTTGTCGTTGCGCTTGAAGTCGATCAGCCGGTACTGCCGCTTGTGGCCGCCGCCCTGGTGCCGCGTGGTGATGCGGCCGTGGACGTTGCGCCCGCCCTTCTTGGGCAGCGGCACCAGCAGGGACTTCTCCGGCGTCGACCGGGTGATCTCGGCGAAGTCGGCGACGCTGGAGCCACGACGGCCCGGCGTGGTCGGCTTGTACTTACGAATAGGCATGAGTCAAACCCCTTAGCTGACCGGGCCGCCGAAGGCCTCGATACGGTCACCGTCAGCCAGCTTGACCATCGCGCGCTTGGTGGCCTTGCGCTGACCGAAGCCGGTCTTGGTGCGCTTGCGCTTGCCCTCACGGTTGATGGTGTTCACCGTCAGGACCCGGACACCGAAGATCTGCTGGATCGCGATCTTGATCTGGGTCTTGTTCGCGTCCGGGTGGACGAGGAACGTGTACCAGTTCTGGTCGAGAACGCTGTAGCTCTTCTCGGAGACCACGGGCGCGAAGATGACGTCGCGCGGGTCGGCGATCGTGCTCACTTGTTCCCCTCCTCGGCCGGCACGCCCAGGAACTCGTCCAGCGCGGCCCTGGTGAAGACGACGTCGTCGGCGACCAGCACGTCGTACGTGTTGAGCTGGCCGGCCTCGATCAGGTGGACGGACGCCTCATTACGCAGCGACAGCCAGTTCAGCTCGTCGTGGGCGCTCAGCACCACCAGGACCTTGCGGGCCTGGGTGACCTTGCGCAGGGTGGCGATCGCGGCCTTGGTCGACGGCGTCTCGCCGCTGACGAACGCCTCGACCACGTGCACCCGGTTCTCGCGGGCCCGGTCGGAGAGGGCACCGCGCAGCGCGGCCGCCTTCATCTTCTTCGGGGTCCGCTGGCTGTAGTCGCGCGGCACGGGACCGTGCACGACGCCACCGCCGGCGAACTGCGGCGCGCGGATCGAGCCCTGACGGGCGCGACCGGTGCCCTTCTGCTTGTACGGCTTCTTGCCACCACCGGCGACCTCGCCGCGGGTCTTCGCCTTGTGCGTGCCCTGCCGGGCCGCGGCGAGCTGGGCCACGACGACCTGGTGCATCAGCGGGATGTTCGCCTGCACGTCGAAGATGTCGTCGGGCAGCTCGACGGAGCCGGCCTTGGCACCCTCAGCGTTCAGCACGTCGACGGAACTCACTGGGCACCACCCTTCTTCGCCGCGGTGCGGACCAGGATCAGCGCGCCCTTGGGACCGGGCACGGCGCCCTTGACCAGGATCAGGTTGTTCTCGGTGTCGACTGCCTGGACGGTCAGGTTCTGCACCGTGAACCGCTTGGAGCCCATGCGGCCGGCCATCCGGGTGCCCTTGAAGACACGGGCCGGGGTGGCGCAGGCGCCGATCGAGCCGGGCGAGCGGTGCTTGCGCTCGACACCGTGGCTGCCCTTGAGGCCGTGGAAGCCGTGCCGCTTCATGACACCGGCGTAGCCCTTGCCCTTGGTCTTGCCGGTGACGTCGATCGGGGTCCCGGGCGCGAACGCTTCGACGGTGACCTCCTGACCGAGCTCGTACGCGGTCGCGTCCGTGGTGCGCAGCTCGACGAGGTGGCGCCGCGGCGACACACCTGCCTTCGCGTAGTGGCCGCCTTCGGGCTTGTTGACCTTGCGCGGGTCAATGGCGCCGAACGCCAGCTGGACGGCGGAGTAACCGTCCGTCTCGGGGGTGCGGACCTGGGTCACGACGCACGGGCCGGCCTGCACCACGGTGACTGGGACGACCTTGCCGTTGTCCCACACCTGAGTCATGCCGAGCTTGGCGCCCAGGATGCCCTTCACTTGCCTGTCCATTGTCCGGATCCCTACAGCTTGATCTCGATGTCGACGCCAGCCGGCAGGTCGAGGCGCATGAGCGAGTCGACCGTCTTCGGAGTCGGGTCGATGATGTCGATCAGACGCTTGTGCGTGCGCATCTCGAAGTGCTCGCGCGAGTCCTTGTACTTGTGCGGCGAACGGATCACGCAGAAACGGTTGATCTCCGTGGGCAGCGGCACCGGGCCTGCAACCTGCGCCCCGGTACGCGTCACCGTCTCGACGATCTTTCGCGCCGAGGAGTCGACGACCTCGTGGTCATAGGCCTTGAGCCGGATGCGGATCTTCTGTCCCGCCATGATGGCTTCTGTTTCCTTCTCTCGATGCCGCTACGTGCGAAAGCGGGTGGCCCTCGCATGCCCGCAGGACCGTCGATCCTGCGATGTCCGACCCCCGCGGTCGGGCGTGTCGCGCGCCGGAACCGAGCTCCGCCCCAGCACGCTGGAGCGATCGGTGATCGCGGGGATCAGAGTGCCGGCGGCCGAAGCACGCGCCGGACACCGGGCGAGGGCGGTTGGCAGCCAAACCCCTCTCGGAGCGATGCTCTTGAGAAGTGCGTAACTGCCAACCACCCTGCGCGGACGCAACCTGACTAGTATGCCGTATTCACAGCGGCAACGCTAATCGGGGTCACCGTACTCACTTGTTGATCTTCGTGACCGTTCCGGCGCCGACCGTGCGGCCACCCTCGCGGATCGCGAACTTCAGGCCCTGCTCCATGGCGATCGGCTGGATCAGCTTCACGCTCATGGTGGTGGAGTCGCCCGGCATGACCATCTCGGTGCCCTCGGGCAGCGTGACGACGCCGGTGACGTCCGTGGTGCGGAAGTAGAACTGCGGACGGTAGTTCTGGAAGAACGGGGTGTGCCGGCCGCCCTCTTCCTTCGAGAGGATGTAGACCTGGCCCTCGAACTCCGTGTGCGGGGTCGTGGTGCCCGGCTTGACGACCACCATGCCGCGCTCGACGTCCTCGCGCTTGATGCCACGCAGCAGCAGACCGACGTTCTCACCCGCGCGGGCCTCGTCGAGCAGCTTGCGGAACATCTCGATGCCGGTGCAGACGGTCTTCGTCGACTTCTCGCGGATGCCGACGATCTCGACCTCCTCGTTCGGCTTGAGGATGCCGCGCTCGGCCCGGCCGGTGACGACCGTACCGCGACCGGTGATCGTGAAGACGTCCTCGATCGGCATGAGGAACGGCTTCTCGGTCTCCCGCTCGGGCTGCGGAATCGCGGTGTCGACCGCGTTCATCAGCTCCATGAGCTTCTCCGACCAGGTCGGGTCGCCCTCGAGCGCCTTGAGCGCGGAGACGCGCACGACCGGCACGTCGTCGCCCGGGAACTCGTACGTGCTGAGCAGCTCGCGGACCTCGAGCTCGACGAGCTCCAGGAGCTCCTCGTCCTCGACCATGTCGCTCTTGTTCAGCGCCACGACGATGTACGGAACGCCGACCTGGCGGGCCAGGAGCACGTGCTCCTTGGTCTGCGGCATCGGGCCGTCGGTCGCCGCGACCACCAGGATCGCGCCGTCCATCTGCGCGGCACCGGTGATCATGTTCTTGATGTAGTCGGCGTGGCCGGGGCAGTCCACGTGCGCGTAGTGGCGCGCCTCGGTCTGGTACTCGACGTGCGCGATCGAGATCGTGATGCCGCGGGCCTTCTCCTCCGGCGCCTTGTCGATCTCGTCGAACGGGGTGTACGGGTTCAGGTCCGGGTACTGGTCGTGCAGGACCTTCGTGATGGCCGCAGTCAGCGTCGTCTTACCGTGGTCGATGTGACCAATGGTGCCGATGTTGACGTGCGGCTTAGTCCGCTCGAACTTCGCCTTCGCCACTGGTGTCCTCCTGTGGACTGGGTTCTTTTCTCGCCCGGCGCGCCGAGGTGGCGCTTAGGACTCTGTCGACTGCTCGTGCGCGTGCGCTCCGCGACGGACCGCACGCGCCTCACCGATCAGGCTCCGGTGGCCTTCGCGATGATCTCCTTCGCCACGTTGGCCGGGACCTCGGCGTAGGAGTCGAACTGCATGCTGTAGCTCGCCCGGCCCTGGGTCTTCGACCGGAGGTCGCCGACGTAGCCGAACATCTCCGAGAGCGGCACCAGAGCCTTGACGAGGCGGGCGCCGGAACGCTCCTCCATCGACTGGATGATCCCGCGGCGGGAGTTGAGGTCGCCGATGACGTCGCCCATGTTGTCCTCGGGCGTGGTGACCTCGACGGACATCATCGGCTCGAGCAGCGCGGGGTCGGCCTTGCGGGCCGCCTCCTTCATCACCATCGAGCCGGCGATCTTGAACGCCATCTCGGACGAGTCGACCTCGTGGTACTGGCCGTCCAGCAGGGTCAGCTTGACGCCGACCAGCGGGAAGCCGGCGAGCACGCCGTACTGCATGGCGTCCTGGGCACCCGCGTCCACCGAGGGGATGAACTCCCGGGGGATGCGGCCGCCGGAGACCGCGTTGACGAACTCGTACGTCGGGCCGTCCGCCGTCATCGGCAGCGGCTCCAGCTTGACGATGACCTTCGCGTACTGACCCGAGCCACCGGTCTGCTTCTTGTGGACGTAGTCGAGCTTCTCCACCGTGCCGCGGATCGTCTCGCGGTACGCCACCTGCGGCTTGCCGATGTTCGCCTCGACGTTGAACTCGCGCCGCATGCGGTCCACGAGGATGTCGAGGTGCAGCTCGCCCATGCCGGCGATGACGGTCTGCCCGGTCTCCTCGTCGTTCCAGACGCGGAAGGTCGGGTCCTCCTCGGCCAGACGCTGGATCGCGGTGCCCAGCTTCTCCTGGTCAGACTTGGTCTTCGGCTCGATCGCGACCTGGATGACCGGCTCCGGGAAGGTCATCGACTCCAGGATGACCGGGTTCGCCGGGTCGCTGAGCGTGTCACCGGTGGTGGTCTGCTTCAGGCCCTGCACGGCGATGATGTCGCCGGCCTGCGCCGTCGGCCGCTCCTCGCGCTTGTTGGCGTGCATCTGGTAGATCTTGCCGATCCGCTCCTTGCGGTCCTTGGTGGAGTTGACCACCTGGGATCCGGATTCGAGCGTGCCGGAGTAGACCCGGACGTACGTCAGCTTGCCGAGGTGCTTGTCAGTCTGGATCTTGAACGCCAGCGCCGAGAACGGCTCGTCGTTGGACGGCTTGCGCAGCAGCGGCGTCTCGCCGTCCGTGGCGGTGCCCTCGATGGCCGGGACGTCCAGCGGCGACGGCAGGTAGGCGACCACGGCGTCGAGCATGGGCTGCACGCCCTTGTTCTTGAACGCCGAGCCACACAGCACCGGGTTGGCCTTGCTGGCGATCGTGGCGCGCCGGATCGCCGCCACGATCTCGTCCTGGGAGACCTCTTCGCCCTCGAGGTACTTCTCCATGACGGCGTCGTCCACGTCGGCCAGCGTCTCGATCAGCTTCTCGCGCCACTCGTTCGCGGAGTCGACCAGGTCGGCCGGGATCTCCTCGACCGCGTAGTCCTCGCCCTTCTGGGTCTCGCCGCGCCAGGTGAGGGCGCGCATGCCGACCAGGTCCACGACGCCGATGTGGTCGCCCTCGAGGCCGATCGGGATCTGCAGGACCAGCGGGGTGGCGTTCAGCCGGTCGATCATCATCTGGACGCAGCGGAAGAAGTCCGCGCCGGTCCGGTCGAGCTTGTTGACGAAGCACATGCGCGGGACGTGGTACTTGTCCGCCTGCCGCCAGACGTTCTCGGTCTGCGGCTCCACACCGGCCACACCGTCGTACACCGCGACCGCGCCGTCCAGGACACGCAGCGACCGCTCGACCTCGACCGTGAAGTCGACGTGGCCGGGCGTGTCGATGATCTGGATCGTGTGTCCCTTCCACTCGCACTTCGTGGCGGCGGAGGTGATGGTGATGCCGCGTTCCTGTTCCTGCTCCATCCAGTCCATGACGGCCGCGCCCTCGTGGACTTCACCGATCTTGTACGTGATACCGGTGTAGAACAGGATCCGCTCGGTCGTCGTGGTCTTACCAGCGTCGATGTGCGCCATGATGCCGATGTTGCGAACCTTGGCGAGCGCGTCTGCGGCGGCCACTTCAATCCCTACTTTTCTACGTCGTCGTCTCGTGGACCGGTACGACTGCTGCGCCGGCCCGGCGGGAACCGGGCCGGCAGCGCTTCGTTACCAGCGGTAGTGCGCGAAGGCCTTGTTGGACTCCGCCATCTTGTGCGTGTCCTCGCGCCGCTTGACCGCGGCACCGAGCCCGTTGCTGGCGTCGAGCAGCTCGTTCTGGAGGCGCTCGATCATGGTCTTCTCGCGGCGGGCCTTGGAGTACTGGACCAGCCAGCGCAGACCGAGGGTCGTCTGCCGGGGGACGCGGACCTCGACCGGGACCTGGTAGGTCGCGCCACCGACGCGGCGGCTGCGGACCTCGAGGGTCGGCTTCACGTTGTCCATCGCGCGCTTGAGGGTGACCACGGGGTCGGTGCCGGTCTTCTCCCGGCAGCCCTCCAGGGCGCCGTACACGATGCGCTCGGCGAGCTGACGCTTGCCGCCGATCAGGATCTTGTTGACGAGCTGCGTTACCAGCGGCGAGTTGTACACCGGGTCGGGGACGACCGGGTGGCGCGGCGCGGGGCCTTTACGCGGCATGTCAGCTCTTCTCCTTCTTCGCGCCGTAGCGGCTGCGAGCCTGCTTGCGGTTGCGGACACCCTGGGTGTCCAGCGAACCGCGGACGATCTTGTAGCGGACGCCGGGCAGGTCCTTCACACGACCGCCGCGCACGAGCACGATCGAGTGCTCCTGCAGGTTGTGGCCGACACCCGGGATGTACGCCGTCACCTCGATCTGGCTGCTGAGCTTCACACGAGCGACCTTGCGCAGCGCAGAGTTCGGCTTCTTGGGGGTAGTGGTGTACACGCGCGTGCACACGCCGCGCCGCTGAGGACTTCCCTTCAGCGCCGGCGTCTTGGTCTTACTCGTCTTCGCCTGGCGGCCCTTTCGGACCAGCTGCTGGATCGTGGGCACCGGGTTTCTCCGCTCCCTTCGGCCGCTTTGTTGCGGCCGCACCGTCTTCTCGTACTGCCTGTGTGTGCCGGACGGGGTTCCGTCCGGCACCCGCGGTCGGGCGTGTCGTCCGGCTCACGGTCCCGCCGTGCGTTGCACAGCGGGTCTTGTCTGTGTCAGGGCTCGACGCCCATCGTGCTGCTGCCCCGTCGCAATAACCGACTCGGGCGCACGCACGAGTTGCCCGGGCGAGCCCAGGCACGAGGGGAAAGAGTACCCATCGCAGGCACGCAGGTCAAAACGAGGCGGCTCGGTGGCCCAGCTTCACGCCGCACTCAGCATGAAACTTGGTCCCCATCAAGACCTACTCCCACGATGGACATCTCCGCGCACCAAGTGTACCGGGTGCCCAGACACGGCATGGCCGCAGTGCCCGAACCCGGGCGGCAGGGGTCAGGAGAACTGCAACAACAGCGTCAACACCAGCGCCAGCAACGCCAGACCAGCCCCCACCCCGCCGCACGAGATGCCCGCGATGGCGCGGCCCCGACCGGTGAAGCGGGCCCGGCCGGACTCGCCGGAGCGGCGGATCTGCCGCAGCCCCACCAGCCCGACCGCGATGGCACCGCCGCCGGCCAACACGGCCAGGAGCGCGAACGCGCCGCCCACCCAGCCACCCCAGCCCTCCGAGGCGCCGGACAGCCCGAAGCAGAACACCAGCAGTGACACCAGGATCGAGGCGATTCCGGCGATCATCGCGCCGGTCGCCAGGCCGGAGGCGATCGGCGGGACCGAGTACTGCACCAGCCCGAATTCCGTACCCACCACCGGATCGACCCGGGCCGGGCGCCATCGCTCGTTCGGCGCGGGCGGCGGCGGGACCGCCGTCAAGGCCGGGTACGGCGTGCCCAGCGCCTGTGGTTGCCCCGGCGTGGCGGACGGGAAGGGGACGGTGGGGGTCGGCGGCGGCGCGTCGAACGGCCCGCCCGACCACGAACCCGGTGGCTGCGTCACCCCACGAGCATGTCACCCGTCCGTGACCCGCCGCAGCCCGGCCACCGGGGGGCCGCCGACCCGCGTTCGGCACGGTTCTGCCGGTGCACGAGCCGATGAGGGGTGCTCAGTCGGTGTTCGAGTCGAAATCCGGCCCCGGCGGTCCCGCGAGGTGCAACAGCCCGGCGATGACCGCCACCACCAGCGTCGTCGTGGCCAGCACGATCCCCGCCCAGGCGAGTACCCGGCCGCGGCGCACCCACCGGCCCCCGGTCAGGTAGCCGGCGGCCAGGTACGCCTGGCGCTCGGCCTGCCGGGCCAGCAGCAACGCGATCGTGGCCGGAATCACGCCGCCGACGAACGCCCCGGTGAGCAGCGCCACCACGCCGAGCACGAACACGGCCCGGGCCTTCGTGGACGGCACGGGCTCGGGATCCATCGGGTGGCGGGTAGGGACGCCGGCGGGAAGGGTCACCAGGCCATCTTAGGAACGCCGAAGGGGCGGCCGCGCATCACGCGGCCGCCCCCGGCGTCCAGCCGGAAACCCTTAGCGGTACGACCCGAAGTCGAAGTCGTCCAGCGGCACGGCCTGCCCGCTGGCCGGCCCGAACCCGTAGTCGGTCTCCGGGTACCCGGTCATCGAGTACACCTTGGCCTTGGCCTCCTCGGTGGGCTCGACCCGGATGTTGCGGTACTTGCTGATGCCCGTACCGGCCGGGATGAGCTTGCCGATGATGACGTTCTCCTTGAGGCCGACGAGCGAGTCGCTGCGCGAGTTGATCGCCGCGTCGGTCAGCACCCGGGTGGTCTCCTGGAAGGAGGCCGCCGAGAGCCAGGAGTCGGTGGCCAGCGACGCCTTGGTGATACCCATCAGTACGGGACGACCGGCAGCGGGCTCGCCGCCCTCGCCGACGAGCCGGCGGTTCTCCGACTCGAACAGCGCCCGGTCGACCAGCACACCCGGCAGGAACTCGGTCGCGCCGGAGTCGATGACCGTCACCCGCTTGAGCATCTGGCGGATGATGATCTCGATGTGCTTGTCGTGGATGAGCACACCCTGCGAGCGGTAGACCTCCTGGACCTCCTGGGTCAGGTGGACCTGGACCGCCCGCGGACCCATGATCCGCAGCAGCTCGTGCGGGTCGATGGTGCCCTCGGTGAGCTTCTCGCCGACCTCGACGTGGTCGCCGTCGTGCGCCCGCAGCTTCACGCGCTTCGAGATCTTGTCGTACACGATCTCGTCGCTGCCGTCGTCCGGGATCACGACGATCTTCCGCGAGCGCTCGCCGTCCTCGATGCGGATGCGGCCCGGGGTGTCGGCGATGGGCGCCTTGCCCTTGGGCACACGGGCCTCGAAGATCTCCTGCACACGCGGCAGACCCTGGGTGATGTCCTCACCCGCGACACCACCGGTGTGGAAGGTACGCATCGTCAGCTGCGTACCCGGCTCACCGATGGACTGGGCCGCGATGATGCCGACCGCCTCGCCGATGTCGACCGACTTGCCGGTCGGCAGCGAACGGCCGTAGCAGGCCGCGCAGACGCCCAGCTTCGACTCACAGGTCAGCACGCTGCGCACCCGGACGTTCTCGACGCCCGCGGCGACCAGCTTGTCGACCAGGATCGAGTTGAGGTCCGCACCCCGCTCGACCACCACGTTGCCGCTGGCGTCCGTGATGGTGTCCGCGAGGGTACGAGCGTGCGTGCCCGTCTCGGCGTGCACGTGCACGGCGAGCCCGCCGTCCACCCGGTCCGCCACCTGCATCGGAATCGCGCGGTCGGTGCCGCAGTCCTCCTCGCGGATGATGACGTCCTGCGAGACGTCCACCAGACGCCGGGTCAGGTAACCCGAGTCGGCGGTCCGCAGCGCGGTGTCCGCCAGACCCTTACGGGCACCGTGCGTGGAGATGAAGTACTCCAGCACGGTCAGACCCTCGCGGTACGACGAGGTGATCGGCCGCGGGATGATCTCGCCCTTGGGGTTGGCCACCAGACCACGGATCGCGGCGATCTGCCGGAGCTGGAGCAGGTTACCGCGGGCGCCGGAGTTGATCATCACCCAGAGCGGGTTCTCCTGCGGCAGCGCGGTCTCCATCTCCTTGGAGATCTCGTTGGTCGCCTTGGTCCAGATCTCGATCAGCTCGCCGCGGCGCTCCTCGGCGGTCATCAGACCACGCTGGTACTGCTTGTCGATCCGGTCCGCCTCGACCTGGTAGCGGGCGAGGATCTCCGGCTTGCGCGGTGGGCCGATGACGTCGCCCATGCCGATCGTCACGCCGGACCAGGTGGCCCAGTGGAAGCCGGCCTCCTTGAGCGCGTCCAGCGTGGCCGCCAGGGCGACCTTCGGGAAGCGCTCGGCGAGGTCGTTGACGATCGCCGACAGCTGACCCTTGCGGATCTCGTAGTTGACGTACCGGTACCCCGGCGGCAGCGTCTCGTTGAAGATCACCCGACCGAGGGTGGTCTCCACCAGCACCGGCTCACCCGCCGTCCAGCCCTCGGCGGGCGTCCACGGTTCACCCTTGGCGCCGTTGTCCACCTCGACGACCTCGCGGAGCCGGATCTTCACCGGCGCCTGCAGGTGCAGCTCGCCGTTGTCGAACGCCATCCGCGCCTCGGCGTCGGACGAGAACACCCGGCCCTCGCCCTTGGTCCCCGGCATCAGGTGGGTCAGGTAGTACAGACCGATGACCATGTCCTGGGTGGGCATGGTGACCGGCTTGCCGTCCGCCGGCTTGAGGATGTTGTTGGACGACAGCATGAGGATCCGGGCCTCGGCCTGCGCCTCGGCCGACAGCGGCACGTGCACCGCCATCTGGTCACCGTCGAAGTCCGCGTTGAACGCGGTACAGACGAGCGGGTGGATCTGGATCGCCTTGCCCTCGACCAGCTGCGGCTCGAACGCCTGGATGCCGAGGCGGTGCAGGGTCGGCGCGCGGTTCAGCAGCACGGGGTGCTCGCTGATGACCTCTTCCAGGACGTCCCACACGACCGGGCGCTGACGCTCGACCATGCGCTTGGCCGACTTGATGTTCTGCGCGTGGTTGAGGTCCACCAGGCGCTTCATCACGAACGGCTTGAACAGCTCCAGCGCCATCTGCTTCGGCAGGCCGCACTGGTGCAGCTTGAGCCGGGGGCCGACGACGATGACGGAACGGCCGGAGTAGTCGACGCGCTTGCCCAGCAGGTTCTGCCGGAACCGGCCCTGCTTGCCCTTGAGCATGTCGGACAGCGACTTCAGCGGGCGGTTACCCGGGCCGGTGACCGGCCGGCCGCGGCGGCCGTTGTCGAACAGTGCGTCGACGGCCTCCTGCAGCATCCGCTTCTCGTTGTTGACGATGATCTCGGGCGCGCCCAGGTCGATCAGGCGCTTGAGCCGGTTGTTGCGGTTGATCACCCGGCGGTACAGGTCGTTCAGGTCGCTGGTAGCGAAGCGGCCACCGTCGAGCTGCACCATCGGGCGCAGGTCCGGCGGGATGACCGGGACGCAGTCCAGCACCATGCCCAGCGGCGAGTTGCGGGTGTTCAGGAACGCCGCGACCACCTTGAGCCGCTTCAGCGCCCGGATCTTCCGCTGCCCCTTGCCGGTACGGATGATCTCGCGCAGGTTCTCCGCCTCGGCGTCGAGGTCCATGGCCTCCAGCAGGGCCTTGATCGCCTCGGCGCCCATGCCGCCGGTGAAGTACTCACCGAAGCGGTCGCGCAGCTCGCGGTAGAGCAGCTCGTCGGTGACCAGCTGCTTCGAGTCGAGCTTGCGGAAGGTGTCGAGCACCTCGTCGAGGCGGTCGATCTCGCGCTGCGCCTTGTCGCGGATCTGGCGCATCTCGCGCTCGCCAGCCTCCTTGACCTTGCGCCGCACGTCCGCCTTGGCGCCCTCGGCCTCCAGCTCGGCCAGGTCCTGCTCCAGCTTGGCGGCCCGCTTCTCGATCTCCGAGTCGCGGCCGTTCTCGGCCTGGCGCTTCTCGGCGAAGATCTCGTTCTCGATCGTGGACATGTCGCGGTGACGCGCCTCGGCGTCCACGCTCGTGATCACGTACGAGGCGAAGTAGATGATCTTCTCGAGATCCTTGGGAGCAAGGTCGAGCAGGTAGCCCAGCCGGCTCGGCACACCCTTGAAGTACCAGATGTGCGTGACCGACGCGGCCAGCTCGATGTGCCCCATGCGCTCACGGCGCACCTTGGACCGGGTCACCTCGACGCCGCAGCGCTCACAGATGATGCCCTTGAACCGGACCCGCTTGTACTTGCCGCAGTAGCACTCCCAGTCCCGCTGCGGACCGAAGATCTTCTCGCAGAAGAGTCCGTCCTTCTCGGGCTTGAGCGTGCGGTAGTTGATCGTCTCGGGCTTCTTGACCTCGCCATGCGACCACTGCCGGATGTCGTCGGCGGTGGCCAGGCCGATGCGCAACTCGTCGAAGAAGTTGACGTCGAGCACTTGGTCTATCCCTCGTGTTTCCTTGCTCGGATGGATTTCCAGGCCGGCGGGGGCGTCCCCGGTGTGTCACACCGGGGACGCTCTCCGTCAGATCTCTTCGACGCTGCTGACGCCCTCGTTCGGGCGACGGGACAGGTCGATGCCGAGTTCTTCCGCGGCCCGGAAGACCTCGTCGTCGGTCTCGCGCATCTCCAGCGCCACACCGTCGCTGGACAGCACCTCGACGTTCAGGCACAGCGACTGCAGCTCCTTGAGCAGCACCTTGAACGACTCGGGGATGCCCGGCTCCGGGATGTTCTCGCCCTTGACGATGGCCTCGTACACCTTCACGCGGCCGAGCACGTCGTCGGACTTGATGGTCAGCAGCTCCTGCAGGGCGTACGCCGCCCCGTAGGCCTGCATCGCCCAGCACTCCATCTCACCGAACCGCTGGCCACCGAACTGAGCCTTACCGCCCAGCGGCTGCTGCGTGATCATGGAGTACGGACCGGTCGACCGTGCGTGGATCTTGTCGTCGACCAGGTGGTTCAGCTTCAGGATGTAGACGTACCCAACCGAGATCGGGTCCGGCAGCGGCTCGCCGGAGCGGCCGTCGAACAGCTGCGCCTTACCGTCGCCGTTGACCAGCCGCTGACCATCGCGGTTGACCAGGGTGGACTCGAGCAGGCCCTTGATCTCCTCCTCGCGGGCACCGTCGAAGACCGGGGTCGCCACGTTCGAGTCGGCCTCCGACTCGTGCGCGTCGATCGCCCGCAGCTGGCGCTTCCAGTCCTCGTTCTCGCCGTCCACCGACCAGCCGGTCTTGGCGATCCACCCGAGGTGGGTCTCCAGGACCTGGCCGATGTTCATCCGGCTCGGCACACCGAGCGGGTTGAGCACGATGTCGACCGGGGTGCCGTCCTCCAGGAACGGCATGTCCTCGACCGGCAGGATCTTCGAGATGACGCCCTTGTTGCCGTGGCGGCCGGCGAGCTTGTCACCGTCCTGGATCTTGCGCTTCTGCGCCACGTACACCCGGACCAGCTCGTTGACGCCCGGGGGCAGCTCGTCGCCGTCCTCGCGGGAGAACGTCCGGACGCCGATCACCGTGCCGGTCTCGCCGTGCGGCACCTTCAGCGAGGTGTCCCGGACCTCCCGGGCCTTCTCGCCGAAGATCGCGCGCAGCAGCCGCTCCTCCGGGGTCAGCTCGGTCTCGCCCTTGGGCGTGACCTTGCCGACCAGGATGTCGCCCGGCACGACCTCGGCACCGATCCGGATGATGCCGCGCTCGTCCAGGTCGGCGAGCATTTCCTCGCTGACGTTGGGGATGTCGCGGGTGATCTCCTCCGGGCCGAGCTTGGTGTCCCGTGCGTCGACCTCGTGCTCCTCGATGTGGATCGAGGTGAGGACGTCCTGCTGGACGAGGCGCTGCGACAGGATGATCGCGTCCTCGTAGTTGTGGCCCTCCCAGCACATGAACGCGACGAGCAGGTTCCGGCCCAGGGCCATCTCGCCGTCGTCGGTGCACGGGCCGTCCGCGATGACCTGGCCGGCCTCGACCCGGTCGCCCTCGAAGACCACGGGCTTCTGGTTGACGCAGGAGCCCGCGTTGCTGCGGCGGAACTTGTGCAGCAGGTAGGTACGCCGGTGGCCGTCGTCCTGGTGCACCGTCACGTAGTCGGCGCACAGGTCTTCGACCACGCCGCCGACCTCGGCGACGACCACGTCACCGGCGTCGACCGCGGCACGGTACTCCATGCCGGTGCCGACCAGCGGCGCCTCGGCCTTGACCAGCGGCACGGCCTGGCGCTGCATGTTCGCGCCCATGAGGGCACGGTTGGCGTCGTCGTGCTCGAGGAACGGGATCATCGCGGTGGCGACCGAGGTCATCTGCCGCGGCGAGACGTCCATGTAGTCGACCTGCGTGCCGGGCACGTAGTCGACCTCACCGCCCTTCCGGCGGACCAGGACGCGGTCCTCGGCGAAGGTGCCGTCGCTGGAGAGCGTGGCGTTGGCCTGCGCCTTGATGAACCGGTCTTCCTCGTCGGCGGTGAGGTAGTCGACCTCGTCGGTGACCCGCCCGTTGTCGACCCGCCGGTACGGCGTCTCGATGAAGCCGAACGGGTTGACCCGCGCGAACGTCGACAACGCGCCGATCAGGCCGATGTTCGGACCCTCGGGCGTCTCGATCGGGCACATCCGGCCGTAGTGCGACGGGTGCACGTCACGGACCTCGAAGCCGGCCCGCTCCCGGGACAGACCACCCGGGCCGAGCGCGCTCAGCCGGCGCCGGTGGGTCAGGCCCGCCAGCGGGTTGGTCTGGTCCATGAACTGGGACAGCTGCGACGTACCGAAGAACTCCTTGATCGCCGCCACCACCGGGCGGATGTTGATCAGGGTCTGCGGCGTGATCGCTTCGACGTCCTGGGTGGTCATGCGCTCGCGGACGACGCGCTCCATCCGGGACAGGCCGACACGGACCTGGTTCTGGATGAGCTCGCCGACCGTGCGCAGCCGCCGGTTGCCGAAGTGGTCGATGTCGTCGGCCTCGTAGCCCTCCTCGCCCGCGTGCAGGCGGCAGAGGTACTCGACGGTCTTGACGATGTCTTCCTCGGTCAGCGTGCCCCGGACGATCGGGACGTCGATCTCGAGCTTCTTGTTGAACTTGTACCGGCCGACCTTGGCGACGTCATACCGCTTCGGGTTGAAGAAGAGGTTGTCGAGCAGGGTCTGCGCGTTCTCCCGCGTCGGCGGCTCACCCGGACGCAGCTTGCGGTAGATGTCCAGCAGGGCCTCGTCCTGCCCCGCGATGTGGTCCTTCTCCAGCGTGGTCATGAGCAGCTCAGACCACCCGAAGCGCTCGCGGATCTGGTCGGCCGACCAGCCGATCGCCTTGAGCAGGACCGTGACGGCCTGGCGGCGCTTGCGGTCGATCCGGACACCGACGGTGTCGCGCTTGTCGATGTCGAACTCGAGCCAGGCACCCCGGCTCGGGATGACCTTGACGCTGGTCAGGTCGCGGTCGGAGGTCTTGTCCGGCTCCTTGGTGAAGTACACGCCCGGCGAGCGGACGAGCTGACTCACGACGACCCGCTCGGTGCCGTTGATGACGAACGTCCCCTTGGGGGTCATCATCGGGAAGTCACCCATGAACACGGTCTGGCTCTTGATCTCGCCAGTGGTGTTGTTGGTGAACTCGGCGGTCACGAACAGCGGCGCGCAGTAGGTCAGGTCCTTCTCTTTGCACTCCTCGATCGAGGCCTTGACCTCGTCGAATCGGGGAGACGAGAAGGACAGCGACATTGTGCCGGAGAAGTCCTCAATGGGACTGATCTCTTCGAGGATCTCTGCGAGGCCCGAGTGGGCGTGCGGGTCGTCCGCCGAGCGAGCCTGCCAAGCCTCGTTCCCGACCAACCAGTCGAAGGACTCCGTCTGGATGGCGAGGAGGTTGGGAACCTCAAGTTGCTCGGTGATCCTGCCGAACGAGATGCGGCGGGGAGCGTATGCGCTCGACGTACGACTGGTCTTCGCAGGGCGGGAAGCTGCCAAGATGCGTCCTTCCGAGGACCGGTGCTGCTTTTGCGGCTGAGCTGCGGTATGCAACTGTCTGCGTGCACTCCAAGGGACCCCCCAGGAAGTTACCCGGATGGATATCCTGGCAGGGCGCAAGACAGAAGGCAGCGCAAACTAGCAGTGTAGCCGCTCGGCTAACCGCTGTCCAGCCCTCGCCGAGGGGCGCTGCGGAGCGCGTCCCCGCGGCCTCCTGCCGGCGCCTCGGGGGCCGGTGCCGCAAGCGGGGCCGCTCTGGAACGCGGCGTCTCTCCCTCGTGCCGTCCGCGGGTCCCGTTCGTCTCGGTGTAACCCACAGGCGGGCTGTCGCAAGCGCGGAAACTTGCTGATGCCAGCGTGCCTGCCAGCGGACACACAGTCAAGGGTCTCGGCACCGTGCCGTCGCCCGACGGACGCGGCATAGCGACCATAACGCACGCCCGGTACCGGTTAGCCGCAATTTGTCGGTCAACAAACCGACTGGCAGCGAAACCACTCCTGACCTGCACAACCACCGCAGGAAACAGCGAAGGTGGAGGTCCCGAACGGACCTCCACCTTCACCTTACGGAGCGTTAGCTCACTTGAGCGTAACCTTGGCGCCTTCGCCCTCGAGCTTGGCCTTGGCAGCCTCGGCCTTCTCCTTGCTGACACCCTCCAGGATCGCCTTGGGGGCGCCCTCGACGGCGTCCTTGGCCTCCTTGAGGCCCAGGCCGGTCAGCTCACGCACGACCTTGATGACCTGGATCTTCTTGCCGCCGTCGCTGTCCAGAACGACGTCGAAGGAGTCCTTCTCGGCCTCGGCCGCGCCACCGTCGCCGCCACCCGGAGCCGCAGCAGCCGCAACGGCGACCGGGGCGGCAGCGGTGACCTCGAAGGTCTCCTCGAACTGCTTCACGAACTCCGAGAGCTCGATCAGCGTCATCTCCTTGAACGCGTCGAGCAGCTCCGCACTGCTGAGCTTCGCCATGTCCGGCGTCCTTTCCTTGTTTCTGAAAATGAAAAGTCAACTCCGCGAGGGGACTCAGCCCTCTGCGGAACCCTCTGCGCTCTTCTTGTCCTGCAGTGCCGCCGCCAGGCGGGCCACCTGCGACAGCGGCGCCTGGAACAGGCCCGCCGCCTTGGTCAGGTTGCCCTTCATGGCACCGGCCAGCTTGGCCAGCAGCACCTCGCGGGACTCGAGGTCAGCGATCTTGTTGACCTCGGCGGCCGTGATGGCCTTGCCCTCGAAGACGCCGCCCTTGATGACCATGACCGGGTGGGCCTTGGCGAAGGCCCGCAGGCCCTTGGCCGCCTCGACCGGGTCACCGCCGACGAAGGCGAGCGCGGTAGGACCGGTGAACAGCGCGTCGAGACCCTCGATGCCCGCCTCGGTCGCCGCCCGCTTCGCGAGCGTGTTCTTCGACACGGAGTACGTGGTCTCCTTGCCGAGCGCACGCCGCAGCTCGGTGAGCTGGGCAACCGTGAGACCGCGGTACTCGGTCAACACGGCGGCCTTCGAGTTCCGGAACTGGTCCGTCAGTTCGGCAACGGCAGTGGCCTTGTCGGCCCGGACCGGCTTGTCCGCCATGTCCCTCCTCTCTCCTTGCTCGAGCCACCGGCACAATCCAGGCCCGAACACGAGAAACGCCCCGGCGCAGGTGAGCGCACGGGGCGGACATTGACGGCCAGACACGGTCGGTGAGGACCGCGACTCGCAGACGATGGTCGCGAACCGTTCTCCCTGCGCGGGCCGCCCGCGGGTGCGGGGCCTTCGGCTGCGGCCTCCGTCGGGGACGGATGCTGCGGCGACCGGCGGTCTGTGGGTGGAACTTCGAGGAGAAGAGTACGCGGCCCCGCCGGGGAAACCAAATCCGCCCATCTCGTGCCTGGCAGGCAGTCCACGCCCGCGGCATGCGAAAGCCCCCCGGAGATGTCCGGGGGGCTTTGACGCGATGCGGCGGCGACGTCAGACGTCGGTGTCCTCCCGCAGGTTCTTCACCACGTTCGGGTCGACCTGGACGCCCGGGCCCATGGTCGTGGTGACGGTGACCTTCCTGAGGTACTTGCCCTTGGCCGCGGACGGCTTCGCGCGCAGGACCTCGTCGAGGACCGCGGCGTAGTTGTCGACCAACTGCTCGGCCGAGAACGACGCCTTACCGATGATCAGGTGCAGGTTCGAGTGCTTGTCCACCCGGAAGGTGATCTTGCCGCCCTTGATGTCCGAGACCGCCTTGGCCACGTCCATGGTCACGGTGCCGGTCTTCGGATTCGGCATCAGGCCACGGGGGCCGAGAATCCGGGCGATCCGGCCGATCTTGGCCATCTGGTCGGGGGTGGCGATCGCGGCGTCGAAGTCCAGCCAGCCGCCCTGGATCCGGGCGACCAGCTCGTCCGTGCCGACCTCGTCCGCACCGGCGGCCGTGGCCTCCTCGGCCTTCGGGCCCTGGGCGAAGACGATCACCCGCGCGGTCTTACCCGTGCCGTGCGGCAGGTTGACCGTGCCACGGACCATCTGGTCCGCCTTGCGGGGGTCCACGCCGAGCCGCATCGCGACCTCGACCGTGGCGTCGAACTTCGTCGCGCTCGTGTCCTTGGCCAGCTTGATGGCGTCGGCGGGCTCGTAGAGCTTGGTGGCGTCGATCTGCTCGGCCGCCTTGCGGTAGCCCTTGCTGCGCTGCATTTTCTCTGTACTCCTGTGGTTGATGGCGGAGCGCGCGGATCGCGCCCCTCCCACGACTTGCGGTGTTGCTTAGATCTTGGTGACCTGGTTGAAGTTCAGCTCGACCGGGGTCTCCCGGCCGAAGATCGACACCAGGACCTTCAGCTTCTGCTGGTCCGCGTTGATCTCACTGATCGAGGCCGGCAGCGACGCGAACGCGCCGTCGGTGACGGTGACGGAGTCGCCCACCTCGAAGTCCAGCACCCGAATCTCGGGCTTGGCCTTCTTCTCCTCGGCCTCGACCGCCGGGGCCAGCCACTTCAGCACCTCGTCGAGCGACAGCGGTGCCGGGCGGTCGACGCGGTCGGTCGAGCCCACGAAGCCGGTGACCCCGGGCGTGTTGCGCACGCACGAGTACGACTCCGGGGTCAGATCCATCCGGACCAGGATGTAGCCCGGGAAGACCTTGTTCTGCACCTGGAGGCGCTTGCCGTTCTTGACCTCGACCTCTTCGCGGGTCGGCACCTCGACCTGGAAGATGAAGTCCTCCATGTCGAGGCTGGTGATCCGGGTCTCGAGGTTGGTCTTCACCTTGTTTTCGTAGCCGGCGTACGAATGCACCACGTACCAGTCGCCCGGCGCGTAACGCAGCTTCTGCCGCAGCTCGGCTACAGGGTCGTAGTCGTCGTCTGCCTCCGGGGCGGCAGTCTCCACGGTGCCGGCGGCCTCGACCGACTCGTCGGTGGCCGCCGTGGCCACCGAGGACTGCTCGTCGGCGGTCTCGTCGTACTCAGGCACGCTCGCTCACTTCCGTAATGTCAGCTGCTCTTGCCGCCGAAGGCGAACAGGACCGCCTTGGCGAACCCGAAGTCCAGCACAGCCACGATCGCCGTCATGATGGCGACGAACGCGATCACGACGCCGGTATAGGTCAGCAGTTCCTTACGCGTCGGCCAGATGACCTTACGTAGTTCGCCGACGACCTCGCGGAAGAACCCACCGATCCGGCCGAAGATGCCGACGCGGCGGCCTTCCTTCTTTGCCTTGGGACTCTCGGCACTGGTCGTGCGCTCACGGACGGCCGTGCCACCACGGCCCACCGGCTCGTCGTCCTCCACGACGTCGTCGGCTACGCCCGCGTTCTCGATCGCCGCGTCATCGGGCTCGTTGTCGGGCCGGTCGCCTACGGCGTCGTCACCGGGTCGCTTCCTCTCGGCCACTTCGCCCTCTTCCCGTCGTCGATGGATGTCCCGTCAGCGCTTGGTGCGCGCTGGGCTCGTGCCGACCGCCCGCGCCGGGCGGACCGCCGCCGGCGGTCCGGCGTGAGGCGCCGGCAGCCACGCCGATCGGTTGCGCAGGGGTGACAGGACTTGAACCTGCAGCCTGCGGTTTTGGAGACCGCTGCTCTGCCAATTGAGCTACACCCCTGTGCGGGTCCTACCAATTCGCCCACGAGAGATGCCGCACACGAAAGGCAGGGTTCAGTTACCCCACGGCGCACCAGTGTACGGGTACGCCGTTCGGAATCCCAACTCGCCCTCCCCGACTCCAGGTGGGCGAACCGGTCACCGTTTGCGGATCGTTGCCCTGGCCAGGGACAGAACCTTCTCCCCCTGACAGGTCGCGGTCAGCTCGAGCCGGGTCAGCCCGTCGTCGGTAACCTCCTTGACCACGGCGGAGACCTCCACCTCTGTGCCATCGTCCGTGTCCGGGACCGGCACAGGGCGGGCAAACCGCACACTGAACTCGACCACCGCGTCCGGCGCGCCGGCCCAGGCGGTCACGGCCCGACCGGTCAACGCCATGGTGAACATGCCGTGCGCGATCACTCCCGGCAGGCCGACGCTGGTGGCGACCCGGTCATTCCAGTGGATCGGATTGAAGTCGCCCGAAGCGCCCGCATACCGCACCAGGTCGGCCCGGGTGACCCGGAACCGCTGCACCGGCAGCACCTCGCCGCTCATTTGTGCTCCTCCCCGCGCTGGACGAGCTTGGACCAGGCGGTGACGACCGGCTCGCCGGCCTCCGTGGTGACGTCGGTGCGGGTGGTGAGGAAGTCGTGTCCGCCCCGGGTGGTGATCTCCTCGATCGTGTTGACGCAGACCAGCGCGTCACCGGCGACCACCGGGCGGGTGTAGGCGAACCGCTGGTCGCCGTGCACCACCCGGCTGTAGTCGAGCCCGAGTCCGGGGTCGGTGACGATCTGCTGGCTCGCCGCCATGGTCACCACCACTGGAAAGGTGGGTGGCGCCAGCACGTCGGGATATCCCAGCGCTCGGGCTGCCTCAGGGTCGTGAAACTCCGGCTCGGTCGCGCCGATCGCGGTCGCGAACTCACGGATCTTTTCGCGGCCCACCAGGTAGGGCGGGGTCGGCGGGAAGCTCCGGCCGACGAAGGACTGATCCAGGGGCATGGGCCGAACCTACCCTGCCACCGGCACAGGAAGCAGGCGTGGCGGCGACCGTCACGGTCGCCGCCACGTCGAAGACTTCAGGTACGAGAGATCAGCGCGTCTCGCGGTGCAGGGTGTGCCGGCCGTCCCGGGGGCAGAACTTCTTGAACTCGATGCGGTCCGGGTCGTTGCGCCGGTTCTTGCGGGTGATGTAGTTCCGCTCCTTGCACTCCGTACACGCCAGGGTGATCTTCGGGCGGACGTCGGTCGCCTTGGCCATGGCGGGGTGCCTTCCTGCTCACTGGGGTGCTAACGGCATGCCAGCGTAGACGGTCCCTACGCGGACATGCAAAACGGACGCCCTTGAGCGCCCTTTCTGTGCGGCATCCGGGACGGATCCCAGATGAGTAGCGGTGGCCGGACTTGAACCGGCGACACAGCGATTATGAGCCGCTTGCTCTGCCAACTGAGCTACACCGCCGAGCCGAGCCGAGTCCAGCTCTGTGGCGGAAACGAACCCGGTTGGAGCCCCCTTACGGAATCGAACCGTAGACCTTCTCCTTACCATGGAGACGCTCTGCCGACTGAGCTAAGGGGGCGCGCGATCTCTCGCGTGATGCGCAGGGGTAAGAGTACACGGCCGCTCAGCGGAGGTGAAATCGGATCCCCCGCCCGCCCGGGATGTCGGTGACCGGTAGCGCTCGCCGTGGCGCCCGGCCCGATCAGATCACCGCGCGCAAGCGCCTGACCTCGCCCGTCGGGGTGGACTCGGGCTCGGTCTGGGCGCTGAACCAGGCCTCCAGGCGCTCGTACGGCAGGGGGCGGCTGAACAGGTAGCCCTGGCCGATCTCGCAGCCCATCTCCTCGAGCAGCTCCAGCGTCAGTTCGCTCTCCACCCCCTCCGCCACCACGGTGAGCCCGAACTCCCGGGACAGGCTGATCACCGCCCGCACGATCGCGAGGTCACCGGTGTCCGTCGCCATGCCCTGCACGAAGCTGTCGTCGATCTTCACCTCCTGCACCGGCAGCTGGCGCAGGTACGACAGCGACGAGGCGCCCGTGCCGAAGTCGTCGACGGACAGGCGCACCCCGAGATCCCGCAGCCGGTACAGGGTGGGCAGGGCCCGCTCGATCTCGCCCAGCATGCCCGGCTCGGAGATCTCGAAGGTGATCTGCGCGGGCGGAACGCGATATTCCTTGATCAGACGATGAACCAGCTCTGGGAACCGGCTGTCCAGCAGTGTGCGCGCGGACAGGTTGACCGCGATGGACAGCGGGCGGTCCGCGTCCGCCCAGGCCCGGCATCGCCGCAGGCCCATCGTGAGCACCACCTCGGTGAGCCGGTGCAACTGGCCGGTGTGCTCGGCGACCGCGATGAAGTCCTCCGGGGCCACTTCGCCGTGCGCCGGGTGCTGCCAGCGGGCGAGGCACTCCACCCCGACCAGGTGGCGGTCGGACAGCCGGACCTTGGGCTGGAAGTAGACGTCGAGTTCGTCGTTGTCCAGCGCGCGCCGCAGGTCGGCGGCCAGGCCGAGGCGGCGCACCGCCCGGGACTCCAGCGCCGGATGGAACAGCTGCACCCCGTACGGAAGCATCTTGGCCGCGTTGGCCGCCAGCTCGGCGCGCCGCAGCAGGGCCTCCGGGTCGTCGCCGTGGTCGGGTTGGACCGCGACGCCCGCGGCCGTGTCCACGTCGAGGGTCAGTGAACCGACCACCATCGGGCCGCGCAGCTGCTCACGCATCTCCGTGGCCAGCCGCACGGTCGCCTCGGTGCTCTCGGCGCGCAGCGTGACCACGAACTCGTCGCCGCCGATCCGGCCGACCAGCGACCCCGGTCCGGCGATGTTGCGCAGCCGCTCGGCGACCTCGGCCAGCAGCTTGTCGCCCGCCGAGTGGCCCATGGACTCGTTGACCTCACGGAGCCCGTCGACGTCGAAGAGCAGCACGGCCACGACCTCACCCGGCGCGCGGACCTTGACCGACTCCGCCAGGGCGTCCGTCATCCGCCGCCGGTTGGGCAGTGAGGTGAGCCGGTCGTGGTACGCGTCGTAGCGCAGCCGGTCGACCAGCCGGGAGTTCTCGACCGCGACCGCCGCGTGCGCGGCGATCGTCTCCAGCACCTGCACGTCGGCCTGCCGGAAGGACTGCGTCTCGCCGAGCCGGTTGACCACCTCGAGGGAGCCGACCGTGGTCTGGCCGGAGCGCAGCGGGATGACGATGACGTCCTTCACGCTCGCGTCGCGCAGGGTGTGCCGAAGATCCGCGGTGTCGTCGAAGGCGGCGCCCACCGCGATCGCGTGCTGGCCCGCAAGCGCGCGCTCGCGCACGGCTGTCGGGGTGGGCGAGATGTCGAGCAGGCCCGCATCGTCGACACGCGCCGTGAGCAGCACCTCCGGGTGGCGCCCCTGAGCGGGCAGCCACAGCGTCGCGTACTCGGCGCGCATGAGCCGGCGCACTCGCCCGAGCAGCACGTCGGGCAGGCCACCGTCGTTGCTGTGCTCGCGTACGGCGAGGGTGAGTTCGTAGACGTCCGCGAGCGTGCGGTGCTGGCGGAAGAAGCCCTCGAACGAGCGGAACAGCAGCACCACGGCTCCGACGAGGACACCCAGCAGGAGGCCCGCCCACGGGGTCGCGTCCAGCGCGACCAGGAAGACCAGGCCGACGGCGATGTTGATGGAGGCCGTACCGATCGCGGCGGGGGCGGACCGCAGGACCCCCTGACCGGCCTGCGGACCTTGCAGCAGCATGATGACGCTGCCCACCGCGGCGTGGGCGACGATGGCGCTGGTGATACAGGCGGCGAAGAGGATGCCCCAGGTCCCGGGACCGGCGCCGCGGAGGTCCGGAAGGGCGGCGACCACGAGCAGCGCGGCCGACGTCGCGGCGCCGGCCTTGGCGACGTTGAACCAGAGTTTCGTCGGTTCCACCCGCGCGCGCAGCTGGGCGATCACGGCGCCGACCGTGACGACCGTCAGCACCATCATCGGTGGGAGAAAGCCGATAGCGAGGACCAGCGGAATCTCGGTCAGGACCACCGCGGTGTTCTGCTGGCGGATGAGGACGTTGAGGACCGCCACCGCGGCCAGCACGATTCCGGCCAGGGCGACGAGGCCGCCAAGCCAGGCTTGATACCAGGTCGGGTCGGAAATCCAGAAAACCAGACCGCAGACGAATGCGAACACGGCGAGAGGCGTCGTGATCAACCACGCGTACTCCGGCGAACGCCGCGGCGACGGCCCACGCCTGGTCATGGCGCTCCTCGATCAGTCGATCCGGCGCTGACACACCTCTAGGGCGCGCCTGACGTCAGGCCCAGACGGTGTCGCCCAGCAGCTGCTGGGTGGCCGCGATGGCCGGTCCCCCGGTCCCGTGCTCTGCGGCCACGGTCGAGGCGCCAGCGCCGCCGAGAAGCGCGGCGAGCACGAAAACCAAGCCGGCGAGGCGGCTCAGCTTCCTTGCAGACATGTTGTGCTCCTATTGGGAAATCTCGCATCCGGTGGGGGGTTCCATGATGGTGCCACACCCCTTGTCCGTCGGGCAGTGTCCACAGGCCCGTCGAAGCCGCACATCCCAAAATCCTGGCTGAACGGCTGAGTTACTTGCGCAATCGCGACCCGCAAAATTGGCAGCTTTAGGGCCGATTTAATGGCAGAAGTAAGACCATTCCGGCCATCGTCGTCAGGGCACCTTGACGTCAGGCCGACTTGACGGAAGACTGCGGGTATGGCCTCACCCGACGAACTCGAGCGCCGACACACTCTCGCCACCGCCACGGCCCGCTACGACGAGTTGCGCATGCAGGACGCGCTCGCCGCGATGGCAGCTGACGACGAGACGCCACCCCTCACCCGCGAGGAATCCCTCGAGCTCCTCGCACTCAGCGAGGTGGTCATCCGCAAAGCCGGTTACGGACGCCAGCCGATGATCCGCTCGGCACGCGCGGCGGGAGCGTCCTGGACCCAGATCGGGGCCGCGCTGGGCAGCAGCAAGCAGGCCGCCTGGGAGGGCCACAACCGATGGATCGAGGAGCAGGCACGGCAGCACGACGACACCGGTTACCAGGGCCTTGGCCCAGCCGAGGTGGACACCGCGCGCGGCCTCGCCGGACGCCGCCCGGACTAGATCAGTCCCCGGTCGCCACGGGACGGCGCGGATCACCGCAGTACTGCGACCAGGAACCTGGATACAGCCGCCCCGGACCGAGGCCGGCGTGCTCCAAGGCCAACAGGTTGTGGCAAGCCGTCACCCCGGATCCGCAGTACGAGATCGTGTCGGCACCGGCCCCGGCCGCCGAGAACCGTTGTCGCAGCTCCGCCACCGGCAGGAAGCGACCGTCGGCGGACAGGTTGTCACGGCAGGGCAGGTTGCGTGCGCCCGGAATGTGCCCCGGGCGCGGATCGACCGGCTCCACCTCGCCCCGGAACCGCGCCGGATCCCGGGCGTCCAGCACGACCGCGGAAAGATCGGTCACCGCGTCGATGCCCGCCAGCCGCTCCGCCGGCCACGGACGCGTGGCGAAGACGGCGCGTGGCCGGCGCGGCTCATCTCGGGTCAGCTCACCGCCGTACACGGAAAGCCCGCCGTCGAGCAGCGCCGCGTCGTGGCCGGTCGCCCGCAGCATCCACACCAGCCGGGCCGCGACCACCCCGCCCGCGTCGTCGTACCCGATCACGATGTCGTCGTCGCCGATGCCGAGCGCCGCCATGCCCTCGGCGAACACCGCCGGGTCCGGCAGCGGATGCCGGCCCTCGGCCGGCGACGCGGGCCCGGCCAGCCAGCGGTCCAGATCGACGAAGACGGCACCCGGCAGATGCCCGGCCTCGTAGGCCGCGCGGCCGGAACGGCCGTCGAGATACCAGCGGACGTCGGCCAGGACGATCCGCGCACCCGCCGCGCGCACCCACTCCAGGTCGACAACCGGCTCGATCAACGCCCCTCCCCATCCTCCGGGTCCTCGTCGCCCGGCGACGACCGCCGACCGCGTGGACGAAAGCGCACCACGGCCACCGCGACCAACGCCACCGCCAGCCCCCCGCTGATCGCGGACGCGGCGGAACCCGGCAGGTACAGCCCGACCACGAGGATCAGCAACGCCAAGCCGAAGAGCAGATGGTAGAGCCCCGCCGCGCGCACGTCACGGAACGTGCGGGCGGTCGCGGCAGGCATGCGGCGGGTCACCAGCATGGTCACACCCATGGCCGCGAGACCCACCCCGACCGCCGCGCCGACGCCGACCGTCCAGCCGCTGACACTCATGACGCAAGTCTGCGGGCAGCGTCGGCGGCGCACGGGCGGATCGCGGGTTCCCCCCGCTCGTCTCGGCGTGCGGGGCGCCCCGGTGCGCTAGCGGTAGTTGGTGAACTGGAGCGCGACGCCGAAGTCCTCCTGCTTGAGCAGGGCGATCACGGCCTGGAGGTCGTCGCGCTTCTTGCCCGTGACCCGGAGCTGGTCACCCTGAATCTGGGCCTGCACGCCCTTGGGGCCCTCGTCGCGGATCTTCTTGCTGATCGCCTTGGCCTTGTCGGCCTCGATCCCCTCGATGACCTTGCAATCGATCTTGTACGTCTTACCCGACTGGCGCGGCTCACCCGCGTCCAGCGACTTCAGCGAGATGTTGCGCTTGACCAGCTTCTCCTTGAAGACGTCGAGCGCCGCCGCGGCCCGCTCCTCCGTCTCCGAGGTGATCGACACCCCGGATTCCCCCGAACGGGTGATCGTGGTGCCGGTGCCCCGGAAGTCGAACCGG
Source organism: Krasilnikovia sp. M28-CT-15 (assembly GCF_047159595.1). Taxonomy (NCBI): domain Bacteria; kingdom Bacillati; phylum Actinomycetota; class Actinomycetes; order Micromonosporales; family Micromonosporaceae; genus Krasilnikovia; species Krasilnikovia sp. M28-CT-15. Next base: position 1,142,413 of record NZ_BAAGAK010000001.1, on the reverse strand, counting down.
GTGCCCAGCTCCTTCTCCGCTTGGTGGAAGGCGTTGTCGACCTCCTGCCGGTCGACCTTGCTGACGATGTCGAACGACGGACTGGCTGCCATGGTCAAACTCCCGGGCGGTGGGATGCGTCGATGTGGGCATTGGGGGCGCGACGGCCCCCGACATGCCGACCGTACCCGGTTGCAGATCCGCCCACGGGTCCGGCTATCCTGTTGTCCGCTGCCACGGGTGACCGTGGTGGTGCCCAGGCGGGTTGCCCGAGCGGCCAATGGGAGCGGACTGTAAATCCGTCGCGAAAGCTACAGAGGTTCGAATCCTCTACCCGCCACCACAAGCTCAAAGAGGCCCCTCACCTGCTGAAACAGCCGGGAGGGGCCTTCTTCGTGAGTCTCACTCAGTCCGACTCAATCGCACTTGATCTCGTTCGCTGTTCCCCATACGTCCCCCGAATTTCTCGGTCGTGATCATGCACCGTCGGGCGTGGCGTATCCCTTACGGAACGCCTCAATGCGCTTGAAGGCTGCTTCCTCCTCCCCGTAGAGGCACTTCGCGTAGATCTTGAGTAGAACGGCGATGCTGTGCCCCGCCCAGCTCGCCACCAGGGCCGCCGAGACGCCCGCATTGAGCCAGCCCGAGAGGCAGGCGTGCCGCAGGCTGTAGGGCACGGGCGCCACACCGGACGTCAGCTCGGCGGGGGTCAGGCCGCGCTCGCGAGCCTTGCGCCAGGCGGTGTGCCTGGCGTTGGCCGTAACCGGCCGCCCGGTCGACGGCCGGTACATGCCGCCGGGGCCGCGCCGGGTGACGAACAGCCGCCCGTCGCTGCCCGGCGGGTACTCCCGGATGTGCCGGTCCAGCAGCGCGCAGAGCGCTGGCTCCGCCGGGGTTGGATTGGGAGTCGAAATCTCACGGATCTTCGATTCACCTTACTCATTGGAGATGGAAATCGGCATACATTTTCTGGCGAGTCTGCTCTGCCGCCTCGCGCCATGCCGATCCACTCACGGGGATGTCGCTTGTGTTGATAGCGTCAAGTCGACGGCGAACTTGGTCCCCGAAACCGACCGGGAATGACGAAATCTTGTTTGTCTGCCAGTCCGATACTGCATCCCCAATGTCGCGATGAAGCTGATGCAGTTCCATGTTGGACTTTCTGAGATCATCACGCCGCTTGGAATACCAGGTTTGCGCCGCCGCGAGCAAGGCGGTGCCGACCAGCACGAACGCAACAACAGCACGAGCCACAGCGGACGGGTTGGCCTGTAGACTGGCGAAGATCGCTGTTGCGGTAGCCGCGCTAACTAATGTCGAAACCAAACCGAGTGTCTGCCAGGTCCTTCTTCCGAGTAGATCCGCTGAAGCGCCGCAGTATGTCCATGAGGTTCGTAGCGTATCGAGAATTGCTGGCGGCGGCACTCTAGTCGCTAGCGTGCCTGGGCCTCCGCTTGGCGTCGACCCGTTCTGCGGCAATCCCATTTTGGCGCCAGTTGATTTCTTCACCTTGACCAGCACTGTCATCACCCCGCTTTTGGTGAGCCCGTAACACGAGTAAAGATATAGCCGATACCTTGGTCACGTTCGTCAGAGCGAACGTGTCGGTTTGCGTTCTCACCAGCCACATGCCCACACTCTATGGGCTGGCGATCGACATCGATTACGTACCAGGAGATGAGCTCCTTTGACCCGAAATCAGTGTCATATCGATTGCATCTCAAACACAGGGCCAGATGACCGAATCAAGGAGGGGACAACGGCACGAGTTGTCGACCGCGCGACCTGTTAACGCAGTTATCAAGGCAGCCTTGGGGGAAGGACTTTGAGCGAAGGGAAGGCGGAAGTGTCACTGCTGTCACTCTTGTCACTCCATTGCCAGCCGAACCGGGAACAGTCTTGACAGCAGCCACCTGCGTAAGTCGATCGCCACGCCGCGAGGAGGGCGCGCTCAGAAGAAGGGACAGGGACAGCACGGCGCCTTCTCCCCCATGCGTCCCCGACGACGCCCGACCCCCCTTGTTTCAGCAGGTCACTCCGTGCGGATCACGTGGACTGTAAATCCGTCGCGAAAGCTACAGAGGTTCGAATCCTCTACCCGCCACCACCATAAGAAACGGTCCCGTGAGCTGCGTAAACGCAGACCGGGGCCGTTTTCGGTAAGTCCAACTGAGTCCGGCGGAATCCGGCCGCCTACGGCCCTCCACGGGAACATAGCGGGAACACCTGATCATCTCCTTCGGGCGTGTCGGGGCGCCGCTCTAAGCCACCCCAGAAGCCCGAGCCCACCGCCGAAGGCATCGGCCGAATGTCCTGCGGCCCCTGGCACGCTGCGTTACGGTGCTGCCGTGATCCGGCAGACCATGAGTGCGTCGGTGGACAAGCCGGCTGAGGTTGAGGCGGCCGAGGCATGGCTCGATAGCAACCGACATGCGCTTGACTACGTGGCCGAGGAGGGTGGCTGCGGATGCTGCGTGCGCACGTGGTTGTTGGAGGGTCCGGCTGACGTACTGGCAACCATCCCGTACGAGGTGTCGGCCTCCTCGGATTGGGATACGGCCTGAAGATGCGGCGTGCTGGCCGGCCGATGCGGATTCAGGGCAGCGTGGGTTGCACTACCAACCAGGCGTTGACCTGCTCCGAGTAATCGCCCTCGGGCAGTTGGTCGGCCAGCAGGGCGAGCGGGGCGAACAGGCTCTTGTGCTGCCGCAAGACGCGGATCTCCTCGGTGGGCAAGGTGCGCCAATGTCCCGCCATCTCACGAGCATGATCGACGTCCAGGGTTGTCGTCGCCAAGACCTCACGGGTCAGCGCTATCTGGTCCCAGGTTGTGTCACCAGGGACCGGACCCAGCTCACGAATCAGCAGGCCGCGCAGATGAAACTTGCCGACCGCGGTGCTCCAGGGATCACCCCCGGCAATGCGTACCGCGCAATCCATGAGCAGCAAGACGACTTCGCCCCACTCCCGGCGTAGGTCTGCCGGTAGGTCGCGGTCGTAGACCCGGTGCTGTAGTCGCTGGCGTATGCCGATCCACCAGTTGACCGATCGCGGTGCTGCCTGCTCATCGAGATCGCTGATCCACTGGCGGATTCGGGTACTTGACCAGTCGGTGATCTCCGAGTCGATGTCGTCCCACACCGGGCCATTGTGGCGGGCTCAGTCGATCTAGGTCCTGCGATCGGGGTCTGGTGCGCAGGATGTTCTCCCGTTCTGCGGCACCCACGCCATCCCGGAAGCCCGAGTGCCCCCGCCGGAGGCGTCTGACCTTGGAACCCGAACCTGCGCCGCTGCGCTGGCCGATGCCGACCGGAGGTCGCCAGCAGGCCGAGCGCAGCGGCGCTCGGCCATTCGTTGACGGCCTGGTCCTCGTCGTAGTCATGTCCCGGTGGCCCTTATGCGGCGTTAGCCTTGCTCTCGTGTTGGAGCGGATACTGGCCGTGGTGCAGCTGGGGCCGCAGCATCGACCTACGGGGCTCACCCGGCATTACTACGGCGTTCCTGGTGGGGACAGGGCCGAAGTGCCGCCGCCGGTGTCCTTGCGCATCGTGCAGTACGAGGGCGATGAGCCGAACGCCTACCTGTTCTACTGCGATGAGAGCGGCGAGGAACTGACCGACACGTATCACGACACCATCGCTGACGCCATGGACCAGGCCGAAGCGGAGTTCGGGGTCCAACACCATGAGTGGGAGCTGAAGCAGTAGCCGCTACCTCTGATTGGTGCGGGCGCGGGCACCGGCGCCGGGGCTTGCCCGGCCGCCGTCGCCGCAGGCGTAAGGCGGGCCGGGCCGCGCAGCGGCCCCGAGTGACCGGCCTGCGCGCCACGGTGCGCCGCGTCAGCGGCGCCTTGATCTTCGTAAAGGCGTATTCGGCAGTACCTGCAATTGGATCTATGTCGTGTCCTGGCCGACGCATGACACCTGCGTCCCACCTGATGCTTGCCCTGATCCAGATGTTGCCCAGAGCGAAGGAGCGAGGGTCGTCTTGTCGCGCGGCGTAACGCCGACTACGGGGTGCAGGTCAGGGCGATTGCCTCATCGTGGATTGGTTCGCTGGGTTTGGGTCTGCGGTCGCACGACAGCACGCCGTCGACAGGGCCGAGCCATGACGTGACGGTGCCGCGACCCGACATCGGGCCGCAGGACGAGCTGAACGTCGCCTCCACTGCCTGAACACCCTCGTAGTGGACGAACCGACCCGAGCCGTTGATCGTCACGGCGCCTTGATCGGACGGCGCCACCGCGCCGAGCTCAGGCAGCCCTTCCCGGTCGCTGAACTTGCCGATGAACTTCTCGTAGATCTCGGCCTGCGGGACGTCGCCGTCGGCGATGACCTCGGCCCGGAAGCGTCGCACCGGCGCCAGCGGCTTGTCCAGCGGGCCTCCGGAGTGGGACGTGATGGTCACAGCCGGGGCGACTGCCGTGAGGATCTCGCTTCTGTGTATCGGGCCGAACTTGATCTGCTCATCGGCGCAGATCGTTGAGGCTTGCGATGTTGCCGGTACGGCAACCGGCGTGGATGCAGACGGGGCTACTCCGCTGGCCTTGTCCCTCGGTGCTCCCGGGTCACACGCTGCGAGGGTCGCGATGATCGTGACGGCCAGTGCAGGTCCCACGATCGTCGACGGTGTCATCACCAACTGATCTTCTCCCCAACCAGCTGCTCGCATTGCCAGATCGGCGTACGAGAACTAGGCCAACCGTCAGGCGTTAGCCAGCAGGATTCGCAACTGGGTCTACCGGGTTGGCGGGGCGACTTCCTCGGTGAGCAGGTGCACCCCGTCATGGAGCCGGATAGGCGACGTCGGTGCTGTCGAGGGCGTCGAGGACGCGGATGGCGAAGGTCTCGCCCATGCGTGCGGCGACGTCATCGGCGCTCCACCAGTCGACGGCGGCGCTCTCCTCGGTCGACCGGGGTTCGCCACTGACGATGCGGGCCCGGAAGACCAGGGCGACGACGCCCAGGCGGAGGTTCTTGTAGACCCCGGTGAGGCGTTCGGGTTCGGCGATGACGCCGGTTTCCTCTTCGACCGCGCGGCGCATCCCCACATGAATGGACTCGCCGAGTTCGAGGATGCCGCCCGGGATCTCCCACTTGCCGTTGTCACGGCGTTGGACGACCAGGACCCGGCCGCCCTCGTCGGTGATCACGGCGGCGACGCTGACGGAGTGACCGGGGGCGTTCCGGCTGCGTCATGCGGGTTCCCTTCGTCGAAGAGGCAGAGGGCGGCCGTGGCATCGTCATGGCGTTTGTAGCGCGGCCGCGCTGCTCCGTCGTGATCGATGTGGTCGGCGGTGCGGACCTGGCGGATCAACTCGGCGGGACCTGCCGCGATTCAGGGCAGGCCATGGGCGTCGTGACGATTCAGGCGGGTGTCAGGCCGCGGGCGCGGTACTCAGACCACTCGTTCAGCCGGAACTGAAGTCTGCGAGCTTCCTGGTGCTCCATCAGTTCTACAAGCATTCCGATCGTGGCGTCGCCGCTGATCGGAGGCTCGCTGGAGCTTCCTGGAACCTCCAGACCAGGTGCGACCTCAGGTGGCGCATCAGGATCACGCCAGGCCGCTCGGTGCTGCTGCGAGCTGGCCCTGCGGGTGCCCGCCGGGGGATCTTGTACGGCTCCCAAGCCGACAGTGCGGGTTCGATGTCACGACCAAGGTATCCCTCATAGGTCGCTCGCTCACAGTGTCCCTGCTGTCCCTGGCGTCCCTGAACAAGGTCTGACCAGCGGGAAGGCCGGGGTCACCCCCAGGTCAGGTGCGCCGATAGCGTCGGACGTGCAGGGACACACAGACGCGGTCGGCAGACTATTGGAACAACAGCGTCCACGCTCTGACCGAGGAATGGAGGACTTGAAATGCGCTGCCATCCCAACCTTTCCACATGACAAAGTCGGTTCCGGCCGCACAGCCGCTGGAAGAGAGCACGGTTGACGAGGGACGAACTGTGCTGAACCAGTATGCGTCGTTCGACTGGTTGATCGGATTGGCCCACAAACCGTTCTGGGGATGAGCTACTTCCGCCTGAACGAGCACCGTGCGCGCGGTGTCCGGGACGCCATCAACGCAAAAGTAGGTACCCGACCCCGATGCACCTACGGGAACGACCTTCCCAACTTTCAGAGCAAGTCCAGGCGTAGCTGTTTCCACTGCGTGGGGGCATTCAACGTTTGGCGTGCAATTGAAATACCCGAACCGCATTGTAGAGACCACAGTTCCCGGGGCACCCGCTGGGCCAGCCTCACCCTGCGGCCCTTGAGGTCCCGCAGGCCCCTGCGGTCCAGGGTCGCCCTTCGGCCCCTGCATGCCAGCCTCACCCGTAGACCCCTGCGGCCCAGCCGGACCCTGCGTACCGGCTTCGCCCGTGGGCCCCTGCGGCCCGGCTGGGCCACGGTCACCCGTTGGTCCGGCAGGCCCCTGAGGTCCGATCGAACCCTGGGCGCCGGTCGGCCCGGTCGCTCCGCTGGACCAACTGATCATCTTCCAACCACGAGAGCATCGCTTGCCGCTGCGGTAGTCGATCAGCTTGATCTGCCCTCCGCTATTCGTGCAGGCATAGATCATGTTGGCGGTGCCACTAGTAGGCGCGCTGGCGGAGGCAACGCTCGCGACACCCAGTACCATCGCCGACGCGATGCCCAGGGTCGCCGCCTTGCGCTTAATGAAGATCACTGATCGAGAGTGCGCCCGACCGGGTGCGGTCAGGTTTGCAGGCGGTAGCCGAGAGGTCGCAGCCGGTCTCGAGATCGAGTGGTACGGCGTCCTGCACCTCGATGCGAATAGCTCAGCCCGTCGGTGCGAGCCAGCCTTCGGCAAATGCGCGGCAACGGCAAACCAAGCCGGTTTGGGCTCGAAGCTGTCGCTCCCAACAAGAAGCCCACCTCGTCGAGCACTCTCGGTGACCATCGGATAGACGGTGGAGCGCTGTCGGCGGCATGACTGTGCTTTCGATCTGACTTCAGCGGAGTTTCGCCCAAGGGGTGACGAGTGCGGCCGAATAAGGCGTGTCACATGCTATGCAGTACCGAATGACACTGGCACTTTCGGCGCTTGCGTACAGAGGTCGGGTATGCGCTCGTCCGAGTCTCGTAGCCAGATTCGGGCTATGCTCAGATGCCTGGAATCGACGAACCAACTTCGCCACCCTTGGGCTCCGCCGTAAACTTGCGATTCTGGGCAAAGTGCCCGTCCAGTGACCTCGGAATTGCTGATCCGCTCAATGCCACCACCTACGTGCAGCACGGTCGTGTGGCTGTCCTCGACAGCGATGACGTACACCCACTGAGGTTTGTCGGCCTTTACCTGCACCAGCTCAGGCGGTGGCGAGTAAGTGTTCGCGATAAGCATCATGACGGCCACAAGCATCATGACGGCGTTAGTGACAAGTTCGCGAAGACTCTGTGCACTTTCGTTGTTGCGGGCGCCGTTTATTACGGCGAAAACGGCAACGAGAACGAGAGCAGCTGGTCCTGTCGTGATTAACACCATGATGGCCAACAAAGGTAGGCATATCGCCAGATATCGCCGCAGCGGGAACACCCGCTCACGCTCGGTCGCGTCCATCGTCATCTTCAGTGCGAAACGGTACCCGGTCACGAAAAGAAGGAGAACACCGCTATTGATGCTCATGACAAGCATTGTCGCCAGGAAAGCTGTCACGTCAGTTCTGCGCAGCAGTTCCGACATCACCACGCCATCACCGTGAGCCATCCAGTAGGTGCGGACGATGCCGATAGTCACTGGCAGGGCGGCTGCAAATGTTGCCGCCACCCAGCCGGGCAATCCGAGCAGCGCCGCCCTAATGTCGCTTCTCGCGTCTTGCGGGGTCGAGCGATCATTCGAGTGCGTTGGCTGTTCCGCATCTGGATCGATGGTTCTCTGCCGTGGGGTAGATCGCCCTTGCGCATTACCGCGCCTTTTTGTCATGGCGCCATACGCTACAGTAGCGAGCACTCCTGTCACAGAGCGACGAGCCTATTTGGGATGTCCGGGTTCCCGTACCTGGGCGCGAGCAACGGCCGATGTTCATCGACCGCGTCGCACCTCGGAGTTCCGAAACCGACGGGTGGCTTAATGCGCCGCAGGCCTGGTATTTCAAACACCTCGGCATCGCGGGCAGCGCCGACAAGCCGCGCGCAGTGTCACTGGACGTGATTTTCGTCGACAACACCGGTCGCCGCTGGCTAGGTCCGGCCGTTCCGAGCCGGTTCGCCTGACAGACGCCGAAGACCCTCCCCCACCACTGGAGGACTAGCGATGGTGACCGCCACACCATGCTCGCCCACCCGGTTGCCATCGCAGAAGCCCGAGCGCCTCCGCCAGAGGCGTTCTTGGATTCGTCGCCCGAGGGTGCCGCGCGCCGCGGCCCGCGATGCCGGACGTAGGCCGCCAGCAGCGGGGCGCGAGCGCGCACGGTGCGCCGCGCCAGCGGCGCCTTGATCCTGAAGGCAGATTCGGCAGCACTGGTCGGGTCACGTGTCCTCCGTCGGCTGATCTGCGACACACGTCCGCCAAATGATCTGCGACACGGACGGCGCGGATTGCGGCAGAGGATGTTACGTATCGCAGTCGAGTGTGCCGTGCGTAGCGGATGCCGGACCGCCGGGTCACTGTGCTGGTTCGGGATGCAGTGCTCCGGCACGCGTGGAGTGCTTCCGCGGCCGGCAGTGATGGCGATCTTTCGGCATACCTTCGCAGCCGTAATATGGTCGTGTGTGGAGACTCCGTTGCGCGAACCCACGTTCCTGATTCTCACCGCCCTGGCCGGTGAGCCGATGCATGGGTATGGCTTGAACGCTGAGGTGGCCCGGCTTTCCGACGGCCGTATCTCGCTGCGACCCGGCACGCTGTACGGGGCACTGATCTCGGCAAGAACGTGGCCCACAGAGGAGGCTGCCCGTGACGATACGTAGCGCGCGGATCGCGGCATGACAGTGCACCCGATCCTGGTGTCGAAATGGCTCCCGCAATCGGAGTGTTCGTGGTACGAGGATCGTGCGCAGATCCGGAGTGTTGAACTGACCGATGAGACGATATCAAGCTTGTCGAGTTCGCGCGCCGCGTTGTCGACTCTGATCGGTGAGGTCGACGCCACCGAGGCGATCACGACGGCGCTGTCCAGCGGACGGGTGACCGATCGTGACACCCCCTCCGAGCCGTCACAGGCCGACAATCTGCCGCGTGTGGGCGCGACCGCCGGACGGCATTGATGAAGATGGCTATGGTGCGAGGGTATGAAAACTCGGCGCCGCTTCCGGGAGTGGGTCCTGGCGCAGTCCCGACCTGACCTGATCAAGTTCGCGGTCCTGCTGGCCGTCGTCGGCGCATTCCTCTACTACACCGCGGTGTCCGGTGCCGGGTCCGGCGAATCCGACAAGCCGTTCTGGCAGGTGCTGCTGGCCGTCGCGGCGACCGTCCCGCCGATCGCGGCGCTGGCTGGTGGACTGCTGGGCTCGGCCCGCAGCCGACCCACCCGCCGACCCGACGTCGCGGTGTTCTATGCCGCGTGGGCGTTCGCGCTGGGTGCGCTGCTGGCAGCGATCATGTGGTGGGCGGTGGTGGCCGTGGCATTTCTCAGCTGGGCGAACGACGTCCGGGTGTAACGGGTCGGGCGCGGCGGCGCGCCGGTGAGCGCGCCGCCGCTGCCGATCACTTGCCCGCGGCGCGCAGCGTGCTGTTCAGCGTGTCGCGGTAGAGCTCTCCGCCGTACATGTTGGGGTGCAGCGAGCTGGACGCCATCAGCGCGTCGTCCTTCTCGCCGGACCCCGTGATGAAGTCGGCGTCGTGCAGACCCTCCGGTGAGCCGCAGACACCGTGGCCCTCGAACTGGGGCACCGGGTTGGCGAACCAGACATTGGTGCCGTTCCTCCGCGCCGTGTCGGCGATCTCCTGCTCCAGTGCCGCCATCTCCACGGCGGCCTGGTTCATCCAGTCGACCTCGCCCACGGTCAGATCGACCAGGAACGGCACCGGAACGATGATGCAGTTGCCGGCGCCGGAGATGAGCTTCGGGTAACCCATCAGGACGATGGTGGCGTTGCTCGCCATGGTGTGGATCGCCCGGATCATCGTGACCAGCGTCGGCCGGAGCTTCTGTTCCATGACCTCCGGCACGTAGTTCATGAGCAGCTGGCCGTCATCATTGGACTTGTACTTGCAGTCCGGCACGGCCGGCACCAGCAGGCACTTCGTCACGACCCCGCTCCAGCCGACGTCGTTGCCGCCGACGGAGATGGTGACCAGCGTGGTGTTCTCGTCCAGGAAACCCGAGTCCATCTGGGTCACTTCCCGCATCGAGCCGCCGTTGGACGACGCTGTCTGACCCCAGCCGTTGGTCCACGCCCCGCCGGTGGTCGGATCCGGGTTCTGGGCGCCGGTGATCGGATTGCTGAGGCTCGGCAGCATGTGCTCGCTCTGGGTGCCCGAGCAGGCCACCATGTGATAGTCCATCGTGGTGTCCCGGGCGTCGGTCCGGGCGCCGATGGTACGTGAATCGCCCGCCAAGGTCGCCTGCCGCGCCCACGCGTACGGGGAGCGGTGGCAGCCGTTGCGGAAGGCGTCGTTGCCGGTCTGCGTGTTGTGGTTCGAGTCGACGTAGTAGTCGGTTCGGGGATCGTTCACGACGCCCTCGCCGGAGGAGAACGAGTCGCCCATCGCCACCACGAAGTCCTTCGGCTTCGCGGTCAACGGCTCGAAGGCCACGGCGTCCCAGACGACGTTGTCCACGCCCTGGGTGGCCTCGCTGGTCCGGGTGATGTTGCTGAGGCTCACCGACGGCGTGCCCTGGATCTGGAACGCGCCCAGCGACACCCACTCGCTGTGGCCGCGGTCCTGCCCGATGACCCGCCACTTGTACCGGGTGCCGGAGGGCGCGCCCGCCCCGCGGTCGATCCGGTAGTGCGCCTGCTGAGTCTCGCCGACCTCGTACGGAAGGTGCACCCAGACCTTCGCCCACTGGTTGAGCGACCGCCCCAGGGTCCAGGTGCCGGTGACCCCGACATGGCTGCTGGCATTCAGGGCGATGCTCTCCTCGTGGGAGAACCACAGGTGGCCGTTGAGGCCGGTGCCCAGCTGATGGAAGTCCAGCTTCGACGGGTACGTGGTGCCGTTCCCGCTGAAGTTCAGCCCGAACGTTCCGCTGTTGGCCACCGTGCCGCCGTTGCACTCATCGGACCGGACCACCGGTGCCGACGACGGCACATCGTCGATCACCAACGCCCCTGACGGCAGGCTGGTGTTCTGCGCACAGACCGGCGGGAAGTGCGTGCCGCGGGCCGGTTCCGCCGACCCCGGCGTGTAGTTCGGGTTCGGATTCTCGTTTCCACAGGTGGAGCAGTCGCCCTTCCAGGACGCGGACCAGTGCCACCAGCAGTGGTAGTCGCTGTACCCGCACTTGCCCTGGCCGTTCGGCTGACCGCCGGCCGTCGTGCAGTTGTTCGCCGCGCTGCAGAACGTGTTCAGCGGCGGCTTGATGCCCTGGGTGCGGTGGAGGTTGGCCTCGTCGTTGTCGGCGCCTCCCCACCAGGCCTGGTTGAACGCGGCCTCGTAGGAGTTGTCGCGGTAGTCGTATTTCACGATCGGGTACGCCGCCCACCCCATGATCTTCTCGGGGTACGGCCATTTCTGCGGAGTCGCGGCATCGGCCTGGCCGCCGACACCGCCGCCGTTCGGCCCGTCGAGGAACGCGTGGCGGTTGTACGGGTAGTCCGGGTTAGCCGGGTTGTTGCCCCAGCCCAGACCCCACGCGCCGCGGCTGTCGGTGCAGGACGGCCCAGGTGTGCAACCGGTGGTGTTCCCGGTGGACGCCTGCGGGTTGAGCCCGCTGTTGTACGCCCACACCGCAGCGAACCAGTTCTCCGGCCGGGCCGGGTCACCGTTGTTGACCGTCATGCCGAGGCCGCGGGTCGTGTTCCACTTCTCGGTCAGGATGTTCACGCCCGCCGCGATGTTGGTGGCGTAGTCCACCGCGATCGCCTTCTGCTCGTTCGGTGGGCGCAGGTGCTCCCCCGGCTTGGGATGCCCCGCGATCCGCATGCCGTCGGTGACCTGAGCCACGCCGTACCCGCAGTCCGCGGCGTCCCAGTTGATCGCCCAGCCGCTGCGGATGCCGTAGTACGCGCCGACCAGCGGGTTGCCCGGCACGCCCTCGAGCGCGTGGTACGACGCCTGCCAGAGGTTGGACTCCTGGGCCAGGATGCCGAGCATGATCTGTGCCGGGATGTAGCCGCCGCCGTTGAGATGCGTGAAACCCTCCATCGTCTGCGGCGACCAGGCCGGCAGGTTCGTGCCCTTCCAGTTGGCCGGCCGGGTGAGGGTCAGGTTGCCCCGCACGGCGAGCTGGGCCGCCCAGGCGATCTGGTGCCAGTGCGGCTGCTCCACCTGCGCGGTCAGGTCGTTGCGGGAGACGCCGCAGTAGCGGTCCGCCTCGGTGGGATCGGTCGCGGAACCGGCCGCGGCGAGTCCCGCGGCCTTCAGCTGCGGTGTGGGCGCGCTGCCGGTGGCGTTCTTCGCGCTGATCCGCGCGTCCGGGTCGACCACGAAATCGGCGCTGCGACCGGTCTCACGGAAGGTCGCCCGGCGGCCGACCGGAACAGCGGCGTCCGGGGTCGCGCCCGCCTCGGCCGGCGCCCGGTCCGGCGTGGTCAGCACGGCCGCGCCGGTGCTGGAGATCTCGGCGTCGGCGGGTGCGTCGATCGCGTTGACGCCGGCCGGCAGGGTACCGACCCGGGACGGGCGACCGGTGATGAAGACCCGGCCACCGGTGCCGCGGGCCAGCGAGACGTCGGCGAGCGGACCGCGGCCGAGTTCGCGGACGTGGGTGGTGCCCTTGTCCAGGTGCCGCACCACGGTGGTGTGGGCGTCTGTCTCCTCGAGGTAGGTGAGGCCACCCGAGGCGTCGGCCGTCAGGTGCGCCACGGCCCGGCCGGTCGGGGTCAGGGTCTCGGTCTTGCCGGACGGGTCGATCGACACGATCCGCTTACCGTCGGAGGCGGCGATCTTCCCGGCGTACGGCACCGCCGACGTGACCTGGCCGGTCACCTCGACCCGTGAGGTGACCTTGCGGGTGCCGGTGTCGAGCAGATTGATCGCGGTCTTGCCCAGGTCCACGGCGCCGCCCTGGGTGAGCGCGGCGGTCTCGCCTGCCCCGCAGCCGGGGTTGTAATACGCGATGCTGACCGTGGCGTCGAGCTTGGTGACCGCGCCGGTGTCGATGTCGACGACCGCGGCGAAGGCTCCCCGGTCGAACAGGTGCTGCCGGTTGGCGAAGTGCCGCGGTTCGTAGACCACGACCGCCCGCTTGCCCGAGGCGGTGAGGCAGGCGTTGCCGATCCACATGTCGCTCGCGATACCGGGCTCGACCAGGGTGGCCACGGTCCGCCACGTGTAGCCGTCATCGGCCTCGGCGACCAGCAGGTGGAGCCCAGTGCTGTCGCCGGAGGTGGTCCACAGACGGTCGGAGGATTTCTGCCAGGCGGCCCCCAGCACGTGAGCGCGGTCCGCGGCGGCGATCCGGTCGCGCGGCCGGGTGTCGTCGTCCACCCGCGGGGTGGCCCCCGTGGCTTTAGGAGCCGGTGCTTTAGGAGCCGGTGCTTTGGCGGCCGGTGCTTTGGCGGCCGGTGCTTTGGCGGCCGGTGTGTCCGTGATGGTGGCTGGCCCGGCGGACGCCGACTGGCCGGTCGTCGCCAGGATGCTCGCCGCCACCGCGGCGGCCAGCAACGTTCTGAGCTGACGCTTCAATGGCACTCCCGTCCTCGTGCCGACCAGCGGTCCACGAGGGCGTGCACGGCGGAATGCCACCGGCCGACGGGCCGGTGGTGTGGATGGACAGGCGCCGCGCCGAGGCGGCATCCGCAGATCTCGACATCCCCCGTGCTGCCATCGCTGCCACCAAGCGGCGCAGTAATGCGACCAACATCGATGACCGGTCGCGGGAACACCATAGTCAGATATGTCGATGTGCCGCAAAGGCGATTGGGCCGCGGAGGTGACGAACCACGTCACCGGCTCGTGGCACCGGTCAGACGGCACCCGCGCACGATGGCGGTTCGCCGCCGTGCGCGATGGCCGTTCCGATCGAGGCGGTCCTGCGGTCTAGGTGGCGATGCCCACTTGGGTCCAGGCGTCGTGGATCCGCTGGCGGCCGTCCGCACCGAACAGGGCCTCGGCCTTCCGCACCGTCAGCTGGGCGAAATCAAGGAATCCGGCGTTGCTCGACAGTGACCGGTCGGTGAGTGCCGCGTACCAGACTCGCCCGGCCTTCTCCCAGGCGTATCCGCCGAAGTTGACCGCCGCGAGATAGAACGCGTGATTGGGGATTCCAGAATTGATGTGGACACCGCCGTTGTCCTGCCGGGTGGTCACATAGCCGTCCATAGTCGCCGGCTGCGGGTCCTTGCCCACCAACGGGTCTTCGTACGCCGTTCCCGGCGCCTTCATCGAGCGCAGCGCCGCCCCGTGGATGCGCGGCGCCCACAGCCCGGCACCGATCAGCCAGTCGGCCTGGTCGACGGTCTGGCGGGGGGAGGCGTGATACTGCTTGACCAGCGACCCGAAAACGTCTGATATGGACTCGTTCAGGGCACCCGACTGATTCCGGTACGCGAGAGCGGCCGTGTACTGGGTGACGCCATGGGTCAGCTCATGACCGATGACGTCGATGGCGATGGTGAACCGGTTGAAAATGTCGCCGTCGCCGTCGCCGAAAATCGCCTGCTCGCCGTCCCACATCGCGTTGTTGAAGTCGGTCGAGTAATGGACCGTGCCGATCAGGTCGAGTCCGGCATCGTCGAGCGAGTTGCGCGAGTACACCTGCCCGTAGAGGTCGAGCGTCGTGCCGAAACCGTCGTACACCTCGTTCACGCTGACGTCCGCGCTGGCCGGATCGCCTTCACCGCGGGCCAGCGTGCCGGGCAGCGAGGTCGTGTGCCCGGCGTCATAGACCCGGCGATTCGCGGTGACGTCCGCCGCGGGGTGCGGTGGCGCCGTCGGCGCCTCCAGCCGGGCGTCCCGCACCGCCGCGTCGACGCGCAGGGTGGCGGCTGCCCAGGCCCGCTGCTCCGGGGTTCCGTTGGCTTGGATGGCCTCGAGAACGTACGGCGGGATGATGCACTGAAGGCGGTTTCGCATCATGGTCGCTCCTCGCGGTGGTGGGCATTCGGGCTACCGTCCTCGGGCAATCGCCTCCAGCCGTTTCACGAGCGCCTCGAGGGCCGGGTCGAGAGTCAGATCGGTGAATGCCAGGACATCGGTCCGGCGCTGCCCGTCGATGGTGAGGCGATAACTGCGCAGGTCGGCGGCGCCGGTGGCGGCGGGCGATTTGCGCAGCCCGCGCGCGCGGTGGACCGCGTCCACCAACCGTTCCAGTTCCGATGCCGTTTCCCGCGGCAGTTCGGCGGTGTCCACGACCACGTCGCCGGACAACGCCGGAACGGCCGCGAATCCACCCGAGCGTTCGAGGACGATCTTCATGGGAACACCACCTCGCCCCTCAAGCACAATCCGCCCGGGAACCGCCGTCAAGAGCAATCGCGAAATTATCCGCCAGAAGCGCTACGGAATCGCCAATCTTGACGAATCGGCGGGCAAGCGCCGCATCATTTGCGGCTATCGATGAACCCTCCCCGGAACGGCCAGAAAACCGTCCAGGGTGGACACGACGCAAGGCTCAGAGCCGCAGCCGTTTGCGTAGGTCCGCTCGCAAGCCCTCGCCAATTCCCTCCGCCTCCAGCAGGCGCGGCAGTTCCGCCTGATCGTGCATCCAGATGCGGAACGCTTCGCCGATGCTGACCCCGCCGGCCGGGCGGTCCACGACCTCCACCGGGTCACCGGCCCGGACGTCGCCCGGGCACACCACGCTGAGGTACGCCCCGGGCCGGTTCTCCGCGGCGAACCGCTTCACCCAGTGCGGCTCGTTCATCTTGGCCTGGAACGTCATGCAGGGGATCCGGCCGAACGTGGTGCGCAGCAGCAGTTCCTCCCCGATCCGCCAGGTCTCGCCGATCACCGCGCCGTTGACGTCCACCCCGGTCGTGGTCAGGTTCTCCCCGAAGAGCCCGCCGGGCAGGCTCCGACCCAGTTCCCGCTCCCACCAGTCGAGGTCCTCGCGGGCGTACGCATAGACGGCCTGGTCGTCGCCGCCGTGGTGCTTGATGTCGAAGATCTGGTCGCCGACCAGGCCGCTGTGCAGGCCGGTCGTCTTGGGGCCTGGAGCGCGTACGGCGACCGGGTGCTCCACCGGGCGCTTGTTGATGCCCGTGGTCCCGACGCCCTTCGGGCCGGGCTCGGGCACCGCCAGATTGACCGATATGACTCTGCCGCCGTTCATGCCGCAGATTCCATCACGACGCGGTCCTCGACCGGCCGGTAGCCCAGACGCTGGTACAGAGCGTTGCTCGTGGGGTTGGCCAGATCGGTGAAGAGGACCACGTCCCGCACGCCGCTGTCGGCCGCCGCGCGGCTCACCACGGAGACCACCGCCCCGGCGTAGCCGCGGCCGCGCCACTCGCGCGGGGTGTACACCGCCAGCACCCGCGCCATGCCCGCCTCGGGACGGGTCGTGCCGGCCATCGACACCGGCTCGCCGTCGACCTCCCACAGGCTCAGGCCACCGTAGGCGAGCTTCTCGTCGACGACCGCGCCGCTGTCGCGGACGGACTCGCCCACCTCCTCGTGGAATGCCTCGATCCAGCGCACGAGCAGCTCGCGGTCGCCCGGGCCGCCGACCCGGGCCCGCCCGGGCGGGTACGGGTCCGGCGGGGTCAGCGTGCCCAGCCGGAACAGCCGGGTCCGCACGCGTGGGGTGAACGTGGCTCCGGTGCGCCGCTGCCATTCCGCCACGAACACGTCGGCGTCGGCCGCGCGGGCGTTCACGCCGCTGAGCACACGCCCGGCCAGCGCCTCGGCCAGGGCGGGGACGGCCGGCGCGGGCACCCCGGTCAGCAGCAGAGGGTACGGCGGGGTCTGCAGGTAGGCCCCGGACACCGTCCCGTCGGCCTCCCGCCACCAGCCGAAGATCGGGTCGTCGGACCCGTACGCATGCGGGCCGTTGATTTCCAGCGTGCGCACCAGGGTCAGCGGGACACTGTGCTCGACCGGGTGGGCGCGCAGAAACTCACCCGCGGCCTCCGCGAACTCCGTCACGCTGCCGGTGCTGTGCCACGTCATGGGCCCATCCTGGTCGGCGGGCGGGCACCGGCGCATGCGATTTCGCCGCAGCTCAGCCGCGGCGGCGCCGGATCCCCTGCACCCCGGCGGTGACCACGCCCAGCGCGGCGCCCGGCACGAGCAGCCAGACCGGCCACACGTACACGTCGAGCCCGACCGTCACCGCCACGATCAGCCACACCGCCACGTTCACCGCGGCCAGCGCGCCCCACACCGTCCACAGCACCATCAGCGCGGTCGGCATCCGCCGGGCGGCGCGGCGGGCCTCGGCGGCTTGGCGGGCGCTCACCTCCGTGGCGCTCAGCCCCGGCTGGGGCAGGTCGGCGGTCAGTTCGAGCAGATCCGCGTACGTGCGGGCCGCGTACGCGTCGCGGACCCGGTCGTCGTACTCGGCAAGGCTGAGCCGCCCCTCGTCCAGGGCTGACTTGAGCCGGTCCGCGATCTGCTGCCGGTCGGTGTCCGATGCGCGCATGGTCTCCACGCGCTGCTCCGGGCGACGCGCGACATCCTTGGCCATCCAACGCTCCTTCACAAGCCCCGCCGTAGGCGCCAGGCTATCTAAGAGGGCGTTCTTGACAACAGGAGACACCGATGAGGCTGCGTGACGGGGAACCGGCCGGATACGACGAGGTGACCGCCCGCCTGCGCTCGTCGTACGACGCGGGGGCGGAACTGCGGGACGGCATGGACAAGCAGTACTGGAAGCTGGCGGAACGCGAGGCGTTCCTGGACCGGCTGCGCGCGATCGGGGCGGAGACGCTGCTGGAGATCGGCGCGGGCACGGGCGAGGACGGGCTCTTCTTCCGCGACGAGGGGGGCCTGGAGGTGGTCGTGGTGGACCTCGCGCCCGCCATGGTGCAACGCTGCCGGGCCAAGGGGCTCGACGCGTACGTCGGGGACTTCCTGAACCTGGGGGTCCCGCTGGCCGGCTTCGACGCGGCGTATGCGATGAACTCGCTGCTGCACGTACCCAATGCGGATCTTGGCACGGCGTTGCGCGCGGTCCGCGACGTGCTGAAGCCGGGCGGCCTGGGCTACCTCGGGATGTACGGCGGGCGGGCCGCGCAGGGCATCGCGGAGGACGACGTGCAGGAGCCCGCGCGGTTCTTCGCGTTCCGCACCGACGAGCAGATCCTGCGCGCCACCGCGGCCGTGTTCGAGATCGTCGACTTCCACACCGTGGCCGACGGCGAGATCCGGTTCCAGGCACTCACGGTCGCCCGGCCCGCCGAGACGTCCTGACCGCTGCCGGGCTCTCAGGCGGCCTCGGCGGCCAGCGCGTGCCGGATCCGGTCCGCCGCGTGCTGGTCCGCCCGGGCCATGGAACCGGCGGGCAGCGCCGCCACCACCGCGGACAGGGCCAGCACCCCGGCCGCGAAGACGAACGCCCACGGCAGGCCGCCGGGCTGGTCCACGATCGCGCCGGAGACCGCGCCGCCCAACGCGCTGCACGCGACCGAGACGGTCACCACCCAGGTGTACGCCTCGTTCATCATCGACGGCGGGGCCAGCCGTCCGACCAGGTTGGTCTCGACGGTCAGCGCGGGGGCGATCGTCGCCCCGCCGATCACCAGGGCCACGCCGAGCGCCATCGGGTTCGGCATCACCGCCAGCGCCAGGAAGCTCGCCGACACCGCACCCAGCAGCCAGGCCAGCTGCCGCGGCAGCGCCATCGCGGGCTTGCGGGTGCCGAACGCCAGCCCGCCGATGGCCGAGCCGACGCCCCAGACACCCAGCAGGATCCCGCCCAGGGCGTCCCCGCCACCGTGCTGACCGGCGTACGCGGGCACGATCACACCGGCCGCGCCGAACGCGGTGCCGAGCGCGCCGACGCAGACCAGCAGCGCCGGGAAACCGCGCACGCGCAGCGGGCCGAGACCTCGGGCCGCCTCGTCCTCGGCGTGCCGCCGGGCGTGCCGCATGATCGGCAGCCGGGCCATCCAGAGCGTGCCCACGAACGTGGTCACGGCGGAGGCGACCAGCGCCGCCGACGGCTCGTGGGTGGCCACCACGAACCCGGCGACCAGCATCGGGCCCACGACGAACACCAGCTCGAACAGCGACGTCTCGACGGCCATCGCGGCGCCGCGCAGGTGGTGCCGCCCGCTGGCGACATCGGTCGCGTCGGTCCAGGCCCGGCGGACCGCCGCGGTCAGCGGCGGGTATGTCGCCCCGGCCGCGGCCGCCGCCACGATGATCAGGGGCAGGGCGGACTCCCCGGCCCGGCTGACGATCAGCAACGTGGCCAGCGCCAGCGGGTGCAGCACGGCCGTGACCAGCAGCACCGGGGCCGGGCCGATGCGGTCCGCGAGGCGACCGGCGATCGGGCTGAGCGCGGCGCCCGCGAGCGCGTACATGCCGCCCGCCAGGCCGGCAGCGGCGTACCGGCCGGTGGTCTGCTGCACGAGGAGCAGCAGCGCCAGCGGGGTCATGCCGATGCCGAGGCGGGCGAAGATGCCGATCACGAGCAGAGCCCGCCCGCCTGGCAGTTGCCACACGCCAAGGTACTGACGCAACGCGGTCACGGGTCCACCTCCGGAGATCGGTAACGAGCGAATCGGCTTTCGACGCTAACCGTCGGCGGGGCGGGGACGCCTCTGAATTCGATCGCCTGTCACGGACGTCACCCCGCCGCCCGGACGGGCGACGGGGTGACCTGCGACTCCTTCAGCGCGGATAGCCCCCTCAGCGCGGGCGATGTCGTCAGCGCACGTACTGGACCGGACCACGGGAGCCGACCGCGGCCAGCTCGTGCAGGCGGCGGATGCGCTCCTCCATCGGCGGGTGCGTCGAGAACAGCGACGCCATGCCGCCCGTGCGCAGCGGGTTGGCGATCATCAGGTGGGCCGAGGTGGCCAGCTGGCCGTCGGCGGGCAACGGCATGCGCTGGGCCCCGTACTGGATCTTCTGCAGCGCGCTGGCCAGCGCGAGCGGGTCCCGGGTCAGCGCGGCGCCCGACGCGTCCGCCTGGAACTCCCGGTTCCGGCTGATCGCCAGCTGGATGATCGAGGCGGCCAGCGGCCCGAGGATCAGCATGAGCAGCAGCACGGCCGGGTTCGGGGCGTCGTCGTCGTCCGAGCCGCCGAGCGGCAGGAAGAACGCCAGCTGCGCGATCATCGTGACGATGCCCGCCAGCGCGGCTGCCACGCTGGAGATGAGGATGTCCCGGTTGTAGACGTGCGACAGCTCGTGGCCGATCACGCCGCGCAGCTCCCGCCGGTCCAGCAGCTGGGTGATGCCCACGGTCACCGCGACGGCCGCGTGGCGCGGGTTGCGCCCGGTCGCGAACGCGTTGGGCTGCATCGCCGGGCTCACGTACAGCCGGGGCATCGGCTGGCGCGCCTCGGCCGCCAGCTCGCGGACGATCTCGTACAGGGCGGGGAACTCGGCCTCGGTGACCGGCTGAGCCCGCATCGCGCGCAGGGCGATCTTGTCGGAGAGGAAGTAGCTGCCGGCGTTCATCGCCAGCGACACGACGACCGCGAGGACCAGCCCCGCGCTGCCGCCGAGCCAGTACCCGACGGCGAGAATCATGGCGGTGAGCAGACCCAGCAGAGCGGCCGTCTTGAGGCCGTTGTGGTGGCTGTGCACGATCACTCCTTCAGCACGCGGGCGGGAGGTGCCCGCATCCCAGGGAACATGACCCCGCCGGGAATTCATCCGTAAGTGACTGTGAGTTCGCTGTACGCGACGCTCAGCCGTGGCGTACGCCACGGCCGGCGGTCACGGATTCAGCGCGTCGAAGATCAACTGCGGGGCCAGGCCCACGAGTACGGCCACCGCCGCCGCCAGGGTCAGCGCCGCGGCGACCGGCCCGGCCACCCGGGAACGCACCGGCGCCCCCTCGGCCCGGGGCTCGGGGGCGTACAGGACGGCGGCGGCCCGCACGTAGTACGCCAGCGCGACGACCGCGTTGAGCGCCACCACCACCGCCAGCCACGCCCAGCCCGTGTCGATCAGCACGTCCACGATGGTCACCTTGGCGAACAGGCCCGCCAGCCCGGGCGGCAGACCCGCCAGCCCGGCGAACGCCAGCACCAGCGCGGCGCCCCGCCACGGGGCCCGGCGCCCGGCGCCCCGGTAGTCGGCGATCGCGCCGCCGTCCGCGACGGGGCGGCGCAGGGCGACCAGCGCCCCGAACGCGACGAACTCCAGCAGCACGAAGAAGACCGCGTACGCGACCGCCGCCGGCACCCCGGCAGCGCCCGCCGCCAGCGGGGCCAGGATGTAGCCCGCCTGCGCGATCGACGACCAGGCCAGCAGCCGCACCATCCGGGTCTGCCGCAGCGCGACCAGGTTGCCCACCGTCATGGTCAGCACCGCCAGCACCGCCATCAGCCATCCGGTGTCCAGCTGCGGCACGACCACGGCCAGCGCGACCACACCACCCAGCTTGGAGGCGGTGGACAGGTAGGCCGCGACGGGCACCGGGGCACCGTCGTACGTGGGGGGCGCCCAGGCGTGCAGCGGCACCGCGGCGACCTTGAAACCGAAGCCGACGACCAGCAGCGCCGCGCCGACCGTGGCCAGCGGCGCCGACGAGACCTGCCCGACGGCCGCCTGCCCGCCCAGGTCCTGCAGGGACAGGCCCATCTCGGCCAGGGCCCGCGCCGCCGCGTCGCCGCCGAGGGCGGACAGGTGCAGGACGCCCGTGGCGGCGTACAGCAGGGCGGCGCCGAGCAGGGCCACCGCCGTGGAGACGACGCTGATCAGGAAGAACGTGACCGCGGCCGAGGCGCCCGCGGCGGTGACCCGCTCGCGCGGAGCGAAACGCCGCAGGCCGACCAGCACGTACAGCGGGAGGGTGAGGGTTTCCAGCCCGACGATCAGGGTGATCAGATCGCCCGCGTAGCCGACCGTCACGCCGCCCGTCATCGAGCAGGCCAGCAGGAAGCAGAACTCGCCCGGCGGCGCCGCGCCCAGTCGCAGGGCGGGCACGGACAGGGCGAGCACACCGGCGGTCAGCGCGGCGAACAGCACCGCGGCGACCGCGGCCAGCGGGGTGGCCACCCAGGAACAGCCCGCCTCACCGCAGAACGTCGACCGCCGGCCGTCGGCGGCGACCACACCGGCGCACGCCGCGGTGGCCATGGCGCCCAGCAACGCGGCCCCCAGCACGGCGGCCCGGCGACCGGCGGTCACCTCGGCCAGCAGAACCAGCAGGGCGGTACCGGCCGCGGCGTACAGCGGCAGCAAGGCGACGTGGTCGACGGACTGGGTCACCACGGCCCTCCCATCAGGAGCTCCACCGGGGCGCCGGTGCCGGCCAGCACCAGGGCGGGCACCAGGCCGACCAGCAGGGCCAGCAGCACCAAGGGCGCCCACGCCGCCCACTCGTATCCCGCCGGAACCGGCCGCGGCAGGTCCGAGACCAGCGGCGTGGCCGGGCCGTGGGTGACCCGGCGCAACAGCCTCAGGAAGTACGCGGCGGTCAGCGCGCCGCCGACCGCGGCGACCGCGGCGAGCGTCGTCCACAACGACCCGCCCCGCTGCACCGCGGCGACCACCGCGAACGCCTCGCCCCAGAACCCGGCCAGCCCGGGCAGGCCGAGCGAGGCGATCGCGGCGAAGCCGAGCAGCCCGGCCAGCCGGGGCGCGGTCTCCCGCAGCCCGCCCAGCTCGGCCAGGTCACCGGTGTGCGCCCGGTCCTTGATCGCCCCGGCAAGGAAGAACAGCAGGCCGGTGATGATGCCGTGCGCCACGTTGCCGATCAGGGCCGCCTGCATCCCGATGGTCGTTCCGCTGACGATGCCCAGCAGCACGAACCCCATGTGCCCGACGCTGGAGTACGCGATGAGCCGCTTGAGCTCCGTCTGCCGCAGGCACACCAGCGAACCCACCACGATCGCGGCGACCGCGAGGATCCCGAGGACCGGGCTGGCCCACGCCGCACCCACCGGCGCCACCCCCACTCCGATGCGGATCAGGCCGTACGTGCCCATCTTCAGCAGCACACCGGCGAGGATCACGCTGCCCACCGTGGGGGCCTCGGTGTGCGCGGCCGGCAGCCAGGTGTGCAGCGGCCACAGTGGGGCCTTCACCGCGAACGCGACCGCGAACAACGCGAACGCGGCGTACTGGACGGTGCGGGACAGCCCGGCGCCGCCCGCCAGCACGGTCAGGTCGCCGGTCCCGGCCGCGGTGACGACCGTGAACACGCCGAGCAGCAGCAGCACCGAGCCGAACAGGGTGTACAGCACGAACTTGCGGGCCGCCGCCTGCCGTCCCGGGCCGCCCCAGGCCGCGATCACCGCGTACATGGGCAGCAGGACGACCTCGAAGAAGACGAAGAACAGCACCACGTTCAGCGCGAGGAAGGTGCCGAGGATGCCGACCTCCAGCACCAGCAGCAGCGCGGCGAGGGCCCGGCCGGAGCCGCCGTCCGGCGCCCACCACACCGTGTACGCGCAGCACAGCAGCGTCAGCAGCGTGGTGAGCAGCACCAGCGGGTACGAGATGCCGTCCAGGCCGAGGTGCAGGTCGAGATGCAGCGCCGGCACCCAGGAGGTGTGCACCTCGACGGCCGGCAGGAACAGGAACCGGCCGTCCGCTGTGGTCCCGATCCGTCCGCCGCCGCGGACCGACGGCTGGGCCAGCAGCAGCGCCACCACGAAGGTCAGCGCGGCGAAGCCGGTAGCGACGAGGCGTCCGGCTCGGTCGCGCCGCGCGGGCAACAGGGCGACGACCGCCGCGCCCAGCGCCGGAAGGATGAGTACGGCCAGCAGCTGCGCCTGAATGACCGATGACACCTCGGGCGCGATCACGACGCGGCTCCATAGATCGCGGCGGCCACCCCGAGCAGCAGCGCGCCGGTGAGCACCGCCACCGCGGCGCGGGGCAGGGCGGCCCGGTGCACGACGGCCAGCGCCGTCCCGAGCCGGGTCGTGGCGGTCCCGGTGCCCTCCACGGCCCCGTCGACCACCCGCTCATCGAAGCGGCGCAGGCCGCCCGCGAGGGCGCGGACGGGGCGTACCACCAGGCGGTCCTGGACCGTGTCGAGGAAGAAACCGTTCGCGAACAGCGGGCGCACCCGGCCCAGCGCGTCGGCAGGGTCGGCGCCGGGCACGGCCCGCCAGCGCCACCACGCGGCGCCCGCCCCGACGACCAGCAGGACCAGCGGCAGCGCGACGGCCGGGCCGACGTGGGGCCGTTCGAGCGCCAGGTTGTCCCGGAACCCGGGCAGGTAGACGGCGAGGCCGAGCAGTGCCGCGGGCACCGCCAGCAGCAGGACCGGCCAGCGCATCAGGGCGGGCGGGTCGTGTGGCCGGGGGAAGTCACGGTCGTAGCGGGCGTCGTCGAAGCCGACCTGCCAGTCGTCGTCACGGGCCCGGGCCGCGCCGAAGAACACGCGCAGCAGCAGGCGGGTGGCGTACCAGGCGGTCAGCGCGACCCCGGCCAGCGCCGCCAGCCAGACCGTCCAGCCGACCCAGGCGGGTGCGGGCCCGCCGCCCTGGGCGGCGTGCTGCGCGGCCGTCAGCACGGTCTCCTTGGACCAGAAGCCGGACAGCGGCGGCAGCCCGGCCAGCGCCCCCAGCCCGATCGCCATGGGCCAGAACGTGGCCGGCATCCCGGTGCGCAGCCCGCCCATCCGCGACATCGCGTTCGTGCCGACCGCGTGGATCACCGCGCCCGCGCCGAGGAACAGCAGCGCCTTGAACGCGGCGTGGGTGAGCAGGTGGAACAGCGCCGCGGACGGGGAGCCGACCGCCAGCGCCCCGGTCATGTACCCGATCTGGGACACCGTCGACCAGGCCAGCACCCGCTTGATGTCCTCCTGGGCGGTGGCGCACAGTGCGCCCAGCAGCAGCGTGACCGCGGCCATCACCCCCAGCACGGCCAGCGCCGCGGGGGACGCCGCGAACAGCGGGAACAGCCGGGCCACGACGTACACCCCGGCGGCCACCATCGTGGCGGCGTGGATGAGGGCCGAGATCGGGGTCGGACCGGCCATCGCGTCCGGCAACCAGGTGTGCAGCGGGAACTGGGCGCTCTTGCCCGCGACCCCGGCCAGGATCAGCAGCAGCGCGACCGTCAGGGTCCCCGGCGGGTAGTCCTGGGCCAGCACGTCCGCGAGCCGGAAACTGCCCGCGCCGACCCCCAGGACGGCGATGCCGAGCAGGAAACCGACGTCGCCCACCCGGGTCACCAGGAACGCCTTCACCGCCGCGCCCGGCGCCTCGGGCAGCCGCCGGTCATGACCGATCAGCAGGTACGAGCAGGCACCCATCACTTCCCAGCCGACCAGCAGCGGGATCAGGTCACCGGCGACCACCACCAGCAGCATCGCGCCCGTGAACAGGCTGACCTGCGCGGCGTACGGCGCGTAGCGGGGATCGTCGTGCAGATAGGAGACGGAGTACAGCTGGACCGCCAGCGCCACGACGGTTACCGCCACCGCGACGTACAGCGTCGCGGGGGCGACCGAGAACGTCAGCGTGACCGGCAGGTCCCCGAACGCGACCCAGCGCACGCCGGACTCGACCGGCCCGTCCACGCGGGCCAGCAGCAGCACCGTCGCCGCCAGCGCGGCGGCCGCCCCCAGCACGCCGAGGGCGGCGGCCAGCCACCGCCGGGCGCGGCCACCGTCGCCGGGCGCCAGCACGAGACCCACCAGACCGAGCAGCAGCGGTACGCCGGGCAGCGCCGGCATGAGGGCGTCGATGTTCACCCGGCCACGTTCTCCGTCCCCGCCGCATCCGGCCCGGCGCCCGCCGCCGTTCCGGAAACCGCCGCTGTCCCTGATCCCGCCGCTGTCCCTGATACCGCCGCTGTCCCTGATCCCGCCGCCCCGGACTCCGCAGCCGTCGTGGCAGCAACCCCGGCCGGCGACGCTGCCCCGGTGGTGGTCACATCTCCCGTCGCCTCGGATGCCGGGTCGAGCGTGACCTCGTCGACGGCGACGTTCGCGCGCATCCGGTAGAACTGCAGCACGATCGCGAGCCCCACGCCGACCTCGGCCGCGGCCAGCACGATCACGAACAGGGCGAACACCGCACCCGCGTGCGCCGCGCCGGTGCCGGGGGTTCCGGCCTGGCCACCGCCCGGCGCGGAGCGGATCGTGGCGTCCGCGGTCACGAAGACCAGGTTGACCGCGTTGAGCATCAGCTCGACCGCCATGAGCACGAGGATCGCGTTGCGCCGCCGCAGCACGCCGTAGACGCCGAGCCCGAACAGCAGGCCCGCCGTGACCATCGGGATGACCGCGTGCATCAGTGCGTCTCCGCCTGCTCGTCGCTGCGGGCGCCGAGGTCCGGCCGGGACAGCACGATCGCGCCGACCAGGGCGGCCAGCAGCAGGATCGACAGCACCTCGAACGGCAGCACCCAGCCGCCGAAGACCTGCTCCCCCATCCGCCCCGCGGTGCCGGTCTCGGGCTGCGGGAAGCCGACCCACCGGTACGCGTCCGCGAACAGGGCGGCCAGTCCCAGCCCGACCCCGCCGCCGACCAGCCCGGCCGCCCAGGCCGGGCGGTCGAGGTCGGGCGACGGGCCGATCGGGGCCCGGGTCAGCATCACCGCGAACAGCAGCAGGACCACCACCGCACCCACGTAGACCAGCACCTGCACCCAGGCCAGCAACTCGGCGCCGAGCACCAGGTACAGCCCGGCCAGCGCACCCAGGCTGACGACCAGGTAGAGACCGGAGCGGACCAGATGGGCGCTGGTCACTACGAGGGCGGCCGAACCGACCGCGATGACCCCGAGCGCGAGCAGGAGGGCGTCGGCAACCGTCACGTCCCGGGCTCCTGGCTCGGGCCGGGCTCCTGGCTCGGGCCGGGCTCCTGGCTCGGGCCGGGCTCCTGGCTCGGACGCGGTCGCTGAGCTGGGCCGCTGCCGGGGCCCGGTTCGGGCTCCTGATCGGGGGCGGGCGCCGCTGCGGGTGGGGCGGGGGTGGGCCGTACCGTTGCGGGCCGGGCGGTCTTGGCGGGTGTGGCCGCGCCCGGGCCTGCGGCCTTGCGCGCCGCGGTGGCCTCTTCTTTCGACGGCTCGCCGAGCGGGTCGTGCGCGGGCGGGGGCGGCACGGTCTGCATCCACTCGCCCAGGCGGTCCTTGTCGTGCAGCAGATCGCGCAGGTCGTATTCCGAGTACTCGAACTCGGGGGTCCAGTAGAGCGCGTCGAAGGGGCACGCCTCGATGCAGATCCCGCAGTACATGCAGAGGGAGAAGTCGATGTCGAAGCGGTCCAGCACGTTGCGCTGCCGGGGGCGGGCGGCACCCGGGACGACGACCTCCTCCTTGTGCGAGTCGATGTAGATGCACCAGTCGGGGCACTCGCGGGCGCACAGCATGCAGACCGTGCAGTTCTCTTCCAGCAGGGCGATCACGCCGCGGGAGCGGGGCGGCAGCTCCGGCTCGACGTCGGGGTACTGCTGTGTCGTGCTGCGCCGCGTCATCGTCTTGAACGTGACGGCGAGCCCGTTGAGCAGGCCCTTACCCGGCGCGCCCCGGTCCCGGTCGTCAGTCACAAACGCATATCCTGCCCGGTCGCCGGGCGCGACGCGAGCACACCCCCACCGCGATCTTCCGGTACGGTGCCAGCAGGGCGCGCGAGGTATCCCCGGAGGCCCCGATGACCACTGCACTGGGCGTCCGTCCGCCGTCCGGCGGCTGGACCACCGACGACCTCGAAACCCTGCCCGAAGACGGCCTGCGCCGCGAGTTGCTCGACGGAGTGCTCCTCGTGTCCCCCACCCCCACCACCGCACATCAGGTCATCGCGGCCCGCCTCATGGTCGCACTCGAGCAGACCTGCCCGCCGGATCTACAGGCGACACAGCGCGTCGAGGTCAGGATCAGCTCGCGTCAGTCCTTCATTCCGGACGTGCTCGTGACGACCGACGCCGCAGCACGCCGCAACCCACAGCATTTCCGACCTCACGAGGTCGTCCTGGCAGTCGAGATCGTGTCGCCGACATCGCAGAGCATGGACCGGATCACGAAACCGGCCCTCTATGCGGCGGCTGAGATCCCGTACTTCTGGTCGGTGGAGACGGACGATGGGATCGCGGTGCACACTATGAAGATCGATCCGCTCGCAGAGGTCTACCGGCCGTCCGGCACGTTCGGCGACATGATCGACGTGGCCGAACCCTGGGCCATCAAGATTCCGATCAGCGTTCTCACGCCTCGGCATCTCTGAGTACGTCTCCTCCCGTGTGCGCAACACGGTAGGCCGACCCCTGACAATCTCGTGAGCAAGGCCGCTCAGGAGTTTGTCGACGCCTCCACCCCTGCTGCACGCAGGATCCGGCGAATCTGCTCGCGGCTGTAACCGGTCACCTTCATGACGTCTATCTGGCGGGCGCCCGCCAGGGTCGCGGCAACGATGGCGTCCGCCAGTCCTTGCCGTGCGATCCGGACATCGTCGCGAGCGGCTGACAACGCTTGCTGTGCCTCGGCGATAGCGCCTTGCGCGTCCGCGTACGCCTGGGCGGCCGTCTCAAGGTCCTTCAGCACGCCGGTAGTCAAGCACCTGCGCAGGCGAGGCCACTGAAGAACCAACAGATGTGGCCTCGCACTCAGCCACGAAGAGGCCACATAAATGTATTGTATGTGGCATGGCTGAGTTGTCCGGGTTGGTGGTGACGTTCCGGGACGCCGACGAACCCCGTCCCCTCGCGGCCCGCTTCGTTGGTACAGCATTGTGGGATGGGCAGGGTTGGCGCCTTGCCGTCTCTGGAGAGGACCTCGCCGAGTATCGAACTTTCGACGCGGCGGCTGCCGCGGTCCGTCAGGCGACCGGCATCCGCCGCCTGCTGATCGTTTGGTTCGCGGCGGAAGGGGAGTGACCATCAGGGCTGCGCGACGTCGACGAGCCGGTGCGAGAGCCTATGTCAGCACCCTGACGGCCGCGGTCAGGACGAGCTGCGCGAGGGCGACCGGCACCAGGACCAGCCAGCACAGCCGCTGGAGCTGATCCTCGCGCAGGCGCGGGTAGGTCACCCGCAGCCAGATGATGACGAACGACACCGCGAACACCTTGACCAGCGTCCACAGCCAGCCGAGCTGATCCGCCCACGGGCCGTGCCAGCCGCCGAGGAACAGCACCGTGGTCAGGGCGGCGATGACGACGATGCCGACGTACTCGGCCAGCAGGAAGAACGCGAACCGCAGGCCGGTGTACTCGGTCAGGTAGCCGAAGACCAGCTCCGAGTCGGCGATCGGCATGTCGAAGGGGGGCCGCCGGATCTCGGCCAGGCCCGCCACGAAGAAGACCGCCGCGGCCGGGAACTGCCACACCAGCCACCACGGCTGCCACGCCGCCACGATCCCGGGCAGGCTCAGGGTGCCCGCGGCCATCGCGACGCTGGCCGCGGCCAGCACCAGGGGCAGCTCGTAGCCGAGCAGCTGGGCGGCGCCGCGCAGGCCGCCGAGCAGGCTGTACTTGTTCGCCGACGCCCACGCCGACATCAGCACCGCCACCACGCCGACGCCGAGCACGGCCAGCACGAAGAACAGGCCGATGTCCATGGCCTGCGCGACCAGACCGCCGGGCCCCAGCGGGATGGCCAGCAGGATCAGCAGGTACGGAAAGAGCGCGACGATCGGCGCCAGCTGGAACACCCGCCGGTCGGCGGCACGTGGCGCGATGTCCTCCTTCTGCACGAATTTCACGCCGTCGGCGATCAGCTGCGCCCAGCCGTGGAACGCGCCCGCGTACATCGGCCCGAGGCGACCCTGCATGTGCGCCATGACCTTGTGTTCGGCCTGGCCAACGACCAGCGGGAGGGTGAGGAAGCCGCCGACCACCGCGACGACGCGGACGGTCAGGTCGAGCCAGAGCGGCATCAGTCGGTCCCCTCGGACGGCGGTTTCTCACGCCGGGCGGGACGCTCCGCGGCGGCGCGGCGGGGTGGGGTCTCCGGCGAGGGCACCTGGCCCTTGAGCGGGCCCCACTCGTTCGGGTCGGGGACGCCGGGCGGGCGCATCGGGGCGCGTTTCGCCGAGCCGGACTCCGACTCCCCCGGCTCCTTGGCGCCCGGCCAGGCCTTGGCCACCCGGGACGCCAGCACGAACTCCTTGCGCAGCGGATGCCCCTCGAACCCGGGCGGCAGCAGCAGCGGCCGCAGGTCCGGGTGGCGGGCGAACGTGACGCCGAACATCTCGTACGTCTCCCGCTCGTGCCAGTCGGCGCCCGGGAACAGGTCCACCACCGACTCGATCACCGGCTCGTCGAGTGGTACGAGGGTGCGCAGCAGCAGACCGTGCTGGCGCTTGCTCGACCACAGGTGGGCCACCACCCGGAAGCCGTCCGCCAGCTCGTCGACCGCCGACAGCCAGTCGAAGAAGTCGCAGCCCAGCGCGGCCGGGTCGCGGGCGACGGAGACCGCGGCCCACCACCGGGCGACGGGGACGTCCACCACGGCCCGCTCGTGCCCGGGTCCGCCCCCGGACACGCTCGCAGCGACCGGACCGGCGTCGGCGTGCTGCTCGTCCGTCAGCAGCGCGACCAGGCGCTCACCGACCTCCTCGGGCGTCATGGCCTTGATCCTATGGGCACCAGCCCGCCGGATCGCTACTGCAGGCCCGGCAGGCGGCCGTTGCGGAACACGTCGACGAAGTCCTGGTGGTCCTCGCGGGCCTGGTCGCCATACCGGTGGGCGAATTCGACCAGGTGCCGCACGAAGCCGGCCTCATCCTTGTCGACCGCGGCCACGATGGTCTCCTCGGTGGAGAAGTCGACCAGGTCGTGGCTGGACTCGTCGTCCGCGACCGAGTGCATGCGGGCGACCGCGCGGCCCAGGTCGGCGACGACGTCGGTCAGCTCCTCGGGCTCGTTGACGTCGGACCAGTCCAGGTCGGCCGCGTACGGGGACACCTCGGCGACCAGCTGCCCGACCCCGTTCAGCTCGGTGAAGCCCAGCCACGGGTCGGCGTGTGCCTGCAACGCCCGCTGCGACTCGGCGGTGCGGTGACCCTGGTGACGGAAGTACCCGCGGACCCGCTCGTCGTCGATCCACCGCGCGACCGCGGGCACCTGGGCCTGCTTCATGTAGATGACGACGTCGTTCTCCAGCGCCTGGGTGTGCCCCTCCAGCAGCAGGTTGTACGAGGGAAGCCCGGCCGAGCCGATGCCCACGCCCTTGCGCAGCACCACATCCTTGATGTTGGTGGCCACGGAGCGGTGCTCCGGCAGCGTGGTCAGGTACGCGTCGAACGCGGTGCAGACCGTGGTCCGGGTCTCCGTGTCGATCTCGTACACGCCGTCGCCGAGGGAGAAGCGGCGCTCGTAGTCGTCGATCGTGGTCTGCCCGGCCAGCAGCTCCACCCGGGTGTTGAGGCGGGCCTGCTGAAGCACCCGGCGCAGCACGCCGGTGGCGTTCTCCAGAGTGATCGAGCCGATCGCGTCGTCGCCGCCGGCCGCGATGGCCCGCAGCTCGAGCAGGTACGCCCGCGCGAACGTGGTGACCAGCTCGGAGATCGCCGCGTCGGAGAGGGCCTTGGAGTACCCGATGAGGGCCACGCTGGCGCTGAACCGTTTGAGGTCCCAGCTGAACGGCCCGACGTACGCCTCGTCGAAGTCGTTGACGTTGAAGACCAGCTGGCCGGACGAGTTCATGTACGTGCCGAAGTTCTCCGCGTGCAGGTCGCCGTGGATCCACACCCGGCTGGTGCGCTCGTCGAGGAAACTGTCGTCGGCGTAGTCGCCGGTCAGGTCGGCGTAGAACAGCGACGCGCTGCCCCGGTAGAACGCGAACGGCGAGGCCGCCATCTTCCGGAACTTGCGCCGGAACGCGGCCGGATCGAGCGCCATCAGCTCGCCGAATTCGCGGGTCAGGACGTCGATGATGAAATCGGCTCGCGTGGTCATGAAACGCAGGCTAACCGCCCGTGGCCACCGGTGGGGTGACCATCGGGGCAGTGAGCGAGGCAGCGTCGCGGCGCAGCGGGTCCGGCCGGGGCACCCCGCCCGGCCCGGACTGCTCTGCGGCGATCTTCTCCTGCAACCGCAGGATGCCGTGCAGCAGCGCCTCGGGCCGCGGCGGGCAGCCGGGCACGTACACGTCGACCGGGATGAGCTGGTCGACGCCCTTGGTCACCGAGTACGAGTCCCAGTACGGGCCACCGCAGTTGGAGCAGGAGCCGAACGAGATCACGTACTTGGGCTCGGGCATCTGGTCGTACAGCCGCTTGATCGCCGGGGCCATCTTGTCGGTGACCGTGCCGGAGACGACCATCAGGTCGGCCTGGCGGGGGCCGTGCGCGAACGGGATCACCCCGAGCCGGATGAAGTCGTGGCGGCCCATGCTGGTCGCGATGAACTCGATCGCACAGCAGGCGAGCCCGAAGTTGAACACCCACAGCGAGTAGCGGCGGCCCCAGTTCAGGACGAACCTGATGGGCTCACCGAGGACTCCTGGCAGACCGGCCACGCCGTCAACCTACCCCGGCGCCCCGGGCGCGCCGCAGCAAGGCCACCGCAAACCCGGGGTGACACCTGGTCGGCCGGTCGGACCAGGGCACACCGGCCGAAGGTGCGGCCGCGCCGGCCGTACGTCGGAAGTGGGACGGCGCCGAGTGTCGCTGCGAATGCAGTGCCCTGTTCAAAAGGCGGGCCTACGCTTCGGCAGATGAAGGCTCCCATCGCCGCCGGGGTCGCCGCGGCCCATCCGGCGACCGCGGAAGCCGGGCTGCAGATCCTGCGGGCCGGCGGGACCGCGGCCGACGCCGCGGTCGCCGCGGTGCTGGCGACCTGCGTCGCCGAGACCATCTACACCGGACTGGGCGGCGGCGGTTTCGCCACGTACTACGACGCCTTCACCGGTACGGCCACCTGCCTGGACTTCTTCGTCGCGGTGCCCGGCACGGACGGCGACGTCGAGCCGGACGCGATGGTGGCGGTCGACGTGTTCTTCGGCGGCGTGCCCCAGGTGTACGCGATCGGCGGCGCGAGTGTGGCCGTGCCCGGGGTGCCCGCCGGGTGCGGTGAGCTGCACCGCCGGTGGGGACGGCTGCCCTGGACCGAGCTGGTGGCGCCCGCGCTGGACCTGGCCCGTACCGGGGTGATCCTGCCGGCGGCGCAGGCCCGCACGCTGGCGTCCTGCGCGCCCGCGCTGGCGTACGGCGAGGGCGGCGCGGTGTACGCCCCGAACGGCCAGCTCATGCAGGGTGGCGAGCTGCTGTTCCACCCCGGCCTGACGACCACCCTGGAAGGGCTGGCCGCGGAGGGGCCGTCGGTGTTCTACACCGGGGCGTTCTCCAAGATTCTGGTGGACGCGGTCCGCGCCGACGGCGGCAACCTCGGCCCCGCCGACCTGGCCTCCTACCAGGTGTACGAGACGCCGGTGGACCACGCGTACCTGGCCGGGCACCGGGTGCACGCCCGGCACGACCTCAACCGTGCGGTCGACACCATCGCCGCCCTGCCGCCCGACGTCGCCGAGCTGAGCCGCCCGGAGCGGGCCGTCGCGGTGGCGACCGCCCTGCGCGACCGCGGCCGCCAGCGGGTCGGCGACACCACGAACGTGGCCGTGGTCGACGCCGCGGGCAACGCCTGCGTGGTCACCACGACGCTCGGGCTGGGCGCGGCGGTGTGGCTGCCGGGCCTGGGCGTCAACATGAACTCGATGCTCGGCGAGGGGGAGCTGCTCACCCCGGACCTGGCCCCCGGCCTGCGGATGAAGTCCAACCTGTGCCCGATGGTGGTCACCGACGCCGAGGACCGGCTGACGGTCGCACTGGGCTCGGCGGGGGCCTCCCGGATCCGTACGGCGTTGCTCGACACGCTGCTCGGGGTGCTCGTCGACGGGCTGGATCTGCAGCAGGCGGTCGCCCGGCCGCGGTTCCACGTGGTCGGCGACACGGTGCACGCGGAGGTCGGGTACCCGGAGGTGGAGCTGGCCGCGCTGGCCGACGCCGGGTGGATGATCAACCGGTGGCCGGACATCGACCACTACTTCGGCGGCGTGACCGGAGTGGGGCCGGGCGGCGCGGCGGGCGACCCCCGGCGCGGCGGCGCGGGCCTGCACCTCTGATCGCTACGCCGTCGCATCACCGCACCGTGTCGGGGTGCCAGGCGGCCCGGGCCATGTCGACGCGCTGGCCCCGCAGCGGTACCCCCTCGGCCAGCAACAGCTGGCGCGCTTCCTGCTCGTGCCCGGGCGGTAGCCGCCCACCGCCGGTGACCACCCGATGCCATGGCACCCCGCCGCCGTGCCGGGCCATGATCGAGCCGACCTGGCGGGCCGAGTTGCGGCCGGAGCGGTCCGCGAGCGCGTCGGCGACCGCCCCGTACGACATGACCCGGCCCTCGGGGATGCGCTCGACCAGCGCCAGCACCTCTTCGACGTACTCCTGCGGTGTCACCGCCGCCACGATATGGGATCCGGGATCGGCCCGGTACGTCACTCCGCGCAGAATGGTCGGGTGCGGGAAGTGGTGACCGGCGCGCGCCGGATCGTGGTGAAGGTGGGCTCGTCCTCGCTGACCACGGCGGCGGGCGGGATCGACCAGCAGCGCGTCGACGCCCTGGTCGACGTGCTGGGCAAGCTGGCCACGGACGGCCGGGAGGTGGTGCTGGTGTCCAGCGGCGCCATCGCCGCCGGGCTGGCCCCGCTCAACCTGCCGAAGCGCCCGCGTGACCTGGCCACCCAGCAGGCCGCCGCCAGCGTCGGCCAGGGCCTGCTGATCGGGCGGTACGCGGCCGGTTTCGCCCGGCACGGCCGTACGGTCGGGCAGGTGCTGTTGACGGTCGACGACGTGACCCGCCGGGCGCACTACCGCAACGCGTACCGGACGCTGCGCAAGCTGCTCGACCTCGGTGCGGTGCCGATCGTCAACGAGAACGACACCGTGGCCACCGAGGAGATCCGCTTCGGCGACAACGACCGGCTGGCCGCCCTGGTGGCCGCGCTGGTGCACGCCGACCTGCTGGTGCTGCTCTCCGACGTGGACGGGCTGTACACCGGCGACCCGGCCGACCCCGCCTCGCGGCGCGTCGAGGTGGTCCGGGACTCCTCGGACCTGGAGGCGGTGGCGATCGGCCGGGCCGGGCGCGCCGGGCTGGGCACCGGCGGCATGGTCACCAAGGTGGAGGCGGCCCGCATCGCCACCGGGTTCGGCATTCCGGTGGTGCTCACCGCCGCCCCGCTGGCCGGTCCCGCGCTGGAGGGCGCGGAGATCGGCACGTTGTTCGAGGCGGCCGCCCAGCGCCCCACGGCCCGGCTGTTCTGGCTGGCCCACGCCACCGCCCCGCGTGGGCGGCTGCATCTCGACGCGGGCGCGGTCGCGGCGGTCGTGGCCCGGCGAAAGTCGTTGCTGCCCGCCGGGATCACCGCGGTGGACGGCTCGTTCTCCGCCGGTGACCCGGTGGATCTGGTGGCCGCGGACTCCGGCGTACCGATCGCGCGGGGTCTGGTCAACTACGACGCCGTCGAGCTGCCCGCGCTGCTCGGCCGGACCACCACGGAGCTGGCGGCCGCCCTCGGTCCCGAGTACGAACGAGAGGTCGTCCACCGCGACGACCTCGTCCTTCTCTAGGAGTGACGATGAGTGTCCTGCAGCAGGCGGCCGACGCGCGCGCCGCCTCGATCGAGCTGGCCGCTGCCACCCGCGCCGAGAAGGACGAGGCGCTGCTGCTGATGGCGGAGTTGCTGGCGCAGCGCGCGGACGAGGTCGTCGCCGCGAACGCGGCGGACGTCGACCGGGCCCGCACGGGCGGGTCCACCACGGCGATGATCGACCGGCTGACCCTGACCACGGCACGGGTGGCCGCGATGGCGGACGGGCTGCGCCAGCTGGCGGCGCTGCCCGACCCGGTCGGCGACGTGGTGCGCGGTTCCACGCTGGCCAACGGGCTGGAGCTGCGCCAGGTGCGGGTGCCGTTCGGGGTGGTCGGCATCATCTACGAGGGACGGCCCAACGTCACCGCGGATGCGGCCGGGATCTGCCTCAAGTCGGGCAATGCGGCCCTGCTGCGGGGCTCGTCGTCCGCGTACAGCTCGAACGCGGCGATCGTGGCGGTGCTGCGCGAGGCGGTCACGGAGGCGGGGCTGCCCGCGGACACCGTCCAGCTGCTCGACGCCAGCACCCGCGACTCGGTCAAGGAGCTGATGCGCGCCCGCGGCCTGGTGGACGTGCTGATCCCGCGCGGTGGGGCCTCGCTGATCAAGGCGGTGGTGGAGGAGTCGACCGTACCGGTGATCGAGACCGGGGTGGGCAACTGCCACGTGTACGTGGACTCCGACGCCGACCTGGAGAAGGCGCTGGCGGTGGTGATGAACTCCAAGACGCAGCGGCTGTCCACCTGCAACACCGCCGAGTCGTTGCTGGTGCACGCGGAGATCGCGGACTCGTTCCTGCCGCTGGTGCTGGAGGAGCTGGCGGCCGCCGGGGTGACCGTGCACGGCGACCCCCGGGTGGCCGCGTACAGCGACGACGTGGTGCCCGCGAACGCCGAGGACTGGGGCACGGAGTACCTCTCCGCGGACATTTCGGCGGCGGTGGTGGACTCGCTGGAGGACGCCCTGGATCACATCCGCCGCTTCGGCACCGGCCACACCGAGGCCATCGTCAGCGAGTCCGTGACCGCGACCCGGCGCTTCGCGGCGCGGGTGGACGCCGCCGCGGTGATGGTCAACGCGTCGACCCGCTTCACCGACGGCGGCGAGTTCGGCTTCGGCGCCGAGATCGGCATCAGTACGCAGAAGCTGCACGCCCGTGGCCCCATGGGCCTGCCCGAGCTGACCAGCACCAAGTACATCGTCACCGGCAACGGCCACACCCGCTGAGCCGGTTCGTGATTGCTGACGATGTGGGGGATCGGTGGAGGTTCCGTGGAGCTGTGCCCACGCGGCGAGCGTCGAGGGCGAGTCACGGTCATGATCATCTGATGGGATCGCTCGAGGATCATGAAGTGCTGGCGTCGCGCAAGCGACGGTGGGCAACGGTGGGGCTGCTGGTTGCCGTGTCCCTGACCTGGGAGATGGTCGCCGTGACCCACCTGTTCGGCATCTGGGTGTGGAGCCACCTCGGGCACTGGACCCGCGGCGCGTACGGGCTGGCGTGGCTGGTTGCCGCCACCGTCACGGCGTTGGTCGCGGTACGGCTCGGTCGCACCCGCCGGTTCGTCGGCGCCGGAATGGTGGTCGCCCTGAGCGCCGTGAGCGCGCTGACGATCGCGCAGATCGACTGGACCCGCCCCTTTGCGTACGGCTACTACCGGATCCACCGTTCCGACTTCCTGGCAGTAGCCGCACTTGCCCGCACCGGCCAGCTCGACCCCACTGGTCACCCCGCTGCCGAGCTACAGCACCTGGCGGTCAATGGGGACCCCTTCACCCTCGGCTCCCACGCCGTGTTCGTACCCACCTGGACCGGGCCGGCCGGCGGCCCGACCGGCTACGCCTACGGCCTGCCGGCCGACGCGGACATGGATTGCCGGAGCCGGTGGAATGTGCGGTGCTGGACGTTGGGCGATGGCTGGTCCTGGATGGAAATCGTCGCCATTCCCCAGACGGCCCCATGACCGATCGTGCTGACCCAAGGACCGGCGACGCCGGCACCCGAAGGGCGGCATGGTCGAGTGCCGGGCAGGGGCACGGCCGCCGCGATCAGTGCTCCGTCGCCGGGAATCCGGCGGTGAGCGCGCCAGCGGTCGGCACCCGCTCCGCCGAGGGCGCGTCTGCGGCTCCGCGCAGGCTGCGGCCGGTGACCGTCGCGACGAGGCGCCGGGGTAGCAGCCGGCTCACCAACGGGACCCAGGCGTTCTCGGGGCCGGGCGTGACCACCGGCCGGTTGCGTTCGACCGCCCGCAGGGTGCGTGCCACCACGTACCCGACCGGGCGGGGGCGCCCGACGCGGACCTCGGGGGTGCCGACCACCCCGAGGAACCCGGTGTCGACCGGCCCGGGGCAGACCGCGGTGACCCGCACCCCCGCGCGCCGGTACTCCTGCCAGAGCGCCTGACTGAACGAGAGCACGAAGGCCTTCGCGGCGCCGTACACCGCCATGTACGGCGTCGGCTGGAAGGCGGCGATCGAGGCGACGTTGACGATCGCCCCGCGGCGCCGCTCGACCATGCCCGGCAGGTACGCCGTGGTCAGATCCACCAGCGCGGAGACGTCGAGGGCCACCTCGGTGTGCACCCGGTCGGCGGGCACCTCGTGGAATTTGCCCGCGCTGGCGAAGCCGGCGTTGTTGATCAGGGCGTCCACGGTCAGTCCATGCTGGTCTGTCGCGGCCCGCACGGCGGCGGCGGCCCCCGGCGCGGTCAGGTCCTGAACAACCACTTCGATGCGTACGCCGTGCGCCGCCCGCAGCCGCCGGGCGGTGTGGTGCAGCACGTCGGCGCTGCGGGCGGCCAGCACGAGATCGGCGCCCCGGGCGGCGAGCGCCTCGGCGAATCCCGCCCCGATGCCCGACGACGCACCGGTGATCATGACCGTCTGACCTCGCCAGTTCATCAGTCCTCCAGATCGTCAGTGACACTGACGGTCAGTCTTGCAGACTGATGCCGGAGCTGACAAGCCGTCCCGTACAGTCGGCACATGACCAGCCCCACCGACCAGCTCGCGTCCCGCACCGGGTACGTGCTGATCAAGCTGGGCGAGGAGGCCCTCGCCGCGGCGGAGCGGGCGCTGGCGCCCCTGGGACTGCGCGCCAAGCACGTGAACGTCCTGACGCTGATCGAGACGCACCGGCTGTCCCAGCAGCAGCTGAGCACCGGCATCGGGCTGGATCGCACGACGATGGTCGGCCTGGTCGACGACCTGGAGGCGGGCGGATACGCCACCCGCGAACGCGACCCGGACGACCGGCGCCGCTACGTCGTCAGCCCGACCACGGCCGGGATCGCCGCGCTACGGGCGGCCGAGAAGGTGCTCGACGAGGTCGAGGCCGCGGTGTTTGCCGGACTGAGCACGGCGGAGCGCCGAACCCTGCACCAGCTGGCAACACGCGCCCTGGAATCAACCCGGCAGCCACGCTGACCCGCTCTACCCCCCTCGGCGGCCGGCCTCGCTCGGCTGGACCCAGTCGACTGGACCCGACCGGCGGTCCTTGGTCGACGGTGACGGTCCAGGCCGGAGTGCGGATCAGAGCGCGCCCGCGCCGACCCGGGGCAGCACGGCGCGCAGGGCCGTGAGGGTCGTGTTGACGTCGAAGATCGGGCCCTCGGCGCTGTCCCAGCCGCCGTCGGTGCGCTGCGTCTCGCCGAGCCGCTTGTAGGCCGCCCGCAGCAGCCAGTCGTCGCCGAGATTCACCCGGCGCACCGCGGCGGCCATCGACGCGAGGTCGGCCGGCGCCATGCCGTCCAGCCGCTCGGCCAGCACGAGCTGCATCCGTGCCGACTCGTAGAAGTGCTGCTGCTCGTGCAGCAGCACCGCGGCATGCCAGCCCGCCGCCAGGAACGACGGCCAGGTCCCGTCCGGACGCACGTGCGCGACCACGTACGCGGCGGCGGCCTGCAGGGCGGCCGCATACCGAGCGGGCCACTCGTGGCGTGGGTACGCCTCCACGGCGGCGACCGTCAGCCAGAACCCCGCGACCGAGGTCTGATACAAGGTGGCCTCGGGGTCGCCCGGCGCCGCCCAGGCCGGAGCCTCCGCGGCCAGCGCCTCGTCCTCCTGCCAGGTGCCGTCGGGGTGCTGCACCCCGACCAGCCAGGCCAGCGCGCGCTCCACCGCCGGGACGCGCAGGCCGCCCAGGTCGTCCAGCTCGCCGAGGCGGAAGCACGTGGCGTCCACCGACGGCAGTGGACCGTCCCCCGTGGCGGGCCAGCCTCCCTCGGGCGTCTGCCCGGCGGTGATGCGCTCGATCACCTCGTCCGCGGGGACCGCCCCGGTGCGCAGGAAGGAGAGCCGCGCGCGTTCCACGGGGTCACCGTGCGCGACGACGTATCCGATGGCGGCATCGATGTCGACCACGACCGTGACGCTACCGGGCGCCGCGCATGACCGCTGCCCCGCATCGGCCACTGTCTCAGTCCGATCGGACACCCGGCCTCGGGTGTCCGATCAGGATGGGCCTGATCAGTACGACGGCAGTGACGGGTCGACCGTGTTGATCCAGGAGACGATGCCGCCCTGGACGTGCACCGCGTCGCCGAAGCCGGCGGCCTTCAGCGCCGCCAGCGCCTCCGCCGAGCGGACCCCGGACTTGCAGTGCAGCACGATCTGCCGGTCCTGCGGGAACTTCGACAGCGCCTCGCCGGAGAGGATGTCCCCCTTCGGGATCAGGGTCGCGCCCTTGATGTTGACGATCTCGTACTCGGCGGGCTCGCGGACGTCGACCAGGAAGATGTCCTTGCCGGAGTCCTGCCACTCCTTCAGCTCGCGGGCCGTGATGGTCGCGTTCTCGGTGGCCGCCGCCGCCTCGTCGGAGACCGCGCCGCAGAAGTCCTCGTAGTCCTCCAGCAGGTCGGTCACGGTCGGGTTCTCACCGCAGAGCACGCAGTTCGGGTCCTTCCGGACCTTGATCTTGCGATACTCCATCTCCAGGGCGTCATACACCATCAGGCGACCGACCAGCGGCTCCCCGATGCCGGTGAGCAGCTTGATGGCCTCGTTGACCTGGATCGAGCCGATCGAGGCGCAGAGCACCCCGAGCACCCCGCCCTCGGCGCAGCTGGGCACCATGCCGGGCGGCGGCGGCTCCGGGTAGAGGCAGCGGTAGCACGGGCCGTGCTCGGCCCAGAAGACGGACGCCTGGCCGTCGAAGCGGTAGATCGACCCCCACACGTACGGCTTGCCGAGCAGCACCGCCGCGTCGTTGACCATGTACCGGGTGGCGAAGTTGTCCGTGCCGTCGACGATCAGGTCGTACTGGCTGAAGATCTCCCGGACGTTGTCGCGGTCCAGCGCGGTGTTGTGGATGACCACGTCGATCAGCGGGTTGATCTCGCGGATGCTGGCCGCGGCCGACTCGGCCTTGGGCCGGCCCACGTCCGAGACGCCGTGGATGATCTGGCGCTGAAGGTTGGACTCGTCGACGGTGTCGAAGTCGATGATGCCCAGCGTGCCGACGCCCGCCGCGGCCAGGTACAGCAGCGCGGGCGAGCCGAGGCCACCGGCGCCCACGCAGAGCACCTTGGCGTTCTTGAGCCGCTTCTGCCCGTCCATCCCGACGTCCGGGATGATCAGGTGACGCGAGTAACGGCGGATCTCGTCGACGGTCAGCTCGGCGGCAGGCTCGACGAGCGGGGGCAGCGACACGGTTTACTCCCCGGGTTCGGCGGTA
The DNA here is from genome assembly GCF_047159595.1 of Krasilnikovia sp. M28-CT-15. Taxonomy (NCBI): domain Bacteria; kingdom Bacillati; phylum Actinomycetota; class Actinomycetes; order Micromonosporales; family Micromonosporaceae; genus Krasilnikovia; species Krasilnikovia sp. M28-CT-15. Next base: position 1,101,094 of record NZ_BAAGAK010000001.1, on the reverse strand, counting down.
AGGTGCGGCCCCCATTGTTGCGCGCCCGGGCGCCGACCGGGCATGACCAGGAACACCCGGTCCGACATGCGGGACGGGGAATATCAGACGACCGGTGGTCCCGTGTACCGCTTGCCGTCGCGGTACGGCCAGCCGTACGCGGTGCAGCCGTCCAGGCTGTAGGTCTGGGTCAGCATGACCGGCGCAGGTTTGCCCTTGCCGGGGCATTTCTCGTGGCCGTGGCCGAGCTGGTGGCCGATCTCGTGATTGAGCACGTACGCCCGGTACACCTCCACTGGCGCGTCGTAGTGCGGCACCGCCTTGCGCCAGCGCTCGGAGTTGATCACCACCTGGCCCGGCAGCCGGCACGAACTGAAGCCGTTGGTCTCCAGCCCGCCCCGCGCACACATCTCCTCCGAGGTGTCCGGCGACGCCAGGTAGATCGTGAACTCTGCGGGTGACCCGTTCGGCGCCCGCTGGAAGCGGACCTTCCCACCGGCCACCCAGCTGCGCGGGTCGCCCAGGATGTCGTCCACCTCGGCCGCGAAGGCGCTGGCGTCGGGCCCGGAGTCGACGTACTCCCCGTCGCCCTGGGCCATGTACTTCTCCACCGCCACGTGGAAGGTGCGCATCGTGCCCTTCGTACCCAGCACCGGGCCGTACCCGGTGGCGTACTTGAAGCTGCCCGACGGCACGCTCCCGCTCGGCGCCTGCTGCGCCTCGTCCGGCGGCGGCACGGCGCCCGCCCCGCTGGTCGGGGCGGTGGTCTGGGCCGGTGCCGTAGTGGCCGGTGCGGTGGTGGCCGGTGTCGTCGTGGCCGGTGCCGCAGAATTCACCGTCGGCGCGGGAGCGGCCCCGGCCGCCGGCCCGGTCCCGCCCGGCTGTTCCTGCGGCGTGATCGGGGCGGCCGAGGGCGTGTGGCCGACGGTGCGGCGCGCGGCCAGCGGGTCCCGCCGGACGAGCCAGATGATCCCGGCGATCAGCACACCGACGGTGAGCAGCGCCAGCAGCGCGGCCCAGAGCCGCCGCCGTTTTCCCGGTGTGGGTGCGGTCTGCGGCGCGCCCTGGTCCGGCGGGGCACCCGCCACCCCGGGCAGGAGGATCGGCCCCGCGTCCGACGGGGCGCCGGGCGGCGCGGTCGCCAGACCCCCGGCCGCTGCGGAGGGGAGGGCCACCTCGACCGGGCCGTGGCCGGGCGGGGCGATCTCGGAATCGGGCGGGGCCGACGCGTGTCCGACCGCCGTAGCGGCAGCACCGGCCGCGGCGAGGTGCCCGGCTGTCGCGGCCTCCCGCTGGCCTTTGGTCACCTCGACCGTGTCCGCATCCGCCGGGGCCGGTTCGTGGGCTTCCGCCGCGCCCAGCGTCGCCGCAGCGGCGGCTTGCGTGGCGGGGCGGAGAGTGTCCGCTGCGGGTTCCTCGGGCTCGGTCCCTTCGGCGGGCACGCCGGTGTCGCGCGTCCCGGCACCGGTCCGCTCCGCCGCCACTTCGGCGGCCTCCACGGTGTCCTGCGGGTGCACGTCGGTCGACGCGCCCGCCTCGGCGTCCCGGGTCCGCTTCTGCGCCTCCACCGTCGCCGCGGCGCCCGACACCTGATCCTCGGCCCGCTCGGCGCCCGGCGCCTCGGCCTCCCCGGTCGTCGCAACGCCCCGCGTCTGCTCCTCGGCCTCCACCGTCGCCGCAGCACCCGGCGCCAGTTCCTCGGCCGTCTCAGCGCCCGGCTCCTCGGCCGTCTCGGCGCCCAGTTCCTCGGCCACCTCGGTCGACGCGGCGCCCCGCGCCTGCTCCTCGGCCTCCACCGTCGCCGCAGCACCCGGCGCCAGATCCCCGGCCCGTGCGGTCGCCTGCTCCTCGGCCGTCGCGGCGGTGTCGGGCGGCGGTGTCTCCGCGGTCATCGGCTCGGCCGGTGCCGGTCCCACCACGATCGGCGGCCAGAACGCCCGCCGGGCGTCCGCCAGACCGGCGATGTCGGGCAGGTCCCAGCTCGGCTCGCCCGTGACCACGTCACCGGGCGCCGTGTCCACGTCGGCCTCCGGGCCGTCCGGCCACAGGCTCGCGGGCTGGGATTCCTCGGTTCGGTTCACCGTACCGATGAGCATGTCCACCCAGGCGGCCACGTCGTTCTCGGCGGCCGTCTGCGCCTCGCGCACGTCGTGGACTTCGTGGACCTCATGGACCTCCGCCGGGTGCGGACGGTGCGCGGTGGTCCGGTCCGTCATCGCGGCCCGGTTCACGGCCTCCTGGGTCCGATGCAGCGCGGCTGCCAGCTCCGGGGTCAGCGGGCCCACGCCGGTCGCGCCCGGTCGCTGGCCCAGCGCCCCGGGTGCCGTGGCGCGGGCCGCCGCGGCGGCCGTCGGGCGGCGTCGCGCCGCGGCCCGGGCCGCGATGACGTTCCGCTGCGCGTCGAGGTCGTCGGTCGCGCCCCGGCGCCGCGCCCCGGTCGGTGCCGGGCCGATGTCCGGCGCCCCGGCGGCGCCGCCCCGACGTGACCGGCCGCGCCCCTTGCGGGGCTCGTCCGGACCATCGCCGGACAGGGCACTCCAGGCGGCACCGTTACCCGAGTCCAAGGGCATGCGGCGGCGGCGCGATCGGGACGTGAGCGGCTTGCCTCCCTCGCCACGGGTCGGCTCGTCCGGTTCGTCGGGCGCCGCCGCATCCCACTCCCCGGGCTCCGGGTCACCCCGCGGATGCTCCGCGGTCGCCACGTCGGACGGGAATCCGGTGCCCGATCTGCGACGGCGCGGCCGTGCGGCCTCCTGCGCGTACGGGCTCGCGGCGCTCGGTCCGGGCGGGCCGCCGGGACCCGGCGGCGCGTCGCCCCCGGCCGACAGGGCAACGCCGCTGCGACGGCGCCGGCTGGATTCGCCGTCGGTGAGACGGCGGCGCCGGGGGCGGGGCTCGGTCACCCACGCGAGGGCGTCCTCGACGGGGTTCTCGACGCGTTTGTGGCGGGCCACGGCGTCGGCTGATGCGCCGTCCGCCGGGGTGCGTCGCCGCCGTGGCCGGCTTGCCGGTGCCTCCTCGGGCACCTCGGCGGTCACCGACTCCCGGGGGCTGGGACCGCTGGCGGCGATCGCGCGCGCCGAGTGCTCCGAGACGGCCCGCTCAGGCGCGCCGTCCTCAACCGCCCGCAACGCGGCCGGCGGGTCGGCCGCGGGATTCACGGAACCTTTTGTCGCCTTTGCCATAGCAAGTGCCAGAGTGCCATGCACGCACCCCGGGTCACCGGCGTTTCGCGAGGAAGCTTCAGATCCTGCGCTCCCTCCAGCGCACCCCCGCCGTGCCTCCGGTGTGGATTACCCGATCCGGGCGCGGGTGTCGCTGAGCATGCCGACGATGCCGCGGGCCACCAGCCGGGGCACCTCCATCTGCGCCACGTGTCCCACGCGGGGCAGGATGAGCAGCCGCGCGTCCGGGACCAGGCGAGCGACCTGGCCGGGCACCCTGGGGTCGATCAGCCGGTCGTCGAGCCCGCCGATCACCAGGGTCGGCGCGGTGATCCGGGCGGCCAGCCGCCACAGCGAGTTGTCCCCCGGCAGGTACGCCCGCACGAAGCTCGAGACCAGCCCGCGCAGCGCACCCAGGTACGCCTTCGGGTAGTGCGCGACCGTGTACCGCAGCCGAATCTCCTCCATGGCCTCGGCCCGGCGCTGCGGGCTCACCCGGGCAGCGTCACCGAAGCAGGCCGCGAGGACCTGATCGGCCATCTCGTCGACCGTCATCCGCGCCATGCCCCAGGCGAACAGCCGTTCGGCACGGGGCAGTGCCAGCAGCGGTAGCACCGGCCCCTGCGCGGTACGCCGTGGGTCGAGGAACGGCATGGCCGGGGAGATCAGGGTGAGCGTCCGGACCAGGTCGGGCCGCAGCGCGGCCACGAGCACGGAGATGGCGCCGCCGAGGGAGTTGCCGACCAGATGCACCGGGCCGCGCCCGCAGTGGTCCAGGTATCCGGTCAGCCGGTCGGCGAAGGCGGGCAGGGAGTACCGGCGGCTCGGATCGCTGTAGCCGAATCCCGGCAGGTCCACCGCCTGCCCGGCGAGGTGCCCGGAGAGCAGGCCCGCGACGTCGGTGAAGTTCTGCGAGGACCCACCGAGCCCGTGCACGTACACCGCGGGCTGGGCGTCCGGCGTGGTGGCCGGGGTGTCGCGGACCTGCAGCATCGCCCCGCCGATGGTGACGCGGCGGGCGGGCCACGGCGGCGGCACACCGTCGTCGGGAAGGGCGGTGTCGGGTGCGAGGACCGCGCCCTTCATCAGGAGAGCAGGGCTTCGAGGCGACGGTTGACCGCCGCCAGGGTGGCGCGAACCATGGCGTGCCGGTCGTCGCCCGCGACCACCGCGGATCCGGCGATCTGTTCCACCCAGCCGCCGTAGGACAGCAGGAGCACGACGACGGCCACCTGCATCGGCCCGAACGGTACGGCCGCCGCATGCTCGACGAAGCACCGGGCGGGCCCGTCGGCATGCTCGGACGCCGACAGCAGCTCGTCGACCGCCCGCGCGGTGGCCATCGCACACAGGCGCAGCAGGTACCCGTCGACCGCGGGTCCGGTGGCCTCCCCGGCGGCGATCCGGCTGCCCACGGCCAGTCGCACCTCGACCGTGGCCTCCGCACCGAACGTGCTGACCTGCACGTTTTCGATGACGACGCGCGGGCCCGGGCGGTCCCCGATGTCGAGGGGGCGCGCGGGCGCGCCGTTCACGCCCGTGGCGAGGGGCTCCACCGCGGCGAACGCGGCACGTTCCAGCGCCTGCGTGGCTCCGGCCGCGGGCGGGGACCCGGCCGTGCGCAGGGGCGTCGCGGGCGGCCCAGGGGGTGCGGAGAACGACCCGGGCGGCGGGTACGGGGGCGCGGACAGCGGCGTGGCCTGGCCGGGCGCGGACCCGGCGATCGGAGCGTCGACCGGCCCGGCGGGCTGCGACAGCCGCCGCGGCTCACGCAGGCCCGAGGCCGCCGGGCCGCCCCGCGAATCCAGCCCACCTGGCGCCGACGGACTACCCGGAGATTCCATCCCACCGGGACCGGACGGGCTGCCGGGTAATTCCAAGCCACCGGGACCGGACGGGCCGCCGAGTGATTCCAAGCCACCGGACGGGCTGCCGAGCGATTCCAATCCACCGGGACCGGACGGGCTGCCGAGAGACCCACCGGGACCGGACAGGCCCCCGAGAGATTCCAACCGACCGGGACCGGACCGATCGCCGCCGGGGCTCGAGAGGCCGCCGAGCGAATCGGCACCGGTGGGCGCCGACGATGGGCCGAGCGGACCCGGCCCGGCAGCCGCTGACGGAACGCCCAGGTTGTCGCGCCCGGCGGGCGTCGGCTGGCTGGGCACGAACGGCACGGCCGGCGGCGCGGAGGCCGGTGCGCCCGGCGGCGCCACCTCGCCGCCCTGCATGGCCGCGTCCAGGCCCATCCGGTCCTGTAGCAGCCGGGCGACCTGGCGGCTCACCTCGGCGGGGTCGGCGCCGTCGGCCAGGTCGAGGCGCAGGCTGTGCGCGCCCGCGGGCGTCGTGCGCAGGGACGCGTCGCGGACCCCGGCCACCTCACGTACGGCGGCCAGGATCGCCTGGACGTCGAAGCCCTCCTGGCGGTCCTGTGCGGTCAGCACGTCACCGCGACGCAGGTGTGTCGCGATCCGGGCCAGCGCGGGCGTCTCGGCCGAGGGCTCCACGGACGGCGGCTCCGGGACGGTGGGCACGTCCGGCTCCGCCGGTACGCGCTGGGGCAGCGCTCCCGACAGCGGCTCCTCCAGGCCCGCGCCGAGGTCACCGGCGGACCGGTCGGTGTAGCCGGGGTACGCCGACGGCGCGGCGTACCCGCCGGCGGACGGGGCGGCTTCCGGCGGGGTGCCCGGCTCGTACTGCGCCAGGCCCGGCAGGCCCGCGTCGTACGGCGGCCGGGGCGCGCCCTGGTCGTCGGTGGGGTAGGCCCGCCCGGCGGGGTTGCCGGGTTCCCGTGCGTGCCGGGCCGACTCGGCGGTGCTCCAGTCGACGCGGCGCCCGCCCGGGGTCGCCGGGCGTACCGCGGGGAAGATCGCCCGGGTGGTGCTCTCGGCCGAGCGCTGGGCGAACAGGTCGGCGAACCGCGATCGGCCCTCGGACCAGGTCGGCACCCTCGGCTCGGGGCCGGTGGGCTGCGGGGCCCGCGTGTCGGCACCGCCGCCCGCGTCACCCTGCGGCCGGATCTCACCGGAACCACCGGCATCCCGGTACGCGGCGATCTCACCGGAGCCGGCGTCGCCGAACGAGGTGATCTCCCCGGAGCCCGCCTCACCGAACGGGGCGATCTCCCCGGAGCCGTGGTCGTCGCCGTACGGACCGGAACCGTTCAGGCCGAACGGCCGAGGCCCGCCGGACCCGTTGGGGTAGGGCCGGATCTCACCCGACGTGCCGGCGTCGCCGAACGGGTGGACATCGCCGGAGCCACCCGGCTCGCCGTACGACACGGGGTCGGAAACCGGGAAATCCCCGGACGAGTGACCCGGTGGCAGCGGCGCCCGGCTGGCCGGGAACGCCCGCTGCGCGAACGGCCGGGTGAACGGGCGCCGCCAGGCCGGTACGTCGTCCTCGGGGTCGCGCGTGGCGGGCCAGGCGCCGTCTGAGGTCGCCCAGCCGTTCAGCCGGGTACGGTCGCGCGCGTCGGCGCCGGGGCCGCCCACCGCGGCTCCGGTGTCACCGGATTGTCCTGTCTCGTCCACCGCGCGCTCCTCGCTCGCCCCGCCTGAGGCTACCGTGTGGTGGCATTGGCGATAAGTTGCAGCGTCGCGACAATTGCCCTTCCGGCTGTGCCACGCGCCAGGCCGGGCGATCCGCGCCGTAACCGCGGGGAACTTACACCTCGGAGGTTGGAGAATCATGACCGCTGCGTCCGGCGGAGCACAGACGGCGGGGCGCCCCGCGCGTCTGCCGCGCTCCGCGCGCCGTAAGCAACTGCTGGCCGCCGCGCAGCAGATCTTCGTCGCGCAGGGCTACCACGCCGCGGCGATGGACGACATCGCCGAGCGGGCGGGCGTCTCCAAGCCGGTGCTGTACCAGCACTTCCCCGGCAAGCTGGAGCTGTATCTGGCGCTGCTGGACGTGCACTGCGACTCGATCATCGCCAAGGTGCGCGGTGCGATGCTGGCCACCCCGGACAACAAGGAGCGCGTCCGCGGCGCGGTCCGGGCGTACTTCGACTTCATGGATCACGAGAGTGAGGCGTTCCGCCTGGTCTTCGAGTCGGACCTGCGCAACGACCCGCAGGTGCGGGAGCGGGTGGAGCGGGTCGAGCAGGGCTGCATCGTGGCGGTGACCGACACCATCATCTCGGACACCGGGCTGAGCACGGACCAGGCCGAACTGCTGGCCTCGGGCCTGGTCGGCGCGGCCGGCCAGTCGGCGCAGTTCTGGCTGGCCAACGGCCGACGCACCAACAAGGAGGAGGCGGAGGCACTGGTCGCGGCGCTCATCTGGCGCGGTATCGCCAGCTTCCCGTTGCAGGGTGAGCCAACGGGAGGAATGGCGCGCGAAATCGGCTAGCCTTCAGACCGGTAGACAACCGGCAGGCCGGTGGATTTCATTCGAGGGAGGACCCCGTGGAGGTCAAGATCGGCGTGCAGTACGCCCCGCGCGAGCTGGTGCTGGAGAGCGCGCAGACGCCGGCCGAGGTAGAGGCGGCGGTGACCGACGCGATGGCCAAGGACAGCGTGCTGACCCTGACCGACGAGAAGGGCCGTCGGGTGATCGTTCCGGTGGGAAAGCTGGCGTACGTCGAGATCGCCGAGACGTCCAACCGGCCGTTCGGCTTCACCACGCGCTGACCCGCGACCGACGGCGGGAGATCTCCGGATTTCCTGCCGTCGGCCTGTCGGGCCTGCGGAACCCCTGCTCTGAGGTGCGCTTTCACTCGGTCAGGTAGACTTGGCCGGTCGCCGTCGGCGTCGATTCGATGTAACCGATGGAATCAGCCGACTGCTGAACCAGGCCCACTGGCTGATCCCGGCCATCGAGCGGCACAGGCAACGTGGTCAATTTGGGCCATGTGGCTGGTATGCGCCATATGGTCGATTCAGGTGATTGGTCGGTCCAGTCGATAGGCGATCTGGGCGAGCGCCGAGCCCATCCGGTTCGGTGCGGCGCCCCCGCCGTGCGCGTGCGGCCCGCGAACGATTTCGCGTGTGGCCCGCGCACCACCCATATCGCGCCCTGGACTTCGACGGGCGCACCACGAGAGGCACCCGCAGAACTCCATGACCGAAATCGAGAACACCGAAAGCATCGAGCAGGAACCCGCACTGGTACCAGTGCTGAACCGAGCCCCCGTCCGCCCCGACAGCCCCACCTTCGCCGAACTCGGCGTCCGTACGGAAACGGTCGAAGCCCTGGCCGCGGCCGGGATCACCCGGGCCTTCGCGATCCAGGAGTACGCCCTGCCGATCGCGCTGCGCGGCACCGACCTGATCGGCCAGGCCCCCACCGGCACCGGCAAGACCCTCGGGTTCGGACTGCCGCTGCTGGAACGCGTCCTCGCCCCCTCGGAGGGCGCGGACGGCCGGCCGCAGGCCCTGATCGTCGTCCCGACCCGGGAGCTGGGCCTGCAGGTGGCCCGCGACCTGGCCGCCGCCGGCAAGACCCGCGGCGTGCGGGTGCTGCCCATCTACGGCGGCGTCGCGTACGAGCCGCAGGTGGAGACGCTGAAGAAGGGCGTCGAGATCCTCGTCGGCACCCCTGGGCGCCTGCTGGACCTGGCCAAGCAGAAGCAGCTCAAGCTGGACGGCATCCGCGGGCTGGTGCTCGACGAGGCCGACCGCATGCTCGACCTGGGCTTCCTGGAGGACGTCGAGAAGATCCTCGCCATGCTGCCCGACAAGCGGCAGACGATGCTGTTCTCGGCCACCATGCCGGACCCGATCGTCGCGCTGGCCCGGCGGTTCCTGCACCACCCGGTCACGATCCACGCCGGGCACACCCAGGACAGTGGGCCGTCGCCGCTGACCAAGCAGGTCGTCTACCGCACCCACCCGCTGAACAAGCTGGAGATGGTCGCGCGGATGCTGCAGGCCAAGGAACGCGGCCTCACGATGATCTTCACTCGGACCAAGCGGGCCGCCGACCGGGTCGCCGAGGACCTGGACTTCCGCGGCTTCGCGGTCGCGGCCGTCCACGGTGACCTGGGCCAGGGGGCCCGGGAGCGGGCGCTGCGCGCGTTCCGGGCCGGGAAGATCGACGTCCTGGTCGCCACGGACGTCGCCGCCCGCGGCCTGGACGTCTCCGGGGTCACCCACGTCATCAACTACGACTGCCCGGAGGACCCGGACACGTACACCCACCGCATCGGCCGCACCGGCCGGGCGGGCGCCACCGGCGTCGCGGTGACGTTCGTGGACTGGGAGGACATGCCGCGGTGGGTGCTCATCGACAAGTCGATGGGGCTCAACATGCCGGAGCCGCCGGAGACGTACCACACCAGCCCGGCGCTCTACACCGACCTGGACATCCCGACCGACGTCACCGGCACTCTGCCCACCGCGGAGCGCAGCCGCGCGGGCCTGTCCGCCGAGGTCGAGGAGGACCTCGGCGGGGGACGCAAGCGCGGCCGCGAGGGCGGGCGCGGGCCGGGCCGGGGTCGCGGCGGGCGTTCCCGCGGCGGCCGCGACGAGGGCCAGGCCGCGACGGAGGAGCCCTCCGGCGAGCCGCGCCAGCGCCAGCGCCGTCGGCGCCGGGTCGACGCCGAGACCGCTGAGGGTACGGAGTCCGGCACGGCCGAGGCGACGCCCACGGGCGAAGCGGGCGACGAGCAGGCCGGCGGCCGACGGCGGCGGCGCGGCGGGAGCCGGGCGGCAGCCGTACCCGAGTTCTCGGACGGCGGTGCCGAAGCCGGCGCGGTGGCCGACGGCGACGCGACCGACGGCGAGTCCGCGGGCCGCCCGAGGCGGCGGCGCCGCCGCGGCGGGCGCGGTGACGACACCGGGACGGCCGGGGCCGACGAGACCGGCGGCGGCTCGGACACCACTGACGCATGACCATGCACACCCGGGGCCGTACCGACGGTACGGCCCCGGGTGGCCATGCCCGACGCGGGACTCAGTCCAGCTCCCGGCGTCGGGCAGCGAAGGCCACGGACCGGCCGGCACGGCGCTTATGAGCCGGTGGCGCCGGTCAGGCGGTACACGGCCGTCCCGCTGGTGAAGACGCCCAGCGCGACCGCCCCCGCGGCGCTGAGCGCCTGCAGCGCGGTGCCGTCCAGGGCCAGCCAGACCTGCCGGGTGACATCCGCGCCGAGCAGTGCGCTGAGCACGATGACCAGGATCCAGGGAAGCCGGTTCATGTTGGATCGACCTTTCACAGGGTTCGGTTGACGCCCGGCGACACCGGACGGGCCGGGACGCTGGCGCCGCGGCACCTTCCATGAAGCCGATCGGGTGAAATTTCCGCCAGCCGCGAAGGCATGTTCTTCCTGCTCAGAACTCAGATCGGGGTTTCGTCGGGCGACGAGAACGTCCACAGTGCTGGCATCATCGACCGGTTCGCCGCCCACGATGAGAGAAGCAGACCGTGCCCGATCCCGACAGGTCACCGGCGCCGCTGAGTGCACTGCTCAATGAAATGATCAGCCGCTGGTACCTGGTCGAGTTCCCCCAGGCCAGGCGGCGCGGCACCAAGGCGCCGCAGGGCGCGTACGCCCGCCTCGGTCAGGCGATCGGGAAGGCGGACAAGCAGGTCAGCAAGATCGTGAACGACACGTTCGAGAAGAACACCCGGGAGCTGAGCCCCGAGCGGTCCCGCAACGCGTGGCCCGCGGTCGTGCAGATGGTCCAGGTCTGCGTCAGTGCGCCGGAGCAGGCGAAGTGGACGCAGCGGCTGGCCGGACTGTGGATGGCCGCCGAGGGCGGCGGTGTGGAGCGCCCGCCCGGCTACGTCGACGACATCCGCACCCCGGACGGGCAGTTGCTGCCAGCCATGACAGACCCCGCCCAGACCGACCGCGCGGACCTGAAGGCGCCACTGCTGCACCGTCAGCTCGCCGCCCAGCACAGCCTGCTGGTGCGGCTGCGTGACCAGCACCGGCGGCTGCGCGACCGCGACCAGGCCGCCCGGATCACCCACCACCGCCAGCAGGCCGCCCAGCACGAACGCGTCCAGCACCTGACCGAGGAACTCGAACACGCCCAGCAGGACCTGCGGGCCACCGAGCGCGGTCTCGCGCAGCTGCAACACCTGCTCGACACCCGCGAACAGGAACTCGCCGAGCAGTCTGAGCTCCACGAAGCACAGCGGCAGGCGGCCACCGACACCCTCCGACGGCTCGAGCACGAACAGGCGAACCTCCTGCAATACCTGCTGGCCGAGCAGACCCGGCAGAACCAGCGCATCGAGGCGATGCTCGACGGCGCCGCCGCCGAACGCACCCGGCTGGAGGCGGAACGCGACGCCGCGGCCCGGTTCGCCGCGGACGAAGCCGCGCAACGACGCGAGCTGCAGCACCGGCTGACGGCCGCGGACCGGGAACTGGTCGCCGCACGCGCCCATATCGACCAGCTCACCGCCGAACTCGCCGAGCACACCACCACGATCGCCAGGCTGACCACCACCGGCACCCGCGACGCCGTGCCGGCAGCAGCGCACGAACCGGCCGGGGCAGGCGGCGCGTCGAGGCCTGCCGCCGGCACGGGCGTGCCCGCACCGCGGCACCACCGGTCCCCCGCTGGTCACCAGGACAGCGCGTTCCCCGCGAGCCCGGAGTTTTCACCGGCCCGCGAAATCCCCGCCGACCTCGGCAGCGGCGCCGCCATCGACCCGCCGGTTCAGCGACCGGCGCCGCCCGTACCCGGATCGCGGCCCGCATCCGCGCCGCGGCGCAGCTGGCACAAGGTCCTCGGGATGGTCGCCGTCGTGACCGGTATTCCCGGACTCGGGATCCTCATCGTGAACACGGCGGGACTTCCCGAAAAGCTCGACTACGCCAGCGGCGACCGGCCGACCGTGACGGGGGAACCGGGGGAGGCCGCCTGCGTCGGCGACGCCTGCGTGGTGGCGCCGGGCACCACCACGCTGGCCTGGAAGCTCACCCCGGCCTCCCGCGCGATCACCACCACGCTCACCCCGGTGGACGGCCCCAAGCCCGGCAAGACCACCGTGGGTGGGTGGCTGCGGCTCACCAAACCCTGCCCGGGCAGCACCGTGTCCTGGCAGGTGGACGTCAATCGATCGGCCGCCACCCACGGGACCCTCACCACCGACCACCCGGAGCAGAGCCTCGACTACGCCACGTCCTGGACGCTGCACGACGTGACCTTCCACGCCACGCTGACCACCGGCACCTGCGAGACCAGCGTCGAATGGACCACCGGTCACCACTGACCGCCGGTGCGATCTTCAAGATCGGTGGAGTAGCCCGCGAGGTGCCGGGCGACCGCCGGGCAGAATGGGGGGATGCCGCAACCCCTGGACGCCGTGTTCGCCGAGCTGCGCGAGCTGCTGCTGGATCCGGCGCTGACCCGGGCGGTGGCCGCGGGCCGCCGACGCGGACTGACCCCGTCGGTCACCCGCGCCGAACTGCGGCCCGTCGCGCTGAAGGCGGGCACCCGGCTGCAGATCGTGACCGATGACGGCGCCCGCCCGTACACCAGGAATCTCGCGGGTGCGCAGGCCGCCGCCGCGGTCGACGCGCTGCTGGCCGAGCCGTTCGGGAACTGGCACGTCGAGACGGACAGCGCCACGGTGCAGGTGCGCGTCACCAAGAAGGGCGACGCCCAGGTGCACCGGGCCGCGCGCACGACCACGGCGGTCGCGCAGGGCCACGACCGGGCCAAGCAGTGGCTGCTCGACCCGGGGGACCCGTTGTTCGCGGTGGTGGGCGGGACGGCGGCCAAACGCCGCCAGGTGGACGCGTTCCTGCGCGCGCTGGCCGCGACGCTGCCGGACGATCCGGCGCGGCTCCCGTCGCCGCTGCGGGTCGCGGACCTGGGCTGCGGCAACGCCTACCTGACCTTCGCGGCGTACCGGTATCTGCAGGACCGGGGCGCGAAGGTCCAGGTCGTGGGCGTCGACGTGCGCGAGGACCAGCGGGTACGCAACACTTCGCTCGCCCGCGAACTCGGGTGCGGCGACGACGTGACCTTCGTGGCGGGCACCATCGCGGGTGCCGAGGTGACCCCCGCGCCGGACCTGGTGCTGGCGCTGCACGCCTGCGACACCGCCACGGACGAGGCACTGGCCCGCGCGGTCGGCTGGCAGGCCCGCTGGGTGCTGGCCGCCCCGTGCTGCCACCACGACATCGCGGCCCAGCTGAAGTCGGCCCCGGCCCCCGGGCCGTACGGCGAGCTGACCCGCCACGCGATCCTGCGGGAACGGTTCGCGGACGTGCTCACCGACGCGTTGCGCGCGGCCCAGCTGCGGCTGCGCGGCTACCGGGTGGAGGTCGTCGAGTTCGTCGACTCGGCGCACACCCCCCGCAACATGCTGCTGCGGGCCCGACACACCGGCGCCGCCCCGACCGAGGCACAGCGCGCCGAGTACGCGGCGCTGACCGCCCAGTGGGGCGTGACGCCCGCCCTGGAACGCCTGCTCGGCCCGGCCTGAACCGGCGCGCCGAGCACCGCTCAGCTGACCGTCACGCTCCACGCCGCGGTGTGGACCGCGCCGGCCACCTGGAAGTCGAAGAACATCCGGTACCGGCCCGGGCCCGGCGCGGCCAGCCAGAACTTCACCTTGCCGTCGATCAGCTGCGCCTCGGGGTGGACGTGCACGTACCCGACGTCGCCGTCGCGGAGCACCACCAGGTGCCCGTACGCGCCGAGGTACGGCTCAAGCGTGACCGGGCCGCCGTCGACGGAGGTCACGGACATGAGCAGAGGCTCGGCGACGCCCGCCTGCGGGGTCCCCTCGTACGTGACCGTGAAGCGGTCCGTGGTCGCCGACGTGGCGGGCGCGGGCAGCGGGACCGGGCGGTAGTCGCCGGGCACCGTCAGATCGACGCCGAGCGTGGTGGGCACCTGGTTGCCGCCGACGGCGGCGGTGAAGTCCGCGATGGCCCGGTAGCTGCCCGGGTCCGGCAGGACGAGGTCCACCGTCCAGATGCCGTCCGGCGCCATGGTGGGGTGCAGGTGCTGGTAGACGGAGAGGTCGCGGCGCACCACCACGAGGTGCAGCGGCTTGGCGTGCACCGTGGCGTACGTGGTGACCGGCGCGCCGCCGGACCCGTTGATCCGGAAGCGGAACGGCTTGGCGACGCCCGCCGGGAACGTGGTGATCCCCTGCTCCGGCGCGAGCGTGAGGCCGGAGGCGGTGACCGCGAGCCCGCCGACCGCCTCGCCCGGGTTCGCGGTCGCGGCGCCGCCGACGGTGTGGGTGTGCGGGGCGTTCTCGTTACCGGTCATGCCCGGGTGCTGGGCGGTCGACGCGGCGGGGTCGCTCGCCGCGCCGGAACCGTTGCCGGAGGACCCGGTCAGGCGGCCGATGCCGTACCCGGCGAAGAGGACCACGACGAGCAGCGCGCCGAACGCGGCCAGCCGGAACGTGTCCCGGTCGCCCGGGGTCCCGGCCTGGGCGGCGGGTGGTGGCGCGGGGGCCTGCTGGTCAGGCATCGGCCAGCTCGTACCCGGCCTCGTCCACGGCCGCGCGCACCGTGTCGGTCGTGAGCGGCTGGGTGCTGGTCACCGTGACCGCCCCGGTGCCGAGGTCGACCTGGACGTCCTCGACGCCCGGCAGGGAGCTCAGCTCACCGGTCACGGCCTGCACGCAATGCCCGCAGGTCATTCCGGTCACGGTGTAGGTGGTGGTGACGGACATGGCGATTCCTTTCCCAGGGTGTGCGCCGGGCCGCAGCTCCGGTGGCACCGAATTGACCCTGCGGTCCGCCGCGTGGCGGCTCGCGTGCAGGCTCAGGAGCGGACGAGGCGGGCGATGGCCGCGGAGGCCTCCTTGACCTTGGCGCTGGGATCGCCCGCCCGGGCAGCGTCGACGACGCAGTGGGCCAGGTGATCCTCCAGCAGGCCCACCGCGACCGCCTGCAGGGCCCGGGTGGCGGCCGAGATCTGGGTGAGCACGTCGATGCAGTACGTGTCCTCGTCGACCATCCGCTGCAGGCCACGGATCTGGCCCTCGATCCGGCGCAGGCGGCCGAGCAGGGCCGCCTTGTCGCCCGAGTATCCGTGCGGGCCGGGGTGGGCGGGCGCCTCGGCGGGGCCGATGTCGTCGGACATGCCCGTCAGCATACCCCCTACCCGTATGGTTCATCCGCGGACCCGGTCACCTATGGCGGCCTGCCCCGTTATCCCGGTGTGCCGTACCCCCCGATCATCCGAGTGGGCCTAGCCGTGCTCGCCGCCGTCCTCGCCGTCACCGGCGCCGCCCCGCCCCGTGCCGCCAGCGCGGACCGGCCGAGCGGGGCGGACCTGGACCGTCGCATCGTGGCCGCCTCCCGGCAACTGGAGCTGGTCGTGGAGCAGTACAACGATTCGCGGGACGGCCTCGCCCAGACCAGGGTCCGCTCGCGGGCGCTGACCGGACGGCTGGCCCCGATGCAGCGCGACCTGCGGCAGCGGCAGCGGCTGATCGGGGGCATGGCCGCCCGGACGTACCAGCAGACGCGCAGCGGGCCGACGATGGCGCTGCTGACCTCGCGCACCCCGCACCAGTTCGTGGACCGGCTGCTGGTCCTGGAGATGCTGGCCGGCCAGCAACAGCGCGCGCTCGCCGACCTGCGGACCGCCCGCGCGCGGGTGCTGGACGCCCGCCGCACCCTCGCCCAGCTGGCCGACCGGCAACAGCAGGAGCAGATCCGGCTGACCGCCCGGCGCGCGACCATCGAGGGTGAGATCGCCGCGCTGCAACAGCTGCGGCAGGTCGCGTACGACGGTGGCTCCCGGTTTACCGAGACGGAACCGCTGCCCGCGCCGACGTACGTGCCGGGGCCGGCCGGGCGGGTGGTGGCGTTCGCGTACGCGCAGCTCGGCAAGCCGTACCGGTGGGGTGGCTCGGGCCCGAACGGGTACGACTGCTCCGGGCTCAGCTCGGCGGCGTGGCGCGCCGCGGGCGTACACCTGCCACACAACTCCGGCCGCCAGTACGGCGTGGTGGCCTCGCTGCGCCGCGACCAGCTGCACCCAGGGGACCTGGTGTTCTTCTACGGCCGGATCAGCCACGTCGGCATCTACATCGGCGGTGGGCGGATGATCCACGCCCCGGAGTACGGGGAGAACGTGCGCGTCTCATCGATCGACTCCATGCCCATCCACGGGTACGGCCGACCCCGCTGAGCCGGGTCGGGTCAGCCCGCCACGGCCAGCGCCAGGGGCAGGACACCGGACGCACCGGCACGGCGCAGCGCCCGGCCCGCCAGCACCATCGTCCAGCCGGAGTCGACGAGGTCGTCGGCCAGCAGCACCGGCCCGTCCAGATCGGACAAGGCGTCGGCGACCTCGTCCGGCACGGTGAACACGTCGTGCAGGGCGCGGACCCGCTGGGCGCTGTTGCCGCGCGGTCCCGGCGTCGGAGGGCCGGTGCGGGTCAGGGTGCCGAGCAACGGTAGCCGGCCCACCGCGGCGACGTGCGCCGCGACGCTGTGCACCAGCTGCGGGCGCCGCGCCGAGCCCACGGCCACCACGGCGGCGGGCCGCTGCTGCCACCGGTCGTCGCCGTGCGCCCAGCTCTTGAGTACCTCGATCACGGCCGCGGCGACCTCGTCGGGCACCGGGCCGTCCGGGGCGTCCGGGGCGAGCAGGGTGCGCAGCCGGTCGCCCCAGCCGAGGTCGGAGAGGCGGCCGAGGGCCCGGCCGGGCGCCACCTGCTCGCCCGGGGCGATCCGGCCCTTGAGCGGCACCCCGACCGCTTCGAGGCCGGTGGGCCACATCTTCTTCGGCGCGATCTCGACGCCGGGGCGCCCCAGGAACGCGTGGGCGGCGGCCAGGGACTCCGCGGACACCTCCGCGTCGAACTGGGGACCCGCGCAGTTGTCGCACCGCCCGCATCGGACGGCCTCGGGATCGTCGAGGCAGCGGCGCAGGAACTCCATGCGGCAGGCGGACGTCTCCGCGTACTCGATCATGGTTTGCTGTTCGGCGGTGCGCGCCTGCGCGACCCGCCGCAGCCGCTCGGTGTCGTAGGTCCAGGGCTCGCCGGTGGCGAGCCAGCCGCCACGGGTGCGGCGCACCGCACCGTCGACGTCGAGCACCTTGAGCATGAGTTCGAGCCGGGTCCGGCGCAGGTCCACGATCGGCTCCAGCGCGGGCGTGGACATCGGCCGGTCCGGCGACAGCGCCGCCAGCACGGCCCGGACCTGCTGCTCCGGCGGGAAGGCCAGCGACGCGAAGTACCGCCAGATCGCCGCGTCCTCAGGGCCGGGCAGCAGCACCACCTCGGCGTGCGTGACCGCCCGGCCCGCGCGCCCGACCTGCTGGTAGTACGCGATCGGTGAGGGCGGCGCGCCCAGGTGCACGACGAACCCGAGGTCCGGCTTGTCGAAGCCCATGCCGAGCGCCGAGGTCGCCACCAGCGCCTTGATCTTGTTGTCCAGCAGGTCCTGCTCGGCGGCGCGGCGCTCGGTGTCCTCCACCTGACCCGTGTACGAGGCCACCGCGAACCCACGCGTGCGCAGGAACTCCGCCGTCTCGGTCGCGGCCGCCACGGTCAGCGTGTAGACGATGCCGGAGCCGGGCAGCCGGTCGAGGTGGTCCGCCAGCCAGGCCAGCCGGTGCGCCGGATCGCCCAGGCGCAACACCGCCAGGCGCAGCGAGTCGCGTTCGAGCGTGCCGCGCAGCACCAGGGCGTCGCCGAGCTGGTCGGCCACGTCCGCGGCGACCCGGGCGTTCGCGGTGGCCGTGGTGGCCAGCACCGGGGTCCGCGGCGGCAGCCCCGCCAGGAACGTCCGCAGCCGCCGGTAGTCGGGCCGGAAGTCGTGGCCCCAGTCGGAGACGCAGTGCGCCTCGTCCACCACCAGCAGTCCGGTGCTGGCCGCGAGGCCGGGCAGCACGGTGTCGCGGAAATCCGGATTGTTCAGCCGCTCCGGGCTGATCAGCAGCACGTCGACCGCACCGGCCCGGATCTCCGCGGTGATCTCGTCCCACTCGTCGAGGTTCGCCGAGTTGATCGTGCGGGCGCGGATGCCGGCCCGGGCCGCCGCCTCCACCTGGTTACGCATGAGCGCCAGCAGCGGCGACACGATCACGGTCGGGCCGGCGACCGGCTCACCCGGCTCCGCGGCGACGCCGTCGCGCAGCAGGGCGGTGGCGACGAAGTAGACCGCCGACTTGCCCCAGCCCGTGCGCTGCACGCACAGCACCCGGCGCCGGTCGACGACCAGCGCCTCGATCGCCCGCCACTGATCCTCGCGCAGCACGGCGTCCGGCCCGGCCAGGCGGCGCAGCACCTCCTCGGCGCACTCCCGGACGGCGGTGCGCTCGGCGGGGGTCATCTCAGCCATCGGGCATGTCTACCAGCCCCGAGGCGCGGCGGCCCCGCGCGCACCCCCCTCATCGTCGACCTGAGGAAAACGCAGTGACGGATTGGTGACCCAACGTCCGCGAAATGCATTCTGCTGGTACCCCTGGTGCGCCTGTGCACCAAAGTGCCGGTTGACGACTCCCGCCGGACTTCGCATCGGCGGAGCCGGGGCCCGCCTCGGCCGAACGGCGATGTTTTCCAGCCTCGCCGCTCCCGCCGGACCCCCGCCCGATGTGTGAGCTGGCCACTCGGCTGATCATGATCCACGGGCTGGAGCCGATTCCCCCCATATGTCGCTCGCTGGGGCCCCCACCGGCACCGGCAGCCCACGCAGGGCTGCCGGGTCGCTGGTCGTCGCCCTCGCACGGCACCGCGCCCGCCTGACGATCGTGGCGGCGCTGGCCGTCGTGGCTCTGCTGGCCGGCTTCGCCGTCACCGCGCCCGCCCGCGCGGCGATCGACAGCGTCACCGTCTCGTTCCCCGATACCCAGGTGGGTCCGACCGGGGTGCCCTACTCCCGGACCATGACCGCGACCGGCGGCACCAGCCCGTACCTGTGGTCGGCCACCGGCCTGCCCACCGGACTGAGCATCGACGCCGACACCGGCACCATCGCCGGCACACCCACCGTCGCCGCGACCCTCAGCACCAAGGTCACCGCCACCGACGCGATGGGCATCAGTGGCAGCACCACGTTCACGTTCGTGACCGGCGTGATCGTCCCCTTCCCCGGCCACCGCGGCAGCATCGCCGGAAACGCCGTCACCGATCTGGCCCTCAGGGCATCCGGCGGCACCGGCACCTACACCTGGACCGCCACCGGCCTGCCCCCTGGCCTGACCATCGGCCGCACCACCGGCGTGATCTCGGGAACCCCGACCACTGCCGGCTCCTACCACATCACCGCCACCGCCACCGATGGCGGCGGACTCAGCGGTGCCACGGGCTTCAACTGGGGTATCGGCGGTCCCCCGGCTCTGACCAACCCCGGGCCGACCGCCGCCTCGCTCGGCGTACCCATGTCGCAGCCGCTCACCGTCACCGGCGGCGAGGCCCCCTACACCTGGGCCGCTTCCTACCTGCCCGCCGGACTGTCCATCAACACCACCACCGGCGTCCTCTCCGGCACCCCCACCAGCATCACCGAGACCACCGTCAAGATCACCGTCACGGACAACCTCCAGATCACCGCCACCATGTGGTACCCGATCACCGTGACCCACCCCGTCACAGTCGCCACCCCGGACCCCCAGAACGACCCGCCGGGCAGCACCATCTCCACCGCCATCACGGCCACCGGGGGCACCGGCAGCTACACCTGGACCGCATCCGGCCTGCCCGACGGGCTGAGCATCGATCCCAGCACCGGAACGGTCACCGGAACGATCACCGGAACCGGCACCCGTACCGTCACCGTCACCGCCACCGACACCGCCGGCCGCACCGCCACCACCACCTTCACCTGGACCGTCGGCCCGCGGGTCACGGTCACGAGTCCGGGCAGCCAGGTGGGTCCGACCGGGCTGTCCTACTCCCGGACCATGACCGCGACCGGCGGCACCAGGCCCTACCTGTGGTCGGCCACCGGCCTGCCCACCGGTCTCACGATCGACTCCACGACCGGGGTCATCTCCGGGACCCCCACCACCGCCGGAACCACCACCACCAAGGTCACCGCCACCGACGCCACCGGCATCACCGGCAGCACCACGTTCGCGTTCGTGACCGGCGTGATCGTCACGTTCCCCGGCCACCGCGGCACCGCCACCGGCGCCACCAGCACCAACCTCACCCTCAAGGCCGCCGGCGGTACGGGCACCTACACCTGGACCGCGACCGGCCTGCCCCCGGGCCTGAGCGTCGACCCCACCACCGGCGTCATCTCGGGAACCCCGACCACCGCCGGCACCTACAACATCACCGCCACCGCCACCGATGGCGGCGGACTCAGCGGCGCCACCGGCTTCAAGTGGAACGTCGGTCCCGCCCCCACACTGACCAACCCCGGCCCGACCGCCGCCTCGCTCGGCGTACCCATGTCGCAGCCGCTCACCGTCACCGGCGGTGAAGCGCCGTACACCTGGGAAGCCTTCTACCTGCCCGCCGGACTGTCCATCAACACCACCACCGGCGTCGTCTCCGGCACCCCCGCCAGCATCACCGCGACCACCGTCAAGATCACCGTCACGGACAACCTCCAGATCTCCACCACCATGTGGTACCCGATCACCGTGACCACCCCCGTCACCGTGGCCAACCCGGGCCCCCGCAACGACCTCACCGGGACCACCGTGTCCAGCACCATCACCGCCACCGGAGGCACCGGCACCTACACCTGGACCGCCACCGGCCTGCCGCCCGGCCTCACTCTCGACCCCACCACCGGCACCATCACCGGAACCATCACCGAGACCGGCACCGGCACCGTCACCGTCACCGCCACCGACACGGCCTCCCGCACCGGCACCACCACCTTCACCTGGACCGTTCCGACTCCGCTGGTCCTCACCGGGCCCGGAGCACAGACAGGTCAGACCGGTACGCCGGTGAGCCTCAACCTGACCGCCACGGGAGGCACCGGCGCGTACACATGGGTGGCCACCGGCCTCCCGGCCGGTCTGACGCTGAACCAGACCACGGGCGTCGTCTCGGGAACGCCCTCCACGGTGGGCAGTTCGTCGGTGGCCGTGACCGTCACCGACGCCGCCCAGCGCAGCGCCACCGCGACGTTCACCTGGGCGGTGGCGGCACCGGTGGGCGGCGGGACCGACCCGTCTCCCTCCCCGTCACCCACGCCCACGCCGTCACCGTCACCCACGCCGTCGCCCACACCCACGCCATCGCCGTCGCCCACGCCGACGCCCACACCCACGCCGACGCCGACGCCCACGCCATCGCCGTCGCCCACGCCGACGCCCACACCCACACCCACGCCGACGCCGACGCCCACACCGTCGCCCACGCCCACGACGAAGATGCTCGTGTTGCCGGTCACCAGCACGCTGACGGTCTCCGCCGCCCGCGTCCCGGTCGGCAGGGCCGTCATCCTCACCGGGTCGCTGCGCATCAACGGAGCCGCATACGGCGCACAGGCGGTGCAGTTGTGGGCGAAGACGCCCACGACCACCTGGCGGGCGGTCGGCGCCCAGACCACCACCCCGGCCGGGACCGTCACGTTCGTTCCCAAGCCCACCGTGCACACCACCTACCTGCTGCGATGGACCGGCACCGGCTCGGTCGTCTCCACCACGGGCACCGAGGTGCGCGTGACCCCGGCCGGCGCCATCGACAGCACCCAGACAGCCGTGAAGGTGAACTCCGCGGTGACGGTCTCGGTGAAGCCGCTCAAGGCTCGCGCCAAGCGCGTCTACACGGTCAAGGGCACCGTCAACCCCGGCGCCCGGGTGAAGGTGTCGCTGTACGTCGGCAAGGCCCTGGTGGCCAGCACGTACGCCACCACCAAGGGCGTATTCACGATCAAGACGAAACGCCTGACCCGCGGCACCCGCTCGTTGCGGATCGTGGCGGCCGGGTCCACCCTCGCCTTCACCGCAACCAGCGCCGCCTGGAAGGTCCGCGTCTCCTGAACGCCCCGGGCCTCCTGAACGCCCCGGGCCTCCTGAACGCCCCGGGCCTCCTGAACGCCCCGGGCCTCCTGAACGCCCCGGGATGGCGGAGAGGCCTCAGCGGCCCAGCACCGAGCCCCCGTTGACGTTGATGATCTGACCGGTGACGTACCCGCCGCCAGGACCGGCCAGCCAGCGGGCAGCCTCGGCGATGTCGCTCGGCTCGCCGGACTGCTTGACGAGGGTCGCCGCGACCCGGGTCGCGTGACCCTCCGCGGTCATCCGGTCGGCGAAGAACTCGGTGTCCGCCACGTACCCGGGGGCGATCACGTTGGCGGTGACACCGTCCGGGCCGAGCCGGGTGGCCAGCTCGAACATCCAGCCGTGCAGCGCGGCCTTCGCCGCCGCGTACGGTCCGGCCCCGCCGCGCTGCGCCGCCTGGGAGCTGGTCAGGATGATGCGGCCGCCGGGACGGCGCATCCGGGGCAGCAGCGCCTCGGTCAGCAGCACCGCGGTGATGACGTTGACGTCGAACGCGGCCCGCCACTGCGCCGCCACCGCGGGCAGCCCGGTGCCGTCCTCGGAGGTGAACCCGCCCGCGTTGTTGACCAGCACGTCCACCGCCCGGTCGCCGACCGCCTCGGCCACCGCGCCGATCTGGTCCGGGTCGGTCAGGTCCGCGGTGACCGCGGTCGCCTGCGGCCCGATCCACGTCACCGCCTCCGCCAGCACCTCGGGGCGGCGGCCGACGATGATCACGTCGTACCCCTCGCCCGCCAGCATCCCCGCCGTCGCCCGGCCGATGCCCGTACCGCCCCCGCTGACCACCGCAAGCCTCGTCATGCCCTGACTCTAGATCGCGACCTGTCCGCGGAACCGGCGCGGTCAGCCGCCCCGGCCGCCGGGGTACACCCCGCTGAGCAGACCGGAGCGGCACGTCAGACGAGGCGCGGAGCTGTCACGAACCCGCGTCCACCCACCCCGGGCACCGTCTCGACGTCCAGGTCGGCGCCGTTCCCACCGGTCGGGCCAGGACTCGGCACACCGGCGCCCGGGACGCCGGCCGGTGTCTCACCGGTCCCGATCATCGAGGTACGCCCCCGGGTCTTGCCGGATCCCGCGCCGCCGTCCGGGCGGGCGGCCGGTGCGGTGGCGGCACCGGATCCGGCGCCCACGCCGCTGCCGGTGCTGCGGTCCGTGCCGCGCCCGGCGGTCCGCCCGTCGCCCGCGGCCTCGGTGACCGGGGCGTCGTCGGTGTCGTCCGTAGTGGTCGCCACGCCCAGCACCTCGGCCCGGCACGGGCTGCCGTCGAGCGTGAACGCCAGCGGCAACGGGTTGGTCTTCCGGTACGCGCCGTGCAGCGTGACGGACACCCCCCGGCGTGGCTCCAGTGTCGTGCCCGCGGCGGCGCGCAGGACGACCTTGCGGCCCCGCTGGGTGACCGTACGCGGGGGGTCGACGACCCGCTGGCTACCCGGGTAGAGGAACGACATCCGCCAGCCGCGCATCACGCGTTCGCTCGTGTTGAAGACGGACACGAATGCCTCGAAGCCGGTGCCGGTGTCCTGCCGGACCTGGTAGCGGACCTTGCAATCCGGGCGGCGCAGCGTCACGGCGGACGTCCCGGGGCCCGCGGCGGCCGCCTGGTTGTCGTCCACGTCGGTGGGTTCCCGCGTCGCCGACCAGGCCACCCCTACGGCCACCAGCAGCGTCAGGGTGAGCGCCACGGCCTGCAACCCGTGCCGGGCCGCGAGTGCCGCCCAGCGGCGCCCGGCGCCCCCGCCGCCCCGGCCGTCGCCGGGCAACCGCTTGCCGGCCGCCACGTGGCGGCGGCGCAGGCGGCCCCCGGCGAACAGGCCACCGCCGAGCGGCCGTGCGGTGCCAAGCCGCAGGGCCGCGCCGATCCGCAGCCCGGCCCGGAGCCGCAGCACGCGGACCGCGGCCCGGACCGGACGGTCGCCGCGCGCGGGTGGCCCGCTCGGCTCGGCCGCGCCGGTCCCCTTCGTGCCCCGGGCTCCGGGCCGGGCCGGGGCTCGGGACGACATCCGGCGCCAGGTGATCGCGGGCCCGCCGGTCCGCGCGGGTCGGCGCGGCGCGGTCCCGGCGCGCGCGGTACGCCGGTCGCCGAGTCCGTGCGCGGCGCGTCGGGCGGAGGCTTTGGCGACGTGCACCACCGAGGGCACCGCCGTAGTCGGGGCGGTCGGTGGCCCGGCCTTCGCGGGCGTCCGGCCAATCGACGGCTCGGCCGTCGTCGCGGCCTGGCCAAGCGATGGCTTGGCCTCTGCCGGAGGGGTCGGGGATGGCGTCACGGCCCGGGCGGCGAGCGGTGGTGCGACCTCCGGCGCGGCGTCGGCGCGGCCTGCGGGCCACGCGTTGGGGACGGTCGCGTCGAGATCCACCGGTACGGCGGCCCGGGCCGCGCCCCGTTCCGGGCTCCCGACCGGCGGGATGATCGGCTGCACCCCGATGATCTCGGCAAGGGTGTGCGCCACCTCCGCCGCCCCGGGCCGGTCCTGCGGGTCCTTGGCCAGGCACCGCAGGCAGACCAGCGCCACCTCCACCGGCATCCCCGGCAGCTCCGGCACGGGTTCGGGGTCGGCGTACAGGTGGGCGCGCAGCGCCTCGGTGGTGGTCTCGGCGGGCCACGGCAGGCGGGCGGTCAGGGCCCGGTACAGCAGCAGCCCGAGGGCGTACACGTCGGTGGCGGGCGAGACCTGGCCGCCCGCGAGGCGCTCCGGCGCCAGGTACGCGGGGGTGCCGAGCAGGCTGCCGTCGGGGGCCGAGTCCCGCTGGCCCACCAGCGCCGAGATGCCGAAGTCGACGACCTTGGCGCCGGACCCGGTGAGCATCACATTGGCGGGCGTGACGTCGCGGTGCACGACACCCCGGGCATGCGCGGTGGCCAGCGCCGACGCCACGTCGACCGCCACGGCGATCGCCTCGCGCCAGGGCAGCGGGCCGTCGCGGCGCAGCCGGGCGCCGACGGACTCGCCGTCGTTGAGCTCCATCACCACGTACGGGACGGTGAGCCGTTCGGACAGCGGGGACTCCCCGAAGTCGAAGATCCCGGTGATGTGCGGGTGGCACAGCCGCGCCGCGGCCAGCGCCTCCTGGCGCAGCCGGTCGCGGAACGCGGCGTCGCGGGCGAGTTGCGGGGACAGCACCTTGACCGCGACCTCGCGGCCGAGGATCTCGTCGAAGCCTCGCCAGACGACGGACATCCCGCCGGTGCCGAGCCGCTCCACGAGGCGGTATCGGCCCCCGATGTGGCCGGTGTCCTGTCTGCCGCCCCGCGCCACCCACCCCATGAGCCGATTGTTGCCCGGGCGGCCACCCCCGGACGGGCCGTCCGCGAAAACGGTGCGAACTCGGCCGCGCTCTTCGAACACGCGACGGAGGCGGTTCGAACACGCGGCGCAGGCTCAGCCCGCCAGGAGCTGATCCACCGGCGCGTAGTCGTCCGTGAGCACCCGAGCGTCGCCGACGAAGGCGGCCAAGTCCCGCCCTTCCAGCACGGCGACGGACTGATCGACCTCGGCCAGCCGGGCCCGCAGCACGGTCAGCGGCAGGGGCCGGGCGGCGGCGAGGATGACGAAGTTCGCCCCTGCCGGACCGGTCAGCGCGGCCGGCGGCGCGACCAGCGCGACGTACGGGAAGACCGCTGCGACCGTGGCCAGTTCGGCGCGGATGAACCGGCGCGGCGGGTAGTCGATGACGTTCTGCGCGTACCAGCCGCCGGGGCGCAGCACCCGGGCGACGTCGGCGGCCATCTCCCGGGTGGCGAGGTGCCACGGGACGACGAGGTGGCCGAACGCGTCGCCGACCACCAGGTCGTACCGGGCGCCGCGCTGGGCGGCCAGCCCGACTCGCGCGTCGCCGACACGGACCCGCA
Organism: Krasilnikovia sp. M28-CT-15; assembly: GCF_047159595.1. Classification (NCBI taxonomy): domain Bacteria; kingdom Bacillati; phylum Actinomycetota; class Actinomycetes; order Micromonosporales; family Micromonosporaceae; genus Krasilnikovia; species Krasilnikovia sp. M28-CT-15. Next base: position 1,075,238 of record NZ_BAAGAK010000001.1, on the reverse strand, counting down.
GGTCAGAGCCGGTACGCAGGCCCAGTTCGCGCCGATCCAGGTCGACCAGGGCGCCGTCGAGTTCCAGCACCTGCTGGTCGCTGCCCGGCCGGGTGGCGCGCACGTACCCGGGCACGGTGAACCCGCCGCCGCCCAGGTGCAGGGCGGCGATCGGGGCGCCGCGCGGGGCCAGCACGTCGGCGACCGCGCCGAGCCACCGCACGTACGCGAACTCCAGGTGGGTGGGGTCGGCCAGGTCGAGGTACGAGTGTTCGGCCGAGTTGAGCACCAGGGTCCGCCCGCCCGGCACCGCCGGGTCCCGCTCCACGCGGGCACAGTGGTACGCCGTCTCGATGTCACACGGGGTCGGCGCACTCGCCCCCAGGCCCGCCGCCAGCAGCCCGACCGTGGTCACCACCGCGCGGGCTCGTGGCCGCCCGGCCTCGTGACGGCGCAGCCAGGCACCCAGCGCAAGCCCGCCCGCCCCGAGCAGCCCGGCCAGGCCCAGCACGATCCAGCTGCTGGGCAGCGCGGCCACCAGGACGAACCCGGTGACCAGGGTGGCGGTGATCGCGCCGAGCGTGCCGACGCTGGAGAGCCGCCCGACCACCCGCCCGGTCCGGTGCAGGTCGCGCAGTTGCAGCTTGACCACGAGCGGGGTGATGCCGGAGAGCAGGAAGGCGGGCGGGAAGACCGCGAGCGCGGCCAGCACCAGCACCGCCGAGGCGGCACCGCCGCGCAGGATCTCCCCGCCGAAGCGGACCAGCGGCAGGGTGAGTGCGGTACCCAGGGCGGCGAGGATGAGCGCCGGAGCCAGCAGGGCGTGCGGGTCGTACCGGTCGGCCAGCCGCCCGCCCAGCCAGGTGCCGTACGCGATGGCGCCCAGCGAGATGCCGATGACCGAGCTGCTCACCTGCAGGGTGATCCCGACGTACGGGCCGACCAGCCGCAGCGCGACGATCTCCAGCACGAGCACGGCCCCGCTGGCGGCGAAGACCAGGGCGGTGGCCAGTCCCGACGGCAGCGCGCGCGGTGGTGCGTCCATCGCGCGGATGTTACCGGCCGGAACCGGTCAGAGGACGGACAAGTGGACGTGGTTGGTGTGCACGGCGGCCGGGCCACCGGAGGCGCTGTACGCCCGCCAGCCCGTGTTGGGCAGCCAGATCTGCCGGAACCAGATCACGTACATGACGCCGAGCCGGGACGCGTTCTTGACGAAGTATCCGGCCAGCCGGTCCCCGTACGCCTTGTCGCCGCCACTCGCGGCCACGTTGCGGAACGTGCTGGCGTTGGCGGAGAAGTCGCAGGCCCGGCCCTTCGGATGTTCCCCGGAGTCGCGATGGCTGAAGCACGAGGTGTAGTGGTTGAAACCGGCGCTACGCGCCTGCTGGTACGCGTTGAGCAGCCGGGGCGTGATGCAGCCCGTGGTCGTCGGGTCGTTGACCGTGCACGACTCCTTCGGCCACGACCCGTTCGAGGTGCGGGGCGCGGGCTTGGCCAGCGGGGAGTCGGCGTCGATGAAGCCGCCCGCCACGCTGCCGCCGCCGACGCTGGCCAGCGCCGCCTCGGCCTCCTTCTTCTTGCGGGCCAGGATGTCGACCTGCTTCTGCTGCTCGCCGATCTCGCGGCCGATCGCCCGCTGCGCCGCCTTCGTGGTGTCCACGGCCCGGCGGTAGTCGGCGAGGGCGCGGCCGTCCAGTTGGGCCATCGTGTCCAGCCGGGACATCCGTTCCAGGAACGTGTCCGGGGAGCTGCTGTTGAGCAGCAGCGTCATGGTGGTGACCCGTCCGTACCGGTAGGCGCGTCCGGCGGTGACCTCGACCTGGGTCTGCATCCGGGCGGCGTCGGCCTGTGCCCGCTTGAGGGTGCCGCCCAGCTGGATCTGGCGCTTCTTGGAGGCGTTGAGCTTCGCGGTGGCTTCCAGATGGCCCTTGGCGGCCGACTCCAGGGCGTCGCGCAGCGTCTTCGTGCCGCCCTCCGGGTCGGCGTGCGCCGCGGTCGGCGCGACCATCAGGAACGCGGCGAGGACGGCCAGCAGCACGACGGGCACGGACCAGCACCGCCGAAGGAGAGTCGCCGCCACGGTCTACCTCCACCAATCATGAGCGCCGGTGACTCTACCTCGCCGGATGCCCTGGTGGCAGACCGCTCACGTGGCTGAATACCCACCATCGACGAAGAGTGTCTGGCCGGTTACCGCGGCGCCTGCCTCGCCCGCCAGGAACAGCACGCAGCCCGCGAAGTCGGTGGGCACCCCGTTGCGGCCGATCATCGCGCGGGCGGCGTGCCCGGCGACCCGCGCCGGGTCGGCGAAGAGTTCCCCGGTGAGCGGGGTCTCCACCACACCCGGGGCGACCGCGTTGCAGCACACGCCGTACCGCGACCATGCCTCGGCCTGCGACCGGGTCAACGCGACGAGCCCGGCCTTGGACACGCCGTAGGCGCCGCTGTTGCCGTACGCCCGGAACGCCTGCTGGGAGACCACATTGATGATCCGGCCCCAGCCGCGCGCGGCCATGGCCGGGGCGAACCGCCGGCCGAGCAGGAACGGGGCGGTGAGGTTCGCGGCGAGGGTGCCGTCCCAGTCGGCGTCGGTGAGCTGCGGCAGCGGCGGGCGGTGGTTCACCGCCGCGGCGTTGACGAGCACGTCCGGGTCCCCGTACCGATCGATGATCTCGTCGGCGGCGGCCGTGACCGCGGCCCGGTCGCCGAGGTCCGCGGTGATCGCGCCCGCGGAGGCGCCCACGGCCACGAGGTCCGCGACCGCGTCCTCCAGCGGGCCGCGACGGCGCGCGAGGAGCACGACCCGGGCGCCGGCCGCGCCGAGCGCGACCGCCATGGCCCGGCCGATGCCGGAACTGCCGCCGGTCACGACCGCGGTGCGCCCGCGCAGACCGAACAGCGATTCCAGGTACGCCGACATCAGCGCTCCCCGGGCAGCAGCGTGTCGTGGACCAGGTCCCAGATGCCGGGGTTGCCCGCGACGATCAGGCCGGGCCCGTCGGCGCCGGGGCGGTACTCGCTGCCGTCGAAGTGCCGGACCGCGCCGCCCGCCTCACGCACGATCAGCGCGCCCGGCAGGTGGTCCCACGGCATGACCTTCCAGAACAGCGCGAACTGCTGGGTGTCCGTGGCGACCGCCGGGTACTCGTAACCGGCACAGTGCCTGCCCGAGGTGACCGTGCCCAGTTCCGGGCCGTGCGCGTCCACCTGGCGCCGCAGGTCGTCCGGGAAGTACCGGGTCGGCACGGAGCCGGTGAGGGTGCCCGCGGGTGGGACGTCGGCCCGGGCCGTGATCCGCACGCCGTCGCGGTAGGCACCGCTGCCGCGTTCGGCGGCCATCATCGAGTCGCCGGGCACGTCGAGGATCCAGGCGGCGGCCGTCTCCCCGCCGCGCAGCAGCGCCACCATCATCGCGAACGGGGTCCGCCCGGCCGCGAAGTTGGCCGTGCCGTCGACCGGATCGACCACCCACACCGCACCCTCGTCGCCGAGCCGTTGCAGCACTGCGGGGTCGGCGGCCACCGCCTCCTCACCCACCACCACCGAGCCGGGCAGCAGGCCGGTCAGCCCGGCGGTGAGCGCCCGCTCGGACTCGGCGTCGGCCACGGTCACCACGTCACCGGGCGCCTTCTCCCGCACGTCGTCGGCGGCCAGCGACCCGAAGCGCGGCAGCACGACCGTGCGGGCGACCTCCCGGACCAGCGCGGCGACCTCCTCAACCACGGGGTGGCAGCCTGACCACGCCGACGAAGAACTCGTCGATCTGCCGGATCACCGAGATGAACCGGTCGAAGTCGACCGGCTTGGTGACGTACGCGTTGGCGTGCAGTTCGTAGCTGCGCAGGATGTCCTCGTCGGCCGCCGAGGTGGTGAGCACCACCACCGGGATCCGGCCCAGGTCCGGGTCCTCTTTGATCTCGGCGAGGACCTCGCGACCGTCCCGTTTGGGCAGGTTGAGGTCGAGCAGGATCAGGTCGGGCCGGACCGCGTCCGGGTACGACCCCTCGCGCCGCAGGTAGGCCAGCGCCTCGGCGCCGTCGGGCACCACCGTGAGCCGGTTGCGTACCTGATGCTCCTGGAACGCCTCCTGCGTCATCAGCACATCGCCGGGATCGTCCTCCACGAGCAGCACCTCGATCGGCGCGCTCTCCGGCCGTGTCGCACCCGTCATCCGGGAATCTCCTTGTCGGGGTCGGCAGGCAGCGTGAACCAGATCGACGTGCCCTCGGCCACGTCGAGATCCAGCCAGATCCGGCCGCCATGGTATTCGACGATCTTTTTCACGATCGCCAGCCCGATGCCGGTGCCCTCGTACGCGTCGCGGGGGTGCAGCCGTTGGAAGATCACGAAGACCTTGTCGGCGAACTCCGCCTCGATGCCGATGCCGTTGTCGCGGACGTTGATCCGCCACTCGTGGTCGCCCTGTTCGGCGCTGACCCGCACGAGTGGGGGAACGCCGGGGCGGTGGAACTTCAGCGCGTTGCCGACCAGGTTGACGAACAGCGTCGTGAGCAGCGTCTCCTCGCCCTCGACCGTGGGCAGGCCGGACCACTCCACCCGGCCGTCCGCACCGGACCGCGACTGCAGCTCGGAGACCTGGGTCAGCACCTGATCCAGGTCGACGTCGGTGAACCCGGCGGTCAACCGCCCGATCCGGGAGAACGCCAGCAGGTCGTTGATGAGCTGCTGCATGCGCTGCGCACCATCCACCGCGAACGCGATGTACTGGTCCGCGCGCTCGTCGAGCTGGCCCGAGTACCGGCGCTGCAGCAGCTGACAGAAGCTGGCCACCTTGCGCAGCGGCTCCTGCAGGTCATGCGAGGCGACATACGCGAACTGCTCCAGGTCGCGATTGGACCGGGTCAGCTCATCGGCCTGCTGTTTGAGCTGGTCGTTGACCCACTCGACCTGCCCCCGCGCCTCGCGTACCTCGGCCAGCTCCGAAGCGATCTGGCGGCGCATCGCGTCCACGTCCGCGGCCAGCGCGACCAGCTCCGGCGCGCCACCACTGGTGATACGCCGCTCGTAGTTGCCCGCGGCCACCTCCCGTACCTGGGTGGCCAGGTCGACGATCGGGCGGGTGACCATACGGTCCAGCAGGAACAGCAGCAGCGCGCCCGCGACCAGCACGATTCCGGCCGCGGTGACCTCCAGCACGAGCAGAGTGCCGGCGGTCTGCCGGGCGTCGGCCACGGACTTCTCGCGGGACTCCGCGATGTGCAGCTGTAGCTCGGCGACGGAGGTCCGTACCGGGTCGAAATTGGTCGTGTCCCCGGCCAGCTGCACCGCCCGCGCGGCCTCGGTCCCGCCTGCGCGCCGGGCCGCGATGATCGGATCGGCGACCGCGGCCCGCCACGCGGCAGCGCTGCGCTGCGCGCCCACCAGCGCGGCGCGGATCTGCGGATCGCCGTCCGGGCCGAGCGCCTTGTCGATCCGCTCGACGGCCACCTGCTCGGCGATCCGCCCCGACAGGTACGGCTGCAGGTTCTGCTCCTTGCCGCTGATCGCGAACCCGCGGACCGCGGTCTCCTGGTCGACCAGGGCCGTGGACAGGCTCTCCCCCGCGATGCGCATCGGACCGGTGCGGTTGATCAGGTTGTCGATGTGCTCGTTGCTGTGGCCCGCGATGATCGCGGCGCCGAGGCCCAGCCCGGCCAGGACCAGCCCGACCGCGAAACACAGCGCCATCACCCGGCGCCGCAATGTCCACACGTCCGCGGCGAACAGCCTCATCGACCGCCGCCGCGGGAGAGCAGCAGCATCGCCACGTCGTCGGCCAGCGGCCCGCCGTTGGCCCGTTCGGCCCGGCCGACCAGCCACGGGGGCAGGGCGGGCAGGGGGACCTTCCGGGCGTCCGGTTCGTCCAGCAGCGCACACAGGCCGGGCACCTCGAGGCGGTCGTCGCCGGTGCCCGTGCGGCCGTCGATGAGTCCGTCGGTGTACATCAGCAGGGACCAGTCGTCGCCGGAGAGGTCCAGCTCGGTCGCGGGGGTGGGGGCGGGCTGCACCCCCAGGACGATGCCACGGGCGGCGGCCACCGGCTCGGCCCGGCCCCCGCGCAGCAGCAGCGGCGCGGGGTGACCGGCCAGCCGGACCGTGGCCCGGTTGCCCGGCAGGTCGAGCACCACCGAGGCGACCGTGGCGAAGATCTCCCGGGCGCGGCGCTCCGACATCAGGACCTGTTCGAGTGCGCCGAGGATCTGCCCGTCGGGCACCCCGGCCAGCACCAGCGCCCGCCACGCGACCCGCAGTTCCACGCCGAGGGCGGCCTCGTCCACGCTGTGCCCGCAGACGTCGCCGACGATCACGTGCAGCCGGTCGTCGCCGACCTGGACGACGTCGAAGAAGTCGCCGCCGAGCAGGCCGAGCGCCCGCCCGGAACGGTAGAACGTGTGCACCGTGACCTCGGTGGTGTCCATCAGCGGCTGCGGCAGCAGGCCCCGTTCCAGCCGGGCGGACTCGGCCTGGCGTAGCTCCGCCTCGCGCAGCCGCCGGGTGTTCTCGTCGGCCCGCTTGCGCTCGACCGCGTAGCGCAGCGCGCGGCTCAGCAGAACGCCGTCCACCTGGCCTTTCACCAGGTAGTCCTGGGCGCCTTCGGCGACCGCGGCGACTCCGAGGTGCTCGTCGCTGCGGCCGGTGAGCACGCAGACGGCCGCGTGACCCGCGACCGCCAGCAGTTTGCGCAGCCCGTCGATGCCCTCGGCGTCCGGCAGCCCGAGATCCAGCAGCACGCAGTGGATGCCCGCCATCAGGTCCCGCGCCTGCCCCAGGGTGGTCGCCACCTGCAGGTCGAACGCGGTGTCGGCCTCGTTGAGCAGCTCACGGACCAGGTACGCGTCACCCTCGTCGTCCTCGACCAGCAGGACGCGCAGCCGCTCCGGTGATCGGGCGGCCGCTCCGGCAGGCGCGGGGCGGGCAGCCGTCACGGTCTCGCTTCGCTCACGGCGCTGGCGTCCACGACTGGCTCCTCCTCGGCGCCCGTCTCCTTGGCGACCCGGCGGGCGTGCTGGGCGATCACCTGACCCAGGATGCCGTGCAACTGTCCACATTCGCGACAGTGCAGATTCTCGTCGAGGCGGCGGCTGCCGCACTGGATGCAGACGCCATGGTCGGCGGGATCGCGGTACGAGGCGAGCGCCTTGCACATCGCCCGCACCACGTGGTCACCCACGGTGAAGGTGGCCTCACTCAACGCGGTGCGCAGGCCCAGCACAGCGACCGGCGCGGCGTCCGGCGCGGGGTCGAAGTGGGCCACCCGGTCGATGAACTCCGCGAGCACGGCGGTGGGGTCGAGTGGCTCGGTCACGCGTCCACGCTATGCCACACCCCCGGGTGATCCATCGGGTACCCGTCGGCACTCGTCCGCGTTCAGACGGTTGTCATGCGACTGCCTCCCGTACGCTGCCTGGTCCACCCAGCTCACCGCGGCCTGGCCGGGGCGGCGGCGTGACCGCGCTGGTCGCGGTCGGCGTGACCATCGCCCCTGGGCTGCGCCCGCCGGGGCCGCCGCAACCCCCGGGGCGTTCCGTGCGGGCGCGCGTTCGGGCTCGTTCCGTCGATGGCGGTCGAACCGCACGTGGCCGGAAGCCCCGCGAACGACCGCGTCCGTACCCGATTGGTGGACACGCTGCGCGGGCTCGGCCTCACCCCGGAGGTGTGGCCATGGCCCGTACGGTGACGGTGTGACGGGTCAGCGCCCGCGACGGCCGCGCCCGGCCGGGGAGTTGAAGCGGAAGTGTATGAACAGACGGCCCCAGTTGTCGCCGTCCTTCTCGACCCGGTGGTAGAGCTGCTTGATCTCCTTCTGGTCCAGGAATCGCAGCACCTTCTTCTTCAGCTGGCCGGACCCTTTGCCGGGGATGATCTCGACCAGTGTCGCCTTCTTCTGGATGGCCTCGTCGATGATGCCGCGCAGGGCGCGGTCGATCTCCTGCCCCTTGTTGAAGATGTCGTGCAGGTCCAGCTTCAGCTTCACGCCACGATCCTATGCGGCGCCCGCGGCGCGGCCGCCGTGCTTGCCCACCCACAGCTGCACCCGGCGTAACGCCTCGGCGTAGTCGTCGTGCTCCTTCATCGCGGCGGCCAGCCGCAGGTGCGGCAACGCCTCGGAGAACCGGCCCGCCCGTTCCAGGGTGCGGCCGAGCACGTGGTGGGCGTAATGGTCAGACGGATCCCGCTCGATCAGGACCCGTAACTGGGCCTCCGCACCCGCCAGCTGCGCCGAGTTGAAGTACGCCCGGGCCAGCAGCTGGCGTACGGCCGTGTTGTGCGGCTCCGCTTCCAGGATCGGCTCGAGCAGGCGCGCGGCCCCGGCCGGATCACCGGCCTCGAAGGCGAAGGTCGCCCTGCGGTACTCGTCGAGAAGATCCACGCCGATGCTCCCCACGTTCGCGTCGCCGAAGTTCAACGCTGGCACAACATCGGGCGTACGGCGAGTGTTCCGCCCCGTGCGGCGCCGAGGCCCGGCAACCCACAGGTGCTACACAGGGGGCGGAAAGAACGCGCACAGCGGCGCCTCCGACAGTTGGGGCATGACGATGGCGAACGCCGATACCGAGCTGCGCCGTGCCGACGGCGGGCCGGTCCGGGTCCTGGTGGTCGACGACGAGCCCACGCTGGCCGAGCTGCTCTCGATGGCCCTGCGCTACGAGGGCTGGGAGGTGCGCAGCGCGGGCGACGGTACGACCGCGGTACGCACCGCGCGCGACTTCCGCCCCGACGCCGTCGTGCTGGACATCATGCTGCCCGACATCGACGGCCTCGAGGTGTTGCGCCGGCTGCGCGGGGAGGCGCCCGACGTGCCGGTGCTGTTCCTGACCGCCAAGGACGCGGTCGAGGACCGGATCACCGGGCTCACCGCGGGCGGCGACGACTACGTCACCAAACCGTTCAGCCTGGAGGAGGTCGTCGCCCGGCTGCGTGCCCTGATGCGCCGCAGCGGGCGCGCCGCGCTGCGGGCGGATTCCCAGCTGGTCGTCGGCGACCTCACCCTCGACGAGGACAGCCACGAGGTACGCCGCGGCGGCGCCCTGGTCAACCTCACGGCCACCGGGTTTCAGCTGCTGCGGTACCTGATGCGCAACCCGCGCCGGGTGCTCAGCAAGAGCCAGATCCTGGACCGGGTGTGGAACTACGACTTCGGGGGCCAGGCCAACGTCGTCGAGCTGTACATCTCGTACCTGCGCAAGAAGATCGACGTGGGCCGCGAACCGATGATCCACACGATGCGCGGAGCGGGCTATGTCCTCAAGCCCGCCGCCTGAGGTGACGGCGGCGCGGTGGCGGCATCCGTCCGGCTGGTCCCTGCGGGCCCGGCTGGTCGCCGTCATGATCGGCCTGCTCACGGTGCTCGGCCTGGTGGTCGGCGCCACCGCGCAGGTCTTCCTGCACAAGACCCTGTACCACCAGGTCGACGTCCAGCTCGATGAGGCGACGCAGCGCGCGCTCGGGCCGCAGCGCGGCCGGGACGGACGGCTCGACCCGACGGACGTGTGGGCACAGCAGCCGCCGCCCGGCGCCCCATCCGGCACGATCGTCCTCGTGCTCGACTCAGCCCCCACGCCGGGCGCGCCCACCGACGGCGCACCCAGTGTGCGTGGGTACACCGTCGCGGGGGGCGGCCGGGTGCAGTACCCGCAGGATGAGCCCGGGGTCGGCGGCCCCCGGTTGCGCGGCATTTACCGGACGCTGCCGGAGTCGGCACCGACCGAGCTCGCCGAGGTCGTCCCGGACGGGCAGCCGATCACGGTCTACCTGGACGACCTCGGCGCGTACCGGGTCATGTCCGTGCCGACCCCGGATGGGTGGCTGGTCACCGGGCTGCCGCTGGCCGACACCCAGCAGACGCTGCTGGCCGTTGCCGGGGTCACCGCGGCGGCCGTGGTCGTGGCGCTGATCATCGCGGGCTGGGCCGGAGCCATCATCGTGCGGCGCAACCTGCGCCCGCTGGAGCGGATGGCGGCCACCGCCACCCGGGTCTCCGAGCTGCGGCTGGACCGGGGCGAGGTCGACCTGGCCCAGCGCGTACCCGAGGGCGACACCGACGCGCGGACCGAGGTGGGCCGGGTCGGGGCCGCGCTCAACCGGATGCTGGACCACGTCGGCAACGCCCTGGAAGCCCGGCACGCCAGCGAGATGCAGGTACGCCAGTTCGTCGCGGACGCCAGCCACGAGCTGCGTACCCCGCTGGCCGCGATCCGCGGGTACGCGGAACTGAGCCGCCGCAGCCGGGAACCCGTCCCGGAGGAGGTCGGGCACGTGCTGCGCCGCGTCGAGTCCGAGGCGCAGCGGATGACCACCCTGGTCGAGGACCTGCTGCTGCTGGCCCGCCTCGACGCGGGCCGTCCCCTGGGACACGACCCGGTGGACCTCACCGCCCTCGTGGTGGACGCGGTCAGCGACGCCCACGCCGCCGGTCCCCGTCACGACTGGCGGCTGGAGGTGCCCGAGGAAGCGGTCACGGTGCTCGGCGACGCCGCCCGGCTGCACCAGGTGCTGGCCAATCTGCTGGCCAACGCGCGTACCCACACTCCCGAAGGCACCAGCGTGACCGTCGCGGTGAGCGCAACCCCGGACGGCGCGGTGCTGCGGGTGACCGACCGCGGGCCGGGCATTCCCGCCGAGCTGCAGCCGCACATCTTCGAACGCTTCGCCCGCGGCGACAGCTCCCGCTCGCGGGCGGCGGGCAGCACCGGGCTCGGCCTGTCGATCGTGCACGCGGTGGTGAGCGCGCACGCAGGCACGGTGTCGGTGCACAGCGAGCCCGGCCGCACCGAGTTCACGGTCCGGCTGCCTGCCGCCGGGTCGGCAGGCCGGACGACGCACGAGAGCAGGATTCCGGACGGCGCCCAGGTCACGACCGAGGCCGGACACTGACGGCGGCCGATCCCGGCCCGCTGTCCCCGGATCGCAGTGACCGCCCACACCCCCCGGTGACGGCGGGCAGCGGTTATGCTGTGCGACGTGTCGTGGTGGTATTCGTGGTTTACGAGGCCGGCTCCCGCCGGTGCCTCGGCCATGACCCCATGACCTGAGACACCCGCCAGAGCCGGCCGAGGCAGCGACCACGTCGCTGCCTTTTCGTTTGTGACGAGCATGCCGGCTCGCGCTCGGGGCGCCGGCCCCGCGAGCGCCCGGCGGAAGGAAGACTGTCGTGACCATCCCCGAGGTGCAGCGGGTCCGGGACCAGCGCATCGAAAAGGTCGTGCCGCTGATGAGTCCGGCGCTGCTGCACCACGAGTTGCCGCTGGTCGCCGAGCTGCACGACACCGTGCTGGACAGCCGCCGCCAGGTCGAGGACATCGTCGAGGGCCGGGACCAGCGCCTGCTGGTCGTGGTCGGTCCCTGCTCGGTGCACGACCCGGACGCCGCCCGGGAGTACGCGGACCGCCTGCGCGAGCAGGCCGCCCGGCTCGCGGACGACCTGCTGATCGTCATGCGGGTGTACTTCGAGAAGCCGCGCTCCACGGTCGGCTGGAAGGGCCTGATCAACGACCCGGCACTGGACGGCACCGGCGACGTCGGCACCGGCCTGCGGGTGGCCCGGTCGCTGCTGCTGGAGGTGGTCCGCCATGGGCTGCCCGTGGCGGTGGAGTTCCTCGACCCGATCACCCCGCAGTACATCGCGGACACGGTGGCGTGGGGTGCGATCGGCGCCCGTACGGTGGAGTCGCAGGTGCACCGCCAGCTCGCCTCGGGCCTGTCGATGCCGATCGGCATGAAGAACCGCCCCGACGGCAGCATCTCCACCGCCATCGACGCGATCAACGCGGCGGCCGCCTCGCACGTCTTCCCGGGCATCGACTACTCCGGCACCCCGGCGATCCTGCACACCCGCGGCAACCCGGACTGCCACCTCGTGCTGCGGGGCGGCGGCGGCAAGCCCAACTACGGCGCGGCCGACGTGGCGGCGGCGCTGCGGCTGCTGGCCCAGGCCGGGCTGCCGGAGCGGCTGGTCATCGACTGCTCGCACGGCAACAGCGGCAAGGACCACCTGCGCCAGCCGCTGGTCGCGGACGATGTGGCCGCGCAGATGGAGGCGGGGCAGCACGGCATCGCCGGGGTGATGCTGGAGGGCTTCCTGGTGCCGGGCCGCCAGGATCTGGGTGGAGAGCTCACGTACGGCCAGTCGGTCACGGACGCCTGCATGGGCTGGGACCCCACGGTCGGCGTGCTGGAACGCCTCGCCCAGGCGGCCGCCAAGCGCCGCACGGTGTGACCCACAGCTCTTGACGAGACTCACAGCAGGCGCATAGGGAGGGCACAAGGGCGGGACAGGGCGCGGGCCGAGAGTCGTCGGAGTAGACATCCGACCTCCGTCCGAAGGATTCCCGATGACCTCGACGTTGCCCGTACCGCCGATGGCGGCGCCGGTGGAGCCCCCGCCGCCGCCCCCGACGGACCGTCACCGCTCCCGGTGGTCGGCGCTCCTGCGCGGCCCCGCCACCGACCCGGCCTGGGCCCGGCCCGGCCTGCTCGCCCTGCTGGCCGTCACCGCGGTGCTCTACCTGTGGGGCCTGGGCGCCTCGGGCTGGGCGAACGCGTTCTACTCCGCTGCCGTCCAGGCCGGCTCGGTCAGCTGGAAAGCGTTCTTCTACGGCTCGTCCGACGCGGCCAACTCGATCACCGTCGACAAGACACCCGCCTCGCTGTGGGTGATGGCGCTGTCGGTACGCGTGTTCGGCCTGAACGCGTGGAGCCTGCTCGTCCCCCAGGCGCTGATGGGCGTCGCCACGGTCGGCCTGCTGTTCGCCACGGTGCGGCGCTGGTTCGGCCCGGCCGCGGGCCTGATCGCCGGGGCGGTGGCCGCGCTGACCCCGGTGGCCGTGCTGATGTTCCGCTTCAACAACCCGGACGCGCTGCTCGTGCTGCTGATGGTGGGCGGGGCGTACGCGAGCGTGCGGGCGATCGAGCGGGGCGCGACCCGGTGGCTGGTGCTGGCAGGGGTGCTCGTCGGCTTCGGCTTCCTCACCAAGATGCTGCAGGCCCTGCTGGTGGTCCCCGCGTACGCGCTGGCCTATCTGATCGCGGGACCGCCGAGACTGGGCAGGCGGATCTGGCAGTTGCTGCTGGCCGGGCTCGCCGTGGTCGTCTCGGCGGGCTGGTACATCGCGATCGTGGAGCTGGTGCCCGCATCCATGCGGCCGTACATCGGTGGGTCGCAGGACAACAGCCTGCTGGAACTGGCCCTGGGCTACAACGGGCTGGGCCGGTTGAGCGGCAACGAGACCGGCAGCGTCGGCGATGGCGGCGGGCCGGGCGGCGGTGGCTGGGGCCAGACCGGACTGCTGCGCATGTTCGACGCCTCGCAGGGTGGACAGATCTCCTGGCTGCTGCCGGCGGCGCTGATCGTGCTGGTCGCGGGGCTGGTGCTGACGGCCCGTTCCGCCCGTACGGACCGGCGCCGCGCCGGGCTGATCCTGTGGGGTGGCTGGCTGCTCGGCACGGGCCTGGTCTTCAGCTTCATGCAGGGGATCTTCCACGCGTACTACACCGTTGCGCTGGCCCCCGCCGTGGGCGCGGTCGTGGGCATGGGCGCGGTCCTGCTGTGGCGGGTCCGGCGGCACTGGCTGGCCGCCGTGACACTGTCCGCGGCGATCGCGGTGACCGCCTGGTGGTCGTCCGTGCTGCTCGGTCGCAGCGCGGACTTCCTGCCCTGGTTGCGCCCCGTGGTGCTGGTCGGCGGCCTGGTCGCGGCGGTCGCGGTCCTCGGCGCCTCGCTGCGGCTGAGCGCGCGGGCCGCGGCGATCTCCGCGGGGGTGGCGCTGGCCGCGGTGCTGGCCGGTCCGGCGGCGTACGCGGTGCAGACCGCCGGGCAGGCGCACACCGGGTCGATCCCGTCGGCGGGACCGGTGGTCGCCGGTGGCGGCTTCGGCGGGCCGGGCGGCGCACGCCGGGCGGGTCGCGGCTTCCCGGGCGGCGCCGGACCGGGCGGCAACGCTCCGGGTGGAACCGGTGGATTCCCTGGCGGCATGCCCAACGGGACAGGGATGCCCGGCGGCGGGTTCCCCGGCGGTGGACGGCCCGGTGGCGGCCTGCTCGACGCGGCGACCGTCAGCTCCGAGATGACGGCGCTGCTGGAGACCGGCGCCGACTCGTACACCTGGGTGGCGGCGGCGGTCGGCTCGCAGAGCGCCTCGGGCTACCAGCTCGCGACCGGCCGGCCGGTCATGCCGGTCGGCGGCTTCAACGGCAGCGACCCCTCTCCCACCCTGGCCCGGTTCCAGCAGTACGTGCGGGAAGGAAAGATCCACTACTTCATCGGCGGTGGCGGGTTCGGCGGCCGCGGCTTCGCCACTGCGGGCGGCACCACAGCCGGGGCACCCGGCGGCGGGCCGGGGCAGAGCGGCGGCAGCCGTGCCGGCTCCGCGATCGCCGCGTGGGTGGCCGCCAACTTCGACGCCCGCACGGTGGGCAACACGACCGTGTACGACCTCACCGCGCCGACCACGGCGCAGTGACCGAGCGCCACTCCGGCCCGCAGGCGGCTCCCCTGATGGGAAGCCGCCTGCGCGGCGTGTCCGCATCCGATGTGGACGCCCCGCAGCCCGAACAGGCTCACAGAGCCCGCACAGGATCGGCACACGCGGGGCAAAGCACCGCGACCGAGTGTTCAGGCATGAGCCTTTCGACGCTTCCCTCCGCCGCGGCCACCGCCACGCCGCTGACCGCTCCCGTCCTCGACGTCGTCGTCCCGGTCTACAACGAGGAGGTCGACCTGGAGCCGTGCGTACGCCGCCTGCACGCGCACCTGGCCGACCAGTTCCCGTACCGGTTCCGGATCACGATCGCGGACAACGCCAGCACCGACACCACCGCGGAGGTGGCCGCCCGGCTGGCCGCGGAGCTGCCCGACGTCGTCGCCGTACGGCTGGCCGCGAAGGGCCGCGGGCGGGCGCTCAAGCACGTGTGGATCCACTCCGACGCCGCGGTGCTGGCGTACATGGACGTGGACCTGTCGACCGACCTGGCCGCGTTGCTGCCGCTGGTCGCGCCGCTGATCTCCGGCCACTCCGACCTGGCCATCGGCTCGCGGCTGTCCCGCGGCTCCCGGGTGGTGCGCGGCGCCACACGCGAGTTCATCTCCCGCAGCTACAACCTGATCCTGCGCGGCACCCTGGCGGCCCGGTTCTCCGACGCCCAGTGCGGTTTCAAGGCGATCCGCGCGGACGTGGCCGAGCAGTTGCTCCCGCTGGTCGAGGACACCGGCTGGTTCTTCGACACGGAGATGCTGGTGCTGGCGGAGCGTTCGGGGCTGCGCATCCACGAGGTGCCGGTGGACTGGGTGGACGATCCGGACAGCCGGGTGGACATCGTGGCCACCGCGATCGCCGACCTGACCGGCATCGTCCGCCTGGCCCGCGGGCTGGCCTCGGGACGGCTGCCGGTGGCCACGCTGCGCGAACAGCTCGGCCGGGATCCGCGGCCGGTCGCGGGTGTCCCGGCGGGGCTGACCGGTCAGCTGCTGCGGTTCGCCGCGGTCGGGGTGGCCAGCACGCTGGCGTATCTGGTGCTGTACGCGTTCCTGCGGGTGGGGGTCGGACCGCAGGCCGCCAACCTCATCGCGCTGCTGGTGACCGCGGTGGCCAACACGGCCGCGAACCGGCGGCTGACGTTCGGGGTGCGCGGGGCCGAGCGGGCGTGGCAGCACCAGGCGCAGGGCCTGCTGGTCTTCGCGATCGGCCTGGGGCTGACCGGTGGCGCCCTCGGCATGCTCGACGGTGGGGCGCCACGGGCGGTGGAGCTGGCCGTGCTCGTGGCGGCGAACCTGGTGGCCACGGGCGTGCGGTTCCTGCTGATGCGCATCTGGGTCTTCCGCGCCGCCCGGGCGGAGGGCTGACCGGCATGGACGGTCAGCGCGCCGGCGCGGTCAGGTGTACCGCACGGTCGCGTCGGGCACGGCCCGGGCCCGGGCCACGGCGGCCGCCTCCGCCTCCAGCGCCTTGCGGGCCGACGCGCTCAACCCGCCGAACGGGGTGACCGTCAGCTCGACCCGCTTGGCTCCCAGTTTGGCCCGCCACACCCCGGCGATCTCACCGTCGAACAGCACGGCACCCGGGTTGCCCAGCACCCGCCACACCTCCCGCTGCTGCTTGCGGTCGGGCACGAGCACGTCGCGGTCGCGCGCCTGGAGCAGGGCGTCCATCGGGGGCAGCAGCCGCACCCCGGGCACGGGGGCGGCCTTGCGCAGGGCGGCCACCCGATCCTCCGGCAACCACACGGTACGGCCGTCCACCCGCACCTGGGCCAGCCCGTCGGGCCACACCGTACGCAGCTCGGCGGTCGCGCTGCCCAGGTATTTCGCCACCGCGGCGGGCGCGGCCGGGCCGAGCAGCCGCAGGTACGCGGTGATGAGCTCGCCGATGCCCTGGTTCGCCTCGGGACGCCCGGGCCAGTCCGGGATCGGCCCGAGCATCGCGTCGCGCCCCCGGGACTCGACCTGCACGCCGCCGGCGAGCCCGGCGTGCTGGAACACCGTCCCGGCGATGTGCCGGGCGCCGCAGGCCCGGCAGTCGTACGTGAGCGAGCGCGGCACCCGCGCGCTGACCTGGGTGCTCACCTCGCCGCGCGGCATCGTCTCCGTGACCACCTCGCGAAAGGCGTCCGCGGTGGCGACGAACGCGGCCAGGCCCAGTTTCATGCCCTCGGGGATCTGGCCGCTGGTGATCCGGGCGGTGGCGTCCGCGTCGCTGACCGGCCACAGCTGGGCGGCGAGTGTCGGCAGGTCGGCGCGCCGGTGCAGGTGCGGGGCGCCGCGCGTGGCCCACACCATGATCAGCCGGTCGTCGTCCAGGGCGGCGGTGGTGCGGGCGGCCAGCGCCACCCGCGCGGAGTCCGGCGTGTACTCCTGCACTCCCAGGTCGAGCACGGCGAGGTCGGCGGGACGTTTGCGGCCGCGCGTGCCCAGTCCGAGCGCGGCGACCCGGTACGCCATCGCCTGACCGCGGTCGACGTCGAGCATGGCGGCCTCCAGCGCAGGTGCCGGTCGCGCCGCCGGGCCCACAGGGGCGACGGTCGCGGAGGGTCAGGTGCGCCGACCGTAGCGCCGGGCGGCGACGTTGCGCAGCCGTTCCAGCCGACCGGGTCCGCGCGCCACGACGAGTTCCCACGTGTCGAGGCTGCTCGGGCCGTACGGGCCCTCCTGCAGGATCGGCGCTTCGCCGGTGAGCTGGTATCCGCACCGGCGGGCCACCGCGGTGCTGGCGGTGTTGCCGGGGTCGATGCGCAGCAGCAGGCGGCGCAGCCGCAGCGTGTCGTGCGCGTACCCGGACAGCACTGACAGCGCCCGCGTGGCGAGCCCGCGGCCGCGGTGCCCGGCGCCCACGAGGTAGCCCAGTTCGGCCTCACGCAGCCCGGCGTCCACGCCGAAGAGCAGCACCTCGCCCAGGGGCGGGCCATCGTCCACGGTGATCGCCAGCTGGATCCGCTGCCCGTTGATCCGGCCCTGGTGGGCCCGTTTGAGGTAGGCCACGCCCGCCTCGGTGTCGAACGGCGACGGCATCGGCGTCCACCGTGCGACGTCCGCCTCGTCGAGCAGGGCGACGAGATCGTCCAGGTCCTCGGACCGCCACTCGCGCAGCGTGATGCCGTCGCCGGTCAGGGTGATCGGATAGGGCAGGCGGCCGAGCGTGGTCATGGCCCGATCCTGCCCGTAAAGACCTGGTTCCGGCCAGTAGCGGCGGCCCGGATCGGCGTGAATGAGCGCTCACGTTGTTCACTCGCCCGGCCTGATCCACCCGGCCGGGTCAACCGGTGGGCGTGTCGAACCCGGAGCGGGTCATCCGGCCCCAGCTCGCCTCTTTGCGCCGCCACGCCTGCCAGGCACCACGGATCTGGAAGTAGGCCAGGATCTGGCGGTACCCCACGCTCTCGAGGAATGCGGCGGCCAGACCGCGGGAGATGTCGGCCCAGCGGGGATACCGGTGGAACGACACCTCCTCCAGCAGCAGCGCCGCCATGCTGACCAGGATGCCGTAGCCGTATGCGGCCAGCGCGAAGCGCCACGCGAATTCCAGGTTCACCACGCCCAGCAGCAGGCCGAGCGGCACCAGCACCAGGGCCAGCGCCTCGACGAACGGGGCCAGCAGCTCGAAGACCACGTAGTACGGCAGGGCGACGAGACCGACCCGCCCGTACCGGGGGTTGCCGATCATGGCGCGGTGGTCCCGAAGGACCTCGGCGAGGCCGCGATGCCATCGGCGCCGCTGCCGGCCGAGGACCCGCATGGTGGACGGCGCCTCGCTCCAGCAGACCGGCTCGGGAACGAACACCAGCCGGTAGTCCGCGCGGGCGGCGCGCTGCATCCGGTGCATCCGGACCACCACCTCGGCGTCCTCGCCGACCGTGTCCAGCGCCATCCCGCCCGCCCGGATGATCATGTCGCGCCGGAACACCCCGAACGCGCCCGAGATCACCACGAGGCCACCGATGCGGGACCAGCCGGTGCGGCCGGTCAGGAACGCGCGCAGATACTCGACGACCTGGATGCGGACCAGCCAGCGGCGCGGCATGCGTACCTGCACGACCCGGCCGCCGACCACCTTGCAGTCGTTGGCGATGCGGACCACGCCGCCGGCGCCGATGACCCGCAGCGGGTCGTCGGCGAACGGCTTGACCGCCGACAGCAACGCGTCGTGGTCGAGCACCGAGTCGGCGTCGATCATGCAGACGAGGTCGTTGCGGGCGAGGTTGATGCCCACGTTCAGGGAGTCGGCCTTGCCGCCGTTGGCCTTGCGCGCCACCACGAGCGTGTCGGGTTCGGTCCGCGAGACGTGCACGGAGCCCACCGCGCCCCGGTGCGGCACGTCCCCGGCCACCACGTACGGCAGCTCGACCAGGTCGAACTGTTCGCGCAGCCGTTCGAACGTGTCGTCGGTCGATCCGTCGTCGACCACCACCACCTCGAAGCGCGGATAGCGCAGCGCCAGCAGCGCCTGGATCGCGGGCACGATGACCGGGCCCTCGTTGTGCGCGGGAACGAGCAGCGACACCGAGGGGGACAGCGGGTTGCGGAACAGGTCGTCCGTCCCGGCGACCGGCGCCCGGCGCAGCGACTTCGCGAAGTCCAGCGTGGCCAGCCCGATCAGGATCAGGTAGCTGCTGTTGATCAGCACGAAGTACGTGAAGATCAGATTGTCGAAGATGAGGACCGCATACCGCAGCCACTCGCTGTCCACACCGGCCGGCACCCGAGTCCGCCGTTCACCGGCGGGTGAGGCCGGACCGGACCGGACCGGTGGGCGGCGCGGGCGCCGGCGGGGCGGTCAACGCCGCCAGCGCCAGCGCCTGGCGGGCATGCGCGACGGCCACCGAGGGCGGCGTCTCCCCGAGCCCGACGACGGAGTCGGTCGCGTGCAGGACACCGCTGACGTCCTCCACCGGTCCCTCGGTCCCGGGGGTCTCGGCGATCGCGGTGAGGTGGGCGAGGCCGGCCGGGCCGATCCGGCGCAGCGCCTGTGCGGCCTCGTGGGCGACCGGGTACGCCGGGTCGGCCAGCAGCAGCGCCAGTTCCTTGCCGGCGGCGGCGGCGCCGATGTCACCGAGCGCCCGGGCGGCCGCGGCCCGCAGGGTGTCGGGGTTCCCGGGTCGGGTGGCCGCCAGCAGCGGCGCCACCGCGGACCGGCCACCCAGCCGGCCGAGCGCGCGGACCGCGGCCAGCCGCACCTCGGCGTCCGCCTCGTCGTGCAGGAGGTCGTTGATCGCCGAGACGGAGCCGGTGGCGCCGATCAGGCCGAGCGCGTCCAGCGCGGTCGCCCGGACCAGCGGCTCCGGCTGGCTCAGCGCGGCCTCCAGGGTCGGCACCGTGCCCGCGCCGATCCGGGCGAGGGCGTGCGCGACGAGGTGGGCGGGCACCGGCCGGGTCAGGGCGGCCAGCAGCGGACCGGCCGCGGCGGGTTCACCGATGCCACCGAGGGCACGGACGGCGACGACCCGTACGTCGGGTTGCCGGTCGTCGAGCAGGGCGCAGATCTGCGGGAGGGCGTGCAGGCGGCGCAGGTGGCCGAGGGTTTCCGCGGCACGGGCGCGGCGTACCGGGTCGGAGCTTGTCAGCTGGGTCAGGGCGCGGTCGCCGACGCCGCGTCGTTCGAAGACCTCGGTGAGGGCCCGGTGCGCGTCTCCGCGTACCTTCCCGAGCATGTCGACCGCGACCGGTTCGACGGCCTGCCAGGCGCGCGGCGAGATCGCCAGCAGCTCGTCGGCGCCGCTCTCGCCGCTGTCGGCGACGAACGCCAGCAGGGCCTTGCGCGGCGCTGCGGCCAGCCGATCCTGGCGGCGCTGCCGCAGCGTGCGGACGACCCGGACCAGCGCGGCGGCGCCGCCGAGGATGACGATGGCGCCGGCCAGCACGAGGATGGCGATGGTCACGGCGGTCTGCATTATGGGCGATGATATCCGTGTTTGACACTATTCATCCGGGGATCGGGATTCCTCCGTCGCCGCCGTCTCCCGGGGCAGACGTACGGTGAACGTGGTCCCCTGCCCCTCCCGGGTGGCCACCGTGATCGTGCCGCCGTGCCGGTCGACGATGGCGGCGACGATCGGCAGCCCCAGGCCGGTCCCGGCGATCTCGCGCCGGGTGGCGTTGCTGGCCCGAAAGAACCGGGTGAACAGGTGCGGCACCTCGTCGTCGGGGATCCCGATGCCGGTGTCGCGCACGGTGATCAGGATGTCGGTGCCCTCCGCGCGGGCGGCGACCGTGACCGTCCCGCCGTCCGGGCTGAACTTCACGGCGTTGGAGAGCAGGTTCATCAGTACCCGGTCCAACTGCTCCGGGTCGCCGCGGACCGGCAGCGGGCCCTCGGCCGCACACACCAGCGTCACGCCCGCCTTCGTGGCCGCCGGATCGAACGCCAGGCAGGTCGCGGCCATCAGGGCAGCGACGTCGACCGACTCGGTGTTGAGCGTGGAGGCATCCGATTCGATCCGCGACACGATGAGCAGGTCCTCGATCAACGACCGGAGCCGTTCGGCGTTGCGCTCGATCACCCGCAGCATCCGCTGCTGCGCCGCGTTGAGCGGACCGGCGTCCTGGTCGAGCAGCACCTCCATGTAGCCGGTGACGCTGGTCAGCGGAGTGCGCAGCTCATGCGAGACAGTGGACAGGAACTCCGTCTTCGCCGCGTCCACCTCCTTCAGCCGGGCGACCAGCCGACGCTCCTGTTCGAACAGGCGCGCCTGGGTCAGTGCCCGTCCCAGGGCGCCCGCCACCATCGTCACGCACTGCACGTCGAACGGCGTGAACGCGGGCTTGCCCGCGCGCCGCACCACCGTGACATGGCCCGTCGCGTCGGCCCCCTCACCGGATGCCAGCGTGATGACCGGACCGGCACCGGCGGCGAGCAGCGCGGCCCGCTCCGCCTCCGGCAGGGTCTCACCTTCGTCCGGGACGGCGGCCGCCACGAAGACGCCGTCGCCCGGCAGCGCCCAGTCCACCGGAGTGCGGGCCAACGCGGTCGGATCACCTTCGGCGTCCGGCGCGCTCCAGACCTCGGCGACGGCGTCGTCGCCCTCGGGCGCCCCCACGATCACCACGTGGTCGGCGTCGAGCAGGTCGCCCAGCCCCCGCGCGGCCGTGGTCAGCGAGGCCGCCCGGGACATGGGCTCCCGGATCGCCACGTTCAGCCCTCGGCACTGCTCCAGCATCCGGCGTTCCTGGAACTCCTGGTTGGCTGCGTTGTTGACCGCGGCCGCGACGGCCATGATCTCCACCGGCGCCCCGGTGATGGAGACCCGCGCGTCGCTGTGGCCGCGGCTCAGTTCCTCCACCAGTGTCGCGACCTGCCCGAGCGGGCTGGTGATGCGGCGGGTCACCATGGACCCGACCAGAGCGACCACCGCCATGCCCAGCAGAGTCAGTGCGGTCAGGCCGATCAGCGCCGCCACGTTGAGCTGGTTGATGGTCCGGAACAACCGGCCGGCCCGATCCGTCAGGCGGCGGTCGAGCGCCTGGGCGGCCGCAACCGCCTGCGCGTACCGGACCTGCGTCGCGGCCACCTCGCCACCCGTGGGCCGCCTGCCCGGCGGCGCAGCCATCTGCGGATCCGCCAGGGCCCACCAGTTCTGGCCGTGCTCGCGCAGATCATCGACGTGCGCCTGGTCCTGGGCACCGGCGACCCGGACCAGCCGGGCCAGCGCGCCGTCGTAGGCGGTCCGCGCAGCCTGGTAATCGAATCGGTACGCCACCTCGCCGGTGAGCTGATACCCGTACAGGGCCAGCGCGGCTCGGGCCAGCGTCAGGCGCACCTCCTGGTTGGCGGTGCGCGTCCGCGCCCCTTCCGCGAGCCCCTGGTTCGTCGAGCGGTACGCCGGCCCCGCCGCGATCACCCCGACGGTGCCGCCGATCACGATCACCGCGACCAGCGCGGCGAACGCCCTCTTCAGCAGCCCGGCCACGGTGACCGGCCGCTGATGGTGCCGGCGCAGCGCCGGCACCATCACGTCTGTGCCCTGCTCAGCATCGTCTGGACGCGGGACACCAGCTCGCGCGGGCTGAACGGCTTCGTGACGTAGTCGTCCGCACCGGCCGCGAAGCCGTGCTCGACGTCCTGCTCCTGCGCCCGCGCGGTGAGCATGAGCACCATCGTGTCGGCGATCTCCGGATCGGCCCGGATCATGCGGCACACGTCGATGCCCGACAACCCCGGCATGGAGATGTCGAGGATCGCCAGCGTGGGATGTCGCTCGCGGACCGCCGCCAGGGCCTGCGACCCGTCCTCGGCGATGATCGCTTCCACGCCGAGCTGCTCGAGCTTGAAGGTGACGAGATCGCGAATGTCAGCGTCGTCGTCCGCCACCAGCACCAGAGTCATCGCACTCACCGAACCTCGTCGCCTCGATTGACCCGGGGAGGGTCATGACCGTGGAGGTCGCAGGCCGGGCCGCCCCGCGTACCCGGCCGTCCGAGGTTGGTTCGTATGGAGATCGGACCGGCGAGGCGGCACCTTCGCCAGAATATAAGGCGGCATGACCCGGTTGCGGCGCTTTTGGCGCGGTCATGACCCTTTAGTGAATGCATCGAGGATGCGGGAGTGCTGATCGGCTCCGCTCCGCCTTGCTGAGAGCAAAGGACCTTGCTGAGAGCAAAGAAGACAGTCACGGGATGGCTGTGGCCGTCCCGCATCCGCGAGGCGCGCCCGTGAGCCAGTACGTTACTGGGGCCTGCGGGCACGTGCCCGGGCACACGGAGGATCGACGTGATTGACTGTCAGTTCGCTCAGGCCGTGACCACTATCGACTCCCGGGCGGCGGCCGAATCCCTGGCGCGAAGCGCAGTGGATGCGCGCGTGGCCGCCTGCGCGCAGGTCTCGGGGCCCATCCACAGCACGTACTGGTGGGAGGGCACGGTCGAGAACGCCGAGGAATGGTGCGTCGTCTTCAAGACGACGCGGGAGCGGTACCCGGCGCTGGAACAACACATTCGTGAGCACCACAGCTACGACGTGCCGGAAGTGGTGCTGATGCCGATCCTCGCCGGAAACCCCGGGTACCTGTCGTGGATCAGCGAGGAAACCCGATGAACCGCCCTAACGCGGAAGCGGGCGATGGAATCGGCGGTAGTTGTCGAACGTCGCCACGACCGTGAAGCCGAGTCGCTCCAGCAGCGCGTCACTGCGCTCGTTGCCGTGCGTCACCCCGGCGAAGACATCGGTGGCGTGCAGCTCGGTGCCCGCGTACTCGAGGAGCGCGGCCACCGCGGTCGTGGCCAGGCCGCGACCGGTGGCCGCTTCGCTGAGCCAGTAGCCCAGGCCGTACTTCGGCGGATCGACCGGGACGAGATCCACCCGGCCGACGAGCTCGTCGGTCAGATACACACCGAAACGTACGGGGGCGTCCGCGGGCTCGGCGAAGAGTTCGGCGAACTCCTCGACCCCGGCGGCGACCTCCTCCTGGTAGTCCCCGAGCTTGGTGAGGTGGGCGACGTTGCGCTGAACCAGCTCGTGGTAACGGGCCGCGTCCTCACCGCGCAGCTCCCGCAGCTCAAGACCCGCGACCGCGGTCGGCAGCACTTTGACCATCGGCATGACTAGAGGCTACGAGGCCACCGCGGAACGCATCGCCGCTTTCGGTTTCCGGATTGGTGGCCCAGGCGCGATTCGAACGCGCGACACCCGCTTTAGGAGAGCGGTGCTCTATCCCCTGAGCTACTGGGCCCTCGGGTGAGGGTACCAGCACGCGCTCAGGCGCCCGGTCGAGCACAGCGCCGCACCATGGCACCCCGGACAGGATTCGTCCATTCATCCGCGAAGATCATACGTTCGGACCTGGACTCCTCCATGATCTCTTGCTTTGCTCGGGGGTCCTGCCCGGCTTGAGAAAGGCTCACATGCGCATCCTGACGCCGACGCGTCGCAAGCTGCTGGTCCGCGCGACGTTCGGGGTGGCGGCTGTGCTGCTCTCCTCGTTCCTCGTCCGGGCCGACGCGGCGACCACGACGACGAGCTGGAGCACGGTTCAGCCGGGCACCTTCGCGGGGGAAGCCTTCGACGCGTGCACCGCGCCGTCGACCGCGACCATGGCGGCCTGGCGGTCGGCGTCGCCGTACCGCGCGGTGGGCATCTACATCGGCGGGGTCAACCGGGGCTGCACCCAGGCCAACCTGACCGCCGACTGGGTCCGGACCCAGGTCGCGGCCGGGTGGCATCTGCTCCCCTTGTACGTCGGCCCGCAGGCGTCGTGCACCAAGGTGACGAGCAAGAAGAACCTGATCGACAACACCAAGGGCGCGGCGCAGGGCGCGGCGGCCGCGCGGGACGCGGCGGGTCAGGCCGCGGCGCTGGGTCTGGCCGCGCAGAGTGTCGTGATCTACGACATGGAGGCGTACGCGACCGACGACGCAAACTGCCGTCGCGGTGTCCTCGCGTTCATGAGCGCGTGGACCGCCACGCTGCACGATCTCGGGTACCTGTCCGGCTTCTACAGCAGCATGGGCTCGGGCGGCGCGGACCAGGTGGCCAACTACGCCGCCCCCGGCTACGTCCGCCCGGACTACATCGACTTCGCCCGCTGGGACAAGATCTCGACCACCAGCGACCCGGGGATCCCCGCGGGGTACTGGGCGCCGCACCGGCGGATGAAGCAGTACCGCGGCGGGCACACCGAGACCTGGGGCGGGGTCACGATCAACATCGACAACAACCTCGTCGACTTCGCGCCGCTGCCGTCCGCCAGGTTCGCCGACTTCAATCGCAACGGCTGGTCGGACGTGCTGGCACGGACCACCAGCTCGGGCAACCTCTTCGCCTACCCCGGCAACGGCACGTACGTCGACGTCAACGGCCGCCGCAAGGTCAGCGGTGGGTGGGCGAAGTTCAACGCGATCGTGCGCGTCGGCGACCTCAACCGCGACGGGTTCGAGGATCTGGTGGCCCGCAAGGGCTCCAACGGCCACCTGTACCTCTACCCCACCACGAAGACCGGACGCCTGGGCAAGGCGAAGCTGATCTCGAAGAGCTTCGCCAAGATGCGCGAGATCACCGCGATCGGTGACCTGAACCGGGACGGCTACCCCGACCTGGTCGCCGCGCAGACCAGCAACCACAAGCTGTACCTGTACCCCGGCAAGAAGGGCGCAAAGTTCGGCACCCGCAAGGTGATCGGCTCAGGCGGCTGGCACACCATGTCGGAGTTGGCCGGGGTCGGCGACTTCAACCGGGACGGCTACCCCGACCTCGTCACCAGGGTCACTTCGACCGGCGAGCTGTTCCTGTACCGGGGTGTCAAGGGCGGCGGGATCGCCCGGCAGGCCAGCCTCGGCAAGGGTTTCCGCGCCTACCGGGACCTGATCGGCGTGGGTGACTTCAACCGCGACGGGTTCACCGACCTGGCCGCGGTGCAGAAGTCCAACGGCGCTCTGGTCCTGTTCGCCGGCACCGGCAAGGGGCTGAGCCCGGCGGTGCGGCTGGCCTCCGGCTTCAGCCACCGGTCGCCGTTGCTCTGATCCGTCGCGGATCGGGTCAGCGCCTCCCCGGGCGGGGAGGCGCTGCCGATCAGGCGTCGACGGTGCGGCCGATCCCCGGCACCGGGTTCACGGCTGCGGCGGGCGCGCCCACGAACGGGCGCGCCAGCAGACCGCCCACGCTGCGGGGATGCAGCACAGCCACCACGAGAACCGCCACCGCGCCCAGGCCGACGATCGGGCCGAGCAGGGTGAGAAGCACGGCGGCGGCGATCGCCGTGCCGAGGCCGAGACCGAAGACCGCCAGCAGCACGAGCCCGGTGAGCCGGATCCGGCCCGGCCCGGCGCCGTCATCGGTACGCAGGCCACGCGCCCACCAGCTCGTCTGCATCCACAGCAGCAGCGGCACCAGCACCACCCCCATGGCGTACAGCGTCAGGGCCACGTCGCTGCCGAGGAACGCGATCGGGTCGAACCGGCCGGAACGCCAGTCCTCCGTCGTGGCGGCGAAGAACCTCCGGTACCCGCTGCCGTCCCAGCCGTACGCGAGAATGAAGAACATCGCCAGATACCCCAGCGGCATCTGCACCCACGACAGGTAGTGGTGGCCACGCCGCCACAACGCCTGGGCGACGACGTAGCCGAGCACTCCCTGGGTGATGTTGGTGATCGCGAATACCGCCACCAGCCAGCCGGGCAGGTCGGTGTGGGTGTCCGCCGCGTGCATCGTCTCCCAGCCGGGGAAGCTCCACAGCAGCCAGATCCCGCTCGGCGCGAACACACAACCGAGGAACAGCACGGTCGCCGTGAACCGCCGGTCGGCCAGCAGCTCGCGGGCGGGTTCGCGCAGGGACTCGCGCGCGGCGGCGGCACCGCAGCCGGCACCGATCGCGTACGACCAGAAGACGTCGACCTGGACCATGACGCTCTCCTTGCAGGGGGTGGGGGCTTTCCGGGGGGCTTTCAGGCAGTGGGGGCGGCGAGGCCGTCGAACATCAGGGTCACGACGGCGCGGATCCACGCGTCGCGCAACGCCAGCGCGCCGGGGTCGCGGGCCACCTGGGCGGCGCCTTCGAAGACCATGCCGTTGACCACGCGGGCGGTGACCTCGACGTCGAGGTCGGCGCGCAGGAAGCCGCGATCAACCCCGTTCCTCAGGTACGCGGCGGTGAAGTCGGCGAACCGGCCGAGCGCCTCGGAGTGCCGCCCGCGCAGGTCGTCGTCGACGGTGGCGAGGTCGAAGAAGACCAGCCGGCCCAGGGCGGGGTCGGCGGCGAACAGCTCGTACAGGCGGTGGCCGATGCGCCACACCTGGGCGCGGTACTCGTCGAGGGTTTCGGTGGCGTCGGGCAGTTCCGCGGCGACCACCTCGCCGATGCGGGCCAGCGCCCGGTCGAGGACGGCCGAGGCGACGTCGCGCTTGTTGCCGAAGTACCGGTACACCGTGCCGTGCCCGATGCCCAGCTCGCCGGCGAGGTCGGCGATGCTCGCCGCGGTGTAGCCCTTGCGGGCGAAGACGGTGTGCGCAGCGTCGAGGATCGCGTCGCGGCGGCCGGGTTCAGCGGTGCGTGCCATTAATGAATGACACATCATTCCGGAATCGGCGTCAATACCCGTCGATGAAACTCCGCGATCACGATCAGCGCAGGCTGCGGCAGTACAGGGCGTCCGGCGTCCGGGACGAACCGAACCGGCCCGTGTACGCGATGCCCGCCACGTACTCCTGGCTGCCGCACTGGCCCTTGTACCGGCCGTACGCGAAGTCGCCGCCCGTACCGTCCGCGGGCCGGTTGTCGCCACGGTCGAACCACACCGTGCGCCCCGCCGCGCCCAGCGCGACGCCCGACGCCGCGCACAACGCGCTCGACATGGCGGCACCCCGGACGGCATAGCCGATGACGAAGGACCCGGCCGGGCACTGCAGCTTCGTGTAGCCCGACGCCCAGTCGCCGCCCGGCGGGACGTACCGCTCGTCGGTCACGACGGTGTACGCGCCCGACGGCGCCCACAGATCGGCGGCCGTGACATCGGTGCACAATCCGCGGTTGCCGGTGTGCGCCAGCCCGATGAGACGCTGCCCGTCCGGGCAGGCCGCCTTGCGGGCGCCCGGATCCCAGTCCGGGCGGACGCGCATCCGCAGCGACTGGATGAAGTCACCGTGGTCGGGGCTCAGCATCGACCAGCGCGGCACCGGATCGACCCGGCCCGTGCGGCCCGCGAAGCCGACCAGGCGGGCCCAGCCGTCCACCCGCCAGTCGCCCCCGCTGAACACATCCGCCCGGCGGCCCGAGCGGTCCCAGAACAACAGCCCCCAGCCGTTGTTGCCGCGGTTCTCCAGCCATCCCACCAGCGGCCAGTACGCGAAATCCGCGTCCATCCGAATGAGATAGTCGACGAAGTCGGCGAACCAGTCCCGCGTGATCTGGGCGGTCGACGGGTTGCCGTCCGCGCCGAACTCGCTGATCCACACCGGCGCCGTGAAATGCTGCCCGGTCTCCGCCGCCACGGAGAACGCCTGCTGGTACAGCACGTCGTAGAGCTGGTCGCGGCTCAGGTCGCGGTAGCGCGGGTCGCTGGTCTCACCGATGCCGGTCGCCCCGGTGTGATTCGGCCCGGTGTAGTCGTAGAAATGGGCCGAGTAGACCAGCTTGCCGGAGACCACCAGGGTGTGCGACAACGACCGCACGGGCGTCAGAGTGGGGCGCCCGTGCGGGAAACCGTCGACCGGAATGCCGGTCCAGTTGATGCCCTCGACGATGATCAGCAGATCGGGATTGGCCTCCCGCAGGATCCGGTCACCGACCCGCTGCGACGCGGCGAACCAGTCATGGTCGTCGCCCAGTCCCCAGTTCGGGTCGTCCCACACGGAACGGCGTACCTCGTTGTAGAGGTCCGCGCCGACCACTCGTCCGTTGTCGCGATACCGGCGGGCCATGAAGAGCCAGTCGTCCTCCCACGCCGACGTCGCCTGGCTCGCGTTCCACCGCTCGTTGCCATCGACGCCGCAGCACCAGCGGGTGGTGTTCGTGTGATTGTTCAGAATCACCGCGATGCCCGCGCCGGTCAGCGCCGCGACCACCCCGTCGTAGACCCGCAGCGGAGTCAGTCCGCGCCATTGCGGATTGGCCGCCACCGCCACGTCGGTCACCGGTTGCTGGTCGTGCACCATCTCGTTGGAGAACGGAAGCCGGACGCTGTTGACGCCGACCTGCTGGAAACCGGCGACGATCTGATCGATCGGCGCCCGGTCCAGACCCAGCGGGATGCGTCCCGAATTCTCCCCCGCGTGGTGGTTGGCGTTGTCGTTCACATCGCCCGAGCCGGTCCAGGTGCCACTGGCGCCGTGCCAGTTGCCCGACCGCAACTTGAACCGCTGGCCGGTGGCATCCACGATGTACCGCCCCCGCGTGCTCAGCGGCGGCGTCCATGCCTGTGCGGCACGGATGACGGGGGCGGCCGTCGGCGGCCCGTCATCCGGACCGGCTACCGAGGCCGGCGCCCAGGGCGCCAGGGCGGCGACAATCGCGGGAATCACCAATGACCGGACAGTCCACTGACCCATGGCCAACATCCTCGCGACAGAGAAATCGACGGGGATGCATGTCTATCACGCCGTGCCCGGATGGCGAAGAGATTCACTCACAGGCAGGTGAGTTAACCTCACCTCTGCACAAGCGGGTACATTGGCGACCCTCACCATACGTCGGTACGGTCGGCGTCATCGCCTGTCGGGGGAAGGCGCTCAGCGCGCGGGCTCAATACCCATTCCCTGAAGGACTGTCATGGACAAGTACACCATCACCATCACTCCTCATCACGACGACGGCGTCACCACGACCCTCGTGGTCGGCGCGGCGGATGGCCACGTCCGCATCACCGATGTGCACCTGCACGCGGCCGAGGGCCTGACCGGCGAGCGCCAGATGCCCAATGTCGACGTCAACCTGCTCCTGCGGGCGATCAGCGCCCCGGCGCCGCAGCCGGGTCACACCCTCACCGGCGGCGCGACCGGGACGACCGCTTCGGCAATCGGCGCCTCCGCACCGGTCACCGCGGAAGACCCGTCCTTCGCAGCGGATGCGGCAACAGCGACCGATGCCACCGAGCACAGCGCAGCGGCCGACGCCGCCGAGCACAGCGCATCAGCCGACGCCACCGAGCAGGCCGTACCCGCGGCAGCCACCACGGAACCGGCCGCTGCCGAGCCGGCACCGGCGGCCGATCCCGAGGCGCTGGCGGCGGAGTTGGTCACCGCGCCGGTGTCCGCCGAGGAGCTCACGACGCCGATCGGCACCACGGATTCGGCGGCACCGGCCGACGACGCCGCGGTGCCGCAGGCCGACGCCACGGCCGAGCCGACCAGGACCCGGCGCGGCGCCACCCGGACGGCGGCGGGCACGACCACCCGCCGAGGCCCGGCGAAGAAGGCGGCCCGCAAGGCGGCCCCGCGCGGTGCGGCCACGAAGGCGGCCGCCACGAGCGCAACGCCGACCGCGAACGGCACCCGGCCGACCACCAAGGCCACCGCGAAGACCACGACGGCGTCGGCCCCACGGCCGACCGCGAAGGCCACGAAGGCTCCCGCGAAGACCGCACGACCCACCACCAAGGCCACCGCGAAGACCGCGCCGCCCACCACCAAGGCCACCAAGGCCACCAGAGCCACCAAGGCCGCCGCGGAAACCGCACGGCCCACCACCAAGGTCACCAAGCCCGCCGTGAAAACCGCCGCCAAGGCCGCACGCCCGGCGGCCAAGAAGGCCGGCACGTCCGCGAAGACCACCTCTCGGGGTACGGCCCGGAACGCACCGGCGAAGCCGAACCCGGTCAGCACCGCTCGCAAGGCGGCCGAGAAGTCCACGAGGCGTGGCGCGACCGTGCAGACGGCGGGACGGGCGTACCGGCGGGTGCCGGAGGATCTGGCCGCCGTGCACCAGCGGCTGGGCAGCACGTCGGCGGTGGCCGCCCACTACGAGGTGCCGAGGCACACCGCCGCCGGATGGGTGCGCCGGCTGCGCTCGGCCGCGTCGAGCGGCGGGCAGGGCTGACCGAACGCGACTGACGGTGGCCGTCCCGCGCGGACGGTCACCGTCGGCAGCACGGCGGCGGTCATGGTCTACCGGACCGCGCCCGGTCACCGTCGGCAGCACCGCGGCCGGTCGATAGGGTGGCGCGAGTTGCCCGCTGACAAGGAATGCGAGCGTCCATGCCTCCGCACCCCCAGACCCACGCGGCCACCGCCGTCCAGCCGGGCGCGGTGATGACCCGCGAAACCCTTCCGGCGGCCCGGCGGAGCATGGTGGACGCCGCCGGTGTCGAAGTGGGCGATGTCGCACCGGCGACCGTGGAGCGTGACGTCGACGCGGGCGGCGTACCGTGCCGCCTCTACCATCCCGGCGGTGCGCTCGCGCCGGTGGTGGTGTATCTGCACGGCGGCGGCTGGGTGATGGGTGGTTTCGAGACCCACCACGGCATCTGCCGCCGACTGGTCGCCCTCTCCGGCTGCGCGGTGCTGGCGGTCGGCTACCGGCTCGCGCCGGAACACCCTCATCCCGCCGCGCTGGAGGATGCCGAGCGCGCCGTCCGTTGGCTGTACGAGCACGGCACCGAAACGCTCGGGGTGAGCACGGAACGCGTCGGGGTGGCCGGTGACTCGGCCGGTGGGCATCTGGCCACGGTCGTCGCCCGCCGGGCCCGCGACCACGGCCGCCCGTACGCCTGTCAGGTGCTGGTGTATCCGGTCATCGATCCGGACATGGACTACCCGGACGCGGGCGACGCCGACCTCGGCGCCGAGGAGATGCGCTTCTACTGGGACGCGTACGTGCCGGGTGACCGGACCGGGCCCGACGTGTCACCGCTGCGGGCGGAGCTGGCCGGTTTGCCACCGACCCTGATCGTCACGGCGGGAAACGATGTGCTGCGCGACGAGGCGGAACGGTACGCGGCCCGGCTCACGGAGGCGGGCGTGCCGACGATCGCGGTGCGCTATCTCGGTGTGGGCCACGGATTCTTCCGCAAGATGGCCATGTTCGACGCCGCGGAGCCCGCACTGCACCAGGTCGCCACGACACTGCGGGCGGCCCTGACCCCGCGGTGACACGCACCCGGTGCGCCACCGCGGGGCGGCGGCGCACCGGACACGGTCGTCAGTACCGGTAGTGCTCGGGCTTGAACGGACCCTCGACGTCCACGCCGAGGTACTCCGCCTGCTTCTTGGTCAGCGTGGTCAGCCGGACGCCGAGCGCGTCCAGGTGCAGCCGGGCGACCTTCTCGTCCAGGTGCTTCGGCAGCACGTAGACCTGCTTGTCGTACTCGCCGGGCTTGGTCCACAGCTCGATCTGCGCGATCACCTGGTTGGTGAACGAGTTCGACATGACGAAGCTCGGGTGGCCCGTGGCGTTGCCGAGGTTCATCAGGCGGCCCTCGGAGAGCACGATGATCGCGTGCCCGTCCGGGAAGCGCCACTCGTGGACCTGCGGCTTGACCTCGACCTTCTCGATGCCGGGCACCTTGGCGAGGCCGGCCATGTCGATCTCGTCGTCGAAGTGGCCGACGTTGCCGACGATGGCGTTGTGCTTCATCGCGGCCATGTGCTCGACCGTGATGATCTCGGTGCCGCCGGTGGTGGTGATGAAGATGTCGGCCTCGCCGACCACGTCTTCGAGGCGGACGACCTGCATGCCGTCCATCGCCGCCTGCAGCGCGCAGATCGGGTCGATCTCGGTGACCACGACGCGGGCACCCTGGCCGCGCAGCGTCTCGGCCGAGCCCTTGCCGACGTCGCCGTAGCCGCAGACCACGGCCAGCTTGCCGCCGAGCATGACGTCGGTGGCCCGGTTGAGGCCGTCGACCAGCGAGTGGCGGATGCCGTACTTGTTGTCGAACTTGCTCTTGGTGACCGAGTCGTTGACGTTGATCGCCGGGAAGAGCAGCTCGCCGGTCTTGGCGAACTTGTAGAGCCGGGCCACGCCGGTGGTGGTCTCCTCGGTGACGCCCTTGATCTCGGCGGCCATCTTGGTGAACCGCTGCGAGTCGGACGCCAGGCTGCGGCGCAGGGTGTCGAGGATGATCGTGTACTCGTGGTTGTCCTCGGCGGTGGTCGCGGGCACCGCACCGGCCGCCTCGAACTCGACGCCCTTGTGCACGAGCAGGGTGGCGTCGCCGCCGTCGTCGAGGATCATGTTCGGGCCGAGGCCGTCGCCGAAGTCGAACAGCTGCTCGGTGCACCACCAGTACTCCTCCAGCGTCTCGCCCTTCCAGGCGAAGACCGGAGTGCCGGAGGGGGCCTCGACCGTGCCCTCGGGGCCGACCACGATCGCCGCGGCGGCCTCGTCCTGGGTCGAGAAGATGTTGCAGGACACCCAGCGCACCTGGGCACCGAGCGCGACCAGCGTCTCGATGAGCACGGCGGTCTGAATGGTCATGTGCAGCGAGCCGGCGATCCGCGCGCCACGCAGCGGCTGCGCGGCCTTGAACTCCTCGCGGATGGACATGAGGCCGGGCATCTCGTGCTCGGCGAGGCGCATCTGGTGCCGGCCGAACGCGGCCAGCGAGAGGTCAGCCACTGCGAACTGGACCCCGTTGATCTCTTGCAGCTTGGCGCTCATTGCGTCCCTTCCATGTGTGCCTGAGCCGGCTGGACCGGCTAACGCTTCCATGTACCGGGAGATGCAGAAAGGGCACCTCCGGTAGGAGGCGCCCTTAGCGATTCGTCAACCGGGGGCCGAGCGTGGCGGACCCGGTCCGCTCCCGCGGCTCCGGTCCGTCGCAGCGCCTCTCGACCCCGGCCTGCGCCCAGCGTGGCGCAGAGTTCTCACTGCGTTGCGAGACTAGACGCGCCCCGGGCCGACTGTCAATCGAACCGCCACGCTCGACGCTTGCGGACCGTGACGATGTGACCACGCTCTCATGAGGCTCGTGGGACGGAACGAAACGGGTGTGAAACGCACGAGCGTCCGCCGCCCGGAATCCTCAAGTCACGCCCGGCGCGGTCGATGAGCGCCGGGGATCAGGGTGTGGTCCGCGAACGGGGATCTGCCCAGGGGAGGCGATGCATGGACGTGTCGGCGGCGCACCGTCCGCGCACCGCGCCGTCCCCCGACGACAGCTCCGCGCGCATCGCGGAGGCCCTGGCTGCGCAGCTGGACGAGCTGGAGACGCACGGCGCGTACGACGTCGACCAGACCATGCCCCGGGTCGTGGCTCTGGAGGAGGCGGCCGCGGCGGCCGGTGCGGAGACGGTGCTGTGGCGCGCCCGCCTGCTGCGCGCCGACCTGCTCGACCGCCGCAGCGTGCTGGCCGACGCGGTGAAGCTGATGTGGCAGGCCGAGGCGTGGGCCGCCGACAACGACTGCCGGCCGCTGCTGGCGCGGGCGCACATGCTGCTGGCCCGCACCCACCTGACGATGGGTGACCTGAGCGCCAACCTCGATCACATGATCCAGGCCGTGGACGCCCTGGACGAGGGCACGAAGCCGGCGCTGCACATCTCGTACCTGGTCAAGCTGGCCGACGCGTACGCCGACACGGGTTCGATGCCCGAGGCCCGGGAACGGTACGAGCAGGCCGAGCGGGCGGCGATCGCCCTGGGCGAGGTCAGCTGCCGCACCATGGCGTTGAACAACTACGCGTACAAGGAATGCACGCTCGGGGACGCCCACCGCGCCCAGGCGGTGCTCGAGCGGCTGCGCGAGGTGAGCGTGGCGTGCGGGTGGGAGCTGGACTCGTCGGAGCTGGACACGTTCGCACACGTGCAGCTGCGGCTGGGCGACTACGACGCGGCCGAGCAGATGGCCCGCCAGGCCCTGGCCCGGTACGCGACGGAGAAGGAAGAGTGCGACGCCGAGGCGGAGATCCTGCAGACCCTGGCCACGGCCCAGCGCTGCCGTGGTGACCTGGCCGCCGCGCAGGCCACCCTCGACCAGAGCCGGAAGCTGTGCGAGACGCACGGTTTCCGCCTGCTGACCGTTCGCGCACTGTACGAGCAGAGCCAGCTTTACGCCGCGGCCCGGGACTTCGAGCGCGCTTACACGACGCTGCACGAGTACCACCTCGCGGAGAAGGAGCTGCACTGCCGGCAGCGGGAGGCGCAGGCGCGCAACCGGCAGGCCGTCTTCGAGGTGAAGGAGGCCCGGCGGCAGGCCGAGACGTTCCGGGAGCAGGCCCGTCACGACCCGCTGACCGGGTTGAAGAACCGGCGTGCGGTCGACGAGCGGCTGCCCGCACTGCTGGCTCAGGCGCGGGCCGACGGCACCGGCGTGGCGGTGGCCCTGCTCGACCTCGACCACTTCAAACGGGTCAACGACCTGCGCTCACACGGGACCGGCGACCGGGTGCTGGTCGCGGTCGCCGAGTTGCTGGAGGGCATGCGCACCGGGCCGTCGGGGTTCGTCGCGCGGCTCGGCGGCGAGGAGTTCCTGATCGCCATGACGGGCACCGACCTGGCGGGCGCCGCGTTCCGGCTGGAAGATCTGCGCCGGACGGTGGCCGACCATCCGTGGGGGCAGATCACCGGCGGGCTGCCGGTGACGGTGAGCGTCGGCGTCACGGCCGCCACCGCGGACTGCACGCCGGCGACCGTGCTGGCGCGCGCCGACGAGGCGCTGTACGCGGCCAAGGACGCGGGCCGCAACCGGGTCTGCATCGACCCGCGCGGTCAGCTGGCCGACCGAGCTTGAGCCACGTTTGATCTTCAGTTGAGTCTGCGCTGAGCAGCGCGTCCGATGGGAACAGCGATCACGGCCACCGTGCGAACCGCACGGATGCCGCCCGCGACAAGCGTCGCGGACCGCGGCGCCGGCGATCCCGAACCACGAAGGGCGCAGACTATGCACAGGAGTTGGACCCAGCGGCTGGCGCTGCTGACCGGTGGAGCGGCGCTGGTCGCTGCGTCCGGTGCGGCGTCGGGCACGGTCGGCGCCACCTCGGCCCTGGCGGCCTCCCCCGCCGTCCAGGCGTGCGCGGCGGACGCGTCCAACCAGGCCCGCCTGGCCCGCGGCAGCAAGGTCCAGGACCCGGAACGGTACGGAAGTGCCGACGCCAAGGTGTACGAGGGCATGAAGAACTCGAAGCGCCTGCCGAACGGAAGCGTCACCGTCCCCACGGTCTTCCACATGATCTCCGACCACGCGTACAGCGCGGCGGAGAAGGCGCGCTGGCAGGGCATGATCATCGCGCAGATGGCGGTGCTGAACAACTCGTACTCGGGTAAGACCGCCAAGAACGCGTCGGACACGCCGTTCCGCTTCAAGCTCACGGGTACGACGTGGACGGTCAACAGCGCC
Organism: Krasilnikovia sp. M28-CT-15; assembly: GCF_047159595.1. NCBI lineage: Bacteria > Bacillati > Actinomycetota > Actinomycetes > Micromonosporales > Micromonosporaceae > Krasilnikovia > Krasilnikovia sp. M28-CT-15. The sequence goes on along the minus strand of NZ_BAAGAK010000001.1, from coordinate 1,039,076 downwards.
TGGTACAACATCAAGCCGGGCAAGGCGGAGAAGGCCATGAAGACGGCGCTGCACTCCGGCGGCGCCCGCACCCTGAACGTGTACGCGGCCAACATCGCCGACGGCGTGCTCGGCTGGTCGTACTTCCCGAAGAAGGTCACCTCCAACGGCCGCAGCTACATGGACGGCGTGGTGATGATCGGCGAGACGATGCCGGGCGGCACCGCGGGTGACTACTCCGAGGGCGACACCCTGACCCACGAGACCGGGCACTGGCTGGCGCTGGAGCACACCTTCGAGAACGGGTGCAAGAAGAAGGGCGACCACGTCGACGACACACCGTCGGAGGCGGCCGCGCAGTTCAACTGCCCCGAGGGCGCGGACACCTGCACGGCGCCCGGGCTCGACCCCATCCACAACTTCATGGACTACACGCAGGACGCCTGCATGAACATGTTCACCCCGGGTCAGGCCAAGCGGATGAGCGACGCCTGGGTCGCGTTCCGCGCCAACGGCTGACCCCCGGCCCGCACCGGCGCCGCAACTCCGGTGTACGGGCTGACGAAACATCCGCCCCGCGGTTCGCGGGGCGGATGTTTCGCGTGTCAGCCGTGATCCGGGGCGCTGACCGTGGAGCCGTCTCCCCGGTGCCGCGCGATCTGCTCGCGGGCTTTCTGCGCCACCGCCTCGGGGGTGAATCCGAACCGCGTCTGCAGCGCCTTCAGCGGCGCGGACTCACCGAACGTGGACATGGCCACGATCGCGCCCTCGGTGCCGGCGTACCGTTCCCAGCCGAACGCGGACGCCTGCTCGATCGCCACCCGGGCGGTCACCGCGGGCGGCAGCACCTGCTCCTGGTACTCCTTCGGCTGCCGGGCGAACAGCTCCCACGACGGCAGGCTGACCACCCGGCTGCGGATCCCCTCGCCGGTGAGCTCCTCGTGCGCGGCCACCGCCAGGGACACCTCGCTGCCGGTGGCGATGAGGATGACCTCGGGGTCGCCGCCGGGCGGGTCAGCCAGCACGTACGCGCCGCGGGCCAGGCCGGAGGCGGGCGCGTACTTCGACCGGTCGAGGGTGGGCAGCGCCTGCCGGGACAGCACCAGCGCCACGGGCTCGTGCCGCAGCGGCATGAGGAACCGCCACGCCTCGGCGACCTCGTTGGCGTCCGCGGGCCGCAGGTCGATCATGCCGGGCATGGCGCGCAGCGAGGCCAGGTGCTCGACCGGCTGGTGGGTGGGACCGTCCTCCCCGACCCCGATCGAGTCGTGGGTGTAGACGTGGATCACCGGCAGTTCCATCAGGGCGGAGAGCCGGACCGCGCCGCGCTGGAAGTCATGGAAGATCAGGAACCCGGCCTGGTACGCGCGCAGCTTCGACAGCGCCAGCCCGTTGGCGACCGCGGCCGCGGCGTGCTCGCGGACACCGAAGTGCAGGTTGCGCCCGTCGTAGCCGCCGGGCTCGAAGGAGCCCTGCCCTTTCATCAGGGTCTTGGTGGACGGGGCGAGGTCGGCTGATCCGCCGACCAGCCACGGGACCCGGCCCGCGACCGCGTTGAGCACCCGCCCGTTGGACTCGCGGGTGGCCAGCCCTTTCGGGTCCGCCTCGAACGTGGGGATGTCGGCGTCCCAGCCGTCGGGCAGGGTGCGTTTCTGCATCCGGTTGAGTTCGTCGGCCAGGTCGGGGAACTGCTGGGCGTACGCGGCGAACTCGGCCTCCCACTTGTGCCGCAGTTCGGCTCCGCGGGCGCCGCCGCCGTTCGCGAAGTGGGTGTAGACCTCTTTCGGCACGTGGAAGGCGGGCTCGGTGGGCCAGCCGAAGAACTCCTTGGCCGCCCGTACCTCGTCGACGCCGAGCGGTTCTCCGTGCGCCGCCGCGGTGCCCTGCTTGGTGGGGGCGCCGTACCCGATGTGGCTGTCGACGATGATCAGGGTGGGCCGGTCGTCCTCCCGCCGGAACACCGTGTACGCCCGGTCGAGCATCGCCAGGTCGTTGGCATCGCCCACGCGGGTGACGTTCCAGCCGTACCCGATGAAGCGGGTCGCGACGTCGTCGCTGAACGCCAGGTGAGTGTCGCCCTCGATGGTGATCCGGTTGTTGTCGTAGATCCAGCAGAGATTGGCCAGCCGCAGGTGGCCGGCGAGGCTGGCCGCCTCCTGGCCGACGCCCTCCATCATGTCGCCGTCGCCGCACACGGAGTACACGTCGTAGTCGAACAATTCGAAGCCGGGCCGGTTGAACCGGGCGGCCAGCCAGCGTTCGGCCATCGCCATGCCGACGCTGGTGGCGATGCCGGTGCCGAGCGGCCCGGTGGTGGTCTCCACCCCGGAGGTCCACCGGTACTCGGGGTGGCCCGGGCACTTCGACTCGAGCTGCCGGAAGTTCCGCAGGTCGTCCAGGGAGACCGCGGGGTCGCCGATCGTCTCGTAGTCGGCGTTGACTGCCTTGACGCCGGACAGGTGCAGCAGCGAGTAGAGCAGCGTGGACGCGTGCCCGGCGGAGAGCACGAACCGGTCCCGGTTGGCCCAGATCGGCAGCTCGGGGTCGAAGCGCAGGAACCGCTGCCACAATGTGTACGCCACCGGCGCCAGCGCCATCGGGGTTCCCGGGTGCCCGGAGTTCGCGGCCTGCACCGCGTCCATCGCGAGCGCACGGATCGCGTTGATCGACAGTTGGTCGAGGTCCGTCGAGGTCGCCGTCATGACCGTAGTCTCCATCCGGCCACCGGGTCGTGCATCCGTTTCGGCCAGTTCGTCCGCTATCCGCAGAAGTTAGCCCAACCTAACTTGATCATGCGAAAACGGCCTGCGGTTCCGCATTCACCACGCCACGATCGTCACCATCCATCGTGGATGAACACGCTCAGAGCAGGGCGGGGACAATCGCCGTCGACCCGGTGCATGCCGACCACGGGAAGTCCTCCGAGGACGATCCACACCGAAGTGTCGGATCAAGGACCCCGCACCGATTCTTGTGGCAATACACCTTTTGTACCCCCACTCTGAATACCCAGCGCCCGGCAGGGGGGCCGCGGCGCCGGAATCGAGGGGGATCACAATGTCCAGGCTCGCCAAGATTGTCACGGCAGTCGCCGCGTTCGCGGCCGTCGTACTCACCGGCACGGTCGCGCACGCGGTACTCACCGGTCGCGTCGGCACGTTCACCGACCAGCAGCGGTACGTCCACCAGACGGACGCCTGGGCCACCGCCGCTGCCGCCTACGTCAATGTGCCCGGCGCCGCCACCACGGTCGTCGTGCCCGCCGGCACCCGCAAGATGATCGACGCCCGGTTCAGCGCGGAGTCGTACTGCGCGGGCGGCGGCTGGTGCTCCGTGCGCATCATCGTGATCCGGCCCAACGGCACCATCTTCGAACTCAACCCGGTGGTCGGCACCGACTTCGCGTTCGACTCGGGCAGCACCTCCGACACCTGGGAGAGCCACGCCATCGAACGCACCTCGCCGTTCCTGCCGGCGGGCGCCTACCGGGTGCAGGTCCAGGCCGGCACGGTGGCCGGTGCGACCCTGGTGCGCCTCGACGACTGGACGCTGGCCGTCGAGCGAGTCCGTCCGTAACACGGGGATCCGGGTGCCCGGCACGCTCTGCGTGCCCGGGCACCCCTTGCTGAGCGGCGGGCAGTGTCCCTATGGCTTCGTCAAGCTCCAGTAGTAGGTGGAGTTAGATGCGTAGGGTGCGTCTCAACTGGTGATCTTCTGAGGGCGGCGGTAGCCGACCAGGGCGCAGGCGATGTCGGTGAAGGCCTGGAAGTGCTCGGCCTTGCGGTCGAACGGCAGCAGCGGCGACGTCGGCGGGAGCACGCCGCGAGGACACGTCGTCGCTACAGCCCGCCCAACCCCGCCGTCAGGGCGTCCCTCACACGTAGTCGAAGCCACGACCGGGCCGCGCGCACCGCCGAAGGCCTACGGCCCGCATGCACGCCGAGCAAACGCGGACCGCCAACCTCATGCACGTGATCCCCCAATTACATCGAATGTCACGCATGTCGATGATCACCTGACATCAATCGTGGCAGCAACCGGGGCGCACGCCAGGGCACGAATTTGCACGCCGCCACGATTGATCGCCCTGCAGCCCCATCAGCCCTCACCCTCAGGGCGTCCCCCGCAGCGGTCCGAAACGTGATGGGCTTCGATGATCTCCGTCGTCCTCTTCCCAAGCGACATTCGTTGCCGATATGTAGTCCGGTCCGCCGTTGACCAGATATCTTGCGAGCGGCTCAGCTGCCGTGACACTTACGTCGAGGACTCCGTCCGCAAACATTTCTGAGGACTTCTCGATACTGAGGCTCTGATAGTCGTCCCGAAGATGGAGCGCTCGAACTCCAAAGAATGCGACATCGATCCGACTCGGCATTTCGCTGCCACTGCCAACACTGCGCAGAAGTAGCGTCGAGTGGCTTATAGAGTAGTCCCACAACCTGAAGGATCTATCCCAAGACGTCATGACCTGCAACAACTCAGCCCCTGGCTTGGGGAAAGTTGGCTGCGGGAAGTTCACAACCTTTCCGCCATCATAGAATGTTCTGCTATCCCACGAACGGTTGCCGACCCGAACGGCAAGACCAGACTTGTACATCTCCCATTCAGTCGCATACCAATTATCACCCATCCCGCACTCTCTCTGCAATCTACCTGGGCTCACCGCCATGAACCTCGATCGCCCGACTAGCGCCTCGTGCTATCGCAGCGAAATCGCCGAAGTCGAGCCCAGCGCCCTCGATATGTATCAAGCACACGGCATCAGCGGAATGGCTGGGAAAGAGTGGAGAACCTACCCATTCAGCGACTGCCAGGCCAATCATTCGCGACGCATTATTCACCACTTCGACTTCCCTATCCGAGCCCATGCCAGCGCCAGGTTCCAACGGCGGGGTAGCAAGAATTACCGGCGGAGCTCCGTCATTTCTCGAGTTCTGGAGCACCTGTGCTCGACCAACGACGGGCATCCCCCATAGCGGTCGTGCGCGATCGTGTAATGAATGATTCCTGCGTCACAACCCACCAGGCCCACACCATCGCCGACAAAAACGCCGCCCTGCAAGACCTGCTCGACCACGCCGACACCCACGGCCCGCTCATCGACGAAGTGATCAGATACCAGACCGACCACGGCAACTTCGCCAAGCCACCCGCCATCGCGGCAGTCACCAGTGACGCCGAGCCGCCAGCCGCGCCCGCCAAGCTGCGCAGCAGCCGCACCCGCGAACCCAAGCAGTAATCCGGCCGCGACCAGGCTGGTTCAAAACTGCTCTACATAATCAAGAAACGGCCCGGCTGCGCCGGACTGCGCGCACGCGCTAAAGCCGTTCCGACCCCGCGCGCACGCCACCATCGCCGATGGCACCAACGTGCAGTCCAGATCGTCCCCCAATGGGGCCGCGAGGTGCTTCGCCGAGACCCAGGACAGGTTTGACTGCCCTGGGTCTACAAGGTCTGCCGCCATCCGATTTCCGCGCACCGGCCCGAAGATCGATGCTGGCCGACGCAATCCACCCGATGACGGCAACCCGAGCGCACCATCACGCCTCTGGAGGCACCGCCTTGACCGACTGTAGCCGCCGTACCACGCACAAACTGTTCACCATTGGCCGCCATCACTCTCCTCCGACTTCCGCTCGCCGACCCTTAGCCGCGTTGCGGATACGTCGAGTTCTCCCAACCTCGCCCACGATATCGAGAATTCCCGGGCTGGTAGCCGAATCAGCTATTCGCATCTGAAGCCAATCCGTCCATCCGTCTATTTTTTGTGCCACCTCGGTCGAGTCGATCGCTCCCGATATAATGCGCTCCAGGACCAACAGTTCCAGCGCGCGACGATGAGCGTAGTCCCGTTTGTCTCCTCGAAGCGCATTTACCCAATCAATACGTTCCGCCTCGCCGTTTTTTTCAATCATACGCAGAACGACGGAAGTCGCGAGGTTGTCGTCACTTTCAGCGTCGACAGCCCGAATCAGCAGCTCATGTGCAGCAGGAAGGTTCATCGCTTTAAGGTAGATTTCCCAGCGAGCGTGTTCATCGCCCAAGTCACCAGGGGTGACGCCGACAACTCGAGCAAGCCGCCCTACCGCGTCATCAAGCGATCCCATCAGCATCCACCACCGCTCAGCCGATACTCGCGCATCTTCGCTCCGATGCTTCCCCGAATTGTTTTTATGTTCTCATCGACGAATGCCTGCTGCTTGGAATTCAGCGTCACATCCGAGTTCAGCGGCTTACCATTCTGGCCAATCTGAATATCGAACTTACCATCCTTGAGATGAGCATGGGGCGGCCCGTGGTCGTTCGCATAGATTTGAATCTTCATCGTACCGCGGGACACGATGGTGCCACTAGTTGGGTATTCGCCGTCGTTGTGCACGAGCACCGGGGTGTTGCCAGCGAGCACATAGTACGTGTGAATGCCGTCGATGGTGAGGTTGTAGGCGTCTGCGATGTGGTGCGTGGCTGTGGTGAATCCATCGACGCGGGCGGCGGCGCCGTCGGGGGTGCGGAGGCGATCGCCGACGTCGAGTTGGTCGGCACGTTCCCATTGCTGGTCGGTGTCGTTCCAGAAGGGGTGGTCTTCGGTGGTGGTGAGGCGTTCGCCGTTGACGATGAGGGTGTAAAGGTCATCTTTGTGGACCCACACGATGTCGACCGTGCGGAGTCCGTGGTCGCCGGTTTCGGGGTCGGTAGCGAAGACTTCGTCACCGGCCCGGAGGTCCTTGATCTTCTTGGTGGTGTGCTCGCTGATGAAGACTTCGGTGTCGCCGGAGAAACTTCTGCGCCGGTCTGCGCCGACGGCACCCTTGAGCATGCAGCCGGGTAGGCCGGCGACAAATTCGAGGATGGCGAAGCCGGAGGCCTCGGCAGCACGGAATTTGTTGACGCCGTGCGCCTTCTCGTAGGCGGCTACGGTCTTGGCGCCGGCGATGTTCTGCAGGTCGTTGTAGGTCCAGGTGCTGCAGTTGTTGTCGTTGGGGTCTTGGTCGCCGTGGGCCATGCACGCGGTGGCCATCGCGTTACTGATCTGGACGTCGGTGAGCTCACCCCATTTCGCGCGGCTGCGGTCGAGTTCCGCGTTGTAGGCGTTGATGTACTCGTGAGGGCGGGTGACCTGCCGGTCGTCCATGCAGAAGTAGCCACGGACGCAGACGTTCGGGTGGCCCTCGGTGTAGTCGACCTCGGCGGTGCCGGACGGGATGGACCGGCGGTAGGAGGCGGTGGCCGCCCGCTGGCACGCGTCGTAGCAGGAGCTGTGCTGGACGTCGCCGCGGTCGCTGAGCGGGGGCATGAGCCCGCTGGGGTCGGCGAGGGTGGCGGGGTTGTTGCCGGCGTACGCGTAGGCGTTCCACTGTTGCGGGTCGGCGGTGTTCTGCAGCGGGTCGACGGAGATGAACCGGCCGAGGCCGGGGTCGTACTCGCGGGCGCCGAGGTGGGTCAGCTCGGTGGGGTCCTTGGTGCCGCCAAGGAAGCCCTTGTCGAACGCCGTAGGCCATCCGGTGGGGTTGCTGCGGGCGTCGCCGAATGGCAGGGTGCGGCGTTTGGTGACGGCGAGGCCGCTGGCGGCGATGGTGAGTTCGGCGGTGCCGTGGTGGTCACCGACGATCCAGTTCAGCCCGCCAGTGGTGCGCATGGCGATGGTCGCGCCGAGGTGGTTGTAGTAGCGGGTGGCGGTGGCGGTGCTGGAACCCGCGGCCACCGCGACTTCGGTGCCGTCAGGCAGGTACAGGGTGCTGCCCGAAGGGGTCTTGCGGATGAGGCGGTTGCCGTCGGCGTCGTAGATGAACGCGGTTGTCTTGCCGGCCTCGGTGAGGGTGTCGAGGTGGCTCTCGGCGTCCCAGGTCAGGGTTTGCGGGGTGCCGGACTCGGTGGTCCGGGTCGTGGTGTTGCCTGCGTTGTCGTAGCCGAACGCGCGGGTGGTGCTCTGGCCGCCGATGGTCGTGATGACCTGGGTCAGCGCGTGCGGGCGCACCGACGCAGAACCGGAGGCGGGGTAGGCGTAGTCGGTGACCGCGTTACCCGCCGCGGCGTAGCGGGTTTCCTTGGTCCGGTTGCCGATGGTGTTGTACTGCCAGGCATACCAGTACGGCGAGGAGCTGCCGAGGTTGCCGAGGCCGGGTGCGCTGCCGCAGTCGTTGGTCGCGGTGGTGCGGGCGGTGGTGAGGCGGCCGAGGTAGTCGTAGTCGAAACACTGGATGTCGGGCGTCTGGCCCTGCGCCGTGTCGGTGATCTTGGTGACGTTGCCGGAATTGGCGTACTCGTAGCCGAAGTTGACGGCTTCGTTCTTCAGCTCGGGGACGACGTTGGTGCTCATCAGCCGGCGGGTCGGTTCGTCGAAGCTGGAGGTGACCGCGACGCGGGAGCCGTAGTTGCCGAACGTCTGGCTGATGGGCTGGCCGAGTTTGTTGTACCCGGCGTCGGCGTAGATCTGGATGGGCGAGATGATGCTGGTCGGCGCGCCGACGTCGTTGTAGCCGAAGGTGAGTTTCTCCTTGGCCATCCCGCCGGCCTGGGGGCGGGTACTGCTGAGCAGGGTGCCGGGGCTCTTGTAGGTGACCGGACTGCTGTAGGTGCAGGGGGCGGCGGATTCGCTGGCGCACAGCGCCCCGGCGCTGGCGGGCAGGACCACGGAGGTGCCGGTGGGCGCTCCACGGGTGTTGTAGCCGTCGACGCGGTTCTCGTAGGCGACGCCGCCGGCCCAGCGGATCGACTTGGTCAGTTTGCCGATGCCGTTGGTCAGGGTGTCGTACAGCCATTCGGCGCGTTTGGTGCCGGTGGCGGAGCCGTCGCGGACGCTGGTCTTGCGGCCGAGTTCGTCGTAGGTGTAGGCGAGAACGTGGTTGAGGCTGTCGGTGGCGGTGCTGATGTTGCCGGCCGCGTCGTAGGTCGTGGTGCTGGTCCCGGTGTCGGGGTCCTTGGCGGCGGTCCGCCGTCCACGCAGGTCGTAGGTGTAGGACCAGGTGTTGCCGGCGGCGTCGGTCAGCGTCTTGAGGTTACCGGCGAGGTCGTAGGTGAACCTCGATGTGTCGAACAGGGCGGGGTCGTTTTTGCCGACATCGGCGGGGTTCTTGTACTGCCGCAGCACGGTGGGGCGGCCCGCGATGTCGGTCAGGGTGGTGGTGGCGGTCCCGCCCGACGGTGGGGTGACGCTGGTCCGGTCGCCACCGTAGGTGGTGGTGGTGCGCCACTTCTCGGTGCCGTTGGCGGTGAGGATGGTGGCCTTGGCCCGTCCGGCGCCGTCGTAGACGGTCTGGTTGATGGCGGGGATCTGTCCTTGCGGACGTCCGAGGTCGGTACTGACGCCACTGTTGGTGGAGTCGTAATACGGCTCGGAGGTCCAGTCGACGACCCCGCGGGTGGTGTAGAAGGTGTCGGTAAGCAGCCGGCCGCCGCCGGTGGCGGGCGTCTGCAACTGCCGCTGGCGCAGGAATCCGTCGTAGAGGGTGACGGACTTCTTGTAGGTGCCGTTGTGCAGCAGGTTATCCGCGGTGACGTAGCTGGGCCCGCCCGTCTGGCGCAGCTTGTAGGTGAACTTGGTGTCCGCGGGAGCACTCGTGCTGGTCCCGGGCAGCCAGACCGTGGTCAGCCGGCCGAATGCGTCGTAGCGCAGGGTGGCCGTGATTTTGTTGGCGTCGCTGATCGTCGTGGACGCGCCCCACGCGGGTTCCACGGTCGTGGTGGTCTTCTGCTGCAGCGGGTTCGTGACCACGGTCCGGGTGACCAGCCCGTTCGTCACCGTGTAGTCCGTACTGGTCGTGTAGCCGCGGGCGTCCGTGGTCGCCGTGACCCGCCCCACCGCGTCGTAGGCGCTCGATTGGGTACGGGCGTATTTCGGGGTGCTGCCGGACCATGAGTCGAGCTGTTCGACCCGGACGACGTCACCCCGGGTCGGGGCTTTCCCGAATGACGCGTCGTCGGTGTAGGTGTCGTAGAACGTGCGGGTGCGGGAGACGACCGTCGCGGGCGTCGCCGTCTCGGGAGCGTCGGCGCACGGCACCGACAGCTTCTCGCTCATGACGACCTTGTCGAGGATCCAGGCGTCAGAGTTGCGGGCATAGGTGTTGCGGATGCAGGTGTCGTCGGTGCTGACGGCCTCGTCGCCGGTGTCGTTGACGGTGGTGGCCAGGCCGTCGTCGTTGAACGCGGATGTCGTGGTGCGGTAGCGGTATCCGCCCGCGGCCAGCGCGGTGCGGGTCCGCGACGTGCCGGTGTGCACCATGTAGGCGTTGGTGGTCACCCCGCTGCGGGTACGGGTGGCGGTGGGTCCACGTCGCCAGGGGGTGTTCACCGTCGCACTGATCTCGGGGCCGACGTTGCTGCCGGTGGCCCCGTTGTAGGTGATCTCCTGGCGCAGGAACCCGTTGAGCGCTTCATGGTCGGTGACCGTGCCGCCCCAGTCGCTGACGGATTCGCTGCGTTTGCCGCCGTCGGCGAGCTTGTCGCCGTCCATGCCGCGCAGGTACCGGTACTCGACGACGCTCTGCTCGCCCGTACCAATGCCTTGCCGAACCCGCATCTTGCTGTAACCGCGCCAGTCGCCCCAGGTCTTGAACTTGTCCTTGGTGATCTCGTCGTCCTGGTAGTGCCAGGCCGGGGCATCCAGGTAGTCATAGAACGTGGTGGTGGACGGCTGGTCGGTGGCGAGGTCGTTCTGGTCGACCCGGGTGACGACGTACTTGTGGAACCAGTCCAGGGTCGGCTCACCGGTGCCCGGCCACGAGTAGTAGGCGGGCATGCAGCGGGTGGTGTTGCTGTCCGGCTTCGGCAGGTGGTCGCGGTCGCAGTCCGATTCGGGTGAGTAGCTGATGATCAGGTCGCCGCCGGATTCGTTGCGGATCTGCTTGATCCGCCACCGGGCCAGGTCGCTGCGGCCGTCGCCGACCGCGTCGACCCGGTTGTCCAGCGGTTCCGCGCCGGTGCCGAACGTGATCTCCGGGCTGCTTTCCGGGTCGTGCGGATTCGGGTCGTCCGCGACGTCCTTCAGCAGGCCGGTGTGGGTAACCCCGCTGAGCCACATCGGGGTGGACTCGCCCGTGCCGGCGTTGATGAAGTCCTGCCGCAGCGTCCACGAGTCGATGTCGGCGTACGCGCTCGCACCGGTCCGCTTCTGCGTGGTGATCTTCGCGAGGCGCCGCGAGGACCAGAACGTGGGCGAGATCTGGTCGGTGCAGCGGTCGCCCTGCTCGCAGTACTGGTCCCACGGGGTGTCGGGCCACGCCGACTTCTTCGGCGTGGAATCCCACGCCGCGCCGTTCCAGCAGTCGGACTTGCAGCGTTCCGCGGTGTCGAACACCACGCGCAGCGGGGCGGCCTGGTCGTACTCGGCGCCGCGGCGCATCCCGTACTCGACCCGTTTGAGGTAGCCGCCACGGTCGTAGGTCGTGCGCTTGTCCGCATCCAGGTTCCGGCCGTACGCGCCGGTCTCGTGGCCGTAGAAGTAGGCCATCGAGTTGCCGTGCGGGTCGACGACGTAGTCGAGATTCCACCGCCACGCCTGCTGGCACCAGGCCTTGTCGAAGTCGTCGTCATGGCAAGGGTCGTCCGCGTCGTCGCCGTACACGGGGACGGTCCAGGTCGAGTCGGTGACCGGGTTGCCGCTGCTCCAGCCGGGCAGCTTGTGGTAGCCGAAGAAGAACTGAACTCCGTCGGCGGTGGTGACCTTCCAGTACTCGTTGTCGTTGTCGCCGTTGCCGCGGGCGTTGTCGGTGATCTTCTCGGCGATGGTGCCGTCGTCGTTCTTCAGCCGCCACACCGGCCCGTCCTTGATCAGCTCACCGGCGTGGCCGTTGAGCGACAGGGTGGCGTTGCTGTTGAACCAGCACAGGTCCCCGGTCTTGTGTTGCGGGTTCGAGTCCGCGCAGGAGTTGTAACGGCGCTCGATGAACCCCGGCCACATCGACCAGCCGTCACCGGCCCAGCCGCCCTGCGTGTTCGTGGCACCGGTCAGCCCGTCCACACTGCCGGAGGAATACCCCAGCCCCAGCGACGGGCCGACCGCACCGGAGGCGTCCGGGACCTTGACCGGCACCGACCAGGTGAAGTCCCCGGTCTGGTGCCCCACGTTCCACGTCGCCGACGACGACAGGTCGGTGGCGCTGTAATCGCCGTTGTCACCCGACGCCCCGCTGGTCGCGGCCAACACCGAACTCGCGGCGGCCAGCGGTGCGGTCGCGGTCAGGGTCTGCGCCCTCGGGTTGTTCACCGAGGCCATTGGGGTCGCCGTCGTGCAACCAGCGACACCGGGCGTGGACAGGGCGCAGGCGGGCAGCTGCACCAGGCGCAGCCGGGACGCCCAGTCCCCACCGTATGCCTTGCTGAAGCCGGAATAGTCCACGCTCAGCGACACCGCAGACGGCGGCGCGGTCGCCGCGGTGGCCGGCGGAGCCGCGGCCGTCTGTGGGGCGGGGCCGGGGCGGCTGAGGCTGAGCAGGACACCGTTGACCCCGGCGCGGTCGGCGGCTGCCCTGTCGTGCATCGTCACGGACACCCGACCCGGCCGGTCCGCGGCGGTGAGCGCCCGACCGCTGATCTTGGTGTCGGCGGGGGCCGGTGCGACCCGGACGGGCAGGCTCCCCGCCTGGGCCGCGGCGGACGGAGCCGCAGTGGCGGCGGTGCGCAGGCTCTGCGGAGCCTTGGCCGCGGTCAGGTCCACTTGCGCTGACCCGGCCGCCGGCCACGCGACCTTCTGCGGGCCGCCCGTTGATGCCGGTGGGGCCAGAGGCTTGCGCGTGGTGGGTTTCACGGCGTGGACGGGCACGCCCGCGACGTCCTTGGGCTTGGGTGGCTTCCACCCTTCCGGGGCTGCCCTGGCCGTGGTTTGTGTGGTCAGGGTGGTGGCCAGCAGCATGGTCAGCGGGAACGCGAGCCACCGGCCCCGGCGGGCCAGGGTGCTCAGGTGCGTGGAAGCCGACAAGCTCCGGTGGGGCGTGTGCACGGTGCCTCTTTCCCGTGATGTGCCGACGCTGCGGGAGGTGGTGGTGCGGCGGTTCACTGTCCGGCCTGCTGGCAGATCTCGTACGGCTTGAGGGCCCGCTGGTGGGCGTAGACCTGGTCGACGCTGCCCCGCCAGTAGCTCGCCGGGCCGCCGTCAGCCTTGCCGCGGCCGATGACCAGCGACCCCGCTCCCGCCCACCCGGTGCCGGTCGCAGCTGCGCTGGCCATCTCGCCGTTACAGCTGTCCTGGTTGCCCATGACGTGCAGTTGCAGCGTCGAGGTCTCGGCGTTGTACACCCCGCCGAGGTGCACCCATTGGTTGTCCGCTGGGCGGGTGTTGTCACCTATCTGGCCGGTGGCGCAGACCACCGTCGGGCCGGTGCCCGCCGCGTCGGCGTCGCGCAGGCCGAAACACCAGCCGCCCGCACCGTTGTTGGCCTGCCTGCGGAACATCAACGCGAATCGGCTGGTCGTGTTGCCGTCCTGGCTGAGCACGGTCTGCTCCTGCGCCGAACCCAGACTCGTGGGTCGAACCCAGGCCATCACGGTGAAGCTCTTCGACGTGTCCAGCACCGGGCCCGCCGTGGTGATCTGTCCGGACCCGGAGAAGGTGGCGGCATTTCCCACGTAACCCGAGCCCCATGTCACCCCGCCTGACAACGTGCCGGGTTGGGCTTGGGCGCTCACCCCGGCGGGCGGGTTCTCGAGGGGGGCGCACACGGAGTCATTGGAGTCGGTGTTGCCCTTGTCCGCCGCCGTGCTGCCCGAGGTCTCGTCCAGGCGCCAGTTCCAGCACCGGTTCGGCAAGGGCGTCACCCAGAACTGGTAGCCGTTCTGCGCCTGTACCGTCGACTTGTTGCCCGCGACGTCGGTGGCGTAGACCTGCATCGTGTGCACCATGTCCGTCACCGGCCTGTAGCTGGCCGACGCGGACGTGGTCGTGGTGGTGGAACCGCCGTCCACCGCCCAGGTGTACTCGGCAGCGTCACCGCCGGAGTCGAAGGTGAACGTGCCCTGCTGCCCGAGCTGCGCGCCCCACTGCTTGAACGGGAACTGCGCCGAGGAGATCGTCGGTGTGGCCGGTGCGGTCCTGTCGACCTTCAGCGTCTGCCAACCGCTCCACGCCCCGACCAGATTGTTCTCGTCCTTCGACTGGGCCCGCCAGTAGTAGGTGCCGTCGGCCAGACTCGCGGACACCGGCCACTTCGCGTTACTGTCCGCCGCTCCCACGAACGGCGCCGACGCGTTCGAGGCGACCAGCGACGCCGAGGCCGACGCAGCGGTGCGGACCTCGAACGTGGTCTTGAGATTGCCGTCGAACGGGTCGGACGCCCTAGCGACCAGGGTCGGCGTCGACGTGCGCACGGTCGCGGTCCCGGAGCACGCCTTGTAGCACTCCGTCGTCGGGTTGAACGGCTGCGGGACCGGCGCGTTCGGCGGCTTGTCGTACTTGACGATCAGGTACGTCTTGTCGGTGTAGAACTTCTTCCACCGATCCTGCGACGTCTCGTACTCCCCCGAGTCGTTGCAGGCACACAATGCGGCGACGTAGATGCCCCAATGATGTTGGGGGCTGGCGGCGTACTCCAGATCCGCGCGCAGCGCCTCGGTGTCGAACTCGACGTTCGCATCGGGCTGGATCGTTCCGCACCCGCCCGCCTCGTTCGCGTTCGCGGCTCTGCTCCCGAGCGTGTAACCCGGCAGCGGACGGGTCGACCAGTTCATCCGCTTGCCGGAGTCCACCGTGATCGCGCCCGTGCGGTACAGCCACACCCAGGTCGGGTCACACGACCACGAGTGATCCAGCACCATGGTGATCTTGGCGTCCAGGATCCGGCTGTCATTCAGCTTCTCAATGTCGAAGTTGAAGTACGACCGGTACCGGACGTCGTCGTAGGGGTTCCGGCCCACCCGGGCCCGGTTCTCCACATCCGTGTCGAAGTTCCCGCTGTTCGCCCACGCCCACTTCGTCCGCTTACCGTTCATCGGGGGATCGATGAACACCGGGAACACCGTTGCCGGACTGGTCAGCATCGCCGCGTCCGGCACCACCGTCAGCCGGTCGTCCGACACCGTCACGCCGGCCGTGTGGGTCACCGCCGCCGCGCCCGGTCGCGCCGCCGTCGACTGCAGATCACCATCCGGGTCCGCCGCAGCCTGCGCGCGCATCGCGGTCACACGACTTCGACCCGCCTCCGACATCGGCGCCACCGACGACGCAGCCGCGGGTGTCGTCGAGTCCCACATCGCCGCGCCGCCACCGGTCGCGAACACCTCACCGGCCGCGTCGACCACCTCGAACACGCCATCAGCGTTGGTACGGCGCGTCGCCGTGCCACCGACCGCGTACCGGATCGACCTCAACGCCGGGTTTGCCGCCGCGGCCGCGGACTTCACCTCCAGCGCATGCCGGAACCCGTCCGCGGTCGCCGTCACATACAGGGCCACCCCCGGCAGGACCTCGTCGTACACCGCCGAGTCCTTGTCCAGACGCGGCGCCGGCAGTCCCGACGGATCCGGGCGGCCGGTTCCCGGCGTCGCGCCCGCCTCTGGGCCGAGCCACGACAGGGTGAACGTCGAACCACCCGAGCGCCACGTCACCAACGGCGCCGTCCCACCACCGGAGAACGTGATGTCCGCCGTTGACGCTGTCGCAGCGAAACCATCGCCGTGCGGGGTCAGCATCGTCGACACCGGAACCCACGACCCGTCAGCCCGGTGGACCCGCTGCGGCGTCACCGCCGCCTCAAGCTTCCGCGCGCCGCTGGCCTCCACGAACGTCCGCGTCAACTCCGTCCGCGCATCGACCACCTCGACGCTTTGATCACACCGCTGCGCCATGCTCTCGGCAGCGGCCTCAGAACCCGCCTCCGCCGCACACGCAGCCTCGGCGGCGTGCGCAGGTTGCGCCACCATGAGGGTGGGTACGGCCGGCGCGGCAGTGATCAAGAGAGCGAGCAGGCCAATCAGGGCGGAACACACCCATGATCTGCTGGTGCGAGACGGACGGTGGGCACGACGCAGCAGACAACGATGCATGGAAATATCGCTTCCCCCCGGGCGGATACCCGGAAGCCTAGACATCGATAATCTTCCAGGTCAACAGACCAAACTCACTGCCAAAGGGCAGGGTTTGTCGGGTACACGACGGGCAGCGAGCCACCTCGGGATCGGTGCTGAACCGCGGCATCATCCGGTGGGACCCGAGGATCTTCCCCTGCGCTGGCGGTAGCCCACGGAGTCCGTCATACCCGAAATAGTGGACTCTCACGTGACGAGACCGGACCATTGATGCTTCATGCAGTGTTCACCGGACGGATGCCGGGCTGAGGGAGGGACAGCTGTCCCGGTTCGTTTGCCTACGAGGCACCGTCCACCCCGTACTCCATGGAGGAAACATGTCCAGCGCCCTCCCTCGACGCAGTGTGCTGCGCGCCGGCATGGCCGGTGGTCTCGGCATCGCCATCGGCGGCAGCCTCGAGGCGATCGCCGGCCCCGCCGAGGCCCGGGCGGCCTGCCGTCCCGCGGCCGGCTACGGCCCGCTCGTCCCGGACCCCAAGGGCCTGCTCGCGCTGCCCCGCGGCTTCCGCTACCAGGTCGTCGCGCACGCCGGTGAGACGCTGCTCGAAACCGGCCAGCCCACCCCGAGCGACGCCGACGGCACGGCCTGCTTCCGCTCCCGCACCGGCTGGGTCCTCGTCAACAACCACGAGATCGGCGGCACCGAACCGTACGGCGTGCCCGCCCTGCCCGGCCTCACCTATGACCCCGGCGCCGCGGGCGGCACCACCACCATCGAGGTGGACCGGCACGGCACCCGCCTGCGCGAGTACGTCAGCCTGGCGGGCACGCACAACAACTGCGCGGGCGGCATCACCCCGTGGAACACGTGGCTGACCTGCGAGGAGTCCGAGCAGCGGGCGGGCGGGGTGTTCCAGAAGGACCACGGGTACGTGTTCGAGGTCGACCCGGTCCACCGGGAGGCGAACCGGGACCCGGTGCCGCTGGCCTTCCTCGGCCGGTACGCCCACGAGGCGGTCGCGGTGGATCCGCGTACCCATCAGATCTTCCTGACCGAGGACGCCAACACGCCGCTCGGCCTGTACTTCCGGTGGACCCCGCCGCGCCGGTTCCGCGGCGGCAAGGGCGCGCTGCGAGAGCTGGCGCTGAGCCCCGGCGGCGACGCCGCGGGCGTCCTGGAGGCGATGCGCTGCACCCACCGCGGCGCACACGTGGCCGACCTGTCCGAGGCCACCGAGCCCGGCACCCGCTTCGACGTCACCTGGGTCGAGGTGCCGGACCGGCTCGCGAAGACGGTGTCGGTACGCAAGCAGTTCACCGACGACCAGATCACCCGCAGCCGCAAGCTGGAGGGCCAGTGGCAGGGTGACGGCGGCATCTACTTCGTCGCCTCGTACGCCCGCAAGGACGACGGCAGCCGCAACGAGCACGACGGCCAGGTGTGGTTCTACCACCCGAAGCACGCCACGATCACCCTCAAGACCATCTTCGGGGTCAACCAGGACCCGGCGCAGGAGGGCACCTTCGACGGCCCGGACAACATCACGGTGTCGCCGCTGGGCGGGCTGATGATGGCCGAGGACGGCGAGGGCCTGAGCCACCTGGTCGGACTGACCGAGCGCGGCGAGGCGTACGCGATGGCCCGCAACGAGCTGAACGACAGCGAGTTCACCGGGCCGACGTTCAGCCAGAACGCGGAGATCCTGTTCGCCAACTTCCAGAACCCCGGGCTGGTCTTCGCGATCACCGGGCCGTGGGGCCGCGGCCACTGAGCCGCGGCAGGGGTGCCCGGGCCCGCCGGACCGGGCACCCCTTACGTCACCCCGATAGACTGAGCGCCCGCCGCGGTGTAGACATGTCCGCAGGTAGCGGCTGTCGGAGGGACATGGGCGTCAGTTACACCTCGGGGCGAGCGCGATTCGCCGTCCCGGAGGCATCCACGGTGACGTCGCTGCGGCAGCGCAACCGCTCGCTGGTGCTGCGGCACATCATCCTGTCCCGGGAGACCACCCGGGCCAAGCTCGGCCAGGTCTGCGACCTCTCCCCGGCGTCGGTCACCAAGCTCGTCGCCGAGCTGATCGGCGAGGGCCTGGTGCAGGAGAACGGCTCGGTCTCCTCCCGGGGTGGGCGGCCGATCGCGCTGATCGGCCCGCGCCCGGAGGCCGCCTACTCGGTGGGCGCCGACGTCGGCGAGAGCGGCGTCACGGTCGAGCTGTTCGACCTGACCATGAACCGGGTGGACCGCGAGTTCCGCGGCGGCCGCCACGAGGAGTCCGCCGAGACCATCGCCCAGGATCTCGCGGACGCCCTCGCCGCCCTGCGCGAGCGCAACCCGTACGCGTGGCCTCGCCTGCTCGGCATCGGGCTGGGTCTGCCGGGTCTGGTGGAGACGGACGCCGACGACCGGCAGATCCTCTACGCGCCCACCCTGCCGTGGCCGCCGGTCCCGGTCGAGCGGCTGCTGTCGGCGGACGTCCCGGTCTTCGCGGAGAACGGCGCCAAGACCCAGGCCAAGGCGGAGCTGTGGTTCGGCGCGGCCCGCGACGTGGAGCACTGCCTGGTCGCGCTGCTGGGCCGCGGCGTCGGCCTCGGCGTCATCAACGAAGGCCACCTGACCCACGGGTACGCCTCCAGCGCGGCCGAGTGGGGTCACACGAAGGTGCAGCGCGGCGGCCTGCCCTGCCGGTGCGGTGGCCACGGCTGCCTGGAGGCGTACATCGGTTCCGACGCCATCCTGGACGCGTGGCGGCGCGCCGGTGGGGACTTCGACGGTACGGGCTGGCAGGCGATCGGCGCGTTCCTCGACGCCGCCGAGTCCGATCCCGCCACGGCGGCGCTGCGCGACGAGGTCGTCGACACCGTGGGCCTGGGCCTGGCGAACATGGTGAATCTGGCCAACCCGCAGCGGGTCATCGTCGGCGGCTGGGTGGGGCTGCGGTTGATGGAACGCCTCGCCGAGCCGCTGGAGCGGGCGATCCGCGCGCACAGCCTGTCCCGGCCGGGTGCGCAGTTCGAGCTGCACCCTTCCACCTTCGGCGCCGACGGGGTGGCGCTGGGCTCAGCGATCATGCCCGTGGAAGCGATGATCGCCGCCGATCCCCTCGCCGAGTAACCGCGCGACCCGCGCCGGACTAATGTTCTGCCTTGACTTAAGTCGAGCCCGCGGCGCAGACTCCGTCCAGTGAGGACAGTTCCGTTCACACTTCGAGGAGGCGCCGTGCGGCGTTCCCGGGCTGTGGCGCTGATCGCCGCATCCACCATCGTCTCCGCATTGATGGCCCCGCCCGCCGCGGCCACCCGCCCGGACGACCGCCGTCCGCTGGTCACCGGTACGTTCTCGACCGGCGCCGGCAAGGCCTGGCAGCCGCTACCGCCCGTGCGGTTCGGTGGCGACTCCGGCGGGCCCGTGGACGCCACCGTGGTCGTCGATCCCAGCCGGACCCGGCAGCGCTACACCGGCATCGGCTTCTCACTCGACGAGACCAGCGTGTCCAATTTGTGGAAACTGAGCCCGGACCGGCGCGACGCGGCGATCCGGCTGCTGGCCGACCCGCGCACCGGCGCGGGCCTGGACCGGTTCCGGATCACCATCGGCAGCCCCGACCTGATCGAGCACCTGCCGTTCTGGTCGGAGGACGAGCTGCCCGCCGGGGTCACCGAGGACTTCGCGCTGCGGTACTTCTCCATCCAGCGCGACCTCGACCTGCACATCATCGACACCATCAAACTGATCCAGCGGCACAACCCGCGGGCGACGTTCTTCGCCTCCGCGTGGAGCGCACCGGCGTGGATGAAGACGAACAACCGGTTCCTCGGCGAGGTGGCGCTCAACCCGGGCAGCAGCACCGACTACCACCAGGTGGGCAAGCTGCGCGACGACTGCATCGACGTGCTCGCCCGGTACTACGTCGAGTTCGTCCAGGCGTACGCGCGGCACGGCATCCACATCGACGCGCTGACCCTGCTCAACGAGCCCGGCATGGACGTCGTGTACCCCGCGATGGACATCAGCGTCGCGCAGCAGCAGCGGCTGGCGGTCGCCATCGACACCGAACTCGCCGCCGCCCGCCTGGACACCGGCCTCTACGTGCACGACTTCAACTTCTGGGACTGGCGCGACCCGAACAGCACCGCGTCGAAGAACTACTACCGGATCTTCGACGATCCCCGCGCCGAGCGGGCCGCCGACGGCATCGCGTTCCACCCGTACTGGGGGGATCCGGCGGTCATGCGCGACGCGTACGAGCAGTACCGCAAGCCGGTGCACCTTACCGAGACCAGCGACGTGTCCCCGGCCACGGTGCTCGCCGACCTCCGGCTCGACGCCTCCTCGTACGTGCTGTGGGCCCCGGCGACCGACCAGAACGGCGGCACCCTGCACTGGACACCCGCCCGGGACAACAACCTCGACTGGGACGAGGTGGCCCGGACCACGGCGTGGCCGGACCGGCTGGTCACAGTGGATACCGCCACCGGGGACTTCCGGGTCCGCGACGAGCTGTACCAGCTGGGCCAGTTCGCCCGCCACCTCGACGGCGACGATGTCCGGGTGGCCTCCAGCGCGCCGTCGGGCGGGATCGGCAACGTCGTGTTCCGCGACGGACGCGACGGCTACACCGCGATCCTCGGCAACACCACCGGCACGGACCGGAAAGTCCGGTTCGTCCTCGCGGGGCAGTCGTTCGTGACCACGGTGCCCGCCCACGCGTACGCCACCCTGCGCTGGCGGCTCCCCCTGCCACACCGGCGCAACCATCCGCCCGTGCCAGGCGCCGCCCCGGCCGTCACCGCCGACCAGTACAGCACCGTACGGGTGCCGCTGGCGGCCACGGACGCCGACGGCGACCGGCTGGCGTTCTACGCCACCGACCTGCCCGACGGGGTGAGCGTCGACGCCGCCACGGGAGTCGTGACGCTGCACCCCACCGTGCCCGGCGAACGCGACCTGCGCTTCACCGTCACCGACGGGCGGGCCGGCGCCGACCTGACCGTGCGCCTCACGGTCGCGCCGCACGGCGCGCCGATCGGCGAGCGGGTCGAGGCCGAGGCGTACGTGGCGCAGCACGGCTGGACCGAGGGCGGCGCGAACTTCATCGAGAACACCCCGTCGGCCAGCGGCGGACGCAACGTCGGCTGGACGGCACCGGGCAACTGGCTGCGGTACCGCCTCGACGTGGCCACCCCCGGCACGTACGACCTGGAGCTGCGCGTCGCGAACGGGAGCGGAGCGGCTGCGCCCGACGCCCTGTCGGTGCGCGACGCCGCCGGGCAGGGGCTGGCGACCGTCTCCGTGCCGGACACCGGCGGCTGGGCCGCGTACCGGTCGGTGCACGCGCGGGTCACCCTCGCCGCGGGCGCGCAGGACGTCACGCTCTACTGCGAGAGCGGCGGGTTCAACCTCGACTACTTCCGGCTGAGCTGACGGGGGTCAGTGGGTGGGCTCCGGGTCGAGGCGCCGCTTGGCGCGGTACATCTCCGTGTCCGCGGCCCGGAGCAGCCGGGAGAACCCGTCCGCCACCGTGCCGACCGCCCAGCCCACGCTGGCGGTGACCTGGTGGGTGCCGGTGCGCCCCACGACCGGCTCGGCGACCACCGCCTGGAACCGGGCGGCCGTCTCCTGCACCGCCCGGGTGACGTCGTCGCCGGTCAGCACCGCCACGAATTCGTCGCCGCCCATCCGGGCCAGCAGGTCCCCCTCCCGCAGGTGCCGCTGCATCCGCCGGGCCACCACCATCAGCACCTCGTCACCGGCCTCGTGGCCCGCCGCGTCGTTGACCCGCTTGAAGCCGTCCAGGTCGACCACCATGACCCCGACCTGCCGGGCGGGCTGGCGCAGCAGCGCGTCCACCCGGGACCGCAGCCAGGCGCGGTTGGGCAGGCCGGTCAGCGGGTCGTGGGTCGCGGCGTACTGGAGGCGGGCCTTGCTGCGCTCCAACGACGCGTGCATGCGGGCATGCAGGATGGCGATCGCCGCGTGCTCCGCGAACAGCGACAGCACCTCGAGCTGCTGCGGTCCGGGCCGCCGCCCGCCGACCGGCAGGTCGACGCTGAGCACCCCGACCCACTCGCCGGAGGGCGCCATCAGCGGCGCGAACAGGCAGTCGTGCGGGTGCCAGCCGTCCGGGTCGTCCGGCTCGGGGATGTCCGGAATCCAGGTCTGGAGATCCTCCGGGACCCCCTTGCGGTGGTCGACGAAGTACAGCGCCCCCCAGCGTTCGGCGCGCCGCAACAGCTCGTGCCAGTGCTCCGCGCCGCCCCGGGTGCCCACCATGGTGCAGCGCAGCTCTTCGCTGCCTGCGGCGGAGACGACCGTGAAGTCGCCGTTGGGCTCGGCCAGGTTGACCGCGGCGAGGCCGAACCCGGCCGCCTCCACCACCCCCTCGGCCACGGCATCGAGGGTCTCGGTCAGATCAAGACTGCTGTGTACGCGCTTGCTGACGGCGTTGAGCGCCCGCAGCGCCTGCAGATGTGCGTCGGCGCCGTCCCGCACGCTCACACCGTCCAGCATGGAACAAACTG
This sequence comes from Krasilnikovia sp. M28-CT-15, assembly GCF_047159595.1. Taxonomy (NCBI): domain Bacteria; kingdom Bacillati; phylum Actinomycetota; class Actinomycetes; order Micromonosporales; family Micromonosporaceae; genus Krasilnikovia; species Krasilnikovia sp. M28-CT-15. Next base: position 1,016,621 of record NZ_BAAGAK010000001.1, on the reverse strand, counting down.
TAATGGCAGAAATCCATTGCAGACGATGAATTGCCGGATGCCGGACTAGTTGACCAGTTCGGTACGCAGTTCATGAGCCCCGTCGGCGCGGGTGGCCTCGTAGTACATCCGGTGCCGCCCGTCGGGCAGCGCCACGAGGCTCAGGTAGCGCAGCCCGTGCGGCGGGTACGGCGACCCCAGCGGCGGCTCCGCCTCGGCCGTGAGCGGCCCGAACGTCCCGTCGGCCGCCCGGCGCCCGCGCGCCGTCCCGGTGCGCTCCTCCCAGTTCTCCTCGGCGCTGGCCCGCCCGTCGTACGCGGCCAGCAGCTCGTCGCCGGCCCGGAGCACCGCGGAGACCCGGACCCCGCGGGCGTCCCACTGGCCGGGACGGCCGCGCAGCGCGGTGCCCCGCCACGTCCAGTGCACGCCGTCCGGGCTGGTGGCGTACTCGGTGGTCATGCGGTCGGCGTGGGCCCAGGTTTCCAGCGGGTGACAGGACGCCCACAGGTGCCAGCCGTCGTCGGCGGCCAGCAGCACGGGGTCCTTGACCCCGACGTGCTCGTCGCCCGGCAGCACCGTGCGCGGGACCGCCCCGGCCAGCTCGGCGGGGGTGTCGGCCTCCAGCAGGTCCACCCGCCAGTGCTTGGTGCCCGGGGTGGCCACGCTGACGTACAGGCGCCACCGGCCGTCCGCCGTCCGGGCGAGCGCGGGCCGTTCCAGCGACTCCCCGCCGAACCGCTCCTTGGTCACCGTGGCGATCGTGCGGAACGTCACGCCGTCGGCCGAGTGGGCGACGACGTTGGCGTACCCCCGGCCCTGGTCCACCGGCAGCCGCAGCCGGTACGCAAGGTAGATCCCGTCGTCGGCCAGCAGGGCACTCGGCGCACCGGACCAGGCACCGGCCTCGACGCCGGGCGGCTCGACCACCACCGCCGCGTCGGTCCAGCGGGGCAGCGGGATGGCGGGACTGATGATCGTCACAAGCGCTCCGTTCAGGGTCGGGAACTTCCGGCCTGGGATTGGGCCGGGTCGAGCGAGAGCCAGTCCGCGTACGACCGGCCGGTGACGTCCTGCAACAGCGCCAGGTCGTCGGCGAAGTAGGGCAGCAGCGCGGCCCGCTCCTCCCGGGTGGGCCGGGGCCGGCGTCCCTTGCGGCGGTGCAGCACCGTGAGCAGGGGGCCGCGGAAGGTCTTGCGGACTCCCAGCGGGAAGGCGTGCCCGACGTTCCCGCCGAAGCGCAGCAGGCCACGCAGGGCGGCGTTGAACCGGGTGTGCTCGACCACGTGCCGATTCACGTTCTCCCGCGGCACCTCCGTGAGCAGGCCGGTCCTCACCCCGAGAAACGCGCAAACCTGGTCAAGGGTGGCGGCGGGCTGCTCGCGCAGGTCCCGGTAGCGCAGCAGGAGCACCTGGTCACGGTCGAAGACCTCGAACAGGTGGCGGACCTGCTCGCCGTATTTGCCCAGCCCGATGTAGTGCCAGAAGTCGGCCCAGCCGGCGGCGCGGCGCTGCTCCTCCAGGCGGCAGGCGGTGACGAAGTCCGCCTCCGGCTCCAGGCCCGCGATCCACAGGTGGGTCCAGTTGGAGTGCGCCCGGTCCACCGGGTCACGCAGCATGAGGATGATCCGTACGTCCGGGACCAGGGCGTGGATCCGCAGATGGGTGGCCGGGTCGTACAGATAGAACGGGGTGGCCTCGCCGCGCAGGCTGCCGCGCGGTGCGGGGACGAACAGCCGCTCGTAGTCCTTCTGGCGCCAGATGTGCTCCTGGTACGTCTGCTTGTCTCCGGGGCCCCCGATGCGCGGCGGCGGCCCGTCGGTGAGGAAGAACTTCGGCTCCTTGGGACGGGACAGGTACAGCTGCGGGTGCCGCTCCAGTGCGGCATGCAGTGCTGTCGTGCCGGCCTTCGGCACTCCGGCGATGAGGAAGTCGGGCAATGGCATGGTGCCTCCTCCGCGGGGGAATCTCTACTGAACACGTAGGTTTGGTGGAATGCAACCCGATCGGGTGAAGATCCTCGCTTGACAGCCATACCCTGCATCATCGAGTATTCCCACCAACCAGATCGAGATTCCGAAGATAAGATCCACACCGTCGGGGAGAGGACGTCACCACCGTGTACGTCTCAGCGCGCACCGACTACGCCGTCCGGGCCATGCTGGCCATCACCGCCGCTCACCCGCGGCTGGTGAAGGCCGCAGAACTCGCGGCGACCCAGGACATCCCGCTCAGCTTCCTGCACGGCATCCTGCTCGACCTGCGTCGCGCCGGGCTGCTGCACAGCCACCGCGGGATGGACGGGGGGTACGCCTTGACCCGCCCCCCGACCGAGATCGCGATCGGGGACGTGGTTCGGGCAACTGGCGGTGCACTGAGTTCCGTTCGCGGACAACCCACGGAGGTCGCCCGATACCACGGGGCGGCCGCCGGTCTGCGCGACGTGTGGCTCGCCGTCCGGGACGCCATCGAGGGCGTTCTGGACACCACCACTCTGGCCGACCTGTCGGCCACCAGCACAGTACAAACCACCTAGGAGTGCACATGAGCTCCCGCATAACCCGCGCTTTCGCCATCGCGGCGGCCGCCCTGGTCGCCGCGACCGCATTGAGCGCCTGCGGTGACGACGACAAATCCACCGCGGACGCCGGCGGCGAGGCGACGACGCTGCGCCTCGGCTACTTCCCGAACATCACCCACGCCCCCGCCCTGGTCGGCGTGAAGGACGGGCAGAACGGCCTCATCGGCAAGGCGCTGGGCAGCACCAAGCTGGAACCGAAGACCTTCAGCGCCGGCCCCGCCGCGATCGAGGCGCTGTTCTCGGGCGCCATCGACGCCACGTACATCGGGCCCAACCCCGCGATCAACGGCTGGGCCAAGTCCAAGGGCACCGCGCTGAAAATCATCGCGGGCAGCACCTCGGGCGGCGCCGCGCTGGTCGTGAAGCAGGGCATCAACTCCGCGGCCGACCTCAAGGGCAAGAAGATCGCCACCCCGCAGCTGGGCAACACGCAGGACGTCGCGCTGCGCCACTGGCTCAAGAGCCAGGGCCTCAACGCCGACCAGCAGGGCGGCGGCGACGTCTCCATCCTGCCGCAGGACAACGCGACCGCGGTGCAGGCGTTCGCCCAGGGCTCCATCGACGGCGCCTGGGTGCCGGAGCCGAACGTGGCGAAGCTGGTGACCGAGTCCAAGGGCAAGGTGCTCGTCGACGAGAAGACCCTCTGGCCCGGTGGTCAGTTCGTCACCACCCATCTCATCGTGTCGCAGAAGTTCCTGGAGAAGTACCCGGCGACCGTCAAGAAGCTGCTGCAGGGCCACATCGCGGCAGTAAACTACCTGAACACCGACAAGGCTGCCGCCGAGAAGGCGACCAACGACCAGCTCGCCGCACTCACCGGCAAGCCCCTCAAGGACCCCGTCCTGCAGGCGGCGTTCGCCAACCTCACCTTCACGGTCGACCCGATCGCGCCCTCGCTGTACGGCAGCGCCAAGCACGCCGAGGAGGTCGGCCTGCTGGAGCCCGTGGACCTCAAGGGCATCTACGACCTCGGCCCGCTCAACGCACTGTTGTCCGCCTCGGGCAAGCCCGCGGTCAACGACAGCGCGGCCTAAGCAGGAAAGGCAGAAGTCCATGAGCCTCACCGCTCAGGACACCCGGCAGGCGGGCGGCCAGCGCACCAGCGCGGTCGTCCGCCTGGACGGCGTGTCGAAACAGTACGGTCGTGGCGCCGGCGCACTGCTCGCCCTCGACCGCGTCTCCCTCGACGTGTACCCGGGCGAGTTCGTCTGCCTGCTCGGCGCCTCCGGCTGCGGCAAGAGCACACTGTTGTCGCTGGTCGCCGGGCTCGATCAGATCAGCGGCGGGGTCCTGGACACCGGCGGCCGCCGGGTCGCCCTGATGTTCCAGGAGGCCGCGCTGTTCCCGTGGCTGTCGGTCGCGGGCAACGTGGAGATCGCCCTGCGCCTGCGTGGGATCGGCCGCGCCGAACGCCGCGAACGGGCCGCCCAGTTGCTGGAGACCGTACGTCTCAAGGGTTTCGGCGACAAACGCCCGCACGAGCTGTCCGGCGGCATGCGGCAGCGGGTCGCATTGGCCCGCGCGCTCGCCCAGGAGGCCGACGTGCTGCTCATGGACGAGCCGTTCGGCGCCCTGGACGCGATGACCCGCGACATCCTGCACGACGAGCTGGAGCGGATCTGGCGCGAGCAGGAACTCACGGTCCTGTTCGTCACGCACAACGTGCGCGAGGCGGTGCGGCTCGGTGACCGGGTGGTGCTGCTGAGCAGCCGTCCCGGGCGGGTCATCGAGGACTTCCCGGTGGCACACGAGCGGCCCCGGCGCATCGACTCCCCCGAGGTCGCCGGGCTCGCTGCGACCATCACCGACCGACTCCGCGCGGAGGTCTCCCGCCATGCCCACTGACGCACCCACCAGGGCGGCGGACCGGGACACCTCGGCCGCCGACCGGGTCACCGGGCTCGACGCGCTCGAACTGGGCGGCCGCCAGGTCGAGAAGCGCACGCTGGGCCGCCTCGGCGTGACCGTGTGGCGTTCGGCCTGGCCCAAGCTGCTGGCGATCGGCATCGCCATAGCGCTGTGGCAGGCGGTCTACTGGGCCGAGCTGAGGCCGCCGTATGCGCTGCCCTCGCCCGGTGAGGTCTTCAGCGAGCTGGGTTCCCTGCTCAGCACGGGCGAGTTCTGGAAGTCGATCCAGCTCACCATGACCCGGGCGATCACCGGGTTCGCGCTGGCCGTGCTGCTCGGCACGGTGATCGGCGCCGCGGTGGCCCGGTTCAGCCCGCTGCGCGCGGCCATCGGCTCGCTGATCACCGGGCTGCAGACCATGCCGTCGATCATGTGGTTCCCGCTGGCCATCCTGCTGTTCCAGATCAGCGAGAGCGCCATCATGTTCGTCGTCGTGATCGGTGCCACGCCGTCGGTGGCGAACGGCCTGATCAGCGGCATCGACTACGTGCCCCGCACCTGGCTACGGGTGGGGCAGGTCCTCGGCATGCGCGGGTTCGCCAAGTACCGGCACCTGATCCTGCCCGCCTCGCTGCCCTCGTTCATCTCCGGGCTCAAGCAGGGCTGGGCCTTCTCCTGGCGCAGCCTCATGGCCGGCGAGCTGCTGGTCATCGTGCCGGGCGCGCTGTCCATCGGCGCCCGGATGCAGGGCGCCCGCGACCTCGTGAACGCGCCGCTGGTGGTCGCCTACATCATCGTGGTGCTGATCCTCGGCATCCTCATCGACATCCTCTTCAACGCCGCCGACAACGCGCTACGCCGCCGCTGGGGACTCACCGCCTCCTGAGGCCGCCTGCCGCACATCACCCGCGCCGACGCCGCCGGGGGTGGTGGGCAGCGCGGCGGCCTGCCACGCGGCGAATCCGCCCGCCAGGTCCGTGGCCCGGTGCAGGCCGATGGTCTGCAGGGCGGCAGCCGCCAGCGACGACGTGTACCCCTCCTGGCAGACCACGATCACCGGCAGGTCGTAGCGGTCGGCGATGGGCAGCCGGGCGTCGCTGCGCGGGTCGAACCGCCACTCCAGGACGTTGCGTTCGACCACCAGCGCCCCCGGGATCTCGCCGTGCTCGGCCCGCTGGGCCGCGGGGCGGATGTCCACCAGCACGGCGCCGTCCCGCTGCGCCGCGTACGCCGCCTGGGGGGACAGCCGGTCGAGGCGGGCGCGGGCCCGCGCGAGCAGTTCGTCGATCCCGTACGAGCCGGGCGGGGCGGCGGTCACCACTGCACCCCGGCCCGCTCGACCTCCGCGACCTCCAGCCCGACGGCGCTCAGCCGGTAGCGGGTCATGCTGGTCAGCGCGGGACCGTACACGTGCACGCTGACGGCCGGGCGGCGGGACCGGTTGACGATGCGGTGCACGTACCGGGGGCCGAAGGCGTGCCCGATGCCCGCATCGAGGTGCCGTACGTTCATCCGGAATCCTCCGTCCGCGACCGGCGCGACCACGTCCTCGACGAGCGAGCCGCTCACCACGTGCAGCGCGCCCGCCGACCCGCCGTGGTCGTGCAGGTCTGTCCCCTGACCGGGCAGCCAGGTGAGCAGCCACACCTCATAGTCCCGATGCTCCGCGAGCTTCGCAAACCACCGGCCGGTCGCGCTGAACCTTGGTGCGACCGGCCAGGCGACCGGGTCGTCGGCGTAGCCGCGGGCGACGGCCAGGTGATCGATAACTGTTCCGACGTGTGTCATGACGACCTCCAATACTTATAATGCCTATGTGTTTAGTAGGTTTAGCGCGATGGCGCACGGCGGCACGCGGGACGGATAGAACGGGAACCACGGGACGCGCTTGCCGATCCGGCCAAGCAGCGCGGCGGCAGGCGACATCGAGGTCTCCGGAGCCGTCACCCACGCCCGACAGCGGCTACGCGGGGATCGATCCTCGCCGCGCGGGCACTCAACAGGCGCCGCTGGCCACCAGGCGGAAGTCGACGACACGGCGCCGAGTCAGGTGAACGTCCCGCTCCATGGGCTGCACCCTACCGGGCAACACCCGAATGCATGACCATATCCCATAGGTTAAGAGGGATATCTCTCTTCCGGACCCGTGCTCCCACGTTCGTGCCAAGGCGGTCACCGGACCGGCACCCGCACCGCTGACCAGGGCACAGTGTGCGCACCAGATCGGCAGACACACCGGGGAGCGACACATGCGGGGACGGAAGTGGTGGGGACTGGCCGGCGTGGCGGCGGTCCTGGCCGTGGGCACGGGATGCACCGGCACAACGACGAAAACCGACCCGCCGACCCCGCCCGCGACCACCACCCCACCTGCGGCGACGGGCACCACGCCGACCAAGCCCGCCCCGAACGGCACCCACAAGCCGAGTCCCAGCAAGACCGTCGTCACCGCGACGGGCGGTGACTGTCCCGTCACCGGAGCGAAACTGGTGACCGCGCTCTACGCCGACCCCTCGGACATCAAGAACCGCCTCGCGAAGACCGCGACGCTCAGCGACGTCGCGTGCTACCAGGGCTACGCGGTCGGCCTCACCAACCCCAAGGAAGCCGACCGGGCGACGGTCGTCTTCCGGTACGCCGGGGGCGCCTGGCATCCGATCGCCGCCGGCACGGATCGCACCTGCGACCAGGACGTGCCCCGCACCGTACGCACCCATCTGCCCCTGTGCCACTGAGCCCGACGACCCACGGAGAGGCGGGACCGTCATGCCCTTCGACTGCACCCTGCAACTGGCCGACGACACGGTGATCGTCTCCCCGGAGGGAGACGTCGACATCCACACCTCCGCCGCCGTACGGGAGGTGCTGCGGGAGGTCGTGGCGTCCCGCACCGGCGGCCGGATCGTGGTGGATCTCAGCGACGTGACGTTCCTGGACTCCTCCGGCATCGGGGTGTTCGTCGCCGCGAAGCGGGCCGCGGACGCACGGGGCCTGGAGTTGCGCCTGCGCAACCCCGGCCCGGTCGTCCGCATGGTCCTGGAGGTCACCAGGCTGCTCGGCGAACTCGTCGAACAGGCCCCCGAACGAGTCGCGCCCTACTCGCGCTCCGCCGCATAGGGATCAGGCGGCGCGGTGCTGGAACGTCGCCCGGTACGCCTGCGGGGTCGTGCTGAGCCGCCGGGTGAAGTGGTGCCGCAGCGTGGCCGCCGAGCCGAATCCGGCCCGGACCGCGATCGCGTCGACACCCAGTCCGGAGTCCTCCAGCAGGCGCCGGGCGAGCAGCACCCGCTGGCCGGTGAGCCAGTCGTGCGGGGTCACACCGGTCTCCGCCCGGAAGCGCCGCGCGAACGTACGCGGTGCCATGTGCGCCTGCGCCGCCATCGTCTCCACCGTGTGCTCCCGGTCGAGCTCCGCCAGCACCCGAGTCAACACGGGCTGGAGTGTGTCGCAGTGGCCCAGGGCCGGCACCGGGGTCTCGATGAACTGCGCCTGCCCGCCGTCGCGGTGCGGCGGGACCACCATCCGGCGCGCCATCATGGTGGCCACCGCCGAGCCGTGCTCCTCGCGGACCAGATGCAGACCTAGGTCGATGCTGGCCGCCGTGCCGGCGCTGGTGAGCACGCGGTCGTCGGCCACGTAGAGAACGTCGGGGTCGACCTTCGCAGCGGGGAAGCGGGCGGCCAGCGCCTCGGTGTGCCGCCAGTGGGTGGTGCAGCGGCGCCCGTCGAGCAGCCCGGCCGCGCCCAGCGCGAACGCGGCGGTGCACAGGCTCATCAGCCAGGCGCCGCGGTCGTACGCCCGGCGCAGCGCGGCCAGTACCTCGGCCGGCGGCTCCTGGTGATATCCGTACGGGGCGACGGCCACCAGGTCGGCCGACTCGACCGGGGTCAGGTCGTGACTGGTGGTGATCGAGAAGCCCGCGTGTGAGCGGACGGGCCGACCCCCGGGGCTGCACACCGCGAAGTCGTATCCGGGCAGGCCCTCGGCCGTGCGGTCGTACCCGAAGAGTTCGCAGAGAACGCCCAGTTCGAAGACGGCGGTCTCGGGCAGTGCGATGACGGCGACGCGTTCCAGCATGCGGCCAGCCTACCCCCGAACTGGCAGGATTTTGTGGATGCATGGCATCTCTGCCACTGTCGGAGGCCCCAGCACCAGGGCAGGCTGAAAGCAACACACCCGGTGCGCACCGGCCATCACGCCGGACAGGGGTACGTCATCATGGCACTCAGCATTCTCGTGTTCTTCCTGCTCATCACGGTTGCGGCGGCATTCGGCCGGACCACCGACAGCCGCGACGGCGCCGACTGGCGACCGACCACCGACGGGTTCCGCTCACCCCGCCGCCCGTGACCCCTCCCTGGGGGATGTCCAGCCGGGCTTCAGGGCCGCCCGCAGGTGCCGACACTGCACCAGCGGCGCCGGCCCTGCTCGTCGAGGAAGAGCCATCCGCACTGCTCCCCGGGGCAGGCACGCACCGTGAAACGCCGCGGATCGGCCAGCAGCTGCGCCGCGGCCAGCGCGGCGGCCCGCACCGGAAGGCGCAGGCCGGCGCTCGGCGAGATCCGCCAGCAGCCGAGGCCGTCGCTCCCGCGGGCGAACGTCGCCGACCGCCCGGCCGACTCGGCCGCGTCCGCCACCGCCTTGAACGCGGCCGCGTCCCGGTCATCGGTGAGGCAGGCGTACATCTGGGCGCGCAGCTCCCGCGCCTCGGCCAGGACGTCCGCCGCAGCGACGGGGTCGCGCCGCGCCGCGGTCAGCAGCCGGGTCACCACCCAGCCGTCGGCCAGATCGACGTGGCCCGCCCAGACGGCCAGGGTGCGGTATGAACGCAGCCATTCCGACCGGAAGCCGCCGAAGGGGGCACGGCGCGGCCGCCGCTGCGCGCCCCACCCGGCATACGTGTTGCAGAACTCCAGCGCCGGGTGGCCGCCGGTGAGCCACGGCAGCCACTCGTCGCCGACCCGGACGGCGTATCCGGGCGCGGGCGGCCGGTCCAGCACCGGATCGGCCCGCGCCACCCGGTCGCGCAGCTGCCCGAGTTCGGGGCCCGGCTCGCCGCCCAGCTCGGCGAGTGCCCCGGCGACCCGGCTGAACAGCGCCAGCGCGTCCGCGCGGCGGCCTTCGCGGTGCAGCGCGGTCATCACCAGCGCGGCCAGCCGCTCCCGGACCGGGTACGCCCGGGCCAGCGGGAGCAGGTCGGCGGCCGGATCTCCGGCGTCCAGCCGCTGCCGCGCGTACCGTTCCGCGAGGGTCAGCCGCAGCGACGTCAACTCCTCGTCGGCGGGCAGATCACCGTGCCACAGCGCCAGCGCCGCGGCGGCCAGCCGGGCCCGCTGCGCCGGGTCGGTGGCGGCCTCGGCGGCGGCCGCGAGGTCCCGGAACCGGTAGGCGTCCACCGTGGCCGGGCCCGGATCGATCCGGTACCCGTCGCCCACGTGCACGATCCGCACCCCGTACGGTTCCAGCGCCTGCCGCAGCCGCGCCACGTACGTGTGCAGGGTGGCGCGGGCCGTGCGGGGCGGGTTTTCCGGCCACACCGCGTCGACCAGCCGGTCCGTGCTGACCGCCTGCCCCGGGGGGACGATCAGCAGGGCGGCCAGCGCCTGCCGCTCCTGTCGCCGCCCCACCCCGACGGGCCGCGACTCGTGGACGGCTTCGAACTCACCCAGCAGACGGAAGTCCATGACGGCCCGAGGCTAGGTCCGGTGTGTACGGTCGCAGAACTGCCGGATCCGGCAGGAACGGCTGACCGAACGCTGACTTGGCTTTCCGGCACCGCACCGGGTAGCGCGGAACGACATCCACACCGGCGTTCCGGTTCTAGACTTCCCGGATGGCGTTCGAGCAGCACGGACACACGCACCGGCTGGACTGGGTCGATCCGACGATCCGCGAGTGGGACTGCACCGTCGTGGCCGCCGACCCGGCCGATCCCGAGGCCGGCATCGTGCTGGACCGCTCGGCCTTCTACCCGGGCGGCGGGGGTCAGCCACCGGACCACGGCGTACTCCTCTGGCAGGGGGTGCAGACCCGGATCGTGGACACCCGCAAGGGTGACGACCTGTACCTGATCCCCGCCCCGGGTGACCCGGTGCCACCGGCCGGGACGGCCGTGCGCGGGGCCCTCGACGACGAGCGGCGCAGCAGCCTGATGCGGACCCATTCCGGGCTGCACATCCTGTGCGGCACGGTGTTCCGCGACTTCGGCGCGCTGGTGACCGGCGGCAACATGCAGCCCGGCGAGGCGCGCATGGACTTCAACCTGCCCGAGGTGCCCGCCGGGTTCAAGCAGTCGCTCGAAGACGCGGTCAACGCGGAGATCACCGCCGACCGCAAGATCGTGGCACGGGTCCTGCCCCGCGGTGAGGCACTGGCCATCCCGGATCTCGTGCGCACCCAGGACGCGCTGCCGCCGCTGGACATGCCCGAGATCCGGGTCGTGGACATCGTCGGACTCGACGTGCAGGCTGACGGTGGCACGCATGTGGCGTCGACCGCTCAGGTCGGCCGGGTGCAGATCGTCAAGGTGGAGAGCAAGGGCCGGCAGAACCGACGCGTCAGGCTGCGCCTGGTCTGAGCCATTCCGGGAGGCACGGGCATGGCCGCACCGCGACTGTTCGGGCATGGGAGCTGGCCCGAGGCGCGTCGCATCGGCGACATCCTGCGTCGCGAGACGGTCGGCGGTGTCCTGCTCATGTGCACCGCCCTGACCGCGCTGCTCTGGGCGAATTCGCGATGGGCGGACGCGTACCACCGGCTCGCCGACGTCCGGGTCGGACCGGAGGCGTTGCATCTGGACCTCACCCTGAGCGCCTGGGCCTCGGACGGCCTGCTGGCGATCTTCTTCTTCGTCGCGGGCCTGGAGGTCAAGCGGGAGTTCCTCGCCGGGGACCTGCGCGACCCCCGGCGGGCGGCGCTGCCGGTCGCCGCCGCGGTCGGCGGGATGATCCTTCCGGCGCTGTGCTTCGTGGCGATCAACCTGCACGCGCCGGACGGGGCGCTGCGCGGCTGGGCCATCCCCACCGCCACGGACATCGCGTTCGCGCTGGCCGTACTCGGACTGATCAGCACCCATCTGCCGACGGCGATGCGTACCTTCCTGCTGACCCTGGCGGTCGTGGACGACCTGCTGGCGATCGTCGTCATCGCGGTGTTCTACACCGCGGCGCTGCACCCCGTGCCGCTGATGCTGGCGGTGCTGCCGCTGGCCGTGTTCGGGGTACTGGCGCAGCGGCAGGTGCGCGCGTGGTGGCTGCTGCTGCCGCTGGCGTTCACGACCTGGGCGCTGGTGCACGCGTCCGGGGTGCATGCCACGGTGGCCGCAGTGCTGCTGGCGTTCACCGTGCCGGTCGCCCGCCCGGAGAACGATCCGGAGCCGTGCCTGGCCGAGCATTTCGAACACCGGTGGCGCCCGGTGTCTGCCGGTGTCGCCGTGCCGGTGTTCGCGTTCTTCGCCGCGGGCGTCACGTTGACCGGTGCGCTCGGCGCGAGCCTGCTGGACACGATCACGCTCGGCATCGTGGTGGGGCTCGTGGTGGGCAAGACGGTCGGCATCCTCGGGGCGACCTGGCTGGTGCAACGCTTCACCAGGGCCCGGCTCGCCGAAGGGCTGAGCTGGTGGGACGTGCTCGGCCTGGCGATGCTCGGCGGGGTCGGCTTCACGGTCTCGCTGCTCATCGGGGAGCTGGCGTTCGGGGTGGGCACCCACCGCGAACAGTACGTGAAATTGGGTGTCCTGGTCGGTTCGCTGCTGGCGGCGGGCTTGGCGACGGTCGTGCTGCGGGCACGCAACCGGCACTACCGCCGGCTCTGCGCCGAGGAGGACCTCGACACGGACGCCGATGGCGTGCCGGACGTCTACCAACGTCAGGAGTAGACCTCAGGCGGTGGGCACGCCCGCCCCGACGCCCGGGTGGCGGGCGCTCTCGGCCAGCAGGCGCTTGCGCTGCTTCGCCGGGAGGCGGTCGACGTAGAGCAGGCCGTCGAGGTGGTCGGTCTCGTGCTGCAGGCAGCGGGCGAGACGGCCGGTGCCGTCGATGCGCACCGGCTCACCGCGCATGTCGACCCCGGTCACGTACGCTTCCGCGGGGCGTCCGACGTCGGTCTGCGGGCCGGGCACGGACAGGCAGCCTTCGCCGTCGACGTCGAGCTCGCGGCTCTCCGGCAGGTGCAGAACCGGGTTGACCACGTGCGCCACCACGTTCCTGCCGGTCGCGTCGGGGCAGTCGACGACGAAGACGCGGGCGTCCACGCCGATCTGGTTGGCGGCCAGACCGACCCCGTTGGCCGCCGCCATGCTGGCGAACATGTCCGCCACGAGCTGGCGCAGGTCGTCGTCGAAGACCGTGACGTCGGCGCACCTGCGGTGCAGGACCGGGTTGCCGTACCGGGTGATGGGCCGTGGGGTGCCGGATCGGGTCTGCACCGCCTCATCCTAGTTCGCGGTGGGGTCCGAGCCGCCGTCGCCGCCGTTGGTGCCGTTGGTGCCACCGTTGGGCTGGCTGGAGGAGGCGCGGCGGGCGGCCCGCGCGGCCGCGTCCGTGGCGGTCCCCGCCCAGCCCCAGGCCCGGCCCGCCTGGGTGCCCGCCCAGTCGCCGAGGTCGGCCGCCCCGCCGCCCATGCGCCGGACCAGGGTGACCAACGGGTCCGGGGAGACCTGGAACGCCTCGGAGTAGTGGGCGGCGGCAGCCTTGACCTCCGCGGTGACCGAGGTGTCGCGGTCGTCGTCGCGGCGCGGGTACTCCCCGGCCAGGATCCGGGTGTACTCCCCGGTGTCGATCCACCGGTTCAGCTCCGCGGCCCGCGCCACGGGCACCGGATGGGTGCTCCACGCGGTCAGACCGATCTTGTGGATGCTGTCGCGCAGATCCCCGCCACCCGCGTACTCCCCCGCCTGCTCCAGGAACGCCGCCGTGTCGATCTGCGACAGGTCCCCACCCCCGGCAAGCTTCATCAGCAGCCGCAGCGACGCCGCCGGATCCTGACCGGCCAGCAACCCCGCCCGGTCCGCGGACAGCTCCGCCTTGCGCCACCACTCGTACATTCCGGCGATGATGGCGCGCAGCGCGATCGCGCCGATGGGCAGCCAGCTGACGTTGCTGACCCACCGGGTCAGGATCGTCATGATCGTCTTGTAGACGGCGTGGCCGCTGCGGACGTGTCCCAGCTCGTGCCCGAGCAGCGCGCGCAGCTCGTCGTCGTCGAGCCGCTCGACCGCCGCCGTGGTGACGACGACGAACGCGCGGTCCATGCCGATCGCCTCACCCTGGATGACCGGCTCCTGGCGGACGTACAACTCGGGCAGCGTCGTCACGTCCAGGGCCGCCGCGGCCTCGGCGAAGATCCGGTGCACCCGCGGATACTGCCGGTGGTCGACCCGGATCGCCCCGGCCAGGTACGACAGGCGGAAGCCGCGCTCGTTCCACATCCCGAAGAAGCCACGGACCACGTCGTCGAAGCCGCGCAGCTCGCGCAGCGCGGTGAGCGCGCCCCGGTCGGCCGGGTGCTCCCACGCCCGTGAGCTGATCCCGGTCAGGGTCACCCGCTGACGCGCGGGCGGGTTGTCGTCGACCGTCATGGCCCTGTGCCCCTCTGCTCGTTCGATGCCGCTTGCAGCCTCCCGGGCGCCACCGGGCCGGCGCATCGGCTCCCAGCGGGACTTCCCCAGCCGCCCGAATGCGACTTTCGGCCGATCTCGTCGACGCGACAGGCCATCGACCAGGCGCCCTCGACCCGGGTGCAGAAAGCCCGGGTGCAGAAAGAGAGCAAAAATTCCTCAGCAAAAGGTCAACTACTCCTCAACGCCGCCGATGGGTGGCGCCGTGAATCCCTCGGTGGCCCGCGCGTTGTCCGGCACCCAGCCCGTCCATGTCGGCCGTCAGCCGATCTTCGACCGGCTCGGCGGCGTCGTCGCCTATGAGCTGCTGTTCCGGGGCAGCGTCGACGCCGTCGACGCGGGCCACCGCGACACGTACGCGACGAGCAAGGTCATCGTGAACGCGTTCACCGAGTTCGGCATCCGCGAGGTCGTGGGTGACCGGCTGTGCTTCATCAACGTGACCCAGGAGTTCCTCACCGGCGAGCTGACCCTGCCGTTCGGCCCTGAGCAGGTGGTGCTGGAAGTGCTGGAGACGGTCGAGGTCGACGACGCCGTCGTCGCGGGCATCACCGCGCTGGTCGCCGCCGGGTACCGGATCGCCCTGGACGACTTCGTCTGGGGCTCGGGGCACGAACGCCTGCTCGACCTCGCCTCGTACGTGAAACTCGACCTGCTCGACGGTGACCTGTCCCGGCTGGAGGAGATCGTGGCGGCCTGCCGCCGCCGGCCCGGCCTGCAGATCGTGGCCGAGCGGCTGGAGAGCGCCGAGCAGGTCGAGCTGGCCGACCGGTTCGGTCTCGAGCTGCGCCAGGGGTACGCGCTGAGCCGCCCCCAGGTGCTCACCGCCCGCACCCTGTCCCCGTCGCGGATCCGCCGCCTCGAACTGCTCAGCGCGCTGTCCGCCGCGGACGCCGACCTGGAACGGGTGCACAACATCATCGCGACGGACCCGGCCCTGTCGCTGCGGGTGCTGCGGGCCAGCAACTCTGCGGCGGCGGCCAGCACCACCCGCATCTCGTCCGTACGGCAGGCCGTCGTCATGATCGGCTTGTCGCACATCCGGCAGTGGGCGATGCTCATGGTCATCGACGATGTGGCCGAGGCGACCGAAGACCAGCTGATCAGCGCGCTGACCCGGGCCCGGCTCTGCGAGAACGTGGCCGGGGACGCCGCGGTGGCGCCGGAGGCGGCGTTCATGGCCGGGCTGATCGTCGGCGTGGCCGAGCTGCTGAACGTGACCCCGGCCGTCATCGCCCGTCAGCTCCCGCTGGCCGCCGAGGTGACCGAGGCGCTGGTCAACGGCTCCGGGCAGCTGGGCTGTGTGCTGCGCACCGTGCAGGCGTACGAGCACGGCGACCTGCCCGGCCCCACCGAGGTCCCGGTCTCCCCCGACCTGACCACCAAGTGCATGGACGCGATGGCCTGGTCGACCCGCGCCGTCGCGGCCGCCACCACCGCCGCCTGCTGACACCGCGCGGCCATCACCCGGTCGAACCGGTGCTCCTCGGCCAGCAGGTGCGCCACGTGGATGGCCAGCTGGGTCTTGCCCACCCCGGCCATGCCCTCCAACGCGGAGATCACCACCGTGGCGCCCGCCTACCGGCTGTCGTGCACGATCCGCCGGACCGCGGCGACCTCGGGTGCCCGACCGGCGAACTGCGGCAGATCCCGCGGCAACAGGTCCTGGACCCGGACCTGGGTGGCGGCCTTGGCCTGACCGGTCACCACCCGCAACGCCTGCCGCCATTGATGGACGTAGCCGGGATCGGGGTTCAGCACGTGGACCACGGCGACCACGAGATCGCTGTCCACCCGGCGGCGACCCGCCCGGAAGCAGTCCACCACCGTCGTCTTGCCGACGAACTCCGACTCCAGCCGCCCCGCGTTCACCCCCGCGGTGATCGCCTCGTACGACCGGTTACCCGCCCACACCTTCAGGGCGCGCAGGCAGTCGGACAATTCGTCCAGCGTCGATGCCTGGCCCGGGTCAGGCAATCCGGCGAAGGGTCCGGTCGACACCACAGCCCACACTCCACCAGCTTCGATGGCTTCTCGACGGAAACCTGACACTACCAAGAGAGCGCGATCCCGCCAGTCGGCCGCCGCACCGGGGCGGGCGCCTGACGAACAGCGCATGCCGCCGACTTGCATGATCCCTGTAGCCTCCTCGCCGGGCTTCATCCACGTTCGTGATGATCGCCCGGAGTGTCCGGACCGCCAGGCGAAGGAGAATCGGTGGACAGACGCAGACTCGCCTGCGCCGGCGCGACGGTGCTGGCGCTCGCCCTCCTTTCCGGATGCACCGGATCCAAGGAGCAGCCCCAGACGCCCGGGCTCGAAGCACGCGGGACGGTCCTCACCACCGTGAAGCCGACCCGGCAGGACCTTTCCAACCAGATCAGCCTGGCCGGGAAGGTGACCATCAACCCGGTGTTCGGGATCGTCGCACCCACCGACGGCGAGCTGCGCTACGTCGACCGGCAGCCGTCGCAGACCCCCGCCACCCGGCCGATGTGGGTCGCCACGGTGTGGCGCGGCGGCGAGCCGCGCCGTGTCGAGATCCCGAAGGACTCCCTGCTGGCCGGGCGGCTGATGGACGACCACGCCGACGTCACGAAGGGCATGCCGGTCATCTCCGCCCAGCACGCCGGATACGGCATCGTGGCCGACGTCGACAGTGAACAGGCGTACCGGATCGCGGGCGCGGTCAAGTCCGTCAAGGGACAGATCAAGAACGGGCCGGGCCCGTTCACGTGCACGACGCTGGGCACCATCGCCGCCCTGCCCGCCGGGACCATCCCCGCGCCGCCCCCGCCCAAGACACCGGCGCCGCAGCAGTCCGGCCAGCCCGCCGCCACGGAGGCGCCCGAGGCGCCCGAGGCCCCCGAGAGCGGGGGCTCCGAGCCCACCGGCATGCGACTGGTCTGCGCCGCCCCGGACACCGTCAAGCTGATCAACGGTGCGGCGGTCACGCTGCAGGTGGTCACCGCGAAGGCCGGCAACGCCATGGTGCTGCCGGTCGAGGCGGTCGCCGGGGTACAGGGCCGGGGAAAGGTCGACGTGGTCGGCGCGGACCGGACCCGCAGGACCGTGGATGTGGTCCTCGGGCTCACCGACGGCAAGGTCGTGCAGATCAAGTCGGGGCTGCGGGGCGACGAGACCGTCGCCGTCCCCGGGCCGGACCTGCCCGCGGCACCGCCCGGCGGCGAGAACCCCGAGGGCGGGCCGTCCGGAGCCCCCAGATGACCCAGCCCCTGATCGAGCTGACCGGCATCACGAAGGTCCTCAAGGGACAGGCGGAGCCCCGCACCATCCTGGCCGGGGCGGACCTCACCGTACGGGCCGGGGAGAGCGTGGCGATCGTCGGCCGCTCCGGGTCCGGCAAGAGCACGCTGCTCAGCCTGATCGGCCTGTTCGACCGGCCCGACGCGGGTGAATACCTGCTCGAGGGACGCGACATCAGCCGGATCTCGGAACGCCAGGCCGCGAAGCTGCGCAGCTCGCACTTCGGCTTCGTGTTCCAGCGGTTCTTCCTGCTCAAACACCTGACCGCAGCGCAGAACGTGGCCATGGCCCTGGTCAACGGCCAGGGCTGGCTGCCCCGCCGGGAACGCCGCGCCCGGGTGCTCGAGGCCCTCGAGCAGGTCGGCATCGCCCACCTCGCGAAGAACCGCCCGCCCCGGATGTCCGGTGGCGAGCAGCAGCGGGTGGCGATCGCCCGGGCGCTGGTCCGCCGGCCGCGGGTCCTGCTGGCCGATGAGCCGACCGGCGCCCTGGACACCGAGACCGGCACCGTCGTGATCGACGCGTTGAGCGCCGCGACCACGCGCGGCTGCGGCCTCATCCTGGTCACGCACGACCGGGACCACGCGGCCCGGATGGGCCGGACCCACGACCTCGTCGACGGGGTCCTCACGGAGCGGGTCATCACGGCATGAGGCGGTTCTCGGGGCGGTACCGGTCGTCACTGATCATCGGCCTGCAGGGCATCCGGGCGCGCAAGCTGCGGACGTTGCTGTCCATGGTGAGCCTGTTCCTCGGCGTTCTCGCGGTGGTGGTCGTGCAGGCGGGCGCCAGCATCGCGGACCGCGCGATGCTGGCCGACCTGGAACTCACCGCCGGCATCGACGGCACCCGCACGATCGACGTGATGGCGAACCCGAAGGCGGCCGACATCGTCCTCAAGACCGTGCACGGCCGGTCCGACGCGGTGGCGTCGCTGACGGTCTCCGGCATCATCGGCGAGCCCGGCGTCCGGCCGGTCAACGAGGGTGCGTCGCCGCTCGACGCGAGCTGGGGCGGCGGCGAGACCTGCTTCCCGGACGGCCACTGCGAGGCGCCGTCGGGGCCGATGGGCGAGGCCGTCGAGGTCCGGCTCACCGCGCTGACCGGCGACATCCGTACGTTCCGGCCGTTCCGGCCGCAGTCGGGGCGCTGGCTCGACTTCACCACCGTGCCGGCTCTGGCGCCGCGGCTGGTGCTCAACAAGGAGGCGGCGAAGGGCTTCGCACGGCACCACGTGCCCGCCGAGATGCGCGTCGCCGGTGCCCCCGCCAATCTCACCCCGCAGTTCGTCGGTGTGATCGACGACGGGGACACGCAACCGCACGCCTACGCCCGGTTCGACGAGCTGACCAACTGGCTGCCCGCCGCGGGCCTGGCCAACGGCGAGCTGCGCGTCATGCTGGCTCCCCCGACCCCGGTCGAGCAGGTGCTGACCTCGCGGCTCAAGGGCGCCGGGGCGGACACGTACGCGGAGACCATCGACTCGCGCAAGCAGCGGGAGAACGAGCTGAAGCTGATCCGGCTGGTGTTCTTCTCGATGGCCGGTCTGGTCCTGCTGATCGGCGTCGCGGGCATCCTCAACGTCGGCCTCGCCACGGTGGGCGAGCGGGTCGAGGAGTTCGCGCTGCGCCGCGCGGTCGGCACCCCCCGCACGCTGCTGGCGGGCATCGTCCTGGCGGAGACGTTGCTGACCGGACTGCTCACCGCGGCCGCCGCGATCGGTACGAGCATCGCCGCGCTGAAGGTGGTCACCACGCTGGTCGGGGATTCCGAGCCGTTGCTGCACAACGTGCAGTTCCCCTGGGAGGCGGGGGTGGCGGGCATCATCGCGGGCATCATCGCCGGGGTCCTCGGCGGTTTCATCCCGGCCATCCGCGCGGCCCGGATCCCCATCGCCACCGTCATGCGCGCCTGACCCGGCGTCAGGCGTGCCGGTCGACGACCCGAGCGAGCCCGCCGAGCGCGACCACCACCGCGGTCAGCGCGCTCTTGCGGTCGGGCTCTCCGCGGGTGCCGCCGCGCCGTCGTGCGCCTTCTGGGCGGGCATGCGTACGGTCACGCGCAGGCCGCCGTGGTCCGGCGGCCCCGCGGGCTCGGCCACGATCGTGCCGCCGTGCGCCCGGGTGATGGAACGGGCGATGGTCAGCCCCAGCCCGCTGCCGCCACTGTGGTCGATGCGGTCGGCCAGACGCTGGAACGGCTCGAACAGCCGGGCCACCGCGTCCGCGGGCACCGGTGGCCCGGTGTTGACGACGGTCAGCGCGGGGTCGGCGCCGACCGTCACCTGCACGGTCCCGCCGGGACGGTTGTATTTGACCGCGTTCTGCACGAGGTTGGTGACCAGCCGTTCGAGCAGCACCCGTTCGCCGTCCACGCCGCGCGGGGCCAGGTCGCACGTCAGCGACACGGGGACCGCACCGGCCGCCTCCCGCTGCGCCTCGACGACCTGATGGGCGATGGCATCGAGGCGTTGCGGCAGCCGGGCGGCGAGTCCCTGGTCCGCCTCGCTCAGCACGAGCAGTCCTTCGATGAGCCGTTCGTTGCGCTCGTTGGCTTGCAGCATCTGCCTGCTGAGCAGCGACAGCTGGTCGGCGGTGGGGTCCTGCGCGAGGCCGACCTCGATGAGCGCGCGCTGCACCGCCAGCGGCGTACGAAGTTCGTGCGAGGCGTTGGCGGAGAAGCGGCGCTGGGCCTCGTATCCCGCGGCGATCCGCGCCATCATGTCGTCCAGCGCCCGCACGACCGGGGCGAACTCGTCGTGCCGCGGGCGGGTCGCGCCGATGCGGTAGCCCAGGTTCTGCGGCCCGATCTGGGTGATCGCCGGGACGAGGTCGCGCGCGGGTCCCAGCACCCACCGGGTGACCCACCGGGATCCCAGCGTCAGCACGACGGCCAGCACAGCGAGGGCCAGCGGCGACTGCACCGGCAGATACTCATTGACCATGTCGCATGTCTCGTACGGCCGGGGATGTGCTTCCCAGAGGGAACAGACCTGGGCGAAGGTCACCCAGTACGGCAACGATAACGCGTACCGGTCGAACACCATGACCAGCAGCGCGACCACGAGGCAGACGATCACCAGGCGCCGCCGGACGGTACGGGCCCGCACGCTCATCCGCAGAGCCGGTAGCCGACGCGCGGCAGGGTCTCGATGACCGGTGGGTCGCCGAGTTTGCGGCGCAGGGTCATCATCACCACCCGCACCACGTTGGTGAACGGGTCCACGTGCTCGTCCCACGCCCGTTCCAGCAGTTCCTCGGCGCTCACCACCTGGCCGCGGGCCCGCATCAGCACCTGCAGCACCGCGAACTCCTTCGGCGTCAACGCCACCACGGACCCGTCGCGGGTGACGACGTGCCGGGCCTCGTCCAGCACCACGCCTCGATGCTCCAGGATCGGCGGGACCGCGGGTACGGCACGCCGGCCCAGCGCCTGGATCCGGGCCGCCAGCTCGGCGAACGCGAACGGTTTGGCCAGATAGTCGTCGGCGCCCAGGCCCAGTCCCTCCACCCGGTCGCGCAGTCCGGCGGCGGCGGTCAGCAGCAGCACCCGGGTCGCGCCGTTCTCCGTGGCGGTCCACCGGCACAGGTCGTCGCCGGTACGGCCGGGCATGTCGCGGTCGAGCACGGCCACGTCGTACCGGACGACGCTCATCCGTTCGTGCGCGGCGTCGCCGTCGTAGCAGACGTCCACGGCCATCGACAGGCGGCGCAGCCCTTCGGCCACGGTGTCTGCCAGCAACCGCTCGTCGTCCGCCACGAGTACCCGCATCCGCCCGCTCCCGTCACCGGCCCGTGTCACCGACGGTGGATAAGGATTCCGTCAGTGATCTGCTGACGCCGACCGTACGGCCCGTTGTCCAGGATTGCCTCCGCACTGGTCAGCTATGCCGTGGGAACGCGGCTCGGGGAGGCTTTCGTGTCGGCAGGGCAGAAGCCGTACAGAATCGAGCAGTCACGGTCCGTCAGGCGCCCTCGCTTGGCGGCCCTCGACGGTCTGCGCCTGGTCGCCGCGCTGGCCGTGGCGCTCTACCACTACACGGCATTCTGGACAGTCGACGCGGTACACACCCCGGCGTACTTCCTCCCGCACGCCACCCGCGTGACGATCTACGGCTTCCTGGGCGTCGAGACGTTCTTCATGATCAGCGGCTTCGCGATCTGTCTGAGCGCGTGGGGCCGCAGCCTGGGTGACTTCTTCGTGTCCCGCGCCGCGCGGCTGTATCCGGCCTACTGGGCGGCCATCCTCATCACCTTGACCGTGACCACCCTGCTGCCGATCGGCGGGTACGTCCCGGTCTATTCGCACTTCTCCCTGGCCGACATCGGCGTCAACCTCACCATGTTGCAGGAACCCCTCGGCGTGCACCCGGTGGACAACGTCTACTGGACTCTGTGGACGGAGCTGCGCTTCTATCTGCTGTTCGCATTGGTGGTGGGGCGGGGACTCACGTACCGGCGGGCGGTGCTGTTCTGCGTGGTGTGGATGACCGCCGCGGTGGTCGCCCCGGTCATCGACAATCCGGTATTCACGATGATCACAGCCCGGCACTACGCCCCGTATTTCATCGCCGGGATCGCGATGTATCTGATGCACCGCTTCGGCCCCACCCCGCTGCTGTGGGGCATCGTCGGCTTCTCCTGGCTGATCGGCCTCTACAGCCTGGGCGAACGCGTGACCCTGAATCCGGGCTGGAAGGTCCCACTCTGGCCCGCCGTACTGATCATGACAGCGGTGTACGCGCTACTCCTGCTGATCGCCCTGGGCTACACGGACCGCATCACCTGGCGCTGGCTCACCGTCGCAGGCGCCCTGACCTACCCCTACTACCTCCTGCACCAACGCATCGGCTACGTCATCATCCGGCACGCCTACGAGGCCACCCACCTACCGGTCGGCCTGCTCGTCGCCGCCACGATGGCACTGATGCTGATACCCGCGTGGCTGGTGTACCGCCTCGTGGAACGCCCCTTCGCCCCCCGCCTACGCGCAGCCCTGACCCGCGGCATCGCCGCCGCCCGCACCCCCGAACCCGAGCAGGAACGCACCACCGGGCCCGGACAGGAAGCGACGGCAACCGACCGCGCACAGGACACCCGGACCATCAACCCGACCCGCGGCAGGCGGGCAGCCGAGCCAGACCTGGCCGACTGGGCTGCCGCAAGGAGCGACGGAGACCCGCCCGACGCGGATCCTTCGCTTGTGGACGCACGGACCTGGCAGGGTGCGGGGATCCGCCCATGAGCCGTCAGGCGAATGGATCCCCGCACCCGGTCTCGGCGGGAGCAGCGGTCTGGCGCACGACGAACGTGCGACCCAAGGTCGGGTTCAGAAGTTGAAGAGTTCGGGTCAGGAGCTGACCCGAACTCTTCAAGATTGCCCGATCCCGCGCCGCAAAGATCAGCCCAGGTCAACCTGGGGGTAGAGGGGGAAGGCGGAAAGCAGCTCGGTGGCCTGCTTGGAGACCCGGTCGGCGAGCGCCGGATCGAGGTCGAACTTGGCCTTCGACGCGCCCGCCCTGGTCTGGCTGAGCACGGTGTGCATCAGCTCCGCGATCTGGTCCATCTCGGCCGTGCCCAGGCCCCGCGTGGTCAGGGCGGGGGTGCCGATCCGGACGCCGGAGGTGTACCAGGCGCCGTTGGGGTCCTGGGGGATCGCGTTGCGGTTGGTGACGATGCCGGAGTCGAGCAGGGCCTGCTCGGCCTGGCGGCCGGTGAGGCCGTACTTGTCGACGTCGATCAGGACGAGGTGGTTGTCCGTGCCGCCGCTGACCACGGTGGCGCCGCGCTTGACCAGGCCCTCGGCGAGCGCCTGCGAGTTGTCCACGATGCGCTGCGCGTAGTCGGCGAACTCGGGCTGCCGGGCCTCCGCGAACGCGATCGCCTTGGCGGCCATGACGTGGCCGAGCGGGCCGCCCAGCACCATCGGGCAGCCCCGGTCGACCTGGTCGGCCAGCTCGGGCCGGCACAGCACCGCGCCGCCGCGCGGGCCGCGCAGCGACTTGTGGGTGGTGGTGGTGACGATGTGTGTGTGCGGTACCGGGTCGAAGTCGCCGGTGAAGACCTTGCCCGCGACCAGGCCCGCGAAATGCGCCATGTCGACCATGAAGGTCGCGCCGACCTCGTCGGCGATCTCGCGCATGATGCGGAAGTTCACCTTCCGGGGGTACGCCGAGTAGCCACCCACGATGATCAGCGGCTTGAACTCGCGGGCGGTCTCCCGCAGGGCCGCGTAGTCGATCTGGCCGGTGGCCGGGTCGACGCCGTAGCTGCGCTGGTCGAACATCTTGCCGCTGATGTTGGGGCGGAAGCCGTGGGTAAGGTGGCCGCCCGCGTCCAGCGACATGCCGAGCATCCGCTGGTTGCCGAACGCGGCGCGCAGCTCGGCCCACTCGGCGTCGGTCATGTCGTTGACGTTGCGCTTGCCGACCTTGGCCAGGGCCGGGGCCTCGATCCGGTCGGCCAGCACCGCCCAGTACGCGACCAGGTTGGCGTCGATGCCGGAGTGCGGCTGGACGTATGCGTACGGGGCGCCGAACAGCGCCTTGGCGTGTTCGACCGCGACCGACTCGACCGTGTCGATGTTCTGGCAGCCGGCGTAGAAGCGGCGGCCGATGGTGCCCTCGGCGTATTTGTCGGACAACCAGTTGCCCATGGCCAGCAGCACGGCCGGGGAGGCGTAGTTCTCGCTGGCGATGAGCTTGAGGGATTCGCGCTGGTCGTGCAGCTCCTTGGCGATCGCGTCGGCGATGCGGGGCTCGACGGCGCGGACGGCGTCCAGCGCGGCGCGGAAAGCGGTCGATTCGGCGTTGAGTGCAGGCATCGGACCTCCCTATCACAGGTGAAGAGGCCCAGGCGCACGGCATACGTCAGGAGACGGGACCGCTCCCCGATGGTTTTCCCATCCGAACGCGCCAGTCACGGCCCGCCGCACAGCATACAAGCCCGCCCCACCGGGATCGGAGTTCCGGAACTCAGATTGCTTGCTTGTTAATACAAGCGTCGATGAAACTCACGAGAAGCGCTCTCCGCCGCCCATCCCCACGCCGGGAGCCCGTCAACCCTTTCCCCGGGGTCAAGCCCACCGGCGGGCGGCGGAGAGATCGCTTCACCCTTTCGAGTGGCCATCCAGCGTAGCGGATCAACTACACAACGTGACTCATACTTTCGGCTAGTCATCGTTCGACCTATCAGCTAAGTTGTTCTTATCCGAACGGCCTAGAACGTGCGGGCCGCCGCTGGTTGCTCCAGAGCCATCGATCCGCGCAGATAGATACACCTGGCCCGGCCGGCAGTTCCCCCTGAACCGGTGCCGCGGGCAGGTGCCAGGGAGGACGACTGACATGACCGCTACCGCGACTCTGACCGCCGAGGCGCCCGCCGCGATCCGGCCCGATACCCCGACGGACAACGCCGCCGCACTGCTCGACGCGCTGGCCACGGCCCCCGCCGCGGACCGGGCCCGGCTGCGGGAACGGACGATCGAGGCGTGGCTGCCTCTCGCCCGGCACCTCGCACACCGCTACAGCGGACGCGGCGAGCCCACCGACGACCTGATCCAGACCGCCACCATCGGGCTCATCAAGGCCATCGACCGGTTCGACCCCGAGCGCGGCGTCGACTTCACCGGATACGCGATCCCCACCATCATCGGCGAGCTCAAGCGCCACTTCCGTGACCGTACGTGGTCGGTGCGGGTGCCGCGCCGCCTACAGGAGATGCGCCTGTCCATCACCGAGGCCAACGCGCACCTCACCCACACCCTCGGCCGCTCCCCGACGGTCGCCGACATCGCCGCCCACCTCGACCTGACCGAAGAGGACGTCCTGGAAGGGCTGGAGGGCGCCCGCGCGTACACCGCGACCAGCCTGTCCACCCCGATCAACGCCGACGGCACCACCTCACTCGGCGACACCCTCGGCATCGAGGACCACGAGTACGAGATTGCGGAGACCCGGGTGGCGCTCGGCCCCGCCCTGGCCACCCTCGACGCGCGCGAGCAGAAGATCCTCACGCTGCGGTTCTACGGCAACCTCACCCAGTCCCAGATCGCCGCGCAGGTCGGCATCTCCCAGATGCACGTGTCCCGCCTGCTCACCAAGGCCCTGGCCAAGCTGCGCAATCAACTGGCCGCCGACAACCTCTGACGGTCCGCCGTCCCCCCGTTGCGCTCCGCCGCACGGGGGGACGATCGTGCCGGCTGCGATGCTGGAGCCATGGCGCGGTTGAACGGGCGGCCGGTCGCCCTCGAGGAGCTGCAGCAGCTGGCCCTCACGAACTACGGCCACTTCACCACGTTCCGCGTCGAGGACGGGCACGTGCGCGGGCTCGGCCGGCACATCGACCGGCTGATCCGGGACTGCGCAGTGCTGTTCGGCGTCGACCCGGGCGCCGACCGGCTGCGGGAGTTCATCCACGACGCCGCCCCGATGACCGGGATCGCGACCGTCCGGGTCACGGTCTTCGACCCGGACCTCGAGCTGAGCCGCCCGGAGCTGGCCCGCGACCCGCACATCCTGGTGACCCAGCGCGCGGCGGACGCCTCCGCGTCACCCGCTTTCACCGCCCAGACCACCACGTACGTGCGCGACGCGCCACAGGTCAAGAGCGTCGGACTGTTCGGGTCGCTGCACCGCCGCCGCCGCGCCCGACTCGACGGGTTCGACGACGCGCTGTTCGTCGACGACGCGCGGCACGTCTCGGAGGGAGGCACCTGGAACGTCGGACTGTTCGACGGCACCGACGTCATCTGGCCCGACGCTGCATGCCTGGCCGGGGTGACCATGGGACTGCTGCGGCAGGCACATGAGCACCGGACGGCTCCGGTGAGCGTGGCGGACCTGCCCACCATTGAAGCCGCCTTCGCGACGAACGCCGCGATCGGCGTCCGGGAGATCTCCCGGATCGACGGCATCGCGTTCCGCCCCCGGCATCCGATCATCGAGTCGCTGCGCGCGGCGTACGCGGGCATCCCGGCAGAGCCCGTCTGATCCCGGCCGAGCCCGTCTGACCCGGCAGAGCCCGTCTGACCCGGCCGGGCCGCGCTCGCACGCGGCCGGTGGCGTCGGCTCACCCTCTCCCCGCGCCCTCTCCTCGTGCCCTCTCCTCGCGGAGCCGGATGCCCTTGCGCGGTCGGTTGACACATTGGTGACAGTCGATGGAAGCTGACCACTGTAGTCGATATGACATCGATGTCAGTGGGAGATCACGTGTTCGGATTCCGTACCGTCGCCGTGCTCGCCGGGGTGGTCCTGACCGTGCCGATCGGCGCCGCCGCCGCGGGCGCCGCCCCGGCCCGCCTGATCACCGACCCGGCCGCCTACGTCGACCCGTTCATCGGCACCACCAACTCGGGCAACACCTACCCGGGGGCGGTCACGCCGTTCGGGATGCTGGCGTTCAGCCCGCAGACCTCGCGGGGCAACCAGGTCGCCACGCCGGCACCGGGCGGCTACCAGTACACCGCCACCCGCATCCGCGGCTTCAGCCTCACCCACCTCAGCGGGGTCGGCTGCTCGGGCGGCAACGGCGACATCCCGATCATGCCCCAGGTCGGCGCGGTCACGAGCTCGCCCACCGCGGACAGCGCCGACGCGGTCTACGCCAGCACGTTCTCCCACGCCAACGAGGCCGCCAGCCCGGGCTACTACCGGGTCGGCCTGGACAGCGGGGCGGGCGCGGAACTCACCGTCACCCCGCGCACCGGCCACGGGCGGTTCACCTTCCCCGCGGACAAACCGGCCAGCCTGCTGTTCCGTACCTCGATGTCGGAGACCGGCAGCACGGACGCCACCGTCCACATCGACCCGTCCACCCGGACGGTCAGCGGCTCGGTCACCGCGGGCAACTTCTGCGGGCCACAGAGCGCCAACAACCGCAAGGCGTACTACACGCTGCACTTCGTGGCCACCCTCGACCAGCCGTTCGCGGAGACCGGCACGTGGACCGACGCGACCCTGGCGCAGGGCGGCACCGACGCCCGGGGTGGCAGCGGATACAACGGGTCGGGCCGCCCCGTCGCGGGCAAGGGCTCGGGCGGGTACGTCACGTTCGCGCCGGGCACCACCAGCGTCGGGGTCCGGGTCGCGATCTCGTACGTGAGCCCGGGCGGAGCGCAGGCCAACCTGGCCACGGAGAGCCCGGCCACGCTGCCGTTCGAGACGATGGCGGCCGACGCCCGGGCGGCGTGGACCAAGCGGCTGCGGCAGATCGAGATCGGCGGCGGCACGGTGGCGCAGCAGACCACGTTCTACACCGCGCTGTACCACGCCCAGCTCGAACCCACGCTCACCAGCGACGCCGACGGCCGGTACCTGGGCGCGGACGGCGCGGTGCACGCCGTCCGGGCACCCCAGCAGGCGCAGTACGGCACGTTCTCCGGCTGGGACGTCTACCGCGCCCAGGTGCAGCTGCTGGCGCTGCTGGACACCCGGATGGCCAGCGACTTCGCCCAGTCGCTGGACAACTACGCGGGCCAGCGCGACGGCGAGTGGGACCGCTGGCTGCTGCAGCACGGCAAGACCAGCGTCATGTCCGGCGACCCGTCGGCCGCCGCGATCGCCGGGATGTACGCGTTCGGCGCCCGCGACTTCGACGTCCGGGGCGCGTACGAGTCGCTGGTGCGCGCCGCCACCGTGCCGACCGCGAACGACGGCAGCGACGCCGGATGCCCGGTCGAGTGCGTCGGCCAGCGCCCGGCGCTCGACAAGTACCTCACGCTCGGGTACGTCCCCGCCGACGACTGCCACTGCTGGGGCGGGGCGGCCGAGACCCTGGAGGACGCGGCCGCCGACTACGGCCTGTCCCAGCTCGCCGGCGCGCTCGGCGACACCGACGGGCAGCAGCGATTCCTGGAGCGCTCGCACAACTGGCGCCACGTGTACGACCCCGCGGCCCAGGCCGACCCGGGACTGGCGCACAACATCCGGGAAGAGATCGACGCGATCACCGCCAGCGGCGAGAACGCCCCGTACGAGGGCAGGGCGCAGGCGTTCGACGGGGACAAGGGCACGAAGTGGCTCACCTTCGCGACGACCGGCTGGTTGCAGGCCCGGCTCACGGCCCCGCTGACCGTGACGAACTACGCCCTCACCTCCGCCAACGACGAGCCCGGCCGGGACCCGAAGGACTGGCTGCTGCTGGGCTCCGCCGACGGCGAGACGTGGTCGCCGGTCGACGCGCGTACCGGGCAGCGGTTCACCGAGCGGGGGCAGACCCGCGAGTTCACGGTCGCCGAGCCGAAGCCGTACCGGTACTACCGGCTGGAGGTGACCGCGAACTCCGGCGCCGACATCGTTCAGCTCGCCGAGCTGGAGCTGGCCGATCCGGCCGTGCCCACGCCGGCACCGGCGGACGGGCCGTTCGCCGGCTGGATGCGCGACCGGTACGCCGACGGGCACTGGGCCGGCGGCTTCAGCCCCTCCACCGGCACCGGCTTCGTCGAGGGCAGCAGCGCGCAGTACACCTGGATGGTCTACTCCGACGTGGTCGGCCTCGCCGCCGCGATGGGCGGGCCGGAGGTGGCCGCCCGGCGCCTCGACGCGTTCTTCCGCAACCCCGACGGCAGCTTCGACCTCAGCGCGACCAAGGCGACCCGCTTCGACGCCACCAACGAGCCGGACATCCAGACCCCGTATCTGTACGCGTACCTGGGGGCGGCGGCCAGGACGCAGGAGACCGTGCACGCGATCACCACGAGGTTGTGGACCGACGGTACCGGCGGCATCCCGGGCAACGACGACGCGGGCACGATGAGCGCCTGGTACGTCTTCTCCGCACTCGGGCTGTACCCGGTCGTCCCGACCCGCGCCGAGCTGGCCCTGACCACCCCGGTCTTCCCCCGGGCGGTGCTGCGCCTCGACGGCGGGAAGACCCTGGCCATCGACGCACCCCGCGACACCGCCGACGCGATCTACATCCAGCGGCTGAGCGTCGACGGCCACCACACCACCCGATCGTGGCTGCCCGCATCGATGATCACCACCGGTGGCCGCCTGATCTACACCCTGTCGACGACACCCAGCCTGACCTGGGGCAGCGGACCGGGGGACGCGCCGCCGCAGAACTGAACGGTGGCGGCCGCACCCGGTTCGCGACCGAACGGGTCCGGCAATGCGAGCTTGGGGCCGCTAACGTTGCGGGTCATGCCAGTGCCGATGGACGACCTGCCGGGCTTCCTGCACGGGGTAGCACCCATCCTCGACCGATGGGGATACCTCGCCGTGGGGGCCGTCATCGGCGTGGAGAGCTTCGGTGTTCCCGCGCCCGGCCAGACGATCATGATGGCCGCCGCCGTGTACGCGGGGACGGGCCGGCTCAACGTGTTCGCCGTCGGCGTGATCGCGTTCGCGGCCGCGGTGCTCGGCGACAACATCGGCTACTGGATCGGAAAGCGGGGCGGCCGCAAGGCCGTGAACCGCTTCGGCAAGTACATCCTGATCACCCCGAAGCGGCTGGAGAAGGCGGAGCAGTTCTTCGCCAAGCGCGGCAGCAAGGTGGTGGTCGTCGCCCGGTTCGTCGAGGGCCTGCGGCAGCTCAACGGCGTCATCGCCGGTCTCACCAACATGCCGTGGCGCAAGTTCATGCTCTACAACGCGATCGGCGCGGCGCTGTGGTGCGGCTGGTGGACGACGGTGTCCTACCTGCTCGGTACGCGCATCGTCGAGGTCGTCGACCACATGCACCGGTACAAGTGGTTGGCGATCGCGGCCGTCGGAATCGCCGTCGCCGCGTACGCTGGGCTGCACATGCGTCACATCCGCAGCCGCCGGGCCCGGGCCGCGGTCGAGCGCGAGGAGTCTCGCGTCGGGTAACTGGACGGTTTCCGCACCGTGAACTCGGGTAGGGTCGCTGATGACATCGGAAGGAGTGATTTCCGTGACTGCATCAGCTCCCCCGACCACGGAGGAGTCCACTGTCCGCCCCTCGTCGCTGGACAGTCGCCGCGCCAAGGCCGAAGCTGCCACGGTCGCCGCCGAGAAGGCGGAGGCAGGCGTCACCGACCTGGATCGCCGGCTCGGCACGATCACGCAGCTGACCCGCCAGCACACCCAGGCGCTACGCAACGCCGAGGCCGAGGTGAGCCGCCTCAAGCGCGCACTCAAGACCGCCACCAAGGACCGTGAGCGGCTCACCGCCGCCCGCAAGAAGGCCGTCGCCAAGTCGGCCAAGGCAAAGGCCAAGGTCAAGACCGCCGAGGCGAAGTACGAGAAGGTCGTGCTGGCCGATCTCGTGCGCCGGGAGAAGGAACTCGACCGGGCCCGCGGCAACGGCCGGGTCGTCGCGACCGCCGCCCGCGCGGGGTCCGCACCGAACGCGGCGCGATCCACCCGGGCTTCCGCGCAGTCCACGCCCGTGGCACCGGCCCCCGCGCAGCCCGTGCCCGCGGCCCAGCCGACGTCGGCCGCCCAGCCCGCGTCCACAACGCAGCCCGCGTCCACAACGCAGCCCGCATCCACACCGCAGCCCGCATCCACAACGCAGCCCGCGTCCACACCGCAGTCCGCTTCCGCTACGAAGGCGGCGCCCGCGAAGCAGGCCGCCTCGGGCCCGGCGACCACGCGCCGGAGTGCGGCGCGCCGGCCCGCCAGCCGGGCGGGCGCCAGCTCGCCGCGCCAGGCCGCCGACCCGACGGCCTGAGTTTTCACCGCTGCCGCACGTCTGCCCGTGCCGCCCGCGCGAGGATGACCGGCCCGCCTCGATAATCGACCGATGAGCGCGTATGTCGACGTCCCCGTCCCGGGCGGCGCGGGCCGCACTGTGACCGGTGCCCCCGCCACGGCCCCGACCCGGCCCCGGGCGGGGGTCTGAGGTGCGGCGGTTCGCGTTCGCGGGGCGCACCTGCCTGATCACCGGGGCGGCCAGCGGGATCGGCGCGGCCCTGGCCCTCGACCTGGCGAAGCGACGGGCCGTGCTGGCGCTGCTGGACCGCGACGCCGACGGGCTCGCCCGGGTGGCGCACCTGGCCCGGGAACTCGGCGCGGCCGACGTCAGCACGTACGTGGTGGATCTCGCGGACGGCGGTGACCGGCTGGACCTGGCCGCCGAGGTGGCCGCCCGGCACGGCGGCGTGGACCTGCTGGTCAACAACGCCGGGGTGGCCCTGAGCGGCACCTTCGAGCAGGTCAGCATGGCGGACTTCGACTGGCTGCTGGAGATCAACCTGCACGCCGTGATTCGCACGACCAAGGCGTTCCTGCCCCAGTTGCTGAGCCGCCCGGGATCCCACGTGGTCACCCTCTCCAGCCTGTTCGGCCTGATCGCCCCGCCGTCCCAGGTCGCGTACGTGACCAGCAAGTTCGGCGTGCGCGGCTTCTCCGAGGCGCTGCGGCACGAGCTGGCCGGGCGCGAGGTCGGGGTGACGGTCGTGCATCCCGGCGGTGTCCGGACCAGCATCGCCGCGAACGCGCGGATCAGCGGCCCGGATCCGGGCGGGGAACAGGTCGCCCGGGCGCGAGCCTTCGCGGAGGTGGCGCTGCGGATGCCGCCCGAGGAGGCCGCCCGGTTGATCGTCGCGGCCATCCAGGCCCGCAAGCCGAGGCTGGTCATCACCCGGGCGGCGAAGGCCGCCGATCTGCTGGCCCGGCTCATGCCCGCCCGGTACTGGAATGTCGCCGGCCGCGCCGCGGGAGCCCGGGGCGTCCACTGACGGTCGCCAGGGCGGACGTCAGCGGAAGGTGGCCACGCGACGGCGGGTCTGGCCGTTGATGACGGTGAAGTCGCCGCCCGCCGCGAGCGTGCCCGTGCCGGACTCCGCCGCGAGGACGCGCACCCCGACGACGCCGTTGCCCTGCGGCGCCCAGTCGGACAGGTCCCCCGTGCCGGTCACCGCGGCCAGCTTCACCCTCGACACGGAACCGTCGATGCAGGTGCCGTGCGGCCCGTTGCGCATCGTGAGGCAGGCGGTGTCGAAGTGGCCTCCGACATACGTGACGCCGTCCAGCGCCGCGACAGCCACCACGTCGCCGTCGAAGACCCGCTGCCAACGGATCTCGCCCGCAGTCGAATACGCGACCGCCCGGCCGCCCTGGCCACCGGTGGCCGCGTACACCCCGGCGGCGTCCACCGCGAGCCCGTTGACCTCGGCGGGGGCCCTCGTGGGCCGGAAGCCGGTGAAGACCACTCCCGTGGCGGTCAGCACCGCGATCCGCAGGGTGCCCGGCGCGCCGTTGATCTGGTGGAAGGCGCCGCCCACGTAGATCCGGACACCGGCGACCGTGACGGCGTGCACCGCGTCGTCGGTGGTCGGCCGCCAGCCCGCGTCCAGCGCCCCGGTGGCGAGCGAGAACGCGGCCAGGCTCGCCCGAGGTACGCCGTCCACGGCACGGAAGCTGCCGCCGACGTAGAGGCGCCCGTGGCCGATCGCGAGGGCGTACGGCGCGCCGGTGACCCGGTGCGCGAACGTGCCGAGCGCCCCGGTGACGGCGTCGAGGCGGGCCAGCGCGTCGCGGCGCCGCCCCGAGACCGTGCCGAAGTCGCCGCCCGCGTACACGGAGCCGCCGTCGACGGCCAGCGCTCGTACGGTCGCGTCGGCGGTCGGGGCCCAGCTCAGCAGCGCGCCGGTGGTGGCGTTGAAGGCGGCCAGCCGTTGCCGGACGAATGTCCGGCCGCCGGAGGTCGCCCGGGTGAACGACCCGCCGACGTAGACCGTGCTGCCGCGGAAGGCCAGCGCGTACACGGAGCCGTTGAACAGCGGTGTGACCAGCGGTGGAACCCCGACCACGAGCCTGCCCAGGCGCCCGGCGGGCACGCCCGGGGGTACTGCCCGGTGGGCCGGGCCCGCTGGTGCGCGGGGGGTTTCCGCGATGGGTGCCCGGGGCTGCGCCGGGCCTCCTGCCGCCGTGGGGGTGGCCACGGCTGGTGTGCCTCCTGCGGCCACAGCGACCGCGACCCCGGCGACGATGGCGCGACGCAGCCGGGGAACATGCGCGACGCGACGGGCAAAACAGAAGAATCGCACATTTCATTAAGCCTGGCGGCTGCGGGAAAGTCTCGTCGGCGCGCCGTCTCGATCCGTTGCGGCTTGCGGCAGGGGATTTCCCCCGGGAGAACGCGTCGGCGTGCCGGGCCGGACCGTCGCGGGCGAATTCCCCGAACGCGCCGCGGCGCTGTCGCCGCTGCGCACCGCGGCATGCTCACCACCCGCCCGCGCCGCGGCGCCCTCGTCGGCCTGTGCCCCGGCGCCGTGGCCCGCCACCGCGGCGTCCTCGGAGGCCGGCTCCGCCAGGGAATCCCCGCCCGCCGCCGGCACCACCACCTCGTCGGGCGCCGGGGCCCCGGCCGCGGGGGCCTCATCGGGCGCGACCGCGTCGGGCGCCCGGGCCGGAGAGCCGCCGTCCGCCCGCAGGCCCAGCATCTCGAGCCACGCGACGAGCTGGCGGTGCACGCCGTTCGGTCCGGCCAGCGCGTCGGGGCGCACGGGCCAGTCCGCCGGGTGCACCAGGACCGCGTCGGTCTGCCAGCCGCCGAGGCCACCATGCGAGCCGACCAGTTCCTCGAACGCCGCGACCTCCTGGGTCACCGGATCCACCGCGCTGATCAGCACGAGGTCGCCCAGGTGCGCCGACTCCTGATGCCGCAGCAGGTCCGCCCGGGCGCGGGGCCCGTACGCCAGCAGCGGATCCGTCCCCTCGACCCGCCCGTCGCGCAGGTGGTGGCTGCCGCCCTCGCCGACCGCCACCGGCCCGTCGGTGTCCGCGACCACGACCAGCCCGATGCCGGGATGCGCGGCCAGCCCGGCGATCAGCCGCGGGTACGCCTGCTCGACCTCCTCCCGGCCCAGCCGCTGCGGTTCTCCCGTGACGTACAGCAGGGCCAGGTTGCCGGACGACACGACCAGCAGCGGCGCGACCGGGCCCTTCGGGAACTCGGGCTCCTGCGTCACCTCCAGCTCGGCGGGCGACGCGGGCTCGTCCACCGGCGTGGCGGCCAGCCGGTCCACGACCCGCGACAGGGTCTCGCCGTAGCGCTGGCGGAACGTCGCGCCCTGGCTCTGCCCGTGATCAGAGAGCACGACGAGGTGATACCGGCGGGCCGCCTCCGGGGCCAGGCGCTCCAGAGCGC
This sequence comes from Krasilnikovia sp. M28-CT-15, assembly GCF_047159595.1. NCBI lineage: Bacteria > Bacillati > Actinomycetota > Actinomycetes > Micromonosporales > Micromonosporaceae > Krasilnikovia > Krasilnikovia sp. M28-CT-15. The sequence goes on along the minus strand of NZ_BAAGAK010000001.1, from coordinate 982,273 downwards.
CGAGCATCCGGTCGAGGTTCTCCAGCTGGCGCATCGACTCCGGCCGGGCGGGGCCCGCGTGGTGCGCCACCTCGTCGTAGTCGACCAGGTCGCAGTAGATCACCGGGGCGCCCCGGGCCATCTGCTCCGCGACCAGCGACACGTTCACGTCGCGCAGCAGCATCGACGCGGGCCGCAGCGCGAGGAACGCGCCGGAGCGGCTCACCCGGGGCAGCAGGTTGCGGCGGCGCTGCAGCCGGGCCTGGTGCAATTCGGTGATGACCTCGGCCACCCCGAGCACGAGGGCGCGGGTGAAGCCGTACGGGCTGGCCATGAACGCCGCCCAGCCGCGCGCCGAACGGCCGGGCAGCGCGGCGTGGCTGACCGTCAGCAGGTTGGTCGTCGCGTCGCCGGAGAACGCGTTGCCGATGCTGACTCCACCGTCGGCCAGCAGGCCGCGGCCGTCGCTGAGCCGTTGCTCCACGACGGCCGCGTCGCGGGGCCGGTTGGCGACCATGAGCCGCCCGATGTCCTTCTCGTACCAGCGGAACGCCGGGATCTGCTGGGAGGCGCCGTGCAGGATGCCCGCCTGGGCGGCCGGGGTGGTGGAGGGCAGGCCGGTGTGCCAGCCGCGCATCGTGTGGCTGCCCGTACGCAGCCAGCTCCCGATGGTCGGCAGGTTGCCCGCGCGTACGGCCCAGCGCAACACGGGCTCGGCCACGCCGTCGAGCTGCACCACGAGCATGCCGGGCTCGGTGCCGGGGTAGGTCTGGCGCAGGGTGAAGGGGCGGCGTCCGGACTGGCGGCGGCGGACTCCGCGCATCAGCCGCCGGGCCTCCTGGACGAACGTGGCGTCGCTGCCGCTGTCCGCCATCCAGTCCAGGATCGCCGCGAAGATCACGGCGACGATGGCGGCCAGGACCACGCCGGGAAAGCCGCTGACCCGTTCGGCCGGGTCGAGTTCGAGGGCCACCGCGATGATCGTCACCTGGGCGACGACCCCGAGCAGCATGGCGCCCCATCCGCCGATCGCGACCACTCCGGCCAGCAGCAGGGGCCGCAGCACCGCACCGACCACGGCGACCAGGACGACCAGGCCGAGGGTGTCGAAGACGTCCGTGCTGCGTACCCCCGGCATGAGCCAGAGCGTCAGGGAGAGCACGACGAACGTGACGAGCGCGCTGCGCAGCGCCCGGCGCAGCCGATGGCTGACCCGCCGCCAGGCCAGCAGCGCGCGCAGCTCCCCAACCCAGCCCCGGGTCGCCGGGACGGGCACGGGGTCGCGCGGGCTCGGCGCACCAACGGCCACTCGGCAACGATCGCACAGCCGGGCGGGCAACGGTCCCGGTCGTCACCAACGCCACCCGGCCGGCGGCCCCGTGGTGGCGCCCGGCCGGGTCACCCGGCGGGTGGCGCGGGCCCGTCATACGCGTCACCGTCACCGGCGTCCGCTGAGGGAGAGGTTCCGTGCGACCTGCCCAAGATCCGCTGTCCCGCCGTCGGCGCGCGAGGCGCTGAAGCGGCGCCTCGCCGAGCTGGTGCCGACGCTCGGCCGGCTGGCGGCGGAGGCGGCGACGGCCTGGCGAGCGGGCGCGGCCGAGGTGGCGACCGGGTCGGACCCGGTGGAACGGGCACCCGGTGAGGCATCCGGACCCGTCCCGCGCCGCGCTGGACGACGAGCCCTCGGGTTACACAGTGGAGTGACCTCGTCAGCCGATCCGGACCCAGACGTCGTCGACGCTGCCGTGGAACTGGTCGTTGTCGTTGTAGGCGCCCTTGCCGCCGATGCTCAATGGGCACCAGTTGGCGATCGCCAGCGTCGCCGGTACGTGCCGCCGGCCCTGCACCACACCGTCCACGATGATCTGCAGCCAGCGGCCACGACGCTGGCATTCCAGGGTGTGCCACTGACCGTCGGCGACGCTCATCCGGCTGCGGACCATGCGGATACGGGGCCGCAGGACGTCGACCAGCACACAGCTCGGACGCCCCGCGGCGCCGTCGATCTGCAGCTTGTACTGGCTGCTCGTCCGGGAGTAGCCCTTCTGCACGATGTTCTGGCCCTTGCTGGTCTGGGTGGGGGTGAGCAGCACCGTGGCGCCGAACGCGAGCGGCAACGAACCCGGGTTCAACGCCTCCGCGCTGCGCGTCTGGAGCACGACCTGGGGGCATCGGCCGCCGCGGCACTTGGCGGGAAACGCCATCGCCCGGCCGGTGTCGTGGGGGGTGGCGCGTACGGTGCCGCGGTGGCGGGCGACGATCCGGAGGGTGTGCCCGTGGCCGGAGTCGTCGATCTCCGGGTCGTCCTCGAAGCCGTACCGGGCGACCAGCGCCCCGGTCTCGACGGTGTCCCGCGCCCCCGCCTGAAGCGGTGCGTCCGTCGCGAGCGGGGCGGGGCCGGCTTCGCTGACAGGCATCGGGAGTTGAGCATGGGCCGGGGCGGCGACCAGGACGGGCGCGATCAAGCTGACCATCGTGGCAGTCGCCAGTGTGTACGAATGGTAACGCATGACGGAATTATGGCTTTTTAGAATGTTTCGGCGTTATCAAACGGACTACCGGAACGGTCGATCGTAGCGGTCCGATTGGGCCAATCTGCCTAGAAGTCTACAAATACCCCATAACGAGACAAAGAAGACCTTTCAGCGTGCTGCCGGAGGGACCTCCGGGTACGCACTGTCCAGCGGCACGGCCCCCGCGGTCACCAGGCCGAGCTGGACCCCCTGGCGCGGCAGCACCGTGTCGAGCAGCCAGTCCGCCGCCACCCGCACCCGGTTGCCGGGCATGGACAGCAGGTGGTAGCCCCGCGTCACCACCTTCGCGGCCAGGCCGGACAGCGGCACTCCCAGCGGGTTCGCGGCCGCGTCCAGCCCGCCGAGATCCACCACGAAGCCGAGGTCGTGGTGCCGGTACGCCCGCCGCCGCCCCTGGCCGTAGGAGGCGGCGATGTTGTGCGCCACCATGGCCCCCTGGCGGGTCGCGTGCTGCGCGGTCATCCCGGTGATCTCCCCCGGACGGGTCAGATCCGGCACCGCGGCCGCGTCGCCGCACGCGTACACGTCGGGGTGGCCGGGCACCGTGAGGAACTCGTCCACCACCAACCGGCCCTGCGTCATCGGCAGCCCGAGCGTGGCCACCAGCGGGTCCGGCCGCACCCCCACACACCAGATCAGCGAGCGGGTGGGCACGAACTCGCCGTCGCCGAGCCGCACCCCCTGCCCGGTGGCCTCCGCGACGCCCGTGCCGAGTCGCAGTTCGACACCGCGGGCGCGCAGCACCCGGTCGGCGGCAGCGGACAGCCGCTCGTCGAGCGTCGGCAGCACCCGGTCCTCGATGTCCACCAGCAGCCAGCGGGGCAGGCCCCGCAACGCCTCCCGGTGCCGGGTCAGCTCCTCGGTGAACAGCACCCCCTGGGCGGCCACCTCCGTGCCGGTGTACCCGGCGCCGACCACCACGAACGTCGACCGGGCGGCGCGTTCGGCCGCGTCGGCGGCGCTGCCCGCCATCTCGATCTGCCGGGTGACGTGGTCGCGCAGGTACAGCGCCTCGGGGATGCCGCGGAAGCCGTGCGCGTGCTCGGTGACCCCGGGCACCGGCAGCAGCTTGTTGACGCTGCCGGCCGCGATGACCAGCCGGTGGTAGTCGAGCGTGCCCTTGACGCCGTCCGGGTCGACGTAGCTGACCGTACGGGCGTCCAGGTCGAATCCGTCCGCCTCGCCGAGGACCAGCCGGACCCCGGGCAGCGTGGCGGCCAGCGAGACCGACACCCGGCGAGGTTCGAGGATCCCCGCGGCGACCTCGGGCAGCAGTGGGAGGTAGAGGAAGTAGTCGGTCGGGTTGACCACGACGATCTCGGCGCCGCCCCGCGACAGCTTCGACAACGTACGGGCGGCCTGGAAGCCGGCAAAGCCGGCTCCGACGATCACGATCCGGGGGCGAGCCATGGGGCGTCCTTCCGTGGACGGGCGCCGGGGCGCCGGGGGACCTCCGATGCCTGCCCCGCCCACGCTAGCGACAAACCACCCCGCGCTCGACCCCCGCTACGGAAGGATGTCGTTCGACTGGTCGGCGCCCCGCTTGCCGAACAGCCGGAAGCCCCGGCGCTTCTTCTCCGGCGCCCGGGTGGCCTCGCCGTTGAGCACCGCGAGGCGGTGCTGCGCGACCGGGTTCTCCGGCTCCAGCCGCAGCGAGGTGAGGAACGCCTGCCGGGCCTGGTCGGTGTGGCCGAGCGCGTCCAGCGTCACGCCGTGCGTGAAGTAGTAGTGCGCCTCGTGCGGATCGAGCCCGATCGAGGTACGGGCGGCCTGCTCGGCGTCCCCCAGCTGGCGGTCGGCGGCCAGCAGCGCCCAGGCGACCCGGTCGTGCCAGAGCGGGTTCTTCGGCTCCGCGATCACCGCCCGGTACGCCATCGTCACCGCCTCCTCGTGCCGTCCGAGCAGGGTGAGCGCGCGACTGGCCGACGCCATCGGGCGCGGGTCCTCCGGGACCAGCTCGATCGCCCGGGTCGCGGCGACCAGGGCGTGCTCCGCCTGGCCCAGGCTGAGCCGGATCCGGGCCATGAGAATCCACCCGGGAGCCGAACGTGCATCCTGGGTGAGCACCAGTTCGAGGTGGCTGGCGGCCGAGGCGGGATCCACCCGTTCGAACAGCGCCGCGGCGCGCGCGACACCCAGCTCGGTGGGGTTGGTCGATCCTGCGTGAGTCTGGCTCGGGGCCTGCGCGAGATCGGTCATCGGGTCGCTCCGGCCTGCGGAAGAGTACGGCTCACTAGGTCATCATCGGCAGTGGTGCAGATTTTCTGAGCCGATTCGGCGGAAAGCCCCCGGCCGGGTCACCCGGTGGGCAGCCATCCGGCCGAGCGGTGGTGATCGTGCGGCTCGGTGGCCGGGACGGCGGCGTACGCCCGCACCGGGAAGGTGCCGAAACCCGTCACCCGGGGCGGGGCGGCGGTGAACCGGGCCCCGGTCGGGGGCAGCTCGGCCAGCCCGGTCAGATGTTCCACGATCGGAATCCCGGCGGCCAGCAGAAGCGTGTGCGCGGGCCGCTCGCCGGGGCCCTCCCCGGCGATGTCGTCGATGTTGACCGCGTCGATCCCGACCAGCGCGGCACCGTGCTCGACCAGCCACGCCGCCCCGTCCCGGGTGAGGTACGGCGCGTCGACCGCGTACTCGGGGGTGCCCCAGTGGGCGTCGCCGCCGGTGTGCAGCAGCACCGCCCGCCCGGCGACGTCGTACGCGGCCAGCGCGCCCACGTCGATCCCGCGCTCGGCGCCGCCCAGTGTCCGCACCACCACGGCGGGCAGGTCGGCCAGTCGGTCCAGGGGCAGCCCGGCGAGGTCGGTGCCGTCGGCGTACCGGTGGATCGGGCTGTCCAGATAGGTGCCGGTGTTGCCGACCATGGTGATGCTGCCGATGAGGAACTCCGTGCCCGGCGCGTACCGGTCCCGGGACTGCTCGTGGGTCAGGTACGGGCGGATCTCCGGGGCGGGCAGCCCCGGATACGTGATCATCCCGTCGGTGATGACGTGGCTCAGCTCGACCAGCCGTTCGCGGGCGCCGGGGCGCGGCAGCGCGGTGGTGTCCGCGGGGCCGCCCCGGGTGCCCTTGTGTGGCTCGGCGAAGACGCGAACCCGGTCCAGCTCGACCCGGTCGACCATGAGCAGGCTCAGCGACGCGACGAACAGCGCGCTGATGTCGGCGTGGGTGACGTCGGCGTGCGGCACGTCCACCCGGAAGCCCTGGGTCTGCAGGGCGCCGCCGTTGCGGAAGGTGACCGTGGCGTCGAACTCGGCCCGGTGCTGCAGCACAGTGTCTCCTCAGGTCAGTTCGGCCACCGCGTCCGCGATGAGCCAGATGCCGAAGATAGCGAAGAGGGCGGCGGCGCCGTACTTGATCGCCTTTTCCGGCAGGTGGCGGCCGAGCAGGCGGCCCACCATGATCGCCAGGGCGTCCGCGGCGACCATGCCGACGGTGGAGCCGAGCCAGGTGCCGAACCAGCCGTGCTGGGTGGCCAGGGTGATCGTCGCCAGCATGGTCTTGTCGCCCAGCTCGGCGAGGAAGAACGCCCCGCCCACCGCGAGCATCGCCGAGCCGGAGGCCCGTTCGGCCTTGCCCTGCTCGTCCTCCGTGAGGGTGTCGCCGCGCAGGGTCCACGCGCCGAACGCGAGGAACGCGACCCCGGCCAGCAGCGAGATCCAGGCGGTGGGCAGGGCGGCGCCGAGGCCGTACCCGATGCCCACGGACACGGCGTGCACCACCGCGGTGGCCGCGGTGATGGCGGCCAGCACCGTCCACGGGCGGAAGCGGGTGGCGAAGGTGAGCGCCATGAGCTGGGACTTGTCGCCCAGCTCGGCGACGAAGATGACGGCGAAGCTGATCGCCAGCGCGGAGAGGAATCCGTCCATGGTGCCTTCCCGGTCTCAGGCCGGGCCTGGGCGCTCGGGCGACCTCGACCCGGCCGCGTGTGCAGCCAGAGTCGAAGGTCTTGCTCGCCTCGGAGTGCGAGGCCGCCGGGCCGGGAGCGCGAACGCACCAGTATGTCGACCACGACGTTGGGAGCTACTCCCCTTCGCTGCCTCGACGATACCGGCCCGACAAGGGCGACCGCCCAGGGCCGCAGCCTGTGAGCCTGCCGACAACGGTGACGCCGGGCGGCCTGACGGCCACCCGGCGTCCGATGGATGATCCCGGGTTCAGCTTGCCCGGACGAACCGCAGCACGTCCGTCCGCGCCGCACCGGCCACCGACGCGTGCTTGCCGGTGGTCGTGGACGGAACGGGCTGCGGCAGCGGCGGGCACCGCTTGTCGGAGCGGTTCCCGGCGACCCGCTTGGGCAGCGCGCCGGTGGCCAGGTACGCGGCGACGGTGTCGTCGACACAGGCGTCGCCGAACAGCGATCCCGCGTGCGTGGTGCCCCCGACGCCCTCCACCAGGACCGCGCGGGGGAACCGCCTACGAACCTCCAGGCTGCCCGCGAACGGGGTGGCCGCGTCGAAGGTCTCGCTGATCAGCAGGATCGGCGGAGCCTGGTCCCCGTCCACCTGGACCGGGGTGCCCGCCTTGGCGGGCCAGGTCAGGCACGGCGCGTTGAACCAGGCGTTGGCCCAGGTCTCGAACGGGGCGATCTTGTGCACCCGGTCGTTGTCCTTGCGCCAGATCGAGAACTTCTTCGGCCACTGCACGTCGGTGCACTGCACGGCCAGGTAGATGGCGTACCCGTTGTCGGCGCCGGGGCCTTGCGGCTGGCCGGAGTCGTACAGCGTCTTGAGGCCACTGAAGTCGTGGTCGTGCACCCATGCGGCGAAGGCCTGGGCGACCGCTTCCCAGCCGAAGACGTAGTACCCGGCCGACAGGAAGACGTCGGTCAGTTCGTCGCCGCCGATGATGCCCCCGGCGGGATCGCGCAGCAGCTTCGCCCGCTGGGCGTAGAACAGCTTCTCCACGGCCCGGCCGGTCTTGCCGAGGTGGTAGACGTCGTCGTACTTGGCGACCCACCGGAAGTAGACGCCGATGTTGCGGTTGAACGCGATGTCCTGGTCGAGGTTCGCGGCGTACCAGACGCGGCGCGGGTCGACGTTGCCGTCGAGCACCATCCGGCGGACCCGGGTGGGGTGCAGCGTGGCGTAGACCTGGCCGAGGTACGTGCCGTACGAGAAGCCGTAGAAGTTGATCTTTTCGGCGCCCAGCGCCTTGCGGAGGCTGTCCATGTCCTGCACGGTGTCCGTGGTGCGCAGGTGGTTGAGCAGCTTGCCGCCCGCGGCGCCGCACGCCTTGGCGTACTTGGCCGCCCGGGCCAGCCAGGTCTTCTCGATCTTGCGAGTGGTCGGCACGTAGTCCGGCCGGTTGTACGAGAAGTAGTTGCCGTCACAGCTCAGCGCCGGCTGGCTGTCGCCCACCCCGCGCGGGTCGAAGCCGATCCAGTCGTACGCGTCACCCGCGTGGTTCGGCACGAACTCGCCGAGCACGGACAGCACCAGCCCGGAGCCGCCGGGGCCACCCGGGTTGACCAGCGTGACGCCCTGATACTTGTCGGCCGGGACCTTGTGCAGGATCCGGGACACCGCCAGCTTGATCTTGTCGCCGGACGGGTTCGCGTAGTCGAGCGGCACGGTGAGCTGGCCGCACTGTGCGCCGCGCGACTTGAGGGCCGGGTTGTCGCAGGCGCCCCAGGCGATCGGGGCTGGCGCGTAGCCGTCCTCGCCTCGAACGGGGTCGGCCTGGGCGCCGGTTGCCACGACGGCGCCGGCCACGAGCCCGAGGACGGCAGCGGCCGCCAGAAGTCTCTTCATTCCCACCCTTTCGTATGTGTTTCAGCACACATCGTCCGGTGTGGGGACGTTCATCCGGATTGTCCACGCCGAGGCGGACTACGAAAGTTTCCTGGTGGACGACCTGGTCAGGCCGACATCTGCCACGCCGCCGGCGAGGTACGGACCCGGGGAGCCACCAGCAGCTTGGTGAACTGCTCCGGCGACATCGGGCGGGAGAAGTGGTACCCCTGGGCGGCGATGTAGCCCAGCGACAGCAGCAGCTCCGCCTGCTCCGAGGTCTCCACCCCCTCGGCCACCGCGTGCAGGCCCAGCACCTGAGCCAGGTGGATCACCGCGGCGGCCATCGGGACCCGGCCGTCGATGTTGGCCTGGGTGAACGATCGGTCCAGCTTGATCTCGTCGATCGGGCAGTCGTGCAGCATCGTCAGCGTCGAGTGGCCGGTGCCGAAGTCGTCCAGCGACACCCGCAGACCCAGCTCCCGCAGGTCGTGCAGGTTGGTGATCGACTGCCCCGGCTCCAGCGCCATCGTCTCCGTGATCTCCAGGGTGATCCGGTGCGCCGGCAGCGCGTACTCCTTCAGCAGGCCGCCCACGAACTCGGCGAAGCCCGCCTCGCGCAGGTCACGGGCCGACACGTTCACGTTCATCACCTGGGGGGCCGCGTCGCCGTGCTCCTTGATCCAGTCGTGGAACTGGCGGAACGCCGTCTTCATGACCCAGCGGCCCAGCAGCACCACCAGACCGGTGCGCTCGGCGACCGGGATGAACGCGTCCGGGCCCAGCGTGCCGCGCGTCGGGTGGGCCCACCGCACCAGCGCCTCGGCACCCATCAGCTTGCCGTCGTCCAGCGACACGATCGGCTGGTAGAGCAGGAACAGCTCCTCGCGGTCGATCGCCTCGCGCAGCTCCGCGCCGATGTTGGCGTGATCCGTACCGGTCGCCATGCTCGGGTGGTAGTGCAGGTACGCGGTGCCGACCACGTTCTTCGCGGCGTACATCGCGATGTCGGCGTGCCGCAGCAGCAGGCTGGCCTCGTCGCCGGCGTTGCCGTCGGCGATGCCGATGCTCGCCCGGATCGGCAGCTCGTGCCCGTCCGCCACCACCGGCTCGCGCAGCGCGGCGACCATGCGGTCCGCCGCGAGGTCGGCGGCGGCCGGGTCGGCGCCGTCCAGCACCACCACGAACTCGTCGCCGCCCAGCCGGGCCACGGTGTCCTCGGCGCGGATACAGCCCGCCAGCCGCTGGGCCACCGCGATCAGCAGCAGGTCGCCGACCTCGTGCCCGAGCGAGTCGTTGACCACCTTGAAGTCGTCGAGGTCGATCAGCGCCACGCTGACGTTCCGCCCGCCCGGGGTGGTCAGCGCCTTGTTCAGTCGCTTGTGGAACAGGATCCGGTTGGGCAGCCCGGTCAGCGCGTCGTGGTTGGCGCCGTGGTCGAGCTGGCGCAGCAACCGCGCGTTGTCGCGGAACGCGGTCATCTGCCGCAGCACCACCAGCGTGGTGAGCGCCACGGCCGCACCGACCACGACCGCCACGTCGGCCCGGTCGTGCGACCGGAAGACGAACAGCAGCAGGCCGTCGACCGCCGCGACCGCGGCGTACGGCAGCACGCTGTACACCCGGCGGCGCTGCGCCACGGCACCGCGGCGCGGGCCGAACTGGGCGTACCGCTGCCGCTCGGCCGCCCACGCGGCGAGGAAGAACACCGCCGGGACGCTGACCTGCATCGGCGACAGCCGGACGTCGTAGGCGTTCAGGAAGGGCTGCAGCACCGGAGCGACCGCGCCCACGAACAGGCCGGCCGCGACCAGCCGCAGGCCCTGACCGTCGACGAACGCGCAGCCCGCGAGCAGCACCTTCACGACCGTGAACACGGCGACCAGCCCCAGCACGGTCAGGACCAGCGAGGCCATCAGCAGGCCGTCGTGGCCCGAGCCGAGCTGCTGACGCGTGACGAAGTGCCACAGGAAGACCGTGGCCGCCAGGATGACCGAGGCCGCGTCCAGGACGATGCGCAGCAGCGCGCCGACCGAATGCTTGCCGAGCGGGAGCCGGTAGAGCGCGTGCCCGACGACGAGCACGGCGGCGGCGCCCGCGGCCAGCATCACCGGGCCGGTCTGGGTGCCGTGCGGGTTGGTCAACGCGTCGAACGCCTGCGCCAGCTGCGCCACCCCGGTGAACCCCAGGGCGATGGCGACCGACCGCCAGAACTGGCGGGTCGGCTCGGGCAGGCTGGGCGTGCGTACGGTGCGCACGCAGACGGCGACGGAGACCGCCACCGCGGCCGGCGTGGTGAGCCAGAGCAGCACGGCGGGACCCACGGGATGCAGCAGGTTGACCGTGAACCAGACCGCTGACAGCGTCAGCAGCAGACCGGAGAGCCGCAGCAGCCGGCTCATCCCGCCCGATTGCACGGTCGGCCCGGCCCCGGGCGCATGAAGCACCTCCGACGCGCCCATAAGCTGCCCCTTCCCGACGGTTCTCGCCGGGACAGATCGACCGGGGGGACCCCGGGTGAAGGATTTCCCCCCGACCTTCGCCGCGGCGCGCGCCACGACCTGCCCGGCGACGGTCCGCGGGATGACCGGCGATCGATGGGCGGCACGCAAGGGCCATTCGTCAGACAACCGGGGTTTCACGCGTCTTCACCCGCAACCGCGAACGTGAGCCCGGTGGAGAACGTACTGCTCTCAATCGTCGTTCCCGTGTACGCGGTTGAGGGCTACCTGTACCAGTGCCTGGAGTCGATCCGGGCCGGGCTGAGCCCCGCCGAGTCGGCCGGCGTCGAGGTGATCGCGGTGGACGACGCCTCCCCGGACACCTGCGGGACCATGCTGGACGCGTACGCACAGCGCCACGGCGACCTGCGGGTCGTGCACCTGGAACAAAACGTGGGCCTCGGTGGCGCCCGCAACGCCGGGCTGGAACGGGCCCGCGGCGCGTACGTCTGGTTCGTCGACAGCGACGACTGGCTGCCCGCCGGGGCGGTGCGCGCCGTGCTGGAGAAGCTGCGCGACACCCGGCCGGACGTGCTGCTCGTCGACCATCTGCGGGTGCACGAGAACGGCCGGCTGGAGATGGACGCCAGCAGCCACCTGCTGCGCGGCGTGCCGGACGTGGTCACCCTGTCCGACCGGCGGGACCTGCTCGGCGTGCAGCACACCGCGTGGAACCGGATCGTACGGGTGGGGCTGCTGCGCCGCCTGAGCCTGCGGTTCCTGCCCGGGTGGTACGAGGACGTGCCGTTCACCAACCCGGTGCTGATCGCGGCCGTCCGGCTCGCCGTGCTCGACCGGGTGTGCTACCACTACCGGGTCGGCCGGATCGGGGCGATCACCACGACCCGCAGCGACCGCCATTTCGAGGCGTTCGGCCAGTACGACCGGCTGCACGAGTGGCTGGACGAGCACGCCGTCGAGCCCTGGCTGCGCCGCGCCATGTTCACCTTGATGATCAATCATTTGCTCGTGGTGGCCGGCAACGACAGCCGGTTGCGGCCGAACCGGCGCCGCGCGTTCTTCCGCCGCCTCGCCGCCCACTACCGCCGGTACCGGCCCGCCGGATACCTGCCGCCCGCCGGGACGGCCGGCCTCAAGCACCGGCTGGTCGGCTTGAACAGCTACGTGTTGTACGCCGCCCTGCGGCAGGCGTACCGGGCGGCGGGCCGGGGGCGCGCCGACGCCGATTCGACACCCGCGGTTTCCCCCCACCTCGCCCCGGCGCCACAAGAGGTCAAGCCCGCACCCATACGGTGACGCGCTCCGATCCCTTACCCCAGAAAGGTGCCGCCCCGCGTGCTCCGTCCTGCCGTCGACGCCGACCGCGACACCGTGCTGTCCTGGCGCAACCATCCCGAGGTCCGCCGGGTCAGCCTGACCACCCAGGTCATCGGCGACGCCGAGCACGCGGCCTGGTGGCGGGCCGCGACGACCGATCCGGGCCGCCGGGTGCTGGTCTACGAGGACGACGGCGTCCCCGCCGGGGTAGTGATCTTCGACCTGCGACCGGACCCGCCGACCTGGTCCTTCTACCTGGATGTCGCGGGGCTGGGCGGCGCGCTGCTGCCCGCCTGGCTGCGCCTGGAGGACGAGGCGGTCCGGTACGCGTTCGGCGACCTGGGCCTCGACCGGCTCGGCGGCGAGACCCTGGCCTGGAACACCGGAGTCCTGGCGCTGCACCGGCGCTTCGGCTTTCGCGAGACCCGCAGATACGAACGAGAGGTCGACGGCACGGCGCAGACCGTGGTGTGGACCGAGAGAGGCAGATCATGATCGTCAACGGCGTGGAGATCGGCCCGGGGCACCGGCCGTACGTCGTGGCCGAGATGTCCGGCAACCACAACGGATCCCTGGACACCGCGCTCCAGCTGGTGGACGCGGTCGCGGACGCGGGCGCGCACGCGATCAAGCTGCAGACGTACACCGCGGACACCATGACCGTCGACGTGCCGGACGAGCGGTTCCGCGTCTCGACCGGGCACGACCTGTGGTCCGGGGAGTACCTCTACCAGCTGTTCCAGCGGGCGCACACGCCGTGGGAGTGGCACGAGGCGATCTTCGAACGGGCCCGGGGGCACGGGCTCACGGCGTTCTCCAGCCCGTTCGACGCGACCGCGGTCGAGCTGCTGGAGAAGCTGGACGCGCCGCTGTACAAGATCGCCTCGTCGGAGATCACCGACCTGCCGCTGATCCGCCTGGTCGCCGGCACGGGCAAACCGGTGATCATCTCCACCGGAATGGCCGGCGTGGCGGAGATCGGCGCGGCGGTGGACGCGGCGCGCGGGGCGGGCTGCACCGAGCTGGTCGTACTGTCCTGCACCGCCTCCTACCCCGCCCCGCCGCAGGAGACCAACCTGCGCCGCATCCCGGTGCTGGCCGAGACGTTCGGCGTACCGGTCGGGCTCAGCGACCACACCCTCGGCATCGGCGTACCGGTCGCGTCCGTGGCCCTCGGCGCCTGCCTGATCGAGAAGCATGTGACGCTGGACCGCGGCGACGGCGGGGTCGACTCCGCGTTCTCCCTGGAACCGCTCGAGGTCGCCGCGCTGGTGACCGAATCGGAACGGGCCTGGCAGGCGCTCGGCACCACCCGGATCGGCCCCACCGAGGCGGAACGGGAGAGCCTGCGCTTCCGCCGTTCCCTGTACGTCGTCGCCGACGTGCGCGCGGGCGACGCCCTGACCGAGGCGAACGTCCGCTCGATCCGGCCCACCGGCGGGCTGGCCCCCGACGCGATCGGCACCGTGCTCGGACGCACCTTCCGGCGCGACGCGGCGAAGGGCACGCCGCTCACCTGGGAGCTCATCTGATGTGGCTCACCGCGAACAGCCGCGAACTGCAGTGGTTCCTGGAAGCCGCGGCGGTCTACTGGGAGAAGAACCTCCCCCGCCCGGACAACGACGCGATCATCGCGGTCGAGATGTTCCACCAGGACATCCGGGTGAGCCTGCGCAACCTGGCGGTCGCCAACGCGATCCGGCGGCTGCGCCCGGCCCGGCTCGTCGTCTTCACCGGCGTCGAGGAACAGTGGCACCGGACCCTGTGGAACGACTTCGACGTCGACAAGGTGCGGCGGCTAGCGCTCGCGTACGGGGCGGACGACGTCGTGGACGTGTGGGCGGCGGCGCGGCAGCAGACCGGGCCGCCGGAGCTGGACGACGCCACCGTGACCGCGTACACCGATGCGACGTACTGCCGCCTGGCCAAGGTGCCCCGGCTGCCCGCCGACCACGCCACCCGGCCGGACTACCAGCTGCGCCACCGGTACGCCCGCGGCCTCGCCGTCGGCTACGAGCGCGCCCTGACCGGTGACGTGGTCGCGCTGGTCACCAGCCACGTCGACTACGACCAGTGGGGGCTGGCCGCCGAGGTGGCCCGGCGGCGCGGGGTGCCGATCATCCACACCCAGCAGACCGGCTGCCTCAAGGCGTACGGGCTGTTCCCCGGGCGGGACACGCACACCGGCACGTTCCGGGAGGAGCTGACCCGGCAGATCGGCGACGCGTTCGAGACCCAGGTGTGGCCCCGGCGCGACGAGCTGCGCCCCGCCGCCGAGCTGGTGGCCTGGCGAGCCAAGGTCAACCTGGGCCGGCCGAGCTGGTGGCGCGGCGGGGTGACCGCCTCGGTGGACCTGAACAACCCGGCCGACCGGCGCCGCCTGCGCCAGAGCGTGGTGTCCCGGCTGGGCCTGTCCGCCGACCGCCCCGTCGTGACCGTCTTCCACCACGCCGTCTCCGACGCGCTGGGCACCAACCGCGAGCTGTTTCCCAGCCTGGCCGACTGGTTCGCCGACACGGCCGCCCACGCCGCGCGGAACACCGACGCCCAGTGGCTGTTCCTCGACCACCCCAGCCAGGCCCTGTACGACTCGACCGGCTTCTTCGACTCGGTCGCCAAGCGCCACCGCGCGGCCCGGCACATGGTGTTCCGGCCCAGCGCCACGCTCAGCAGGAACGCCCTGTGGAGCCTCACCGACCTCGGGGTCACGGTCCGCGGCAGCGTCAGCAACGAGCTGCCCGCGTACGGCATCCCGGTGATCCAGGCCGGGTGGTCGGAGTGGAGTTCGTGCGGCCTGTCCACGGTCGTCGACGACACCGACGCGTACTGGAAGACCCTGGAGGGCAGCATCGCCGCGATCCGCGACCGCGCCGAGCTGGTGACCGAGGAGCAGGTCCGCCGGGCCCGGCTGTGGCTGTGGCTCTACCGCAGCGGCACCGACGTGGTGACCCCGCTGGTCCCGCAGTGGGAGGTGTGGCCCGCCGACACCCTGCTCAAGACGATGCGGGCCGCATACCGGCACATCGAGGCGGACGCGGACCCGCTGTTCGACGCGGTGCGGCGGATGTGGACCCGGCAGGAGCCGATGCTGACCCGGACGGACTGGTCGGCATGATCGGCACCTGGTTCCGCACCGACTTCGACGTCCCCGCGCCGGTCCTCGACCTGCCCGCCGAGGTCGCCAGCGGCCGCTCCCCCGGCCTGTGCATCGTCGACCAGGTGGTCCGCGGCACCGGCATCGTGGGCCGGGTGACCGGCGACTTCGGCGCGGTCGCCCTGAAGGTCCACGGCCCGGCCGAGCCCGTCCGGGTAACGCTGGAGCTGCGGCTCGACGAGCTGGGCACCCGCTGGTGGTCCGATCGGGTCCGGCCCCCGCGCACCGACCCCGAACGCCCTCGGCTGGTACTGGTCCGCGCGCAGGGCCGGATCCGCGCCGCGGCGCTGCTGGCCCGGCGCCAGGGCTGGCGCGGGGCCGTCGGCGCGGTTGTCCAGGTCTCGTTCGACCTGGCGGCGGGCGAGCTGGACGGCGACGGCCTGCTCGTGCTGGAGGTCGCCGAACCCCCGCGTCCGTCGTGGGCGGGCGGCCGGTTCTCCGCCCGGTCCGCGGTGGGCCTGCGGATCGACCGCATCACGGTACGGCCGGCCCCCGCCCCGACCGCAGCCACCACCGCCCCCGCGACCTGGGCGGCCCGGGGGTCTGTCCCGGCCGCAGACGCCGCCTCGCTCGCGACCGGAGCGGCCTCGGGGTGCGACCTGGCCGTGCTGCCGCCCGGCGCCTCCGGGGTGTACCGCCTAGGCGTGGCACCGGTGCCGCCGGCCCCGCCGGTGCCCCGGTCGCCGTCGAACCGGTGGACCCGCCGCAAACCGGCTCGCGCGGGTTTCAAGGCGCTGCGGCTGGCCCGCCGGGTCGCGCTGCGCGCCCACGCCCAGGCGCTGCCCGCGCGCGTCCCCGGCCGCCCCGACGTGTCCGCCACCGACCTGAGCACCGGCGCCGCGATCGAGCTCGAGGTCGTCGCGCGTCACCCCGGCGGCCTGGACCTGCGCCTCCGCACGCCGGCCACCGGCCCGGTCCTACTCGGCCTGACCGACCCTGCCCCCGGCCTGTCGCTACGCCTGCGACCAGCACCCGGCGCCCAGCCGCCGGATGCCGGGGCGCAACCCGATGCCGGTGCGCAATCCGATCGCGGTGCGCTGTCGCGATGATCCACCGGCCCGTTCTGTCCGCTGACGCGGCCCGCAACCGCCGCGTCCTGCAGGAGGCACTGGACACCGCACCGGGCGGCAAGCTGGAGCTGCCGCCCGGAATCCACCCGATCGACGACGGCCTGCGCGTGCCCACCGGATGGACGATCCGGGGCGGCGAGACCACCGGCGCGAACGGCGGCGCCCCCGCGAGCTGGCTGGCCTCCACGGGCACCACGGGGCGTCCCGTGCTGCACGTCCTCGGCTCGGACGTGTCGATCAGCGACCTCGGGTTGCGCCCACCCCCGGCCGACCCCGGCGAACACGGCGGCGACCGCGGCACCGCGATCACCATCGGCGAGTATCTGTACGCCGCACCGCCGAGCTGGCTGGCCCGCGTCGATGTACGCCGGGTGCACGTGTCCCGGCCGACGGAACGCCACGCCAACTGCATCGCCGTCATGGGGGCGGTCCGCGACGTCACCCTGCACGACATCACGGTGCGCGGCGGCTCCACCGGCCTCGCGGTGCACTGGGGTGCCGTCGGCACCGATGTGTCCACGATCGCCGGGCCCACCTACCACCCGCACCGGCTCACCGTCACCGACCTACGGGTGCGCGACGCGGTGGAGGGCTTCTACCTCAGTTCGGTGCACGACGTACGGGTGACCGGGGCCTGCCTGCGCGACGTCGAGATGGGTTTCCGGCTACTGCCCGGCGACAACACGGACCGGTTCGTCGCGGTGCCCGACATCGGTGCCCGGATCGAGATCGCCGACGTGTGCGTGCGCTGGCACGGCCCCCGGTACGCCGTACGGATCGCCGGGTGGGGCCGCAGCGAGGTGGACGGCGTGGTGAGCCTGCTCCGGTACACCGACACCGTGATCCGCGACTGCCGCCTCGCCGGGGTCGGCGGGGCCGACTCGTGGTCGCCGATCGTGGTGGAACGCGCGGCCGGGGTTCAGCTGCGCGACATCAGCGTCGACTCGGCCGCGGACGACTGTTGCGCGCTCGACGCCCGCGCGTGAAGCCGGTGCGGGACAACGTTCAGCAGCGTCGCCTACAGTGGACGGCCAGCAGGACCATCCGCCGCACGGCCCGCCGCGTCACCCACGTCCACCCGGGCGCACCTGCACGCGGCCACCGGCCCGCCTGCGGCCCCGGAACGGCCGGGGTGGGCGCCGCCACGCCCGCCCCGGCCCCCACGGCATCACCCCGCCCCGCCGCCTCACCGCATCTCACCCCGGCCCCGCCTCACCACCTCCCGTGCGGCCGTGGTCCGCGCGCACGGGCAGCCCGGCTGAGTCGCGTAGATCTTGGAACGCAGTGGCCCCTCCGGGGGTCGGAAGTCCCCAAGATCCCGGGCGCACGGGACCGGAGCCGGGGGCGGGGCCGAGCCGGGGCGGGGGCGGTGCCGGGATAGCCTGGGCAAGCGGAGCGCGTGCGCATTGGTTGGCTGGGGTCGCCAAGGTCGGCAGGTGCTCCACGGCGGTGGGGCCCGCCGATCCCGCCGGAGCGGGGTGCACCGCGACGAACGGTCGCCAACGGTCCCTGCCAGGCAGACGCTGGTAGGAGGCGTGGTGCACGGTCCCCTGTTCCCTATCGACCCCGATGTCGACCTGCACGTGCCTGCCGAGCGGGCGGAACTGCGCCCGCACCCCGCGCCCCTGCTCGGCGCGATCGCGGCGGGCGGCGCCCTCGGCGCCCTCGCCCGGTACGGCGTGACCCTGGCCTGGCCACACCCGCCCGGAGGGTTCGCGTGGTCGATCTGGCTGGTCAACGTGACCGGGTCGCTGCTCATCGGCGTACTCATGGTGTTGATCGCCGAGGTGTTCCCCGGCCGTCGGCTGGTCCGGCCCTTCTTCGGCGTCGGAGTGCTGGGCGGCTACACGACGTTCTCCACGTCGATCGTCGATGTCCAGCAGGCCGCCACGCACGGCGCCGCCGGCACCGCCCTGGTGTACCTGTTCGCCACGCTGCTCGGCGCACTGCTGGCCGTGTGGGCGGGCACCGCCGCGACCGAGGCGCTGGTCGGACGCCGGGCCGCCGCCGACACCGGGGAGGCGCGGTGACGCTCGTGCTCATCGTGCTGGGCGCGGCGGTGGGTGCGCCGCTGCGGTATCTCGCGGACCGGGCGGTCCAGGCCCGCCACGACTCGTTGTTCCCGTGGGGCACGTTCGCGGTGAACGTCTCCGGCTCGCTGCTGCTCGGGCTGCTCACCGGTCTGCCCGTGGGGCCCGCCTGGTCCGCGCTGCTCGGCACGGGCTTCTGCGGGGCGCTCACGACGTACTCGACGTTCAGCTTCGAGACGCTGAAGCTGGCGCGCGACGGCGCCCGGCTGCTGGCGGTGGCGAACGTGGCGGGCAGCCTGCTGGCGGGCCTGGGCGCGGCGTATGTCGGTCTGCTCATCGCGGGCGCGGTCGGCTGACCCGCCGCATCACCTCGTCCGCAGGTGAGAAAGTGGTCCCGGAAGGTGCTGATGACGCAGAACTGGAGCGCCCTGCAGACCCGGGCGAAGAAGGCGATCGACGGGCTCGTCGCGTCCGGCCGTGAGCGCGGCGTGCAGGTGGCCGCGTACCTCGACGGCAAGTTGATCGTGAACGCGGTGTCGGGCATGGCGAACCCGCTCACCGGCCAGGTGGTCACCCCGGACACCCCGTTCTTCAGCTACTCGACGGGCAAGGGGCTGGCCGCCACGGCGGTGCACGTGCTGGTCGAACGCGGCGACCTCGACTACGACCTGCGGCTGGCCGACGTCTGGCCGGAGTACGGGCGACACGGCAAGGGCGCCACCACGCTCGGGCACGTGCTCTCCCACTCGGCCGGGGTGCCGGCGCTGCCGTCGTACACGATGCCGGAGGACCTGCTCGACTGGGACCGGATGTGCCGGACGATCGCCTCCTCCTCACCGCTGTGGGAGCCCGGCACCCGGCACGGCTACCACGCGTGGACGTGGGGCTGGCTGCTCGGCGAGACCGTGCAGCGGGCCACCGGCCGTTCCCTGTCCCGGGTGCTCACCGAGGACGTGGCCCGGCCCCTGGATGCCGAGCGCGAGCTGTACATCGGGGTGCCCGCGTCCCAGATGCCGCGGCTGGCCCGGCTCGAGGACCGCAACTGGTCCGCCGCGGTGGCGCTGGCCAGCACCCACCTGGAGAACTTCGACAAGATCGCACCGCCCGGGGTACGCCCCGACGTGGCCCTCGCCAACCGGCGCGACATCCTGAACGCCGACCTGCCCGCCGTCGGCACGGTCACCGCCCGTGGCCTCGCCCGCATGTACGCGTCCCTGATGGGCAAGGTCAACGGGGTCCGGCTGATCTCGCCGGAGCGACTCAAGGAGGTGACCACGGTGGTCACCCAGGGCCCGGACTGGGCGTACGGCGGCGACGGGCCCAAGACCCTCGGGTACGCGGCCGAGATCGGCGGCACCCGCTTCGGCTGGAGCGGGATGGGCGGCAGCCTGGGCGGCTTCTACCCGGCGTTCGGGCTGGCCGTGGCCTGCCTGAAGAACTATCTGGGAGTGGACGACGGTGAGCCGATGGAGGGCCTCGCCGCGATGATCCACGCGGCGGTGGCCCACGTCGGGCACTGAGGAGATCGTCACAGCGACGGTCAACCTCGGCAGAGCTGCGGTTAACGTTCGTTAATGGAAACGGCAGCGGGCGTGGCGGTCACCGGTGTGGCGCAGCGGGACGCATGGCAGCGCCGGGTGCTACCCCCGGTCGAACAGGTACGTCCCGGGCTGTGGTCGGTGCCCGTGCCGATCCCGCACAATCCGCTGCGCTACACGCTGTCGTACGCGTTCGTCACCGACGCCGGAGTGGTCGTCGTCGATCCCGGGTGGGACACCCCGCAGGGACGGGCGGCGCTGACCGACGGGCTGGCCGCCGCGGGGGCCGCCCCCACCGACGTCACCGGGATCGTGGCCACCCACATCCACCCGGACCATCACGGCCTCAGTGGGTGGCTGCGGGAAACCGCGGGCGCCTGGGTGGCGATGCATCCGGCCGAGGCGCGCAGCCTGCCCGCGCGGGCCTGGCGGGACGCGCGCACCCCCAACGACGCGACCTGGCTGCGCGGGCACGGCGTACCGGAGGATGCGGTCGAGGGCCTGTTCCTCGCCGAGACCGGGATCGCGGACCTGATGGCGCTGGCGGAACCGGACCGCCTCATCGAGGACGGCGACCTCGTGCCGGTCGCCGGACGGGAGGTCCGGGCGGTGTGGACCCCCGGGCACACGCCGGGGCATCTGTGCCTGCGCGACGCCGCCGCGGGGGTGCTGCTCACCGGCGATCACCTGCTGCCCCGGATCAGCCCGACGATCGGGGTGCACCGGGGCCGGAACGCGGACCCGCTGTCCGCGTACCTGGAGTCGTTGGCGAAGGTGGCCGAGTTCGGCGCGGACGAGGCGTTGCCCGCGCACGAGTACCGCTTCCGGCGGGTGCCCGCCCGGGCCGCGGACCTGATCGCCCACCACCGGGACCGATCCGCCGAGATCCTGACCGTGGTGGACACGTTGGGCGCGCCGACCGCGTGGGACATCGCGGCCGAGCTGACGTGGTCGCGGGGATGGGCCGCCTTGCAGGGGCTCACGCGACGGCTGGCGCTGGCCGAGACCGTCGCCCACCTGCACCACCTCGCGGCCACCGGGACACTCGGCCCGGACGGCGAGACTCCGGTGCACTGGCGCCGCCGCTGACCTCGGGCGGCGCGTCTGTGCACCGGTGCGCCGCTCAGCGCAGCTCGTAGACCGTCACCGGGCCGTCGGTCAGCCGCACCGTGGCCAGTTCCGCCAGCTGCGGCGCCACCGGTCCCGCCCGCCGGTCCGCGAACAGCCAGCGGACCCGGCGCACCTTCAGCTCGCCCAGATCCACCGTGGTCGGTGTGGTGAATGCCCGCTCGTTCAGGGCGTACACCGCCGGGTCCGGGGGCGGCTGGAACATGTACCTGCGGTCGCCGACGCCGTTCGCGGCGACCGTCGCGTCGGAGTATCCCCAGCTCTCCACGAGGGTCCGGCGCCCGCCCAGCGCGGCCACCCAGAACGCCCGCGCATCGCACCCGGGCCGGGTGCGTACCGGCTGGCAGTGCACGTTCGTGACGACCACGTCGTCGGCGTCCGCGTGCGCGTCGAGCCACCGGGCGGCCCGCATCTCCGCCGCCGTGACGAGCCGGTTCGACACCGGACCGCCCGGCGCCTTGCGCAGATTGTCCACGATGGCGGCGGCCCCGGTGCCGACCCCACAGCCCAGGACCGCGGCGACCGCCGCCGCGGCGAGTACGCCTCCGACCGGTTCAGCGCCCGGCGGTCGCGAGGCCCTGCCAACCCGGCTCCGGCGCACCACGAGGCCGGTCGCGGCGATGACGGCCAGCAGGGCGGCCAGCCCGGCCGCCGCGCGCCACGCCGGTACGGCAAGGGCCCGGCTCCAGCCGTCCACCGTGGAGACCTCCGGTGCGGCCACCCGGGGCGCGCAGGCGCCCCACAGGGCGCCCACCCCCGCCGCGGCCAGCGCCGCGACCCGCCGCCACCGCCCGCCGTCCGGCGGGACCAGAGTCGCCAGCAACCACACCGTGAGCACCGCACCGAACGGCACCACACCGGTGTAGAAGTACAGCTGGCTGGACGACGGGTGCCACAGCAGCCAGGTGCCGCCGACCCCCGCGACGGTGGCACCGGCCAGCAGCCAGGCCGCCGGGTCGCCGCGGGTCGGCCGGATCCCCAGCGTGGCGAGGCCGAGCAGCCGCGGTGTCTGGGTGAGCACCCACCACCCGACGACCCAGACGATGAACCACCGTTGCGCGCCGGTGGCCGCCGCCACGCTCGGCAGCACCAGCCCGTCATGGCCGGGCCCGTCGCGCAGGCCGAGCGTGCGCTGGTACGGCGTCGTCCAGTCGAGCGCGGCCAGCGCCTGCACCGCGAGGGTGCCCGCGCCCCCACCCGCAAAGGCGCGAAACCCGAGAGCCATCGTGCCCACCAGCGCAGCCACCAGCCCCAGCGCAGGCCACGGGACCGCCCGGGCCCGCCACCAGGCGACCATCGCGCCCAGGCCGGCCCCCACGATCAGGGGTGGCAGGGCGCTCGACTTCGCCCCGGCACAGGCGAACGCCAGGGCGGGCACCAGAATCCAGGCCCAGCGCAGGGGCCGCCCGCGCAGCACGTCCGCGGCCAGCACGACGAGCAGTGCGGCCAGCGGCAGCGCGTACACCTGGGAGGGGCTGGCGAAAACGGCCGGGCCGCCCACGAGGAACCCGCCCGGGGCGCCCAGCGTCACCGGCAGGCCGACGAACGCCGCGGCGGCCGCCGCCGGGCCGGTCCACCAGCGGCCGGCCAGGTCACGGCCCAGCACGGCGACCACGAACGCAGCCGTGGCCAGGATCGGCACGACCCACAGCCGCAGCAGCACCGTGCTGGCCGGAACGCCGGTGATCATGCTGGCGGCGGCCATGTGCGCGTCCGACAGGTAGTGGTAGCGCAGCGCCTCCCCGGCCAGCTGCGGCACCTCGAACGGCATCGTGCGGGTCAACTCGCGTACGAGCGCCAGGTGATACATCAGGTCCTGGTAGTAGACCGCGCTGGCGGGCGGCAGCGGGTTGCCGAGCATCGGATATCCCGCCCAGCCGACGATCAGCAGCACGACCGTGGCCATGAGCCACGACCAGGCGACCGGCAGGGGGCGCGGGTCACGGATCCGCCGGTGCCGCCGCAGCCGCGGCACCGCCAGAAACGCGGCGATCACGGGTCCGGGCCACCAGCGCAGCGCGGCCTGCCATCCGGCCGCCGCGGACACCGCCCACGCGGCCAGCTCCAGCACCAGGCCGGTGGCCGCGCCGAGGCCGAGGTCCTCGGGCAGGTTGCCGCGGCTGCCGCGCAGCGCCCGGTACACCAGGGTGCCGGGCAGCACGATGCACAACGCCCAGTACGACGCGTACGCGGCGACGGCGGTGGCGGGCGTGCCGGTGGCGTGCAGCGTGTAACCGCCGACCGCGGCGACCACCGGCCATGGCGCCACGGCGATGAGACGCCGACGACGCCAGCGCCCTCGCTCGGCCGGGCCGGATGGTGCGAGGGGCGGCGCGGGCGTGGCCCGGTCCGCCACGCCCAGCAGCGGCACGACGGTCACCGGGCGGCGGCCGGGGACCGCCCGGGCGGATGCGGGGCGGACGCCTCGGAGCCGTCGGCCGACGGCGGCACGGTGACCGGGGAGCGATCCGCGCCGCGCTGGACGGGGATCACCGTGGCCCGCCCGGCCTCGCCCGCGGAGTCGTATCCGATGTGGAACGTGGGCCGGTTCTGCACCGTACGGTAGATCCGGCTGACGTACTCGCCGAGCAGGCCGAGGCAGATCAGCTGCACCGCCGACAGCAGCAGCACGGCGAGGAACAGCGACGTCCAGCCGGGGATCACCGCACCGTTGGCCCAGACCACCACGCCGAACACGATCATCGCCAGGCACAGCACGAAGGCCGCCGCTCCCAGCCAGGTGGCCAGCCGCAGCGG
Source organism: Krasilnikovia sp. M28-CT-15 (assembly GCF_047159595.1). Classification (NCBI taxonomy): domain Bacteria; kingdom Bacillati; phylum Actinomycetota; class Actinomycetes; order Micromonosporales; family Micromonosporaceae; genus Krasilnikovia; species Krasilnikovia sp. M28-CT-15. The sequence goes on along the minus strand of NZ_BAAGAK010000001.1, from coordinate 958,572 downwards.
CGCGGCGGAGAAGTTGGCGGCGCTGTCCCACGCCAGCGCGACCATCTTGCGCAGCGGGTACTTCGTCGTCCCGGCCGCGCGGGGCGCCCGGGCGTAGGTCACCTCGCCGGAGGCGAAGCCGAGCGAGGGCACCAGCAACCGGTACACCGGGGCCCGCTCGGGCAGGCCGCGCAGCACCTCCACCACCTCGCGGCTGAGCAGCCGGAAATCCCCGGCCTGGGCGGGCACCTCGGCCCCGACGAGCCGGCGCATCACCCGGTAGTAGATCCCGGCGGTGTGCCGTTTGAACGTCGTATCGGTGCTGCGGTCGGCGCGGACCCCGTACACGACGTCGAGGCCCCGGTCGCGGGCCAGCCGCAGCATCCTCGGGATCGTCTCGGGCGGGTCCTGCAGGTCGGCGTCGATGCTGACCACCCAGTCGCCGTACGCGCGGTGCAGCCCCGCGGTGAGCGCGGCCTGATGGCCGCTGTTGCGGCGCAGCCGCACCAGCCGCAGCTCGGGCCAGTCCCGCGCGTGCTGGTCGAGCAGCCGGGCGGTGTCATCCGCGCTGCCGTCGTCGACCGCGACGACCTCGTACGGCAGGTCCAGGCCGTCGAGCACCGGCCGCAGCCGGGCGGCGAACGCCGGGATCACCGCCTCCTCGTTGAACATCGGAACGACGACGGAGAGCACAGGCGTCCCGCCCTCGGTGCACTCGCTCATGCCGGAGTCCTAGGTTCGCAGGGTGGTGAGGCGGGTGAATTCTCTGGGCAGGTCGTAGCCGTCCCAGATCGCGCTGAAGGTCAGCGCGGAACCGAACGGCACGATCCGGTCCACTCCGCGCCCGCCCAGCGCCGCGGCGAAGCCGCCCAGTTCGTCGGGGGTGAAGCCGAAGTGGCTGACGGTCTGGTCCTGCCGGGTCATGGCCGGGACCAGGTCGGTCAGGGAGTCCACGGTGGCGAACGGGAAGGCTCCCGCCCCGATCCAGCGCCGGGGTGCGGCGGAGACCCCGCTGAGGGTGAGCCCGGTGACCGCGTTACCCGCGTGCCGCAGCCCGGTGGCCGCGCCCGTGGCGGCCAGCCCGTACGCGTGGACCCGCTTCTCCACCGCCATCGCTGCGTCCACGCTCCAGCCGCGCTCGCCGACCGTCTCGTGCAGCAGGGTCAGGAACTCGTCGGCGATCCCATCGGGATGCGGCCCGACCAGGAACACCGTGCGCGGTGACGAGCAGGCGGCCTGGTCGAACCAGTACGCGTCGTTGGCGAAGCCGAGCACGGCGGCGCGCCGGGCGGCCGGGTCGGCAGCCCGCCATCCGGGCGCCGACAGCACCGCCCAGCTCGTACGGTCGGGGAAGGTGAGGTCGCGCGCGGACGGGCGCAGCGGGTGCGCCCGGATGGTGTCGACGGCGGTGTCGCCGCCCCAGATGACCCGCAGGTCACACCACGCGCTGAGCGCCGCGGTGACGGCGTCGTCCCGGCCGTACGTGATCATCCGCTGGGTGCGCCCGATGACCGGGTCGGCGTCCGTGGCATGCAGGGCTTCCAGCACGACGTCGGCCGCGGCGGCGGAGCGCTCCGAGATGCGCACGACGTTGTGGTTTCCGGCCAGGGCGGACAGTGCCCACGAGTACACAAAGATGGTGTCCACATTGGCCGGTGGGACGTGGAAGACGTTGCCCCGGGGGAAGACCAGCGCGTCGTCGTGGCGCATCCGGGCCACGAGCCGGGCCAGCTCGGTGGGGCGCAGGAAGTAGCCGAGGGAGCCCAGTTCCGGGTGCTGCCGGGCGACCGCCGGGGCCAGCAGGCGGCGGGCGAAGCGGGCCAGGAAGTCCACGACCCGCTCGTCGCCGACCGCCAGCCGCTCGTGCGACGGCTCGGTCGCATCCCCCGGCTCACCGAATCGAACCCTCACGCGGTGCCTGCCTTTCGCGTGCGCTCGCGACCCTCGCTCACGCCGCCCTCCCCGATGAATAGGTGTCGGAACAGCCGCGCGCCTCGGCCCGGGGCAGCCGCCCCAGCACGGAGAACCGCTTGCCCGGCCACTCGCCGTCGTCGACGCCGTGCACCACGCCGAGGTCCTCCGTGAGCAGCACGTGCCCGGGATACGACGTGGGCAGGGTGCTCACCACCTCGATGAGTCCGGGCTCGCCGATCGGCTGCTCGTCCCAGGTGTGCGGATCACGGATCACGACGTCCGCGAAGTCGGGGCAGTACAGGGACCCGCCGGACGGCCCCTCCAGGAAGATCGTGCCGATCTGCTCGACCATGCCGTAGAAGTTGTGCACCCGGGTCAGGCCCACGTCGGCGGCGAGGCGCCGCCGGAACTCCCCGGGCGGCACGGCCCGGTCGACGAGCTTCTTCCAGCCGCCGGAGTGGATCAGGAGGCCGTTGCTCAGGTCCAGCCCGGCGTCGCGGGCCACCTCGTACAGGTGCAGCCAGACCAGGTAGGTGAAGCCGAAGATGAGGAACGGGGCGTCACCGTGCCGGGCGAGGAAGCCGCGCACCGCCTCGAGGTCGGGCCGCCCCTCGGGGTCGAGGGCCCACACGTGGTCGCGGCCGAACGTGGCCATGCCGAGCACCCCGGCGCCGCGGGCGCTGAAGGAGCGGCGGTCGGTGAGGATGCCGCGGGAGTCGACCAGCAGCATCGGCAGCCGCTTGTCGCCGAGCACGGTCCGCAGCGTCGCCCCGAGCTGGCGGGTCTGGGTGGCGGCGGCCTGCTTGTCCAGGTAGATCCGGCTCACCTCGCCGGTGGTGCCGCTGGAGGTGAGCACCTTGAACACCGCGTCGTCCGGGATGCTCTTCAGCGCCATGTGCTTGAAGAGCCGGACCGGCAGCCAGGGCAGCTCCGCGACGGTACTCGCGGTGGTGAAACCCTCGGCCGCGAGGATCCGGTCGTACGGGGTGCAGTGGGCGCGGTGATGTGCCACCAGCGCGGACAGCTCGGCCAGCAGCGCCGGCTCACGTTCTTTCTGGGTACGGGTGAACACACTCACAGCGACGCTTCCAGCCTGCGGTAGTCGACTTTGCCGGTGGGCAGCAGTGGCAGGGCGTCGACCCCGCGCACGTCGAGCCCGGAGAAGTGGGTGTCGAGCCATCCGGCCAGCTCGCCGCGGACCGCCCGGGCGTGCTCCGCGTCCGCCCCCTCGACGAAGACGTGGATCCGGTCCTCACCCGCGACGGCCGCGACCGCGCCGTGCACCGCGAGGCTGCGTTCCACGTCGTCGAGGTTGACCCGGATCCCGAACACCTTGCCGATCCGCTTGAGCCGCCCGGTGAGGAACAGGAACCCCTCGTCGTCGAGGTGGCCCAGGTCGCCGGTGCGCAGCACCCCGCCCAGGTCGTCGCCGCGGACCAGGTCCTGCGCCGTCTCGGCGTACCCCATCATGACGTTGGGTCCGGTGTAGACGATCTCGCCGTCGCGGGTGGCGAGCGCGCCGCCGGGGATCGGCAGCCCGGCGGAGCCGAGCTTGTCGGTCAGCCGGTCGGGCGGCAGCACGGTCATCCGGGCGGTCGCCTCGGTCTGGCCGTACATGACGAACAGGCGCCCGCCGGCGGCGGCCATCCGGTCGCCGAAGTCCGCGACCAGTTCCTTGCGCAGCCGCCCGCCCGCCTGGGTGAGGGTACGCAGGCTCGGGTAGCGGGCCGGGTCGAAGCGCAGCCGCCGCAGCATCTCGTACTGGTACGGCACGGCGGCCAGCGATGTGACCCGGTGGGTCTGCACCGCCGCCCAGAAGTCGCGGTGCAGCACGCCGGTGCGTTCCAGCACCACGGTCGCGCCGCGCAGCAGGTGGCTGTGCAGCACGGACAACCCGTACGTGTAGAACAGCGGCAGCGTGGTGGGCGCGGTCTCGGCGCCGGTGATACCGAGGCTCTCGGCGATGGCTTCCGCGTTGGACCGCACCGCCGTGCCGGAGAGCCGCACCAGTTTCGGGTTGCCCGTGGAGCCGCTGGTGGTGAGCAGCAGGGCCAGGTCGGGATGCACCGGGGCGGCCAGGCTCTGCCGGACCCAGGTGTCCCCCTCGGCCCGGTAGCCGTCCGGCGGGGCACCGGTGACGCCGGTGACCAGCGCGGGCGCGAAGCGTCCGATCAGGTCGTGCAGCACGGGCCCGGTCAGCTCGGGGTCGAGCAGCGCGATCGGGCGACCGGCGCGCAGCGCCCCGAGGTAGCGGGCGACGGCGGGCAGCTCGGTCGGCGTGAGCGCGAACGCGACCCCGGGGGCGTGCCGGGCGAAGTCGGCGGCGGCGGCGTCGACCTGACCGTGATCCAGGGCGGCGCCGGTCGCCGCGTCGAGAACGCGGGCGTCCGGGTGCAGCAGGTTCACAGCGTCAGTCCTCCGTCGACGCCGAGCACCTGGCCGGTGACGAAGCGGGCCTGCCGCGACAGCAGGAACGCGATCACGTCGGCGACCTCGGCGGCCTCGCCGAGCCGCCCCAGCGGGGTGTCGGCGATCCGCTGGGCGCGTCCCGCGTCGTCGAGGGTGTCCAGCATGTCGGTGGCGATGAAGCCGGGGGCCACGGCGTTGACCCGGATGCCGCGCGGCCCGAGCTCCTTGGCGGCGGAGCGGGCCAGGCCGCTCACGGCCGCCTTGGACGCGGCGTACACGGACTGACCGGCCGCGCCGACCTCGCCGGTGATCGACGCGACCAGCACGGCCGCGGGCTCACTGCCGCGGCCGAGCAGCCGGACCGCACCCTGCAATGTGTACGCGGCACCGACCGCGTTCACCGCGAACAGCCGCTGCACCGTGGCGTCGTCGGTCATGCCGAGCATCCCGGCGGCATGGGTGCCCGCGTTGACCACGAGGCCGTCCAGGCGCCGGAACGTCTCGAACGCCAGCCGCATCAACGCTTTGCTGGTCGCCGGGTCCGCGATGTCCCCGGCGGCGGAGACAGCGGTGATGCCGTACTTGTCCGCGAGGGCCGCGGCCACCTCGGCCACCGGTGCGGCGTGGTGGCCGTGCAGGACGAGGTCGTGCCCCTGGTCGGCGAGGCAATGGGCCGTGGCCAGGCCGATGCCGCGGGACGCCCCGGTGACGAGCGTGACCCGATCACTCATGGAAGTCCACTCCGTATTTACCGAGAATTCGCATCGCCTCGGCGAAGCTGGACATATTGATGACATCCTCCGTGTCAATCATTACCGAGAATTCATCTTCCAGCGCCGCGATCAGCGACATGTGGGCCAGCGAGTCCCACTTCTCATTGTCCTGATAGTGCAGCTCATCGACGACGGCGCCGGCGGGAAGGTCCAGCGCCGTACGGAAAACATCGCGCAGTCTCTGCAGCTCAATCACGATTTACTCCATGGGTCGACAGTGAATGAAAGCACCCTACCCCACCACCACCGCTGTCGCGGCGACCACTGGTTGCTGAACAGAACGTGAATTGATGTTGGCGTTTCCCGCACCCCCTGGAATTGGCCGGACGCGCAGCTAGGCTTCCGGCTCGAGTCGAGCTTCGACAACCATCCCCTGGAGTATTCGTGACCATTACCGGATCGTCGATCCTCGTGACCGGAGCCACCGGCTCGTTCGGCAAGGCGTTCCTGCGGTACGCACTGGCCGACCTGGACCCGCAGCGCATCGTCGTGTTCTCCCGCGACGAGCTCAAGCAGTACGAGCTGCGGCAGAAGTTCGGCGACGACCCGCGGCTGCGGTTCTTCATCGGCGACATCCGCGACCGCGACCGCCTCATCCGCGCCATGCACGGCATCGACCACGTGGTGCACGCCGCCGCGCTCAAGCAGGTCGACACCGCCGAGTACAACCCGTCGGAGTTCGTCGCCACCAACATCGACGGCTCGCAGAACGTCATCGACGCCGCCATCACCGCGGGCGTGCAGCGGGTGGTGGCGCTGTCCACGGACAAGGCGTCCAGCCCGATCAACCTGTACGGCGCCACCAAGCTGGTCGCGGACAAGCTGTTCATCGCGGGCAACCACTACGCCGCCCACCACCCCACCCGGTTCGCGGTGGTGCGCTACGGCAACGTGATGGGCAGCCGCGGCTCGGTGGTCCCGCTGTTCCGCCGGCTCAACGCCGAGGGACGCAGCCTGCCCGTCACGGACAAGCGGATGACCCGCTTCTGGATCACCCTGGAGCAGGCCGTGAAGTTCGTCGTGGACTCCTTCGACCGGATGCAGGGCGGGGAGCTGTTCGTGCCGCGCATCCCCAGCATGCGCATCCTCGACCTGGTCGAGGCCGTGGCCCCGGACGCGCCCACGCACGAGGTCGGCATGCGCCCCGGCGAGAAGCTGCACGAGGAGATGATCTCCGCCGACGACAGCCGCCGCACCCTGCGCTTCCCCGACCGGTACGTGGTCCAGCCGGTCGTGGCGAGCTGGGGCTACCAGACCCCGGCGGGCGGCGAGCCGGTGCCGGACGGCTTCAACTACCGCTCCGACAACAACGACCTGTGGCTGGAGGTCGGCGAGATGCGCGACCTGCTGCGGGTGCCGTGATGCTGCCGTACGGGCGGCAGTCCGTCGACGAGTCCGACGTGGCCGCGGTGGTCGACGCGCTGCGCAGCGACTGGCTCACCACCGGACCCCGGGTCACCCGTTTCGAGCGGGACCTCGAGGCGGTCGCCGGGGCGCCGTGCGTGACGGTCAGCAACGGCACGGCGGCCCTGCACACCGCGTACGCGGCCGCCGGGATCGGCCCCGGCGACGAGGTCGTCACCACGCCCATGACGTTCGTGGCCACCGCGGCCACCGCCGCCATGCTCGGCGCGACCGTGGTCTTCGCCGACGTGGAGGACGACACCGCGAACCTGGACCCGGCCGCCGCCGAGGCCGCGGTGACCTCGCGGACCCGGGCGGTCACCGCGGTCGACTACGCGGGCCACCCCGCCGAGTACGACCAGCTCCGCAAGGTGGCCGACAGCGCCGGGGCGGTGCTGATCTCGGACGCCGCGCACGCGGTCGGGTCCGCGTACCGGGGGCGGCCGGTCGGCGCCCTCGCCGACCTCACCACGTTCTCCTTCTTCCCCACCAAGAACCTCACCACCGGCGAGGGCGGCGCGGTCGCGTCGACCGATCCGGCGCTGCTGGAACGGGCCCGTACGTTCCGCACCGTCGGGCTGGTGCGCGACCCGGCCCGGCTGCGCCACCCCGACGAGGGCGGCTGGCACCAGGAGGTGCACGAGTTCGGCCTCAACTACCGGCTGCCCGACGTGCTGTGCGCCCTCGGCAGTGCCCAGCTGCGGCGCCTGGCCGACTTCAAGGCCAGCCGGGCCCGGCTGTGCGCGCGCTACGACGAGTTGCTGGCGGACGTGCCCGGGCTGCGGCTGCCCGGGCGCCGGGCGTGGACCGACCCGATGCGCCACCTCTATCCCGTACGGGTCCTCGGCGGGCGGCGCCGCGAGGTGTACGACCGGATGCGTGCCGCGGGCATCGGGGTGCAGGTCAACTACCTGCCCGCGTATTGGCATCCGGTCTTCGAGGACCTCGGGTACCGGCGCGGGATGTGCCCGGTCGCCGAGGCGTTCTACGCCGAGCAGCTGTCGTTGCCGCTGTTCGCGGACCTGACCGCCGCCGACCAGGACCGCGTCGTCGACACCCTGCGGACCGTGCTGGGGAGCTGAGGCCGGTGCACCACGCCAACCATTTCTACGGTCACGCCCACGTGCTGGCCGCGTACTGCGGGCTGGACCCGGGCGACCCGCCCCGCATCGAGGGGTACCTGCAGCACGGCTGGAACGTGCTGGACGGCCTGGGCGCGGGGACGCCGTACGTGTCCGGGCGGCCGATCTTCGTGTGGTCCGAGCAGACCCGGCGGCGGGCGTGGTCGATGGGGCGGCGGCAGGCGACCGTCACCGGGGCGCCGTTCCTCTATCTCATGGCAATGCGTCCCGAGGCGCACCCGCGGCCGCGCGAAGGGACCCTGTGGTATCCGTTCCACGGCTGGGAGAACCAGCGCGTGCACGGCGACCACCGGCGGCTCATCGACGAGATCACGGCCACCGAACCGGGCCCGGTCACCTTCTGCCTGTACTGGCACGAGTACCGCGACGAGCGCATCCGGGCGGTGTACGAGGCGGCCGGGCGGGTCATCTGCCACGGCTACCGCGGTCAGCGCTGGCGCGACACCGACCCGGAGTTCCTGCCCCGGCAACTGTCCGAGCTGCGCAGGCACCGGCGGGTCGCGTCGAACCGTCTCGGCAGCGCGATCCTGTACGGGGCCGCGGCCGGCTGCGCCCCCGCCGTGTACGGCGACCCGATGCGCCTGTCCGGTGAGGACTCCGCGACCGCCGAGCGCATCCGCCGCCAATGGCCCGAGCTGCACGGCGTACACCCCGACCCGGTGGTGGCCGCGGCCAGCGCCGCCGCCGAGCTCGGCGCGGACAGCCTCGCGTCTCCCGCCGAGCTGCGCGCCGTCCTCGGCTGGCACACCCGGCTCGCCGCGGGCGGCCGCCGCACCGCGCACCAGCCGGTCGTGGAGGGCGTCGCGTGACGGAGCAGAGCGTGCGGCTGATCGGCGGGGAGATGCCCGCCTGGTCCGACCGGCGGCCCGGCGAGCGGCCGCCCGCCGGGGGTCCCGTCCTCGCCCACCTGCTCGACCGGCTGGCCGCCCTGCTGCCCACCGGGGGCCGGGCCCTGATCGCCGGGCCGCACGACGACACGATCGTGGCCGGGCTGGCCGCGTACACCGACGTCACCTGCCTGCTGCGGGGCCGGCCCGACGCGGACCGGCTGGCCGGACGTGGCGTCACCGTCCTGTGTGGCACCCTGGCCAAGCTCACCGACACCGACCGGTACGACGTCGTGGTCGCACTCGACGGCCTCGACCGGCTGTGTTCCGTGGAGGGCCCCCAGTACGACTGGGCCGAGGCGCTGCAGGTGCTGCGCCGCACGCTGCGTTCCGGCGGCACCCTGCTGCTCGCCGTGGAGAACGAGCTGGGTGTGCACCGGCTGGTCGATCGCAGCGCGGTCACGGCCGCGCGCACCGACGGCGCATGGCGGCCGCTCGGCGAGTTCGACGGGTCCAAACCCGGAGCCCCGACCCGGCTGGCCGCGCGCTTGGCCGCCGAAGGGCTCGCGGTCTCCTGGCTCGGGGCGGCCTGGCCGCTGCCCGCGTCACCGACGCTGGTCGCCACCCCGAACGCACTGCAGGAGGGCCCGTCGGGCGCGGTCGCCGGGGCCGCCGCGGGCGCGGTCGGCGCCGCGTACGCCCGGCAGCCCGTGCTCAGCGACCCCCGCCGCCTGGCCGCGGCGGCCGTGCGCGGCGGGCTCGGCGCGGAGTTCGCCGCCGCGTGGATCGTGCTCGCCCACCGGGCTCCACGCCCAAGACTCGTCGGCCCTCCGCCCTCCGCCCTGCTGAGCACGGGCCCGCTCCCCGGCGCGACGGTGCTCGAGCTCGGCCGGGACCGGGACCGCGGCGGCGGCTGGGTGCGGCGGGTGGTCGGCGGCACCGTGGAGGCGACGCCGCACCGCGATCCCACCGCACTGGACGGGCCGATGCCCGCCGGGCAGCTCCTCGAGGAACTCCTGCTCAGCGCGTGCCTGCGGCACGACCTGCCCCGGCTGCGGCGGCTGCTCACCGGCTGGTCGGCGTGGCTGGCGACCCTGGACGGGCAGCGGGCGTACGCGACCGCCGACAACGTGCTGCTCGACGGCGACACGTACGCGTTGCTGGACCCCAGCCCGCGTGACCCGGACCCGCCGGGCGCTCCCACGGCCGCCGTGGCGGCGCTGCGCCGGCTCGCCCGCACCCTGCTCTCCGGCGGCTACGCCCACCCGTGGCCGGCCGCCACCGACCAGGACGCCCTCACCTTGGTGCTGGCCGGGGCGGCGGGCCTGGACGTCGGCCCGGAGCTGACCACCATGCCGGTCCCCACCGGACCGGTCGGACCCGACTCGCTGCGCGAGCACGAGGAACAGCTGCGTGCCCTGCGCGACCAACTCGCCGACGCGACCGCCCGCACCGACTGGTACGCGCAGGAGCTGGCACTGCGCGACGCCGAGCTGCGCCGGGCACACCTGCAGATCGCCGTGTTCAGCGGCAGTCTCGGGCACCGGCTGGCCCGGCTCGGCCTCAGCGTCGCCCGCCGGGCCCGCCACATCCTGCGCCGATCCCGGCCCTGACCCGCCATCCCCTCATCAGACAAGGAACCCCATGCGTAGCACCCTCGGTATCGTCCAGGCCCGGACGGGGTCGTCCCGGCTGCCCGGCAAGGTGTTGCGGCGGCTCGGCGGCCGTACCGTGCTGGAACGGGTCGTGCGCGCCGCGCAGGCCGCCGAGGTGCTGGACGCCCTCGTCGTGGCCACCACGACCGAGACCCGGGACGATGCCGTCGAGGTCGAGTGCGCCCGGATCGGCGTGGCCTGCCACCGAGGCCCCACCGACGACGTGCTGACCCGGTTCCTGGGGGTCCTGGACGGGCACCCGACGGACGCGGTGCTGCGCTTCACCGCCGACTGTCCCCTGCTCGACCCGCGCCTCGTGCGGCTGGCCGCCACGGTGTTCGCCGCGGCGCCCGGCCTGGACTACCTGAGCACGTCGATCGCCCGGACCCTGCCGCGTGGCCTGGACGTCGAGGTGGTCCGCGCGGACGTGCTGCGGGCCATCGACCCGCTGGCCACCGCGCACCACCGCACCCATGTCACCTCCTACGTGTACGCCCATCCGCGCGACTTCGCGGTGCTCGGCCTGACCCTGCAGCCGGACCTGTCGGACCTGCGGCTCACCCTGGACACCGAGGACGACTGGCGGCTCATCGAGGCGATCGTGGAGCATTTCGGTGACGAACCGGTCGAGGTCCGCGTGCTCGCCGACTGGCTGGCGGACCGCCCGGAACTGACCGTACTCAACGCCCATGTCCGCCAGAAGGAGCTGCAGCAGGCGTGATCGCCGTCGGGTTTCGTTGTGACGCCGGGCCGCGTACCGGGGTGGGGCACCTCGTGCGCTGCGTGGCGCTGGCGGAGGAGTTGGTGGCCCGGGGCGTGGCGGTGCATTTCCTCAGCGATCTGGGCGGCGTCACCTGGGCGCAGGCCCAGCTGGCGCAGCGCGGCCTGCCGTGGCATCCCGCGCCGTTCGACCAGGCCGGCCTCGTCGCGGCCGCCGCGCGGCTCGGCCTGGACGCGCTGGTGACGGATTCGTACGAGCTGCCGCCGGGGCAGGCGGCGGCCGTCCGGGCGACCGGGCGCACCGTGCTGACCATTGTGGACGGTAATCTGCTGGGCCAGTCGGCCGACGTGTACATCGACCAGAACCTCGACGCCGAGCTGGTCGCGCCGGAGCTGCCGCCGGGTGCGGTCCGGCTGGCCGGGCTGGACTATGCGCTGCTGCGGACGGCGGTGCGCGAACGCCGCCCCGCCGCGCCACGGGACGCCGCGGTGGGCCGTACCCCGAAGGTGGTGGCGTTCTTCGGCGGGACCGACGCGTTCCGTGCCGCCCCCGTGATCGGGCGCCTGCTGGTCGCGACCGGGGCGGCCTTCGACGCGACCGTCGTGGCCGCCGACGGCGGTCTGCGCGACGAGCTGCTGGCCGTGGCCACCCTCGAAGGTCAGCGGCTGCGGGTGATCGCCCCGACGGACGACCTGCCCGGCCTGCTGGCGGACGCCGACCTGGCGGTCAGCGCCAGCGGCACCTCCACGTGGGAACTGCTCTGCCTGGGCCTACCGGCCGCACTGGTCCGGGTCGTGGACAACCAGATCCTCGGGTACGAGCGCACGATCGCGCGCGGGCTCGCGGCGGGGCTCGGGCACCTGCCCGCCCTGCGCGCGCCTGGAGTCGAGGCGGACACGGCCGTGCGGGTGCTGCGCGATCTGCTCACCGACCCGGTCGCGCGGGCAGCGCTGGGCGCCCGCGCGTGGGCCGCGGTGGACGGGCGCGGCCCCGAGCGGATCGCCAATGCGCTGCTGGCCGCGATCCGTTCCGCCGCCCGACATCGACGCGTCGCGGCGCTTGATCGCCATGCGGCGGTAGCCCATGGGTGGGACTACGACGGCTGGCAGGAGATGCACGCCGCCGGCAGAGCACCCGCCGTGTGAAGCGACGGCGGCAATCTTCGAGCGCTGACTACGACCCTGCTGCGATGTCGATGACCATGACGGTGACGTTGTCCTGCCCACCCTCATCGAGGGCACCGGCAACGAGGGCATCCACTGCCAGATGCGGAGTGGCGCTGGACTTCAGCACGTCCCGGATGACCTCGGGCGACACGTACGAACTCAACCCGTCCGAGCACAGCAGCACGCGGTCGCCAGGGCAGAGCTGTAGGACTGCCAGGTCCGCCGAGCGACCGTCATGACGGCCGTCGAGGAAGCGCGCCAACTTCTCGGCGAGTCCCGGCACAGCGTCTGCATCGGAGACGAGATGCCGGTAGGTGTGGTCCTCGCTGACCCGATGCAGGTGGCTGTCGCCGGCCCGGAAATCCCGCATCAGATATGCGCGGGAGTCCCCGACGTTCGCCACCACGGCAGCACTCTCTGAGCGCAGGACGGCAACCATCGTGGTGCCCATGCCAGCCAGGTCGGGCTCCGCACGGATCCGCCTCCGCAGCGCCTCGTTGGCGGCGGCGATCCCCTGGCCGAGCACATCGGCCAGGTCGTCGGTCGCGACGGCACGGTCGTACGCCTTCAGCGCCTCGATAGCCGTGGTGCTGGCGACGTCACCTGCGACGTGGCCGCCGAGTCCGTCAGCAACCGCGAACAGCCACTTCCCCTGGTAGAACGAGTCCTCGTTGCGGCGCCGAACCTTACCCACGTCCGTCCGGCACGCAGCCACAGCGTCCAGAACGGTGGTCACGACCGGCCTCCCGCAGCGTCGGAGTCGGGCCATGGCTCCTTGGCGCTCTCGTCGCGATGCAGGACGTGAACCGTCTCGACACGGTCGCTGGCGATGACGTACTCGGTGACCTCAACCGGTTGGTTGTCAGTTCCGGACGTGCCGACCCGCACGATCTCCAGCACGGGCAGGCTCGTGGGGATGTCGAGGAGAGCGGCCTCGTCCTTGGTGGGCATGCGCGCCCGGTGGATCTCCATCCAACTGATCGGCCAGTGTCCGGACTGCTCGATGCGGTACAGCCACTCACCCGCCGCGGGTTCCGCGTCGACGTCGGCGACGAGATCGGCCACGCGGGGATGGATCCAGGACGTGTTGATCTGAAACGGTGCCTCGGACGCAGGTCCGGTCACCCGGAACCTGCGCAGCACCGAAGTGCCGGGTGTGACGCCGAGCAGCTTGGCGATCCGTGGATCGTCGAGTGGCGCCGGGGCGTTGACGGCGTCCCCGTGACGAACCCAGACCTCCTGGCCACTCGCCGAGGGAAACGAATAGCCGTTGGCATGCTCGTTACGTTTCACCAGGTCGCCGCGCGGACGGCGCGGGCGCACCGTGCCATAGCGGACGGTGATGCCTCTTCCTTGGACCGCCCAGACGTAGCCCTCACTCTCCAGCACAGCGACAGCCCTGCCGATCGTGTCCCGGTTGGCGGCATACTCCGATGCGAAGTCATCCAAACGAGGGAGGCGGGTGCCGGGCGCCCACTCCCCAGCCTCGATGCGTCCCCGAATCTCGGAGGCAATGTCCTGGTAGCGCGAGTGCACGGGCACGATGACACCTCTACTTCCGCGATTGTCCCAAGACAGGCGTTGACAGCCGCCAAGATTGTCCCCAGACTAAACGCACAGATAGTCCCCAGACAATCTTGGGAGCCAAGCCGCAGGTCCGAGCCTCGACTGTGGATGGCCACATCTGATTCGTCAGCGCCGTGTGCCCAGGCACCAGTGCGGCTGGGCAGGCTCCCGAACGGACCGTCCCGGCTGAGATTGGACAGGACATGAATGCACCGAGTTGCGATCCGCTGATCGACATCGCCGAGCAGGTCGCGTTCTGTTTCTCGGAGCGCGGCTACGCCTTCGTCGAGGACGACAAGGTGGAGGCGTTGGCCGACACCCTCAGATCGTTCCTGAAGACCGCAGGCATTCCGGTGCATGACTTCGCGGACGACAACGCCATCGACTCCTGGTGAATGCTTCCGGTTGGGGGAATCACCAGCTGTGCGTATACGCATCTCCTGCCGTCGGCGACGCCCGCCCCGGCCATGCAACTGGCCGGGACAGGCGCGGCGGTTCAGCCCTTGGCGCGTGGCGTGCGGCGCCGCGTGGCGACCAGCAGCGCGATACCGGTGAGCACAATGCCCGCCCCGGCAGCCAGGTACCCGACCAGGGACGGACCGGTGATGGGCAGACCACCCGTCCCCGCCCCGCCACCGGACGTGTCCGCCGCTGCCGCCGTGGGCGCCGTGGGCGCCGTAGTTGCGCCGGGAGCGGCGGGCGACGTGCTCGACGGCTTCGTCGGGTTGATCACGTACCGGGCGGTGTTGTTCGCCGGGTTGCTGTCGCCATCAAACAACACCGTCACGGTGCCGACCGCATCGCGCACATCCTGATCCAAGCGCAGCCCGAACGGCGGAAGGTAACGCTCGGTCGGCTTCAAGGGGTGGGACTCCCACCCAACGCCGTAGCAGGTGAACTCCTTCCGATTCGCGAACGGTCCCGAGGCCGACTCGGAACCGTCCGGCAAGCGGTGGCAGTCAAAATTCGCCTCGACGACGGTGACACCCGTCGGAACGGTGATCTTGAACGCCGGCTTCAGGGGCTCCACATCGTTCTCGTGGTAGAAGTTCGGATTGTTGATCACGGCGATGTGGCCGTCGTTCCGGACACCGGCTTGCGGGTGGACGACGTCGCCCCGATGCGCGGTCAACGACTCAGCGACCGCCGCGAGGTCCGGACGCGTGCTCGGCAGCTGGGAGGTACGGAACGTCGAACCGCCGTACTCCCTCGACCGACCGCGGTCTTCGAAGGCGGCGGCGGGCATGGGTGCGGCGGCTGGTCGAAGTGCGAGTGCTGGAGCCGTCTCCTTCTCCAGCTTCCGCCAGGTCTGCGTGTCTCCGTCGCTCCATGAATCGATCGTGAAGTCGCCGTCGTCAGAATAGTCCGGAAAGACGTCGGCGCCACGCACCGGCAGCTCAAAGGCATAGGTCGTGCCTGGCGCCAGGGTGACCGGGAACAGGCACCTGACAAGGTATCTATGGGCGTCCTCGCGGTCTCCCGGCGTCTGACCGCAGTTGGCGAAGTCGGCATCCACCTTGAGCGGGGAGGCAAGTCCGCTGACGGAAATGCTGAATCCCTGGACCGGGACGGTGTCCTCGTTGTGCACCGTGAACGTCGCTATGGCCTGCTCGTCCCCGTGCAGATCCACCATCACCGTCCGGGTGCTCAGCTTTCCATATTCCGTTGCGGCGTGGGCGGTGGCGGCGACCGGCACCGGGGCCAGGGTGCCGAGCAGGACAGCAGCCAGCGACCGACGAGCACGCCGGAACGGCATCGACATGGAGAGAGTCCCCTTTCATTCAAAGTCCGGCCAGGCAAATCCGACCGTCGATCGAATATCACCGATTCATGAGGACTCGGCTCGCCTGCCGCTGGTGATGCCCGCCCCAGCCATGCAGATGGTCGGGGCGGGCGCGGCAGTTCAGCTCTTGGCGCGTGGCGTGCGGCGCCGCGTCACGACCAGCAGCGCGATACCGGTGACCAGAATGCCTGCCCCGGCAGCCAGAAAACCGGCCAGGGACGGGCCGGTGATGGGCAGACCACCCGTCCCGGCCCCGCCGCCGGACGTGTCCGCCGCCGCCGCGGGCGCCGTGGTTGCGCCGGGCGTGGCGGGCGACGTGCTCGACGGCGCCGTCGGGTTGATCACGTACCGGGCGGTGTTGTTCGCCGGGTTGTTGTCTCCATACATCAGCACCGTGACGGTGCCGACCGCGTCATGAACGTCCTGATCCAAACGCAGCCCGAGGCGGGGAATGTAACGCTCCCGAGGCATCAGCGGATGCTCCACCCACGGGGTGCCGAAACAGGTGAACTCCTTCTCGTTCGCGAACGGTCCCGAGTCCCACTCGGATCCGTCCGACGAGCGGTGGCAGTCACGATCCACGTCCACGACGGTGACGCCCTTCGGGACAGTGATCTTGAAAATCTCCCACCTCCACTGCGGCGCACCGCCGTGGGCTGTGTTCACCAGGTTCTGAACACCGATGCGGCCGTCGTTTCGTACTCCGACTTCCGGGTGGATGACGTCCCCCCGATGCGCGGTCACGGGCTTGGCGAATGCGGCGAGGTCCGGCTGCGTGCTCGCTCCCTGAGAGATGCGAAACTGGGACTCTTCGTACTCGATGGCCTTACCGCGGTCCTCGAAGGCGGCGGCGGGCATGGCTGGCGCGGCTGGCCGGAGCGCGAGCGTCGGACCCGTCTTCTTCTCCAGGGCTCGCCAGGTCTCCGTCGCTTCGTCGCTCCAGGAATTGATCGAGAAGTCGGTCCTGTCGTTGTAGGACGGCCAGGCATCGGCACCGCGAACGGGCAGTTCAACGGTGTAGGTCGCGCCCGCAGCCAGGGTCACCGGAAACAGGCACCTGGCGAAGATCTTCCAGTCGTGGAGGCCGTTCGCCGCCCAGTCGTCGCAGTTCGCGAAGTCGGCATCCACCTTGAACGCGGGAAGGACCCTGCCGATGGAAAGGCTGAAGCCCTGGACCGGGACCGTGCCGGTGTTGCGCACCGTGAACGTCGCCACGGCCGACCCGTCCCCGGGCACGCCCACGTAAACCTCGCCGACGGTCAGCTTGCCGGGATCCGGCGCGACCGACGCCGCATGTTCCGGCGCGGCGTGGGCGGTGGCGGCGATCGGCATCGAGGCCAGCGCGCCGAGCAGGACAGCGGACAGCGACCGACGAGCGCGCCGGAACAACATCGACATGTAGAGATTCCCCGTTCCGATCAAAAGTCCGGCCAGGCTAATCGATCATCGATCGACGGGCAACGCGGGGCACAACCTCGTGGCCGGTTCCGGGATGTGCCTACTTGCACGGTCCCCCCGGCCAGGGCATCTGGCCGGGGGGAGCGCGGCGTTCAGGCCTTTGCGCGTGGTGCGCGGCGCCGCGTCGCGACAAGCAGCGCGACACCGGTGAGCAGGACGGCAATGCCACCGGTCAGGAAACCGATCAGGGACGGGCCGGTGACCGGCAGTCCACCACCGTCGCCGGCCCCGCCGCCGGCGGAATCCGCCACCGTGGTCGCCGGGGCCGCGCCGGGCGTGGCCGGCGACGTGCTGGTCGGCGAGGTCGGGTTGATCACGTACTGGGCGGTGTTGTTCGCCGGGTTGTCATCGCCGTCCAGGACCACCGTGACCGTGCCGACCGCGTCCCGGACCTCCCGGTCCAGGCGCAGCCCGAAGGCGGGAACGTAACGCTCGCCGGGCTTGAAGGGGCTCGTCCGCCACGGGACGCCGTAGCAGAGGAACTCCTTCTTGTTCGCGAACGGGTCCGACGTCGGCTCGGAGCCGTCCGGGTAGCGGTGGCAGTCCTCGGCCACATCGACGACGGTGACGCCGTCCGGCACCGTGATCTTGAAGACGGGCTTCTTCGCCCGCGACTGACCGTCCTCGACGATTTCAGCGTTGGGGCGAAGCGCGACCGCGCCCGCGTTGCGCACGCCCGCCCCGGGACGGACGGTCTCGCCCGGGCGTGCGGTCACATTCTCGGCCACCGCGGCGAGGTCTGGGCGCTTGCCGGCTTCCTGACGGACCCGGAAGAAATGCTGGCCGTAGCTGGTCGACTGGCCGCGGTCCTCGAAGGCAGCCGCCGGCATGGGTTCCGCGGCCGGCTGAACGCCGAGCGTCGGCCCGGTCCTCTTCGCCAGCTGCCGCCACGACGCCGTCGCCGCGTCGCTCCAGGAGTCGACGTCGTATTCCTCGTAGACCGACTGGCCCGGCCAGGCGGCGTCGGCACCGCGCACCGGCAGGTCGACCCGGTACTCCGTGCCCGCCGCGAGGGTCACCGGGAACAGGCACGTGACGGGAAGAGCATGGGGGCGATCGTCGCGCGTGCCGTAGCAGTTCACGAAGTCGCCGTCCACCGTGACCGGGACGGGAAGCGCCCGGAGGCGGATGCCGAAGCCCTGCACCGGTGCAGCGCTGTTGTTCCGTACCGTGAAGGTCGCGGTTGCGGGCTTGTCTCCGATCAGCGTCACCGACACGTCCCCGGAGGTGACCGGGCGCTCCGGCGCGGCGTGGGCAGCAGCGGCGACCGGCATCGTGGCGAACGTGCCGACCAGCACAGCGGACAGCGACCGGCGAGCACGCCGGAGCAACATCGACATGTGGAGATTCCCCGTTTCGGTAGGTCCGGAGCAGGTTAGTCGATCATCGATCGACGGGCAACGCGGGCAGGGTCACCCGGTGGCACCGTAGTTTCCGCGATCAAGTGCCACGCGCAGCTTGTCCAGGGCGCGACGGCGCAGCCGGGCCACCGTGCCACGGTGCACTCCCAGCACGGCGGCGGCCTGGTCGATGGTGTGGCCGTCGACGTCGACCAGCAGCACCACCGTCGCCTGCCGCGGAGTCAGCATGGCCAGCATCCGTACGGTCTCGCGGTGCGCGTCCGACCAGCCGAGCCCGCCATCGTCGCCATGCTCCGGCGGCTCCGCGCGCAACAGGTAGCGCCGCCGCCGGCGCCACTCGTCGCGCAGCACGTTGATCACCGCCACCATGGCGTACGCGAACGGCTCCGGATGGTCCACCAGCCGCTGCGGACGCCGCGCCAGTTTCAGGTACGTCTCGTGCAGCGCGTCCTGCGCCGCTTCCGGGTCTCCGCTGACCACGACGGCCCGGCGGTACAGCCGGGGCAGCAACTCACAGAAGAGATCGTCGAACTCCTTGCGCCGCGAGCCGAACACTTCGATGCCGCGGTCCCCCACGCCGGACCTCCCCATGGCCGAGCGATCAGGCACCCGCTGCCACCGGTCGTCGGCGGCGCCCGCGCGCGAACCCGTCCATTGAACTCTCTCACTGTGAAGTCCCACAGCCCGGCATGTGACCACGATCAGTCACAGTCTTCGCCTCCCGACCGTCCTCTGTGGCGATACGATCGGGCGGATGTCGCGGTCCGCCACTGCCTGCAAGGTCGTGTGCGGCACCAGTCGCCGTGGAGGCGGGATGCCCGAGCACCGGACGCCGCACGACACCGCGGCCGAGCTGCGCGCCCGGGTCGGCGCTGTCGAGGAGTCGGTCGTGCCTCCGCCGGGCCTGGTCGAGCGGGTGACCGCGCCGGAGGCGCCCTACCGTCGGCGGTATCGCACCACCGGCCGGCGGCGCTGGTCGATGGTCGCGGTGGCGGCCGGAGCGGTGGTGTGTCTCCTGGTCGGGGTGGTCGTGGGCGCCGGTTGGCAGCGCCGGCAGCAGGGCCCGCCGTCGGGCAGCGGCGGCATGTCGATGACCGTCTTCAACGCCGAGGCCGCCTGCCAGCCGTTGCGCACCATCGAGTGCGGTCTCGGGGTGCGCCGCAGCCCGTACAGCGTGCCGACCGACGAGCTTCCGGTGGTCCGGGTGTGGCACGGCGACCCGATCGTGGTGGATTGCGTGGTGATCGACGGCAGACGGATCACCGACGAGCAGGGCGTCTCCTCCACCCGGTGGTACAAGATCCGCACTCCGCACGGCGCGGTGGGATTCCTGCCCGCGGTGCGCACCCGCAACACCCTCGAGGTCAGGCTCTGCCCGCGGGACGCCGTGCCCCGCTGAGAATTCTCCGTCCGGCTGTCATACCGCAGGCCGCTCCGGATCGTGTACGGATCGACGTCGACGCAAGGCAAGCCGTGGGAACCGGGAGCGCGCACCGGACCCCGTGAATCGGCCACTCGTCATCGACCGGAGGACACCGGACATGCGCAGCACGAAGAGGATCGCCACCGCCATCGTGGGCAGCGCGGCCAGCGCCGCACTGCTGCTCGGCACCACCGCCACCGCCGCCCAGGCCGCCACCTACCAGGGCTGCCCCGACGGATATGTCTGCCTCTACCCCGAGAACGCCGGGTGGAACGGCGGTCACCCGTCGTACAAGTGGTACTACTACGGGTCCTACAACCTCAGCAATCAGTACGGCATCCACCGGATCTACAACAACCAGACCGGCGGGGCCAAGGCGTGGCTGTGCAACGGCTGGAACGGCACCAACTGCCCCGTGTACCAGCCCGCCGGCTCCTACTCGGACACCAACTTCACGCCGATCAACTCGGTGAAGCTGACCGCCAACTGAGGTGCTCGGTGATGGCAGCGGCCATCTGAGCCGAAGCTCCCCGGCCGCCGGCATCGTCGTTGGTTCGCGACGGTGCCGGCGGCGGGATCAGCGGCAGCCGGGTCGGGTCAGCCGCCGAGGGCGGGCGTTCCGGTGACCGCTGCCGGGGTCCGGTGCAGGGTCAACAGGGTGTCCCTGGTGGGAATGGTCGCCCGTGAGTAGTCCAGCACCAACCGGTATTCTCCCGTGGCCGGGAGGTCCAGGTCGGCCGCGGTGCCGTCGATGCGGGGCCGGCGCAGGTCCACGCCGTAGCACCGGCGGGCGTCCTGATCTGTTGCCGGGATCACCTTGTTGTCAGGTCCCAGCAGGATCAGCTCGACCTGCGAAACGGAACCGTACGACCGTGATTCGATGGCGTACGTGAAGCAGCCGATGTGGACGTGCTCGCCCGCGACGCCGTCGAACAGGGCCAGCACGTTGCCTCGCGGCAGCGCCGGGTGCGCCCGCTGCTCGCTGTCGTCGGGCAGGGACACGACGGTGTCCGTGATGGTGGTGACCCGGAACGTCTCGGTGAGCGAACTGTAGACGCGTGCGTTGAAGGTGTAGACCCCCGTTTCGGGCAGCGCGGCGGCCTCTGCCACGACGCCCCACACGTTCGGCTCCGACGGGCAGACGTACTTCGTCCTCAGGCTGTCCCCTCCCGGCGCATACAGGCTCATGAAGGGAGAGGATTGGCGCGGCTTACCGAGGCACTCGATGATCACGTGGTCGCCGGCGGTGGCCTGGAACTTGATGTCGACGTCCCTGCCGGTCACCTCGACCGGGCTGCCGTCGGCAACCGTCCACACCGTGGTGGACGGAGCCGCGGCGGCGGGCGTCGCACCGCCGAGCGCTGCCGCCGCGGTCACGGCGACGACCGCGGCGGCAGCGCCGAGCGCACTTCGGGCAGCGCCGAGCCAATGCTGCAAAACAGGCATGAAGTCTCTCCAGGGTAGCCGCGCGCCGCCCTGGGCACGCGAAGAAGTTGATCAATTGGGCCGCATCGAGAGGCGCATCGACGCCGTCGCTCACGCGACGGCCCATCAGCACCCTTGCTAATGACCGACCGGTCAGTCATTATGGCATCCATGCATGTCATTGACCAGGGTTCCGGCGCGCCGGTTGTGCTGCTGCCGGCCAACGGGCACGACAGCCGCGACTTCGCGGACGTGCTCCCGGAGCTGAGCAACCGCTACCGGGTGATCACCGTCGACTGGCCGGGCTTCGGGCGCACCCCCGCACCGCAGCCGCCGGGCAGCGCCAGCGCCGGGGCGTTCGCCGCCGACCTGGCCGCCCTCGTCGAACGGCTCGACCTGCCCGCGGCGCACCTGATCGGCAACTCCCTCGGCGCATACACCGCCGCCCGCCTGGCCATCGAGGCACCACACCGGGTCCGTTCGCTCGTCCTCGTCAGCGTCGGCGGTTTCCCCGCGCTGAATGCCGCCGACCGGCTGGTCATCCGGCTGAAAGGCCGCCCCGGTGTGACCCGGCTGATCAACCGGCGCTTCGCGGCGTCCTACCTGCATCGGCGTACGCCGCTGACCCGCGAGATCATCGAACGCGCGACCTACCACCGCGGCGACCCGCGCGCGGACGTCGACGCCGCGATCTGGCGCAGCTTCCTGAAGCCTGACTTCGACCTCGGCCCGCGCGCCGCGCAGATCACCGCGCCGACGCTGGTCGCCTGGGGCCGGCACGACCCGGTCTTCGGCCGCCGGGCCCGTGCGGAGGTCGCCCGGCGGCTACCGGACGCCAGAACGGTCACGTTCGACACCGGGCATGTACCGTTCGCCGAGGATCCGCGGGCATTTCTCGCCGAGGTCCTGCCGTTCCTCGACGGCGTCGACCGTTCCATCGGGGTCGACCGTTCCCTTGGGTAGGTGAGCTGATGGCCCGGGTCCGCGACCCCGAAGGCAAGCGGGCGGCGCTGCTGGCGGCCGGTCTGCGCCTGGCCGGCCAGGGCCTACAGGGGTGGAGCATCAGCACCATCACCGCCGAAGCCGGCGTGGCCAAAGGTACGTTCTACGTGCATTTCGCCGGGCGGGCCGAGTATCTGCTCGCCCTGCACCAGCTGTTCCACGAACGCATCATCAGCGGCATGGGGGAGGCCGTCGGGGACCAGCCCCCGGGCCGCTCGGCGCTGCTGGCGGGTGCGCTGGCGTATCTCGACGGCTGCCTCAACGAACGTGCGGTCAAGTCGCTGCTGCTGGAGGCACGGATCGAACCGCTGATCCAGGCCGAGATCGCGGCGCGCAACGAGATGACCGCGGTGCTGACCGAGCCACATTTCGCGGCGATGGGCTGGCGCGAGCCGCGCACCTGCGCCCGCCTGTTCATCGCCCTGGTGGCCGAGGCTGCGCTGCTGGAGCTGCCCGCCGGCGTCCCGGATCCCCGGGTACGCCGTGCGGTGGCCGAGTTCCTCGACCGCACCGTCGGACGCACCTGAGAAGGTTGACGGGTCGCCGGTTCGGCTTTCCCTGCATGGTTCGGCGCCGTTAACTGGTGCCACGACGAGTCCAGGGCAGCGAGGAGCCGGAGATGTTCAAGCTCAGCTTCGTGGAACGCAAGTTCGCGGACTTCATGCGCACGCCGCTGTCGGTACGCAAGGCCATGGCCGTGATCGTCTCCGCGACGCTGGTCAGCGTCCTCGCCGGCGGTGTCCTCATCCGCGTCGTCGACCCGCAGGAGTTTCCCGACATCGGCACCGGGCTGTGGTGGGCCCTGCAGACGGTCACCACGGTCGGCTACGGCGACGTGGCCCCGCAGCGGGCGGTCGGCCGGGTCGTGGGTGCCCTGTTCATGCTGGAGGCGATCGCGTTTGTGGCGATCGTGACCGCCGCCATCACGTCGAGCTTTGTGGAACGCGCGCAACGCGAGCGCGCGGCGCGTGCCGACGAACAGCGGCACGCCGAGGCGGACCCGGTCGCCGCCGAAATCGCGGACATCAGGGCACAACTGACCCGCATCGAACGGTTGCTGGAGCAGGCTCAGGGCGTACCTCCCCGCAGCTGATCAGCCAGCGGGTCGGGGCCCGGTCATCGAGCGGGGGCCGCGGCGGCGAGCGCCGTGCGCAGCATGTCGCGGATCGAGCTGTCCGGGTGATCGGTCCAGTACTGGATCGCGACGCGCAACGTGGTGAGGTAGGTGGCCGCGAGCACGCGCGAACGCAGCTCCGCATCCGGGCCGATGAGCCGGGTGGCGAGTTCGGCGGCCAGCTCCCGCTCGACCGTCGCGTACGCGGCGATCTGTTGCGCGGCCAGGGCCGGGTGGGCACGTAGCCGACGGCGTTGGGCCAGCCAGGCGGGGTCCAGGTCGGCGTAGCACTCCGTGACCATCTGGTCGGCGACCTTGGTGAGCGCCACCCACGGCACCTCGTCGGCGGGCTGGGCGCGGACGAGCCGGACCAGGCAGGCCACCCGGACGGCGTCGCCGTACGCGATGGCCTCGTCCTTGCCGGAGAAGTAGTTGAAGAACGTCCGGCGTGAGACGTTGGCCGCGTCCGCGATCGCCTCGACCGTCAGCTGGTCGAAGCCGTGCTCGGCGGCCAGACGCAACGCCGCTTCGTGCAGCGCCAGTCGCGTGGCGGCCTTCTTGCGTTCGCGCAGTCCGATCGCCTGAGTCACGAACCTGAGGCTACTTGACGTGAATCACTTCTCACAAGGCAAAGTTGCATGATGGGCAAGATTCGGTAGATGCTTGTACTCACCAACCATCTCCGGACACCCCTGGAGGCCGCGCGATGAGCGCTCGCACCACCGCCGCGCTCGACGCGGAGCCGATGACCCACCGGCAGACCCTGGAAGCGCTCAGCGGTCTGCTGATGGTGCTGTTCGTCGCGATGCTGTCCAGCACCGTCGTGTCGGTGGCCCTGCCGACGATCATGGGCGCGTTGAACGGCTCGCAGATCCAGTACACCTGGGTGGTCACCGCGACCCTGCTGACCGCCACCGCGGCAACCCCGATCTGGGGCAAGCTCGCCGACCTGTTCAACAAGAAGGTGCTGATCCAGATCGCCATCGTGATCTTCGTGGTGGGATCGGTGATCGCGGGTCTGGCGCAGAACGCAGAACAGCTCATCGCCGCGCGCGCGTTCCAGGGACTCGGCGTCGGTGGACTCCAGGCCCTCGTGCAGGTCGCGATCGCCGCGATGATCGCGCCCCGCGAGCGCGGCCGGTACAACGGCTACCTCGGCGGTGTCATGGCGCTGGCCACGGTCGGCGGCCCGCTGCTGGGCGGCGTCATCGCGGACACGTCCTGGCTGGGCTGGCGCTGGTGCTTCTACGTCGGCGTGCCGTTCGCCGTCATCGCGTTCATCCTGCTGCAGGTCACGCTGCACCTGCCCACCGTCACGCGGGACCAGGTGAAGATCGACTACCTCGGGGCGAGCCTCATCGCGGCCGGGGTCAGCGTACTGATGATCTGGATCTCCTTCGTCGACGACTCCTTCGCCTGGGTCTCGTGGCAGACCGGGGCCATGGTGGGTGCATCCGTCGCGTTGCTCGCGCTGGCCACCTGGGTCGAGTCCCGCGCGGCCGAACCGGTCGTCCCGCTGGGCATCGTCCGCGAACGCACCACCGCCCTGGCGATCATCGGCAGCCTCGCCGTCGGCATGGCCATGTTCGGCGGCGCCGTCTTCCTCGGACAGTATTTCCAGATCGGCCGCGGCTACAGCCCCACCGAGGCGGGTCTGCTGACCATCCCGATGATGGCCGGAGTCGTCCTGTCGTCCGTCATCGCGGGACGGCTCATCACCCGCAGCGGACGGGTCAGGCCCTACATCGTGGCCGGCTCGATCATCCTGGTCGCCGGTTTCGCCGCCCTCGGCACGATCGACCACGAAACCTCGCTGACGCTGGTGGGTGCCGCCATGTTCGTCGTCGGCGTCGGTGTCGGCATGACCATGCAGAACCTGGTGCTGGCCGTGCAGAACACCGTCGCCCTCAAGGACATCGGCGCGGCGAGCGCCACGGTGGCGTTCTTCCGGTCGCTGGGCGGCACCATGGGTGTCTCCGTGCTCGGCGCGATCCTCGCCCACCGCGTCACCGACCGGGTCACCCACGACCTCGCCGCCATCGGTATCCATCCGACCGGCGACTCCGGCGGCGGCAGCCTCAACCTCGGCGCGCTGCCCGAACCGATCCGGCACATCATCCGCGCCGCGTACGGCGACGCGACCGGCCACATCTTCCTGATCTCCGCCGGCATCGCCGCGGTCGGCGTCCTCGCCGCACTGCTGCTGCCACCGATCACGCTGCGCAGCAGCCTCGACCTGAAGGACACCGCCCGGTCGGCCGCCGTGGCCGCCGACGCGTTCGACGGCGCTCCCGCGTTCGACGACATCAGCGTCGACACCGTCCCGGCTTCCCGCTGACCGGACACGCTGGCGGGAGGGGATCAGGTGACGGTGGCGGCGGGCAACTGGATACCCGACCAGGGCGGGCAACCCGTGGAGCTGAGCGAGCCTTCCCCGGCCGCGCCACCCGCGTCCCGGCGCCGCCGCCGGGTGACGTGGGGGCTACGCCTGGCGGTGCTGGCCGCCGCCGCCATCGTCGGCTGGCTCACGCTGCGCGGACGCTTCCCGGCGCCGGGCGACGTCGCCGCGATGCTGGCCGACGCGGACCTGCGCTGGATCGCCGTCGCCATCCTGCTGCAATTCGCATCCCAGGTCGCCTTCGCGCTGCAACAGCGCCGCCTGCTGGCGGGAGTCGCGGTCCGCATGTCCGTGCGGCAGGCGGTGGCGATCACGTACAGCCGTTCCGCGATCAGCATGGTGCTGCCCGCCGGGAGCGCGATGTCCGCCGCGTTCGCGATTCGCCAGTACCGGCGCCACGGCGCCGCGACCGCCACCGCGACCGCCGTGACCGTCCTCTCCGGGCTGGCCTCCGCAGCCGGGCTCGCCCTGCTGGCGACGGCCGCCTTCGCCTCCCAGGTCGCCGCCTGGCTGATCCGGACCGCCACGCAACACCCCGGCCGGCTGATCGCCGCAGTGGCGGCGGTCGCCGCCGTCGGCCTCGTCGCGGGCATGGCGCACCGGCACACCCGGTGGCGCCGCACCGTCGGCCGCACCGTCGCGCGGTGGCCGGTCGTGGCCCGGGTCGTCGGGCAGGCACGGCAGGCCGCCCGGGACGTGCGCTCCGTCGGCCTGCGGGACTGGGCCGCCACCATTGCGTACGCCGCCGTCAACTGGCTGCTCGACCTGGCCTGTCTGGTCGCGGCGGCGCGCGCCATGCATGTCAGCGTGCCCTGGCGGCATCTCGCCACCGCCTACCTGGCCGTGCAGATCGCCCGGCAGATCCCGCTCACCCCCGGAGGGATCGGACTCATCGAGGCCAGCCTGCTCACCGCCCTGGTCGCGGGCGGCATCCCGGAGGCGGGCGCCGCCGCCGTCGTGCTGGCGTACCGGCTCATCTCCTTCTGGCTGATCCTCCCGCCTGGACTGACCGCGTACGTCCGCCTGCGTCCCCGACCCGCGACCGCCCGGCTGCCTCGCCACAGCCCTTCGCCGCGCCGATCGTGACCCGCGCCAATGCCTTCTAACCCGGCCCAGGGCTGTGGGAGCATCAGCGCATGGGGTCGGGACCGGTCGGCGAGCGCATCGCGGCATTTCGACGACGTCGCGGACTGAGCCAGGCCGCACTCGCTGGTCTGGTCGGTCGTTCTGAATCTTGGCTCGCGGCTCGTGCCGGTGTTCTTGGCTGAAATTTGAGACGATGCCTTCTCTGGTGCTTGTGGTCTGCGGCGCTCCCCTCACCCGACGTCTGGATGATGTTCACCAGACGCTCACGAGACGCGGCTGGACGATCCAAGTGGTCGGCACTCCGGCTTCCCTCGCATGGCTCGACGATGGCCTGATCAAGGCTCTCGAAATTCGGACGGCCTTCCGGGACCCGGCCGCGGGCAGGCGGGCTCCAACACCCGACGCGATGGTCGTCCGCCCCGCGACGTTCAACACGGTGAACAAGGTCGCACTTGGCCTCGCGGACAACTACGCCCTCGGCCTCCTCTGTGAGGCCGTAGGCAGTGGTGTGCCTACCGTCGTGGTGCCGATGGTCAATCAGAAACTCTGGAGCCATCGACACCCCGCACATTCCTGCGGGCCGCACCAACGTGTGGCCGCGTCGGCGTCTCCGATGGCACCTTCTCTGGCACCGCCATCCAGCATCACGGGCACGTGCTGGCCGCCTCGGGCCTGGTCCCCCTCCCGTGGGTAGCTGACCACCGCTGGCCCGACGATCGGCCTTGTGAAGGAACGGCGTCGAGTCCGCGCCTGAAACGCATGCGCACACAGGGGTTGGCCGTGGAGATTCCCGCTCACGGCCACCCGGCGCCCGGCACGTCGACCTGAACGGTCAGCACCTCGCCGCTGCCCGGCGTCACCATCTCAGCCTCGGTCATGCCCTGCCATTGAGCGGCTGTGACGAACAGGGTCGTCCCGCCCGGACCACCCAGCGCACACGCGAAGGCGCCCCGATCGAGACTCACGGTACGCAGCACGGCGCCACCCTCGGCGACCCGCACGCACCGCTGGTTCGGCACGTCGGCGTACCAGACGGCGTTGTCCGCGTCGAGGCAGATGCCGTCGGGGACACCGGCGCCGACATCGGCCCAGACCCGCCGTCCGGACAGCTCGCCGTGCGCGTCGATGTCGAAACCCACCAGGCTGTGCCGGTACGAGTCGGCGACGATCAGCGTCGCGTTGTCGGGGGTCACCGCCATGCCGTTCGGGAACGCGATGTCCTCGGCCACCTGCCGCACCGAGCCCTCCGGCGTGACCAGGACGACGGCGCCGGGCCGGAACGCCTCTCCCGACGTCGGGTCGAACCCGGCCCCGTTGACGTAGACGTTGCCGCGGCCGTCCGCCACGACGTCGTTCCATCCGGGGCGGCCGAGTTCGGCGTAGGTGGTCAGTGTCCCGTCCGGTTCGGGGCACACCAGGCGGCCGTCCGCCGACGACACGATCACCAGCCGGTCGCCGGGCAGCCACGCGGTGCACAAGGGCAGCGACGCCACCCGGGCGACCACCTCGCTGGAGCCGTCCAGCCCCGCGGAGATCACCTCGCCCGCGGACCAGTCCGAGAAGTACAGCCGGTCCGCGTGCCAGCGCGGCGACTCGACCAGCCCCCGGCCGGTCAGCAACCTGCGGGCTTCGCTCATCGCGGTCACCACCCTCCGGGCATCAGCCTTGCACCCGATGCCCGCGACCACGGCGCGACTTGACGAAGCCGCTGTCCCGAGTTGGCATGACCGGGCTCGCGTGCACAACACGGACACCCCGGCGGGCTAGGGTCCGGGAATGGCTCTCGTGCGGTACGGCACCGCGACCGGCCGCTGGGTGCTGCTGGCCACCGTGCTCGGCTCCAGCCTCGCCTTCATCGACGCGACCGTGGTCAACATCGCGCTGCCCAAGATCGGCGACAGTCTCGGCGCGGACGCGGCCGGACTGCAGTGGACCGTGAACGGGTACGGCCTCAGCCTGGCCGCCCTGGTCCTGCTCGGCGGCGCGCTCGGTGACCGCTACGGCCGCCGCCGGATCTTCCAGCTCGGGGTGGCCTGGTTCGCCGCCTCCTCACTGCTGTGCGGGCTCGCCCCGACGACCGAGCTGCTGATCGCGGCCCGGGTGCTGCAGGGCATGGGCGGTGCGCTGCTCACCCCCGGCGCACTGGCCATCCTGGAGGCGTCGTTCGTCCGGGAGGACCGGTCCCGGGCGATCGGCGCGTGGTCCGGCCTGGCCGGCATCGGCGGGGCGCTCGGGCCGTTCCTCGGCGGCTGGCTCGTCCAGGTCGCGGACTGGCGGCTGATCTTCCTCATCAACGTGCCCCTGGCCCTGCTGGTCCTGGCGGTCACGGCCCGGCACGTGCCGGAGTCGCGGGACACCACGGTCGAGGGTCGCGGTGTCGACCTCGCCGGGGTGCTGACCGGGGCGGCCGGGCTCGGCGGGCTCACGTACGGGTTCACCGCGTGGCCGGTGCGCGGGCCGGGCAGCCCGGCGGTCCTCGTCTCACTGGCCGTCGGTGTCGCCGGGCTCATCGCGTTCGTGCTGGTCGAGCGCCGGGTCGCGCATCCGATGCTGCCGCTGGACGTCTTCGCGTCCCGGGCGTTCAGCGCCGCGAACATCGTGACCTTCCTGGTGTACGCGGCCAACGGCGGCGTCTTCTTCCTCGTCGTGCTGAACCTTCAGGTGGTCGCCGGGTTCCCGCCGCTGGCGGCCGGGATCGCGATGCTGCCGATCACCGTACTGATGCTGCTGTTGTCCGCCCGGGCCGGGATGCTGGCCCAGCGGATCGGGCCGCGGATCCCGATGACGGTCGGACCGTTGGTGTGCGCGGCGGCGCTGGCCTGGCTGTCGGGCATCGGGCCGGGCGCGTCGTACTGGGTGGATGTGCTGCCGCCGGTGATGCTGTTCGGTCTGGGCCTGGCGATGCTGGTGGCGCCGCTGACCGCGACCGCGCTGGGTGCGCTGGGCGATGCCCGCGCGGGCATCGCCAGCGGTGTCAACAATGCGGTCGCGCGGGCGGCGGGCCTGCTGTCCGTCGCGGTGCTGCCGTTGGCGGCGGGCATCGGCAGTGGCAGCCTGACGGATCCGGCGGCGCTGCATCCGACGTACCGGACCGCCCTGCTGATCTCCGCGGCGCTCATGGTCGTGGGCGCCGTGGTGGCGGCCGTCTTCGTGCCCCGCCGCCTGCACCCGGCCACGCCGGAGGCGGCGGGTACGCCGCGGAGCCCGGTGCAGAGCTTCTGCGATCCGGCCGCGCCGCCGCGGCACCCCCAGCCGGAACGCGTCTGAGGGCCGCCGCTGAGGGGTCAGAGGTGGGCGGTGATCCGGCGGGCCGGGCCGTCCACGGTGACGGTGCCGCCGTACGGCAGGATCCACTGCGGGTTGGTGTGTCCGAAGTCGACGCCGAAGACGACCATCGCCTCGGGGTGGTAGTCCCGCAGCGCGCGCAGCACCGCCTCGCGCTGCGCGTCACGGTATTCGGCGCGCTGCTCGGGAGGACGCGGCGAGGAGAACGACGTGGCCTTCGCAGTGGCCACCAGGATCGCCGGGAACTGCGCCAGCAGCCCGCGTTCTCCCGCGTTGCGCAGCATCCGGAACACCTCGGTGGCTGACGGCATGTCCTCGGAGGTCTCCAGCAGCAGCACACATCCGGTGTAGTCCGCGACGGGGCGGATCCACCGGTCGGCGGCGAGCTGCCAGTGCAGGATTTCCAGGTTCCCGCCCCAGGTCGGAGCGGTGACCACCCGCTCGGGCTGGTGCCACACCCAGCCCGGACTCGGCACGTGCGGCGCCGAACCGGTCAGCGAGGCGGGGTCACGCCAGTTCAGCTCCTCGTCGGTGAACCGCTCGACCGGCGTGATCTCCAGGTCGCCCGGGGTGAACAGCGCGGCGCGCAGCGATCCGGCGGAAACCGGGTGCAGCCCACCCCCGAGCGCGAGGTGCACCATGGTCGACCCGCCGTGGTACGCGGCCACGCCGTGGTTCCACAGCCAGATCAGCAGGTTCGTGTTGTCGGAGTAGCCGAAGAACGGTTTCGGGTCGGCGACGAACGGCGCCGGGTCCAGGTGCGGCAGCACGGTGATCTGGTCGTCGCCGCCGATCGTGGCCAGCACGGCCCGGATGCGCGGATCCGCGTACGCGGCCATGAGGTCGCGCGCCCGCTCCGCGGGAGCGGCGCCGAGCCGGCGGGTGGTGGGGTACTCGACCGGCTCGAGCCCGAACTCGTCGCGCAGCCGCCGCATGGCCTGCTCGTGCAGGTCGGGGAATTCGGCGGGGGCGGCGAAGGACGGGGAGACGATCGCGACACGGTCGCCCGGGGACAGCTTCGGCGGCGTACGGAACGTGGGGCGCATGTCTTCATCCAAGCCCACCGGGTCTTCATCCAAGCCCACCGGGCAAGCGGATTCCGGCAGATCGGACCCCGGTCGTGGGCGAAGGCGACTGACCTTGACAGGAAAAGTTCGATAGTGAGTGAATGTGTTTCCAGCGAGTCACCTTCATCGATCGCTTCCCCCCGCTCGTTAGGAGACCGTCATGAGCGCTACCCCCCGCCGGTGGCGGCCGGCGGCCGCCACCCTCGGTGCGGCCCTGCTGTTCCTCAGCGCCTGCGCGAAGTCCGAGGACGGCGACACGACGGCGAACGGCGGCGCTTCCGCGGCCGGCGCCCAGGTCGTCGCGTCCGCCGCGCCAGGTGGCGCCACCTGCACCCTGGATCAGTACGGCGGCACGAAGATCGACCTCAAGACGGCGAAGGTGGGCTTCTCCCAGTCGGAGAAGGAGGCCAACCCGTTCCGCATCGCCGAGACGCAGTCCATCAAGGACGAGGCCGCCGAGCTGGGCATCACGAACCTCACGACGACGAACGCGAACTCACAGTTCAACAAGCAGATCAGCGATGTCGAGCAGATGCTCGACTCCGGTGTGCAACTGCTGATCGTGGCGCCGCTGAACTCCGACGGCTGGGACTCGGTCTTCGCGAAGGCGACGGCCAAGAAGGTTCCGATCGTCACGATCGATCGCAAGATCAACGCCGCGGCGTGCAAGGACTACCTGACGTTCATCGGCTCGGACTTCGCCGAGCAGGGCAAGCGTGCCGCGGACGAGATGGCCAGGGCGCTGGGCAACAAGGGCACGGTCGCGATCCTGCTGGGCGCACCCGGCAACAACGTCACCACGCTGCGGACCAGCGGTTTCAAGGACGAGATCGCGAAGGTCGCGCCGGATATCAAGATCGTGTTCGAGCAGACCGGCCAGTTCTCCCGCGAGGAGGGCCAGAAGGTCACGGAGCAGTTGCTGCAGTCCAAATCAGACATCAACGGCATCTACGCCGAGAACGACGAGATGGCGCTCGGCGCGGTCGTCGCCCTCAAGGGCGCGGGAAAGAAGGCGGGCGACGTCAAGGTCGTCTCGATCGACGGCACGAAGGGCGCGGTCCAGGGCATCGTGGACGGCTGGATCAACGCGGTGATCGAGTCGAACCCCAGGTTCGGCCCGCTGGCCTTCCGGACCGCCACGACGTTCTTCGCGGGCCAGCCCGTCCCCGCGGACGTCGTCATCCAGGACCGCCAGTACGACGCGAGCAACGCCAAGACCGATCTGTCCAGCGCGTACTGACGGACGCGCAACGAACCGGCGTGGCGGCGCCGGGCGGACCCGGGGCGACCCGGGGGCGCCGCCACGCCGCCGGGCGGCCCGCTCCGGTCACGCCGGGCGGGCCGCCCGTGCGATCGCGTCGGTATGTGTTTCACCCTGGGGACGTCCGATTCCCATGTTCGGACGTGAGCTTTATATCGATGGTCTTGACGGAATGTGTTGAGACGTGAGGGAATTTGGGTCATGACGCTGCTAGAGGTCGTCGATATCCGCAAGTCGTTCCCCGGCGTAAGGGCGCTCGACGACGTCTCGTTCACGCTGCGGCCCGGGGAGGTCCACGCCCTGGTCGGCGAGAACGGCGCGGGCAAGTCGACCCTGATCAAAGTGCTGACGGGGGTGTACCAGCCGGACCACGGCGAGATCCGCTACCAGGGCGAGCCGGTCCGCTTCGACACCCCGCTGGACGCCCAGCGCGCCGGGATCTCCACGATCTACCAGGAGGTCAACCTCATCCCGCTGATGAGCGTCGCGCAGAACCTGTTCCTCGGCCGCGAGCCGTACCACCGCACCGGCCTGCTCGACCTAGACCGGATGCACCGGGAGACCGCCGAGATCCTGGCGGGTTACGGCGTCACCGCCAACGTCCGCCGCCAGCTGGGCACGCTGCCGCTGGGCGCACAGCAGATGGTCGCGCTGGCCCGCGCCGTCATGATCGACGCCAAGGTGGTGGTGATGGACGAACCCACCTCCTCATTGGAGCCCCGCGAGG
Organism: Krasilnikovia sp. M28-CT-15; assembly: GCF_047159595.1. Taxonomy (NCBI): domain Bacteria; kingdom Bacillati; phylum Actinomycetota; class Actinomycetes; order Micromonosporales; family Micromonosporaceae; genus Krasilnikovia; species Krasilnikovia sp. M28-CT-15. Next base: position 925,626 of record NZ_BAAGAK010000001.1, on the reverse strand, counting down.
TGGAGACACTGTTCGGGGTCATCCGCAACCTGCACGCCCGCGGCATCGGCATCGTCTACGTCAGCCACCGCCTCGACGAGCTGTACCGGATCTGCGACGCGGTCACCATCCTGCGCGACGGCCGCGTGGTGCACACCGGCCGGCTGGCCGAGCTGGACCGGCTCCAGCTGGTCGCGCTCATGCTCGGCCGCGACACCACCGAAGTGCGGCGCGACGGCTTCACCGGCTTCTCCGGCGCGGACACCGCGGATCCGAACGCGCCCCCGGTGCTGCGGGTCCGCGGCCTGACCAGCCGCCACCGGCTGCACGACATCAGCTTCGACGTACGGCCGGGAGAGGTGGTCGGCCTCGGCGGGCTGCTCGGCGCCGGACGCAGCGAGACGATCAAGGCGATCGGCGGCGCGTACCCGATCGACCGTGGCGAGATCACGGTCGACGGCACGGGCCTGCACCGGCCCACCACGGTCGCGGCGCTGCGGGCGGGCATCGCGGTGCAGCCGGAGGACCGCAAGGCCGAGGGCATCGTCGCCGACCTGTCCGTACGCGAGAACATCGCGCTGGCGGTCCTGCCGCGGCTGAGCCGCCTCGGCGTGGTCTCCGAGCGGCGCATCGACGCGATCGTCGAAGCGTTCATGACCCGGCTGCGGATCAAGGCGTCCGGCCCGGATCAGCGCGTCGGCGACCTCTCCGGCGGCAACCAGCAGAAGGTGCTGCTGGCCCGCCTGCTGGCCACCGAACCCAAGGTCCTGCTGCTGGACGAGCCGACCCGGGGCATCGACGTCGGGGCCAAGGCCGAGGTGCAGGCGCTGATCGACGAGCTGGCCGCCGAGGGCCTCGGGGTGGTGCTGGTCTCCTCCGACGCGGAGGAACTGGTCGAGGGTGCCGACCGGGTCGTGGTGCTACGCGACGGCGGGATCGTCGGCGTCCTCGACGGCGACCGGGTGACCACCCAGGATCTGCTGGCCACGATCGCGGCCGCGGGAGGCGACGATGACGACTGAGGCGGTCACCGCGCGGCCCTTGCTCGACCCCGCCCGGATCCGGTCCTGGCTCCCCCGCTACGGCGTGTACGCCGCGATCGCGGCGCTCGTGCTGGCCAATGTGCTCTTCACCCCGTCGTTCCTGGCCTGGAGCAACCTGCGCATCCAGCTGATCCAGGTGGCGCCGGTGGTGATCGTCGCGCTGGGCATGGCACTGGTCATCGGCACCGAGGGCATCGACCTGTCCGTCGGCTCCGTGATGGCGCTGGCCGCCGCGCTCATCCCGCTCTACCTCGGCTACGGCGTGCTCGGCGCGATCGCGGTCTCGCTGCTGGCCGGCGTCGCGGTGGGCCTGATCAACGGCACCCTGGTGGCCCGGGTCGGGTTGCAGCCGATCGTCGCCACGCTCGCCCTGTTCGTCGGCGGGCGGGGCCTCGCCGTGGTGATCTCCGGCGGTCAGCTCAAGGACATCCGCAACCCCGACCTGCGCTACCTCGGCTCGGGCGAGGTGTTCGGTGTGCCGGTGCTGGTCTGGACCGCGGCGCTGCTCGTGCTCGTGATCGCGTTCACGGTCCGGCGCACGGTGTTCGGCCGCCGGTTGCTGGCGATCGGCGGCAACCGTCCCGCCGCCGAGCTCGCCGGGGTGCCGGTGACACGCGTCCTGACCACGGTGTACGTCATCTGCTCCGGGCTGGCCGCGGTCGCCGGGATCCTGGCGGTCGCGCGCATCCAGTCCAGCGACGCGTCCGCGGTGGGCCTGCTGATCGAGCTGAACGCGATCACCGCGGTGGTGGTCGGCGGGACCCCGCTGACCGGCGGCCGGGTCCGGGTGCTCGGCACGGTGGCCGGCGCGGTGCTCATGCAGCTCGTCGTGGCAACCATGATCAAACACAACCTGCCAGCCTCGACCGCCGAGATGGTGCAGGCCGCCATCATCCTCGTGGCCGTCGCGGTGGCCCGGGAAAGCAGGAACCGGTGACCGGCCGGGGCCCGCACCGGCCGCCCGGCGACCCGGCACCGGCGGCTCCGGAACGGCCCACGGTGGACAGAGGGAGGAAGACCAGGTGACCCAGGGCGTCGTGTCGCACCCGCCGGTCCCCACGACGTCCGGCGCCGCGGATCCGCGCCGGGCCGACCGCACCGACCGGATCGCCGGCCTCATCCAGCGGCAGGGCGCCGCGGCCGTCCTCGCGGTGGTCGTGCTCGCCGGGGCGCTGGCCTTCCCGGAGTTCCGCACCTACGCCAACGCCGCCACCATCCTGGTCACCGCGGCACCACCGATGCTCATCGCGCTCGGCATGACATTCGTGATCATCACTGGCGGCATCGACCTCTCCGTCGGCTCGCTGTACGTCCTCGGCGGTGTGGTGGCCGCGTACGCGTCCCAGTGGGGACTACCCGCCGCGTTCGCCGTCCCGCTGCTGCTGTGCGGCGCGATCGGGGTGGTCAACGGCGCGCTCGTCGCGTACGCGCGGATGGCGCCGTTCATCGTCACCCTGGCCGCCCTGCTCGGCGCGCGCGGGCTCATGCGGGCGGTCACCGACGAGGGCTCCACCACGTACCTGGTGCGCAACGACGCGTTCCACGCCTTCGGCAACGGCTCGCTGCTCGGCCTCGGCTACCCCGTGTGGCTGGCCGCCGCGCTCGTGCTGGCCGGGACGCTGGTGCTGGCGCGGACCCGGTTCGGCAACGCGGTGTTCGCGGTCGGCGGCAGCGCGGACGCGGCCAGCCTGATGGGTGTTGCGGTGCGCCGCACCCGGGTGACGGTGTACGTCCTCTCCGCCGTGCTGGCCGGGCTCGCCGGCACGATCAACACGGCGAAGCTGGGCTCCGGGGTCACCGTGCTGGGCACCGGCATGGAGCTGGACGCCATCGCCGCCGTGGTGATCGGCGGCACCCTGCTCACCGGCGGCGCCGGATCGGTCGGGGGGACGGTCGCCGGGGTGCTGCTGCTGGCGGTCGTACAGAACCTCATCAACCAGGTCGGCACGCTCAACAGCAACTGGCAGCAGGTGGTCAGCGGCGTCTTCCTGGCCGCGGTGGTGGTCGCCCAGACGTATTTGAACCGGCTACGCCGGGTGACCTGACCCACGTCGCCGCCGTGGTCCCGGAGTGCCAAGATGATCGCATGAGCGCAGACCGGCCCACCTTCGTCTTCGACGGCGACTGTTCGTTCTGCAGCACCTGCGCCGACTTCATCCAGCGGCGCATCCCGACCCGCGCCTCGGTCGTGCCGTGGCAGTTCACCGACCTGGCAGCGCTCGGCCTCACCCGGGACGAGGCCGAGGAGGCGGTCCAGTGGGTCGGCACGGACGGGACGACCGCCGCCGGGCCGGACGCCATCGCGCTGCTGCTGCGCGACGCGGGACGGCTGTGGACCGTGCCCGGCCGCGCGCTGCAGGCCGGGCCGGTGCGGTTCGCCGCGTGGCCCGCGTACCGGTGGATCGCGGAGCACCGGCACATGCTGCCCGGCGGGACCGCGGCCTGCTCCCTGCCCCAGGCCCAGCGCGACGCGCTGCGCCCGCCGTCCTGAGCCACCCCGGCCGGGGCGCGCTCAGGACAGGCTGGCCGTCCCGAGCACGTGGCCGTCCCGGTCGGCGATCGAGATCGCACGGACGTCGCCCAGCTGGACGGAGCTGGCCCCGGTCACCTTGACCTCGCCGGTGGGCGTGGTCCCCCAGGCGGCGGCCTGCTCGACATGACCCGCCGAGTCCCGCACCTGGCAGACGAACGGCCCCTTGCCCGCCAGCCGGGACATGTCGAGGGAGATCGCGACGCCCCACGCCTTCGGCGTGACGGTCGCCTGACCGGTCAGGCCGCTGCCGGTCGCCGGCTCGAACCGGGCGGTCACCAGCTGAGGACTCGGCAGCGCGTCCGTGGGCGGATTGCGCCGGTCCGCGGTGACCACACCGAAGCCGATCAGCGCCGCGATCAGCACGACCGCGGCCGCCGCCAGCCACCGGACCTGGGCCATCCGGCGGCCCCGGGTACGCTCCGCGCGCATCCGGGACAGCAGCTCCTCGACCCGCTCCGGGCTGGGCCGCGCGGACATGGAGACCAGGGTGCCGCCCCGCTCGGGTTCGCGGGCCGCCTCCGGCAGGCGTTGCAGCAGCTCGGGAATCGGCGCGAGCCGGTCCAGCTCGCCGCGGCACTGGTCGCAGCCGTGCAGATGCGCGTCGAGCCGGTCGGTGTCGCCCTCGTCCAGGCCGCCCAGCAGGTAGCCGCCGAGCAGCAGGCGCAGCTGGTCGTGCTCGTCGGACACATCCGGGGTCATCGGATCACCCCCATCTCCTCGAACACGGTGCGCAGGGCGCGGACCGCGTAGTAGGCGCGCGACTTGACCGTGCCCTCCGGCACGGACAGCCGGCGCGCCGCGTCCGCGACGCTCTGACCCTCGTAGTACATGGCCTTCACCACGGCCTGGTGCTCGGCGGAGAGCCGCTCCAGCGCCTCGGCCACCAGCCAGCCCTCGACGAGCTGGTCGACGCTGTCGGCCGACGGCACCGACTCCACCGCGGTGTCGTCCGCGACCAGCCGGGGGCGGCGTTGCTCGGCGCGCCACGCGTTGGTCACCACGTTACGGGCGATGGTCAACAGGTATGAGCGGGTACGCCCGGTGCTGTCCACTTCCAGGTGGTCGATGTGCCGCCAGGCCCGCAGCAGCGTCTCCTGCACCAGGTCCTCGGCCTTGTGGCGGTCGTGCACGTACCGCGAGATGAAGCTGAGCAGGACCGCGTAGTGCTCCGTGTAGAGCGCGGTCATCAGCTCCTCGTCGGGACTGACCCGTCGTCTCATGCCGCTGATTCCCCTCGTCGGCGCTGCTCGGCCACCACGTTGTACACCCTCGCAGGCGATCTGGTTCGACCGGTAGCCGACACGGTGACGCCCGGCATGCGCTTCCCGCCCTCGCCACGCTCGGTGCACTCCCCCGATGCAGTGATGCCCGGCCCTTGACGGGGCCGGGCATCGTGGCGTCGGGGACCGGTCAGCAGGCCCCCGGGCCGCCGTACCGGAAGGTCCGGGCACTGGCCTTGCTCACGCTGTAGACGCCGCCGACGGCGCGGACGTTGAGGTCGACGTCGGGCCCGTTGATGTACGCCACGCTGCCGACCCGGGCCGCGCTGGCGTTGTCCGCGCCCTTGCCGTTACCCATGTGGCTGCACGGCTGAGTGCTGGGCGAGGCCACCTCCCCGAAGTACTGCACCTGCCCGGTACGGGAGAACTGCCCGTTCCACAGGCTGTCCGGGAAGTACCCCAGCCACTCCGTGTCGTACGCCACCCACCAGGCGTCGTTGAAGTGCTGGATGCCGAACTTCTTGTTCGCGTTATCCGGCAGGGTGTCGCCCGGCTTGACGGTCTGGCTGTACTGGACGAAACCGCAGGCGTTGTAGCAGGTCTCCTTGCGGTTCACCCAGTGGTAGACGAAGAGGTGTGGGTCGCTGTCGCCGTTGACCGTGCGGTCCACGGTCCAGCCCACCTCGGCGATCTGCGCCCCGTCGGCGGACTGCACGCTGAGTTCGGCCAGGGTGTGGTAGTCGCCGGTGGCCAGCTTCGGCTTGGCGATGGAGAAGTTCGCGTACGTGCCGTCGGTCTCGGCGTTCTGGGACCCGACCCCGTACAGGAAGTTGACCTGCGAGCCCACACCGGGCACCGGCTCGGCCAGCGGCGGCGGGACCGGCGCGACGACCGAGGTGCGCGCGGACCGGATGGAGCCCCACCGGGAGTTGCTGCCCTTGGGGGAGAACTCCGGCGCGGCCTCGGTGGAGCCGGACTTGTCGGCGGCGGCGATGTCCGCGCCCTCGGCGGCGACCTTGGCGCTGTTGGCGCCGGGCTCGGCCCGGGTGACGGCGACCGGGCGGCCGCCCCACGGGAGCCGGGCCGGTGGGCTGCTCACATCCTCGGCGGCGACGGCGGACGGATCCGGGCTCCCGCTCGGGTCCGCGCCGGGGGCATCCGAACCGGCGGTGGAGGTGGACGGATCGGCACCGCCGCTGGACGGCTCCGTGGCGGCACCGGACGGTTCCGCGCTCGCGGACGCCACCGCGGTCACGTCGTCGGGACTCTCGGCCGCGCTGGCGTTGAGCGTCCAGACGACGCTCATCGATCCAACGGTGACCACGGCTAAGCCGGCGGCGATAACGCCGCGGCGGGAGATCGACACTTGTCCGTCCTCGTTCATCGGGGGGATCCGGAGGCGGTGGGCGAGGGGATACCTCCGGCACCGGTTCTCGGCGGCGGAGCCGACGATATAACGTCCTCGATCGCGTCCGCCCCCGCTGAGCTGCTTTTCCGCCTTAACGGCTGAGGCTGCGGACCGATCTGGTGATGCCTGAGGCGGATGTGACCACGTCGAGTGTCCACATCGTCGCTCTGCGCTCAACTCCCTACTGCCACGAAAGAGGCAAAGTGGCTCGAGGCTCTTTCGGGTCCCGCGTGAATCGGGCCCTGGAGCCAGGAATCCGCCACGGGCCGGGGCGGCGGGAGAAATGCGCTGACTGTCCGAAGTAGCCGATTGGCGAGGCCGCCGCGACCCCGCCCATCGGGCCCGGCCGACCGCCCCCGGGCGGGGGAGCGCCGCGCCCGGGGACCGAAGGACCGGTCAGTGCCCCGCGGCTTCGGGCCGGGCCCGGCGGGGCAGCAGGAAGGCCAACGCGAACGCCGCGACGAGCAGGCCGAGCGCCACCCCGAGCGTGCGCACGGTCACGTCCCGGAAGCCGTCGCGCACCGCGCGCTCGGCGTACCCGGCGATTTCGGCGCCCCCCGGGGCCGACGCGCCGGACGCGGCGGCGGCCCGGCAGGACGCCGGTTGCACCTCCGGGTCGTCCTCGGCGACGCGGTCGGCGAGGCAGGCGCGGATCCCCGCGATGATCGCGGGCTGCGCCGCGGGCGGCACGGCGGCAGCGGTGAGCTGGGCGCGCAGGTCGCCCGCCGACGTGTCGACGTGGTGCGTCACCGCGCCGGGCAGCAACCCGAAGAAGATCGTCCCGAGTACGGCGATGCCGAACGCGCCACCGAGCTGCTGCACCGAGGTCAGCGCCCCGGACGCCGAGCCGGTCTCGGCGTCGTCGACGCCGGCCAGCACGATGGCGAAGAACGGCGCCATCGCGAGCCCCATGCCCGCGCCCATCACCAGCAGGGCCGGGCTCAGCTGGTACGGGCTGATGTCCGCGCCCGCCCCCCGGACGGTGAGGCCGACACCGATCATGCCCGCCCCCATCACGACCGTGCCGATCAGCAGCAACCGGCGGCCGAGCCGCTCGCTGAGCCCGGCGCCCGCGGCCACGAATCCGAAGACCGTGCCCAGCGCCTGCGGCAGCGTGGTCAGGCCCGCCTTCAGCGGCGAGTACCCGAGCCCGACCTGCAGGTAGAGCGTGAACACCAGGCCGGTGCCGATCAGTACGGCGAAGAAGAACAGGCCCAGCGCCAGCCCGCCGGTGAACGCACGCTTGCGGAACAGGCTCGGCGTCACCAGCGGATCGCGTCCGCGCCGCTCGCGGGCGGCCTCGTAGCGGCCGAACGCCACGAACAGGACGATGCCCGCCGCGAGCATGACGAACACCCATGCGGGCCAGTCCAGCTCGCGCCCCTGCACGAGCGGGTAGAGCACCAGGAACGCGCCGACCGCGGCCAGCAGCACCCCGGCCACGTCGAGCCGCGGGGTGCGCTCGGCGCGGTACTCGGGCAGGAAGCGCAGCGCTCCGGCGATCGCGAACAGCCCGAGCGGCAGGTTGATGAAGAAGATCATGCGCCAGCCCGCGCCGAAGTAGTCGGCGTCGACGAGCCAGCCCGCCAGGATGGGGCCACCGACCGCGGACAGTCCCATGACGGGCCCGAACGCGCCGAACGCCTTGGCCTGCTCCTTGTCGGAGAACATCTGCTTGATCATGCCGAGGCCCTGCGGCAGCATCACCGCCCCGAACAGCCCTTGCACCGCCCGCGCGCCGATGAGCACCCCCGGACTCCAGGCCATGGCGCACAGCAGCGAGGCCACGGTGAAGCCGGCCGCACCGACCAGGAACATCCGGCGGCGGCCGTAGATGTCGCCGAGCCGTCCGCCGGTCAGCAGGCCGATCGCCATGGCCAGCGTGTACGCCGCGCCGAGCCACTGGATGAGGCTCAGTGAGCCGCCCAGCTCCGCGCGGATGACCGGGCCGGCGATCGTCGTGACGAGCGAGTCCAGCAGGTCCATGACCTCGACCGCCAGGATCACGAAGAGCGCGACCCACCGCCATCTGTACGGCGTCCTGGCCTCTTCCAGTACCGCCTGCATTTGCTACCCCCGATGGAAAGAACAGTGTTCGTGTTGACGAACACCGTTCTACAGACGAACACCGTTCGCGTCAACTAATATGGGCCGCGATGACCGAGCCGGACCTGCCCTCGCCGCCGTGGCGCCACGGGACCGCCCGCCGTCCCCGCGCCGCGCGACCCCCACTGTCCCGCGACCAGATCGTCGAGGCCGGGCTGCGGATCGTCGCGGCCGAAGGGGTCGAGGCGGCCAGCATGCGGCGGGTGGCGGCCGAGTTCGGCACGGGCCCGTCCAGCCTGTACGCCCACGTGGCGAACAGGGACGAGCTGCTCGACCTGATGTTCGACCGGGCCTGCGCCGGCATCGAGGTCCCGGAGCCCGACCCGGTCCGCTGGCCCGAGCAGGTCAAGCAGATGGTGCGGGAGAGCTACACCCGGCTGATGGCGTACCGCGACCTCGCCCGCGCCGCGCTGGCCACCGTCCCCATCGGACCCAACGCGCTGCGGATCACCGAGGCGACGATGGCGGTCCTGCTGGCCGGCGGGATCCCACCCAAGATCGCCGGTTGGGCGGTCGACCGCATCTTCCTGTACCTGGTCGCCGAGGTGTACGAGAGTTCGCTGCGGCAGGCGAGCATCGAGGCCACCGGCAAGGACCCCGAGCAGTACTTCGCCCACTGGGTCGAGCAGCTCGCCAGCTACTACGAAAGCCTGCCCCCGCAGCACTTTCCGCACCTGCACCGGCACGCCCGCGACATGACCGGCGGCGATGGCGACGAACGGTTCCTGTTCGGACTCGATCTGCTCGTCGACGGCCTCGCCCGGTACGCGCAAACTCCGGCGAAACGGTCCACGAGTACGGCCTGACCAGCAAGCGGTCAATACTGGGTGGCATGAGGGACAGCACCGCCGTCGATCGGCTGCCGGTGCCCGTCACCGCGTTCGGGCCGCTGCACCTGCTGGCCGTGCGCGTGCACGTGATGGCGAACACCGGCCGGTGCCGGGAGGCCATCGACGCGGCCGACGCGTACGCGGTGCTGGCCGCCGCGACCGGCGACTCCCGTACGCTGCCGTTCCTCCTACAGGGCAAGATGTACGCCAACCTGGAGATGGGCCGCCTGGCCGAGGCGACCGCCCTCGGCGAGCGGCTGTTGCGCCACCACCAGCGGGCCGGCTCGGCACTCGGGGAGGCCAAGGCGCTGTGCGACCTCGCCCGCGTGAAGGTGTTGAGCGGCCAGGACATCGACGGCCTGCACCACCTGGCCCGCGCCGGGGTGCTGCTCGACCGCAGCACCTTCGACGGCGACCGGCGCCGCTCGGCGCTCTGCTCGTTCGCCGAGGCCGCCACCACCGCGGAGATGTACGAGACCGCCGCCACCACGTACGAGCAGCTCAGCGACGCCTCGCGGGCGTTCCGGCTGGTGCACGCGGGCACACTGCTGTACTGGGGGCTGCGGCTGGGGCACGTCGGGCGGACCGGCGAGGGAGCCGCGCGGCTGCGGCACAGCGCCGAGATCACCCGGCAGCACCTGGAGGAGGCCGGACCGCCGGGTGACGCGGGCACGACGGCGATGCTGGCCCTGGCGCTGGCCAAGCTCGGCGACGTCATCCCGGCGGAGAAGCTGGCGCGCGAGTCGATCATGCCGTTGCGGGCGGGCGAGAACCACCAGTACGCCCGCGTCGCCCATCTGGCCCTCGGCGTCAGCCTCCGGGCCCAGGGTCAGCTGGCCGAGGCCCGCCGCGAACTCATCGCCGCCCGCGAGTTGTGCGCGTACGGCGCACGCCCCGACGAGCCGCTGATCATCCGGTTCGAGATGGCGCAGACCGCGCGGGAGATCGACGACTGCCAGTCCGGCCGCGACCTGTTCGAGGCGGTCGAGAGTCAGGTATTGCAGCTGTGGCGGCTGCGGCTGCACCGGCTGGCGATGCTGCGCCAGGCCCGCCAACGCGAGGAGCTGGAGACCGCCCGGCGACGCGCCGAACGGGAGATCATGCGGGACCCGCTCACCGGCCTGGGCAACCGGCGGCGCTTCGACTCCGTACTGCACCGCATAGATGCGGGGCGGACCGCGCCGCCGCTGGCACTGCTGCTCATCGACCTGGATCATTTCAAGGCGGTCAACGACGCGTACTCGCACATCGCCGGTGACCACGTGCTGCGCGAGGTGGCGGCCATCCTGCGGGCCCACTGCCGGGCCGAGGACGTGCCGGTGCGCTACGCGGGCGACGAGTTCGTGGTGTTCCTGCGCGGCGACGCGGTCGCGGGCCGCGAGGTCGCCGAGCGCATCCGGTCCGCGGTCGCCCGGGCGGACATCCTGGCGGGCAGCCGCCTGACGGTCAGCGTCGGCGTGGCGGCGATGGCGCCGGGGATGGGCGGGGACGCACTGTTCCGCGCGGCGGACGAGCGCCTGTACGCGGCCAAGTGGAGCGGCCGCAACACGGTCGCCTCGTGACGGCTCAGTTGGGGTAGACCACTCCGGAGGCGCCGCTGTACGGGTTGCGGGTGCCGTCGGTCAGGCCCCCGGTGCCCTGCGCGTCCAGCCACACGACGTACGGCTCGCCCGAAATGAGCCCGGTGATCCTGGTGGAGACGCTGCATCCCGCGCCGGTGGCCGGCACGCTCGTCCAGGTGTAGCCCGGCTGCGCGCCCGTGACGAGCCGCTGCGGCACCGCGGTGACCCGGTAGCCGGTGGCGCTGCGGCGGGGCCAGGTCACGGTGAGGGACCGGACGCCCGGTGTCACCGTGACCGGGATGACGACCTGGCCGTTCGGCGCGGGCGGGCAGGAACTTCCGGCGCTGGCGGGGAACGACACCGGGGGCAGCGTCGTCGCGCGGGAGGGATAGGTCACGCCCGCGCTGGGGGTCGCCGAGCCGCTGGTCACGACGATCCAGCTGCCGGTGGAACCCGGCGCGGGGGTCGTGGTGCCGGGCGAGGGCGTCGCGGCGGTGAGTCCGATCACCCCGCATCCGCCGAGGGTGAGCGGCACGAGCAATGCCACCAGCTGCTTTCCCCGCATGCACGCTCCTCCGTCACCGCGGCCTGATCAACGCACTGATCGGCCGTGACGCGGCTGCGCTGAGGGCGGACCTCCGGTGGGTTTGGCGACGTCACCGGATCGCCCGCGGCACCGGGTTGCGCGCAGCACCACCGGGGTAAGGGCTCAGCAGACCGGCGGGTGGACCGATCTGCGGGACGTCGGCACCCCGAGAGGACACCGCCAGGATGACCGGCTCAGCCCGCCGAGCGACCGCCCCGCAGCGCATGGGTGACCGCGACGGCCAGCTTCTCCAGGTAGTCGTCGTCGATCGGGGTACGGGCCACCGCGACGCGCCAGTAGAGCGGGCCGAGGATCAGGTCCACGGCCACGTCGGGGTCGGCGTCGGCGGGCAGTTCCCCGCGGGCGATCGCCTGGCCGACCAGCTTGTCGCCGACCGCGTGCTGGTGGGTGTGCAGGGCCCGCTGGAGCGTCTCGGCGATCTGCGGGTTGCGGGCGGCCTCGGCCATCAGGTCGGGGATGATCTGGGAGGCCATCCGGTGCTGCAGCGCCTTGCTCGCGATCATGAGGAGCAGCCGGAGGTCACCGGCGAAGGTGCCGGTGTCGGGAAGCGGCACGGCTCGCTCGGCCACATCCGAGACGATCTCGAGTACCATCTCGAGTTTGTTGCTCCACCGGCGGTAGATCGCGGTCTTACCGACCCCGGCCCGGCGCGCGACCGCCTCGATGGAGAGGCGGCCGTAACCGACCTCGGCCAGCTCTTTCATCACCGCGTTGCGGATCGCCACGGTGATGTCTCCGCGCAGGACCGCCGCTCCGGCAGGTGCTCGTTTCCCGGTCGCCACGGAGGCAATATAGCGCAAGGACGCTACGGTTGCGTTCCGCCGTTTGCTGGGTTACCGTCGGCGTCACGTCGATACGATGCCGTTTCAACGACATCACCTCGCTAGTGTGTTCACGCGCAAACCCCCGAGGCCGGACATCTCAGCCCGGCCGACGAGATCGGAGCGCCACCCCATGGCCCAGACGGCGGTCGCCGGCAACGACACCGGTCTGCCTATGAAGGAGCTGGCCAAGCGGCACGGCCTGAGCGCGGCCGGCGCCCTGCCCGGCCTCCCCCTCTACATCCGGCAGCTGTGGGCCTACCGGCACTTCATCGGGGCGTACGCCAACGCCAAGGTCTCCTCCTCGCTGGGCAACACCCGGCTGGGAATGCTCTGGCAGGTGCTGACGCCGCTGTTCAACGCGGCGGTGTACTACCTGATCTTCGGCGTCATCCTGGCCGGCACCAAGGACATGGACAACTTCATCGCCTACCTGTGCACCGGCGTGTTCGTCTTCGGCTTCACCTCGTCGGTGGTGCAGGGCGGCGTCGTGGCGGTCACGAACAATCTCGGCCTGATCCGGGCGCTGCACTTCCCCCGCGCGAGCCTGCCACTGGCCGTCGTGCTGGTCGAGGCGCGCAACCTGATCGCCTCCATGGCCGTACTCATGAGCATCGTGCTGATCACGGGCGAGCCACTCACGTTCGAATGGCTGCTGATCGTGCCCGTGCTGCTGCTACAGACGATCTTCAACATGGGTCTCGCCATGCTGACCGCCCGGCTCGGCTCCAAGATCACAGACGTCAAGCAGCTGGTCCCGTTCATCATGCGCATCTGGATGTACAGCTCCGCCGTCATCTACTCCGTGGAACAGTTCGAGAAGCACCTGCACGGCTGGCAGCTGCGCCTGGTCGAGGCGAATCCGATGCTGGTCTTCATCGAGCTGATGCGGCACGCGCTGATGGAGGACGTCCCGCTCGCCGACACGCCGACCCGGCTGTGGATCCAGTCGATCGCGTGGACGCTGATCGTCGGCGTCGGCGGGTTCGTCTACTTCTGGCGCGGAGAGAAGGGGTACGGCCGTGGCTGAGACAACCGGGCGGGTACCCACCGTCATCGCCGACGACGCCCACGTCGTCTACCGGGTGTACGGCTCCGCGGCGGCCGGTGCGAACAGCCCGGTGGCCAGCTTCAAACGGATCGTCACGGGTCAGAAGTCCGGCGCGGTCCGCGAGGTGCACGCGGTCAAGGGCGTGAGCTTCGTCGCGTACAAGGGCGAGGCGATCGGGCTCATCGGCAGCAACGGCTCCGGCAAGTCCACCCTGCTGCGGGCGATCGCCGGGCTGCTACCGGTGGACCGGGGCACGATCTACGCGGCCGGGCAGCCCTCGCTGCTGGGCGTGAACGCCGCGCTGATGAACGACCTGCCCGGCGAGCGCAACGTCCTGCTGGGCTGCCTCGCGATGGGCATGAGCCCGGCCGAGGTGAAAGAGAAGACCGCCGACATCATCGAGTTCTCCGGCATCAACGAGCGTGGCGACTTCAGCTCCCTGCCGATGAAGACGTACTCGTCCGGCATGTCGGCCCGGCTGCGCTTCGCCATCGCGGCGGCCAAGAAGCACGACGTGCTGCTCATCGACGAGGCGCTGGCCACCGGTGATGCCAAGTTCCGCCGCCGCAGCGAGCAGCGGGTCCGCGACCTGCGCGAGGAGGCCGGCACGGTGTTCCTGGTGAGCCACAGCGAGCAGTCGATCCGGGACACCTGTGAGCGCTCGATCTGGCTGGAGTCCGGCGTCATCCGCGCGGACGGCCCGACCGAGGACGTGATGAAGGAGTACGAGACCTACATGCGCCGGTAGGTCCCGCCTCCTCGCGTTCCGCGCTCAGCGCACCGACAGGTGCACGTGGTTGGTGTGGTCGCTGGACGGGTCACCGTTGCCCCGGGTGTACGCCTTCCAGCCGCTGCTGGGCAGCCAGATCCGGCGGAACCAGATGACATACAGCACGCCGATACGGTCGGCGTTGTCGATGAAGTAGTTCGCCAGCCGGTCGCCGTACGTGCGGCTGGCGCCGGAGGCCACTCCACCGAAGGTGCCCTTGTCGGCAGCGAAGTCACACGCCCGCCCCTTGGGATGCTCCCCGAAGCTCTGGTGCCGGAAGCACTTGACGAAGTGCGTGAATCCGGCACTCTTCGCCTGCCCCATGGCGAACTGCAGGCGGGGCGTGATGCAGCCGGTGGTCGTGGGGTCGTCCACGGTGCAGCCGGTGCCCAGGTTGCGGGGAGCCGTGGCGGACTTGGTGCTGCTGCCGCCGCCGCTCGGCCCCGCGACGTCCTGGCCTCCACCCGCGGCCTTCAGCGCCGCCTCGGCCTGCGCCTTGCGCCGGGCCATGACGTTGAGCTGCTTCTGCTGGTCGCGGATCGTGGCGTCGATCGCCAGCTTCGCCTTGGCCTGGCCGTCGCGGGTCTGCTTCAGGTCGCGCATCGCCGCGTCCTGACGCACCGCGACCGATTGCAGGGTGTCGGCCCGGTCCAGCAGGGTGCCGGAGTCCGACGCGGTCAGCAGGGCGGTCATCGGCCCGAGCCGCCCGGTCCGGTAGCTCTGCGCCACGATCTCGTCCAGCGCGGCCTGACGCGGGCCCAGTTCGGTGTCGAGCCGCTGCAGCGCGGCGGTCAGTTCGACCTGGCGCGACTTGGACCGCGCCAGGGCGTCCTTGGCGTCGGTGAATCCACGCGACGCCGACTCGAGCGCCTCGATGAGGGATTTACTGCCGCCCTCGCCGTCGTCACCGGTGTCACCCGGGGCGGCCAGCGGCCGGGGGGCTGCGGAGGCGGGAGCCGGACCGGCGACGGCCGGACCGGCGACGAGGACCATGAGGGCCAGGAGCGTCGCCCACAGCCGTCGGGCAGGGGTGTGCCGCACATGCCTTCCTTCCGTCGGCCGCCGACCGGGTTAGCTGACGGGTTCGGGACGGAAGTGGCCCCTACCGCGCGGGTGGCGCGGATTCACCCCACAAACGTGGTTCCCCGGCTCGCCCGTGGGCGATTAGGCGGTGGTTTCCGCCGACGCCTTTCCTGGCGTCGTTATGAAACGGAGACCGTGTCGAAGAATACCCAGCCTCGCCAGAATCGACAGGGGTCGTACTGTCGGTTACCGAGTGCTGACAATGAGTCGACGCGGCGAGAGAAACGCAACGATTCACATTGACCGGCGTTACGGCCACGGCACCAAGGATTTCCTCGCGCGAGTCACGGAAAGTTGTTGGCTGGTAACGCATTTGGCACCGGTCGGCCCCTTGATTCGTCAGGTAAGCTGGCCGCCGGTCACTGCCAGGAAGGCACCACCCCCAAGGGTGCCGGCAGGCCACCGCCTAATCGCCCTCGGGCGAGCCGGGGAACCACGTTTGTGGGGTGAATCCGCGCCACCCGCGCGGTAGGGATCGCTTCCGTCCCGAACCCGTCAGCTAACCCGGTCGGCGGTTACGTGGAAGGAAGAGAATGACGGCTAGACACCGCCGGTGGCTGACCGTGGCCCTGGCACCACTCGTCGCGTTGACGATGCTCGTGGCGCCGGCCGCGCCGGCCAGCGCCGCGCCCGGCAGCGGCACCGCCACGCCCGACGAGGGCAAGGCCACCCCGCTGCTCAGCGATGTGATGGAGTCCACCAACCGGCGCTTCGTCGCCGCCAAGGCCGCGGTCGCGAAGTCGACGAAGACCCAGCTGGCGCTCGCCATCGATGTGCGCAACGCGGAGGCCAAGCGCGACCTGCTGATCCCCGAGGTCGGCGCGGTGGCCGGACAGCAGTACCGCACCGGGAACCTGTCGGCCATGAGCTACCTGCTCAACGCGAACAGCTCGGACGCGTTCCTCAGGAAGGCCATCTCGCTCGAAGAGATCAACTCGATCAACGACGAGAAGCTGCACGAGCTGAACACCGCGATCGACCTGGTCACCACGACCAAGGCGCGGCTGGACGCTGAGATCAAGGCGCAACAGCAGAACCTCGCCGCGATGAAGAAGCAGAAGGAGAGCGCCGACAAGGCGCTCGCGCTGGTCGGCGGCGAAAGCCTCACCGGTGGGTTCGTGGTGGCCAAGTCGCCGGAGGCCGCACCGGCCCCGCGCAACTCCGACGGCGGCTTCTCCCCCGAATCGTGCACGGTCAACGACCCCACGACGGGCGGCTGCATCACACCGCGCACCTTCCACCTCTACAAAGAGGTGAAGAAGGCGGGATTCAATCGATTCGTCGGCTGTCACCGGGACGGCGGCCCGTTCGAGCACCCGAAGGGCCGCGCCTGCGACTGGTCGCTGCAGAAGAGCGGGTTCTCGGTCGCGCACAACACGGACATGAAGAACTACGGCAACAACCTCATGGCGTTCCTGGTCCGCAACGCGGACCGGCTCGGGATCTACTACGTCATCTGGTTCAAGCAGATCTGGTTCCCGGCCACGGGCTGGCACACCTACCACGGGCCGAGCGCGCACACCGACCACGTACACGTGTCGCTGCTCTGACGCACGCATAACGGCCCCCGTCCCGCGCGGACGGGGGCCGTCTGCGTGGTCGGCTCAGCCGCTGGCGCCGACCCGGCGCACCGGCGCGCGACCCGCGGGCTGCCGCGGGGCGGCGCCGATCGGCGGCGCCGACGGGATCGGTACGGTCACCGGCTTGACCTGGGTCACCTCGATCTCCTTGCCGTGGTGCACCAGCTCCAGCCGGGCCGCCCCGCCGCCGTTACGCAGCGAATACGTCACCTCGTCCGGCGTCACGTCGACCCGCAGCCGCTTGCCGTGCCAGAGCAGCGAGAAGTCCAGCCGGTTGATCCGGCTCGGCAGCCGGGGCGCGAACGACAGCTGACCGTTGAAGTCCCGCATCCCGCCCAGCCCGGCGACCAGCGCGACCCACGAACCCGCCAGGGACGCGACGTGCACCCCGTCGCGGGCGTTGCGGTGCAGGTCGTGCAGGTCCATCAGGGCGGCCTCGCCGAGGTAGTCGTGGGACAGCTCCAGATGCCCCACCTCGGCGGCCAGCACCGCCTGGACGCACGCCGACAGCGACGAGTCGCGGACGGTCCGGGCCTCGTAGTACGCGAAGTTGCGGGCCTTCTCCTCCGGGGTGAAGGCGTCGCCGCGCACGTACATCGCCATGACCAGGTCCGCCTGCTTGATCACCTGCTTGCGGTACAGGTCGAAGTACGGGTAGTTCATCAGCAGCGGGTACGCCTCCGGCGGGGTGTTCTCGAAGTCCCACTCCTGCAGCCGGGTGAAGCCCTCCGACTGCTGGTGCACCCCCAGCTCCCGGTCGTACGGGATGTGCACCGACGCGGCCGCGTCCCGCCACGACGCCGACTCCTCGTCGTCCACGCCCAGCTTGCGGGCCACCTCCGGGTGGCGCTGGCAGGCGTCCGCGGCGGCGAACATGTTCTGCTGCGCCATCAGGTTGGTGTAGACGTTGTCGTCCACCACGGCGGTGTACTCGTCCGGCCCGGTGACCCCGTCGATGTGGAACCGGCCGTGCCGGTCGTGGTGGCCGAGCGACCGCCACAACCGGGCGGTCTCGACGAGCAGTTCCAGCCCGATCTCACGCTCGAAATCGAGATCACCGGTGGCCTGCACGTAGCGGCGCACCGCGTCGGCGATGTCCGCCCCGATGTGGAAGCCGGCCGTGCCCGCGGGCCAGTACGCCGAGCACTCCTGGCCACGGATCGTGCGCCACGGGAACGCGGCACCCTGCAGGCCCAGCGTCTGCGCCCGCTCCCGGGCGAGATCCAGCGTCGAGTGCCGCCAGCGCAGTACGTCGGCCGCCGCGGACGGCTGGGTGTAGGTCAGCGCGGGCAGCACGAACGTCTCGGCGTCCCAGAACGTGTGCCCGTCGTAGCCGGGGCCGGTCAGCCCCTTGGAGCCGATCGGGCGCTGCTCGGCACGGGCACCCGCCTGCAGCGTGTGGAACAGACCGAAGCGCACCGCCTGCTGCACCTCCGGGTCACCCTCGACCTTGACGTCGGAGTGGTCCCAGAACTGGTCCAGGAATTCGCGCTGGGCCTCGACCAGACCGTCCCAGCCGTCGAGCCGGGCGCTGGCCAGCGCGGCGCCGACCTGGTCGCGGACGGCGGGCAGCGAGCGGTTGCTGGACCACCCGTACGCGGCCAGCTTGACCACGCGCAGCCGCTGGCCCGGTTCGAGCTTGCAGGCCACGGTGGTGCGCAGCCAGTCGGGATGGCCCTCGGTGGTGACCGCGTGGCGGCCGGGGGCCTCCACGAGGTGCTCCATGGCCGCGGCCATCCGCAGGTCGCTGGCCTTGGTGCGGTGCACCAGCAGGCCGCCGGTGCGCTGCTCCAGCATCTCCTCGGCCTCGAGCGGGTGATCCAGCACCGCGGCCACCCGCGGGTCCTTGCTCGTGGGCGGCAGCTGCTCGTTGGCGACCAGCTCCGACTGCAGGATCAGCCGGGCCGAGGCGTCCAGCGGCTCGACCTCGTACAGGAACGCGACCACGGCGCGCTGGGTGAACGAGACCAGCCGGACGGTGCGGATCCGGATCGCCTGTCCGGAGGGCGACACCCACTCGGCGGTGCGTTCCAGGGTCCCGGCGCGCAGGTCCAGGACGCGCTCGTGGGAGCGCAGTTCGCCGTACCGGACGTCGAGCGGCTCGTCGTCGACGAGCAGCCGCATCAGCTTGGCGTTGGTCACGTTGATCATCGTCTGGCCGGACTCGGGGAAGCCGTACCCGGCCTCGGCGTACGGCAGCGGCCGCAGCTCGTAGAACGAGTTCAGGTACGTGCCGGGCAGGCCGTGCGGCTCGCCCTCCTCGAGATTCCCGCGTATCCCGATGTGGCCGTTGGACAGCGCGAAGACCGACTCGGACTGGGCCAGCAGGTCCAGGTCGAGCCGGGTCTCCCGGATGTGCCACGGGTCGACGGGATAGGCCCGTTCACGGATCACGGTAGTGCCTCTCGTAACGCGATGAAGAGAGTCTGTGAATCTGTCAACGCTGTCAGCGCGTGAGCAGTTCGGAAAGATCTTGTACGACGATGTCGGCGCCGTGGTCGAGCAGCGCCTGAGCCTGGCCCACCCGGTCGACCCCGACGACGATGCCGAAGCCGCCCGCGCGCCCGGCCGCCACTCCGGCCTGGGCGTCCTCGAACACTGCGCAATGTTCGGGGGGTGTGTCAAGCAGCTTTGCGCCGTACTGGAAGGTATCCGGGGCGGGCTTGCCGGGCAGCTGGTGCTCGCGGGCGGTGACGCCGTCCACGCGCGCCTCCAGGAGGTCGGCGATGCCGGCGGCCGCCAGCACGTCCTTGCAGTTGGCGCTGGCCGAGACGACGGCGCGGCGCAGACCGGCCGACTTCGCGGCGTTCAGGTAGTCCACCGAGCCCGGGTAGACCTGCACCGCCCCCTCTTTGATCTTCTGCAGGACCAGCTCGTTCTTGCGGTTGCCGATGCCGTTGACGGTCACTGCGTCGGGACCGTCGCCGGGTGTGCCCTCCGGCAGGGTGATACCCCGGGAAGCGAGGAAACTACGCACGCCGTCCGCGCGCTGCCGCCCGTCGACATAGCGGTGGTAGTCGGTGCCGTCGTCGAACGGCACGAATGCCTGCCCGTTCTCGGCCGACCAGGTGCGCAGGAACGCGTCGAACGTCTGCTTCCAGGCGGCATTGTGCACGAGCGCGGTCTGGGTCAGTACGCCATCAAGGTCGAAGAGGCATGCGGTGACATGAGGTGGAAGTCCGAGCACTGGCCCAATGTAGTCGCGCCGCCCGCGCTTCGCGGCGGAAAGGCCCGCTCACATTTTCCCGGCGATTCCGCTTTGTTAAGTCGGGGGTGGGGCTTCGTTGCTCCACTCAGGGCCGGTGAGCTGGACCCAGGCCGATCCGGAGCCCGATGGTGGTCCCGATCGGGCCGGTGGCGATCGTGACCTCGTCGCACAACTGGTGTGCCAGCCAGATGCCCCGGCCGCCGACCTCGAACGCCTCCGGCACTCCGGGGCGGCCCAGGAAGCGTTCCGGAATGCCCGGCCCGGAGTCGGTCACGGTGCACCACGCCGAGCCGGCGGTCACCCAGACGACGATGCGCCCGTGACCGCCGGCGTGCAGCACGACATTCGTGATCACCTCGTTGACCGCCAGCACGAACCCGTGCAGGCGGTCACCCGCGATACCGGCCGCGGTGAGGCGGTCGGTCACCTCGTGCCGGACCGCCGTGATGTCGTCGCGGCCGAACGTACGGTCGAGCAGCACCGGCCCTGCGGAGGTGGGCGACGCGGCCGGACCCGCGGCCGGATCCTGCCTCCCGGCAGTCGGCCGCAGCGTCTCCTGGCTCGCGCATGAGCCAATTCTCTCCTCCACCAGCGAGCAGCCTACGCGCTGCGGCGCCGGCACGGCAGGCGACAATCCGACCGGGAGGCTCAGAAGAGGTGCGCGATGGTCCGGAAGATCTCCGCGTAGAAGTTGCCGTCGATGTCCCGGTACAGGCTGAACTTCATGCCCGGGCTGCCGAAGAACGGCCGCAGCGTCCAGGCCAGCTGGGTGCCGACGAAGCCGAACAGCAGGATCCAGACGTACAGCAGCGCCATGCTGGGCGGCGTGGCCGTGGCCTGGGGACGGGGCACCGGTCGAAGGTGCGGGTTCGGGACGAGCTGGTAGCCCGCCGGCACCTGCACCGGGGCCTGCGCCGGGACGGTCAGGGTGGCGGTGCCGCCGCTGCCGTTGGCGGGCACGGTGACCGCCGGGGCGGGCACGGCCGGGCCGGCGGGACCGGCCGGGTCGGCGGGACCGGCCGGGTCGGTGGGCGGAACCGCCGCGGCGGGAGCTGGGGGCGTAGTGGCGGGAGCGGGGGCCGGAGCGGGCCGGGGGGCCAGCAGGCCGTGGTCGTTGAGCACCTTCATGCCGCCGGTCAGGAAGCGCAGCCCGACCAGCGCCGACAGCGCCAGGATCGCCACGTTGAGCAGCTTGAAGAAGCCGTAGTCGGGCGCCGTGATGAGGAAGAACAGGCTGATCGGCGCGAACGCGACGGCCAGCATGGCGGTGACGGTCAGCGCCACCATCACCAGCGACAGCGACTGCCGCACCGACAGCCGGGCGCCGAAGACGAGGTTGAACAGGTACAGCGTGGGCAGGCAGATGGCCAGCGTGACCAGGAACAGCAGCGGCAGTTTCAGCGCGGAGGTCAACGCCATCAGCACACTGTGGAACGAGCCGAGCACCGCGCCGTAGCAGGCGAGCGCGATGACCGTACTGATCAACATCTGACCGGTCAGGCGGGTGAGCCCCCGGTCCTCCACCACCTGCTGCCAGATGCCCTGGCGGTCCCGCAGGATGCGTTCGATCACGAGCAACCCGGACGAATTAGCCATGCTGACCCCTCACGGAAGCGACGTCGATACGCCATCGCATCGACGTGCGGGTGAGGTTAGACCATGGAGTCAAGAATTCGACAGTCCTCAGCGCCAGCCGATGTCGATCCGGTCCCCGCGGTCGTCGAAGAAATGCAACGCATCCATGCGCACCGAGACCGACAGCGGATACCCCGGCGACACGGCGGGGTACGGCGCCAGCCGCACCGCCAGCTCCGCCGGACGCCGGTGATGACGCCCCGGGTCGTTCAGCACGCTGGTGCGCTGGCCGCCGCCGGGCTCGACGGTCGCCACGGCAGACCCGCCGCGCCCGGCCAGGCGCTGCAGCGCGCCCCCGAAACGGCGCAGCGCCCCGCCCGGCAGTGCCTCCCGCGGCACCGTCGCGCCCAGCTCGTCGACGACGATCGCGGTCGCGCCGATGTCCAGGAACGCCAGCGACTCGTGCCCGTGGTGCTCCAGGAAGCGGATCCGGCCGTGCAGCACGTCGCCCCGGGTGTCCGGTGACACCGGGGTGAGCGCCTCGGCCCGCACCCCCACCACGATCCGTTCGCCGTGGTAGCGGGCGACCGCCCGGGCCCGGATGTCGGTCCACGGCAGGTACAGGGCCTGCTCGCCGAAGTTCAGCGCGACGTACCGGTCGAGGTGCACGTACACCTGGGCTTCCAGCAGGTTCATCCGGGGGGCGCCGAGGAATGCGGCGACGTACAGGGTGGCGGGGCGGCCGTACACCTCGGTGGGGGTGCCGATGTCCTGCAGCACGCCCCGGCGCATGATCGCCACCCGGTCGGCCATGGTCAGCGCCTCGGCCTGGTCGTGGGTCACGTACATCGTGGTGACGCCCAGCTCGCGGGTCAGCCCGGTGATCTCGGCGCGCAGCTCGGCGCGCAGGCCGCTGTCCAGGTTGGACAGCGGCTCGTCCATCAGGAACAGGCCCGGGCGGCGCACGATCGCGCGGCCCATGGCGACCCGCTGGCGCTGGCCGCCGGAGAGCTGTCCCGGTTTGCGCCCGAGTACCTCGGCGATGCCGAGCGCGCTGGCCACGTCGCCGATGCGTTCCATCCGGGGGACCGGATCGACCCCGGAGAGCTTGAGCGGGAAGCCGATGTTGTCGCCGACGGTCATGTGCGGATACAGCGCGAAGTCCTGGAAGACCATCGCGATGCTGCGATCGCGCGGTGGCACGTCCAGGACCGGCTCACCGTTGAGCAGGATCTCGCCCGCGGTGGGGTCCTCCAGCCCGGCGATCATGCGCAGCACGGTGGACTTGCCGCACCCGGACGGACCCAGCAGCACGAGGAACTCGCCGTCGTTGACCTCCATGCTGACCTTGTCGACGGCCAGAGTGCCACCGGGCCAGACCTTGGTGACGTCCTTGAGCGAGACGGTCGACACCGTCCACCTCCTGCAGCTGCGCGACCCATGATCCGGGCCTCACCCGAGCGATCCGGCCTACTGTGACCATCGGTATCGACGCGCAGCCATCGGGTGAACGTTCCATTCGCACACTGTCACCAGGTAGTTACGGAGATCAACGTTCACGCTGCGCGTGGAACGGGCCATCGCGCTCCGTCACGGCGGCAGCGAACCGTCCGATGCGCTGCGTTACGAGCGGGCCGCCCGCCGGTCCACAACGGCCTGCACGACCACCGCGCCCGCCACCCACAGCGCCAGCACCGCCTCGACGTCCGTGGCCAGGCCCGCCACCCCCGCCACGGTCAGCAGCAGCACCCGGCCGTCCCAACCGAGCACCGCGCCCGTCGCAGCGGCCGCGGGCGCCGCCTTCTCCATCCGTGCCGTCACGTCGTAGTGCCGCAGCGCCAGCGCGAACAACAGCGCGTACGTGACCGGCGTGGACACTCCGCCGACCAGCGAGACCGCCACGACGGTCAGATACTCGGCCGCGCGCAGCGCCGCGGGCACGAGCCAGTCGAGCGGCCCGTCGTGCGGCGCCCGTGCCGCCAGCCCGGCACCCAGCACGAGCACCGCCGCCACCGCCAGCGCCACCCGGGACACCCCGACCGGCGGCGTGGCGACCAGCAGCACCACGCTCAGCACCGCGGGCACCAGCGCTGCCGCCGCCGCGAGGGCCAGCGGCGCGGACCAGCCCGCCCGCGCGAGGACCAGCCGGACCAGCGGGCCGTCGTCGCGGTGCCGCGCCCGGTCCGGCCGGTCCAGCACGGCGACGCGCATCGACAGCGCCCGCAACGAACGCAGCCCCAGCGTGTACGCGAACGCGCACGCGCCCCAGGCCAGCACCCCGATGAGCGCGACCCGCCCGTTCGCCAGCGCCGCCAGCACCGCGATCAGCGCCCACCGCTCACCGATCGGGAACACCACGATCCGCTTCAGCCAGTACGCCATCGAACCCGTGTCCGCCTGCACCCGGTTGGAGGCCCGGCTCAGCCGCGCGCCGACCCCGCCCGCGCCCTCGTTGCCCGCCGTACCGGCGCCGCGGCGGGCGGCAGCCTCGTCGTGCAGCACGCCGTACCAGGCGTCGGTCATGTGGCGGACGGTCTGCAGCACGATCGCCGCGATCGCCAGCGGCCACGCGTACGGGAGCCCGATGCGTTCCGCCCCGGCGGCCAGCCCGGCGTAGGCCACGTACTCCTTGGCCCGGTCGGCCATCGTGTCCAGCCAGCCGCCGAACGCGCCGAAGCGCCGGGTGTAGCGGGCCAGCTGCCCGTCCACGCAGTCGAGCACGAAGCCGAGGTACAGCAGCACCGCCCCGGCGATCATGGCGGGCCGCGACGCCTGCCAGAACGCCAGCGCGGCGGCCACCGCGAACAGCACCGACAGCCACGTCACCCCGGTCGGGGTCAGGCCGATCCGGGCACACGCCCGGGTGACCACCGGCGACCAGCTGCTGACCGCGTACGTGGTGAAGAAGTCGTCGCGTTCCTTGACCGCCTCCCGCAGCCGGGCCGCGTCCTCGTCCACCGCGGCGACCTCGGCGCGGGCCGCGCTCAGCTCGGCGTCCGTGCCGACCCGGGTGGCCCGCAGCAGCCGGACCCGGGTGGCGATCGGCACCAGCCCGGCGTCCAGCAGCACGGGCAGCAGGGCGTCCACGGCGTTGCGGACGCCGGTGACCACCCCGCTCGCGGGGTCGGAGCCGGCGCCGTCGGCGGAGTCGGTCAGCGTGTCCGCCGCCCGGGTGGCGGCGGACGCCAGCAGCGGCAGGTCGGCCGGGGCGATGCAGAGAGCGCCGAGGAACCGGACCGTGCCGTCGGCGTCCGGGGCGGGCACCAGCCGACCGCGATCCTCGCGCAGGTCGCCGTGCTCGGCCGGGGCCACCAGGGCGGTGCTGCGCCCGGCGGGCTCGGTCGCCAGCGTCCATAGCAGACTGTGATGGGCGACGAGGTCGTCCGCGACCACGAGCAGCCGCTGACCGCCATCGTCCCCGGCGCCCGGGCTGTACTCCGTTGCCAGCTGGGCGAGGTGGCGCAACTGGGCCGGCACGTCCTCGGCGCTCGCGGGTGACACCAGCACGGTCGCGCCGGCCTCGAGCAGGGCGGCGGTCAGGCTGTCGGCAAGGCGGGCCGCCGCGTCCGGGTCGAGGTCGTTGCCCGTGCTGCCGCAGAGCACGGCCTGGGTCACCGCTGCATCACCGCGCGCCTCCTCATGGACGTCGTAGCCGACCCCCACGTTAACAACGAGTGGCAGCGGGTACGGGTCCCCCTTACGGGAGGTGTCCGCCAGATCTCCACCCGCGGGCTGAGGGACGGCTCCCGCGGGGTGCTTACCGTCGACGGTGGTCGCGGCGCCCGCCGGACCACCACAGAAGGAGGACATGCCGTGAACCGCCTGACCCGGCCCCGCAACGACCGGTGGATCGCCGGGGTCTGCTCCGGCCTGGCCCACCGCTTCGGCATCTCGCCCAGCCTGGTCCGCCTGGCCTTCGTCCTGTCCTGCCTGCTGCCGGGCCCGCAGTTCCTGATCTACGTGGTGCTCTGGGTGCTCATGCCCACCGAGTGATCACGGGTTCGCGTACGTGACCGTGACGGAGGTGTAACCGAGCCGGGCGAACAGGCTGGTCAGCATCTTCTCGGTGTTCTCCCGCGCCCGTCGGTCCAGCCCACTGCCCTGGGCCGCCTCGGTGATCCGCCGCTGCGCCTCGGCGTACACCCGGTGCTGGGCGTCCGGGTCGTCGCGGAACACGTCGCCGATCCGGTTGAGCAGGCCCCGCTCCTGGGCCACCACGTAACTGCGGTCCAGGTCGAGCGCGGCCGACGACAGTTGCGGGGCCGGCAGCGTGACGCGTACGGAATGGTCGTCGTTGTCGACCTGGAGCGCGTCGCCGCCGAGGGAGCCGAAGTCGACGTACGCCTCGACCGAGCCGGAGCCGACGAACAGCGTGCGCTGGTTCAGCAGGAAGTCCGGGACGTTCTCCTTGCTCTCCTGCAGGTCGACGATCACCTGAAAGGTGCCGTCGGCGGCGACGAACCGGCTCAGGTCGCGCATGGACTGCAGCAGCACCGGCTGGCTGCGGTCGGTCGTCCGGTCCGAGAACGGGTTGTCGAAGCTCGGCAGCACGTGCGCCGCCCGCAGGCCCAGGCACGCCGCGACCAGCACGGCGAAGACCGCGCCCGTGAAGATCAGCAGCTTGGCGAAGCCGGACCGTCCCACCGGCGCCGGGTCGGGCCAGGCGGCACCGGACCCCGCGGGCCCAGCAACGCCCGGCCCTGGCTCAGCCGGGTCCGGCCCGGCGCCGGTGGGACGGGCCTGATCCGGGCCGGGCGGCTCGGCGCGGCCCGGCTCGTAGGCGGGATATTCCCTCGTCGGGTCGTCGATGTCTCGGCGCTCGGCCATCGCCCTCACCCCCTGGTGTTGCTACCCAAGGTACGGATGAGGCGAAACCCGGGCCCTCGCACCGACGGCCACTGTTCACCCGCCCGGCTGGCGCCGCTCAGCCCGCGAACGCGCTCAGCCCGGTCAACTGCTGGCCGAGCACCAGCTGGTGGATTTCCGAGGTGCCCTCGTAGGTCAGCACGCTCTCCAGGTTGTTCGCGTGCCGCATGATCGGGTACTCGCCGCTGATCCCGTTCGCGCCGAGGATCGTGCGGCACTCCCGCGCGATCGCGATCGCCTCGCGGACGTTGTTCAGCTTGCCGGCGCTGACCTGCTCCGGGCGCAGCCCCACCGCGTCGTGGCGGCGGCCCAGGTGCATCGCCAGCAGGAAGCCCTTCTGCAGTTCCAGGGCCATGTCCGCGAACTTCGCCTGGGTCAGCTGGAAACCCGCGATCGGGCGCCCGAACTGCTCGCGGCTGCTCGCGTACGCCAGCGTGGTGTCCAGGCAGTCGCGGGCCGCGCCGAGCGCACCCCACACGATGCCGAACCGGGCCTCGGTCAGGCAGGACAGCGGGGCCTTGAGCCCGCGCGCGTCGGGCAGCCGGGCCGCCTCGGGCAGCCGGACCTCGTCCAGGGTGATCTCGCCGGTGGCCGAGGCGCGCAGCGACATCTTGTGCCGCACCTCGCGGGCCGCGAAGCCCGGGGTGTCGGTCGGCACCGCGAAACCGACCACCCCTTCCTCGGCGCGGGCCCAGATCACCGCCACGTCCGCGACGGGGGCGTTGGTGATCCACATCTTGCCGCCGGTGAGGATCCAGTCCGCGCCGTCGCGGCGGGCCCGGGTCGCCATTCCCGCCGGGTCGGAGCCGTGGTCCGGCTCGGTCAGCCCGAAGCAGCCGATCAGCTCGCCCGCGGCCATCCCGGGCAGCCAGCGCTGCTTCTGCTCCTCGGAGCCGTAGCGCCAGATCGCGTACATGGCCAGGGAGCCCTGCACCGAGATCAGCGAGCGCACCCCGGAGTCGGCCGCCTCCAACTCCAGGCAGGCCAGCCCGTACGAGACCGCGGAGGAGCCGGCGCAGCCGTACCCCTTCAGGTGCATGCCGAGCAGGCCGAGCTTGCCGAATTCCAGGGCCAGGTCGCGGACGGGGACCTCGCCGCGTTCGTACCAGTCCGCCACGTACGGGCGGACCCGGTCGTCGGCGACCCGGCGTACGAGCGCGCGGACGTCGCGCTCCTCGTCGGTGAGCAGGGAGTCGAGGTCGAGGAGGTCGAACGCGGAGACGGCCATGCCGCTGACGTTAGCCGACGTCAGAGGACGAGGACCCGGGCGTGAATCTGGTTGCGCTGCTGCAGCGCCGCGCGCAGCGCCCGGTGCAGCCCGTCCTCCAGGTAGAGGGCGCCCTGGTACTCCACCACGTGCGGGAACAGGTCGCCGTAGAACGTCGAGTCCTCGGCCAGCAGCTTGTCGAGCGCCAGCTCCCGCTTGGTGGTGATGAGGTCGGCCAGCCGGATCGGGCGCGGCGGGATCTCCGCCCACATCTTCAGCGTGGTGTGGTGGTCGGGGTACGGGGCACCGTCCCGCACCGCTTTGAAGATCACGACGGCACGCCCCTTCCGTTTCCGGCCCGTCCTCTACCCAGCCCACCGGCCATGATGCACCACATCGTCCACCGGGCGATGCCCCCTGCGTAGTGACGGGGACCTCTTATCGGGCAGCTGGTAACCCACCGTGAGCGCCCCGATCGGGGTGAATTCGGCCGGCACCCCGAACGCCTCCTTGAACGCCTCGACCCGGGCGGCGGGCAGTCCGATGAAGCAGGAGCCCAGCCCCTCGTTGACCGCGGTCAGGTGCATGAGCAGCGCCGCGAAGCCGGTGTCGATGTGCCAGTACGGCGCGGGCCAGTGCGACTCGTCCCGATCCGTCCAGCCCTTGTCCGGCTGGGCGTACCGCTCCAGGTACGCGGACTTGTTGGACATCGGGATGACGATCAGGGTGGCCGCGCGCATCCGGTCCAGCCACGAGCCGTGCCAGCCCTCGTCGGCCGGGGCGTCGCCGAGGCGGCCCTCCGTGGTCACCTGCCAGTACCGCGCCCGGTCCTCGGCCTTGGTCAGCACCAGGAAGCCCCAGCCCTGGGAGAACCCGGCCGACGGCGCCCGCAGCGCGTGCTTGACGATCTTGTCGACCAGCTCCGGCGGCACCGCCCGGTCCGGGTCGTACGTACGCACCATCCGCCGCTTGCGGATCACCTCGTCGAAGTCCATGACTACGGTCGCACCCCCCATGACGCCGCCCAGCCCTCCCCCGGGCCGAGCACGATCAGATCCCGGCCGGAGCGGAACGCGTCCGGCGGGCAGGTCATCGGCTCGATCGCCACGGACCGGCGGAACCGCTCGCCGCCCAGCGTGTCCGAGGTGAAGACCTGCCACCACGCGAAGTGGCGGTCCCCCCAGATCGTGACCTGGGCGTCGCCCGCCGGTGCCGCGATCGTCACCGACGAGCCGCCGTCCGCGTCGTACGCGAGGTCACCGAACGTGGTGTCCAGGATGAGGTCGCCGATCCGGCGCGGCGCGGTGAAGTCGTACTCCGAGCCGGCGATCTTCACGGCCCCGATCGGCAGCAGGCGACCGTCGGCCAGGATCCTGGTCCGCGCCGGCACCCGCAGCATGATGTCGTCCACGGCCACCCCGGGCAGCCGCAGGTACGGGTGGGCCGAGTAGCCCCACGGCGCCTCGGTGTCACTCGTATTGGTGACCTCCTGGTCGCAGCGCAGCCCGCCGGGGCCCACGCTCCACCGGGTGCGCAGCGCCAGCGACCACGGGTAGCCCGCCTGGGCGGCCAGGTCGCACTCCAGCGTCACCGCGTCCGGGGCCTGCTCGGCCAGGCGCCAGCGCACCCAGTTCACCAGTCCGTGAATGGCGGTGTTCCGGGACGGCTCGGTGAGGGGCAGCTGGTGGGTCACCCCGTGGAACGTGTAGCGGCCGTCGCGGATCCGGTTGGGCCACGGCGCCAGCACCTGCCCCGCGGACGCGGGCGACAGCTCCTGCTCGGTGAACCCGTCGACGACCTCCCGATCGCCCACCTCATATGCCCGCAGCACGCCGCCGACCTCCGCGAGGGTCGCCCGGTGCTCACCTGATTCGATCGTCCACTGCAACCCAGATTTCGCCGGAACGACGCTCGTCATGACTGGACACTATCGGGTCCCACCGTCGTCGCCAGGTGGCGGGCGGTAGCGATGCAGCGCCGGGAAAACGAGCGCCAGCACCACCGCCAGGCCCGCTGCCAGCAGACCACCGCCCACCCAGGACGCGGTCGGGCCGACCACGCCAGCGGTCGCGCCCGCCCGCAGATCACCCAGCCGGGGGCCACCGGCCACCACGACCGTGAACACCCCCTGGAGCCGTCCGCGCAACCGGTCCGGGGCGTACGTCTGCAGGATGGACTGCCGGTACACCGCGCTGACCAGGTCCGCGGCCCCGGCCACGGCCAGCAGCAACACCATCAGCCACAGGCTGCGGGCCAGCCCGGACAGCGCGACCGCCACCCCCCAGCCGACCACGGCCACCACCAGGGCGAAGCCCTGGCGGCGGATCCGCCCGATCCAGCCGGAGGTCAGTCCGCCCACGACCGAACCCAGGGCGATCGCGCTGAACAGCCAGCCGACCGCCGCGCCGCCCCCGAACCGCTCCGCGGCCACTTCGGGGAACAGCGCCCGGGGCATCGCGAACACCATCGCCACGATGTCCACCGCGAACGACAGCAGCAGCACCGGCTTGGTCACCAGGAAGCGCAGGCCGTCGGCGATCCCGCGCAGCCCGGCGCTGGGGCGCGGCTCATCGGCCGGTCCGGCCAGCGGCGGGATCGGGGGCAGCCGCCAGGCCGCCCAGAAGGCGATGGTGAACAGCAGCGCGTCGACCGCGTACGCGACCGTCACGCCCGTACCCGTGGCGAAGGTCCCGAAGATCAGGCCCGCGGCCAGCGGGCCCAGCACCCCGCCCACCGTGGTCGTGGTGTAGGCCAGTGTGTTCGCGGCCGGGACCAGCTCGCCCGGCACGATCCGCGGGATTATCGCCTGCCGGGCGGGCGAGCTGACCGCGAAACCGACCGACTGCACCGCGGTGATCGCCAGCAGCAGCCAGGCGCTGTCGAGGCGCAGCAGCGCCTGCGCCAGCAGGGCGAGCGTGGCCAGCCAGGCCAGCGTCGAGCTGGCCAGCAGCAGGAGCCGCCGGTCCACCACGTCGGCCGCGGCCCCACCCCACAACCCGAAGATCAACAGGGGTACGAGGGCGGCCACGCCCAGCAGTCCCACCCACGCCGACGAGTTCGTGATCGCGAACATCTGCACCGGCACGGCCACCGCGGTGAACTGGTAGCCGAAGAACGAGACCCCGTTGCCCGCCCACATCCGCCGGTACGGCGCCACCCCGAGCGGCCGGGTGTCGATCACCCACCGGCGCCGCTTCCGGTCCATCTCCACGTCCGGCTTCCCACCCTGCCGGGGTACGCGCTGCCCGGTCACGCCCGGCTCGGTCACCGCCTCCTGGGTCACGGCGCCAGCCGTTCGACCACCCAGGCCGCGCCCGTGTGCCGGTAGCGCAGCCGGTCGTGCAGGCGGTCGGCGCGACCCTGCCAGAACTCCACGGTCTCCGGCACCACCCGCAGCCCACCCCAGTGCGGCGGGGCGGGCACGGCCCCGGTGTCCCCGAACCGGTCCCGGGCCGCGGCCAGCTCCGCCTCCAGCGCGGCACGGTCCGGCACCACCCGCGACTGCGGGCTGGCCCACGCGCCCAGCTGCGATCCGCGCGGCCGCTCGGCGAAGTACGCGTCGGTCTCCGCCCGCCCCACCCGCTCCACCGCCCCGACCACGATCACCTGCCGCTGCATCGGGAACCACGGGAAGACCAGGCTCGCGTACGGGTTCTCCGCGGCCTCGGACCCCTTGCGGGACGTGTAGTTGGTGAAGAACACGAAACCGTGGTCGTCGTACCCCTTGAGCAGCACCGTCCGGGCCGACGGCCGCCCCCCGCGGGAGGCCGTGGCCAGCACCATGGCGTTCGGTTCCGGCAGTCCCGCCGCGACCGCCTCGGCGAACCAGCGGCCGAACTGGACCCGCCAGTCCGCCGCCAGGTCGTGCCTGCGCAGCGGTCCCCGTTCGGTGTAGTCGCGCCGCATCACGGCTGGCGCTGGTGGTTCGCGTGTCACCTGGTCCCCTTCGACAATTTCCCCATCGAACCTAAGTCGCCACCGCCGCCGCGTCTCCTCGGCGAGACTAGGTGTCGCAGACGGCACATTCCCCGCCGCTCGACCGGCCGGGTCAGCGCGGGCAAGATGAAACACCCACGGCTTCACGGGGCCATTTCCAGGAGGCGACGTGTCCGACTTCAAACCGGGACTGGAAGGCGTCATCGCCTTCGAGACCGAGATCGCCGAGCCCGACAAGGCCGGTGGCGCGCTGCGCTACCGGGGCGTCGACATCGAGGATCTCATCGGTCAGGTGTCCTTCGGCAACGTGTGGGCGTTGCTGGTGGACGGGCGGTTCGGCCCGGGCCTGCCGCCCGCCGAGCCGTTCCCGGTGCCGGTGCACTCCGGCGACATCCGCGTCGACGTGCAGTCCGCGGTCGCCATGCTCGCCCCGTACTGGGGGCTCAACCAGCTGCTCGACATCGACGACGAGCAGACCCGCTCCGACCTGGCCCGGGTGTCGGTCACCGCGCTGTCGTTCGTGGCCCAGGCCGCCCGCGGGCTGGGCCTGCCCGCCGTGCCGCAGAAGGACATCGACAAGGCGACGACGATCGTCGAACGGTTCATGAAGCGCTGGCGCGGCGAGCCGGACCCCCGGCACGTCAAGGCGGTCGACGCGTACTTCATCTCGGCCGCGGAGCACGGGCTCAACGCGTCCACGTTCACCGCCCGCATCGTGGCCTCCACCGGTGCGGACGCGGCCGCCTGCATCTCCTCGGGCATCGGGGCCCTGTCGGGCCCGCTGCACGGCGGCGCGCCCTCCCGGGTGCTGCACATGATCGAGGCCGTGGAGCGCAGCGGCGACGCCGAAGGGTACGTGAAGGGCGTGCTCGACCGCGGCGAGCGGCTGATGGGCTTCGGCCACCGCGTCTACCGCGCCGAGGACCCGCGCGCCCGCGTGCTGCGCCGCACCGCCCGCGAGCTGGGCGCACCCCGGTACGAGGTGGCCGAGGCCCTGGAACGCGCCGCGCTGGCCGAGTTGCAGGCCCGCAAGCCCGACCGGGTGCTCGCCACCAACGTGGAGTTCTGGTCCGCGGTGGTGCTGGACTTCGCCGAGGTGCCGTCGCACATGTTCACCTCGATGTTCACGTGCGCCCGGGTGGCCGGGTGGAGCGCGCACATCCTGGAGCAGAAGAAGCTCGGCCGGATCGTGCGCCCCAGCGCCCTCTACGTCGGCCCCGGCACCCGCAAGCCGCAGGACGTCGAGGGGTGGGACGCGGTACCGCACAACGCCTGATCAACTCGCGATGGGAGGATGGGCGTCTGCAACGGCGCCCTTGATCAACGCCTCTCTGGGAGGACTCGTGGCTGACGGCATCCGGATTCCCGACGAACTCAAGCCGGTGGACGGGCGGTTCGGCTCCGGGCCGAGCAAGGTCCGCCCCGAGGGCGCCGAGGCGCTGGCCGCGGTCTCCCGCACGTACCTGGGCACCTCGCACCGGCAGCGGACCGTGAAGGACCAGGTGGCGCGGCTGCGCCGCGGGGTGGCGGAGTTCTTCTCCGCGCCCGCGGGCTACGAGGTGATCCTCTCCAACGGCGGCACGAGCGCATTCTGGGAGACCGCCACGTTCGGGCTGGTCCGGGACAAGGCGCAGTTCGCGGAGTTCGGCGAGTTCGGCGCGAAGTTCGCCAAGGCGGTCGCGGACGCGCCGTTCCTGGCCGAGCCGACCGTGCACCGGGCCCCGGGTGGCCAGGCGGCCTACCTGCGCGCCGAGGCGGGCGTCGACGCGTACGCCAGTGTGCACAACGAGACCTCGACCGGCGTGGCGGTGCCGGTGCGCCGGGTCGCCGGTGCGGACCCGGGTGCCCTGCTGCTCACGGACGCCACGTCGGGCGGCGGCAGCCTGGACGTCGACGTGTCCGAGACGGACGTGTACTACCTCGCCCCGCAGAAGGCGCTGGGTTCCGACGGCGGCATCTGGCTGGCGCTGATGTCCCCGGCCGCCATCGAGCGGGCCTTCGAGATCAAGGGCACGGGACGCTACATCCCGCAGTTCCTGGACCTGGTCACCGCGATCGAGCAGTCCCGGCTGGAGCAGACGTACAACACTCCGGCGCTGGCCACGGTGTTCCTGGCGGCCGAGCAACTGGATTGGATGAACTCCCAGGGCGGCCTCGGCTGGGCGGCCAAGCGCAGCGCCGAGAGCGCCGCCGCGCTGTACGGCTGGGCCGACCGCAGCGACTACGCCACCCCGTTCGTCACCGATCCCGCGCTGCGTTCGAACGCGGTCGCCACGATCGACTTCGCGGACGGGGTGGACGCGGCCGGGCTGGCCAAGATCCTGCGGGCGAACGACATCGTGGACACGGAGCCGTACCGCAAGCTGGGGCGCAACCAGCTGCGGATCGCGCTGTACCCCACGGTGGACCCGGCCGATGTGGAGGCGCTGACCGCATGCATAGACTACGTCGTGCCCCGACTGTGACGCGGGAGAGCCGAAGATCATCAACGCAGGTCAACGAGTCCCCGGCGTGGCTTACTCCCATTGGGTGACCGGTCGGCGTACGGTGTTGGCGAAACGCGCCCGGGTAACTGAGTCTCGGGAGCACAGGCGCCGAGCCGGTCGGCGCCGGTAGGCAAGGCCAGCGACGGGACGGAGGCAACGCATGCGGCCGGTACGCTTCGTCGCCCTTTCCGAGGACGGTCAGGCCCTGGTGCTCGCCGACGAGGTCGGACGGCTCCTGGCGCTCCCGCTCGACGACCGGATCGCGGGCGCGCTGCACACCGACGGCCACCATCACGCGCCCGCCCCGGTCGGGTCGGCCGTCGCGGTGGTCACCACCGAGACGACGCCGTCGCTGTCCCCGCGCGACATCCAGTCCCGCATCCGCTCCGGCGAGTCCGCGGAGGACGTCGCCCGGATCGCGGGCGTCCCGGTCGACCGGGTGCTGCGCTACGCGGGCCCGGTGCTGCAGGAGCGGGCCATGCTGGCCCAGCATGCCCGGCGGACCAGGCTGAAGACCTCCGACTCCGGCGCTGCGCTGGCGGAGGTGGTGGACACCCGGCTGGCCCAGCACGGCATCGACACCGAGAAGATCTCCTGGGACGCGTACCGGCGCGACGACGGCACCTGGCGCATCGTCGCCACCTGGCCGTCCGGCAAGGCGACCGCGCAGGCGGTGTGGGACCTCGACAAGAGCCGCCAGCTGGTGTCCCCGCACGACGACATGGCGCAGTATCTGTGCGCGGAACGGCCGACCCAGATCCTCGGCCAGGACCCGGCCCCGGAGCGCGGCGGCCACGGCCTGCCCGGCCCGGCGCGGGCGGCGGAGCCCACCCGCGGCGGTCACGGCCTGCCCAGTGGCCCGGCCGTCGATACGCCCCGGCCCGCCCGCGACCCGATCCGCCCCGGGCGTGACCCGATCCGCGCGGGCCGCGACGCCCTGCTGGCCTCTTTGGACCGCCCGCTCGGCACCGGCCGCGGTCTTGAGCCGGCGACGCACCCCGAGCCCCGCCGACCCGTGGCGGGTGGCGCCGCCGCACTGCTCGGTGGCGGTGCGGGGTCCGCGTTCGACGACGATGCCGACCTGCCCAAGGAGGTCCCGGCGGTGCCGTCGCTGGCGGTGCTGCGTCCGCGGCGGGCGGCCGGCCAGGGTGGTCAGTCGGGTGGCGACGGCGACGAGAACAAGCCGCGCAAGCGCCTCCCGAGCTGGGATGATGTCCTGTTCGGCGGCGGCCCCGCGGCCCGCGAGAGTTCCTGACCGACCGCGGCTCCGGCCAGGCTTGCATACAGTATCGATCATGGTCTACGAACCCTCGCCGACTGCGCCGGAAGCACTGCGCGCGATCCTGACCGAGGAATGGACAACCGTCCCGCTCCGCATCCCCAGCGGATGGGAGGTCAGGCACAACGGCCTGGTTGCCCGCCGCCTGTCGTCCGGTGAGTGCGAGTTCAGCGACAGCGAAGACCTGCTCTGGCTGGTCAAGAGCCCGCCCCCGGACGGCAAGCCCTACGAGACGGACCCGGAATCGCCGTGGCGGAAACTCCAGGTCGACCTGGGCTGCTACGGCAGCAATGGCGAGGGCGCGATTATCGGCACGCCCAGCTGGGACGGTTGCTACCGGCTGTCCTTGCTGGATCCCGATTGGGATCATCAAACCGCAACGTGGACGAGCAAGGACATCTACGAGGCGATCGCCACGCTGGAGCGCTGGCTGCACACCCTGTCATGGACCGGCGCCCTGACGCCTGACCTGGTAACCACCGACTGAGGAAGCTGTCCGGACGAGCCGGTTACCCGGCTCCTCGTCAAGCCGCGGCCGCCGGGCGAGAACACTCGGCGGACGGGGCTGACTCGGCGGAGGCCACGTCCGCCTCGGCGGTGGGCGCCGGGTGGACCAGGGTGAGCCGTGGGCGGGGCCTGACCCGCAGCCGGAGCCGCTCGCCGCTGGAGATCAACTGCCAGGCCAGTGCGCCCAGCGCCGCGACGAAGCAGATCAGCCCGGCGAGCCAGATGCTGGCGGGCACCCCGAAGTGCTCGCCCCACCACCCGGCCAGCGACGCCCCGATCGGCGTGGAGCCGAGGAACACCAGCACGTACAGCGCCATCACCCGGCCCCGGTACGCCGCGTCGACCCCCATCTGCACCCGGTGGTTGGCGGCCTGGGCGAGGTACATCGAGCAGAATCCGGTCGGGACGAGCAGCAGCACCGCGACCGCGAAGGTGGGCGCGAAGCCGAGCGCGAACTCCAGCAGCCCGAACGCGAGCGCGGCGCCCAGGACGACGTACATGCTGGGCCGGGCCCGCCGAGCGCTGCCCGCCAGTGCCCCACCGAGCGCGCCCACGGCGAGGCCGGTGCTGAGCAGCCCGAACGACGACGGACCCGCGTGGAAGTTGATCTTCGATAGGGCCGCGAGCGTGACCGGGAAGTTGAAGCCGATCATGCCGACCACGGCCATCAGGGCGATCGGCAGCACCAGGTCCGGCCGGTCGCGCACATACCGCAGGCCGTCCAGCAATCCGGCCTGCCCGGCCTTGCGGCCGCGCTCCTCGCGGTACAGCTCGGCGGTGCGCATCCGGCGGTAGCTGAACACCGGCGCGATCGACAGCGCCGTGGCGATCAGGAAGACCGGGCCCGTGTGCAGAGTGGCCAGCGCGATCCCGGCCAGCGCCGGGCCCGCGATGCGGGCGGAGTTGAACGTCGCCGCGGACAGCGCGAGCGCATTGGGCAGCAGTGGCAGCTCGACCAGCTCGGAGACGAACGCCTGCCGGACCGGGGTCTCGATGGCGTTCGCGACCCCGAGCAACGCGGCGAACAGGAACACGTGCCACAGCGCCACCACCCCGGCGGCGACCAGCACCGCGAAGACCATCGCGGTGACCGCGAACACGGCGTTGGCGAGGATCAGCAGCGTGCGCTTGTCGTACCGGTCGGCCAGGGTGCCACCCCACAGGGTGAGCACCAGCACGGGGAGGAACTGCAGCGCCGCGACGACGCCGAGGGCGCCGGGCGAGTTCCCGGACAGGTCCAGCACGAGCCAGTCCTGGGCGGTGAACATCATCCACACCCCGACCAGCTTGATCAGCTGCCCGGTGGCGAAGTACCGGTAGTTGCGAACCTGCAGGGACCGGAAGGTCGTGCTCAGCACTGCCCGCACTCGGGTGCGCCTCCTGTCGGGTCGTACGCGTCATCGTCGTGTGACGGGACGACCGGAGGCGGCGACCTCAGCCGCGGGCGACCTGCTGCAGGATCCGCGCCGCGCGTTCCAGGGTGTCGCGTTCGTCCGGGGCGAGCTCGGCCAGCTGGGTGGCCAGCCACTCGTTGCGGGCCCGCTCGAACTGCGCGTACACCGCCCTACCCTGTTCGGTCGGGGCCAGGATGACCTGACGACGATCCGTAGGGTGTGGCGTACGCGCCACGAGTCCCTGCTCCTCCAGCTTCCCGACGATCTTGGTCATCGTCGGGGGCTGGACCCGTTCGGTGTCGGCGAGTTCCCGGGGGGTCAGCGCACCGGCCAGCTGGAGGCTGGTCAGCGCGGAGAGCTGACTGAACGTGAGGTCACCGACCGGACGGGCCTGGCGGACGCGCCGGTTGAGCCGGGTGATCGCCTCGCGCAGCGTTTTGGCCAGCTGCTCTGGTGTCTCCCGTTCCGCCGCCACAGACCGCCCCATCACATTGGTTAGCCTAGCTAATGAGCTTGGCTAACGACATCCGAATTTGCGTATGACCACCGTCACCGGGCACGTTAACGCACCTACAGCAGCGCGGCCTCCAACGGACCCCGCAGGAAGTACAGGACGAACAGCGCAGCGATCCCGTACAGGATCGGGTGGATCTGACGGGCCCGGCCCACGGCCACCTTCAGCACGACATACGAGATCACCCCGGCGCCGATCCCGTTGGAGATCGAGTACGTGAACGGCATCAGCGTGATGGTCAGGAACGCCGGGACCGCGATCTCGTAGTCCGTCCAGTCGATCTGCCGGACCGCCGCCAGCATCAGGAAGCCCACCACCACCAGCGCGGTCGACGCCGCCTCGAACGGCACCACGACCACCAGCGGGGCCAGGAACATGGCCAGCAGGAACAACGCCCCGGTGACCAGGCTGGCCACCCCGGTCCGGGCACCCTCGGCCACGCCGGACGCGCTCTCCACGTACGAGGTGTTGCTGGACACGCTGGCCGCGCCGCCCGCCGCCGCGGCGATCGAATCGACCAGCAGGATCTCCCGGGTACGCGGCGGCATGCCCTCGGCGTCCAGCAGATCGCCCTCCTGCGCGACCGCCACCATCGAGCCCATCGTGTCGAAGAAGTCCGTGATCAGCAGCGTGAAGACGAACATCAGCGCGACCAGCCAGCCCGCCCGGCTCCACGAACCCAGCACGTCGAATTTCCCGAGCAGCGACAGGTCCGGGGTGCTGACGATCGTCTCGGGCAGCTTCGGCACGTTGAGCCGCCACCCGCCAGGATTGGGTGCGCCGTCCACGAACGCCGGGCCCACGTGCACGACCGCCTCCACGAGGATCGCCAGCCCGGTCGTGGCCAGGATGCCGATCAGGATCGCCCCGCGGACCCGGCGTACGAACAGGATCAGGGTCAGCAGCACCCCGAGCACGAAGACCAGTTCCGGCCAACTGGTCAGCCGGCCGCTCACGCCCAGCTCGACCGGGACCACGGAGTTCGCCACGTCCGGGACGCGCCGGACGAGACCCGCGTCCACCAGCCCGATCAGCATCAGGAACAGGCCGATGCCGACCCCGATCGCGGTCTTCAGCTGCGTGGGCACGGCCCGGAACACCGCGGTGCGCAGGCCGGTCAGCACCAGGACCGCGATCACCACCCCCTCGATGACCACCAGCCCCATCGCGTCCGCCCAGGTCATCTCCGGTGCGATCTCGTACGCCACGAGCGCGTTCACCCCGAGGCCCGCCGCCAGCGCCAGCGGGAACCGGGCGAAAACCCCCATCACGAGCGTCATCACGCCCGCCACCAGCGCCGTACCCGCGGCCAGCGCCGCGACCGGCAGTTTCGCGCCGTCCGCGTCCACCCCGGCAGCGAGAATCAGGGGGTTGAGCACGACGATGTACGCCATCGTGAAGAAGGTGACCAGGCCGCCGCGCAGTTCCCGCTCCGGCGTGGAACCCCGCGCGGAGATCTCGAAGAACCGGTCGAAACGATTCGCAGACACAGGGCGTCCTCCCGGTGTGGGGATCGATGCAGATGATCGTGTCAGTGCGCTACGGGTCGATGGAAGATCAGCTGTGTTACAAAGGGTGAGTGACCAGCGAGAAGCCGCGGATCGAGCCGCTCGACCCGCCGATGGTGCCGTTCGCCCTCGCCGGGATTGCGGCGTTCGCGGTGGCCAGTCTCGTGCTGCTGCTCAACCACGACTGGCTGAAGGCCCACGGTCACACCGACTGGCTGTGGATCAGCATCGCCGGCTTCCTGCTGGGCATTCCTGGCCTTCTCACGATGCTGCGACACGACGCGAACCGGCGTCGTCGGCGCGCCCTGAGCCACCCCGAATTCCGCGTGACCGACCCGGGCTAGGAATGCCCGTACGGCTCGGCGGGCTCGCCCGCTTCGACCGAACCCGGGCCCCGGCTCACCGCGACCGGCTCGACCTCGCTGTCGTCGTACACCGTCGGCAGCTCGTCGACCGGCTGCTCGGACGAGCCCAGCAGCGCCTCGGAATGGGCGCCGCAGCCGTGGTCGGCGCTGACCGCCTTGCCGTCGTCCGGGGCGTACAGGTTGCCGCAGACCCCGAACATCTGCCGCATCGTTCCGGCCAGCGGCAGGTAGAAGCCGCACGTGCCGCAGCGGGCGGTGCGCGGGGCGGCCGTCGAGATCGGCGCCTCCGGCCCGGCGTCGCCGTCATACCAGCGCTGGGCGGCCTCGACCCGGCCCTCCCGGGACATCACCCGGGCCCGGCCCAGGCCCGCCTCCCAGGAGACCTCCTCGACCGCGGGGTCGTCGCTGAGCACGTATCCCGGGGCGAGACGCTCGTCGTCCGGTGCGGTCGGCATGAGGTCGCCGACCCCGAGGTCGCCCGGCTGCACCCGCTCGTGCCACGGCACCCAGCCCGGGGCCAGCAGCGCGTCCGGGCCGGGCAGCAGCACGGTCTCGCAGACCGTGACATGCCGGCTGCGCGGCACCCGGGTCACCGTGACCGCCCACCGCCAGCCGCGATACCCGGCCAGGTGACTTTCGAAGAAATGCGTGACGACCCGGTCCCCTTCGGGCACCGCCTCGAGATGCTCGCCGACGTCGGCGGCATCCACGTCGGTGATGGCCCCGCGGGCCACTCCGACGGCATCGGCGCAGACCTGGTCGAGGCGGGCGGCGCGGGCGGCGGTACTCCTGGTCACCCGATCATTGTCCCCTATCGGTGGCGGGTCGCTACAGCGACTCCCCCAGATCACGGACCATTGGCACGCGACACCTGTCGCCGCCATCAGTCAGGATGAGGCAATGCCACTGCTAACCAGCATAGGACGGGCCTTCGGCACCGGCTTCAAGGCCGGGCGGCTGCTGGTCCGCGGCTCCGTACGCAGTGGCCGGTGGGCGACCCGCCGGGTCGGCGACGCCCGGGCGCGGGGGGCCGCGCACGAGATCGGCATGGTGCGCCTGTTCGACCTGCACGCGCTGTCCTGCGCCGGGGACACCCTGATCGCGATCGGGCTGGCCGGCACGATCTTCTTCAACGTGCCGCTGGGCGAGGCCCGCAGCAAGGTGGCCATCTACCTGCTCGTGACGATGGTGCCGTTCGCCCTGCTGGCGCCGGTGATCGGACCGTTGCTCGACCACTTCCGGCACGGCCGCCGGTGGGCGCTGGCCGCCACGATGCTCGGCCGCGCGTTCCTCGCCTGGCTGATCTCCGACCACCTGCACGGCCTCGGGTTGTATCCCGCAGCGTTCGGGGTGCTCGCGCTGTCCCGCGCGTACGGGGTGGCCCGCTCCGCCGCCGTACCCCGGCTGTTGCCCGACGGGATCGGGCT
The DNA here is from genome assembly GCF_047159595.1 of Krasilnikovia sp. M28-CT-15. NCBI lineage: Bacteria > Bacillati > Actinomycetota > Actinomycetes > Micromonosporales > Micromonosporaceae > Krasilnikovia > Krasilnikovia sp. M28-CT-15. Next base: position 884,762 of record NZ_BAAGAK010000001.1, on the reverse strand, counting down.
GTCCCAGGTCGGGGCGCGCGCCAGCGTGTACGGCACGTTCGCCGGGGCGATGGTGGCCCCGCTGGGGCTGGGCGCGTTCTGGTTCGGTCCGCAGTGGCCGCTGCGGGTGTCGTCGATCCTGTTCCTGGTCGGCATGGTGGTCGCGTTGCGGCTGCCCCCGCGCGCCGACTCCGACCCGCCCGAGGAGGTCCCCCGCCCGATCCGTACGGCGCTGCGGCTGCGCCGGGGCCCGGACCGCCCGCTGTCGGGCCGGCTGGTCATCGCCACCCTGGTCGGCAGCGCCACGCTGCGCTGCCTGTACGGCTTCCTGCTGCTCTACTTCGCGTTCGCGGTCAAGGCGGGACAGCTCGACACCACACTGTTCGGCCGGGACGTGGGCAGCCAGGGCGCGGTGGCGGTGATCGGTGGCGCGCTGGCCGTCGGCACGTTCCTGTCCACCGCGGTCGGCACCAAGCTGCACATCCGGCGCCCCACCGCACTACAGTCCAGCGGGCTCACCATCACGGCCGGGGTCGCGGTGCTCGCCACGATCTTCTACGGGCTGGTGATGGTGGCGCTGCTGGCGCTGGTCACCGCGATCTTCAGCGGCATCTCGAAACTGGCCGTGGACGCCAGCATCCAGGAACGCGTGCCGGAACGGCTGCGCGCCAGCGCGTTCGCGCACTCCGAGACCGTACTGATGCTGGCGTGGGTGGTCGGCGGCGCGGTCGGCATCATCCCGATGGACGGCCGGGTCGGCATGATCGTCGCCGCCTCGTTCGCGGTGGCCGCGGCGATCCGTGCGGCCGTGGTGGCGGGCCGATTGCACGGTGACCACCTGCTCGGCCGCCCCGACGCCACCGTCGACGACACCGCCACGATCGGCCCGGACCCGGCGGCGCCCAGCGATGACTCTCCTGTGCACGGTGCCGATGAGTCACGCGCCGATGAGTCATGCGCCGATGAGTCACGCGCCGGCCCGGCCGCCGCGAACCCACCCGCACCGAACGGGTCCCGGATCCGGGCGGCGTCGCCGGGCACGCTCCCGGCCGGAGACCCGGACCCGTCCGGCGACGCGCGAGGCCGCCGACGGGGCCGCTGGCGGCGGCGCGCAGCCCGGTCGGAGCCGGACACCTCCGAGGTCGTGCCGCCGGGCCGGCGCCCGGCCGACCCGACCGCCACCACCACCGAGAACGCCTCGCCGCAGGCGCCCGCGTCCCGCACCAGCGAGTCCGCCGAGGCGGCCGGCGCGGGGCTCGCGCCGCCCGGCTATCACGTCTACCGGCCGTCGTCGGCCGCGCGCCGCGACGGCACCACGGGCGCCAGCGACGCCGATGCCGGTCAGGCCGAGCGGTGAGCACGCCGGACCTGCTCGTCGTCACGGCCGTGGCGGCGGAGGCGGACGCCGTACGCGCCGGTGCCGACCCGGCCCGGATCCGGGTCGAGCCGGTCGGGGTGGGACCCGGAGCCGCCGCCGCGGGGGCGGCCCGGCTGCTGGCCCTCGCCGAAGCGGCGGACACGCCGTACCGGGCGGTGCTCAGCGCGGGGATCGGCGGCGGCTTTCCCGGCCGCGCCGCGGTCGGTGCGACCGTGCTCGGCGTCCGCGCGATCGCCGCTGACCTGGGCGCCGAGACTGCCGACGGGTTCCTGCCGGTCGAGCAGCTCGGCTTCGGCACGAGCGCGATCGTCGCGGACGAGACCCTGGTCAAGGCGCTGGCGGCCGTCCTGCCCGAGGCGGTGCCCGGCGACGTGCTCACGCTGGGCACGGTCACCGGCACGGCCGCGACCGCGGCAGCCCTGGCCGCCCGGTTTCCGGACGCCGCCGCCGAGGCGATGGAGGGCTACGGTGTCGCCTGCGCGGCGGCCGGGGCCGCGACGCCGTTCGCGGAACTGCGGGCGATCTCGAACGCGGTCGGTCCCCGGGACCGCCAGGCGTGGCGGATCCCCGAGGCACTGGCCGCGCTGACCCGGGCCGCCCGGGCGCTGTCCGGGCTGCCGGCCTGACCACCCGACCCGGGTCCCGCACGTCCGGAGTGTGGTGTGGCGGGGCAGACATGCGCCTGCTGAGGCGCCCGGGACCGTGGGCGGGTTACGGTCGGATGCGTGGCGCTCTCCCTGGCGGCTTCGCCGTGTCCCAACGACACATTCGTCTTCCATGCGTTGGTGCACGGCCTCGTGCCGGGGGCGCCCGCGATCGACATGACGTTCGCGGACGTGGACGTGACCAACCGGGCCGCCGAGAAGGGGGAGTTCGACCTCGTCAAGGTCAGCTACGCGGCGCTGCCCTGGCTGCTCGACAAGTACCACCTGCTGCCGTGCGGCGGCGCGCTCGGGCGCGGCTGCGGACCGCTCGTGCTGACCAACGGGGACGACCGCTGGGCCGACGGCGACCTGCGCGGCGCCACCGTGGCGGTGCCGGGTGACCGCACCACCGCGTACCTGATGTTCCGGCTGTGGACCGGTTGGCGCGCCCCGGCCCGGATCGCCGCCGTGCCGTTCCACGAGATCATGCCCGGCGTGGCCACCGGCCGGTTCGACGCCGGGCTGGTGATCCACGAGGCCCGCTTCACCTACCACCAGTACGACCTCACCAAACTGGTCGACCTCGGCGAGTGGTGGGAGAAGGACACCGGCATGCCCATCCCGCTCGGCGCCATCCTGGCCCGCAAGGGCGCCGTCGACCCGCACGAGGCCGCCGAGTGGATCCGCACCTCGGTCAGCATGGCGTGGGCGAACCCGGACGCCAGCCGGGACTTCGTCCTCGAGCACGCCCAGGAGATGGAGCTGGACGTGGTGCGCCAGCACATCGACCTGTACGTCAACGAGTACACCCTGGACCTGGGCGCGGAGGGGCTCGCCGCCGCCGACGCACTGCTGGAACGCGCGGCGGCGGTCGGGGTCATCCCCCTGATCGAGCCGCTGACCGTTTAGACCTCCAGCTCGCGGGCGACCGCGTGGACCAGCTGGGCGACCTTCTGCGCCGTCTTCTTGTCCGGGAAGCGGCCCCGGCGCAGGTCCGGCTGCACCTTCGCCTCCAGCACCTTGATCATGTCTTCGACGAGGCCGTGCAGCTCCTCGGCCGGCCGGCGGCGCAGCTCCGCCACCGACGGCGGCGCGTCCAGCACCTTCACGGCCAGCGCCTGGGCGCCCTTGCGGCTGTCGACGACGCCGAACTCGATGCGCTGACCCGCACGCAGCTCGGCCACGCCGGCGGGCAGCGACCCCTTGGGCAGGAAGACGTCGCCACCCTCATCGCTGGTGACGAAGCCGAATCCCTTCGCCGCGTCGTACCACTTCACTCGACCCGTGGGCACCGCTGACCTCAACTTCACTCAATGGACACATGCGCTCACGGCAAGGCTATCCAGCCGCGCGGCCGGACCCAACCGCAATCTCCCGCAGCAGCGGGGGGAAATCCATGAGGTCGGGCAGCGCGTGACTGGCGCCGGCGGCGCGCAGTTCGTCGACACTGCACGGACCCGTGGCCACACCGACCCCCGGTATCCCGGCGGTGGTGGCGGCCACCATGTCGGCGACGTGGTCCCCGACGTACCAGCGGACCGCGTGCTCGACCAGCGCGGCCGCCTTGCCCTCCGCGAACAGGTCACCGGCGACCACGTCGGCATGCAGGCCGAGGTGCGCCAGGTGCAGTCCGGCCAGCCGTCCCAGCTTCGAGGTCACGACGACGGTCCGCAGGCCGAGCTCGCGGACCGCGGCCAGCGCCTCGACCGCGCCGGGCATCGGCACGGTCGGGGCGACCGCGTGGTCCGGATACAACGCCCGGAACGTGGCGACGGCGTGCTCGATGTCCTCCGGCGGGAACCACTCGCCGAGCTCCTGCCGCAGCGGCGGCCCCAGCCGGGTCACCGCGAGGTCAGCGTCGACGTGCACCCCGGTCGCCGCGGTCAACGCGCGGTACGTCGCCCGGATGCCCGGCCGCGAGTCGATCAGCGTCATGTCCAGGTCGAAGCCGACCGCGAGACTCACGAGGTGGTCGAAGGCGTGTACGTCAGCCGCTCCACCGGCAGCGGAAAGCTCTGATCGTCGCCGAACGGGGACGGCGCGGCGGCCCGGTCCGACACCAGCTCGGACACCGCCAGGTGCCCGTCCTTCGGCGTGCGGGCCCGGCTGCCCGGAGCCCCACCGTCGGTCACCGCGGTGCCCGCTACCTTCGCCTCTGCCACCTTACGTCCCTCCTCAATGCGTCCGAGCCCACGCCCTGGGCCCGTCACCATCGTCCCATGGCGGCTAGCGTGGAACGCGATGGCCACCACCTTCGCCGACCAGCTGCGCTCGCTACCGGACGTGGCGCTCGGGGCGCTGATCCAGCTGCGTCCCGACCTCGTCGTGCCCCTGCCCGCCGACATCTCGGCGCTGGCTGTGCGGGCACAGTCCCGTGGCTCCGTCGCCCGCTGCCTGGACGCGCTCGACGAATTCACCCTGCAGATCCTCGACGCGGCCCGGCTCAGCCGGGATCCCGACACCATCCTGACCTCGGTGGAGGCGATCACCGAGCTGGCCGCGGCGGCCCCCGCCGACGACGTACGGGCGGCCGTGGACCGGCTGCGCGCCCGCTTCCTGCTGCACGGGCCGGAGCACGAACTCCAGGTCATCGGCGCCGTGGACGAGGTGACCTCGCCGTACCCGGCAGGGCTGGGGCGGCCCGCGGACTACCTGGACCCGCTGGCCGCGGCGCTGTGCGCCGACCGGGCGAAGCTGCGCCGTACCGTGCTGGCCGCGCCCCCGGCGGCCCGGGCCGTGCTGGAGCGGCTGGCCGCGGGCCCGCCGATCGGCGCGCTGAACGCGGCGGCGATGGCCGAGCCGGTGCGCTGGCTGGTCGAGCATCACGTGCTGGTGCCGGTCGGCGAGGCGGGTCGCGCCCCACGCCCGGACGGGGAGCTGGTGGAGCTGCCCCGCGAGATCGGCCTGCTGCTGCGCCGCGACACCGGCCCGCTGGGACCGCTGCGCCCGACCGCCCCGACGCCCCCGTCGGCGGTGCGCGAGGCCAAGTCGGTGGACTCTGCCGGGGCCGGGCAGGTCATGGAGGCGGTGCGGATCACCGAGACGATCCTGGAGACGCTGGGGGCCGAGCCCGCACCCGTGCTCAAGACCGGCGGGCTCGGCGTCCGCGACCTCAAGCGCCTCGCCCGCGCCACCGGCCAGGACGAGGCGTCCACGGCCATGCTGCTCGAGGTCGCGTACGCGGCCGGGCTGCTCGGCGAGGCGGACGCCTCCGGCGCTCCGCGCGGCGTGTACGTCAGCCGGGCGGGCGGCGTCGAGGAGATCTTCCTGCCGACCGGCACGTACGACCTGTGGCGGGCCACCGGCATCGCGCAGCGCTGGGAGACACTGGCCCGGTCCTGGCTGGCCATGACCCGCCAGCCGAGCCTGATCGGGCAGCGCGACGAACGGGACCGCCCGATCACCCCGCTGTCACCGGACGCGGAACGGGCGGGCGCGCCGCAGGCCCGCCGGGAGGCGCTGCGGGTCCTGACCGCCCTACCGGCGGGCACCGCCCCGAGCGTCGACGCGGTACTGGGCCAGCTGGCCTGGCAGGCGCCCCGGCGGGCGCGGGGCCGGGAGGCCGCGCACCGGGACGCGCTGGCCGGCGCGGTCACCCTCGGCGTGGCCGCGCTCGGCGCGATCACCTCGTACGGCCGGCTGCTGCTGGACGACCAGGCCGAGCCCGACCCGGACCCGCTGGGGCTCGACGCGCAGCCCTCGGCGGCCGGGTCGGACGTGGTCCGGGTGCTGGACGCACTGCTGCCCGCGCCGGTGGATCACGTGCTGGTGCAGGCGGACCTGTCCGTCGTCGTGCCGGGACCGCCCGAGCCGGAACTCGCCGCCGAGCTCGACGTGGTGGCGGAGCACGAGTCCGCCGGCGGGGCCAGCGTGCACCGGGTCACCGCGGCCAGCGTCCGGCACGCCCTCGACGTCGGGTACGGCGCGGCCGACCTGCACGCCCTGTTCCAGCGGCGTTCGCGCACCCCGGTGCCGCAGGCGCTGACGTACCTGATCGACGACGCGGCGCGCACCCACGGCGGCCTGCGCACCGGGTCGGCGGGGGCGTACCTGCGCAGCGACGACGAGGCGCTGCTGGCCGGGGCGCTGGCGGACAAGCGGCTGGCCCCGATGGCGTTGCGCCGGATCGCGCCGACCGTGCTGGTCACCGCGTACCCGGTGGCGCGTCTGCTGGGGGCGTTGCGGGAGGCGGGATACGCGCCCGTGGCGGAGGATGCGGGGGGCGCGGCGGTGCTGACCCGGCCGAAGGTGCGCCGGGCGGCGTCGCGTACCCCGCTGGCGGCGAAGGTGGCCGAGCAGCCCGGGCCCCCGCAGCTGGCCGGGCCACGGCTGGCCGGGGTGGTGGAGCAGATCCGCCGCGGCGACATCGCGACCCGGGCGGCGCGGCGCGCGCCGGTCACGGTCCGGGCCGCGCACGGCCAGGGCGTGCCCGGGCTGACCGCGGTGCAGGCGCACGGTCAGGCGATGGCGGTGCTGCAGCAGGCCGTGCGGGACAAGGCCCGGGTCTGGGTCGGGTACGTGGATTCGCACGGCGCGACCCTGTCGCGGCTGGTGCGGCCGGTGTCGCTGAGCGCGGGATACCTGCGCGCCGAGGACGACCGGACGGAGACGCTGCACACCTTCGCGCTGCACCGGATCACGGCAGCGGTGCCCGAGGAGGACGAGCGGAGGTGAACGGCGGGCAGCGGTAAGGCACGGCGGACCGCGCGCCCCCGTTGGCTTCGCGCACGCGGTCGTCCGCCGTTGCCACCCGGGCGGGATCCGCCCGGGCCTGAAGCTTTGCACGCCGGGTCAAGGGCGGCCAGCAGCCTCGGCGGTACGGCTGGTCGCCGCGGGCCGCGTTCACCCGGCGCGGCCGTGTCAGACTGGAGGGTCATCGCTGGTTCGTGGAAGGGCACGTGGTGAGCGGCGGACCCCTGATCGTGCAGTCCGACAAGACCCTGCTGCTGGAGGTGGATCACCCCGACGCGCAGTCCTGCCGGATGTCGATCGCGCCGTTCGCGGAGCTGGAACGTTCCCCGGAGCATGTGCACACGTACCGGCTGACGCCGCTGGGGTTGTGGAACGCCCGCGCGGCCGGTCATGACGCGGAGAGCGTGGTCGACGCGCTGATCAAGTTCTCCCGGTACCCGGTGCCGCACGCCCTGCTGGTCGACGTGGCCGACACGATGGACCGGTACGGCCGCCTGCAGCTGCTCAACGACCCGGTGCACGGGCTGGTGCTGCGCGGGCTGGACAAGATCGTGCTGATCGAGGTGGCCAAGAGCAAGAAGCTGGCCGGGATGCTGGGCGCCCGCCTCGACGACGAGACCATCGCGGTGCACGGCTCGGAGCGGGGCCGCCTCAAGCAGGCGCTGCTCAAGCTGGGCTGGCCCGCCGAGGACCTGGCCGGGTACGTGGACGGCGAGGCCCATGACATCGAGCTCGCGGAGGACGGCTGGCAGCTGCGGTCGTACCAGCAGGAGGCGGTGGACGGGTTCTGGGCGGGCGGTTCCGGGGTGGTGGTGCTGCCGTGCGGGGCGGGCAAGACCCTGGTCGGGGCGGCCGCGATGGCCGTGGCGAAGGCGACCACGCTGATCCTGGTGACCAACACGGTCGCGGGCCGGCAGTGGAAGCGGGAGCTGATCGCCCGGACGTCGCTGACCGAGGAGGAGATCGGCGAGTACTCCGGGGAGCGCAAGGAGATCCGCCCGGTCACCATCGCCACGTACCAGGTGCTGACGTCGCGGCGGGGCGGCGCGTTCACCCACCTCGACCTGTTCGGGGCCCGCGACTGGGGTCTGGTGATCTACGACGAGGTGCACCTGCTGCCCGCGCCGATCTTCCGGTTCACCGCGGACCTGCAGGCCCGGCGGCGCCTCGGCCTGACCGCGACGCTGGTCCGCGAGGACGGCCGCGAGGGCGACGTGTTCTCGCTGATCGGGCCGAAGCGCTACGACGCGCCGTGGAAGGACATCGAGGCGCAGGGCTGGATCGCCCCCGCCGAGTGCGTCGAGGTCCGGGTGACGCTGACGGACGCGGAGCGGATGGCGTACGCGGTGAGCGAGGCGGAGGAGCGCTACCGGGTCGCGTCGACCGCCCGGACGAAGCTGCCCGTGGTGCGCGCGCTGGTGGCCCGGCACGCGCACGAGCAGACCCTGGTGATCGGCGGCTACCTGGATCAGCTGCACGAGCTGAGCGAATACCTGGACGCCCCGATCGTGCAGGGCGCCACCACCAACAAGGAGCGGGAACGGCTGTTCGACGAGTTCCGTTCCGGAACGCTGCGCACGCTGGTCGTCTCGAAGGTCGGCAACTTCTCCATCGACCTGCCCGAGGCCGCGGTGGCGATCCAGGTGTCCGGCACGTTCGGCTCCCGGCAGGAGGAGGCGCAGCGGCTGGGCCGGGTGCTGCGCCCGAAGGCGGACGGCCGCCAGGCGCACTTCTACACCGTGGTGTCCCGGGACACGATCGACACCGAGTACGCCGCGCACCGGCAGCGCTTCCTGGCCGAGCAGGGGTACGCGTACACGATCGTCGACGCGGACGACGTGCTGGGCCCGCCGCTGCCTCAGATCGACTGACGGGCGCCGCGCCGGCGGCCGGCGGCCCGGCTGCCGGCGGCCCGGCGGCGGCCGGCGAGCAGGAGCAGGCCGAGCACCGTCCCGGCCAGTGCGCCCGCCGTGTTGTGCAGCACGTCGGCGGCGTCACCGCCGCGCCCGATTAGGGCCTGCCACAGCTCGATGCCGAAGCTGGCGAGCGCCCCGCCGCACACCACCGCGACCGGTCGGCGCCACAGCAGCGTGCCGAGCAGTCCCAGCGGCAGGAACAGCCCGATGTTGGCGAGCTTCTCGTCCGTGCCGGCGAAGCCGCGCAGGTCGGCGGCGAGCACGCTCGGGTGCACGAACTGGCCGAGATAGGCGTGCAGCGCGTCGGACCCGGCATCGGGCGCCGGGTGGGAGGCGCCGGTGGTCGCGGTCGCGGCCAGTACGGCACCGGCGATGAGCACGAACCACACGCCCAGGGCCCGCGGCCGCCCGCAGGCACGGGCCAGCCGGGCCCCCACCGGCCACGCGGCGAACACGGTGATGCCGAGGACCGCCAGCAGGTCAGGCTGGCTGAGGACGTTCAGGATGATCGCCGCGTCGAGCATGATCGCCAGCAAACCAGAGCGGTGCCACCGCGGCTCAGGGCACGGCCGGTCCGGGCGTGAGCAGGTCCACCAGCAGGTCGCCGTGTTCGTCGACCCGGTCCAGGACCTGCCCGGCGGTGAAGTGGCGAGCCGGTTCGTCCCCGACCGCGACCGCCTCCACCTCCGCCCAGGTCAGCGGCGTCGACACGGTCGGGGTGGGCTGGGCGCGCAGCGAGTACGGCGCCACGGTGGTCTTCGCCGCGGCGTTCTGACTCCAGTCGATGAACACCTTGCCGGGCCGGATCGCCTTCGTCATCCGCGCCGTGATCGAGCCGGGGACCTGCGTGGACAGTTCCTCGGCGACCCGCTTGGCGTACCCGCTGACGTGCTCGGCGGACTGCGTGCCCGCGATCGGGCAGCACAGCTGCATGCCCTTCTTGCCGGAGGTCTTCGGATACGCGGCGACGCCGTCGGTGGCCAGCCGGTCCCGGACGAGCACCGCGACCGCGCAGCATTCCCGCAGCCCGGCGGGCTCACCCGGGTCCAGGTCGACCACCATCAGGTCGGGGTCGGCGCCGATCCGCCACTGCGGGGTGTGCAGTTCCAGGGAGGCGATGTTGGCCACCCACACGAGCGTGGCCAGGTCGTCGACCACCACGAAGTCGATCGTCTCGCGGCTCTTGGTGGAGCCGGGCACGGGCAGGGTCTCCAGGCGTACCCAGTCCGGGGTGCCGCCGGGGGCGTTCTTCTCGAAGAAGTGGGCGGCATCGACCCCGTTCGGGTAGCGGATCCGGGTCAGCGCCCGGTCGGCCAGGTGCGGCAGCAGCACCGGGGCGATGCGCGTGTAGTAGTCGATGACCTCACCCTTGGTGAACCCGGCCGCGGGGTACAGGACCTTGTCGAGGTTGGACAGTTCGAGGTCGCGCCCGTCGATGTGCACGACGAAGCGCTCACGAGGCACGCTCGTCCTCCTCCTCTTCCGCACACATCCCGGGGGTCTTGTCCGGGCGCAGTCGCAGGAACCGGGGGAACCGCAGCCGCCCGTCGGGGGTGCGGTTGCCGTACCGGATCTCGGCCACCAGTTCGGGGCGTACCCAGTGTGCGCCGCGGGAATCCTCGCGGGGCACCGCGCCGGGCGCGAACGGTGACTCCGTTGCGGCCAGCGGCCGCAGCGCCGCCAGCAGCTCCTGTTCGGCGGCGGCGCCGATGCCCCCGCCCACCCGGCCACGGAACTGCAGCGGGCCGTCCGGGCCGGGCACGCCGACGAGCAGGCCGCCGAGGCGCCGGACGCCGGCGCGCCACCCGCCGATGACGTAGTCGCCGGTCCGGTCGAACTTGACCTTGATCCAGTCGGCGGACCGGGCACCGGGCACGTACGGCGCGTCCACCCGCTTGGCGACCACCCCTTCCAGGGAGTGTTCCCGGGCGGCGGCCGCGGTGGCGGCCCCGTCGGGGAAGGCGGGCGGCACCGTCCAGTGCGGTCCTTCCAGCTCCAGTGCCTCCAGCCGGGCGCGGCGCTGCGCGTACGGCAGCGACAGCAGCGCCTCGTCGCCGTACCGGAGCAGATCGAAGATCATGTACGTGGCCGGCAGCCCGGCGGCCAGCCGGGCCGCCCGCCCGGTGTCGCGCACGTGCATCCGCTCCGCGAGCGCCGTGAACGACGGCCGCCCGCTGGTGTCGAGCACCACCATCTCGCCGTCCAGCAACGTCCCGGCGGGCAGGTCCAGCCCCGCCACCTCGGGATACGCCACGGTGACCAGCGTGCCGGAACGGGCCCAGAGCCGGGGCGGCCCACCCGCGAAGGACGCCAGCACGCGCACGCCGTCCCACTTGAACTCGTAGCTCCACCCCGGTCCCGCCGGCAGGACGCCCGCGGTGGCGAGCATCGGGGACAGCGGTGCACCGGCCATTCGATCACCATAGGCAGGTGCGAACACCTTACGCAGCCGTGTCGGTGATGCGATCCTGATCGGGTATCAACGCGATTCCGGCAGCTCAGCCCGGGTCTGACCGGAACGGCTGCCACGGCGGGAGGGCGGGGCATGCGGGCGATCTGGAAGGGCGCGGTGTCGTTCGGCCTCGTGTCGATCTCGGTCAAACTCTTCTCGGCCACGGAGGAGAAGGACATCCGGTTCCATCAGGTGCACCGCACCGACGGCGGCCGGATCAAGTACAAGCGGGTCTGCTCCGTGGACGGCGAAGAGGTCAGCTACGACGACATCGCCAAGGGGTACGACATCGGCGGCGGCGAGATGGTGATCCTCACCGACGACGACTTCGCGGACCTGCCGTTGACCACCTCGCACGCGATCGACGTGCTGGCCTTCGTTCCCGCCGACCAGATCGACCCGATCATGTACGCGAAGGCCTACTACCTGGAGCCCGAGGGCCAGGCCGCCAAGCCGTACGTGCTGCTGCGCGACGCCCTCACCGACGCCGACCGGGTCGCCATCGTAAAGGTGGCGCTGCGCCAGCGCGAGCAGCTGGCCACGCTGCGGGTCCGCGACGACGTACTGGTGCTGAACACGATGCTCTGGCCGGACGAGGTGCGCACCCCGGACTTCGGCTTCCTGGACGACGACGTCGAGACCCGCCCCGCCGAGCTGGCCATGGCCAGTTCCCTGATCGACTCGATGGCGGGCAGTTTCAAGCCGGACGAGTTCACGGACAATTACCGGGCCGCCCTACAGGAGGTCATCGACGCCAAGGTGGAGGGCCGGGAGGTCGTCACGCCGGAGGAGGCCGAGGAGGCACCGGCCGCCGCGGTGGATCTCATGGCGGCGCTCAAGGCCTCCGTCGAGCGGGCCAAGGCGGCTCGTGGCGAGTCCCCGGAGGCCCGGGCACGGGCGATCGAGGCCACCCCGCTGAAGGCCGCGCCGGGCAAGACCGCCGCGAAGAAGACCACCACCGCCGGGAAGACCACCACCGCGGCCAAGAAGACCGCGACGGCGAAGAAGGCCGCGACGGCGAAGAAGGCGGCCCCGGCGAAGAAGACGACCACCGCGAAGAAGGCGGCGAAGAAGTCCGCCTGACTAGGCTGCACGGGTGGCATTGACGTGGGCTGAATCGTATCTGGGGCGGGTGCGCGCGAGTGTCGGCGACGGCGACACCCTGCTGTTCGTGGGCGCGCGCGGGGTGATTCTCGATGACGCGGACAGGCTGCTGCTGATCCAGCGGTCCGACAACGGGCGCTGGGCCATCCCGGCGGGCGCGATGGAGCTGGGCGAGAGCATGCAGGACTGCGCGATCCGGGAGGTGTGGGAGGAGACCGGGCTGCGCGCCACGTCGCTGACCCCGTTCGCGTTCTACAGCCGGTACACGTACACCAATGACTACGGGCACACGTACCAGCAGATCATGATGTCGTTCCGGATCCATGCGTGGGAGGGCGAGCTGCAGACCGTGACGGACGAGTCGGTGGACGCCGGGTTCTTCCCGCTGGACGCGCTGCCGGGCCCGCAGTCCAAGGTCATCCAGGAGACGCTCGCGGATCTGGCCGCCTTCCAGCGCACCGGCACCATGGTCATCAAGTAACGCGAAAATCGTTCGGCCACTACACCGGGTCCGTGACACGATCCCGGGCGTGACCGACCGACCCCGGCGGCGGCTGGGGCTGGACCTCACCCCGCTGCGCAGCTCCCGCGACTTCCGCCTGGTCTTCGCGGGCGGCGCGGTGTCCGGCTTCGGGTCGTTCATTACGTACGTCACGATCCCGTTCCAGGTCGCGGCCATCACCCACGACCCGCTGGCCGTCGGCCTGCTCGGCGTCTTCGAGTTGGTGCCCCTGCTGGTGATGGCGTTCGTGGGCGGCGCGCTGGCCGACTTCCTGGACCGCCGCCTGCTGGTCCGCGGCGGTGAACTCGCCCTCGCGGCCCTGTGCGGGGTGCTGTTGGTCAACGCCCTGTCCGACCGTCCGCACCTGTGGCTGCTGTACCTGGTCGCCGCGGCGACCGCCGCCATCGACGGCGTGCAGCGCCCCGCGCTGGAGGCGATGCTGCCCCGGCTGGTGACGCCCGAAGAGATCCCCGCGACCAGCGCGCTGCAGTCGCTGGGGATGCAGATCGCCCAGCTGGGCGGCCCCGCGCTGGCCGGGGTGCTGCTGGCCACCGTCGACCTGGCCTGGGTGTACGCGATCGACCTGGCCACCTTCGCGGTCTCGCTGATCTGCCTGTCGCTGGTCCGCGCGGTCCCGCCCCCGCCGGACGCGGACCGCCCCTCGATCCGCTCGGTGGCCACCGGCCTGAAGTACGCGAAGAACCGCCCCGAACTGCTCGGCACCTATCTGGTGGACATCAACGCGATGTTCTTCGGCATGCCCCAGGCCCTCTATCCGTTCCTGGCCATGCAGCTCGGCGGCCCGAAGGTGCTCGGCCTGCTGTACGCCGCCCCCGCCGTCGGCTCGCTGCTGGCCACGGTCGGCTCCGGCTGGACCGGCCGGGTGCACCGGCACGGCCTCATGGTGATCATCGCGGCGGCGCTGTGGGGGGTCGGCATCGTCGGCGTCGGCCTGTCGCACATGCTCTGGCTCACCCTGTTCTGCCTGGCGTTCGCGGGGGCCGCCGACATGGTCTCCGGCATCTTCCGCATGATCATCTGGAGCCAGACCATCCCGGACCACCTGCGGGGACGGCTGGCCGGGATCGAGATGCTGTCCTACACCACCGGCCCGCTGCTGGGTCAGCTGCGCTCCGGCATGATGGCGCGAACCCGGCTGGGCGTGGGTGGCTCGATCTGGGTGGGCGGGGTGCTCTGCGTGGTCGGCACCGCGGCGCTCGCGGCGGCCCTGCCGGCGTTCGTCCGCTACGACGGCGCGAACGGGATCGCCCGCAAGAAGGCCGAGGACGAGGCGTGGATCGCGGCCGCGGCGGCCCGCGCTCAGTAGCCGCGGTGGCGGGGCTGGGCCCGGGCGAGCACCGGCTCGCGACGCTGGGCGACGAGGTCGCTGCCGCGCCAGGCGACGAAACCGGCCGCGGCGAGGGCCAGCAGTTCGACCGCCAGCAGGCCACCGCCCGCGACCCGGTCGGGGGTCCGCATGCGCAGGATCAGGATGACCGTGAAGAGGATCAGTACGCCCATGCTGCCCAGGATGCGCAGCACCCCGGCCCGCTTGGCGGCGGTGCGGTGCGGCACGTAGGCCACGTCGATGGCACCGGCCACTGTGGCGAGTACGCCGCCGACCAGGCCCGCGACGATGTTCCAGTACGCCAGAGCGCCGAGGAACTGCGGGGCGCCGAGCAGATCCGCGACGTCGAAGATGACGGCCATCGCGAACAGTCCTAGCGGGAACATGACGAGCACCGGTTGCACCGCCTCGCCCCCGATCCGCAGTCGACTCTCCATGCCCTGTTCAGCCTCCCCAAGCTGCGGTGTCCTGGATGTGTCCGGCGGTAGGGCCGCGCTGTGCCTGCCGCGGCTGCGGGATGTATCGATGTCCGGTCTACCCGACGAGCCTCTCGATGAAACGAGTCTTTGGTCCCTGGCGTGGCGCTGACGTGTGCCGGCGCTGGCGGTGGTCGCGCCGACGGTGCGGCGTTCCTCTTGTCTCTCGCGGCGCCGTGGCGGGGTCTCGTTCGGCGTATGGTCTCACGCTTCCGCAATGGACGGGCAGCCTTCCGCAGGCCGGATCCGGCGCCTGTTCTCCCAGGTCGCCGGGCCGGCGGATGCGCCGTCGAGACGTGGTCACCACTCAGCTTGTACGCAGTCTGCGACATGGCAACTTGGAGTGTAGCGATCAGACGGGTGGCGTGCTGTACTGGAGGATGCAGGCAACAGGGCGGAGTTGGAGGGAGACAACGCAACGGCACCCGGCGGCAACCGGGTGCCGTTGTCGCCTCTGGAGCTACGCCTGGTGGTAACGAGCGAGGCGGGGGACTCTCTCAGCGCCAATGGTGGCTCGGCTCTCCTCCCCTCGCAAGAAGCGGCGGAGAGGAGTTTCGCGATGAGCACACGTACCTACTACCGCGGACCGGACGCGGTGGTCACGGACGAGCACTTCGTGTGGCGCACCACTTCGACCCGGGTCTTCGAGATCCGCGAGCTGCGGCACGTCATGGTCAGCAGGCAGCCCGCCACGCACGCGTACCCGATCATGGCGGGCGGCGCGGTCCTGCTGGCCTCCGCCGGCTGGGCCACGCTGACCAACCCGCCGACCCTCGTGCTGGGCCTGCTGACCGTCGCGACAGCGGGTGCACTCGCGGTGACCCTCGCCCGGACGCGATCACGGACCTGGCGGCTACAGGCGACCTACCGCGGACGCGACGTAGTCCTGTACGCACAGTCCGACCTGCGGGTGTTCAACCAGGTCAGTCGCGGTCTGCGGCGGTCGATGGAGGCTGCTCGGCCACCGACGGCCGGCTACGGCCTGGTTGTCACCTGATCGCCGCCCGGCCACCCCAACGAGTGAGTCCGTTACTTTTCGGTGAACTTATGCGCACCCAGATTCGTTCTGATATGACAGTAAGTAAGATGACGCGCGACCTCGCTGGATGCAAGCTGGCATCCAGCGAGGTGGCATGATTGCCGCAGGCAACCTCGATTCTCATCGACGATGAAGGACTCATGGCTGAGGGTGACTCGCCCACCGTGGCCAGGCGGCGCGTACGCCTGGCACTCCGCGAGGCCCGCGAGGCGGCGGAGTTGACCCAGCAGCAGGTCGCCGACGAGATGGAATGGTCACTCAGCAAGGTCATCCGCATCGAGGGCGGCGAGGTCAGCATCGCGCCGAACGACCTCCGCCCGCTGCTGACGTACCTCGGCATCAAGGACCGCGCGCGCATCAACGACCTGTTACAGGCCGCCAAGATCGCCCGAACCCGGCAGCGTCGCTTCTGGTGGCAGGCCCCGGAATTCCGCGAACACCTCACGGATCCGCTGCGGCGGCTCATCGAGTTCGAGGCCGAGATGGCGGCGATCCGGTACTACTGCTTCTACCACCTGCCCGGACCGCTGCAGACGCCCGCGTACGCCGAGGCGCTCATGCGCAAGTGGGACGACGAGCTGAGCCAGGAACAGATCCGCTACCGGGTCGAGGCGCGCCAGCGCCGCCGCGAGACCCTGGACGCGCGGCTCGACCACATGCAGATCTACATCCTCATCGACGAATCGGTGCTCTGGCGGGCGATCGGCGGCAACGCGGTCATGGCCGAGCAGTTGGAACAGCTCGTCGACCTGGCCGCCAGCGGCCACGTCCACCTGCGGATGATCCCGTTCGCCGTGGACACACCGATGACCAACAACGCCGCCTTCGAGGTACTGGTCCTGGGCGAGGACGTACCCGAGAACGCGGTGCTGTACCGGGAGAACGGTCTGACCGACGAGCTGGTGGAGGACCTCGCCACCACCTCACGGCACCGCAACCGGTACGACAAGGTATGGAGCGCGGCCACGGACGAGGCGACCACCGTCGCCTTCGTCCGTGACCGGATCAGAGCCCTGCGCGCGGCTGAACACAGCCCGCCGGGCGACCCGAATAAGCAGTAAGACTCACCGACCCGCAGGCCGGTGCGTGCGCTGGTCCGTGGGGATTCCTTGAAAGGACGCGCACATGAGCGACAGCATCGAACCCCAGTGGCGGAAGAGTTCCCGCTGCGGCAACGGCACCTGCGTCGAGGTAGCGAAGGTCGACGACACCTACCTGATCCGCGATTCCAAGAATCCCGGCGCCGCCGCCCTCGCGTTCACGGAACAGGAGTGGATCGCCTTCGTCGACGGCGTCACCGCGGGCGAGTTCACCTTCAACTGACCCGGTAATCATGGTGCGCGCGGTCCGCAGCCCCGGATCGCACGCACCTTCGGCCGCCGTTTACGGCGGCCCCGGGTTCCCGTTCGACTGAGCGTGGCTCAGCCGCCGCGGCATAATGCCCAGATGGGGGACGCCGACCCGCCGCCCGAGACGTACCTCCGGGTCACCGATCCGGGGCGCTTCGACCTGCTCCACGACGCGGCCGAAGTGTTGCTGGACGAGCTGACCGAGCGGTACACCGTCGAGCGGCGGGAGACCAGGGAACCCTTCGAGGGGCGCGCGGACGGCCCGCTGGTGCGCATCGTGCGGCTGATCCCCCGTGCCCCCGTGGCCGGGCCGGTCGCGATCGGGTTCACCGACTTCCCCGGCCTCACGGTACGCCTCGGCCGCTGGCACGAACTGGCGCTGCCGGTGTGCGGCTGCGACACCTGCGACGAGGATCCCAAGCAACTCGTCGACGATCTGCACCGGGAGATCTACGCGCACGTCGAGGGCGGGCTGTGGGAGGGCGTACGGCGCCGCCTCCACGGCTCGTGGTGGGAGACCCGGCTGGTCGGTCCGGACTTCAGCCAGGGGCGCAGCGGGCCACTCTCGGGTCGGCAGGCACGGGCCGCCCGGCACGAGGGATACGCGGCCGCCGTCCGGTGGGCCCCCTGGAACCGGCGCGCCGCCGATCCCACCGAGCCACCACCGCTGTACTGACGTCGCACCGGGTGGTGATCACCCTGACGGATTCGCGGGCCACCGAGCCCGCCGGTCCTCCGTGGCAGGCGCCGGGGCCGGGCCACCCAGAGCGCGCACCGCCAGCCGGATCGACGGCCTGCGCAGGACATGGGCCATGGACAGCTCGCCGCGGCAGAACGCCGTGAACGCCCGCCAACCCAGCGGGGTGGCCATCGCCGCGTGCACCAGGCCGGGATGGCGCTCGAAGACGTCCAGCAACCGGCGCCCGGCCGCCATCTCCGGCTGCAACTCGTCGGCCACGAGCCGCTCGTATTCCCCCAGCGGCCCCGCCTCGGCCGGCCGGCTGCAGGCGGTCGCGGCGGCCTGTCCCGCCCACGTGCCGGAGCGCAGCGCGTAGCTGATCCCCTCACGGGTCCAGGGCTCCAGCAGGCCTGCGGCGTCGCCGACGACCAGGACGCGACCCCGGCGCAACGGCGCGTCCCCGCTGCGGCACCGGGTCAGGTGGCCGGAATCGCGCCGGACGGGGCGGTCTGCCAGGCCCAGCCGGTGCAGAAACCGCCCGAGGTACTCCTTCGTGTCACCGCCGCGACCCTTCGCCATGATCACGCCGACCGTCAGCTCGTCGTCCTTCGGGAAGACCCAGCCGTACGAGCCCGGCACCGGCCCCCAGTCCAGCAACACCCGGCCCCGCCAGGCGGCGCGCTGGGCGGAATCCGGCACGACCTCGACCTCCAGCCCCAGATCCTGCTGGTCGAACGTGACCCCGACGTGGCGCGACGTGATGCCCGCGGAACCGTCGGCGCCGATCACCACCCGCGCGGTGACCGTCGAGCCGTCCGCCAGCCCGATCGACGCGGCTGCCTGGTCCTGGGTGATGCTCCTGGCCTGGCAGTTCTGCCGCACCTTGGCACCGGCGGCGAGCGCCGCGTCATGCCAGGCGAGGTCGAAATCGTCGCGGCGCACCATCGTCAGCAGCGGAGTGTCCCCGGCCCGCCGGGTGAACGCCCGCCGCCCGTTGCACGCGAACGTGATCGCGGCGACCGTGTCCCGGGCGGGCACCGCGATCCGGGCCGCGGCGATGCCCAGTGAGGTGCCGATGAGGCCGCCCCCGCACGTCTTGTAGCGCGGGTGCGCGGCGCGCTCGAGGACCACCGTCCGGGCTCCGGCCGACGCTGCGGCGCAGGCCGCCGCGAGACCCCCGGGCCCCGCTCCGACAACGGCGACATCCCACTCCGGCGCCTCGACCACCTGCGGAGTTTAGCCCCGGCGAGTGCAGGGGCGGGACCGCTGGGCGGCCCCACCCCCGCGCGCAGGACTGCGGCCCCCCTTGCACACGCAGCCTGCGGCTCTCAACCCCGCCCCGGCGGGCGGCGGCCGCACCGTTCATTCCCCTGCGCCACGCCGCGCTCACCCTGGGCGACACCGATCTTCGCAATGAAATGCGTCGAAGATTTGAACGTCCATCGCTTTCGTGGCCTCAGCCCGTGATGCCGCGCGAGGCGAGCAGTTCGGTGCGCTTGAAGGCGTAACCCACCATCCAGTGTGGGCGCAGGCGATACATCCGGATCTCGTCCCCCCACGACAGGGGTGAGCTGCCGTAATGCGCCGTCCAATGATCGATGGTCTCGCCCCAGCGCGGATCCTGCGGCGACATGACCTCGACCCGGCCGTGGCTGAAGACGGCCATCTCCTCCCCGTCGATGTGCGCGACGCTGACCGCGGGCCGCGCCTGGAGATGGCGGGCCTTGGCGGCCGTCGCGCTCGTGCTGAACGTCCACGTGGCGTGCAGGAAGTGGCCGTCGAGCGCGCTGATGCGCGGCTCACCGGCGGCGGTCACGGTGGCGACACTGAGCACCCGCATGCCGGTGAGCAACGCGGCAAGATCGTGTGCCGTCAGCCTGCGATCCGCGTCGATGATGCCCCGCAGATGCTCGGTCGACGTGGTGTGTGAAGCATCGAGCAGCCGTTGCAGGTCGGCCAGCTCGTCGGCGGTCTCCATCATGGGGCCACGCTAGGCCGGGGGTACGACGAGATCAGTACGGACGCCGGATGCCCCGCTCGGCCAGCGTCCGCTCGTACGCCTCCAGCACGGCGCCCACCTCCCCGACCACATGATCCAGCTCGCCCAGGGCGTCCGGATCTCCCGGCTCCACGCGCAGCGCCCGCGCGGCCGCGGCAAGGTGCAGGTGCAGCGCCGCGAAGCCGTCCCCGGGCACGTGGATGCCGGGGAACGCGCGGCCCGGCAGGTGCACGACCGCATGACTGCCCGTACGTGCGAGCACCTCGGCCTTGTCAGAGCTCATTCCGCGAGTCTGCCAGCGGATCCGCGGCCACGCCCCCGGTCCGCCGATCACGCCGGGGCAGGCCGCCGCCCGCCGGAACGGCCGCCGCGCGGCGCCCCGCCTCCTCGGCAGGCCCGGGGCCGGGGTGGCACGGTGGCGTGTCGTGCGGATGCCGCCCGTACGCCGCGAGTGCGTGCACCGCATCGACCAGCTCTGCGTTCGGTATCGGCTTGAGCAGGACGGCGCAGACACCGGCGGCGCGCAGATCCGTGTCCGCCGAGCGCAACCGGCCGCTCAGCAACGCGACGGGGATGTCGCCGATCTCGGGCATGCCACGGACCGCCTGGCACAACGCCAGGCCGTCGAGTTCCGGCATGTCCAGGTCGGTGAGCACCACATCCGGCGACACGGCGGCCGCGAGGTGCAGCGCACTGCTGCCGTTGTCCGCGGCGTGGACCTCGAAGCCGGCCCGCTGCATCAGGCGCTGCAACCCATCGCGAAGATCGGGGTCGTCCTCGGCCAGCAGCAGTACGGTCATCGGAGCGCTCCCGACGCGATTCCTCAGCGTAGTGCCGACATTACGCTGGTCCCCTGGCGTTCGGCGCGTTTCACCACCGCATACCACCATCGGGTGGCGCGCGGGCGCCGCTAGCAGAAGTCGATCCGCATCACGGCGCGCCGGGGCGTCGGCGTGGAGACCTGGGTGAACCCGGCGGCGGCGAAGATGTTGCGGCTGCCGACGTACAGTTCGCCCCAGCCGAAGGTCTGGCCCGGCCGGGTGATGATCGGGTACCCCTCCAGGGCCCGGGCACCGCGCTCGCGCGCGAATCCCACCGCGGCGGCCGCCAGCGCCCGGCTGATCCCGCGACGGCGGAACCCGGTCCGGGTGACGAAGCAGGTCACGGCCCACACCCCGGCATCCGTACGGTCCTGGTCGCGGCCGCTCCACGGCACCCGGCTGCGGAGCAGGCGCACGTACTCGGTTCGCGGTTCGACCGCGCACCAGCCGGCCGGTTCGCCGTCGAGGTACGCGACCAGACCGCTCGTCGCGCCGGCCGTACGATCACCGCAGTGCGTCTGCTCCCGCAGGCGCCGCGCCTTCTCCCCGGCCGGGACCGAGCCCCACTGGGCATCCCGGATCTTGAACCACTGGCAGTGGCAGCGCGACGCCTCCCCGCGTACCCCGAAGATCGCTGCCAGGTCGTGCCCGGTCGCCTCGTTGGCCGGGACAATGGAGATCGCCGCCGGGGACGCCTCCGTCATCGCCTCGCCTCCTCACCCTGCTCGGCATCTTCCCGCACATCGCCCGTCCGGGGCGGACAGGCGCGCACCCGAGTCGCAATCTCGCTGGAGGTCGCTTTCCCGCCACGGGCAGAATCGTCGGCATGGCCGTCATCCACCACACCACCACCCTCACGCCCACCAAGCTCGAACTCCTCGCTCCCTGGCTACCCTCCCGGCCCTGGTACATCGGGGACGGCGAACCGGACCTGGCCAAGGCCGGTGGTTTCCGCCTGGACGACCCCGAGGGGGAGGTGGGCATCGAATTCCTGGTGGTCACGGACGCCTCCGGCGCTCAGCCGGTCGCCTACCTGGTGCCGCTCACCTATCGCGGCGCCCCGCTCGACGGGGCCGAGCACGCCCTCGTCGGGACGATGGAGCACGGAGTCCTCGGGCGGCGCTGGGCCTACGACGGCTGCCACGACCCGGTGCTGGTCGCCCAGTTGCTGTCCCTGATCGAGGGCCGGGCGCAGGCGCAGCACCAGAGCACCAGCAACACTCCAGACCGGGAGGTCACTCGCGCCTACACGGGTGACGGACTCGTCGGCGCCGACTTCACTGCCGCTGTGCTCGACGACCACACCGGCACCGAGCTGCGTGGACCGCACGGTGCGACCCTGCGCCTGCTCCGGGTCCTGCGTCCCGCCGCGGTCGTTCCCACGGACGCGACCGGCCATGTCGCCGGTTGCTGGCAGCTGCCGGACGGCACCGCACGGGGGTTGTTCGTCGTGGTGCATGCCGGACGCGGGTGAGGGGGACTCGCCCGCACGACCATTCAGGTGGCCCGATCGCAGCCAGCCGCAGGGTGGGGTTGGAATGGCGGTACCTGCCCTGAGTCACATCTGCAGAACCAGCACGTGATCCGCCACGCAGGCGGGTCGCCGCTCGCCTTGGATCTCCGCGGTCGTCCGCACGACCACCCTCGCCCCGGCGGCCATCCGCCGGGTATGCCGCAGGTGAACGACACCGCGCACGTGCGACCCCGCCCGGACCGGAGTCTGGAACCGGACCCGGTCGAAGCCGCCGTTGATCATGTACGTCACGCCGTCCACGCTGAAGATCTCCTCCAGGAACGTCACGCAGAGCGACAGCGTGAGCGCGCCGTGGGCGATAGTCGATCCGAACGGGCCGTCCCGGCGGGCACGCTCCGGATCCACATGGATCCACTGCCGATCGCCGGTGACGTCGGCGAAGCGGTCGATGAGCTGCTGGTCCACGAGAACCCAGTCACTCGTGCCGAGCAGGTCCCGGCCGACCAGATCGTCGATCCCGGTGAATCGGGCGATGGGCGCCACGGCGGCGACTCAGGGGTGGCCGACGGCGTGTGCCCCGCCGTCGACGTGCACGATCTGGCCGGTGGTCGCCGGCATGAGGTCGGAGAGCAGGGCGACACAGGTACGCGCCACCGGTTCCGGATCCTTGGTGTTCCAGCCCAGGGGTGCGCGCTCGCTCCAGCGCTGCCCGAAGTCCTCGTTGTCCCTGGCGCGGCCGATGCTGTTGGCCGCCACGGTGTGCAGCGGCCCCGCCGCGACCAGATTGGTACGGATACCCGCGTCTCCCAGGTAGAGGGCGAGATAGCGGGCGGCCGACTCCAGGCCCGCCTTGGCCACGCCCATCCAGTCGTAACCCGGCCAGGCGACCGTGGCGTCGAAGTCGAGGCCGACGACGGCGGCGCCGGGATTCAGCAGGTCACGGACCGCTCCGGTCAGGGACACCAGGGAGTGGGTGGACACCTGCAGCGCAGCCGCGACGTCCGTCCACCCGGTGGTGAGGAAGCCTCCGCCCAGCGCGGCAGACGGTGCGTAGGCGATGGAGTGGACGACACCGTGCAGCTCGGCAACGTGCTCACGCACCGCACCGGCCAGCCCGGCGAGCTGCGTCTCGTCGGTGACGTCCAGCTCGATGACGGGTACGGGCCGCGGAAGCCGGTTGGCGACCCGGCGGACCAGGCTCAGCCGACCGTATCCGGTGGTCACGACGGTTGCCCCGTGTTCCTGTGCCGCCCGCGCCACGTGGAATGCGATGGATGACTCGGTGAGCAGGCCGGAGACTAATACGTTCTTGCCGTCGAGAAGGCGCATGGTCGGGAACTCCAAGTATTGGGGTGACGGCATCGTGCCATCTTGACTGAGGCGAGTCAAGATGAGTCAAGAGAAATCCAACTGCGCACTCGATGATGACGCGCGTCGGTCCCTCTTCGATATGCCGGAGTACGCGGTTGCGCCTACTCCGTGCGCCGCCCGGCAGGACCGCTTGCGTCCAGCGCGTACATCCGGCGGCGCCGCGAAGTCACCCTCCGGAAGCATGGGGACGTACATCCTTTGTCCGATGCGGAGGCCGACCGCGGCTCGTACCGTGGCGATGCCACAGGCGCGTCACATCGTGAAGGTATCGGTGATCGGAATACGCCCCTATCCCCAGCAAACGGTCCGCACCCGGGGCGGCGGTCCGGACGTCCCCCGTCGCGAGCGGGTTCCCGCCATCGGCGGCGCCGCGTTCGCCGCGCGGACGACCGGACCCGACCGTCCCCATCAGACAGGCGTCGGACCGGAGCGGCGGGCGGTCCCATGACGGGTTGTCATGCGGTCAACCATCCGCATTTTGCAGATACGGGCGGGCCATTCCCCTCGTCGCGCACCTGTTGACCGTTCAGGTATAGTCCTCGGCGCATCGATACACGCCGAGTAGCGTGAACATCCTTTAATAATGCAGAGAATCACTGAACCAAGACCATTACGGGGGGTCGCGTGTTGAGTGCGGAAAGCCTTGCATGTATTTCGTTGTGCGCACAGGAGATTAATGTCTTCTGCAGCACCCTGAGGGATGACGGGTCTGCCGCGGATGCACCGGACGGCTCACGAGGCGCGTCGGTCCGCGACCTCATGGACCGGGTGCTGACGCTGGCCGGTTTCCCCGCCCTGCGGGTGCACCTCGACTCCCGCACGTTGGGCCGTCCGCTCACCCTGCCCGGCGGGATCTGCATGGATGTGAGCCGCGACGGGGAACACGTCCTGATCGCCGTCGCCCGCGACCGCCGGGTGTCGGCGGCCGTCAGCCGGGTGGCTCCGAACTCCTCCCACCTGCTGGGCCTGCTCACCCCGGCGGAACAGGAACTACTTCGGCAGGCGCCGCCGGATCGCCGCCGACTGCAGCTGTCCCAGTTCTGGTCCCGCAAGGACGCCGCACTGCGGCTCACCGGCCGGCGGATCAGCCTGGCCGGGACGCTGGACACCAGTTCGGCGGAGAGCGCCGCGTGCAACACGACCCGGTGGGCCGCCGCCCAGGAGGCCGTGTACGTCCGCGACATCCCGGTGTCCACGTCGGTCACGGCGGCCGTGGCCACTCCCGACGATCAATGCCACGTCCGGATGTGGCAAATCGACTACGGGAGCATGACGGCCGGCCAGCCCGCCATTGCCGGCTCGATGGACGTGCCCGCCTCGACGACACCGTTCAGCTCGCGCCAGACCCGCACGGCGGACTTGTACATGCCCGATTCCTCGTACAATTCCGCAGCCTGACGGTAGGCGGCCAGGGCCTGGCCCTGCTGCCCGGCGCCGGCCCGTGCCCGGCCGACCGCGATGCACACCCCGGCACGGCGTACGGGCGACGCGTCGCCCAGGTCGGCCGGCGCCGAGTCGATGCTCTGCACCGCAGCGTCGGGGTTCGCGTCCTTCAGGTGCGCCAGCGCCTCCAGCCCGGCCAGTTCCGCCAGATCGACCGGCGCGCCGATCAGCTCGAACGCCTGCCGGGAGCGCCGCAGACGCTCCCACACCGGGTCGAGGCCGCCGTCACCGCCCAACCGGATCGCGGCGGCCGACCGGCACAGCGCCGCCCACCGGGCCAGGTCGGCGGCGGGTGTGACCTCGGCCAACGCCTGCTCGATGAGTTCGGCGGCGGCACCCGGAACGCCGCCGAGAAACCGGACCGCCGCGGTTGTCCACAGGATGTTGCTGCGGGCGAACCGGGTCGCGACGTCGGGAAGCACCTCCATGAGGTGGGCCGCCAGCGGTTCGGCCTGCCGCACCTCCTCGCCCATCGCGAACGCGGCCAGCAGGGTCGTCTCGAGCTGGAGCCGTTCCGGGGCCGTCACGGGCAGGCCCTCCGCGACGACCAGCGCGGTCTCGGCCGTGGCGACGCACGCCTCGAGACGGCCGCGCTGGCGCGCATGCTCGGCCGTCGCGGCGGCCACCCGGGTGAGCAGCTCGGGCGAGTCCGCGGTGAAGGGATGCGTACGCAGTTGCT
Organism: Krasilnikovia sp. M28-CT-15; assembly: GCF_047159595.1. Taxonomy (NCBI): domain Bacteria; kingdom Bacillati; phylum Actinomycetota; class Actinomycetes; order Micromonosporales; family Micromonosporaceae; genus Krasilnikovia; species Krasilnikovia sp. M28-CT-15. Next base: position 859,417 of record NZ_BAAGAK010000001.1, on the reverse strand, counting down.
CGAGCGCGCCGTCGTACCGGGCAAAGTCGTGCTGCTGGGCGAGGATCTCGGCCAGCAGCCAGCGCGCCTCCCACGAGAGATCGTCATCGTCGGGGCTGTCGATGTCGGCCACCAGAGCCTCGGCCAGCGAGCGCGCGGAGTCCAGATCGCCGCCGGCGCGCACGGATCCCGCGGCGACCAACCGGCTCGCCAGGTTCATCCGGCGCCCCGGCCGGACCGGCGGATCCGGGGGCGCGGCGAGTTCCGCCACCTCGACACCGAGCCGGCGGGCGATGATGCGCGCCATCTCGTCACTCGGGGTACGGCGGCCGCTCTCGACCAGCGAGATGTAGCTGGCGGACATCTCCGTCCCGGCGACCTCGGCCTGCGGGAGGCCGAGCTGCCGGCGCAGCTGCTTGACACGTTGGCCGAAGGCCGGCTGGACGATCACGACAACCTCCGCGCGCTGGGGCGCCGTCACCACGGCCGGGCGTGCGCCGCCGCGGCTGCAGCCACCGGATCGTACAGGGCCACGGCACCGGGCCGGACGGGCGCGGCGCCGTGCGGCGCCGGCACGATCCAGGTACGGCCGACGGACCCGGTCACGCGGCGACGGCCCGTGACGCGGCGAGCCGCGCTGTCATGCGGCCCGGTGCTGCCGCGACGGGCGCCCCGTGAACCGGGCAACGAACGGAAAAACACCAGGGAACGTTATAACACACCACGCAGTCATTAAATGGACGCGCCGGGTGATGTGTCGAGCCCCAAACGGAGTACCCACTTCGCATTACCGGTCACCGGGCTCGGGACCCGGCTGTCAAATATTGACAGGCTCTTGTAAAGTGAGTCAAGGTTGGCACGCACCCCCGAAGTCTCACCCGTGCCCGGCCCCCGACGAATTGACGTCGGGCATGACAGATCGAGGACACCCCGTGAATGCGAACCGGTCGTACCGCTCCGGCTGGCAGGCCGTGGTCGAGGGCCTGCACCAGCTGGGCGTACAAACCCTCTTCGGGCTTCCCTCCGACGATCTCCATCTGCTCGCCGCCCTCGAGGAGCGGGACATGCGGATGGTGCTCAGCCGTGACCAGCGCAACGCCATGTTCATGGCGATCGGCCATGCGCTCGCCGGCGGCACCACGGCGGTGTGTGTGGTGGGCAAGGGACCCGCGGTGACCAACACGGTGACCGGCCTCCTCGAAGCCAACGCCGCACGCGTCCCGGTCGTCCTGCTCGCGACCGGCACCGCGGCCGAGCGGCGCGGCACCGGCGCCTTCCAGGAGCTGGACCAGCTCAGCATCGTCCGCCCGCTCGTCAAGTGGTGTCACCGCGTGGATACCCCGCAACGGCTCGGCGCCGCGCTCGAACGCGCGTTCTTCGTCGCCGCCAACGGCGCCCCCGGCCCGGTCTATCTCGAACTGCCCGAGGAGATCGGAGGCGGCCCGGTGCCCGAGCGCGAGTGGCGCCGGGCACCGGCGCACCGTCCGGCCCCGGACCCGGACGCGTACGCGGCGGCGCTCGCCGCGGTGCGCCGCGCCGACCGTCCAATGCTGCTCATCGGCGGCGGAGCCCGGCACCGCAACACCGACCGGATCATTGAGCGGCTGGCCGAACGGCTCGGCGCGCCGATGATCACCACCGCCTCCGGGCGCGGGGTGGTCGACGAGGACCACCCGCACTTCTGCGGCCTCGCCGGTCTCTACGCGCACCCCGCCACGACCGACCTCTGGGCGCGGACCGATCTGGTCGTGGCCCTCGGCAGCCGCCTGGAGGAGACCGCCACGTTCGGCTGGGAGCACCGTTGCCCCGCACCGCCCGTGGTGCAGATCAACGTGGCCGAGGCCGACGTCGTCCACGACCGGCCCGGCCCGATCGTGCTGGCCGACGTCCGGCGTACGGTGAGCGCCCTGCTCGAGGGCCTGGGACCCGCCGGCCCCGGCACCCCCCACGTGGCCGGTCCGGCATCCGTACGCGGCGCCGCGCTGGCCCAGCACACCGACCGACTGACGGAGGCTGCCGCCGGTCCGCACCTGCGCATCGTCGAGATCCTGGCCGCCGTGCAGGACCTCGCGCCGGACCGGATTCTCGTGCAGGAGAACGGCCTGCAGGACATGTGGTCGTACTTCTGGCCGGCATACACCGGCGGCACGTTCGTGGCACCCAGCGAACAGACCAGCCTCGGCTTCGGCGCCGCGGCGGCGGTCGGGGTCTCGCTGGCCGTTCCCGCGCGCACCACGGTGGCCCTGGTCGGCGACGGCGCCTTCAATCTGTTCCGCAGCGACCTCGCCACCGCCGTCGAAGCGGGCGCCGGTGTGCTCTACGTGGTGCTCGACAACGGCGGCTACGGGTGGCTGCAACAACAGCTCACTCAGCACAGCGGAGGGCGGAGCCGGTTCCGTTTCACCCGCCCCCGGCCGGTCGCCGGATCCACCGCCGGAGCGGACGGGCCCGCGGGCGAGTGGACCGTACGGGTCGCCGACCGCGACGCGCTGCGGCCGGCGCTGCGGCAGGGCCTGCGGTGGTGCCGCCGGGGACGGCCCGCGGTGGTGGTGGTCGACGTCCGGCTCGACGACGTGGCCCCGGGACTGGACGAACTCGCCGGCGACTTTCCGGCGGTACAGGGATGAGCGAGGTCGACGAGATGGTGCTGACGTATGCCGCGAAGCGGGCCTCCCGGGCGCTGCTGACGACGCCGGGGCGGCTGGACCCGTATCCGCACTACGCGGTGCTGCGCGACCACGAGCCCGCGCTCGACACCGACACCGGCTGGGTGATGGTCAGCAGGTATGCGGACTGCGACCGGGTGGTGCGCGATGCCGACTTCCGGGTGGGCGACCGGGAGTGGTACGCGGCGACGTTCGGGGACGAGGCCCTGCGGGATTCGTCCCGGCTCACCCAGGACTCGATGCTGTTCACCAACCCGCCCCGGCATGAACGGATGCGCAAGCTCGTCAGCTGGGCGTTCACGCCACGGCGGGTGGCCGCGATGCACGCCTCGGTGCAGGCACGGGTGACCCAGTTGCTCGACGAGCTGGCGGACGCCGGAGCCGACGGCAGCACGGTCGACTTCAACACCGCGTTCGCCTACCGGCTGCCGATGAGTGTCATCGGCGACATGTTCGGCGTCCCGGAGCAGGACCGGGCGCAGTTCGGGCCGTGGGCCTTCGACCTGGATGCCACGCTCGAACTGACGCAGACCCGCCAGGACCTCGACCGCGCCGACACGGCCGCGGCGGCCATGATGGACTACTTCACCGAGCTCATCGCCCACCGCCGGCGTGCCCCCGCCGACGACCTGATCAGTGGCCTGATCGAGGTCAGCAACGCCGACACCGGCGATGACCGGCTCAGCCCGGAGGAACTGCTGTCCAACATCGCGCTGGTGCTGGTCAACGGGTTCGCCACCACCAACGACCTGGCCTCCAACGGGCTGGCTCTGCTGCTGGAACAGCCGCAGCTGCTGGATCGGCTGCGGGCCGATCCAGGGCTGAGCCCCGCGTACGTCGAAGAGGTCCTCCGGTTTGAATCCCCGGTCCAGCTCGTCATGCGGGTGGTGGGCGCACCGACCGAGCTGGGTGGAGTGTCGCTGGCTCCCGGCCATCTCGTGGTCGCCCTGCTGGGCGCCGCCAACCGGGACGAGCGCCGCTTCGACCGGCCGGAGGTCTTCGATCCGGCCCGCGCGAACAACCAGCCGCTGAGCTTCGGCGCCGGCCCACACTTCTGTTTCGGCGCCGCCCTGGCCCGGCTGGAGGCCCGAATCGCCTTCGCCGACCTGGCGCGGCGCTTCCCGCGGATCGCTCAGGCGGGTCCCGCCGTGCGGCGCGACCGTCTCACCCTGCGCGGGCTCTCCGAGCTGCCGATCACGATCGCCTGAGTATGGTGGTGGCCCCGGTCGAAGCGCAGGGCCCGGCCACGATCGCAGCCGACCGTCCGGCCGTGGAGCAGGATGATGCGATGACCCCCATGCGGCTGAGCCGGCGCGACGTCCTGGTCGCCGCGGCCTGCATCGGCGGCGCGGCGTTACTCACGGTCCTCGGCGCGAACGAGAAGGAGCCGCATTCCGGGTGGCTGCTCGTCACCGCCACCATCGCGGGTATCGCCGCCGGGCTGACCCGGACCATGCCGATCGTCGGCCTGTCGCTGGGCGCCGCCGCAACGGCGGTCGACGTGGCGATCGGTCCGTCGCTGGCCACCGTGGTGATCTTCAGCCAGATCCTGCACGACGCCGCGGTGCACGGTCCCCGGCGGCTGTCCCGGGTGCTGTTGTGGATCGGTGGGCTGCTCACCGTCGGCGTGATGATCGGCTCCATGCTGACCTACCAGAAGGCGGGCGCCGCGGTGACCGGCGTCCTGCTGGCCATCGTGCTGGTCCTGCCGGTGTGGAGCGGGCTCACCCTGCGGGAACACCGCGACCAGTCGGAGGCCGAACGGCGCAACGCGGAGCAGGTGGCCCGCCTCGCCGAGTTGGACAACCGGCAGGCGGTGGCCGCCGAACGGACCCGGATGGCACGGGAACTGCACGACGTGGTGGCGAACCACCTCGGCATCATCGCGATCCACTCCACCGGCGCGCTCTCCCTGGGCGAGGACCGGCCGGTGCAGATGCTGCAGGCCCTGTCGGTGATCCGGGAGAGCGCCGTACGCGGGCTGGCCGAGCTGCGCGAGTCGATCCACCTGCTGCGGATGAACGACACGAGCGCGCCGATGGGCGCGTTGGGACTCGACGACGTCCCCGGCCTGGTGCGGCAGGTGGAACAGGCCGGTCTCGCCGTTCGGATGCACACCGTGGGCACCCCCCGTCCGCTGCCGGTGGCGGTCGACATGGCCGCCTACCGGATCGCCCAGGAGAGCCTGACGAACGCGGTGAAGCACGGTCGCGGCGAGGCCGACATGACCGTCGACTACCAGCCCGATCAGGTGGTGCTCACGGTCGTCAACCCGATCGGCACCACCTCCGGCATCCCGGCCGAGGCGGCGGGCGCGAAAGCGGGACTGATCGGGATGCGCGAGCGCGCCTCGCTGCTCGGCGGGTCCTTCACCGCCGGGGCGGCCGAGCACGCGTTCCAGGTCCGGGTCAGCCTGCCCGTAGAGAGGAGAGTCAGTGACGACGAAGGTGCTGGTCGCCGATGACCACGGCGCGGTCCGCGCCGGCCTGGTCCTGGTGCTGAGCGCAGCCCCCGACATCGAGGTGGTCGGCGAGGCGTCCAACGGCGAGGAGGCCATCACGCTCGCCCGCCACCTGCAGCCGGACGTGGTGCTGATGGACATCCGGATGCCGCGGATGGACGGCATCACGGCGACCCGCCAGTTGGTGGAGTTCACCGACGTGCTCATCCTGACCACCTTCGACCTCGATGAGTACGTCTACGGCGCGCTGCGGGCGGGCGCCGCCGGGTTCCTGCTCAAGGACACCGACGCCGACGCACTGATCGAGGCGATCCGCCTGATCGCGCGCGGGGAGGGGATGATCGCCCCGGAGGTCACCCGTCGCGTGATCAACGCGTTCGCCCACCAGTACGCCCCGCCGACCACCGAGTCGCCGGACGGGCTGGACGAACTCACCACCCGGGAACGGGAGGTGCTGGCGCACATCGGGGCGGGGCTGTCCAACCGGGAGATCGCCGAGGCGCTCGGCATGGCGAGCACGACGACGAAGACGCACGTCAGCCGGATCCTCACCAAGCTGAATCTGCGCAGCCGCGTACAGGCCGCGGTGCTGGCCCGTGAGCTGCGCCTGCACACCGATCAACCGGAACCGTGGGCCCGCAACTGACGGACCGGCCGGACTCCCCCGCCGTCGCCGGTACGGGAGTCCGGCCTGGTCAGTGCACCGGCAGGGGTCGGGTGCGGGCCGCGAACGTCTCGACCAGGGTCAGCTCCGCGTCACGCAGGGTACGCAGCTCCGCCACGTCCGCGGCCCGCAGCGGCGCGGACCCGGCCCGGCGGCGGACCGGGAAGTAGAGCGTGCTCTCCGCAAGCGCGGTGATCCTGGCCTGCAGGGCCTCCCGGTCCGCCGGATCACCCGCCAGCAGCGCGGTGGCCGCGTCGACCTCCAGCGGCTCGTCGCCCGCGGCCCGGGCGATGTCCAGCACCCGCCGCAGGTACCAGGCTGCCAGGTCCGGGCGGTTGCGGCGGTGCAGCAGCTGCCCGAGACGCAGCAGCAGTCCGGCGTGCTCGAGGTCGGCGGGCAGGCGCTCGGCCAGTGTCCGGTCGGCGTCCGCGTAGCCGTCGCCGTTCGCCCAGGGCCCGGACGGCATGCGGAAACCGTCGTGCACGACCAGGGCCAGCTCCGCGCCGGAGCGCACCCCGGCGCGCCGCAGGGCGCCTACGTGCCCGGCCAGCGACCAGGACCGCGGGCCGTGCCCGGCGGCGTCCGCCATGGCGCGCGCCTCGGTTGCCAGGGCCATCGCGGCGAGCTCGGGATCGTGCCGCCAGCCGGCGACGATGTCGGCGAGTTCGGCATATGCGTGGCCGCGCAGGTGCGCCTCGGTGATGTCGCGGACGAGCACGTAGCGGGCCCAGTACCGCAGGTCGGCGTACCACGGCTGGTCGGCCAGCTCGGCGAGGTGCCGCCGGGACACCTTGACGCCGCCCACGTCGACGGCCTCGAGGTCGAGCAACGCCCGTACATCGGCGAAGTACGGCAGGGCCTCGCGCCACCGGCCCTGCCGTACCCGCAGGCGCCCGATGTTGACCCACGGGCGCAGGATGTTGGCCGCCGCGACCGCCCGCGACCTGGGGTCCGTCAGAGCGTGTCCGAGGACCGCGATCTGCCGTCGGCACGAGTGTTCCGCTTCCGCCGCGTCTCCGGCCAGCGCGAACATCAGCGCGCCCTTGTTGAAGGCACCGGTGATCTCGGTCAGCGGGTCGTCCGGCCGGCGGACCGCGGTCCGCAGGGCGTGGGCGCACCGGTGGGCCATCACCCGGATGTCGACGCGCGCCATGCGCTCGTTCGGGGTGATGAATTCGGTGAGCGGTGCAACGGTCGCCTCGGTCATGACGATGCCGGGCCGGCTACGCCCGGACCAGGGACGACTCGACCCGCGCGACGACGTCGCCGACCGTACGGAGTTCGGCGACGCTCTCGTCGTCGAGCTTCACACCCAGCTGCTCCTCGACCAGCATCATGATCTCCACAAGCGACAGCGAGTCGACGTCGAGATCGTCGATGAGCAGCTGGTCGTCGGTGATGCTCTCCGCGGGCACCTCCACCACGTCCGCCAGGATCTGGGCGAACGTCGTCCGAACGTCGGTGTCAGACATGTTGACTCCTCTGGATCATGGTTGTGACTCCGATCGTAATTATGTGTCATGCTCAGTTGCAATACCTGACTGCGTGAACACTGACGGCGGGAGGAGCCATCGGCGGACGGTCCCCCAGGGCGGGCGCCGCCGATGCCCGCCCCCGATTCCGGCATGCACGGCCCGCGCGATCGCGCGGGCGCCACCGTGCCGCCGCGCCGCACTCCGGATTCCCGGCCCTGCTGCTGGCCTACGGCATCAGTCAGCTCGGCGAGGCCATGACGCTGATCGGCCTGCCCTGGTTCGTGCTGCAGACCGGCGGCGAACTGGTCGAGGTCGGCGTGGTGACGGCGGTGGGCACCGCCGGTTCCGCGGTGTGCGGGATGCTGGGCGGCCCGCTCGTCGACCGCATCGGCCTGCGGCGCACCGCCATGCTCTCGCTGGTCGTGGGTGGCACGGCGATGGGCGCGATCGTCGTGCTGCACGCGAGCGCGGCGCTCAGCTTTCCGCTGCTGGTGGGCCTGACGCTGGCGGCCACCGCGCTCGACGGGCCGGGCACCACCGCCCTCACCGGACTGATCGGCGACCTCGCCCGCGCCCGGGGCACGCCGCTGGAGTCGGCGAACTCCGCCTTCCAGGGCATCGGGCACCTGATCTTCCTGGTGAGCCCGGCGCTCGGCGGACTGGTCGCGGCCACATCCGGATCGGACACCCTGCTGCTGGTGGACGCGGCCGCCTGCCTGCTGGCGGCGGTGGTGCTGCTCGCCGGGGTGCGCCGGCGCGGCCCGGCCCGGCCCGGGCCCCCGGGCGTCTACCTGAACCAGCTCCGCGAGGGCATCGCGGTGCTCCGTGGTGATCCGCTGATCCGGGCTCTGGTGCCCTACGGCACGGTGCTCGACGCCCTCGGCACCGCCCTGGTCACCATCGTGCTGGTCGCGTACAGCCACCAGGTGCTCGGCACGGCGGCCGGCCTCGGGGCGATGGTGAGCGCGTTCAGCATCGGTGCGCTGTTGGGGGCGGTCGGGTACGGGATGCTCGCCACCCGCGTTCCGCGCCGGGCCGCGTTCTTCGCCGGGCACCTGGTGGTGATCGCGCTGCTGGCCCTGCTCGCGTCGGGACCGCCGGTCGGGGTGCTGCTCGGCGCGATCGTGGTCGCGGGAGTCCTGGGCGCCCCGATCGAGGCGGTCAGCGTGGCGGTGCTGCAGGAGCGGGTGCCGCCCGCGGCGTTCGGCCGGGTGGCCGGTGCCCGTGCCGCGCTGACCGCCGTCGCGGCCCCCGCCGCGGTCGGCGCCGTGTCGGTGGCTGTGGCGGGGGCGGGCCTGAACGCCACGTTGGTCGGGATGGCCGTCTGCTACGCGGTGCTGGTCGCCGGGGGACTGCTGCATCCCGGGCTGCGGCGCTTCACCGTCCAGCCTGGAGTCACGAATCAGTCAAGCTTGTCACATGATATGACTGCCCTCTAACATGCAGTCATGTCAAGCGCGGATCCCCTGGATGCAGTCACGGATCCGCCAGGAGGGAGCTGTCCACCATGGGCAAGACAACCTGGCACGCGCCGAACGCGGTGCTGCCCGACCGGCGCGCGAGCCTGCGGGGTGGCAGCTCGTGACCGCGACCACCACGCTTGCGGGCGCGCCCCTCGGCGACCACGACGGCGATGTCTTCGCCGACCGCCTCCACGGGCTCCGGGCCGTCCACGACTACCTCGCGCGGCGTCCCGCCGAGGTCCTGTCGTTGCTGTGCCGGTTCTCCCTGCGCCGCGCCGCGGAGTACGAACTCGACGCCGCGGTGCGCACGCTGGCCGGAGCGCTCGACGAGGTACGGCGCCACCGCCCGGTGACCGTCCGGCGGCTGGCCGCGTTCATGCCGTCCAACGTGGTCCTCTACTCGTACGTGCTCTACCTGCTGGTTCCCAGCCTGTTCGCGGAGGAGCTGCACTTCCGTCCCGCCAGCGACGTCCGCGAGGAGACCCTGGCCCTGCACCGCCTCCTCGCGCCGTTGCACCGCGCGCCGATCGAGGCCCGGCCGGTCAGCCAGCGGGTCTACCTGCACGACTCGGTGGCCGCGGCCGATGTGGTGGTGTTCACCGGCGCGTACCAGAACGCCGAGCGCATCCGCCCCCAGCTCGCCGCCGAGCAGCTCTTCCTGTTCCTCGGCGCGGGCGTCAACCCGTTCATCGTGGCGCCCGGGGCCGACCTGGCGCAGGCGGCCCGGGACGCGGTCGCCATCCGTACGCTGAACTCCGGGCAGGACTGCCTGGCGCCGGACCTGTTCCTGGTGCACCGGTCCGTGGCGGAACGCTTTCTCGACCTGCTGGTGAACGAGGTCAGCAAGCTGCGCTTCGGCGCGAACGACGATCCCGGCGCCGACTACGGCACGATCCACTACGCCGACGCGCTGGAGGCGTCCGCGGTCTACCTGTCGCGCAACCGCGAGCGGATCGTGCACGGCGGCAACGTCGACTTCCGCAGCCGGCGGCTGGACCCGGCGGTGCTGGTCGGCGACCTCACCGGACGCACCGGCGCGGAGGAGTTCTTCACACCCGTCTTCGAGGTGCTGCGGTACTCGGATCCCGACGCGCTGGCGCGCACCCTCAGCACCGGCATCTTCGCCGAGCGCGCCCTGGGCGCCAGCGTCTACGGCGACGCGCCGGAGCTGGCGCAGAGTCTGCGCCGACGCCACACCGTGACCGTGAACGCGCCGCTGACCAGCATCGATGACGGCAACGCCCCGTTCGGCGGCTTCGGGCCGATGGCCAACTACGCGGCGCACCAGGGCCGGCTGCGGATAGCACCCATCCTGATCTCGGCCGCGGTCGCCGAGCATCTGGGGACCCGCCATGAGTGACGCGGTGTTCTTTCCCGGTCTGGTCCCCGCCAACTACGGCTCGGTGGCGGACTTCATCCTGCACTCGCCGTACGCCCGGCGCCGCTACGCCGAGGTCGGGGAGATCCTCGGGTACGACCTCGTGGCCGCGTTCCGCGACGCCTCCATCAACGACTCCGAGGTGTTCCAGCAGGCGTTCCTGGCGCTGTATCTGGCCCTGACCGACCTGGCCGAACAGCGGTCGGGCCTGCGGGCGGCGCTGACCGCCGGACAGAGTTTCGGCGGCCTGGTCGCCGCGGTGTACGCCGGTGCGCTCAGCCTCGCGGACAGCACCACACTGATCCACCGCAGCACCCGGCACGAGGTGGCGTACTTCGCGTCGCTGCCCGTACCGGTGGGCTGCTTCTTCTTCGGCGGCCTGAGCCGCGCCCAGGTCAGCACGATGATCGACGAGTTCGCGGACGACGGCCGGCTGGTCGAACTGTCCGTCGAGTTCGACAACGGCATCTCGGCGGTGTCCGCGACCATGCCGACCATCGACCTGCTCAAGACCTGGGTCGCCGACCGTGGCGGACGCGCCTTCCACACCCTGACCAGGGCGGAGCACTGTCCCAGCGTCGCGCCGCTGCGCGAGCTGGTGTCGGCCGAGTACGACCGGTTCACGTGGCGCGAGTGCCGCATCCCGCTGGTCTCCGACATCGACGGGTCGCTGCTGCGGGACGGGGAGACGGTCAAGGTGCACCTGCTCGACGGCTGGGTGGCCCCGGCGCGGTGGAGCACCATCACGGACGGCCTGACCGCGGGCGGGGCACGACGGGTCTATGTGGTGGGACCGCGCACCATGTTCGGCCGGGTCACGAAGGCCCGATTCGAGACGGTCACGCTGAGCCCGCGACGCGTCATGACAGAGATGACCGCCGCTCAGTCATAGTAGTTGACTCCACTGTTGACTGTTGTAAATCTTTGTGACAGGCTCATATCGAGCACGGAAGGAGGTGATCCACATGGTTCTCGCCCTGCAGACCCTCGAGGTTCCGGCCGCCGAGGCGGCGTTCCCCGGCAGCACGATCAGCAACAACTGCTGATCTCCGCGCCGACCACCGCACACCCGCCCCCACGGAAGGAGGTGATCCACATGGTTCTCGCCCTGCAGACCCTCGAGGTTCCGGCCGCCGAGGCCGCCCTTCCGGGCAGCACGATCAGCAACGGCTGCTGAGGCCACGGGCCGACGCAACCAGCCGGTGCACGGGTGTCCACGACACCCGTGCACCGGCCGTTTGAGCCCGACCCCACCACCCGCGGCGGCTGACCGGCCACCGCCCGAATGACGAGCCGGCCGTCCGGCCGATGGAGGAGCTGCGCATGAACTCGACGCACCAGCGTCCCCAGCGAACGCGGGTCGTGGTGACCGGCTGCGGCGTGGTCTCGCCCGTGGGACACGACACCGCCAGCTTCTGGGCGGCACTGCTCGCCGGGCGCAGCGGCGTCCGCCCGATCACCCGCTTCGACGCGGGCGGGCTGCCGGTACGGATCGCGGGCGACGTCGCCGACTTCGGTCCCGGGCCGTACCTGTCGCGCGCCGAAGCCCGCCGGCTCGACCGCTTCGCCCAGTTCGCCATGGTCGCCGCCGGTGAAGCCGTGGCGCAAGCGAAACTCGACCTCGACGGCCCGCGCGCCGAGCGCACCGGCGTACTGATCGGCAGCGGCTACGGTGCGGGCGGAACACTCCAGTCCGCCCTGCGGATCATCGAGCAGCAGGGCTACGACCGGGTCAGCCCGTACGTCGCCGCGGTGGCCTCGCCGGACAACGCCGCCTTCCAGGTGGCCATGCGCGCGAAGGCCTGCGGCCCGTCCGGCTCGGTCTCCACCGCCTGCGCCTCCGGCACCTCCGCCATCGGCGACGCCGCCGGCATGATCCGCAGCGGCGCCGTCGACGCCATGATCGTCGGTGGATCCGACGACCCCATCAACGTGCTCGACATCGGTGCGGCCGCCCGCGCGGGCGCGCTCGCCCTCGGCGGTGACGAGCCCGAGCAGGCCAGCCGGCCGTTCGACCGGCAGCGCACCGGCTTCGTCATGGGCGCCGGGGCCGCGGTGGTGGTCCTGGAATCGGCGCAGCATGCCCGCGATCGCGGCGCCCCGATCCTGGCCGAGGTCGCCGGATACGGCGCGACGACGGACGTACACCACCTCACCGCCCCGCATCCGGAAGGGCTCGGCGCCCGCCGCGCCATGCACCTCGCCCTGGCGGACGCGGGCGCGGCACCCGAAGAGATCGACCACGTGTACGCGCACGGCACCGGCACCAAGCTCAACGACACCATGGAGAGCGCATCCCTGCGCGCCGTCCTGGGCCCGCACGCGCTGCGGACCCCGATCAGCGCGATCAAGTCGATGACCGGGCACACCATCGGCGCCGCCGGAGCCATGCAGGCCGTCGCCGCGGTGCGGTCGATGCAGACCGGCCTGGTGCCACCCACCATCAACTGCACCGATCCCGAGGACCCGGAACTGGACTACGTCGCGGGAGCGGCCCGCGCCCGCACGGTGCACACCGTCCTGAGCAACTCGTTCGGATTCGGCGGCCACAACGCGGTCCTGGTACTGCGCCGCTGGCAGGACTGAGCAACCCACCAAGGGGGAACGGCATGCGAGGCAAGTTCGTCGAGTTGCGCCCGCCAACCGACACCGACGACTACGCACTGATCGCGAGCTGGGTGCGGCCACTGTCGGCCGCCGCGGTGCTCGCCGGTGACAACGAGGTGCTCAGCGCCGAGGAGATCCAGCAGATCAACCGCACCGGAACGGTGCGCCACCTCATGGTGGTCACGCACTCCGGAGACCCGATCGGGGTGGTGAGCTGGCGGCCCCACGGCGCCCCCGGCGGCTACTCCATCGGCAGCGCGGTCGGCGACCAGCAGCGCTGGGCCGAGGGGTACGGCGGGGAGGCCAGCGCCCTGCTCGTCGACTACCTGTTCCACATCTGCAACGCACACCGCATCCAGGTCGTCACCGCCCTGTTCAACAAGCACTCGATGCGCATGGTGGCCCGGGCCGCGTTCGTCCTGGAGGGCATCCTCCGGGACCACTACTTCCTCGACGGCGAGTACCACGACGCGGCGATCTGGTCGATGCTGCGCGACGAGTACTACGCCGAGGTCCGGCGGGCCGCCGCGATCCACCCCGAGTTCGGCGCGCCCGACCTCGTACCGGCGGCGGACAAGGCCGAAGCACGGCGCACCCTCACCGAGTACCTGGCCCAGGGCGGGCCCACCTCCCTCGCCCGGTTCCCCGTCTCCGACGGCACCACGGTGGCATCGTGAAACACGAACTCGAGGCGTACGGCCTCGCCGATCCGATCTTCTTCGACACGCCGAGCCGGTGGTACTCCGACGACGGCGAGTTCGCGGTCACCCGGCGGGAAACGCCGCCCGGATGGCGGCGCACCGAACGCGACATCTGGGTCTCGATGAGCCCCGCCGACCGGCCGCTGCCCGCGCAGGGCTGGAAGGTGCACGTCTCCGCCGGCCTGCCGAACGCCGACCGCGTGCTGGACAAGGTGTTCGACTACTGCGTGCAGGCCGGGGTGGCGTTCAAGTTCCTCGGCACCCGCAACGCCCACCGCGCCACCAGCTTCAAGTACGCGCCGCGCGCGTCCAGCGGCAAGCTCGCCGCCATCTACCCCGCCGACGAGGCGGTGCTGACCACGGTGCTGGAGCAGCTGTCCGGGATCCTCGCCGGGGAGACCGGGCCGTACATCCTCAGCGACCTGCGCTACGGCGACGGCCCGCTGTTCGTGCGCTACGGCGGTTTCGTCTCCCGGTTCTGCACCGACGAGGACGGGATCGTCCAGTACGCCATCGAACGCCCCGACGGCACCCTGGTGCCCGACCGGCGCCGCCCGGCCTTCGAGGTGCCGGACTGGGTGAGCCTGCCGGACGTCCTCGAACCCCACCTGCGCGCCCGCAACGCCGCGCCGGACTGGGCGTACCGCGTGGAGAAGGCGCTGCACTTCTCCAACGGCGGCGGCGTCTACCTGGGCCGACGCCTCGCCGACCAGCGGCCGGTGGTGCTGAAGGAGGGGCGCCCGCTGGCGGGTCTGGACGGCACCGGCCGCGATGCGGTGGCCCGGCTGCACGACGAGGCCCGTGCCCTGCGGCGGCTCGCCGGTGTGCCCGGCGTACCCGAACTCTACGAGTCGTTCCCCCTGTGGGAGCACCACTTCCTCGCGGTCGAACAGATGCCGGGCGTCAACCTGCAGAGCTGGGTGGCCCGCGAGTATCCCGGCACGCAGCAGGATCCGGACCCGGCGGCGTGGGACCGGTACACCGCCCGCGCGCTCGCCGTCGCGGACCGCGTCGCCGAGGTGCTCGACGCGGTGCACGCCCGCGGGATGGTCTTCGGGGACCTGCACCCGGCCAACATCCTGGTCACCGACGACGACCGGGTGTCCCTCGTGGACTTCGAGGTCGCGTTCGACGCGGCGGAGAACCGGACCGCGGTCATCGGGTACCCGGGCTTCGTGGGCCGGGGCAAGCGCGGTCTGGAGATCGACCGGCACGCGCTCGCCGTCCTGCGGTTGTGGCTGTTCCTGCCGCTGACCACGCTGCTGAGCCTCGCCCCCGACAAGGTGGAATCCCTGCTGGCCGAGGTGACGCAGCGCTTCGACCTGCCGGCCGGGTACGCCGCCGGCATCCGGGCCGCGCTCGGCGGCGACCGCAAGGCGACGCGTACCGCCGTGACCGGGCACCCGCCGGTCCGCCTCGCCGACGCGCCACGCGACTGGCCGCAGATCCGTAGCGCCCTGGCCGACGGCATCCTGGCCAGCGCCACGGCGGACCGCGACGACCGGCTGTTCCCCGGCGATCCGCAGCAGTTCGTCCTCGACGGCCTCGGCTTCGGGTACGGCGCCGCGGGGGTGCTCTGGGCGCTCGCGGTCACCGGCGCCGGGCGGCGCCCCGAGCACGAGCGCTGGCTGCTCTCGGGCGTGCAGCGGGCGACCCACCTGCGCGCCGGCTTCTTCGACGGGGCCGCCGGCATCGCCTGGGTGCTGGCCGAACTGGGTCACGAGGACGCATCGCGGGCGGTGCTCGACCGGGCGGTGCGGCAGCTGCCCGACCTGCGCGACGTAAGCCTGTTCAGCGGCCTCGCCGGGCTCGGCCTGACCCTGCTGGACTTCGCCCGGCGAGAGCCGGACGGCGGGCATCTCCCGCGGTGCCGGGCCATCGGCGAGCGGCTGGTGGAGATCGTGCACAGCGACGGGGCGCACGGGGTGGACGTACGCCGCCTGCCCGGCGGCGCCGCGCACAGCGACGCCGGCAGCAACGGCGGGCTGCTGCGGGGCTGGTCCGGGGTCGCGATGTTCCTGCTGCGTCTGCACGAGACGCTGGACGCGGCCGGGACGCCCGACGACCGGTTCCGCACCGCCGCGCTGCGTGCGCTGCACCGCGACCTGGACCTCTGTGTCCCCGCGGCCGACGCCACGCTACAGGTCGGCGGCGGCTTCCGTACCCTGCCGTACCTGGAGATCGGCAGTGCGGGGATCGCCCTGGCCGCCGCCGCGGCCCTGCCGCACGGCGCGGACCGGCGCGTCGCCGAGGCGCTGCCGGCCCTGGCCGGCGCCTGCCGCCCCGACTTCGTCATCGAGCCGCACCTCGGCAACGGCCGGGCCGGGCTGCTCGCGGTGCTCGCGGAGCTGGGCCGCGGCCCGGCCGCCGAGCTGCTGCGGGGCGCCGGACTCGACCCGGCCGCCGATGCCCTGCGGCATCTGCGGTTGCTGGACCGGCACGCGCTGGGCTGGCAGGGCGGCATGGTGTTCCCCGGCGAGGGCCTGTCGCGGATCTCGATGGACGTGGCCACCGGCACGGCGGGCGTGCTGCTGGCCGTCTCCAGCGTGTGCGGCGGCACCCCGTTCCTGCCGCTGCTCGCCCCCACCGCCCGGGAGATGCCGTGAGCGCTGCGACGTCGCCCGCGCTGATCGACCCCCAGGAGCCACAGATCGGACCGGACATCACCGGCCGGGTTCTCGCCGTGGCGGCGGAGCTGCGCCGGCGCGGCCTGCGCCCGGGTGACCGCGTCCTGGTCAAGGGGCACAACTCGGCGTCGCTCGTGGTGTGCCTGCTGGCCCTCATGCACGCGGACGCCTCCCTGGTGGTGGTCGACCCTCAGCAGCTGCTCGAGGAGACCGCGTCGGCGGCACACGTCGCGGGCGCCGTGGTCGCCCTCACCGACGAGGTCGCGCCGGATTCCGGCGCCATCCCGCCCACGTGGGACATCGCCGAGATCGTCGCGGCGGCCGGCACCGTCCGGCCGCCGGGCGGCCTGGACTTCGCGGACTGGCTGCAGCGCGCGGACGCCGCCGTCCTCTGGTCCTCGGGGACGACGGGGCCGGCCAAGGGCGTGGTCAAACCGGGCCCGGCGCTGCGCGACAACACCGACCGGACCCGCGCCGCCCTGGGATACCGCCCCGACGATGTGCTCGCGCCGTGGCTGTCCTTCTCCCACCAGTACGGGTTGTCGCTGCTGCTGCTCTGGTGGTTCAGCGGCTGCACCCTGGTCGTCGCCCCGTACCGGCGGCTCGACAGCGCCGTCGACACGGCGGTGCGGTACGGCGCCACGGTGCTCGACGCCACCCCGTCGACCTACCACCTGCTCGCGGGCATGCTGGCGCGCCGCCCGCAGCTGCGCGAACTGCTGACATCCGTACGGATGTGGTGTGTGGGCGGTGCGCCGTTGCCCGCGCCGCTCGCCGCATCCTTGCGCGAAGCCACCGGGCGGCCGCTGCTGGACGGCTACGGCAGCACGGAACTCGGCAACGTGGCGCTGGCCACCGTGGACAACCCGGTCGGCTGCGGACGCCCGTTGCCCGGGGTCCGGGTGCGGATCGCCGACGGGAACGGTCAGCCGGTGCCCGCAGGCGTAGTCGGCGAGGTGCTGGTGCGGTCCCCGGGGATGATGGCGGGATACCTCACCGCCGACGGTTTCCGCCCGAGCGCCGAGGGCGAGTGGTACCGCACCGAGGACATCGGCCTGCTGGACGCCGAGGGCAACCTGCACGTCCACGGCCGGCGCCAGGCCGTGCACCGCAACGGATACACGCTCTACCCGGAGGGGCTGGAACGCAGGGCGGAGGCGTGCGGAGCCCCGGTCAAGGTGCTGGCCAGCGAGAACGGCAGGCGGGGCGCCAACCTGACATTCGTCGTCGCGGACCCGGCAGGGCGTACCCCGCACTACTGGCGCGATCGGCTGACCGCCGTGCTGGCCGCGTACGAACACCCAAATGCGGTGCGGGTGCTGGCACAATTCCCGGTCAACAACAATGGCAAAGTGGACGATGCCGCGCTCCGCGCGCAGCTCGCCATTTAGACCCGGCCGCGGGCTACACCATTCGGAGTATCGACCGGTACAACCCCGGCCGGAGGTGCTTGTTCGGTGAACCCGATAGGTTCGAATGCAGGCGCGATCGCGCACCTGGACCCAGCCGATCGAAAGGCGGAGCGATGAGTGCAATGGGCAAGAACCTGGCGACTGGTTCGGCGACGTTCGTGGTGGGCCTGCTGCTGTGGCGGTATGCCGGTGACATCGAGATCCCGGTCTTCACGCTGACCAAGGTGGGCGTCGTCCTCATGGTGATCGGTGCCCTCGAGGTAGGCTACGGGATCTTCCTCGCCGCCCGGGGCACGGGCACCGCGAACCGCTGACGGTCGGGAAAGGAACGGCGACATGAACCGCAGGGTCCTGGTCACGGGCGGCAACCGTGGCATCGGATTGGCGGTGGCCCGGGCTTTCCAGGACGCGGGTGACCAGGTCGCCGTCACGTACCGCACCGGCCCCCCGCCGGACGGCCTGTTCGCCGTGGCCTGCGACGTACGCGACGCGGAGTCGGTCGAGAAATGCTTCGCGCAGGTCGAGGAATCATTCGACGGTGCCGTGGAAATCCTCGTCGCGAATGCCGGGATAGCCGCCGACTCACTAATTCTGCAGATGCCCGAGGAGGCCTTTCTCGACGTCGTCGACACGAACCTCACGGGTGCGTACCGATTGGCGAAACGTGCCGCCCGCGGAATGTTGCGGGCCCGGTGGGGCCGCCTCGTCTTCATTTCGTCGGTGGTGGCGACGAGCGGCGCGATCGGCCAGTCCAACTACGCCGCCGCCAAGGCCGGACTGATCGGGCTGAGCCGGTCACTCGCCCGCGAGCTGGGCTCCCGCGGCATCACCGCCAACGTGGTGTCGCCCGGCTTCGTCGAGACCGACATGACCGCGGTGCTGGCGCCGAACCAGCGCGAACGGCTGCTGGCCATGGTGCCGCTGGGGCGCCCGGCGGCGCCGCACGAGGTGGCGAGTGTCGTCCGGTTCGTCGCCAGCGACGAGGCCGGATACGTCACCGGCGCCGTCCTGCCCGTGGACGGCGGAACGGGCATGGGTCACTGACATGACCGGGGCGCCGAAGACCGCCAACCCTGCACAGCGCCGCGAAGAAAGCGTCCTGCTGGCCGCATCCCTGGCCAACGGGCCCGTCGAACTGCTCGACTTCCTCCTGCCGCTGTGGGCGGGCGCGGCGCTCGGCGCCAGCCCCGCCCAGGTGGGGTTGCTCGTCGCGGTCGAACTGGCGGTGTCGGTGGTGGCCCGCCCGCTGGCGGGGGTGCTGGCCGACAGAGCCGAGCGCCGCTACATCGCCGCGGCCGGCGCGCTGGTGTATGCGCTCGCGTGCAGCGGGTACGCCGTCGCCACGAGCCTGCCGATCGCGTACGTGGCCGCGGCGCTCGGCGGCGTTGGCGGCGCCCTCCTCTGGGTATCCGTCCGCGCGATGATCGGCGAGCGGCTGGCCGAGGACACCGCCGTGTACCCGCGGCTGTCCGCCGCGGAGGAGACCGGGGCGTGGGTCGCTTTCGTCGCGGGCCTCGCCCTCCTCGGCGCGGCCGGGTATCGCACGGTGTTCCTGGCGTGCGGCGGCGCATGCCTGCTGGCCGCGGTCGCGTTGCTGGGGGCTCCGCGCCGGGTGGCCGCACCGGCCCCACCCGTGCCGGGCAGCATCGTCCGCCGGTTGCGGCCCATGCTGCTGGGCGTCGCGGTGACCATGGCGGCGGAAGCCGGCATCGGACTGCTCCTGCTGATGCACCTGCAACGCGACTTCGACCTGGAGGTCGTCCAGATCGCCTACGTGTTCCTGCCCGGGGCGGTGGCGATGGCCGTGCTCCCCGTGCACCTGCACCGGTTCGTGCTGCGCGTCGGCCGGGGCCGCGCCCTGGCGGTGGCGTCGCTGGCCAGCGCCACCTTCGCGGCCGGGCTCGCGTGGGCGCCGAACCCGGTGGTCATCGCGGCGCTGTGGGTGCTCAGCGGGGTCGCCTGGGCGGCCGTGATCCCCATTCAGCAGGCCGTCATCGCGGAGGCCTCCGGTGACCGGGTCGGTCGCGGCATGGGCCTGTACGAATCCGCGGTCCTGCTCGGGTCCATGGCCGGATCCCTCGCCGCCGGCGCCTTGTACGAGGTGGCGCCGTGGCCGATCGCCTGCCTGGCGGCGGCCGCGGTCGTCGTCTCGGGTGCCGCAATCGTGCCCTGGTCGCTGCGGGCCCTGGGCGTCGCCGACAAACCGGCCGGGGCATCGTCGAGTGACCTGCCGGTTCAGGCCCTCGAGGCGGAGCGCAGCGGCAGGGTCGCCGCGCAGGCCCCCCTCGCGGATCGGGGCGGGGTGTCCGAGGCGGATCCTCCTGCGCCGGACGAGACTGAGCCGGACGAGATGAAGCCGGACGAGATGAAGAAGGCCGGGAACCCGCGGTCGCGGTTCGGGAAACTGGGTGAGCACGCGGCCCTCTACCTGGTCGCGCAGGTGGCTCTGGCCGTCTTCGGTCTGTCATGGCTCGTCGATCTCGCCACCGGTGCGGTCGACCTGCAGTCGGGCGAGCGTGACACGGCCCTGGCCGGAAGCGCGGAGATGTTCTACAACGCCGGGAGGATCTGGACCGTCGTCCTGGTGGTCGACGTGATCTGGACGGCGGTGACCGTGCTCAGCCGGAAACCGAAGAACGACGAGGAGTAGGTCCCGCCGCGCGGTCCGGTCGAGAAAGTGCCCCGCCCTCAGCGTGACACCCGGCCGGTTCGATGCGACGGCCGTCGCATTTGTCCTAGGCGTCGGCATCCGGTACACCGGGTCGCGCTAGCGTATCGGCGCTCGTAGTCGACTGGGGGGAACACATGCTGATCCAAGGATTCGCCGCGGGCGGGTTCGAGACGAACTGCTACCTGCTGGCCGCCGGGGCGGGCGGCCCGTGCGTGATCGTCGACCCCGGCCAGCAGGCAGCGCCGGGCGTCGCCGACCTGGTCCGGCGGCACCGGCTGGAGCCGGTAGCCGTCCTGGTCACCCACGGGCACATGGACCACACCTGGGACGTGGTGCCGGTCTGCGCCGAGTACCGGATCCCGGTGTACGTGCACGAACGCGACCGCCCGATGCTGACCGACCCGTGGGTGGGGCTGCCGGCCGACTTCCCGCGCGAGCTGCTGGCCGGATACCCGGGCGCCGAACCAGCCGACGTGCAGGAACTGGCCCCCGGCAAGACCCTCGGCCTCGGCGGGCTGGAGATCGACGTCATCGAGGCGCAGGGCCACACGTTCGGCTCGGTGATGTTCGCCGTCGGCTCCGCACCAGCCGATCCGGGCGAACACGAGCACGCGCCGGTGCTGCTGACCGGCGACACGCTGCTGGCCGACGCGCTCGGGCGGGCGCTGCCGCCGATCGGTGACCCCGACCGCCTGGCGGCCTCGGCCGCCGCGATCTGCCGGCCGCTGCCGGACGACACCCGGTTGCTGCCCGGCCACGGGCCCACCGGAACCATCGGGGCGGCGCGCCGGTCGATCGCCGCGCTGCGCGTCTGATCAGTGCTGCGGCGGCCCGCCCGCGGGCCGCCGCAGCGTCACCGCGGTCACCGCGGTGAGCAGGCAGAGCAGCGCCGCGTACCCGGCGAACCAGGCCTCGTGCCCGTGCGCCGCCAGGTACTCGATCAGGTACGGGGCCGAGCCGCCCGCCACCGCCACGGTCAGCGAGTACACCACCCCGATCGCGGTGGACCGCACGGCCGCCGGGAGGATGTCCACGATGGCGACGGGCATCGTCACCGCGCCGCAGCCGAAGAAGACGAGCGCCACCGCCATGACGAGGAACAGCGACCACGCCGACGAGGTCAGGCAGCGCAGCAGCACCGGCGTGAGGACGGCCGCACCGACACCGAACGTGATCAGCAGGGCCCGGCGTCCCCACCGGCGCGACAGCAGACCGAGCAGGGGCAGCGCCGCCACGAAGACCAGGTGCGCGGCCACGGACGCCCACAGCGCCTCGGCGGCGGGCACCCGGTGCACCCGCTGGGCGTACGACGGCAGGTACACCGAGAACGTGTAGAACGTGACGGTCGCGCCGGCGCTCAGACCGACGACCTGCGCCAGGGCCTTGCCGGTGCCGCGCCAGGCGTCGGCTGTCGACGGCGCGGGCCGGTCCGCCTGTTCCTGAAACACCGGCGTCTCCGCGAGGCGCCGGCGCAGGACGAAGCCGAACGCACCGGCCACCGCGCCGAGCAGGAACGGCACCCGCCAGCCCCAGGCCGCCAGGTCTGCGGGCGACAGCGTCTGGCGCAGCACGAGCGCGGTCAGCGTAGCGGCGAGCACGCCGAGGGTGGTGCTGGCGTAGATGACGCTCGCGTGCACGCCCCGCCGCCCCGCCGGTGCCCGCTCCACGATGTACGTCGTCATCGCGGCGGCCTCACCGCCCGCGGACAGACCCTGCATGGCACGGGCGACCAGCAGCAGCACCGGAGCCAGCAGGTGGACGCGGCCGTAGTCGGGGGCGAGCCCGATGATCAGGCTCCCGCCGGACATGAGCAGCACCGATAGCGCCAGGGCGGGTGCCCGCCCGTGCCGGTCGGCGTACCGTCCGAGCAGCAGGCCGCCGACCGGCCGCAGGAAGAACCCCACGGCGAAGATGGCCAGTGTCGCGAGGACGGCCGCGGCCGGGTCCCGGTCGGGGAAGAACAGCGGCGCGATCACCAGCGCGAAGACCGCGTACGTCGTCCAGTCGAAGTACTCCAGGGCGTTGCCGACCGCGGCGGCGAACAGCCCGTAGCGCCGCCGCTGGTGCGGCACATCCGCCCGCGGCGAAAGGGTTTCCGTCGTGGTCACAGCGATCTCCTGATCTTTCGGGGACGAGCGGTGGGGGTCAGTCCGTCAGGACCGTCGCGGCGGTGAGCCGCTCCGCCTGTTCCGCCAACCGGCGCTGACCTGTCTGGCGGGCCAGCGCGTGTGCCCGGTGCGCGAACGTCGCGGTGGCACGCTCGTCACCGGCCAGCCGAGCCGATTCGGCCAGCAGCAACCAGACCCGCGTCTCGGTCACCCGGTTCACGCCGTCGAGCAGCATCTGCCGGGCCGTCTCGGCGTGCCGGGCTGCCGGGCCGGACCGGCCGGTGTGGTGGTTCGCCACGGAGAGCCAGGCGTGCGACGTGGCGATCCCGTCGGCGTGGGCGACCTTCTGCCCCGCGGCCAGCGCCTGCTCCGCCCGCTGGACACTGCGGGTCCAGTCGCCCTCGTCGCCGTCGAGCATCGCGAGCACGCAGATGGTCTCCGCCTCGTACGTCCGGTCGCCGCACTCCTCGAACGCCAGCAACGCCCGTTCGGCGTAGTCGCGGGCGGTCGCGACGTCACCTTCGTCGCGGTGTGTCAGGGCGAGCCCGTACAGCGCGATGCTCCGGTCGTACAGCGACTTGATGCGGGCGGCGACCTCGAGCGCCTCGTCGAGGTACCGCCGCGCCTGGTCCGGCTCGCCGAGCGCCTGGTGGGCCAGGCCCAGGCTGCGCAGCCCGTACGACTCGATGTGGTGGATGCCGAGATCGCGGGCGACGTGCAGTGACCGGCCGAACATGTCGATCGCGGCACCGATCTCGCCGCGCGACCAGTGCACGGCCCCGAGCAGGCCCAGCGTGGTCGAGCCGCAGCGGGGCGACTCCAGGTGTTCCTCGATCGCCAGGGCCTCCCGGCACACCGCCTCGAGCTCGTCGATGCGGCCCGTGCTGAGGTACGCCAGGCCGATGTTGTTCAGCGTGGCCGCGCTCTCCTCCTGCCGCCCCTGCCGACGGTGGATGGCCAGGGCCCGGTGGTGGTGGTCGATCGCCTGGGCGTAGTCGCCGAGCGTGTTGTGCAGGTTCGCGAGGCTGCGCAGCATCGCCGCGGTGCCGTCCTCGTCGCCCTGCTCGATCGCGGCGGCCAGCGCCGTCTGCGTGGACTCCAGCCAGTCGGTCCGGTAGTTGCCGGTCCAGAAGAACCCGCGCAGGCCGTCGGCCAGCAGCCACGCGAAGTGGCGCAGCTCGGTGTGTGCGAAGTGGCTGATCGCGGCGACCAGGTTCGGACGCTCCGCGAACAGCCAGGCCATCGCCTGGTGCCGGTCGCTCGGGCGCGGCAGGCCGGTCGGTCCGGACGGCGGGAACGGCAGCCGGACGAATTCGCGGTGCAACTGATCGGCGGCCCCGTCGACCATCGACAGGTACCACCAGCCGAGTCGCTCCAGCGCGGGCGCGGCCACATCCTGCTCGTCCAGCCGCTCCCGGGCGTACCGGCGCAGCAGGTCGTGGAACTGGAACCGGCCCGGCGCGTGCTGGTGCAGCAGGTTGGCCGTGGCGATGCGGTCCAGCAGGCGCCGGGCCTGTGCCACGGTCAGGTCCGCCAGGGCGGCGAGCGCGTCCGCGGTGAAGTCCGGCCCGGGCACGAGACTCAGCAGCCGGAAGGCCCGTCGCTCGGCCGGCTCCAACGCCTCGTACGACAGCGCGAACGTGGCCGACACGGCGCTTTCGGCCCCGTCGTCGGGGGTGAAGGCCGCGAGCCGGTTGCCCTCGCGCAGGTCGGCGAGGTACTGGGCGGGGTCCGAACCGGGCACCATCACGAGGTTCGCCAGCGCGATGCTGATGGCCAGCGGCAGGTGCGCGCAGAGTTCGGCGAGTTCGTCGGCGACGGCAGGCGAGACGGCGACGTCCGCCGCCGCGAGCATGCCGATGAACAGCCGCCGGGATTCGCCGGGTTCGAGCATGCCGACCTGCAACACCCGCGCGCCGTTGGTCACCACGAGACCGCCCAGGCGGCGCCGGCTGGTGATCAGTACGGCGCAGCCCGGCGCGCCCGGCAGCAGCGGGGTGATGTGGTCGAGGTCCGCCGCGTTGTCGAGCACCACCAGGGTGCGCTTGTCGGCGAGCTGGGAACGGTAGAGGTTGATCTGCTCGTCCAGGCTGAGCGGGATGGCGGTGCGGTGCAACCCGAGCGCCCGCAGGAACTGCGCCAGCACGGACGTCGGCAGCTGCGGCGGCCCGAGATCGAACCCGCGCAGGTTGACGTAGAGCTGACCGTCCGGGTAGGCGTGCCGGACCTGGTGCGCCACCTGGACCGCGAGTGAGGTCTTGCCGACCCCGGGCGGGCCGGACAGGACCACGATCGGCACCCCGGTCCGTTCGCCGTCGCGGGCGAGCACGGTCAGCGCCTCGTGGCGTTCCCGGTCGCGCCCGACGAATCCGACCGTGGCCGCGGGAAGCTGCGAGGGCACCTGCACCGCCACCGGACCCGGGTCCGCGGTCACCGGCTCGACCAGCCGGGGGTCCGCCACCAGAATGCGCTGGTGCAGGTCACGCAGCGGTTCGGCGGGCTCGGTGCCGAGCCGCTCGATCAGCAGTCCACGGATCTGCTGGTAGACGTCGAGTGCCTCGGCCTGCCGGCCACAGCGGTAGAGCGCGAGCATGAGCTGCGCCCACACGCGCTCGTGCAGCGGATTGTCGATGGCGGCCTCGCGGATCTCGCGGACCAGGTCGTCGTGGCGCCCGAGGCTCAGCTCGGCGTCGAAGCACTTCTCCAGGACCTGTAGCCGTTCCGCGGCGAGGCTGTCGGCCAGGTCGCGGCGCAGCGTCTCCGAGGGAATGTCCGCGAGTGCGGGGCCGCGCCACCACCCCAGCGCGCTGCGCAGGGTACGGGCCCGCTCCGGGACATTGTCGGTACGGTCGGCCGCGGCCGCCAGGCGGCGGAACTCCACCAGGTCGAGCTGGACGTGCTCGACCCGCAGCAGGTACCCGCCCGGTGCCGTTTCCAGGATGTCGGGGATCTGCAGCGCGTCGCGCAGCCGCCGCACATACGTGTGCAGGGCGCCGCGCGGATTGGCGACGTCCGCGCCGTCCCAGATCCACTGCACGAGCTGGTCGACGGACGCGACCTGGTTCGGGCGTACCAGCAGCGAGGCCAGCAGGTTGCGGAGTTTGCCGGCGGTGATCTGCACGGGTGCGTCGCGAACCCGCACCTCAAGGGGGCCGAGGACACGGATCGAGGCGGTGACGGGGCCCTGAGAATCCATGCTGGTCGCGTCGCTCCTCCCGTGGCTTGACGAGAGTAGGGTCCATGAACCCAGCGACGCGACCTCAGCACGTGCCGTTCATTGTGACCTTTGCCGCAGCTCGGCGATAAGGGGCGGATCCCGGTGGTGCCCCGGACCCGGGCGACGTGTGGCCGAGGATGAGGTCACGCAACACCGGCATCCACTGTGGCGGAAAGACGTGCCCGAGACCGTCGATCTCCGCCAGCCGCGCGCCCGGGATCTCGCGGGCCAGCTCGCGCCCGTGCTCGACCGGAAACAGCGGGTCACGGCGCCCGTGGACCACCAGGGTCGGCACGGCGATGCGGCCGAGCCGATGCGCGCGCGACGGGCTGGCGTCCAGCGCTCCCGCGTGGTTGCCCGCCGTGTCCGGGCCCTGCCGCCGCCGCTGCGCCCGGCACAGCACGTCGCGCCACGCGTCCTCGTCGAACGGGGCGTGCGGGCCGACGAGGACCCGCCAGCTGGTGAGCTGCGCCTCGAACATCGCCTCCGGCGTGCCCGGCGGGTCCTGTTCCACAGCCCGCGCGAACGCGATCATCTCGTCGGCCACCCCGGGCAGGCCGCCGCGCGGCGGGCGCCGCAGGTCGCTGCACGAATCGGACGACGTCCCGACCAGGACCAGCGAGCGGACCAGTTCGGCGAAGTCCAGCGCGAGCAGCTGCGCGACCATGCCACCCACGGACTGACCGACGACGTGTGCCGGTCCGCCACCGACCTGGCGGATGATCTCGGCCGCGTCGTCGGTCAGATCGGCGAGGGAGTACGGATGGCGCGCCGCGTCGACCGTGGACGACCTGCCGGTGTCCCGGTGGTCGTACCGGACGACGAGATGACCCGCGTCGGCCAGCTCCCGGCAGAACGCCTCCGGCCACATGATGGCCTGGGCCATACCGCCCATGATGAGCAGCAGCGGCGGGGCACCGGGGTCGCCGATCGTCTCCACCCACAGCCGGATACCGGACGGGGTGGTCACGAAGCGCTCCATGCCGTACTCCCTCGTGGTGCGTCGCTCAGCGGATCCGCAGCACGAACTTGCCGGTCGACGCCCTCGACTCCAGGTGCTGGTGCGCCACACGCACCTCGGCCAGCGGCAGCTCGGTGACGTCGAGCTTCACCACACCCTCCGCGACCGCCCGCAGCCCCTCCTCCAGGTGGGCGCGCAGCACGGCGGGGCGGCTGCCCGCCAGCCCGCCGAGGTTGTAGCCGACCCGCGACGTGTTCGAGAACCACACGTCGTTGCTCTGGTAGGTCGCGTCCGCGGCGGCGGCGTCGCCGAAGATGACATGCCGCCCGAACGGGGCCAGCATCGGCGTGACCGCCTCGCGGGCGGCACCACCCACCGAGTCGAGCAGCAGGTCGACCCCGCCGTCGGTGTTGTCGCCGACCACCTCCGGCAGGTCGGCGTACGTCGTGACCGCGTCGTAGCCGTACCGCATGGCGAAGTCGACCTTGTCCGGGCTGCCGACCGCGCCGAGCACCAGAGACGCCCCCATGGAACGGGCAAGCTGGGCGGCGGCCGTACCGACACCGCCCGCCGCGGCGTAGATGGCCACGGTCTCACCGGCCCGCAGCCGGGCCGCCCCGTCGAGGATCCCGTACGCCGTGGTCACGTTGCACAGCGCCGCCGCGGCCAGCACCGGGTCCAGGCCCGCCAGGTCGCCGTCCAGGGGAACCACGAGTTCCGCCCGGGCCGAGACGACCTCGGCGTTGCCGCCACCGTCCAGGGTCAGCGCCGCGACCGGCTGCCCGACCCGCAGGCCCGTCACCCCCTCGCCCAGGGCCCGGACCGTGCCGGCCGCCTCGAGGCCGGGGACGTGTGGGACGCCGACGGGGAACTGGCCACGCCGGAACATCACCTCGGCGAAGTTCACGCCGGCATGGCTGACATCGATCAGGACCCGTCCGGGGTCGGCGGTGGGGGTGGGCACCTCACGTACCTGGAGGACGTCGGCCGATCCGTACTCGTCGAAGCGGGCTGCAAGCATTGTCGTGTTCCTAACGTGATGGTGGTGAATGTCTGGTCAGTTGGCCGACGCGGTCTCGGGCAGGGCCGCACCGTCGACGCCCGCCGCACCGGGGCGGGCCGGCCGCAGCAGCACGGCGAGGACGGGGATCGCGACCACACACACCGCCGCGAGCACCCACAGCACGTGGTGCAGGGCGGCGGTGTACGCCGCCTCGGCCAGCGACGCGAACTGCGCCTGCAGCGTCCGCGGCACCTGCTGCACCGCCGCGTCGAGATTCCCCTGGACGGTCAGGTTCGCCAGGTCACCGGTCGGGGCACCGAACGTCGCGCCCGAGCCGGAGACGGAGCTGGCCAGTTCCGACCGGGTGAAGCTCACCAGCAGCGACCCGAGCGCGGCGATCGCCACCACCTCGCCCGTGATCCGCATCGTGTTGAACATCCCGGCGGCCATGCCGGCACGCTCCGGCTCGACGGAGGTGACCGCCGCGCCGTCCAGGATTCCGTTCGAGATGCCGAAGCCGATGCCGATCGTGAGCAGCGGCCCGGCGAGGCCGAGGATGCCCTGCCCGGGCTGGATGACGGTGAGCCAGGCCGTTCCGGCCGCGACGAGGGCGAGGCAGGTGAGCAGCAACGTACGGGTCGACAGCCGCTTCGCGGCCACCGCCGCGACCGACGGCATGACCAGGGTGGGCGCGGTCAGCAGGAGCAGGACGAGCCCGGCCTGGCGGGCCGGCATCCCGTCGACGGCCATGAAGTACGACGGCAGGAAGACCAGCAGGGCGACGAAACCGAACGCCAGCGCGACCGGCGTCAGGCACAGCGCCAGGTAGCGCCGGTTGCGGAACAGCGACAGGTCGAACATCGGGCGCTGCTGACCCCGCTCGACGGCCACGAACACACCGAGCAGCACGGCGAAACCGGCGAACGCCGCCACCGCCAGGGGGTGCCCCCAGCCGAGCTGCGGTGCCTCGATCAGTCCGAGGGTGAGCAGGAACAGGGCCGAGGTGAACGTGAACGTCCCGGCCCAGTCCACCGTGACGGGACCGGGGTTGCGGCCCTCGCGGACGGCCAGCGCGAAGGCCAGCACGACGACCGACACGATCGCCTGGACGAGGAAGAACCAGCGCCAGCCGAGACTGTCGGTGAGGGCGCCGGCCATCATCGGGCCGAACGCGATACCGACGCCGAAGCACGTGCCGTACAGGCCGAACGCCCGGGTCAGCGCGTGCCCCTCGAAGGAATGGGCGATGGCCGCGCTGCCGCTGGTCACGGCCGCGGCGGCGCCGATCCCGGCGAGGGCTCGCACGACGTCCAGGACCGCGGTGCTGGACACGGTGCCGGCCGCGACGGAGCACACGGCGAACAGCACCATGCCGCCGATGAACAGCCGCCGACGGCCGATGATGTCCGACAGCGAGCCGGTCGCGAGCAGGAAGCTGGCGAACGTCAGGTTGTACGCGTTGATGACCCACTGCAGGCCCACCACGCCGCTGTGCAGGTCAGCGCCGATGGCGGGCAGGGCGACGGACGTGCCGGTGAGGGAGGTGGGCAGCAGGACGGCGACGAGGCAGGCGGCGATCAGCGTGAGGATCGCCTGTGGACGGTTGCGTGCAGGGGTACTCATGATGTCCTTCTGTGATCAGGGGTGCTCAGCGGTGGCGGCGATGCCACGGCGCCAGCGCGCCGTGCAGTCCGAGGGGGTCGTCGATCGGGAGGCGCCGGACGACGTGCCCGTCCGGCCGGACCAGCAGGGCCAGCGGCGCGGGGCCGAAGTCGGCCACGGATGCGGGGTCGTTCGCGACGTCGACCACGGGCACGCCGGGCGGGGCGGTGGCCCGGATCACCCGGGTCCGCGCGGCCCAGGACGACCGTTTCGCGCGTCCCCGCCACAGCAGGACGGTGAGATCGTCTCGGGCGAGGGCCGGCCATGGGCCGGTCCGCACCGCGGCGTCGTCCGGCACGAACGCCGGCACCCGGTCGCCCGGCCCGGGCGGCCGGTGGGTGACCAGCTCCCGTACGGACGGTCCACGCCCGTACCCGACGCTGAGCTGGCTCAGCACCGGCGCCGCCACCCTTTGCACCACCCCGGTCCGGTGGGCGAGCCGGTACGCCGTGTCCCGGACCGCGATCTGCGCGGGGCGCGACAGCAGGCCCCACCGGGTCTGCAGGGTCGTCGTGGCGGTGACGCGCAGGGCCGCCCGCCGCCGGTCGGCGTCGTACGTGTCGAGGATGTCCGGCCGAAACGCACCGCGGATCGTCCCGCCGAGCTTCCACCCCAGGTCGACCGCGTCGAGGATGCCGGTGTTCATGCCCTGGCCGCCGGCCGGGCTCATGATGTGCGCGGCGTCCCCGGCGAGGAAGCACCGCCCCGCACGGAACTGGGAGGCGGTCCGGCACCGCAGCGTGAACGCGCTGCTCCACTCCAGGTCGTGCACCTCGCCGGAGCCGCGGGCGGTGAGCATCTGCTGGAACAGCTCCCGCGACGGCGGCCCGTCGCCGGGCTGCCGCGGGGGGATGCTGATGGCCATCCGGAACGTCCGGTCGTCCAGCGGGGCGAGGCCGAACGCACCGGCCCGGGAGTAGAAGTAGTGCATCTTGCGCACGGAATGACCACCCGACACGGCCGCGTCCGCGACCGCGAAGGTGATCTCCGGTGCGTCGCCGTCGAACGGCACTCCGAGCAGTTTGCGTACGGTGCTGTGCGCACCGTCCGCACCGACGAGCCAGCCGGTGACGAACTCCTCGGTGGAGGAGTCCGCGTGGCGCAGCACCCCGTGGACCGACTCGGCGTCCTGGCCCAGCGATTCCAGCGTGACGCCGCGCTCGATCCGCCCACCCAGCGCGTGCAGCCGCTGCGTCAGGATCCGCTCGGTGCGGTCCTGCGGAATGGTGAGGCCGTACGGGTACGGCGTGCCGCCCAGCTCCGCCATCGACACCTCGCCGAGCGGGCGCCGGTCGGAGTAGAACGCCACCGCGTCGACGCGGTGCCCGGCCTCGACCAGCGTGCCGGTCACGGAGATCCGGCGGAGCTGCTCGAGGATCCGCGGCCAGATGATCGCGGCCCGCGAATGGGTCGGCTTGTCGGGCGCCATGTCGACGAGCCGGACCGCGACGTCACGCGAGAGGAGTTCGCAGGCCAGGACGAGGCCGACCGGCCCCGCCCCGACGACGAGCACCTCGGCGCGGCTCACGGCCGGGCTCCCGAGCCGGCGGCGGTCGGCGCGGTGACGACGGCGCAGGAGAAGCTGAAGCCCGCTCCGGCGCTGATGACGAGCGCGGCCTCGCCCCGGGCGAGCAGACCGCCGCTGACCAGCCCGGCACAGTTGGCGGCGAGGTCACCGGCGCCCAGGTGCCCGGTGGCCCGGCCGAGGTCCAGGATCTCGGCACGGGTCAGCGACCCGACCGCGGGCAGGTACGTCTCGCGCCGCGTCCGGGCGCCGACCCGGGGCAGCAGCAGCCACCGGATCCGCGGGTCGTTCGCGGTGAGACCGGCGTCGTGCAGCGCGGTGGTGACGATGTGCCGCAGCGCGTCGTGCGCCTGCTGGTGAAAACCGTCGGCGCCGAGCCGCTCCAGGTACGCCTTCTTGGTGCGCTTCACGTCGATGCGGCCGCTGTGTTGCCGGGGCGCGTCGCTGAACTCATCGTCGCCCCGGTGCAGTTCCTCCGCGTCCGCGAGCGTGCTGGTCGACAGTGCGGCCAGCGTGAGCACGTCCGAAGCGTCGTCGCGGCGGCCCAGCACCATCGCGGTGGCACCGTCGCCGTAGTAGACGCCGTAATCCGCCGACCACCGGTCGAACGACGCCGCGTCGAACCGGTCGGCGGTGGTGACCAGCACCAGGTCGGTGCCGGGGTCGGCGAGCAGGCGCCCGGCGCCGATGCCGAGGCCGGTGGCGCCGCCGTTGCACATGGTCTGCACGCCGATCGCCTCGGCCCGCGTCGCGCCGAGCCCCCGCACGACGTAGTGGGCGGGCGACCAGAAGTCGTGGCCCTGGTGGTGGATCCACGCGTGCACGCCGAGCGTGAGCCGCGACGCGGCGACACCCGCGTCCGCCAGGGCGGCTTCGGCTGCCCGTACCGCCATGTCCGGCGCGGCGACGTCGGCGGACACGGGCAGCGCGGTCACCCCCGATTCGGCGGCGGCGTCCGCGGTCAGGCGGCCCTCGGCGACGGCCCGGTCGATCGTCTCCGCGGACCCGGGCAACCAGGCGTGGGCCGCGCGGATGCCGATTCCGGCTCCGAGTCTCATAGCGTCTCCTCCGTGACCGCGACGGCGGCCGTGGTCTGGGTGGTGAGCGGCCGGTCGCGGTGGACCACACCGGGCAGGCGGTCCCACCGGTACCGGGTGGCGGCCCGCGCGAGGACCGGGTCGTCGCCGACGACCACCGCGGCACCGACCGCGGACAGCATCGGAAGGTCCGAGGCGTGGTCGCCGATCGCCAGGCAGCGGGCCGGGTCCACGTTCGTGGCCGAGGTCAGTGCGCGGACCGCGTCGGCCTTGCCCTCGCCGATGACCGTGGGCAGCAGGACATCGGTGTACCGGCCGTCCGACACGACCGGCCCGCCGCAGAGCGTCCACGTGGCGTCCACGTGGCGGGCGATCGGAGCCAGGCAGGGTTCGAAGGATCCGGACACGAGCGCGAGCCGGGATCCGCGGGCCTGGAGCGCCCCGCAGAACGCCAGCGCGGGCTCGTGGAAGAACCCTCCGGCCGCGAGTTCGGTGTCGAACCATTCCCGGCCGTGCCGGAGCACCGTGTCGGCGCGCGCACCGGCGAACGCGCCGTAGTAGAGGCGGTTCAGCTCGGACCTCGGCGCGCCTTCCGCGGCCCGGCGGTCGAGCCCGCCGACGACCTCGGCGTACGTGGGTGACCCGGCCGCCGCGCGGGCGAGATGGAAGTCGAGGAAGCGCAGCATGCTCTTGACCGTGATCAGCGTTTCGTCGACGTCGGCGAAGAGGATCTCGGGTGTGGTCATGCGGCCCGCCCCGCAACGCTCGGCACGTGCGACCGCCGCCGGACGTGGTCGCGTACGCCACGGCCCGCCTTCTGCCCCAGGTCCCCGGCGGCGACCAGCTCGTCCAGCAGCCGCACCGGGGCGAGTGCGGCCCCGCCCAGTTCGTCGTGCAGCCGCCGCAGGACCGCCTGCGCGACGTCGGCTCCGACGACGTCCACCAGCCGGAGAGGGCCGATGGCGAAGCCGCAGCCGGACCGCATGGCGGTGTCGAGCGCGGCGGGCTCCACCACGCCGTCCTGGACCAGCCGCAGCGCATCGTTCAGGTACGGGAAGAGCAACGCGTTGACCAGAAAGCCGGTCCGGTCGGGGCAGACGACCGGATGCTTGCCGAGCCGGCGGCACAGCTCCAGCGCGGTCGCGCGGACGTCCGCTGCGGTGCGCAGCGTGGGAACGACCTCGACGAGGGCCATCGCGGGTGCGGGATTGAAGAAGTGCAGTCCGATGACGTCGGCGGCGCGGCCGGTCGCCATCGCGCACTCGATGACCGGCAGGCTGGACGTGGTGGTCGCGAGCACCGCCCCGGGCCGGCACACCCGGCCGAGGCGGGCGAGGAGCTCCCGCTTCACCGTCAGGTCCTCGGCGACGGCCTCCACGACCAGGTCGCAGTCCGCGAGGTCGGCGAGGTCGGCGGTGCCTTCGCACCGGGACAGGTACGCCTCGGCCTCCTGGTCGGCGATCCGGCGCTGGCGAAGTCCCTCGCGGACGGCCCCGATGGCGTCGGCGGCCCGCCGGCTGCTGCGGCCGACCAGCCGGACAGAGTGGCCGCCGAGGAGGAAGACCTCGGCGATCCCCGCCGCCATGGTCCCCGCCCCGACCACGCCGACCCGCCGGACCGGCCGGACGACATGCTCGGCGGACGTGGCACGGCCGGGCGTCTCCTGTGGACGGCCCTCGGAATAGTGGTGGAATCCCCGGCCGCCGCCCTCACCGGTGAACCCCGCCGCGGCCATGCGGCGCAGCAACAGGGTCGGGGCGGGGGCGGCCGGGCCCCGGCGGGCGTACAGATCCGTGAGCGACGCCAGTGCCACGTCGAGGCCGATGCCGTCGAGCATCCGCAGCGGACCCTCGGGCAGCCCACAGCCCAGCCGCATGGCGTCGTCGAGCTCGGCCGCCGTGGCCTCGCCACGCTCGACGACCCCGGCGGCCCGGTCGAGCATCGCCAGCACGAGGGAGTCGACGACGAGACCACCGGTCTCGCGTACGCGCAGCACGGTGTGGCCGAGTTGCTTGAACACCCCGGCGACCGCGTCGCTGACCCGCGCGTCCGCGCCGCCCTCGACGAGTTCCACGACCCGGCCGATGCGCGGCTCGCCGAGCCGCGCGACCACCAGCCGTTCCGGCCGGTCGAGCAGGCCCGCCAGGGCTGCGTACGGCGTGTGCACCGACGTGGTCACGACCGGGACGGCCGGGGCGGCGAACCGTCCGGCGAGCGCGATGCCACGCCGCGTGTCCGCAGGGGTGTCCGGCCCGCCCACGATGACGAGCTGCACGTCACGCAACGCCCCGGGGTCGGAGCCACCGGCGTCGGCGCTCAGCGCGACGACGTCCGCGCCGTGGTGTGCCAGCGACGCGGCCAGCCGGTCGGCGACCGGGCCGGACCCCACGACGCCGATGCGCGCGAGGGGCACGCCGTCCAGGTGCAAAGGTCGAGTCATGTCGTCCTCCGACGGGGCTCAGTACCGGCTACCGGTGGCGGGCGGGGCATCGGCCAGCGCGGCGAGGTCTGCCTCGGTGAGCACCACGTCCACGGCGGCCGCGTTCTCCCGCAGGTATCGCGTGTTCTTGGTGCCGGGGACCGGGATGACGTGCCCGCCCTGGGCCAGCACCCAGGCGATCGCGACCTGGGCGGGGGTGGCGTCCAGCCGGTCCGCGACGGCGCGGATGACGTCCACGATGCGCAGGTTGGCGGCCAGGGCGTCGCGCTGGAAGCGCGGCGACCCCGCCCGGAAGTCCGAGCCCTCGAACGTCGCACTGTGCAGCGTTCCGGTCAGGAACCCGCGTCCGAGCGGAGCGAACGGCACGAACGCGGCCCCGTTGTCCGCACACCAGCGGACCACGTCCCCGGACCCCGCCTGACCGGCGCCCGCCGCGGCCGGTCCGGCTACGGCGGTGTCCACGCCGCCCAGCGCGTCGCGGGTCCACAGCGACAGTTCCGACTGGATGGCCGCCACCGGGTGGATGCGATGCGCCTGCTCCGCCTCCGCGACGGACACCTCGGACATGCCGAGGTGCCTGACCTTCCCGGCCCGAACCAGCTCCGCCATCGCCCCCCAGGTCTCGGCGAGCGGCACGGCGGGGTCGATCCGATGCAGGTAGTAGAGATCGATCACGTCGGTGCCCAACCGGCGCAGGCTCTCGTCGACGGCGGCCGCGATGTGCGCCGGCGAGCCGTCGCGGTGCATCGCCTTGGTCGGCAGGTCGTCCACCACGAGGCCCGCCTTGGTAGCGAGCACCACCTCGGAACGCCGTCCGGCGATCGCCCGCCCGACGAGACGTTCGTTGTGCCCGTCGCCGTAGATGTCGGCGGTGTCGAGGAAGCCGACCCCGAGGTCGAGGGCGGCCCGGATCACGTCGACCGACCGGTCGTCGTCCCGGCTGGACTCCTGGTACGCCCAGCTCATGCCCATGCAGCCGAGGCCCACGGCACCGACCTCGTACCCCGTGTTTCCCAGCTTCCTCGTCAACATCGGTTTCTCCTTGTTCTGGACCGGCGGCTCAGGCCGGGGTGATTACGAGTGCGGCGTTGTTGCCGCCGAACCCCATGGAGGTGCTCACCGCTGCGGTCAGCGGTCCCCGGCGGGCCGCACCGGCCACGACGTCGACCTCGACCCGCGGGTCGATCCGCTGCAGGTTGGCGGTCGGCGGGACGACTCCGTCCCGCAGCGCAAGCGCGGTGTACGCCGCCTCGATCGCGCCCGCTCCCGCGAGGGCATGGCCGGTGACGCCCTTCGTCGACGTCACCGCGACGCGGTCGCCGAACACCCGGTGCAGGGCGCCGGCCTCCGCGACGTCGTTCAGCGGCGTCGACGTGCCGTGCGCGTTCACGTGGTCGATGTCCTCGGGGGCCAGCGCGGCGTCCGCCAGCGCCAGGCGGACCGCGCGTTCGATGCCCGCTCCGGTCGGCTCCGGCGCGGTGGCGTGGTGGGCGTCCGCGGTGGCGGCGTACCCGGCGATCCGGGCGTGTACCCGGGCGCCCCTGCTGCGCGCGTCCCCGGCGCGTTCGAGCACGAGCATGCCCGCGCCCTCCGCGGCGACGAAGCCGTCGCGGTCGATGTCGAACGGCCGCGACGCGGTGGCGGGGTCCGAGCGCCGGACGGACAGGGCACCCATCCGGCCCAGGGTGGTGACCGTCGCCGGGGTGAGGGCGGACTCCGTACCACCGGCCACGACGATGTCGCACGCCCCGGACAGCAACAGGTCCCGCGCCACGCCCAGAGCGGTGGTGCCGGAGGCACACGCGGTCGCCGTGACGAGCCCGGGCCCCCGCGCTCCGCAGTCCATCGCGACGTAGCCGGCGACCATGTTCACCATGCCCATCGGGACGGTCAGCGGCGACACATCGTCCGGGTCGCCGGCGTAGAAGGTCCGGTGGGCGCGCTCGACGGTCTCGGTGCCGCCCAGCGAGTTGCCCACCACGACGCCGACCCGCTCGCCGGGCCAGGCGGCCGGGTCGAGTCCGGAGTCGGCGATGGCCTCGCGGGCGGCGACGATTGCCAGTTGAACGAAGCGGTCGAGCCGCCAGGCCAGTCGCCGACCGAGCAGGGCGTCGCCGTCGAAGCCCGGTACCCGGCAGGAGAAGTCCGTCGCAAGGCCGGCCAGGGCGGCGTCCTGCGCCGCCGTGGCCGTCCCCGCGATGACCCGCTGCCAGTTGGCCGTCACGCCGATCCCGGCTGCGGTCACCAGGCCGATGCCGCTGATCGCGATGTCGCCACGCCCCCGTCGGTCGTGTGACATCAGACCAGTGCCGCCTTGGCATCGACCAGCTCAGCTGCGTCCTTGACCGTGAAGGACGGCTCCAGTTCCCACGAGTCCAGTGCGATACCGAACTCCTTGCGGACGACCAGCGCGAACTCGACGAGGATCAGCGAGTCGAGCGCCAGCTCCTCGAACGTCGCCTCGTCGGTGATGTCGGCCGCCGGCACGCCGAACCGCTCGTCGAGCAGGGCACGCAGACGGTCTTTCGAAACAGACATGACACTTCCTTCAGTTCGAGTGGTTCAGGTCGGGGTGGATCGTGGGCAGCGGTTCGACCGCGATGTCCGGCCAGCGGATCGCCGCGGAACCCCAGGTGAGGCCGCCACCGAAGCCGGTGAGCACGACGCGCTGACCGGGTACGAGGTCCCCCCTGCAGGCCGCGTCCTGCAACGCGAGCGGAATGGACGCCGCGACCGTGTTCCCGACGCGGTCGAGGTTCGCCACCACGGTGCGGCGGTCGAGGCCGAGCTGGTCCGCGACGGCGTACAGGATCCGGATGTTCGCCTGGTGGGCGACGAACCGGTCGATCTCCTCCGGATTCCAGCCGACGGTCCGCAGCAGGGTCTGCGCGGACTCGCTCATCCGCAGGACCGCGTTGAAGAAGACCTCCTTGCCGCGCATGCGGAAGTACCGCGCGGCGTCCTCGACCGGTCCGGCCGTCGCGGGCTGACGCGACCCGCCGGCGGCGACGGTGATCAGATCGCTGTGCTGTCCGTCGCTGCCCAGGTCGAAGCCGAGTACGGCACCGGGTTCCCGGTCGTCACCGGCGCGCAGCACGACGGCTCCGGCCCCGTCCCCGAAGATCGCGCGGGTGGTCCGGTCGGCCGGATCGAGGATCGTGGAGAACGTGTCCGCTCCGATCACCAGCGCCCGCCCGGCCAGACCCTGACCGATCATCGCCGAGGCGGCGGCCAGCGCGTACACGAAGCCGCTGCACACGGCGGCGACGTCGAACGCCGCCACCCCGTTGAGGCCGAGGCGGTCGGCGACCGCGGGCGCCGTGGCCGGGCACGGATGGTCCGGCGTGCTGGTGGCCAGGACGATCAGGTCGACGCGGTCCGTCCCCGCCGAGGCCAGCGCGCGCCGGGCCGCCTCGACCGCGAGGTCGGAGGTCGCCGTGCCCGGGTCGACCACGTGCCGCCGGCGGATGCCGGTACGGCTGTGGATCCAGGCGTCCGACGTGTCCAGTTCCCGGCCGAGTTCGTCGTTGGTCACGACGCGCGGCGGCACCCAGCCCCCGAGTCCCGCGAGTACGGCGGCCCGGGTCACCGGGCACCGGCCAGTCGCGGCTCGACCTGCGGAAGGGTCGTGGTGAACAGCACGCCACCGGCGATGACGGCATCGTGCTGGTGGACGGACACCTGCCACGCGCGCACCTCGGGAAGTGCGGCGGCCAGGACCGGATCCGGGTCACCGCCCGGGTGGACGCGTACCTCGACCGGGGAGTCCAGCTCCGCGTAGCGGGCGAACGACAGGTCGAACCCGGCCATGGTGGTGCGCTCCGGGGCGGCCCCGGTGAGGCGCGGTCCGGCGAGGACGCACAGCTGGCGGGCCGCATCGGTGAGGACCATGCCGGGCACGTGGTCCTGCGGATGGTCGAACGTGCTCGGATTGTCCACGGCCGGCCGGACCGTGGCGACGGCCTCCCCGGCGTCCACGACCGCGTCGCGGAGCAGCACGTTCGCCGGATCGCGGCGGCCGACCCGGGCGGGGATGACATTCGACGCGACCGCGGCGACGTCGTCGGACGAGGGGGCGGCGCCCCGCCTGCCCCGGTTGCGCAGGTACGTGTAGGTCTCCGCGGACAGGTACGCCACGTCGATGGTGACGTCGCCGACCGCGATCCCGTCGATCGACATGCCGATGCCGTACGACAGCCCGCCCGTCCGTTGTCCGACGAGTTGCCGTCCCCGCGTGCGGACCGTCATCGCGAGTTCGGCGGGCCGGTTCGCCGACGGTGCCGCCAGCAGCCCCGGCAACCGCATCGACCACGACCGGAGGATGAACTTCTCGTCCGGGCCGATGTCCTGGAAGAGGTGCCCGCCGTACGTCTCGGCCTGGCGGCAGCACTCCAGCAGCAGAGTCGGGTCGACCACGGTCCGGTCCAGCAGCTGGTCCCGGTAGTACGCGTGCGACGGCGGCACCTGCGCCGCGACGACGTACGCCGAATCCGAGACCTTGCGGCCGTCGGTGATGAACACCTCCGAGATCGACGCCCGGTGCACCGTGGACCGGTCGACCGTTCGCTGGAACGCCAGCGTGGACAGCGCCGCGATCGTGTCGTCGATGCGGGACGACTCCTCGCGTTGCACGGTCATGTGGTTCCTCCCCCGTTGCGTGACGTTCCGCCGACCGGCTGTGGCCGAGCGGAGCGCCCTCCTGACGTGCCGACGTCGATCGACCTGCGTCACCGATGTCCGCCGCGTGCAAGATCGACGCTAGTCAGCGGAGCTTTCAGATCGCTTGCATCGCCCTGTCAGCGGTGAAAGCCGAGGTAGGCGGCGATGGGCTGATGTCCGTACATAATCGCGAATCCGTCGGTACCGCCCCGTTCCCGGACCAAGGGTCGCCCGCGGCGCTGGACGCGGCTTGTAGCGTGCATGCGCGTGACCAAACCCCTACGGCCCGATGATCCGCGCCGGCTCGGTGGCTACGAGGTGCTGGCCCGGCTCGGCGAGGGCGGCATGGGGGCGGTGTACCTGGCGCAGGATCTCGACGGGCGGCGGGTGGCGCTGAAGCTGATCCGGCCGGAACTCGGCGCCGATCCCGAGTTCCGGGCACGGTTCCGCAGCGAGGTGAACCGGGCCCGCCAGGTCCCGCCGTTCTGCACCGCCGCGGTGCTCGACGCCGACCCGGATCACCCGACGCCGTATCTGGTCGTCGAGTACGTGGAGGGCGCCGACCTGGGGCAACTCGTCCGGCGCAACGGGCCGCTGCGCGGCGGAAGCCTGCACAGCGTGGCCGTCGGGGTCGCGACCGCCCTTGCTGCGATCCACAGTGCCGGCGTCATCCACCGCGACCTCAAGCCGAACAACGTGCTGTTCTCACTGGGCACCCCCAAAGTGATCGACTTCGGGATCGCGCGTGCGGCGGACTCCGGCACCGAGTTGACCCGGCCGGACCAGATGGTCGGCACGATCTCCTACATGGCCCCGGAACGCTTCGCGACCGGGGACGAGCGCCGCCCGGACGGCCCGGCGGCGGACATCTTCGCGTGGGGCGTCCTCGTCGCGTACGCGGCGACCGGCCGCACCCCGTTCGCGGCCGACTCCCCGGTCGCCACCGCCGCCAAGATCCTCACCCAGGAACCGGACCTGACCGGCCTGACCGGCCCGCTCCGTGACCTGGTCACCGCCGCCTTGACGAAGAAGCCGGACGACCGGCCGACCGCCTCCGAACTGCTGGACGGCCTGCTGACGGTCGGCGACGTCGCCCCGTCGCGGCGCCGTCCACCACCGGAAAGCCGTCCGCGCTCCCGGCGGACGGCCGCGCTGCTCGCCCTCGGCGCGGTGGTGCTGCTCACCGCCGTGGTGGCGATTCCCGGCCTACGGCAGTGGTTGTCTCCGACGCGCTCCGCCGGGCCCGCACTGGCCGACACCATCACCCAGCCGCCGAACCGGTTCGCCGAGGACTTCGCCAACACACCCACCACAGAGCGTGGCTGGCGGCCGGATTCCGGCTGCCACGTCGAGGAGGACGGCCTCGCGATCGTTCCGCGCATGGCGTCGACACGTCTGTGTCGAGGCCCGTTCGCCGGGAGCAACATGGTCATCATGGTCGACGCCCGCCCGACGGATACCGCCTACTGCCCGGCGATCTGGCTGCGGCTCGCCACGGAAGGAAGCCTCCGGATCACGTTGTGTCCGGAGCGGATCACGGCTGGGATCGACGTTCCCGACCAGGTCTACACCACTGATTTCGCCCACGCGGTGCCGATCCTGGACGATCCGCTGGACTGGCATCGAGTTCTGATCGTCGCCAACGGGCCGCACCTGGATGTCTCGGTGGACGGCCGGCCACTGTTGCACAGCGACAAGGCCACCCCGCAGTCGGAAGGC
Organism: Krasilnikovia sp. M28-CT-15; assembly: GCF_047159595.1. NCBI lineage: Bacteria > Bacillati > Actinomycetota > Actinomycetes > Micromonosporales > Micromonosporaceae > Krasilnikovia > Krasilnikovia sp. M28-CT-15. The sequence goes on along the minus strand of NZ_BAAGAK010000001.1, from coordinate 818,982 downwards.
GGGCTCGCGCTCGGCGCGGCGCTCGGCGACGGTAAAAGGTCCGACCTGGACCTCGATGCCCGAGCTGCCACGTTTCGGAACCTTCGGCTGCTGCGGCTCTGATCCGGGCGCAACGACGGCACCCCGGAGCGCCCGTCAGCCGACAGTGCGCCACGGTGAGAGGTCGAGCCTCGGGTAGCGCAGTGCCATGCCGGCCAGCGTCTCCGGCGTCCAGTAGGGGTGTCCGGGTGGCGGAAAGCCGAAGGCCTGAAGCTGGCGCGCAGTAGCACTGCCCACGAGGTCGACCCATTCGCTGGTGAAGCTCCGCGCGGCCCAGGCCACGCGCTGCCCCCAGTGCAGGGTGGACGGCCGGAATCCCAGGTGCATGCTGAACCGGGCGCCGCGCGGCGCGGTCAGCTGGGTGCCCCGATGGAAGGTCCCCGGCTCGAAGGCGATGACCGTTCCGGCCGGGCCCGCCCCGGTGACCTCGGCTCCGTAGAGTTCTGGGCTTCCGGAGTCGTCGCTGAAGCGCGAGGTGCCTTCCTGGCCCGGGCGCAGGAACCAGTTGGGCACGGCGGGCAGGTCGGCGGTGTGCCTGCGGGAGACCAGGTGCGGCGGGCCCAGTTCTTCAGGTACGTCGTTGAGGAAGACGAACATCTCCACCTGCCGGCAGCCCGGCGTGGTGCTGGGCACCAGGACGGTGTGGTTGAGGTAGTCGCGGTGCATGTCCTGGTCGTAGTCGCAGGCGCCGGTGTATTTGGCCCAGGCTTCCGCGGCGTAGATGTGGATGTCGTCGGTGCCCAGCAGCGTCGCGGCGAGCGTCAGCACGCGATGGTTCACGGCCAGCAGGCTGAGTTCGGTGCTGGCGAACGGCAACGTGTCGATCCCGGCGAACTCGTCGCCGAGGAAGCGTTCACGGCGCGGGTCCGTGCCGTCGTGGAAACCGTCGGCCGACGGGAACAGCAGATCAAGCTCGCCGACCGCGGATTTCAGCTCATCGGCCGGAATGAAGCCGGGAAGGATCACGAAACCATCGGTCTGCCAGGCCCGCGCCGCGTCTTGGAGGTCCACCGCGTGATGATCTGCAAGGCGATGGTCGCGACGCAACCACATTTCAGCGCGAAGCGGGGGTTACGCCACCGCGGCAGACAGCTTGCCCACGGCCCGGAACAGCTCAGCGCCGGTGAACGGCTTGGCTAGACAGCCCACACGCCCACTGGTGATGCGGGCCAGGTCCGCCGGGTTCCGCAGCCCCGTCAGGACCAGCGCGGGCAGGTTCGGGACGCGCTGGCGCAGCCGGTGCAGCAGGGTGTCTCCGTCGCTGCCGGTCTCCAGCACCACAGCCTCGGGCATCCCGTGCCGGTCCACCGCGGCAATCGCATCGTCGGCGCTGTCGGCGAGGAGCACGGAATGTCCGTGGCTGCGCAGACACGCAGCGATCACGTCACGGAGTTCGACGTCGTCGTCCACCACCAACATCTGCATTCCGCACCTCCGCCATCGCTCCCCCTACCTATCGCCGGTCGCGGCCAGGGGGTTGAGCTTCGCTCCTCCAGCGGTGCAATCACGGGGCCAACGTCCCGAACCGGACACGCGGATCAACATCGCCAGATCGGGGTGGCCCCCGATCACGGTGTGCGGTGGTGCAGCGTGGCCACGACCTCGGCGGCGATCTCGACCGGCTCGCGGCCGTCGGTGGTGACGGTGTGCCGGGCGACCTCGACGTAGAGCCGGCGGCGCTGTTCCAGCAGGACCTTCATGGTGGCGTGCGGGTCCGTCGCCAGCAGTGGGCGGCCGGCACCGAGACCGACCCGCCGGACAGCGTCGGAAAGCCCGACCGACAGGAACACGACCGTGTGCTCCCGAAGCAGCTTGCGGGTCGCCTCGTCCAGCACGGCACCGCCGCCCAGGGCCAGGACACCGGCGAAGGACGCCAGCGACGAGGCGACCACCTCGCGCTCGAGCACACGGAAGGCGGGCTCGCCGTCCTCGGCGAAGATGTCCGGGATCGGCTTGCCGGCCCGTTCCTCGATGATCGAGTCGGTGTCGGCGAAGGCGACACCGAGCGCCGAGGCGACCCCGAGCCCGATGGTGGTCTTGCCGGCGCCGGGCGGGCCGACCAGGACCGCGACCGGAAACATCAGCGGATCACCAGCGCGCCGAGGTACGACGCGACGTTGCGCTGGATCTCGGCCACCGAGTCGCCGCCGAACTTCTCGGTCGCGGCCTCGGCCAGCACGAGGGCCACCATCGCCTCGGCCACCACCGCGCCGGCCGGCACCGCGCAGACGTCGGAACGCTGGTTGATCGCGGTGGCCGGCTCGCCGGTGGTGACGTCCACGGTCTGCAGCGCCCGGTTCAGCGACGAGATCGGCTTGAGCGCGGCGCGGACCCGCAGCGGCTCACCGTTGGTGATACCACCCTCCAGGCCGCCGGCCCGGTCCGTGATCCGCTTGACGCCGCCCGTTGCGGGGATGATCTCGTCGTGCGCCACCGAACCGCGCGAGCGGGCCTGGGTGAAGCCGTCCCCGATCTCGACGCCCTTGACCGACTGGATCGACATCAACGCGGTGGCGAGGCGGGCGTCCAGCTTGCGGTCCCACTGCACGTGCGAGCCGAGGCCCGGCGGCACGTGGTAGGCCAGCACCTCGACGATGCCGCCGAGGGTGTCGGCGTCCTTCCTGGCGGCGTCGACCTCGGCCACCATGCGGGCGCTGGCCTCCGGGTCGAGGCAGCGCAGCGGGTCGGCGTCGATGCGGTCGGCGTCGTCGGGGGTGGGGATCACGCCGGTCTTGGCGGCGACCGAGCCCAGCTCGATGACGTGCGAGACGATGTCGATGCCGAGGGCCTGTTTGATCAGGTTCTTGGCGACCACGCCGACGGCGACCCGGGCCGCGGTCTCCCGGGCGCTGGCGCGTTCCAGGATCGGACGGGCGTCGGTGTGCCCGTATTTCTGCATACCGGCCAGGTCGGCGTGACCGGGGCGCGGGCGGGTCAGCGGGGCGTTGCGGGTCTGGGCGGCCAACACGTCCGGGTCGACCGGGTCGGCCGCCATCACGGTCTGCCATTTCGGCCACTCGGTGTTGCCGACCCGGATGGCGACCGGGCTGCCCAGGGTGATCCCGTGCCGGACGCCGCCGATGACCTCGACCTCGTCCTGCTCGAATTTCATCCGGGCGCCGCGCCCGTAGCCCAGGCGGCGGCGCACGAGGTCCCGGGTGATGTCCGCACTCGTGACCTCGATCCCGGCGGGAACACCCTCCAGCAGCGCGACGAGCGCCGGTCCGTGCGATTCACCTGCGGTAAGCCAGCGCAACACGGTAGGTGACTCTCCTGACGTCGTATGTGAACACCGCCCGCGGCCAACGGGGGATGGCCGCGGGCGGTGTCGCCTGATGCCGGTCCGGCAGTCGAAGACCCGCGAGTCGGGTCGCGGGAGCGGGCCCTACTCCGCGCGGGCGGGGCGTTCCAGGATCTCCACCACCGCCGAGGTCCAGTTGAAACCCAGGCCGATTCCGGTCAGCAGGATGCGCTGCCCGGGCTCGAGCAGACCCTGACGAGCGAGGTGGTCCAGCGCTCCGAACTGGTCCGTTGCGCCGACATGACCCACCTCCCGGGACCATTCCCACAGCGTACGGTCGATGGTCAGGTCCAGGGGATCCAGCACCTCCTGCTGCAACATGGTGCGGCCGAAGTTCGGGAAGACGATGTGGTCGGCGTCGGCGGGTCGCATGCCGGCCTCCTCGGCGGCGAGTGTGACCGCGCTAATCAGCGCCTTGTTCATCTGCTTGAAGATGGCCGACAACCCACCCTGGCTCGCCGCGAACTCCTGCATGCGGTTGATCAGGCTGATCGGGTACAGCGTGGGGTCAGCGGGGTCGGGATTCGTCTGGAAGGGCAGGCTGGCCCGCTGAGCGCCCTCCAGCTCAGCACGGCTCTCGGTGACCACCGACAGCACCCGGGCGAATCCCGGGCGCCGGGACAGGACCGCGGCGCTCGCGCCGTCGCCGAGCACCAGTCCCACGTAGGCGCGCCACCGGTCCCACACCGGCAGGTCGAACCGGTCGGCGGCGGTGATCAGCGCGGCGCCGTTCTCGGGGCCGGCGGAGAGGTGTGCGGCCACCAGCGGGAGCGCGGCCATCGCGCCGTTGGACTGCTGCCGGATCTCGAACGCGACGCCGCTGCCGTCGACGATCTGGTGCTGCAGGTAGGAGGCCACGTTCCAGCCGTCCAACCCGGCGAATCCCGACGTGGCGTGCAGGAGCAGGGAGAAGTCACTCGTCGGCAGGCCGGCCTGCCGCACCGCCAGCTTGCCGGCGCGTACGGCCATCTCCGGATGCGAATCGTCGTCTCCCGCGACCGTCACCGACACCTGACCGGTCTTGCGCTGGACCGCGTCGTCATACCAGCCGGCGTCGATCGCCGTCTGCACCGGTGTCGGCTTGGGATACCAGGAGCCGACACCCGCGATGTAGAGCTCGTCGTATTTCACGATGTTCCTTTCAGATCCAAACGTTGCGCCGGGCCGGTTCACCGCATCCGGTCCGCCAAGCCGGGACCGGGTTGCGGGCGACCGCGGTCAGAGCCGGTCGGGCGCGTACAGCCAGTCGACCGTGTCGTGCAGCTGACGGGCCGTGCGGGCGGCGAACCGGGCGTTGCGCTGCTCGGCCATCCGTCCGGCCGGGTGGTAGAGCTGGCGACCCATCCGCCGGGCCAGCAACTGGATCGCGCGGGTCCGGTCCCGTCGCTCCGCGGTGAACTTCTGGAAGGACTCGCTGAAGTCGGTACCGTCGGCGGGCACCAGATCCCCGAGGACGACCGCGTCCTCCAATGCCTGGCAGGCGCCCTGGGCCGCGTACTGGAGCATGGGGTGGGCGGCGTCACCGAGCAGGACGACGCGCCCGTCGGCCCAGTTCGGCACCGGGTCGCGGTCGCACAGCACCCAGGACTTCCAGTTCTCACCGAGGTCGAGGAGTTGCCGGGCGGTCGCGCCCACCGCCGGGAACTGCTCCAGCACGTACGCCTTGTCCACCGGCTCGCCGATGACCGCCTCGGTGGCGCCGTCGTCGCGGGTGGCGGCCAGATTGAAGTATTCCCCGCCCGCGATGGGATAGTGCACGAAGTGCCATCGCGGCCCCGCCCACAGCGTCACCGTGTTCCACCGCAACCGCTCGGGCACCTGCGCCATCGGAATGACCGACCGGTAGATCGTGTGTCCCGAGATCCGCGGCAGGCCGTCGCCGACGACCTGCTGCCGCACCCGGGAATTGATCCCGTCCGCACCGACGAGTGCCGCGCCGGTGACGCTGTCGCCGGAAGCCAGACGGACGGTCACCCCGTCCTCGGTCTGCTCGTAGCCGTCCACGGCGGCCTCGGTGCGCAACTCGATGGCGTCGGAGGCCCGGCAGGCTTCCAGCAGCGGCGCGTACAGGTCGATGCGATGCACCACCGCGTACGGGTTGCCGAACCTGCGCCGGAACTCGCCGGTCAGCGGCATGGAGGCGATCTGTTTGTCGGTGGTGCCGTCCATGAAGCGCAGCTCGTCGATGAAGACCGCACGTTCGCGTACCTGATCGCCGACGCCGATGCGATCCATCGCTGCGAAGGCGTTGGGGCCGAGCTGGATTCCCGCACCGAGTTCCGTGAACGAGTCGCGCGCCTCGAGAACAACCGCCTGGTGACCGCGGCGGGACAGGGTGAGGGCGGCGGCCAGTCCGCCGATCCCACCGCCGGCAATGATGATCCGTGCCATACCACTTCCTCTCCTTGCCGGGCGGTCGCCGTCGTCGCCCGGATGCCGGCCCTTCTCTGACGGAGCAGGGCCCAGGTGTCGCGGGATCAGACCAGTGCGCGCTTGGACTCCACCAGCGCCGCGGTTTGTTCAATGGTCTTGACCGCGGCGATCTCGCTGTCCTCGACGCTGACGCCGTATTCCTTCTCCAGCACCACGGCGAGCTGAACCAGGACCAGTGAATCCAGTTCCATCGTCTCGAACTCGGCCGTCGGGTCGATCTTCTCGGCCGGCACCTCGAGCCTGTCGACCATGGTGAAGACGATGAATTCAATGATGTCCGTCATCGCGGTTCCTTCCGTACCTCTCTGGTGGTGCGTCGCCCGTCCCTCGGACGTCGCGGTCAGCAGGACTCGATCTCCGGCCAGATCAGGGCGGTCGAGCCCCAGGTGAGACCGCCGCCGAAGGCACTCAGCAGCACCCGGTCACCGGCTTGCACGGTGCCGAGGCGTACGGCGTCGGCGAGGGCCAGCGGGATGGAGGCCGCGGAGGTGTTGCCGACGCGGTCGAGGTTCACCACCGCCCGGCGCCGCTCGATGTCCAGGAAATCGGCCAGCGACTGCAGGATGCGGACGTTGGCCTGGTGCCCTACCAGGTGATCGACGGACGCCGTCGGCCAGCCGATCCGGTCGAGCAGGGCCTTGGACGACTGGCCCATGCGGGTCACGGCGTGCGTGAACACTTCGCGTCCGCGCATGGTGAAGTAGAAGTCGGCCGGGTCGGGCTCGACGTCCTGCGCTCGCTGCCGGGAGCCGCCGGCCGGAACGGTGATCAGGTCGGCGTGTTCGCCGTCGCTGCCGAGGTCGAAGCCGAGCAGGGCGCCGGGTTCTGCCAGGTCACCGGCGGTCAGGACCGCGGCGCCGGCCCCGTCGCCGAAGATGACCGCGCTGCTGCGGTCCTCGGGATTCAGGATGGTGGAGTAGGTCTCGGCGCCGATCACCAGGGCACTCTCGGCAAGCCCGGCCACAATCAGGCTGGACGCGGTGGCCAGGGCATAGATGAAGCCCGTGCACACGGCGGAGACGTCGAACGCCATGGCGTGTCCGAGCCCCAGCCGGGCAGCCACCGCGGGCGCGGTGCCCGGGCAGGGGTGGTCCGGCGTGGTGGTGGCGAGCACCACCACGTCCACGTGCGACATGCTCGCCGCCTTCAGCGCCCGGGCGCCGGCCTCGACCGCCAGATCCCCGGTGGCCGTGCCGGATTCCGCCCACCGGCGTTCCCGGATACCGGTGCGCGAACGAATCCATTCATCGGTCGTGTCGAGGCGCTCGGACAGTGCCGCGTTGGTGACGACACGCTCCGGCAGGAAGGTGCCCAGGCCTTGGATGATCGCGGCACGCCGCCCGGCGCGGGGAACGACACTCACGTCCTGGGCCTCCGTTACTGAGAAGGAAATTGACTCGCAGTTCGTACAGATCGGCTCGGCACCGGTGGACACCAGAAAGGGCCCCCGAATTGTCGGCTCGCAAGAGCAGCGGCCTTGACCGGGACCGTTAGGGGCCGCCGGCACCGCGACAGCATTGTGGGCACGAATTGTCGCCGCAGTGGAACCGACCGGTTGGGACTTCGTCACCTCGGGCCGGTCCCCCGGAACTCATGTCCGGCCTAGGTGACGAAGTATGGCTCATGAGGTCGACGACCATCTGGCCTGCGCCGGACGATGACCCACTGGCAAGCTACTCCCCTCGAACCTCGCCGTGGCGTCGGAGCGAAAGGTTCCCCATGTCTGCGCTTAACCAAGTAACGGGTGCGAGCAGCGACGGTCTCCCCGCGGAGCGCATGACGACACGACAACGGACCGCTCTGTTGCTGCTGCTCGGCTCCACGTTCCTGCTCGCCGCCGACCTCTCCCTGTTGAACGTGGCCATTCCACTCATCGGCGAGCAGCTGCGTTTCTCGGTCGACAACCTGCAATGGATCGCCACCTCGTTCGCGTTGACCGCCGCCGGATTCACGCTGTTCTTCGGCCGCATCGCCGACCTCTTCGGGCGCCGGCTGTTGTTTCTGCTGGGCATGGCACTGCTCGCGGTCTCCTCTCTGGTCGGTGGACTGGCGGACGACCCCGCGGTGCTCATCTGGGCCCGGGTCGGGCAGGGCGTGGCGACGGCGATGTCCGCCCCGGCCGCGTTGGCCCTGTTGACCATCACCTTCCCGGAGGGTCCGTTGCGTTCCCGGGCACTGGGTGCCAACGGGGCGATGGTGTCCGCCGGATTCACCGTCGGCGCCGTTCTCGGCGGGCTCCTCACCGACCTCTTGAGTTGGCGCTGGGCCTTTCTCATCAACGTGCCGATCGGCGCCCTGATTCTGCTGCTGGCCCCGTTCGCCCTGGCCGAGAGCAAGACCGCGGCACGCGCCCGGATCGACGTGGCCGGCGCGGTGACCGTCTGCGGCGGACTCGTCGCCCTGGTGTACGGCGTGTCGCGCGCCGGCGATCTGGGCTGGGCCAGTCCTGTCGTGCTCGGCTGCCTGGCCGCCGCCGTGGTGTTGCTCGTCGCGTTCTGGATGATCGAGTTGCGGTCGGCGGCCCCACTGGCCTCGGTATGGATCATGCGGAAGCCGACCGTGCGCTGGGGTAACCTCGGCGGTCTCGCGGCCATCACCATGCAGACCGCGGTGATCTTCCTGGTCACCCTCTACCTGCAGGAGGTTGCGGGTCACTCACCGATGACGACCGGGCTGGCCTTCGGCGTGGTCGGCGTGGCAGCGTTCCTCGGCGGCGTCACCGCACCGCGGCTCATCGGCCGCTTCGGTTATCGCCGGTCACTGGTCATCGGATTGGCCCTCCAGGCGGTCGGACCGGCCGGACTCTTCCTGTTCACCGACGCACGAACCAGCCTCACGCTCGTGCTGGTCGTGCTCTCGATCGGCGCGTTCGGCCACGTGACCGCGGTCGTCTCCTACATGGTCACCGGGACATCCGGTCTGCCGGGCCAGGAGCAGGGGCTCGCGGCCGGGCTGGCGACGATGACGCAGCAGGTGGCGCTCGCCGTCGGCATCCCGGTCATGAGTGCCGTGGCGGTCGGCCGGATCCACCAACTGGAGGCGGACCGGTTGCCCACGGCCGAGGCCGTCCTCGGCGGGGTGCATCTGGCGTTGGGCATCGACGCGGCGATCGTGCTGGTCGCCCTGGTCCTGGTCGCGACGTTCCTGCGCCGGCGCGCGCAGGCTGAATAGGAGGATGACATGACCGCTGTGGTGGAGCTGACCCGGTTCCGCGTGGATCCCGCGAAGGCAGAGGCGCTGCGCGCCGCTCGTCCCGCCATGCTGGCGGACTTCCGGGCGGATCGTACGGGCTTCCTCGAGGCCCGCCTCGTGCAGGTGACCGCCGAGGAATGGTTGGACATCGTCTGGTGGGCCAGCTCCGAAGACTTCGCCGAGTCGCGCGCCAAAGGCGCCAACCGGCCGGGAATCGCGGAATTCTTCGGTCTCATCGACGCACTCGTCAGTTCCGAACAGGGAACCGCGGGAGACCGCTGAAGGATGGTGCCCGCGCCCCCTCCCGATGCCGGGCATCGGGAGGGGGCGTCGTTCAGTCGGAGATTCCCGAGTACGCGACGACGCGTTCGATGCGCATGCGGACCAGCAGTTCACCGGGTACGCCGTTGCGGGCGCCGTACTGTTCGGCGAGTTCCTCGCCCATGTAACGTGCGCCGATCCGGGTCGCCCAGTACCGCGACTCGGTCAGATCCTCGCTGAGGGTGGCGTGTCCGCGCAGCATGACGAACGCGTACGGCGGCTCCTCGCCGTCGACGCACAGGGCCACCCGCCCGTCCCGAGCCATCCGGCGTCCCTTGGCGGAATTCCTGCCGGTGTTGAAGAGCACGTCGTCGCCGTCCACGACGAACCACACCGGAACCACGTGCGGTGCCCCGTCGGCGCTGGCGGTGGCGAGCTTGCCGGTCCGTGTGCCGTGCGTAATGAATGCGCGCCATTCTGCATCAGTCATGTGTTGTGCCATCGCTCCATTTTGTCCTCTCCAGAGCGCACGGTGAAGCGACCTGACAAAGAATTCTTCGACGCGAATTACCTGACAGAATCACCGTTTCGCTATTGCCAATGCAGGGACCGCACCGATTGAGTCGTCGCGAGAGCCCGCCAGGGCGTCGCAACCGCGAGGAGAGCACGATGACTTCAACGTCCGGAACCGACACCGCCGTGGCCGCTGCCGCCGGTACCTTCCTGCTCGGTGGTGAGCTGCCGATCCGCCGGATGGGCTACGGCGCCATGCAGCTCGCCGGCCCGGGTGTGTGGGGCCCGCCAGCGGACCGGGCGAAGGCCGTCGCGGTGGTTCGCCGCGCGGTGGAGCTCGGCGTCAACCACATCGACACCAGTGACTACTACGGTCCGCACGAGGTCAACCACATCCTGCGCGAGGCGCTGCACCCGTACGCCGACGATCTGGTGATCGTGACCAAGGTCGGCGCCCGCCGCACTCCGGACACGGCCTGGCCGTCGGCGCTGCGGCCCGCCGAGCTCCGCCAGGCCGTCCACGACAACCTCCGTCACCTCGGCCGGGAGCACCTGGACGTGGTGAACCTGCGGATCGTCGAGGAGGCCGGCGGCCTGTCGCCCGCGGACTCGATCGCCGAGCCGTTCGGAGCTCTCGCCGAGCTGCGGGAGCAGGGACTCATCCGGCATCTCGGGGTGAGCAACGTGAGCGTCGCCCAGTTCGAGGAGGCGCGTTCCATCGCTCCGGTCGTCTGCGTGCAGAACGAGTACAACGTGATGCGTCGTGCGCACGATGATCTGGTGGACACCTGCGCGGCGGAAGGCATCGCCTTCATGCCGTTCTTCCCGCTGGGCACGTTCACCCTCTTCCACGACAAGGAGCCCGGCGCCGACGCCAAGGTCCCGCTGGCCACCACGCTGACCGGGCAGGCCCTCGACCAGGTCGCCGCCCGGTTGGGGTCGACGCCGTACCAGGTGGCGCTCGCCTGGCTGCTGCACCGGGCAGCGAACATCTGCTGCATCCCCGGCACGTCGACCGTCGCGCACCTCGAGGAGAACATCGCGGCGGCTTCCCTCGCGCTGTCCGACGAGGACCTGCGGCTGCTCGACACCGTGCAGTCGACCGAACTCCCGGTCTGACGGCCGATGCCGTCCCCGTCTCACCACCAACACTTCGCGGCCTTCCTGGGAGGAACACCATGCCGCCCGTCGTAGACCCCATCCTCGAGCTGCCGTTCGATCAGCAGCCCAACGAGCAGGAGTTCCTGCGTGCCGCCATGCGGTGGCACTTCTCGCCGGAGACCGGATCGAGGTTCTGGCTGGCCCAGGCCGAATCGCTGGACTTCGACCCGATCGCCGACGTACGTACCTTCGATGATCTGAGGCGCTTTCCCAACGTGGCGAACCAGCTGCGCGACGTCCGGGCGGAGGATCTCGTCCCGCGCGGGTACGGCCCGTCGCCGGACATCGTCGGCGTCTACGACAGCGGCGGCACCACCGGTGCGCCCAAGCGGGTCGTCCTGCTGCGGGAGTGGCTCGACGTCCTGATCGCGCACAGCAGCGCCCAGCTTGACGCGCACGGCGTACCGCGGGACGTGAACTGGCTGATGGTGGTGCCCTCCGGACCGCACATGGTGGGCGAGACGTTCATCCAGCTCGTCAAGCACCGCGGTGGCGTGCCGTTCACGGTCGACGTCGACCCGCGGTGGGTGAAGAAGCTCATCGGCCGCGGCGCCAAGGAGGAGGCGCTGGAATACACCGAACACCTGGTCGACCAGCTGTCGTACGCGTTGCAGTCGCAGGACATCGGGGTGTTGATGCTGACCCCGCCGACGCTGGAGCGGCTCAGCCGGCGCGACGACCTGGTCGAGCTGGTGCGCAAGAAGGTGCGGGCCATCATGTGGGTGGGCACCCAGCTGGATCCGGACACCCGGCACCTGTACCGCACCGAGCTCTTCCCGGAGGCCACCTTCGTCAGCGGGTTCGGCAACACCATGACGCTCGGACACGTCACCGAGCGCCCGGGGCTCAGCGACGACGAGCCCTGCGTGTACGACCCGTTCTCGCCGTACATGACGTACCAGGTTGTCGACGAGGCGACCGGCCAGCCGGTCCCGTACGGCGAGCGGGGACGCGTGATCATGCACTACGTCGGCAAGAGCCTGCTGCTGCCCAACAACCTGGAACGCGACTACGGCACCCGGATTCAGCCGCTGCCCGGCCTGCTCGGCGACGCCATCGCCGACATCGCGCCGGTCAAGGAGTTCGACAACGAGACCGTCATCGAAGGGGTCTACTGATGGTCGAGCGGCCGGTCCTGCTCGACGCGCTGACCGCGACGGGCTCCTACCGGGCCCGCCGCAGGGCGGTCATCCCGGACGTGGCGGGCGTCCCCTTCGCCGAGCTGAGCCTGACCCCCAAGCTGCTGGTCGCCCGGTCCATGACAGCGCTGCGCGGCACGCCCGTGCTGCCGGCGGAGCAACGCGCGGCAGCGCTCGAACGCGCCGCGACCATGTTCGTCGAGGACACCATCGGCGGGCTCACGTTCGCCGAGTACACCCATGCGGTCAGCCGGGTCTCCGGCGTGCCGGTCACCACGGTACGCACGGCCGGTCGGGGCATCGCGCACGCCGCCCGGATGGCCACGTTCGCGGCGTACCGGGCACGCCCCGATGGCGCTGTCGGCGGTTGGCGGGACCCGGCGACCCGGTCGGGCCGGGCGGTGTGGACCCGGCGCGGCGAGGTGCTCGCCGTGCTGGCCGCGGGCAACCATCCCGGCCCCAACGAGCTGTGGTTGGAGGCGCTGGCGCTGGGTTACCGGGTCGCCGTCCGTCCGTCGCGCCGGGAACCCTTCACCCCACACCGGCTGGTGTGGGCGCTGCGCGCGGCGGGGTTCGGTGCCGAGCAGGTCCTCCTGCTGCCCACCGACCACGACGCGGCCGACGAGGTGCTCGATGGCGCCGACCGGAGCATCGTCTACGGCGGCGACGACGTGGTCCGCAAGTACGCCACGGACAGCCGGGTGCTCACCCAGGGACCGGGACGGTCGAAGATCCTGGTGACCGCGGATGCCGACTGGCGGCGGCACCTCGACACGATCGTCGACTCGATCGCCCACCACGGCGGTGTCGCCTGCCTGAACACCACCGCCGTGCTGGTCGAGGGCGACCCCGGCCCGCTCGCTCGGGCGCTGGCCGAGCGCCTGGGCGCGTTGCCGAGCCTGCCGCCCGAGCACGAGGATGCCCGCCTGGCCGTCCAGCACGTGGACGGTGCGCGGCGACTGGAGAAATACCTCTTCCAGTTCACCGAGGGCACGCGGGCGTGGACCGGTGGGGACGGCATCGTGGACGAGCTGGGCGACGGCAGCGCCGTACTGCGCCCCGCCGTGCACCAGCTCGATCGGCTCGACGTGCGCACGATCGGCGTGGAGCTGCCCTTCCCGTGCGTCTGGGTGGCGCCGTGGACGCGCGAGGACGGCGTCGCTGCACTGCGGAACACCCTGGTGCTGACCGCGCTCACCGGCGACGACACGCTCTTCGACGCGCTGGTCGACGAACCTTCGATCAGCAACGTGTACCGGGGGGACCACCCGACCTACTGGATCGAGCCGGGTGTGCCGCATGACGGCTTCCTCGGCGAGTTCCTGATGAAGAGCAAGACCGTCATCCGGGACTGACACCACCCGTACACAGCAGGGCCCGACCGCCGCGGCGGTCGGGCCCTGCTGTGTGTCCGGCTCGTCCACGACGCGTGCGGCCCGGCCAGACGATGACGCCTCCAGCCCGTCCGTGCCGCGGCGGGACCCACCAGGAAGACGGCCACCACGCCGACCGCGGCGACCACCGCGGCCGGAGGGCGACACGACGGAGGGGACCGCCGAGTGGCGATCCCCTCCGTACTGTCAAGCTGGCCGGCTGCGGGCTCAGCTCTGCTGCAGACCCCGCTTGAGGGCGTCCGCGATCTCCACCGTCCGGCGCGCCTGGAACGCCACCGCGGCGAGGTTGTCCTCGTGCACCGCGCTCGGCTGGTTCTTGGAGACCCCGCTGACGCCGTACGGGTTGCCGTTGTGCTCGGAGAACTGCACCGGGTCGGCCCAGCCCGGCGGCACGATGATGGCGCCCCAGTGGTAGAAGGTGTTGTTGAGCGCCAGGAGAGTGCTCTCCTGGCCGCCGTGGGTCTGCGACGTCGAGGTGAACGACGAGACCACCTTGTTGACCAGCTTGCCCTGGAACCACAGACCGCCGGTGGCGTCGATGAACTGCTTGAGCTGCGCCGCGGGAAGCCCGAAGCGGGTCGGCGTCCCGAACAGGATCGCGTCGGCCCACTCGAGGTCGGCCAGCGTGGCCTCCTCGACGTCGACGGTGGCGGTGCGGTGCTCGGCCCATGCCGGGTTGGTCGCGATGACCTCCTCCGACGCGAGCTCCGCGACGCGGCGCAGGCGCACCTCGGCGCCGGCCTTCTCGGCCTCTTCGGCTGCGGCGCGGGCCAACTGGTGCACGTTGCCGGTGGACGAGTAGTAGATGACGGCGACGTTTGTCACGAGTCGTGTACTCCCTTGTGGGTGAACGGGTCTGTCGGCCCCGATACCGCCGATTGACCGGTCCAGTGTGGGCGGTTTGGCGGGGGATCGACAAAGGTAATCGGAATAGTTCGTCAGATGTCGGTCGCGGCCACCGGCCGTACGGAATCGGTGGCGTTCTCGGCCGTGAGGCTGCCGACGGCGGCCTCGAGGTCGAACACCTCCCGATGTGTGGGCGGGTAGCCGATCAGCTCCGCGGCCCGCATGGGCAGCGGCTGCTGCAGGTCGCCGTCGGACTGCCAGACCTGCACGGCGCCCCACCTGTTGCGTCGCCGGTCCGCGACCCACAGCTTCAGCCGCAGCCCGGTCAGCCCCGACCAGGCGTCGACCGCCTCGTCGCGCAGGAAGGACCGCAGCGACTCGATGGTCTGCGTCGAGGCGTCGAGGTCCCACCAGGCCACCACGACCTTCATCGGGTGCTCGCCACCGGCGCGTCGAGCAGTTCGCTGATCAGCTCACCGACCAGGCGGACGCCGCCCTGGGTCAGCACCGACTCGGCATGGAACTGCAGCGAGCAGAAGTGCGGACCCCGCAGGGCATGCACCTCACCCGACAGCGGATCGCGGCTCACCTGGACCGTGCCGACGCCGGGCAGCTCCAGCTCGGACGCGGTGGAATGCGCCGCGAAGGTGTTGTAGAACCCGACGCGTTCCCGGCGGCCGAAGAGGTCGATCTCCCGCTGTTCGCCCTGACTGGGCACCTCGCGCCGGACCAGCGGGAAGCCGAGCAGGTCGCTGAGCACCTGGTGACTCAGGCACACGGCCAGGAAGGGCCGGCGTTGGGCCAGCAGGGTACTGATCGTCTGCCGCAGGTGAGCGATCTTGTGATGCGTGATGTCGCGCGGGTCACCGGGGCCTGGGCCCATCACCACCAGGTCGTACCCCTCGAGGGAGTACGGCTCGTCGAACCGGACGACGGAGACCGACAGGTCCAGCGAGCGCAACTGGTGATCGATCATGGAGGTGAACGTGTCCTCGGCGTCGACCACGAGCACCCGACGGCCGGTCAAGGCCGCCCGGACCTGCTCCCGCTCGTCCTGCCCGGCCGCGTCATCGGCCAGCCAGAACCGCGCGATGGTGGCGTTGCGCTGCTGCAACGCGGCCCGGACCTGCGGATGCGCATGGAAGTTCGTGGGACCGTCCGCCTCCAGCGCCGCGATCAGGCCGGCCACCTTGGCGCGCGTCTCGGCGACCTCCGAGTACGGATCGGAGTGCCGCACCAGGGTGGCGCCGACGCCGATGCCGACGCGTCCGTCCCGGTCGATGTCGGCGGTGCGAATCAGGATCGAGGAGTCCAGCGTGCGGCCACCCTGCTCGTCCCGGCCGATCAGGGCGAGGACCCCGCTGTAGTAGCCGCGTCCCTGGGGTTCGTAGCGGGCGATGACACGTGCCGCGCTCTCCAGCGGGCTGCCGGTGACCGTCGGCGCGAACATGGTCTCGCGGAGGATCTGCCGCGGGTCCTCCTCGCACCGCCCCTTGATGATGTATTCGGTATGGGCCAGCCTCGCCATCTCCTTGAGGTAGGGCCCGTACACCCGGCCGCCGTCCCGGCAGATCCGGGCCATCATCTTCAGTTCCTCGTCCACGACCATGTAGAGCTCATCGGTCTCCTTGCCGTCGGCGAGGAAGTCCATCACCCCGTCCAGGGTCGGCCCCGACTCCGGGTAGCGATACGTCCCGCTGATCGGGTTCATCACCGCCACCCCGTCGTGCAGACTGATGTGCCGCTCCGGGGTCGCGCCGACCAGGGTGCGCTCGCCGGTGTGGACGATGAAGGTCCAGTACGCGCCGGACTCGCGTTCCAACAGCCGGCGGAACAGCGTGAGCGCGCTGCCCACGGTGTAGTCGGTGATGTCGACCACGAACGAGCGCCGGACCACGAAGTTGGCGCCCTCGCCCTGACCGATCTCGTTGCGCACGATCTGCCGCACGGTCTCGGCGTACTCGTCGTCCAGGACGTCGAAGTGGCCGTCGACCAGGTGAATCGGTGTGTCCGGCAAGCCTGCGCGCAGCTCGGCAACCGGCACCGAGCCCTGCTCGACGACGGACAGCGCGAGCAGCGGCGTGTCGTCGTCGGGGCTGTCGAAGCCACGCTCGGCGATCTGCCGGTACGGCACCAGCGCCAGGAGTTCGTGCCCGGGCGCCGGGTCGTCGGCCAGTGGCAGGTCGGCCAGCCGGTCCACGGCCGACGTTTCGCCGATGAGCACGTCCACCACGTCCCGGCCGCCGAACTCCGGCCGGTGCAGCAACGCGAACGGCGGCGGATCCGGCTGCAGGACGGTACGCAGCAGGTCGTGGGTCATGATGCGAGAACCTCCTTGGCAGTCAGGACCACCGCGCAGCGGTCAGCCGCGTACTCCAACGTCCGGCGGTGGTGTGTTTCTGAGAAGTCGGCGACGGCGTCACCGACCAGGAACGTCTCGATGTCGTGCGAGAACGCGTCGATGGCGGTCATCTGCACGCCGACGTGGGCGTACACGCCGCAGATGATGAGCTGGTCGCGGCGATGCCGGCGCATCCGCTCGAGGAGGTCCGAGCGATGGAACGCGCTGTAGCGCCACTTCGTCAACAGCCAGTCGTCCGGAGCGGGACCGATCGGGTCGACAATCTCACGGTCGGCCGGGTCCACCTTCATCCCCGGTCCCCAGAAGTCCCGCAACAGTCCGCGTTCCTCCTCGGTCATGCCGCCGGGCTGGGCGGTGTAGGCCACGGGAATGCCGGCGGCCACGCACCACTGGCGCACCGCGGCGATGTTGTGCACCAGCTCATCCCGGGGGCCCTGAGCCGGAATGGGTTCCACGAAGTACCGCTGCATGTCGTGGATGAGCAGCACTGCTCGATCCGGATCGATGCTCCAGGTCGCGGTGTTGGCGGGTAGGTCGCCCGCGGTGGGCATGGAATACGGTGTGATGGGGGGTATGCCTGCCATGACCTTCCTCTGCTTGCTGGGACCAACCGGTGCGGCCATCTCCCCGCCCGCGTCGGGGCGGGGACAGGGCGTCACGCACCCAGGGACGCGCCGCCGTCGACGGTGAGGCTGTGCAGGGTGATGTGTGCGGCGCGGTCGGAGAGCAGAAAGGTGACCGCCTCGGCCACATCGGACGGCGTGGCGATCTTCCCGAGCGGGATGCCCACCCGGAACGCCTCGGGACGGCCCTCGAGAGTGCCCCGTGGGCCGCTGTCGTCGTGCCACATCGAGGTGAGCATCGGCGTGGCGGTCGATCCGGGTGCCACGACGTTGCAGCGGATCCCGTACCGGGCGACCTCCAGGCCGAGGCTCTGCGTGAAGTGCGTCGCGGCCGCCTTGGACGCGGCGTACGCCGCCATCTCGGCACGGGGCACGCTGGCCGCGTTGGACGCCACGGTGACCACAGCCCCGCGGTTGCGCGGCACCATGCGGTTGACGACCGCCCGGGACACGTGGAAGACACCGTGCACGTTGACCGCGAAGGTCTCCTGCCAGTCGGTGTCGGTCAGGTCGCGTACCGCGCCCAGGCGCAGCACACCGGCCGCGTTGACCAGGTAGTCCACCGGGCCGAGGCGCTCCTCCACGGCGGCCACCATGGCGTCGACGGCCACACTGTCGGAGACGTCGACGGCGAAGGTCTCCACTCGTACGCCGTCGGCGATCCACTTCGCGCCGGCCTCAGCCAGCTGGCCGGCGTCCCGGTCCACCGCGGCCACCACGACATCGTGGTGACCCAGCGCCCGTACCACGGCATCGCCGATGCCGCCGGCCGCTCCCGTGACGATGGCGATCTTGTTTTCCAACTTCGGCAGCCTTTCCGCTTCTGATCGGGGGACTGTCTTCAGCGCGCTGGTGGCGCGCTCACCGCTGCCAGGCGGAGGCGACCGCGAGGGCCTGTTCGGGATTGAGCCGCGGATCGCACAGGGTCGTGTACCGGTCACCGACCAGTCCGATGGCGCTCTCGTCCGCGACGCATTCGAGAACGTCGTCCGGCGTGGTCTCCAGGTGCAGGCCGCCGGCCACGCCGCCCGAGGACCGGACGGCCACCTGGAACTCCCGCACCTCCCGGATCACCGATTGCAGGTAGCGGGTCTTGTGACCACCCGACGCCGACACCGTGTTGCCGTGCATGGGGTCGGACAGCCAGATGACCGGGTGCCCGGCCGCGCGCACCGCCCGCACCAGCGGAGGCAGGTGCGTACCGACGCGGTCGACGCCCATGCGTGCGATCAGCGTGAGACGTCCCGGTTCCCGCCACGGGTCGAGCCGGTCGCAGAGCGCGACGAGCTCGTCCGCGGTCATGCTGGGGCCGACCTTGCATGCGACCGGGTTCATGACCTCAGCCATCATCGCAACGTGCGCGCCGTCGACCTGGCGGGTCCGGTCGCCGATCCACGGCCAGTGCGTCGAACCGAGGAACGAGCGGCCGTCCTCATCGCGCCGCAACATCGGCACCTCGTAGTCGAGCAGCAGAGCTTCGTGGCTCGTCCAGACCTGCGGGCAGATGTCGGACCGGCGGACCGGGTTGAGCCAGCCCAGGTGGGTCATCGCCTCGCTGGCGGCCGCGTAGCCGGTCAACAGGTGCCGGGGATCGGGCCGGCGGCTGTCCGGGTCCGGCTCGGGCCGGTTGACCATGTGCCCGCGGTAGACCGGGAGTTCCCTGCCGTGCACCATCTCGGTGGGCCGCGAGCGCGGCTTGGCGAACTGGCCGGCCATCCGGCCGACCCGCAGCACCGGCGCCTGCGTGATGATCTTCAAAGCGCCGGCCAGCAGATCCAGCAGGCCGGCCTTGCGCAGTACGTGATCGGGCGTGCACTCGGCCGGGTTCTCCGCGCAGTCGCCGGCCTGCACCACCTGGATCTCCCCCGTGCTCGCCTGGGCGAGAAGGGAGCGCAGGCGGCGCACGTCGGCGGCGGCGACGAGCGCCGGTCGCAGGGCCAGGTCTTCTTTGACCCGCCTCAGGTGTGGTGAGTCTTTCCAGTCAGGTTGCTGCGGGGAGGGTGCTGTTTGGACGTCCAGCAGAGTGTTCAACATGTCTCCCGTGGCGATACCGCCGCTGGTGGGCGCGTGTAGCGCTGGCGTGCGAGTCGGTCGATGGTGGGTGCCGTTGCGGCCGTCGGTGGTAGGACAGCCGAGTCAGGACAGGGAACCGCGGTACGTGCGGTGACGGGCTGGTTGCCTCGACGAGTACCGACAGCGTGAGGGTGCGCGCGCACCGGGTTGCTCTCACAGCGTGTGGAATGCGCAGCACGATGCCAACGATTCGCCGCGCAGTACGTCAAGTGCCCGGTAGCTCATCTGGTTATCGACGCGGCCGTAATAGGACATTCTCACGGCAACCATTGACGTAGGGTGATACGTTGGTTGCTTTATGTCCCGTTCCAGCACATGACGAAGTCTTGCCAATCTGACGGAGTTTGGCCGATCTGACGGATTGTCGGCGACGCCGTTGTCATTCTTGACCGGCCGCCGGAAAATGAGGCCACAACAGGCTGGCACACATTATGCCGATCTCACATAACCAATGTTGGTACGTAGGTCGCCTCGACAGCGTGGCAACATGCCGCCGGCGGCCATGCTGGCTCGGACCGGGCGATGTCATTCGCCTGAGCGTGCACTCCACCGCCACCGTGGCGGGTGACGCACGCGGCGGGACCGCCCTGCGCTCCCCGACATCCGCCCGGGTCCGACCGACCACGGCCGCCAGCTCATCCCCAGGTCAACACAGTAATTCCGGCATGCCGGTGGACATAGTCAGGTCTGCGTAAGCCGTCCGGGCGGCGTGCGGCGACCACCCAGCGCCGAACCAATTCCCCGCCGCCGTAGACCCCCATCTCGCGGCATTCCGACAAACGCATCATAAGTAATGGGGGACAAGCATGAAATTGGAGAGAAGACATCTTTTGGCGCTTGGCACTCTTGCCGGCGCGGGGGTAGTGCTACCCAATGCTCTGCAGGAATCGGCGGAGGCGGCGACCGGGACCGGCCCGGCATCGCGCGCAGCTCACGACCACCGCGCGGCGAGCTCGATTACGGCCGCGGCCCCGGACAGCCCCTTCACGGTGCCGATGCCTATTCCGCCGGTGCTGAACCCGGTCTCGTCCAAGGGCGGAACCGACTATTACGAGCTTCCGATCCGCACCGTCGCCGTGGGGGTACTTCCCGGACGGAAAACGTCAGTGCTGAGCTACGGAAACGACTTCTTCGGTCCCACGATCCGCGCCCGGTCGGGACGGCCCGCAGTGGTGACCTTCCGCAACGGCTTGACCGAGCACGCCAACGTCCATCTGCACGGCGCGCACGTCGAGGCGGCCGACGACGGGCACCCGATGGACGTCATCGAGCCCGGCGCCGCGCGGTCGTACCGGTACCCGAACCAGCAGCGGGGGGCGACGCTCTGGTACCACGACCACGTCCACCATCTCGAGGCGGAGCACGTCTACCGCGGCCTTCGTGGGTTCTACCTCATCGACGACCCGGCCGAGCGGCAGCTGAACCTGCCGCATGGGCAGTACGACGTGCCGATCATGCTCACCGAGGCCAAGTTCGCCGAGGACGGCACGCTCGTGTTCGATCCGGCGAACCCGTTCGACCGGCCGACCCTGCTGGCCAACGGACGGCCGCAGCCGTACCTGCGGGTGCGGGCCGGCAAGTACCGGTTCCGCATCCTCAACGGCTCAACGCACCGCGTCTTCACGTTGAGTCTGGACGGGGCTCAGATGCAGCAGATCGCCAGCGACGGGGGACTGCTGCCGGCACCCGTGCCGGTCACCACGCTGAAGGTCTCGCCCGCCGAGCGGGCGGAGGTGGTGGTCGACTTCTCGGCGCACCCGGTGGGCACCCAGCTGGTGCTCTCCGACACCACCGGTCCGGTGCTGCGATTCGACGTCGTGCGCACCGGCACCGACAAGAGTTTCCTTCCCCCACAGCTGCGCCCCCTGCCGCCGGTGGGCGACGCCACCGTGGAGCGTGACTTCGAGCTGGGCATCACGCCGCCGGGGGAACCGGTGGCCTTCCGGATCAACGGCAGGACATTCGACCACGACCGGGTGGACATCCAGATCAAACGGGGCACCACGGAGATCTGGCGAATCACCAATCTGGACACCGCGCTCGGGATTCCGCACAACTTCCACCTGCATCTGGCGCAGTTCCGCGTGCTCGACCGGGACGGCAGACCGCCGGCGGCCGGGGAGGCGGGTGTCAAGGACACCGTGCTGATCGAGCCGGGCAGCACCGTACGGATCCAGGCCACCTTCCGCGACTATGTCGGCCGCTATCTCTTCCACTGCCACTTCCTGGAGCACTCCGGGCTCGGCATGATGGCTCAGATGGAGATCGTCCCGTAGCGCCCGCACCCGACCGGCATGGTCGGGCCGAGCCGGTTGTCGGAGCCGCAGAGCTCCGGCTCCGACAACCGGCCTTCGGGTACGCCTCCCGGCGCCGGGCGACTGCTAGACCGGGGCCAGCGCGTCCGGGAAACGCGCGTCGTCGAGAGTCCGGTTCGCGGCCATGGTGAGGGCCATGACGGCATGTGCCGCCGAGGCCAGCGTGGTGTGCCGATGCCATCCGTGGTACGAGCGCCCGGCGAAGTCGCGAATGCCCACCCGGTCGGCGATGTCCGCGAAGTCACGGTCCACGCGATCCACCAGTCGCGTCAGCCGGAAAAGGTCCCCCGGGGGTGTGTTCACCAGGTCGGTGAGCCACAGGGTGCCGGGCCAGTCCGATGCCTGCTCGGCGATGGCCACCAGGGCCATTTCACCACCGCCGGCAACGGGACCGGAGCCGGTGTTCCGCGTCGCGGTCACCGGGCGCACTCGGGCGGTTGCCACCAGGCTCAGCACCTGGCGGCGGCTTTCGCGATCCGCCCACATCACGGGACGTCGCAGATCGGTCAGGGCGCTCATGATGTGCCCGGCGCGCAGCGCGCCTCCGCGGTGTCCGGCCAACGCGGTGTCGACCAGATGCAACGGCATGTCATCGTTGATCCTGACCAGGAACGGGTGGCCGGTCGCCCGGATCTCGGGCAGCAGGTTCACCAGGTTCCGTTCCCGCCCGTCGAACACCACCGGGAGCTTCGAGAACCCGGACTCCGCCGACACGTCCAGCAGCGTGCCGACGGTGCAGTCCCCCATCGGCTCGTCGGGGTCCGGCCCGACGTCGACGGCGTCATCGACCTCGCGTACCCGGTCCTGCCAGGCTGGTGACAGATGCAGCGCCCAGTTGACGGGACAGGTCATCTCCTCCCCGACCGTCCAGACGCCCACCGCGTGCTGCGCGTTGAGCAGCTGCCCGAGCGCCGGGATGAACCGGCGGGCGACTCCGACCGAGTGTTCACCCACCTTGGGAATGACCATCGGCCGCAGTACCCACGCCAGCGGTTCGGACGCCCGGTGCACGTACCGGGTCAGGGCCTGACGCACGGGCAGCCAGTCCCACGTTGAGCTGGCGATGAAGTGGTGCAGACTCTGTTCGGAGGCGTGCCCGCCGATCGCGGTGGCGATGTTGCGGATGGACTTGCGGCCCTCCACGTCCAGCAGGCCCTTCAGGTACTGCCTGCCTTTGCGGCGCTGGTCGCTGCGCCGCAGCGAGGCGAACAGCGTCGAGCAGAGATCGTCGAGCAGCACGTCGCGTCCGGCACCATGGGACAGGGAACGGACCGGTGACGCGTAGGGCCTGCGCCATTCGGCGGTGCGCCAGGTGTCTTCCACCCGGGGCTGGGCGAGTGGCGTCGCGACCGGCCCGCCGCGCGGTGCGCGGTCCGCCGCACCCGTCCGCGCACCGGGGTCGCGGTCCGGGAACTGCTGAGGCCTGCGAGGGATCGGGTGCCGAGTGGCGGCCTGAGCCGAAGCGCTGGTCAGGCGATGGCTGCGTGGGGGGCGGGACGAAGCGGATTGACCGATGTCGACCATGCCCTGCACTGTTTCGTGGCGACCGTCCATATTAGCGTGCCAACCGTGGGAACCGGCCAGTGCTTCCACACCTAATGGATTTTGTGTCCCAGCCCACATCTCGCCGGGCCAGTGCGGTCGTTGATTGAACCGTTAAATTCTTAACAGTACACACGGAACGTTCCATCAGCTCAGTACTCCCCGTTTCGAATCGACCGGCGTCCACCAGGATGGACTCCTCGAAGATCGTTCGTTTGATACGATGATCGAATATCGACGGCTTTGCAACGCCAATGGCGCGAGGCTGGGGAGATTGCGAAAATGCGAGTGATCCAAAACCGGACATACGGGGACGATCATGAAGGTCGGTGGTTCGTGAGGATCCGGGGGGTCCGCAGTCTGTTCGAGGTCCGCGCATGACCGAGACTCCCCACCCGCCGCCCGCGCCCACCGGAGTGGTACGCGTTGCCAGCGGCGCCGAGCGCGACTCGCCCCCACGACCCCGGGAATCCGATCTGGTCGTTCAGCCGCTGACGTTCCTCCACGGTCCTGAGGAGATCACCAAGGCGGTACGGCAGGCGGTTTGCCAGGCGCGCATCGAGATCCTCAGTGCGCAGCCGGACGGCTTCCGGCCGCCGCACGTTCTCAAGGAGGCCTTTCGGACAGTTGAGGACAGACTCCGTGCCGGCGTGGCCATGCGGACCCTTTATCAGCACTCCGCGCGCTTCGACGAGCCCACCAAGGAATACGTACGCGCGGTGTCCTGCTACAACGCCGAGGTTCGGACGCTCGACGAGTTCTTCGACCGGATGATCCTGGTTGACCGGCAGGTGGCTCTGGTGCCGGCCAATCCGGACCGTTCCGCGGCGCTGCGGGTCACCGAGCCGGCCCTGGTCGCCTTCCTGGCCGACGTCTTCGAGCGGTCGTGGAGCCGCGCCGAAGCGCATCCATTCGTGCCGGCGTCGGCTGCGCACAGTGCCCCGGACGTCATTCCGGAGCTACGTGCGGCCATCAAGCGTCTTCTTGTCCAAGGCTATCCAGACACCGTCGTGGCCCGTCGACTCGGCCTGAGTCAGCGGACCGTTCAGGCGCACATTGCTCGAATGAAAGACGAATTCGGCGCCGTGAGCAGACTTCAACTCGGCTATTTCATCGCCCGGTCGGAGAAAATTGAAATGGAACAGGGTCTCATGACCTCCGGGCCGCCAGCCTGAATATTCTGGAAATGTTTGCCGGTCATCGGGCGAGCCGGTTCCTCGACCGAACTTCGGCAATTGACGCCGCACCAACGGAGTCAGCAGTTCGGCACTGCCGGATTCATTCTGCGGTTGAGCACTGATCGAAGTCGCGTCACGTACACCGGCGGCGCGCGAGGCACCGGTCCCGGCCCGCCGACCGGGCGATGACCGCCCCGGTCGGCGGCCGCCCGGTCGGGCGTCGTCCGGCGCAGGCAGGTGGTGCCCCGGCCGCTGCCCGTGCTGGCCCGGTGACCGGCTCGGATCTGCGCCGCCCCCCGCTGGACGCGTCACCGACTCGGAAGGGAGGTGACGCCGACCCGACGGACGGACAGTTGGGCACCCTGTCCCCACAGCCGGTTGCCGGGCCGGCTCGCGTCGTCGACGAAGTGCTGCGGCGACGGGAAACCGACGCTCGGATCGAAGTAGTGGTCCGGCTTGCTGGACAGGCGCACCAGGCCGCCACCGGTGCCTTCGGCCTCGCCGTCGAGCAGAGTGAACGTCGCCAGGCCGCAGGACAACTGGCGGGGAGTGACGAGCTCGTCCGCGCCGCCGGTGTCGATGAGCAGGTGACGACGGTCGACCGGCCGATGACCGACCTGGTTCACCCGCAACACCTCCCGACCATTGACCTGCCACGCCGCAACGCCCGCCGAGCGGTCGTACGAGATCGCCAGGTGATGCCACTGGTCCGGGGTCCGCGTGGCCACCGGCACCGCGTAGGAGAAGGCGGCCTTCCCCGCGCCGGCCTGGGGCAGCCGCTCGTAGTACGCGTACACCTGGTGGTTGGTGATGAAGAAGTCGAAGACGACCCACGACTCCATGTCCACAACCGACAGCGCGCCGGCGGCCAGGCGGGGGTCGGACTGCGGGTCACGTACCGCCCCGCCGAACGGGTGTCCGGCGGTGCCGAAGGTCCGGGCGGAGATGGTGGCATCGCAGCCGAAGACCTGCCCGGGTACGGTGTCGAACCCGGTGTACCCGGCGCTGGAGGTGTGGTTCGCGGCCGCGTACCACTTCACGTGGTCGGCCTCGCCGCCGCCGTTGTCCGCCTCCTGGCCGGTGCTGAACGCGAACGCCGGGCGGCCGGTCACCGGGTGGCGGCCCGTCGGTACCACGGTGAGGCCCGCGGCCGACGTGGTGGGCACACCGTCGCCCTCCGGCAGCGGACCGGCCGGGAACAGCGTCCACCGGGCGTCGTCGCCGGTGTGGCTGAACCCGGACCGGAAGTCGTCCCAGGTGACCTGGTACGGCGCCGGCGTGCTCCCGGCAGCGGCCGGCGCGGGAACGCCGAGTGTGGCGAGCACAAGTGCAGCGGAGGCGGTCGCGCCTGCGGCCATCCTCCGGGAGATTCCCCCGAACATCTGATTCCTCTGTGCCAGTAGTGGGTCGAGCCCGTGGACCGACGGGCACTGGACATGCTGCGGCCTTCCGGGGAAGGGTGTCGATCACTTGCGTCGGTGTTCGTCACCTTCGGCGAGAGAGTGAACGCGTACCGGACCGGGCCGTACAGGCATGCCTGCAGATATGCGACCAGACGCAGGTCTACCGCGGAAAGCCTGGATTGGAGCGCCGCGCTCTCGCGAAGCATCGAGTTGGTCGAGCCGCAGCCCCCAGTGCAGCAGCGTTTCGGCGTACCTGAGGTCATGGCTGGCCGTCGCCGTGGCCGGGCATTCCGGGGCCCACCATCGCGACAGTTGCCGGTAGGTGGCGTGCGCCGTCTCGTACCGCTCCATGCTGGTGGCGGTGCTGACCACCGAGATTCCGCGGGCGGTCGTTGGCGATTACCCGGCTTGGTCACGACCGCTAGCGTCGAGCCCATGATCGTATGGATCAACGGCACTCACGGCGCGGGCAAGACGACGACCAGTCCACTCGTGCAACAGCTGATCCCGGACTCCCGGGTGTTCGACGCCGAGAAGGTCGGCGAGACACTCATGGACATCACACCCGGGCTGCCCGATACGGACAACTTCCAGCATTGGCCGCCGTGGCGGCATCTCGTCGTCGAGACCGCCCGCAGCGTCTTGAACTACACCGGCGGCACTCTCGTGATGCCCATGACCGTCCTGGTCGAGCAGTACTGGCGCGAGATCAGGGCGGGCCTCGACCACCATGCCATCCCGGTAAGGCACTTCGTCCTCCACGCTGACCAGGACACCCTCCGCGGGCGCATCGAGGCGGAACACACCGTCCCCTCCCCGTTCCGCCTCAGATACCTCGAGCCCTACGCCGAGGCGGCCCGCACGTGGCTACACAGCGAGGCCGAGATCGTCGATACCACGCACCTCACGCCCGCCCAAGCCGCTTTGCAGATCGCAGAAGCCCTCAAGAGGCCGTGGAAGCCCTCGAACCCGGCGGCCGGAGCGTTTGTGACTGCAACGGTCAGTTGGCCACGCACCGGCCGCGACGTCTGCGGAGGTGTCTAGCGTTTCATGACGCGCCTTCGGCTACGGTGATCGGGTGCGGCGTGCTCCGACGAGAACCTTTCCCGAGCTGGCCACCGCACCACTGACGTATCCGGAAGTCGGCGCCACCCGCACCGAGTCGATGCCCAGCCGCTACGGCCACGTGTTCCGAGATGTCAGCTTGGGAAGCGGATCCGAGGTGTTCGAGCGGGCGGTTGCCGCACTGTTCGGCTGGCGCATGCATCAAGAGGCTGGGCTCGCTGTCGTCTACTGCGGCGGAAAGCCCGCGCCGGGGATCGTGGTTGTGCTGCAGGCCGGTTGGGGTCCGCTGCATCTGAGGATTCCGTGCCGGGTCGTGTACACCGTCGATGAGGCCGATCGTCGCGGATTCGCCTATGGGACCCTGCCCGGTCATCCGGAGAGCGGCGAGGAAGCCTTCACCGTCGTCTTGACCGGAACAGGTGACGTGCGCATCCGCATCCGAGCGTTCAGCCGACCGGCATCGCTGGTCGCGCGAGTCGGCGGGCCCTTCACGCGCTTGATCCAGCAGTACGCGACGGACCGCTACGTCACCGCGATACGGCGCCTGGCCCACGGGTGAGACGGCTGTTGCGGATCTGACCCGACTCACGTTCTCGACAGCCGGGGGCGTCGGGCAGGCACCGGGGACACAGCGTGACGATCCACCCCGGCCCAGGTGCGCAATTTGTGGCAGAAGAAGATGTTTCGCATCGCAGTCGAGTGTGCCGTGCGTAGCGGAAGCCGGACCGCCGGGTCACTGTGCTGGTTCGGGATGCGGTGCTCCGGCACGCGTGGAGTGCTTCCACGGCCGGCGGTGATGGCGATCTTTCGGTATACCTTCGCAGCCGTTATATTGTCGTGTGTGGAGACTCCGTTGCGCGAACCCACGTTCCTGATTCTCACCGCCCTGGCCGGTGAGCCGATGCATGGGTATGGCTTGATCGCTGAGGTGGCCCGGCTTTCCGACGGCCGTATCTCGCTGCGACCCGGCACGCTGTACGGCGCACTCGACCGGCTTGTCGACGCCGGACTCGTGGCCGTCGAACGAGAGGAGATCGTCGACGGCCGGTTGCGCCGCTACTACCGACTCACCGAGCCGGGTGGTGAGGTGTTGGCCGTCGAGACCGAACGCATGCGCCGCAACGTCGAGGCGGCGACCGCCCGGCTGCGCGCCACCAAGCCGTCGCCTCGCCTCAGTGGTGGACTCGCATGATCCCGGTGGAGAGCGGGCATGACCGCACTGGAGAACAGAATGCAGGCAGCTCTGCCGTTAGCCGGCTGGAACGCCGCTATGCGCGGTGGACGGTGCTGTTCTATCCGGTCGACTATCGGCGGGAGCGCGGTTCGGAACTGGTGGACACTTACCTGTCCCTGGCAGCGCCCGGACGCAGGAGACCCTCAGCCAGCGACGTCGCGGACCTTGCGGTCGGTGGACTGCGGCAGCATCTGAGGATCGCGCAGGGACTCGGTCCCGGTTTCCGCCTCGCTGGCTTGCTCGCGTTGATGACGGCGACCGCGTTCGCGACCTGGTGGGCCGGGCTTGAGGTGCTTGCCCCCATACCACCCTGGTCTTCGCGGGTCGGGCCGTTTCTCTCGCTCGCTGTTGCAGCGTGGGCGGCCTGGTTGCTCGCCGCCGTGGTACACGTCGCAGCGAGCAGCCGATGGTTGCGCTGGGCGGTTGGCCTGGCCGTACTGGTGACTGTCGGCATCGTGCCGGCCGCGGCGCTGACCGGATCGCCCCGCCCGCCGCTGTCGGTGCTGCTGCCCCAGATCGTGCTCGGTGTCGTCGCGCTGGGTGCGGCGGGCCCGCGCCAATGGTGGGTCCGGCTCATGCCGATCGCCGCTGCCGCGGCGGTCCTCCCGATCACCATCGATACCGCGCCCGGCCTGGACTTCATCACCGGCTACTTCGATTTCCCCGCGACGGCCTCGCCCGCCACTGCAGTCACACTGCTGATCGGCACGCTGCTGATCGCGCTCGGCCTGGCCGCCCGGCGCGACTTTCGCGGTGCGTGGGCGATGCTGATTCTGCTCACGCCGATCGGGATGCTCGCGGTGAACCCGCTTGGCGCGGTGCTCGACTCCGGCCCAGGCCGAGCGGTGATTCCGGAGTGGTCATCCATGGTCGTCGCATCGGTGCTGGCGGTCACGATTGGACCGATGCTGGTGTCGCTCGCCCTTGTGGCACGGGGCCGTTGGTCGCCGGGCCGCCGTTCGCGCGGCACGAGCCTGCGCCAATGCCCTACCTGCGGCGCACCCTCGACACCCGCGTAGTCCACAGCACAACCGAAGCGCAACCGGCAAGCCAGACACCAGCCTTCGCCCCGTAGAAGGTCTGGGCGCACGTGACGGCTCACCCACCCAGGCGCCCTCACTCGTAGACAGTCGCGGGGCGGACCAACTCAGCGAAGAGCTCCCAGGAGGCAGTTTGGATTCCAACCGGGTCCGCTTCGGTTGCTCGACCCGTTTCAAATCTGCCGCCGCCTGCCATGACTGGGATCTTGGCACGTCGCACGTTGCCCTACCCGCTCATCGGCACGTCCCGACGTCCTGGCTTCGGCGCCCCGCAACTCCCGAAACGCTTGGTCGGCGGTCAGATCCGGACGGGTCGAGTGCGGGCCGCGGGTTGGCAGAGCGGCGTTTCCCCCGCCATGGCCGGTACCGTCGTCCTCACCACGGTTCGAGCGCACTCATCTCGGCCAGATCCGGATGCGGTTGCAGCGAAGCCGCTGAGAAGCAAGTTGGTATCAGGACCGCGGCACCTCACCGTAGTTGGCCACGTCCGCCTCGATCCCGGCACGGTTGAAGAACTCCGCAGGGTTGAATCCAGCTGCGCGATGGCCGGCTTCAGCAGCGGCGCGGGCCGCAGGGAGGTCGTCGGCCGACGACCAACGGATGACCGTGACCGCGTTGAAACGACCGGGACCGGAGAGCCGCTCCAGCAAGGTGTCGTCAAGGAAGCCCGTCTGGCCGCGCAGGATCCCGTGCGTGCGATGCACGTGTCGCCAGAATTCTTCCCGAGCCGCTTCCGGAACGACGAACTTGTCGATGCGGTAGACGATGGGCATGGCAAGCCTCCTGGGTTCAGGGTGGAGAGAGCCGAGCATCCAACATCAAGCCCACTTGAGGTCAATGGCTTGATCAGATTCGTTGTCGCGGTCATGCCGGATCGGGCGGAAGTGATCGATGTGTTGGCGGGATTCCGCGAGCAGCTCTACGAATGCTTGAACAAGCGGGCCGACGCCCTATTCGAGCTGGCCGAGGCGCTGTTGTGCACCGACGGGCCAGTCAGGACGCTGGTGGGTTTGTCAGCGATTGACGCTGACTCGCAGGGTGCGGCCGGGCGACTCGTGGCGTGCCGAGGTAGGGATGCTTCTTGCGCTGATCTTGGGCGGGTGCGGTTGACCGCCGCCTGTCGGCGTGACAGCGCGGCCGGAAGCGACACCGCCTGAAGGGCCGGATGTCATGGTTTGCGGTGTCGGCGGCTACGAAGGATCAGCCAGGTGGGCAGGCCCACGATCAAGCCGATCACGATGAGGAGGACGGCAACAACCACGCCGATGGCCGTCCAGTTGACCGTGGCGGCCTTGCGCGTGGAGGGGGCTGCTGCGGTGTCGGCGTTCGTCGTCGGATCCGGCAGCGAGGCCGCTGAACCGCTCGGGGCCGCGGAGGGCTGCCCGGCGCTGGCGGGCACGTCGGCGGTGAGCGCGGCGACGAGGTCGAGCGTGCCGTAGCCGTAGTCGCTGTCTCGGCCGGGGGCGCCCTTGTCGGTGGCGGTGGCGGTGAGCCGGTGCACGACCTCGGCGGCGGACAGGTCCGGGTATTTGGCCCGGATCAGTGCAGCGGCACCGGCGACGATTGCGGTGGCGCCGCTGGTCCCCGTTCCTTCGGTGTATCCGCCCGTGCGTGCGGTGGTGACGGTGTCGACGCCGGGCGCGACCAGGGCCATCTCCGGGCCGGTGGTCGTCACCGGGGCAACCTTGTCGTCACGTCCGGTCGCACCGACCGCGACGACGCCCGGGTATTTCGCCGGGTACTGCAGGAAGACGTCCTCCGGGCGGTTACCGGAGCTGGCGACAATCACGATGTCCGCGTCGATCGCCTGTCGGATGGCGCGCTGCAAGCGGTCGGTGGGGTTCGTCCCGAGCGACATGGAGATGACGTCAGCGTGCTGGCGGATAGCCTCGGCGATCGCGTCGGGCTCCTTGTCCTTGGGCACATCCTGGTCGTTGAGGGCCCGCAGAGGCAGCACCTTGGCCTTCGGCGCGATGCCCAGCACACCGTCGGCACGACCCGCGCCGTGGCCGTGCCCGGCGATGAGCCCGGCCATGGCGGTGCCGTGCCCGCCAGCGTCCACCCACCCTCGGGTCCCCACCCCGCGGAAGTCGGAACCGGGCAGGACGTTGCCGATCAGATCCTGATGATCGGCGCGGACACCGGTGTCGATGAGTGCGACGGTGACACCCTCGCCCTGACTGATCTTGTGGGCTGCGGTGACGTGCAACGCGCCCAGGTACCACTGGCGATCGCGGACCGAGTCCGCGAGCGCCGGGGGCGCACCGACGAGTGCCAGCAGGAGGCCGCCGGCCGCCGCGACGGCAAGGCGGGCGAAGCGGTGGGTCACCGATGCAGTCCGATGATGCCGGGTCCGGGATCGACATGGCCGCTCGCCTGATCGGGCGCGATCACCGCGTCGACACCCTCCGCGGCTGCCCAGGGATTGTCAGGATCCCAGCGCTGGCCCTCATCGGGATCGCCGCTACGACCGCGGCGAGCGCCAGCGGCTCCGGCCATCCCCGCTGGACCGGCGGCGCGGCCTGCGGGCCCAGGTTCGGCCATCCCCGCTCGGCCGGCGGGACGGCCCGCGGCCCCACGGCCGGGGCTCCCGGCCGCTGGCTCGTGCTGTTGGCTGATGACGCCGCCGACCGGATTGATCCTCGGCCGGGCACCGGCTCCGGCCCGCAGGCCGCCCGCGCCAGGGACGCCGCCCGCGCCGGGGGCCCCGCCCACGCCTGGTACGCCGCCGATGACCCCGTTCCGCAGGCCACCGAGTGGACCGCTCTGGCCAGCCACCATTCCGGGCTGTCCGCCGGGGACACCACCGACGATGCGCCCGCCCGGCCCGACCAGCCCGAGACCTGGACCTGCTGGTGGTCCACCGGCGCCGGGCAGCACGCCCGGGAACAGGCCCGGCACCGGAACCCCGGGACCGGTGGGTGGCGCGGGGACGGGTCCGACCCCCGGGGCCGGCACCTGCTGGACCGGCGGGGGCAGCACCGGCGAGGCGATACCACCCGCCAGGCCCGGGCCGCTCCCGGACGGCCCGGGTTGAACTCCGGACGGGAGCGGGTTCGCACCGGCAATCGGCGACGGCACGACCGCACCACCCCCATGCCCGCTGGGCGCAGGGATGTCGCCGGACACGCCACCCTCGGTGGAAGGACGTGTGTGTGCCGGAGGGTCGATGCGCGGCGGCCGGACAGCCCCACCGGATGACCCACCACCGCCGCCACCGTTACCGCCGGGGTCGGGGTAGCCACCCTTGACTCCTCCGTTCACCCTCGGCGGTTCGTACGGTGTCGGCGGCTGGATCCGGGCGGCGCCGTCCTGCGCGGCCCCGGCCAGCGCCGTCATCTCCCGGCGTACCCGCTGGGTCAGCTCGTCCTGGCGGCCGTCGGCGACCGGCGGATCCGAGAAGAGCCGCTTCGCACCCTCGGCGATGCTCTTACCGAAGGGGATGTCCTTGGCGCCGTCACCGAAGTCATGGACTTCCTGCTCGTACTGGGCGAGGGCGCTCTCGTTGGCGACGTACTCGTCGTGCAGCGGCTTCAGCGTCTTGCGGGACTCGACGATCGCGTTGCTGACCAGGTTGATATGCGCCGCGTTCACCGCGCAGTTCAGCGCGGTGTCGTCGACGGCCGCGATCAGGCGGTCAAGTTCGACGAGATACGCGTTCGACGCCGCGTTCGTCTCCGGCGGCCACCGAAGCGCGAGCTGTGCCCGCGCGTTCTTCAAGGCCTGCCCGTGCGCGTTCAGGGTCTGCTGGGCCCGGTTGAGCGCGTCGACCTGAGCGTGACTGGGCGCCAGGTTAGACGCCGCGGCATCGACCATGGTGAACAACTGCTTGACGTCGAACCCGCTGTAATTGGAACCCGCAATGAAGCGTCCCACCTCCGCCATCAGAGGTCTCCCGCCGGGATCGTCGACGACAGCGGTGCCAGGATCTGCGGTGGCGCCACCATGATCTCGTGGACGTCCTCCACCTTGGCCTTCGAGAAGGCATCCGCGTCGCCGTAGTCCTGGGCGATCTGTTCGGCCGCGGTGGTGACGGCCTGCGTGCCCCGATCGAGGTTGAACAGCGCGTCGGTGGTGCCCTGCAGGCTGGCGTGCAGGGAGTCCTGCAGACCGATCCAGGCATCCCCAACGATCGACGCGCCCACGGTCGCCCCGGGCTGCACCGCGTCGTACACCTTCGGCACCTGCACCCGGAAGCTGCCCTCAAGCTCCCCACGCAGACTCGCGGCGACCTGTTTCAGGCCGTCGATCTCCACCGCAATCTGCTGCATCACCGCATCAGCCGGCAACATCGCTAAACCCCTCCCCGCAGGTGTGTCGCGCTATCCAGCAGCGGCCACCCTACAGAACCGGAAACGACAGCCGGGACCCACAAGATCAGAATCCACGCCGCGTGGCGGTCAGGGCACGAAGCGTGTGAGCCTCACAGGGCAGCAACTTGTCCGACGCCGTCAAAGCTCCTCATACAGGCGCCAAATGGAATGTCGACCAGCATCGCGATCAACTGCTCATCCGCGGCATCGGGCAGGAACCGCAGCCTCGCGTGTCCCGTGGGTCGGCAGCCACGAAAACGACCAGCTCATTCCCCCACAGTCGGACTCCGGACATGAGCACTGACTGATTGATCGCGAGTCCGCAGCGTTCAAGGGTCTACGAAGCATCGCAACGCTAATCCGCCACCTCCGTACGCCTCTGGATCGTGAGGCGTGCGGCTCGTCGCGGCCGCCACGTCCGGCCAGTATGGATACGGGCTGTCTGGCGGCCCACTGCGGACCGCCAGACAACGCGACAACCAGCAAACTAGCGGCTCCAGCCCAGCTGGCTCGGCCACCAGGTATTGGGGACATAGTAGTTGTATATCTTGTGCCACCGGTTTCCGTCGGTACCCATCACTGACAACGCAAGGACCAGGCGGCCGCTGGCGGTTTCCTTATACGTGATCGCCGTGATCCCGCTTCGGCCTTTGCCTCCGAGGCTCGTCCAGTGCGGTACATACGGGCCATCGATGGCCGTTTGCCATGTGCTGTAAATCGTGTAGTCAGTGCCGACCACGAAGATGTGCATCCGGCCTTGGTACAACTTGGTGGTATAGCCGTATTCGCAGATGTAGGCACCTTTGGGCAGGTACCAATCCGCAAGGATTGCTGGCGTAGCGCAGTTGCTGGCCTGCGCCGGCGCGGCAATCCCGACCACCGACGCAGTGCCGATAAGAGCCGCCACCAGAGCCTTGGCCACCGTGCTTCTGCCGAATCTGGCCTTGAAACGTGCGATCAAAACTGACCTCCTTGTCAGTGGCGAGATTCGGCCGGACATCATGTCCGCCGCGCAGGAATGCAAATATGCCTCCGACCCGCCCTGGCAGCACCGTAGCGGCAGCACGCAATGGCGGTATTGACCACACGAGTCAAGTCCCGCGACCCAGCGCACCCCGAACCGACTGACATCCCTGATGGGTGTCGAGAAGGCATCCGATGAGCCAGAAGTGGTGATTTCGGCTTCAACACATCTGTTTGGCGGGTGACGACCCGCGAGGCAATTCCGGAACCGCTCCTGAAGTCGGATCAATGCGGACACCAGAAGCCATCAGGTCGTCCGACCATTCCATCGAGCACCATAGCCATTCGATCGACCACTCCCACCCATTCGGACGAGTCCTCATGATCGATTCGCCGTAGTGGTCTGGAGGCTTGGTGGCGTCGAGAACGCCGAGAAAGGAGAATCGATGGCCCGCGGCACGCTGCACTCTCCCCCAAGCCCGACGACCGGCGCGGCCGCAACGCGCCGACAAGCAGCACCAGCACTCCGACCCACCGATGAACGACCTGCTGACTCCGAGCCCACCCCACCGACCCGCACGCTCTCGACCTACAGGAGCCCGCAACGCCGCCAGCCGTTACCACTTAGACCATCGAAGCCGTCCGCGCCCTGGGGCTCACCACTGACATCGAAACCGCTGGCGCCAAGGTCGCAGCGCCGTCAACTGCTGCGCCAGACCGGGCTGCCACCGATCCGGCTGCACGATCTGCGGCACGGAGCCGCGACACTGGCCCACGCGGCAGGCGCTGACCCGAAGACCATTCAGGAAATGCTGGGCCACTCATCGCAGTCATTGACCGCCGACACGTACACCAGCGCCCTGCCGGAGGTTGCTCGCGCGGCGGCCGAAGCGGCGGCCCAGCTCGTACCCCGGCAGATCCCGCGCCGGACGGCCGGGCTCACGTCGGGCTCACAGCGCCCCTTGCGCCTCGCCTCAAACGCAGACCAGGCGCCCGGCTTGAAAGCCGAACGCCTGGTCACAACCACATTCCAGTGGAGCCGCCTGTCGGAATCGAACCGACGACCTACGCATTACGAGTGCGTCGCTCTAGCCGACTGAGCTAAGGCGGCAACGGCCTACCACTCTACGGCATCCATGGTCGGCCCCGCGCGCAGGTGTCCGAGACATGCGAGAAGCGGACAGCCACCGTCATACCCGCCGAGTAGGGTCCGATCCGTGACGGATCATCAGCACGCCACCGCGGCCGAGCCGGTCGTCCCGCGCCGCCCCACCAGCCTGGATCCGCAGCAGCTCGGCTTCAAGCCGCAGCCTCCGGTCGGCTGGCTGGCGCCCCTGTTGCTGCTCAGCACCGGGCTGCGCACCCTGCTGGCCATTCTCTTCGGGGCGTACCTCGACAAGCGCGAGCTGCAGAACGCACTCGACGCGGAGGTCTTCGCCCAGCCGGGCACGGACGGCGAGCTGTGGTTCGACTACGTGGCCGACCTGGGTGACGGATTCCCCGCGACCTACTCGGTGGCGTATCTGCTCGCCCAGCCCACCCTCGAGGTCGAGGGCCGGACCCTCCCGCGCGGGCAGCTCCTGCTCATGGGCGGGGACCAGGTGTATCCGCTGGCCAACGGGGACAGCTACGAGAACCGCACGAAGGGGCCGTACCGGGCGGCGCTGCCGGAGGCGCCGGTCCACGGCCCGCAACCTGCGCTGTTCGCGCTGCCGGGCAACCACGACTGGTACGACGGCCTGACCGCGTTCCTGCGGTTGTTCGCACGCCGCAAGGACGGCCACATCGGCGGCTGGCGCACCCTGCAACGCCGGTCGTACTTCGCGGTCCAGCTGCCCGGCCGGTGGTGGCTGTTCGCCATCGACGAGCAGTTCGGCGCGTACCTCGACGATCCGCAGCTGGTCTACTTCGAGCACGCCGCGGGCAGTGTCCGGCCGGGTGACCACATCATCCTCCTGGCCCCGTCCCCGACCTGGGTGAAGGCGGCCCAGAAGCCGGACGCGTACGACGCGGTGGACTACTTCATCCGCACGATCCTGGCGCCGACCGGGGCGGAGGTCCGGATGCTCGTCTCCGGCGATCTGCACCACTACGCCCGCTACACCGGGGCGGAGCGGGAGATGTTCACCTGCGGCGGCGGTGGGGCGTACCTGCTCGGCACCCGACAACTGCCGGAGCGGCTGACCGTGCCGCCGGAGGAGACCCTGACCCGCAGCGCCAGCCCCAGCCTGGAGTACGACCTGGTCACGCGCTACCCGAGCGTGGCCGAGTCGCGGCGTTTCAGCTGGGGCGTCTTCCACCGGATCCTCCGCCGCAATCCGGGCTTCGCGACGATGCTCGGCATCGTCCACACGCTGACGATGCTGGCGCTGGCGGGGGCGATGAGCCGGGGCGGCGACATCCAGCGCCTGTTCAGCATCCCGCTGGTGTTCATGCTGGTGGTCATCATGCTCGGCGCGGTGCTGTTCGCCCAGCCGCCGGGCGCCAGCGCGGAACGGCGCCCGCGACACTGGATCCTCGGCCTGCTGCACGGCTTCGCGCAGATCGGACTGGTCTGGGCGGGCACCTGGGTGTGGCTGCTGCTGCCGATCCGGGACTGGCCGTGGCCGTGGCCCCTGGTGGGTGCGGCACTCGGCTACGGGCCGATCATCGGGTTGCTGGCGACCCAGCTCGTGGCGGCGTACCTGCTGCTGGCGAGCGCCTTCGACGTGAACGTCAACGAGCTGTTCGCCGGCCAAGCCATCGAGGACGCCAAGTGCTTCCTGCGCCTGCACATCGCCCGCGACGGCACGCTGACGGTGCACCCGATCGGAGTGGACCGGATCAGCCGCGACTGGGTGCCCGATCCCGAAGGCGCACCGGACGCACCCTGGCTCCGGCCACGACAGCCGCTGCGCACCCACTTCATCGAGCCGCCGATCGTCATCGCGGGCCCGGCCGCCGCTCAGCCGTTCCGGCTCGGTGGGGACAGCGGCCCGGCCCCCGCTCAGCCGTAGTGCTGGTCGTGGGCTTGGCGCGGGCCGCAGACGGAGGCCCGGCTGCAGGAGCAGCGGGTGCCGTCGGCGTCGAGCCGCACCACGACCGCGTCCCGGGGCACGCTGTGGCCGACCACCCGGCCGTCTCCCTCAGGGGTGCTGACCCGGGATCCGACGCTCGGCGCCGCCGCCTGGAACTTCTGGTAAAGCGGGTGCTCGTACTTGAGGCAGCACATCAGCCGCCCGCAGGCGCCGGAGATCCGCAGCGGGTTGAGCGGCAGATCCTGGTCCTTGGCCATCCGGATGGTCACCGGCTCGAAGTCGGTGAGGAAGGTGGCACAGCACAGATCCCGGCCGCAGGAGCCGATGCCGCCCTGCACCCGGGCCGAGTCGCGCGCGGAGAGCTGGCGCAGCTCGACCCGGCAGTGCAGCGTGGCGCCAAGGTCGCGGACCAGGGCACGGAAGTCGACGCGGTGCGGCGCGGTGAAATAGATGGTGGTGCGGGAGCCACCGCTCCCGCCCTGGTCCAGGACGTGGTCGACCGCGACGACCTTCATCGGCAGCTCATGCGCCTTGATCAGCTTCTTGGCCGCGACCTTCGCCTCGGCCTTGCGCTGGCGCAGCAGCTCGTCGCGGCGCAGGTCGCGCTCGTCCGCCAGCCCGACGATCCGCGGGAAGCGATCGGTCTCCTCATCTACCCACTGGGCGGCCCAGACGCACTCCGCCACCTCGGGGCCGTCGTCGGTCGGCACCAGCACGCGGTCGCCGACGGCCGGCCGGAACTCACCGGGGTCGAGGTAGTAGAGCCGCCCGTACCGGTTGAAGCTCACCGCGCACAGCATGCCCATGGCCCCACCCTACGGGGCCATCCGGGTCGCACCAAATGCCTAGTTTGGCCCGCGCGAGATGCCCGGACCGGCGTCAGCTTCGTGACCGCGGCGGGGCCGGGCGGGCCTCAGCCAGCTCGGCGGAACTGTGCAACAGATCGGCCACCGCGTCGTAGCGCTCCCTGATCGTCCGTAGCACCCGCTGCCCGATCTCGGCCGCCGCCAGCACCTGCGGGCAGGCGGCCGGGTCGATCGGCCCGTCTGTGGACAGGGTCACCGCCGCCGTCGAACCGAGTGCGTCAGCCAATGACCCGGCAAGGTCGGCGCGGGTCTGCTCCATCCAGTCGACCAGGGCTTCCGCGAGCTCCGCGGTGGCCGCCAGGCGCGCGTCGAGGCTGTCCGGGGCGCCGCTCAGATGGGTGGCGGCGCGGCGGCGAGCGTCGTCGTACGCACCGGCCGCGTCACCCGACCAGCCGCCGGGCGGGGGTAGCGAGTCGGCGACCTCCGCGTATGTGTCGGCATCAGCGTGCAGTTCCCGTGCGGCGTCGGCGAGCCCCGCGGGGCGCAGCGCGGCCACCGCGCGCACGGCGTCGCCCGGCAGGAGGCGGACGCGGCGCAGTTCCGGCCAGACCGGATGCCCCGGTGGGGCACCTGCCGCCGAGAGCACCTCGTC
Source organism: Krasilnikovia sp. M28-CT-15 (assembly GCF_047159595.1). Classification (NCBI taxonomy): domain Bacteria; kingdom Bacillati; phylum Actinomycetota; class Actinomycetes; order Micromonosporales; family Micromonosporaceae; genus Krasilnikovia; species Krasilnikovia sp. M28-CT-15. Next base: position 780,117 of record NZ_BAAGAK010000001.1, on the reverse strand, counting down.
AACCCGTCGCAGCAGCGGGGCACTCGTGTCCAGGAGATGGCCGAGCCGGTCCATCAACAGCCCCTCTCGGCGGACCACAGTGGACCGTGGCGCTCCACCCGGCGGCCGACCACCTCGTCGATCTCGGCATAGCCCTGTTCGGTGGCGCGGAGGTCATAGGCCAGGTCGGCGAGTCCGGCCGCCGCCTCGCCGGCCTCCCGCGAGCGGGCGGCCAGCACAGCGGACCAGTGAGCGTACAACGCGCGACCGAGGCGGCCCGGCAGTCCCGCTTCGTCCGCGGCGAACGCCCCGGCCGGGATGTCCAGGCCCGCCGTCGAGCGGTCCACTGTGGTCAGTCGGTCGGCAGCGGTGCCCAGCTGGTCGGCAAGTGACTCCATCTCAGCACTCCCCCAGCGCCCGGAAACCACCGAAGACCTCGTCATGCAGTTTCCCCCGAGCCCAGCGGGCGGCCTCGGCCGCGTTGGCGATCACGGCCTGCACCTCCCGGGCGAGATCCGCGGCGCTGCGGTGCTGCAGGCTGCCGCGGAAGCGGACGTCCGTGATGTCGCCTGCCGCGGTGACCAGCACCTCGACGGTGTCGTCGGGCGAACGCACGGAGACCACGTGCGCCGCGACAGCCTTGTCGAACTCGGCACGCAGCACGTCGATGCGGCGGTATCGATCGATCGCCTCGTCGATCCACGCCTCGTCGATCTCGCGCGCCATCCACCACTCCTCACCGGGCGTGCTGCGGGCGTTGCTGTCGGCATCGAACCGTACCGAATTGAGCGACCTCGCCGCGACCCTGGAGATGTCCCTTGTGGATATCGGTGGGTTCAGCCCCGCCAGAGGGCCAGCATCATGGCCTCGACCGCGATCCTGGGCTTGACGTTCTGCTCGATGGCGTCGCGGCAGGCCAGGACCGCCTCCAGCCGGCGCAGCGCGCTCTCCGGCGACCACCGGTCGGCGGCGGCGGCGGACACCGACGCGGTGTCCGTGTGGACCGTGTCGACCGGCGCGCCGAAACGGGTGATGAGCACGTCACGGTAGAAGCCGGCCAGGTCCACGAGCGCGCGGTCCAGCGCGTCACGCTGGGCCCGGGTGGCACGCGACTTCTGCCGGCGCTCCAGGTCCTTGAGCTGGCCCGCCGAGCCGCGCATGGCCGCCGCGGCGCCCCGGCCCGTCCCCCCGGCCCCCAACGCCTGCTCGAGCGCGGCCCGTTCGGTCGTGTCCGCCGTGCTGACGGACGCGGCCGCCTCGGCTTCGGCCGCCTCGATCAGCGCGGATGCGGCGTCGAAGCAGGCACCCACGCCGGTGAGCCGGCGCGGAACCGCCAGGACCGCGTCGCGCCGGTTACGGGCCTCAGGATCGTTCGCGAGGCGCTTGGCGCGGCCGACGTGACCCTGCGCGGCCGCGGCGGCCCAGGCCGCGACGTCCGGCGCGATGCCGTCCCGGGCCGTGAGCACGGCGGCGACCGCGTCGGCGGGTGGCTGGCGCAGCGGCACGACCCGGCAGCGCGACCGGATGGTCACGGAGATGTCGTCCGGGTGGGTCGACGGGGTGCAGAGCAGGAACACCGTCCGCGGCGGCGGCTCCTCGATCGCCTTCAGCAGCGCGTTTCCGGCGGCCTCGGTGAGCCGGTCCGCATCCTCGATCACGACGGCCTGCCAGCGGCCGCCCGACGGGGCGCTGCTGGCCCGCAGCACCAGCGCGCGCATCTCCCCGACGCCGATGGACAACCCCTCCGGCACGACGAAACGCACGTCTGCGTGGGTGCGCCCGAGCACGGTGTGGCAACCATGGCAGGTGCCGCAGCCGATCCCGTCACGCTCGCACTGCAGGGCCGCCGCGAACGCCCGGGCGGCGACGGAGCGGCCCGAACCGGGCGGCCCCGTGAAGATCCAGGCGTGGGTCATCGCGCCGTTGCCGGTCGCGGCACCGGCCACGATCCGGGCCGCCGACGCCGCCGCCCGGTGCAGCGTCTCGACCGCCTCGTCCTGCCCGACCAGGTCGGCGAAGACACCCGGGCCGACGGCGGGGGCAGAACCGGCGTTGTCGGCGGGGACGGCACTCACGGTGGCAGGCACCCGTCGATCCTAGGGCGCGGCACCGACAGAACGACCCACCCGGCACCCGCAGACGCGGCGCCACCCCGAACCCCGGGGTCAGGGCCGGAGACCGTCCGGGGGGACGGCGACGAAATCCGCCTTCTGAGGTCCGGAATCCGGTGGGGCGGCGGGCGGAGCCGGTGGCTGCCCGGGAGCGCCTGGGCCGAGCAGGCTCGCCACCCGGCTGTGCACGGCGTCCGCGATCTCGGCGGGCGGCCGGGCCGCGTCCAGCACCAGATAGCGCTTCGGGTCGGCGGCCGCGAGATCGAGGAAGGCGTACCGGACCCGGTCGTGGAAGGCCCGTGACTCGCTCTCCAGCCGGTCCGCACCCAGGCCGCGGGCGTCGACCCGGCTCAGCCCCACCCCCGGGTCGACGTCGAGCAGGACGACCAGGTCGGGCTTGAGGCCGCCGGTCGCCCAGGCGGACAGCCAGGAGATCTCCTGGACCGGCAGGGTACGTCCGGCCCCCTGGTACGCCAGGGACGAGTCGACGTACCGGTCGCTGATCACCACCGCGCCGCGGGCCAGGGCCGGGCGCACCACCGTGGCGACGTGATGGGCGCGGTCGGCGGCGTAGAGCAGGGCCTCGGCGCGGGGGGACGGGGCGACGTCGCCGGAGTTCAGGACGAGGCCGCGGATCCGGGTGCCGACGTCGGTGGCGCCCGGCTCGCGGGTCACCACCACCTCGCGGTCGGTCTCCCGCAGCACCGCGGCGAGCCGTTCCACCTGGGTGGACTTGCCCGCGCCCTCGCCGCCCTCGAAGACCACGAAGAACCCGCGCCGGGGGAACGGCTCGGCCGCGGACAGCGGCCGCCCGCGCAACGAACCCCACAGGTCGGCCAGCACCGGGACGCCCCGCTTGTCGTCCATCTGCCGGAACGCGCTGATGCCCACCCACACCCCGACCAGCCCGGCGCCGATCAGCAGCACCCGGGTGAAGGAGACGTCCACCGCGACGCTGCCGATCGCGACCCGGCGGGAGCTGCCGATCCCGACCAGGAAGCCGGACAGGACGATCGCCAGCAGCAGGACCATCCGGGTGCCGATCTGCACCACGGCGAAGACCCGGCCGCGCACCTCGTCGCCGACCTCGCCGTACAGCAGGGTGGTGCCCGCCAGGAACGCCATGCCCGCGCCCGCACCGACCAGCAGCGCCCCGACCAGCGCCATGGACAGGTGGAACGCGAAGCCGAGGAACGTCACCGAGGCGCTGGCCAGCACGATGTTCATGCCGAACCAGCGGCGACGCGACAGGTCCTTGACGATCATCGGGCCCAGCCCGATGCCGACCGCGAGCCCGATGAAGATCGTGCCGAACAGCAGCGAGAACGCGGCCTCACCGGCGCCCAACGAGGTGGCGAACGTGCGCGCCGTGCCGATCACGATGCCGCCGGCCGCGAACGCCCCGAAGATGCCCAGCACCAGGCCGCGGACCAGCGGCGTGCCGCCGATGTACTGCCAGCCCTCCCCAAACTGGCGGAGCATGGTCTGCTGCGCGTCCCGCTGCCGCTCCGGGCTCTTGCCGCCGATCTCCTTGATCCCGAAGAACACCACGAGCGCGGTGGCCAGTCGGGAGAAAGCGTTGAAGTACAGCGCGAGGATCACCGGCTCCGCCCAGTGCGGCAGTGACACCCCGGAATGCTGGGTGATCGCGGTCAGGGCGGACAGCCCGAGGGCGGCCAGGACCGGGGCGATCCCGTATGTCGTGACGAGGGTGAGCTGGTTCGACACCTCGATCCGCGACTTCGGGATGAGGTTGGGTACCGAGGCCTCCTTGGCCGGGATCCAGATCAGGGTGATCGTCTCGCCGATGAACGTGGCGATGGCGGCCCAGGTGACGGTGACCGCCCCGGACGCCCCGAGCAACGGGACGAGCGGAATCGACAGGTACACCACGAAACGGATGAGGTCCGTGATGACCATGGTGTAACGGCGGTCGAAGCGGTCCGCCATGACCCCGGCGATCGGGCCGAGCAGCAGGGCCGGCACCAGGCGCACCGCGATCGTGCCGCCGAACGCCGCGCCTTGCGCCGCGCTGCCGCTGACCTGGGACGCCGCGAACAGGCCAGTGGCCAGCAGGCCGAGCCAGTCGCCGAACGAGGCCGCGCCCAGCACGAGCCACAACCGGCGGAACGGGCGGATGCGCAGCACGGAGCGCAGCGCGGCGAAACCGGAGAGGTCGACCGGTCCGGTGTCCGCGCGCTCCGAGCCCGCTTCGGTGTTGATGTCCCTACCTCCCGTGACTGCTGCTCGGAGCACTCTAACCGGCGGGCGTAGCGGGCTGGGGATACGCACGTTCAGGTGGCGCAGAAATGAAGCCTTTTCACATCAGCACCAGAGGCATTAGCGTGCTGACGTGATCGGTGAACGCACCGCCCTCCGGGAACGGCTGCACCGCGCCACGGCCCACCTCGACACCCCCCTGGCCGTGGTGGACCTGGCCGCGTTCGACGCCAACGCCGCGGCGCTGACCGCCCGGGCGGGCGGCAAGCCGCTCCGCGTGGCCAGCAAATCCGTGCGCTGCCGGGCCCTGCTCGACCGGGTGCTCGCCCGGCCCGGCTGGCACGGGATCATGGCGTACACGTTGCCGGAGGCGATCTGGCTGGTCCGCGCCGGAGTCAGCGACGACGTGCTCGTCGCGTACCCGTCGGTGGACCGGGCCGGCATCGGTGAGCTGACCGCGGACCCCAAGCTGGCCGCGGCCATCTCCCTGATGGTCGACAGCCCCGCCCACCTCGACCTGGTGGACCAGGTCACCAGCCCCGGCAAGCGGCCCACGGTCCGGCTCTGCCTCGACCTGGACGCCTCCTGGCGGCCCGCGGGTCCGCTGCACGTCGGGGTGCGCCGCTCCCCGGTGCACTCGGCGGCGCAGGCGGGGGTGCTGGCGCGGCGGCTCGTCGCCCGGCCCGGCTTCACGCTCGTCGGGCTGATGTCCTACGAGGCACACATCGCGGGGCTCGGCGACGCCCCGCCGGGGCAGGCCCTGCGCGGCCGGGCGATCCGGCTCATGCAGCGTCGCTCGTACCCGGAACTGCTGCGGCGCCGCGCCGCCGCGGTCGCCGCGGTCCGCGAACACGCCGATCTGGAATTCGTCAACGGCGGCGGCACCGGCAGCGTGGCCGCCACCGCGGCCGACCCCGCGGTCACCGAGATCACCGCCGGTTCCGGCCTGTACGGGCCGACGCTGTTCGACGGGTACACGGCATGGCGGCCACGGCCCGCGGCGCTGTTCGCGCTGTCCGTGGTCCGCCGCCCGGCCCCGCGCATCGCCACCGTGCTCGGCGGCGGCTGGATCGCCTCAGGTCCGCCCGGGACATCGCGCCAGCCGACCCCGTGGCTGCCCGAGGGGCTGCGGTTCCGCGGCGACGAGGGTGCCGGTGAGGTGCAGACCCCGCTCGTCGGCGCGGCCGCGGACCGACTGCGGCCCGGCGACCGGGTGTGGTTCCGCCACGCCAAGGCCGGCGAGCTGTGCGAGCACCTCAACGAGCTGCAACTCGTCGACGGCCACACCGCCACGCCGGCCCCGACGTACCGCGGAGAAGGCCATGCCTTCCTCGGCTGACCTAGGCGTCGACGTGGCGGTGCAGGTACTCGCGGATCAGCGCCTTCGCCTCGACCAGCACGGCCTCGTCGCCCACCGGGTCACGCCGGAACGCGAGATTGATCAGCGCGTCCGCCGCCTCCACCGCGATCTGCAACGCGAACCGCAGCCGCACCCGGTCCATCAGCTGGAACTGGTCGACCAGCAGCTCGGCCAGGCGCTCCGCGATGACCGCGTTGTTGTCCCGCTCCGCGTCGAGCAGGTGCACATCCACCACGTCGCCGAAATGCAGAGTCCGGAACCCCGGCACGCTGCGGTGCATCGTGATGTACGCGTCGATACCCGCGTCCACCCCGTCCCACCAGTGCGCGAACGTCTCGTTGCCGAACCGGGTCGACAGGTCCTGCAGGTAGGCGTCCATGTTGCGCATCGCGAGGGCCTGGACGATGGCCCGTTTGTCCGGAAAGAACTGGTAGACCGAGCCGATGGCGACCTCGGCTCGTTCAGCCAGCAGTGTGGTGGTCAGGCCCTCGTACCCGACCTCGTCCACCAGCTCGGCGCAGGCGTCGAGCATGCGCTGGACCCGGGCAACGCTTCTGCCCTGCACCGGAACCCGGCGCAGCGGCCCGGTGGTGACGGTTGGTGTCGACACGCGTCGCCACTCCCTCTCAGCAGTATTAATCGGAACGTTACTCGGATCAACGAGCGAGGAGCATCGACGGGACGCCAGGTCTCGCAGGCGCTCCCGGTTTTGTGCGACTGTCCGCCCGTCGTGAGGGAGAGGCCGGAATGACCAGTGACATCGCACCGCCCGTGGGATCCGTCCGCTGGCGGAACTGGGGAGGCAATCAGCAGTCCGTCGCCGTCGACGTCTCCGCTCCTGGCAGCGTCGATGAAGTCGTCGCGCTCGTCAAGGAGGCGGTCGCCACAGGCCGGCGAATCAAAGCGGTCGGCAGTGGGCACTCGTTCACGGACATCGCGGTGGCGGACGACCTGCGGCTGCACCTGAACCGCCTCGCCGCACCCATGTCCGTAGACGGGCACCTGGTCACGGTCCAGGCCGGGATGCCCCTGTACGCGCTGAACATGCTGCTGGCCGGCCACGGCCTCGCCGTACCGAACCTCGGTGACATCGACGCGCAGACCGTGGCCGGCGCCATCTCCACCGGCACCCACGGCACCGGGCTCGGGCACGCCACCCTCGCGTCCGTGGTCGAATCGGTCACCCTGGTCACCGGCTCCGGCACGGTCGAACGGATCGACGCCTCCTCGCCGCTGTTCGGTGCGGCACGGCTCGGCCTGGGCGCCCTCGGCGTCATGGTCGAGGTGACGCTGCGCTGTGTTCCCGCGTTCACGCTGCTGGCCGACGAACGGCCGATGTCACTCCCCGACGTCCTCGCCGGGCTCGACGAGCACCTCGCGACGAACGAGCACGTCGAGTTCTACTGGTACCCGTACACGGACCGGGCACAGCTCAAGCGCAACAACACCGTTGCCGCCGCGGACCGTCCGCTGTCGAGATTCCGGGAATGGCTCGACGACGAGTTCCTCTCCAACACGGTCTTCGGGGCGGTGTGCCGGCTCGGCCGGGCGGTCCCGGCCGTCGTCGCGCCGGTCAGCGCGATCGCCGCGCGGGCGCTCACGGCCCGCAGCTACACGGCCCGGTCGGACCGGGTCTTCTGTACGCCGCGGCGGGTGCGCTTCACCGAAATGGAGTACGAGATCCCCCGCGCCGCCCTCCCCGAGGTGCTGGACGCCCTGCCCCGGATCATCGAGCGAATGCCGTTCAAGGTGCAGTTCCCGGTGGAGGTGCGGTTCACCGGCCCGGACGATGTCTGGCTGTCCCACGGCTACGGGCGCGAGTCGGCGTACGTGGCGGTGCACCAGTTCACCGGCAGCCCGTACGAGCCGTACTTCCGGGCGGTCGAGGCGGTGTGCGCGGCGCTGGGTGGACGGCCGCACTGGGGCAAACTGCACTACCGGGATGCGGAGTCGCTGCGGCCCGCGTACCCGCATTTTGCGGACTTCCTCGCCGCCCGCGACCAGCTCGACCCGCACCGGGTCTTCACCAACCCCTACCTCGACCGCGTGCTTGGCCCCTGACCAAAGTTATCCACAGGCGGTCCACAGGACCGTTGAGATCCTCAGAGGGCCTCGGCGGCTGGCCTGACTCGGTATCCCTATGGCGTCCGCGATAGAACTTGGTGGATTCTCGGCGGTGGTCTGGCCCCTTCGTTTTCCCCCAGGCGCCCGCGTGGCGGCCTTTGCCTTGCATTGTCGTCCGCCGCCGAGGCTCACCGCCGGGCAGGAACGTGACTTCACAGGAGCTTGGCTTCATCGCCCCGTCAACGGTCTGTCCGCCTGCCTGGCGGTGTGCCAGCGCCTTTGCCGGACGAGCAGGGAGGACAGCAGCGTATGGAGAGCCAGCAGCGGGAGGTCATCGGCGGCGTCGACACGCACGCTCGACACCCACACCGCCGCCGTGATCGACATGACCGGCCGGGTCCGCGGAACCCAGCAGTTCAGCGCCGATCCGACCGGGTACCGGGCCTTGCTGACCTGGCTGCGCAGCTAGGGCACCATCCGTGCAGTCGGCATCGCGGGCACCGGTAGCTACGGCGTCGGCCTGTTCCGGCACCTGCACGACCAGGGCGTCGAGGTGATCGAGGTCGACCGCGCGAACCGCAAGATGCGCCGCCAGCGCGGCAAGACCGACACCATTGACGCCGAGGCCGCCGCCCGGGCCGTTCTGGCCGGTACCGCCACCACGGTCCCCAAGACCCGCAACGGCATCGTCGAGGCGCTACACGGCATCAAGACCGCCCGCGCGTCCGCGATGCGCGCGCACGTCGCGGCGAAGAACGCGCTGATCGGCATGTCCCGCACCGCGCCGGAGCCGCTGCGCAGCCACCTGACCGGGCTGACGATCGGCCGGCTCGTCAAGACCGCCGCAGTCTGCGCCCAGGCTTCGACATGACCGACCCGTTGACCGGGGCGAACTGGAGCAGCACGGCGTCGGCCCGGTGACCGCCGCAACGCTGCTGATCACCGCCGGGGACAACCCGGAACGCATCCGCAACGAACGCGCCTTCGCCATGCTCTGCGGCGCCGCCCCCATCTCGGCCAGCTCGGGGCGCACCGACCGGCACCGGCTCAACCGCGGCGGCAACCGGCAGGCGAACAACGCCCTGCACACCATTGCGATGAGCCGGTGGAACACCGACGCCCGCACCCAGGAGTACGTCCAGCGACGCACGGCGCAGGGCCTGGGCCGGCGCGACATCCTGCGCTGCCTCAAGCGCTACCTCGCCCCGGAGATGTTCGCCCACATCCACGCGGCCCTGCGCCAGCGACCCTTGCCAGTCTCAGCTGCGGCGCCGCCGGACCCGATACCGCTGCTGGCCGGCGCCTGACCCGGGCGGTCAGCAGCACCCGTCGCGGGCTGCCCGGATGGCGCGGCCCTGACCCGACATGAGCGCACGGCCCCCGCGCAGGAAGCCGATCATGCGCCCGGGCGCGGACGGGCAGGGTCACGAACCCCCGCCGCCGAACGACCGTAGTCAATGAAAAATAGCTGTCTACCAGCACGGATACCCACTCAGCCGATCCGATGGCGCTGGACCGGCGTCGGCCTCGAGCCGAAAGTATGAGGTGCAACCGTTAGGAAACCTTCCTAGACCCGGGGGTGCACCGCGCGACACCGAATCTTCTTCATGTGACCGGCGACGTGGCCGGGCAAAACGGGGGAGATTCCTTGACTCGCAACGTTCAGAAGGCCAGCACCATCCTCGGCACCATCGTCGCCGGCACCGCCGCCGCACTGCTCGCCCCGCTGGCCACTCCCGCCGCCCACGCCGCCCCCGCCGCCGCCCCGAAGCCGACCAAGCAGTGCGTGACCGGCGACAAGCTCGTCCCCTCCTGCGGGGTGCTCTGGGGCGCCGCCGCGGGCGGGTTCACCTCCGCCCCCCGCGACGAGGCGTTGAAGGACTGGGAGCAGTTGTCCGGCCGGACCGCGTCGATCTTCCACACCTACCACAAGGGCGACGAGGTCTTCCCCACCGCCTCCGAGATCGCGATGACCCGGGATGCGGCCAAGCCGCGGGTGCTGCTGGTCAACTGGAAGGTCGCCTACGGCTCGACCTGGGCCAAGGTCGCCGCCGGGGAGCAGGACAAGCGGATCGACGCGTTCGCCAAGCGGATCAAGACCACGTATCCGGAGAAGTTCTTCCTCGTGCTCAACCACGAGCCGGAGAACGACGTCATCGCGAAGAAGGGCTCCGGCTGGGAAGCCAAGGACTTCAAGGCCATGTACCGCCACGTGATCCAGCGCCTCGACAGCAAGGGCGTGGACAACGCGATCAACGTAATGGCGTACATGGGTAACGAGAAGTGGATGGCGCAGTCCTGGTGGAAGGACCTGTACCCGGGCGACGACGTCGTGGACTGGATGGGCCTGGACTCCTACGTCAGCGCGGAGAAGGGCTACTACCACTACGGCCAGTTCGGTGACCTGCTCGACCGCGAGCCCTCCGGCGGCGGCACCGGCTGGTACGACTGGGCCACCACCCAGCACGCGTCCAAGCCGATCATGATCGCCGAGTGGGGCGTCTACCACCGCATCGGCAAGCCCACCGACAAGACCGCCGGCTACAACAGCGTCCTGCCGGAGCTGGCCAAGCGCCCGAACATCAAGGCGATCGTGTACTTCGACACCAAGCACGACGACGAGGGCGACCGCGACATCAGCATCGACTCCACCAAGGCCAACCTGGCCGCCTTCAAAACCCTCGCCGCCAACCCCCTCTTCAACGTCAAAATCGCCTGACGCCCGCACGTCACACGAGCCCGCCCGGCACCCCGCCGGGCGGGCTCGTGCCATGCCCGCCACGGACCAGGGCTGCTCGCTCGCTGGTGGACGCGGCCCAGTGGGCACGCACCGTCGCCGAGGCACAGGCAATCGTGGCGGCCGGGTTCCAGCAGAGGCTGGTGCGAGAGGCAAATGTCCGGGCGGTGCTCGAGCGGCTCCCGCGGGCACGGCGCCGCTGGATCATCGCCCGAGCGGTGGACGACTCGACGGGTGGCGCCCACTCGCTGGCTGAGATCGACTTCGTTGCGCTGTGCCGTCGGCATCGCCTGCCCGAACCGAGTTTGCAGGTCGTGCGGAGCGATGCGGCGGAGCGGCGCCGCTACCTGGACGCGCTGTTCGAGGAATGGCAGGTCCACGTCGAGGTGGATGGCGGACACCATCTCGAGGTGCGGCAGGCGTGGGCGGACATGAGCCGCCAGAACGCCCTGTGGATCGCGGGGTGAGCGAATACTCCGCTTCCCGCCTGGGCGATCCGTCATGACCCCACCGCAGTGGTGGCCCAGGCTAGGCACACCCCGCGATCTTGGTCAGTGAATGGGGGCGGGCGACGCGGTCGGCGGTGAGGCGGTGGCTGGGGAAGCGTTGGTCGGCTTGGCGACCGTTGCCTTCGCGGGCGTTGCCTTGGCGGCCGTTGCCTTGGCGGGAGTTGCCTTCTTGGCGGGGGCCTTCTTTGCCGGGGCCTTCTTGGCTGCCGTCTTCTTGGCCGTCGCTTTCTTGGCGGCGGTCTTCTTGGCCGGGGTGGCCTCGCCGTCGGCCGCCTTCTTGGCGGTGGCCTTCTTCGCGGCCGCCTTCTTGCGCGGGGCGGGGCCCTTGGCGCGCTTCTCGGCCAGCATCTCCGACGCCTGCTCGACCGTCAGCTCCTCCGGCGTCTGCCCGCGCCGCAAGGACGCGTTGTACTCCCCGTCGGTCACATACGGGCCGAACCGGCCCTCCTTGATGACCATCGGCTTCTCGGTTGCCGGGTCCGGGCCCAACTCCCGCAGCGGCGGCTTGGCGGCGCCACGCTGGCGGGTCTTCGGCGCCGCCAGCAGCGCCAGCGCCTCGTCCAGGGTGACCGTGAACAGCTTCGCTTCGCTCTCCAGGGAGCGGAAGTCGTCACCGCGCTTGATGTACGGCCCGTACCGGCCGTTGGCGGCGACGATCTCCGCGCCGTTCTCGTCGACGCCGACCGTGCGGGGCAGCTCCAGCAGCCGCAGCGCGTCCGTCAGCGTCAGCGTCTCCGGGGACTGGGTGCGCAGCAGCGACGACTTGCGCTCCCCGGCCTGCACGTACGGGCCGAAGCGGCCGGACTTGAGCGCGACCTGCTCACCCGTGGCCGGGTCCTCGCCGAGGCTGCGTTCGCCACCGCCGCCCAGGTACAGCTCGGTGACCTTCTCCGGGGTGAGCTCGTCGGGGGCGACGCCCTCCGGGATGGACACCCGGTCCTCGGGGGCCTCCTCGGTGGCGCCCGGCGCCTGACGCTGCAGGTACGGGCCGTACCGGCCGACGCGGACGACCACGTCGCGGCCGGACTCGTCGGTGAACAGCGGGATGGAGTTGACCGAACGCGCGTCGATCTCGCTCAGGTTCTCCGTGACCATCTTCTTCAGGCCGCCGGCCTTGGCGATGGAGTCGTCGCCGGACTTGTCGCTGCCGAAGTAGAAGGAGGTGAGGAAGTCCAGCGCCGCGAATTCGCCGCCCGCGATCTCGTCGAGCTGGTTCTCCATGGCGGCGGTGAAGTTGTAGTCGACCAGCCGCGGATAGTGCCTCTCCAGCAGGCCGATCACCGCGAACGCGAGGAACTCCGGGATCAGGGCCTGGCCGCGCTTGGTGACGTACCCGCGGTCCTGGATCGTCCGCATGATCGACTCGTACGTCGACGGGCGGCCGATGCCCAGCTCCTCCAGCGCCTTGACCAGCGACGCCTCGGTGTAGCGCGCGGGCGGGGAGGTGTGGTGGCCGACCGCGGTCAGCTCCTCGCCGGTCAGCGGCTGATCCTTGACCAGGTTCGGCAGGCGGCGCTCGGCGTCCTCGGCCTCGGCGGTCTCGTCGTCGGAGGACTCCACGTACGCCCGCAGGAAGCCCGGGTCGGTGATCGTCTTACCGGTGGCGGCGAAGTCGACCTCCTCGCCCGCCGTCGAGATCGCGCGGATCCGCACCGAGATCGAGTTACCGACCGCGTCGGTCATCTGGGAGGCGATCGTGCGGCGCCAGATCAGCTCGTACAGCTTGAACTCGTCCGCGGACAGCTCCTTGGCCACCTCGCCGGGGGTGCGGAAGTTGTCGCCCGCGGGACGGATCGCCTCGTGCGCCTCCTGGGCGTTCTTCACCTTGCCGGTGTAGCGGCGCGGCTGCGGCGGGACGTTGGCCTCGCCGTACAGCTCGGCGATCTGGCGGCGGGCGGCGGCCAGGGCGGTCTCGGAGAGGTTCACCGAGTCCGTACGCATGTAGGTGATGTAGCCGTTCTCGTACAGCCGCTGAGCGGTGCGCATCGTCACCGAGGCGGAGAAGCGCAGCTTGCGGGCCGCCTCCTGCTGCAGCGTGGACGTGATGAACGGCGCGTACGGGCGGCGCCGGTACGGCTTCTCCTCGACCCGGGTGACCGTGAACGGGCGGTCCTCCAGCCGCGCGGCCAGGCCGCGGGCCCCGTCGCCGTCGAGGTGCACCACCGCCGCGCCGGGCTTGACCTGGCCGGTGGTGGGCTCGAAGTCCTTGCCCGTGGCGATCCGGTCGCCGTCCAGGGCGATCAGCGTGGCGGAGAAGGTGCGCGGCCCGTCGGCCTGCCCCTGCACCGCCAGCAGGGCGTTGATGTCCCAGTACTCCGCGGTGCGGAACGCCATCCGCTGGCGCTCCCGCTCGACCACGATGCGCGTCGCCACGGACTGCACACGGCCTGCGGACAGCCGGGGCATCACCTTCTTCCACAGCACCGGGCTTACTTCGTACCCGTAAAGCCGGTCGAGGATGCGCCGGGCCTCCTGCGCGTCGACCAGGTCGCGGTCGATGTCGCGGGGGTTCGCGACCGCGGCCTGGATCGCGGGCTTGGTGATCTCGTGGAAGACCATCCGGCGGACCGGGACCTTCGGCTTGATCGTCTCGACCAGGTGCCAGGCGATCGCCTCGCCCTCGCGGTCCTCATCCGTGGCGAGGAGGATCTCGTCGACCTCCTTCGCCAGCTTGGTCAGCTTGGCGATCTGCTGCTTGCGGTCCGCAGAGACCACGTAGAGCGCATGGAAGCCGTTGTCGACGTCGACGCCGAGCCGCGCCCACGCCTCGCCCTTGTACTTGGCCGGGACGTCGGCCGCGTTGCGGGGCAGGTCACGGACATGACCGAAGGAGGCCTCGACGAAATAGTCGGGCCCCAGGTAACCGGCGATCGTCTTGGCCTTCGACGGGGACTCGACGATGACCAGACGGGTCGTCCTGGTGTCACTCGGCACGGCACTCCCACACTTCGTACTCGTTCGACGGGTCGTCATTTCGGGTGGCGATCCGCGGACGTTCAACGTAACGCGCCGGACGAGAAGCCATTCCCCGGGCAGCCCGGAGCCGGATGGTAACGGTCCGGCCACCGCACGCGTCCGACGGCGACACCGTACACCGCGAACGGGGCGTCTTGTCGCACACAATCCGAGAAGATCACGAAGTCGCCCCACCCGGCCACAGGGCCGGGGGCGCCGCCGCGGGCCGGTCTCCGACCAGCTCAGCGAGTCGTGACAGCCGCTTGCGGTCGGTGATGACGAAGCTGAGTCCATCATCCGACAGCACCGGAGCGAGCCCGGCCCTGGACAGCGCGGCTTCGACAGTATCTCGATCTCCGCTGGCCCAGGCGCCCAGCCCGAGGACGTAACCGCCGAGGCCGGGGGCCCCGGCGGCGGCCACCCACAACCGCAGCCGGGCACCGTCCAGGAACAGGCCGTCGGCGGGTGGCGGCCAAGCGCGGGCAAGAGCGTTCAATCTGCTCGAGTACGCCGTCCGCACCTCGAAACCGGCCACACCGCCCGGCCTGGCGCCCACCTCCACACCCGTCGCGGTGGACCCGGCGGGGGCGATCGGCCCGCCGTCGGGAGCGCTCCGGCCAGCCAGGTTTCTCACCCGAGCCGCCGCACCGGTGCTGTCTCGCCCGGCGCTCTCCTCGCCGGCAGCGTCCTCGCTGCCGAAGTCCCCGCGGGCGGGATCGGCGCTGGGCGGGTGTTCGCTGCCGGAGCCCTCGCGGGCCGGGTATTGGCTGCTGGAGCCCTCGCGGGCCGGGCCCTCGCGGGCCGGGTCCTCGCGGGCCGGGTCCTCGCGGGCCAGATCGTCGCGGGCCGGATCGTCGCGGGCCGGATCGGCACCGGCCGGGTCCTCCGTGGCGGCGGGCGGGCCGTCCGGGTGGGGCCCCAGGTCCGGTAGGGGGGACCAGGTCACCGGCAGGCCGCGGGCGAAGAGCTCGGCCGCCAGGACGTGCACCCGCCACGCGGCGTCGACCCGGACCGACACCCGCGCCGTCCCGCCCATGCGACCGAGTCGGCCGGGGCCCACCAGCAGCCCGGCCAGGTCGGCCGGGGACGGCTCGGTGGCCTCCACTCCGAAGATCGACAATTGGCGCCCAGTGTCGTGGGTGCCGGCCGCGCGGGGATCCGCAACGCGGCGCCGACCGGCTGCCGGTCCGGTGGGGTGGGCGGCCGGGACCGGCGCGGGCAGGACCTCGCGCGGGATCAGCGGCCAGCCCGGCTCCGTCATTTTCAGCGGCACTCGGGCACGTCGTCGAACGCCTGACTCAGCTCCTTCGAGTCGAGCTTGCTGGTATCCAGCTCACTGCGGCGATATTCCGTGTTAAGCGTGTCGACCACCGCGCCGACCTGGGTGTAGAAGGACTTGGCGGGGCTGGTGGCCAGGGCTTCGATGCCGCTGCGGGCCCGCCCGTACGCGTCGCGCATCGCCCCGAGTGACGCGGTGAAGCTGTCCGCGACCTGTTTGCCGTGGTCGACGTCCGGGACTCCGGCCCGCGCCACCCCGGCTCGGGCCCGCTCGCTGGCTGTCTCGGCGCCCCCGAACAGACGCACCAGGTTCTCCTTCGCCTGCGCCGGGGTCGTCGCAGCGGTCATCTGCTGCTGGGTGCGGGTGGCCAGGGTGCCGATCTCGGTGCGCCAGGGGGCGAGCACGGTGCAGACCGACTCGGCCCAGTCACGCGGGCCGGGGGCACTGGAGCAGGCGGCCAGGAGGATGGCGAGGGCAAGTAGCAGGGGCAGGGATCCCCGTCGAGCCGAACGCATGGGATGCAGCGTACGGGCAACGGCCGACAGCAGCGACGCTCGATCGCCTACACGGGTGCGCAGACGGTACGGGGGCACCCGGCGGATGCCCCCGTACCGTTGATCTTCTGGGTCAGGCGTTGACCTTTTCCGGGGTGTCGGCTTCCTCGCCGTCACCGGCCGCCGGGGCCTCCCCCATCGAGATCGGCTTGCGCTTGCTGAACACGACCGCGGACACGATGACCAGCGCCGCGACGACCGAGATGGTGACCCGGACCGCGGTGTTGCTGTCCGTGCCGATGCTCAACGTCACCACGGCGGGCGCGATCAGCAGCGATACCAGGTTCATCACCTTGAGCAGCGGGTTGATGGCCGGGCCCGCGGTGTCCTTGAACGGGTCACCGACCGTGTCGCCGATCACCGTGGCGGCGTGGGCGTCGGAGCCCTTGCCGCCGTAGGCGCCGTCCTCGACCAGCTTCTTCGCGTTGTCCCACGCTCCGCCCGAGTTGGCCAGGAACACCGCCATCAGCGTGCCCGCCCCGATCGCCCCGGCGAGGTACGACGCGAGCGCGCCCGCGCCGAGCCCGAAACCGACCGCGATCGGCGCCATGATGGCCAGCAGGCCGGGCGTCATGAGTTCGCGCTGCGCGTCGCGGGTGCAGATGTCGACCACGCGGCCGTACTCGGGGCGCTGGGTGCGGTCCATGATGCCGGGGAACTCGCGGAACTGGCGGCGTACCTCCATCACGACCGCGCCCGCGGAGCGGGAGACCGCGTTGATGGCCAGGCCGGAGAAGAGGAACACCACCGCGGCACCGACCAGCAGGCCCACCAGGTTGCGCGGGTTGCTGATGTTGAGCAGGCCGAGAATCTCGGCGCCCACCTGGTCCGCCTTGATCCCCGCGTCGGCCAGCGAGGACGCGAGGGTGTTCGTGTACGAGCCGAACAGCGCGGTCGCCGCGAGCACGGCCGTGGCGATCGCGATGCCCTTGGTGATCGCCTTGGTGGTGTTGCCCACCGCATCCAGCTCGGTGAGGATCCGCGCGCCCTGCTCGTCGACATCGCCGGACATCTCCGCGATGCCCTGCGCGTTGTCGGAGATCGGGCCGAAGGTGTCCATCGCGACGATGACGCCGACCGTGGTGAGCAGGCCGGTGCCCGCGAGCGCCACCGCGAACAGCGACAGGGTGATCGAGGAACCGCCGAGCAGGTACGCGCCGAACACCCCGGCGCCGATCAGCAGCGCCGAGTACACCGCCGACTCCAGGCCGACACTGACGCCGGCCAGCACGACCGTGGCCGCGCCGGTCTGCGACGACTTGCCGATGTCCTGCACAGGACGACGGTTGGTCTCGGTGAAGTAGCCGGTCAGCGCCTGGATGGCGGCGGCCAGCACGATGCCGATGACCACGGCGCCGATGGCCACGTACCGTGGGTTGCGGCCGCTCTCGGCGACACCCGCCGCGACGCTGCCGAACTCGCTGAACGTCGCGGGCAGGTAGGCGAAGCTGACCACCCCGACCAGGATCGCGGACAGCGCCGCGGAGATGTAGAACGCCCGGTTGATGGCGGTCAGGCCGTTGCGGTCCGAGGCGCGCAGGCGGGTGATGAAGACCCCGACGATCGCGATGACCACCCCGATCGTCGAGACGATCAGCGGGAAGATCAGACCGTCCTGGCCGAACGCGGCCTGGCCCAGGATCAGCGCCGCGACCAGGGTGACCGCGTACGACTCGAACAGGTCGGCCGCCATGCCGGCGCAGTCGCCGACGTTGTCGCCCACGTTGTCCGCGATCGTGGCCGCGTTGCGCGGATCATCCTCGGGGATGTGCTGCTCCACCTTGCCGACCAGGTCGGCGCCGACGTCGGCCGCCTTGGTGAAGATGCCGCCGCCGACCCGCATGAACATCGCCAGCAGGGCGGCGCCGAAGCCGAAGCCCTCCAGGACGGTCGGTGCGTCCTCGCGGTAGATCAGTACGACCAGCGCGGCGCCGAACAGGCCCAGGCCGACCGTGAGGAAGCCGACCACGCCGCCCGTGCGGAACGCGATGCCCATGGCCTTCTCCCGGCCGCCGGACTCGCCGGCCGCCGCGGCCACCCGCAGGTTCGCGCGGGTCGCCAGCGCCATCCCGGCGCCGCCGATGAAGGAGCTGAAGATCGCGCCGACGATGAAGAACAGAGATCGCCCGATCCTGACCGCGATCTCGCTGTCGGTGTTGTGCACCGGCAGCAGGAATAGCAGCACGACCGCGAGGACGACGAAGATCGCCAACGTCTTGAACTGGCGGAACAGGTACGCCGATGCGCCTTCCTGCACGGCGCCCGCGATCTCCTGCATGTTGGTGGTGCCGCGACCGGCGGCGAGCACCGACCTGACGAACGCCGCGGCGAAGCCCAACGCCACCAACGCGAACGCCACCGCGACGATGACGTAGGTGAGGTTGTCACCACTGAGGGACACCCCGCCGCTCTCCGCGGCGAGGGATGTGGAGGTCCCGGACATCAATGTCCTCCTGTACACCGACCGCGCCCGAGCGGTGGACGAAACCGCCGGACGCATCCCCGCGCGGGGGAGACGACAACTGGGCCCCGCGGACGCGGGACCAGGAAGCAGGTGCTGATAACTCGCGTACTTTATAGGCCAGTGGTGGTGGCGGTCACACCCGGACCCGGCCGTGTCGTGGTGATGTTTACCGCTGTGTTAGCGAAGCCGTTCCTGGGTAGGCTGTCGGGTCCGCGCATTGTGGCGGTTTCTTGTGCGTGTCCTTTTTAGGCGATATGTACGGCGAACGGTCGGCGACTCGCCGCACCACGCAAGATCGCGCCCGTCCCGTGTCCTTCCAGGCCAGAGCCGACAAACGCCTCATTCGCCCGCGGGAGCCACCGAGATCACCCGCCAGGTGCACAGCGGCCGGGAACGGACGGATCGCCAGCACCGACACGGATCGGGGTGCCGGGGTTCCGCATCGCCGGGCGACGTGGAACAGGGGCGGCCAGCGTCGCAGGAGCGCGATCGCGGGCGCGGTCAGCGGCGTGGCGACCTGATCGCGGCGCGGTCAGCGGCGTGGCGACCTGATCGCGGGCGCGGTCAGCACGTAGGAGCGGGTTCCGGTGCCTGGGTCAGCGGCGCTGGAGCGGCCAGACCATGCGGACCTCGGTGCCCGCGCCTTCCTCGACCGGGCGCACCTGCAGGTCGTCGACGAAACCGGCCAGCAGCGCGAACCCGACGCCGGTCGTGAGCGCCTCGTCGGTCAACGACTCGTCCGCCAGCTCATCGGGCGGCAGCTTGGCCAGGCCCACGCTGGCCTCGATCGGCGCACGGTCGATCACGCTCACGGCGTAGAAGTCCGAATCGGACATTTCCACCATCACGAGGTCGGGCAGGCCGTACTGGCGGTGCAGGGCAACCGCGCGGGTGCACGCCTCGCCGATCGCGAGCCGGACCTCATCGAGCAGCTCCTCGGCGACCCCCGCCCGCCGAGCCACCGCCACACCCACCAGCCGGGCCGTCCGGACGTGCACCGGCGCGGGCGAGAAGGACAGCCGAACCGTCGCCATCACGCCGTCGGACCGCTGCCGCGGTGCTCACCCCGGGTCGCCGAGGTCGCCGCCTCCACCGACGGATAGATCGGGAACACCTGGTCGAGTGCGGTGATCCGGAAGATCTTCAGCAACGGTTCCTTGGCGCAGACCAGCGCGAACGTGCCACTGGCCGCGCGCAGCCGCTTGAGGGCGCCCACCAGGACGCCGAGCCCGGTGGAGTCGAGGAAGTCGACCCGGCCCAGATCCACCACGACGTTGCGGGCCCCGGCATCCACCAGCTCGACGAGGCGTTCGCGCAGCCGCGGAGCCGTGTAGACGTCGACCTCGCCACCCACCTCGAGCACCGTGTGCTCGGCGACGGTCCGGGTCGCCAGCGACAGCTCCATCGGTCCTCCTTCCGCCGGGGACTGCCCCCATCACCCAGCCGATCTCCCCAGCGAATCTAACCACCGTCGACCATTGAGCCACGCGCGGCACCCACCGGCGTACCCGTTTGAGGTTCGGGGCACACCGGTGACAGAGTGCATGCCGTGACCACCGCCGCCCGCGCCCTCTCGACCGGGCTACCGGCACCCGTCGCCGCGTCCGGGTCACCGGGGCTGCGGCCCGCGGAGCTGCTGCACCGGCTCCGCGGGCGGACCGGGCCCGGTATCGCCGTTTCCGGCGGGGCGGATTCCGGCGCCGACGGGTCCCCGATCACCCACGTCGAGCGGGTGCCCGCTCGGGAAGGCCGCCGCGCGCCGTGGCCGGGCTGGGTCCCGGCTCCCCTGCGCGAGGCGCTGGCCGCGCGCGGCATCGACGCGCCGTGGGAACACCAGGCCACGGCGGCCGAACGGGCCCACGGCGGCAGCCACGTCGTGCTGGCCACGGGTACGGCCTCCGGCAAGAGCCTGGCGTACCAGCTGCCGGCGCTGAGCGCCCTGCTGGCCGACCCGCGCGCCACCGTGCTGTATCTGTCGCCCACCAAGGCCCTGGCGGCCGACCAGTTGCGCGCGATCACCCGCCTCGGCCTCGACGGGGTCCGCCCCGCCACGCTCGACGGCGACACGCCCCGCGAGGAGCGGGAGTGGATCAGGCAGCACTCGCGGTTCGTGCTGACGAACCCGGACATGCTGCACCACTCCCTGCTGCCCGGCCACGCCCGGTGGGGCGTCTTCCTGCGCAGGCTCCGCTACGTGGTGATCGACGAATGCCACACCTACCGGGGGGTGTTCGGCTCCCACGTGGCACACGTGCTGCGTCGCCTGCGCCGCGCCGCCACCCGGTACGGCAGCCGGCCCACGTTCGTGCTGGCGTCCGCCACGTCGGGGGATCCCGCGGACACCGCGTCGCGGCTCACCGGGCTGCCCGTGACGGCCGTGACCGAGGACGCGTCCCCGCGCGGCGCGGTGACCTTCGCCCTGTGGGAGCCCCCGCTGCTCGCGCCGGAGCCGGGACCCGGCCCGGTCCGGCCGCGGAGCGCACCCGACGATGCCACCGCCGGGGGGCCGGACACGATCGCCACCGAGGCGACGACCTCGTCCGCGGATTCCGAGATCGTCGCCGTGGACCTGCCCCCGGTCCGGCGCTCGGCGCTGCGCGAGACCGCGGACCTGCTCACCGAGGCGGTCGCGGCAGGCACCCGCACGCTGGCGTTCGTGCGCTCGCGGCGGGGAGCCGAGGTCGTCGCGAGCATGGCACGGCGAGCGCTCGACGAGGCGGTGCCGGGGCTGGGCGCCCGGGTGGCCGCGTACCGCGGGGGTTACCTGCGGGAGGACCGGCGCGCGATCGAGCGGGCACTGCTGACGGGGGAACTGCTCGCGTTGGCCTCCACCAACGCCCTGGAGCTCGGGGTCGACCTGGTCGGCCTCGACGCCGTGCTGATCTGCGGCTACCCGGGCACCCGGGCGTCGCTGTGGCAGCAGGCGGGACGGGCGGGGCGCAGTGGCGGGGAGGCCCTTGCGGTGCTGGTGGCCCGTGACGATCCGCTGGACACGTACCTCGTGCACCATCCGGAGGCGCTGTTCGGCCGTCCGGTCGAGGCGACCGTCCTGGACCCCACCAATCCGTACGTGCTGGGCCCGCAACTGTGCAGTGCCGCCTCCGAAGCTCCGCTCACCGCGGATGATCTGGAGCTGTTCGGTGGTCCCCCGGCGCGGGAGGCGGTCGCGGCGCTGACCGACGCGGGTGCGCTGCGGCACCGGCCGTCCGGCTGGTACTGGACCCATCGCGGCCGCCCCGAGGTGGACCTGCGCGGCACCGGCGGCGCCCCCGTCTCGGTGGTCGAATCGGCGACCGGACGCCTGCTCGGCACGGTCGACCCGGGTTCGGCGCACCTGCAGCTGCACACCGGCGCGGTGTACCTGCACCAGGGAGTGTCGTACCTGGTGGACCAGCTGGATCTGGAGGACGCGGTGGCGCTGGTGCACGCCGCGGAACCGGATTTCTCCACCCACGCTCGCGACGTCACGAACCTGTCCGTGGCCGAGGTCCGCGCGTACGTCGACGCCGGGCCGGTCGGGTTGTTCCTCGGCGAGGTGGACGTGACCAGCCAGGTGGTGTCGTACCAGCGGCGTCGCCTCCGCACCGGTGAGGTCATCGACACCAGGCCGCTGGACCTGCCCGAACGTGAGCTGCGGACCGTGGCCGTCTGGTTCACGATCTCGCCGCAGGCGCTGGCCGCTGCGGGAGTCGCGGCGGCCGACGTACCCGGGGCGCTGCATGCGGCCGAGCACGCGGCGATCGGGTTGCTGCCGCTGATGGCGACGTGCGACCGCTGGGACATCGGCGGCCTGTCGACCGCGAACCACGCCGACACCGAGGCGCCGACCGTGTTCGTCTACGACGGACATCCGGGCGGCGCCGGGTTCGCCGAGCGGGCGTACGCCACGGCTGCCGCGTGGCTGCGAGCCACTCGTGCGGCGATCGCGTCGTGCGCGTGCGAGAACGGGTGCCCCTCCTGCGTGCAGTCGCCCAAGTGCGGGAACGGCAACAGCCCGCTGGCGAAGGGCGCCGCGGTCGCCGTGCTGGAGGCGGTCCTGGACGCCCTGCCGAACTGACCGCGCGGGGACTTGCACCGGCCCGGCTTCCGCCAGGGGCGCTCCCGCGAGGGGGGGTGTCCGCACCGGCCCGGCGCGGGCGGCCGCCCAGGCCTGCCGGGTCAGCCCGGGCAGCGGGGTGACGCTCACTTCGGCACGCACGACGATCTCCAGGTCCTCGACCGCGCAGGAGCTGAGCACGGCCCCGTTGGCGGCCACGAAGCGCGCCGCCTCGGCGCAGGCCACCGCCGGGCCTTCGACGACGCGCGCGGCTCCGGCGAGCGCGCCCAGATCTGCAGCGGTTCGCGCCTGGTGCCGTCCGATCCGTGCCGCCCCGACCGCGGCTCCCGCGAGCCCGGCGGCGACCAGCGCGAGACCGATCGCCAGCACCAGCAGCGACGCCGCACCTCGGTCCCGTAAATGGCGCCGGGATGAGGCGGTCGTGGCGTCGCCCGCCCGGCGGTAGAGGAAAACTGACCGGCGGTGGAGGAAGACGGCCCGGCGGTGGAGGAGAACGGCTTCGACGGTGCGGCGGTGGATGACATGGGCCAGTGCCGCCAGCCGCACACTGCGGTGCGCCGCCCACCGCCGCGCACCCGTGCGGCCTGGCCACCTCATGGGATCGCCGCCAGGCCGTCGGGTTCCCGCGCGGCGGTCGCCGAGGCCCGCACGGTGAAGCCCGGGAGACCTCCGCCGAGGAGGCGAACCCGGGCGGCAACCGTGACGGTGACCGTGTCGCCACTCGTCAGGACGTCTACTGTGGATGGCGACGGTGCGACGTGGACCGCGGCCGCCGTGCCCGATTCACCGCGGGCGGCGGCGATGGCGCCCTCGCGGGCCGCGTCCACGCACTGGGCCCGGGTCGTCACGGCGTTGACCGCGGTGAGCCCGGCGAGCAGAAGCAGCATGAGCGCCGGCAGCCCGGCCGCCAGCTCGGCGGTGAAGGAGCCCCGGTCGCGGCCGGGCCACCGGCGCGCGGTCACTTCAGCGCCCGGTCGATCACCGCGGTCAGCGCCGCCTGCACGTTGCCACTGGTCAGCACCTTCAGCAGGATGCCCGCGAACGCGACTGCGGCCAGCGTCCCGACCGCGTACTCCGCGGTGTTCATCCCGTCGTCGCCCCGGAGTCGGGTGATGAGTTTGCGCATGTGTCTCTCCTCTTCTGTGGGTGTTTCCCGGTTTCACAGCACGTCGCCGAGGACGGCGACCACCACCGGCACCAGGCCGGCGAGCACGAAGGCCGGCAGGAAGCACAGCCCCAGCGGAAGGACGATCAGCACGCCCGCCCGCCGGGCCGCCGCCTCGACCGCGATGGTGCGGTCGGTACGCAGGTCGTCCGCCAGCCGGACGAGTGCACCCGCGAACGCGCCACCGCTGGCGGCGGAGCGGATCGCCGCGGCGATCACACGCTGCGCACCGTCCACCCCGGACAGGTGTGCCCATGCCTCGGGTGGGTCGGCGCCGAGCCGCAGGGCTCGCGCGGTGCACGCCAGCCGCTGGCCGAGCGGGCCGCCGAGCGCCTCGGCCACGGCACCGGCCGCCCGGTCGACGGGCGCACCGGCGCGCAACGCCGCGGCCAGTAGATCCGCGCACAATGGCAGGTCGGCCGTGGCGCGCAGCCGGGCGGCCCGCACCGTCGCGGGCTGCCTGTGATGCAGGAACCGATCCACCACCACCCCGGCCGCCCCACCGACGGGCACGCCCCACCACCGGCCGATCACCCCGGCGACGGCCAGCGCGGACAAGACGGCCAGCAGCAGACGCGGATCCCGGGTACGCCTCGGCGCGGTGGTGCGGCGGAGCCGCGCCAGACGACGCCCGCTGCCCCGGCGCCGGGCCAGGATCGACGCCGCGATGACCGTCGCGCCCGCGGCCAACAGGACCGTCACCTCGCCACCGCCGCGGCGAGAGGGCGGGCGCTGCGCTTTGCCCGAGCCGTCCGGACCGGATGGAGGCGAAGGCCGCCGAGCAGGTAGCGCTGCCCGGTGACGACCGCAAACCCCGCGGTGGCCGCGATCACGGCGCGGATCCGGTGGCGAGGCGGTCCGCCCACAGCAGGCCGACGCTTTGCAGCGCCGCCGCGCCGAGCGCGCACACCGCCCCGAGCGGGGTGTGCAGCAGCACCCGCAGCGGATCCGCGCCGATCGCGTACCCCAGTGCGATGCCGCCCAGCGGCAGCGCCGCCAGCAGCAGCGCCGTGGCCTGAGCGCCTGCGGCCTGCGCGGCCGCCGAGGAGCGGGCCCGGACTCCGGCACGGACGTCGGCCTCGAGCCGTTCGACGAGGTCGGCGGCGGGGGCTCCGGTGCGCTCGGCCAGATGCCATACCGCCTCGGTCAGCTCGGCGATGCGTCGCCGCTCCGGGTCGGCGGACAACGGACCCGGCCCGCCATCGTCCGGCTCAGCGCTGGCGGCCGGTGATCCGGCGGACATCGGCACGGGCGGTGGCTTTCCGGCTCGCAGATCGGCGGCGAGCGCGCACAGATCGTCCAGTGCTTGGGAGCGGGCGGTGTCCGCTGCCCGCCGGGCCATGCCGCGGGTCAGGGCCCGGCACCCGAGCGCCGCGTAGACCGCCGCGACCAGCCCGGCGACCAGTCCCGCCACCAGCCAACCGGCGATTGCGGCGAGCCCACCGGCGACCGCGACAACGCGCAGCGGTTGACCGGCAAGAGCTGTCGGCCACGCCTGAAGGGCGGAGCGCAGTTCCGCGAGGATGGGCGACGGGAGGCGCTCCCGGCCCCCGCGCGGACGAAGCGGGTGGCCGCGGGTGGACGGGTGGAGCCGGTGTCGGTTGGCCCGCATCCCGGGCCACGCCGCGACCAGGGCACCGGCGACGAGACAGGCGGCCAGCAGGAACCGGTCGGCCGTCATGCCGGGCCCCGGCTGGACCGCGGCAATGACGGACGCGCCGGTTCCATCAGTACGGCCGGTGCGGCCGCCCCCCGCTCGGACAGCAGCCGGGCGAGCACCGCCGCGCCCGGTCCGGCGCCGTGCCCCCGCCGCCACGCGGGCACGACGGTGGCCAGATGACGTTCGTCCGCCGGACGCAGCACGCTGACGGATTCCAGCACGCGACCCGATTCGGTGCGCCGAAGGTGCAGGATGACCTGGAGCGCGGCCAGTACCTGGGCGTGCAGGGCGGCCCGGGGCAGACCACCGAGCATGCCCAGCGCCTCGAGCCGCGCGGGCACGTCGGCCGGGGTGTTGGCATGCAGCGTGCCCGCTCCGCCGTCGTGGCCGGTGTTGAGCGCACCGAGCAGATCCACGACTTCGCCGCCCCGGCATTCCCCGACCACGAGGCGGTCGGGTCGCATGCGCAGCGCCTGGCGCACCAGGTCGGTCAGGTCGACCGCGCCGGCACCCTCGACGTTGGAGGTGCGGGCCTGTAGCCCGACGACGTGCGGGTGCACCGGGCGCAGCTCGGCAGCGTCCTCCACGAGCACGATGCGTTCGGTGGGCGGGACGAGTCCCAGCAGCGTGCCGAGCAGGGTCGTCTTGCCGCTGCCCGTGCCGCCCACCACCAGGTACGCGAGCCGGGCGCCCACCACGGCGGCCAGCACCGGGGCCACCGCGGCCGGCACGGTGCCCTGTCCCACCAACTCGGCGAGGGTGTACGGGCGGTGCCGGAAGGTGCGCAGCGACAGGTAGGGACCGCTCGTGGCGACCGGCGGCAGCACGGCGTGCAGCCGGGTCCCGTCGGGCAGGCGGGCGTCGGCGTACGGCTGGCCGTCGTCGAGCCGCCGCCCGCAGGCGGCAGCGAGCCGCTGGGCGAGACGGCGCACGTCGTCCGGACCGCCGACGTCCACGGTCACCCGGTGCAGGCCGTGTCCCCGGTCCACCCACACCTCGCGACCGTTGACGAGCACGTCGGTGACCTCGTCGTCGCCGAGCAGCGGGGCGAGCGGCCCGGCGCCGACGAGGTGGTCGCGTACCTCGCCGGCGAGGCGCAGCAGGGTCGTGTCGCCGAGCACCGCCGCCCCGGGTTCGTCGCGCACCGCGGTGACGACCGCGGCGGGGGTCGCCTCGACACCCGCGGTGGCGAACCGCCGCCGGACCCGGTCCGTGAGGGCCGGTCCGAGCGGCGCGCTCATGCCGCGGCCGGGCTGTGGGTGCCGGCCACCAGATCGTCGATCAGGCGGCGGCACAGTTCGGCGAGGGGCCCTCGCCCATCGGCGGCCGGGGCTTCGCCGCGTTCCAGGGCCTGGCAGAGGTGGGGCTCGGGGCGCAGCGTCCCGGCCAGGGGCAGGCCCAGCGCGCTCGCGATCTCCCGGGCCTTGAGCCGCCCCGGCGCGGGGCCACGGACCACCACCTCGAGCCGGTCGCAGTGCACGGCGGCCGCCGCGGTGACCCGGGCCGCGGCGGCGGTGGCCCGCAGCTCGGCGGGGACCACGATGAGGGCCCGGTCGGCGGCCTGCAGGGCCAGGGCCGCCGCATCGTCGAGGTGGCGCGGGAGGTCCGCGACGATCGCGTCGCGCCCCCGGCGGGCGGCGTCCAGCGTGGCCGCCATGGCCTCGCCGGGTACGGCGGGCGGTTCGTCGCGGGAGAACGAGAGCAGCACCAGGTCGCCGCGGTGCGGCAGGGCACGCAGCAGGGCGGGCGGGTCGACCCGGCCGCCCGTGCCGGTGAGGGCGGGCCAGCGCAGGCCGTCGACCTGTTCCCACCCCAGGACGAGGTCGAGCCCGCCGCCGAGCGGGTCGGCGTCGACCAGCAACGTACGCAGGCCCGCGCTGACCGCGGTGACCGCGAGGCCCCCGGCGAGGACACTGGCACCCGCGCCGCCGCGGCCACCGATGACGGCCAGTACCCGCCCGGCACGCGCGTCGTAGCGTTCGGCGAAGCGGTCGACGAGCCACGGCTCGGCCGTGGGCAGCACCGCCACGTGTTCGGCGCCGAACAGCTCGGCGACCTCCCACACGGCCTCGGCGAGCTGGGCACGGCCGACGATGACCACCCGCGGACGGCGGGGCAGACGGGCGCGCAGGCAGGACTCGGCCTGGTCGGCGCCGATGACCACGAGCGGTGCGGCGGTGTAACGGGGGCGGGCGGCGGCCGGGTCGGATGCCACCTCGACCTCGGCGCCACCGGCCGCGGCCAGGCGTAACAGGTCGTCGAGCAGGTCCGGATCGCCGGTGATCACGAGGGGCAGGCGGGGTCCGGAGCGGACGGAGCTAGGGGCACGCATCACGGCCTCCAACGGCGGCGGGTGGTGGGTGCCCACACGCTCCCGGGCCGGTGGGGTGCGGCTCAATCGGCGAACCGTGGTCCTGTGGACGGTGTCCTGTCCTGTGGAGAACCGGTCTGCGGTCACGGGATCTGGTAATGCGAGGGCTACGGTCCGCGCTGGTGGACGGCACCGCCAGGCCGGTTTACCGAGGCCGCGCCCATACGGGAGGACAGCACGCGCATCGGCCGAACGGTTGAATTCCGCTCGTCGACAGCGCCCGTCGTCGATGTGACACAGCGTGGGCGCCCTTGTCGCGAAAGGCGGCGTATTCGCAGGTCACACCGCTTCAGGGTGTGAAGGAAGCATCTCCGGTCGCGTCACGGAAAGCCATCGTGCAACCGGGGGAAAGCCCCCGTTGAGTCCTCGTTGATCGGGCGGTGAGTGGGACACGGCACTCTTTGCGCGCCTTGCCGTGGGGGCGGGCATGGAAGGACAAGCCATGGAACGCATCACGACCTACATCCACGCTGACGACCCGATATCGCGGGCGGGGGTCGCCAGCCAGTTGCGGCCGCGGCCCGAGGTCCGAGTACTCGACTCCGCCCACGTCGAGGACGCGACGGTGTCGCTGGTCGTCGCGGACCGGGTCGGCGAACCGGCACTGCGCGCCATCCGTACCCTGCGGCAGCGCGGGACCAGCGTGGTCCTCGTGGTGGTGGAGCTGGACGACGCGGCGCTCGTCTCCGCGATCGAGGCCGGTGTGGCGGCCCTGGTGCGGCGCGCCGAGGCGACACCGGACCGGCTGGTGTCGGTCATCCGGTCCGCGGCCGCCGGTGAGGCGGCGGTCCCCCCGGATCTGCTGAGCCGCCTGCTCAACCAGGTCGGACAGCTTCAGCGGCAGGTCCTGGCACCGCGCGGGCTGTCATTCGCGGTGCTGGCGGACCGCGAGGTGGAGGTGTTGCGGCTGGTCGCGGACGGCCTCGACACCGCCGAGATCGCCCACCGGCTGTCGTACTCGCAGCGCACGATCAAGACCGTGCTGCACGACGTCACCACCCGGCTCCAGCTGCGCAACCGCTCGCACGCCGTAGCGTACGCGCTGCGCGAGGGCCTGATCTGACGCAACGCGTCGCCCGGGGGTGTCCGCCACCCCCGGGCGACGCGCCGTTCAGGACGTCTTGCCGACCACGGTCACGGCGGCGGTGCAGGGCCGCTTCTCGGGTGCCGGGTTGGCGCACTGGATCGCCACGGTGACCAGTTGCCCCTTGGCATAGCGCACCGGCGTCACGTACGCCTGCGGGAGGTCACGGAAGTTGTCCAGACCGGCCTGGTAGATCACGTCGTCACCCCGCCGGACCTCCAGGAATCCGCTGTCCGCGGCCGGGTTCTGCAGCTGCAGGTCCGTGACGTCGAGCGGCTTGTTCTTCGGCTGGTTCGGGGAGGTGACGGTGCTGAACTTGTTGTTCGGCTTCACCTTGGTCTCGATCCGGAACGAGATGGGCGCCAGCAGCGGGTTACCCGGCGAACCCGGCTCCAGCTTCTTCGCCGGCTTGACGAGGGTCGGGGCGGACGGTGACGGCGCCACGTCCGAGGCCGTACCCGAGGAACCGCCGCCGGTGTCCGAAGCCGCGGCCGCGGCGGCCTTCGACGCCTCGGTGGCCGCCGCCTCGGTGGCCGCCGACTTGACCGCGGGCTTGACCAGCGTGAACCACAGCCCGGCCAGCACCACGGCCAGCGCCAGCGCGGCGATCGCGGTCGCCGCCGCCCAGCGCGGCACGATCGGGTCCTGCTCGAACGTACCGTCGACCGTGCTGGCCGGTCCGCGCTCGGGCTGCACCACCACCTGGAACGGCTTGACCTGCTGCTTGCCGGTCCAGAACTTGCGGCGTGGCACGGCGTTGAGCTTGGCCTGGGTGACCACACCGGGCGGCGCCACGACGGCGGGGCGGGGCACGTCGAACGTCAGAGCGTCGTCCGGGTCCACCGCGCTGAGCTGCGTGCCGACCGCGATGTTGCCCAGGTTCGACACGTCGACCTTGTGCTTGCCCTTGCGGCTGCCGCGGGAGATCTGCGGTACGAGCCTGACCCGCAGCTCCGTGAACGGCGCGATCTCGGCGACCCCCTCGGCGGTCGCCGACCCCCGCGGGTCCTCCAGCGAGGTCGCCCGTACGCCGTAGCGCACCGGGCCCGCGCCGGGCTGGGAGGCGCGCGGCGGTCGCAGATACACCCGCACCTCGCCGACGTCACCGGGGTACAGGTTGACCGTCGGCGGCTCCACCACCGACCAGGCCGCCGCCGGTCCGACCACGTCCACAGTGATCTGGTCGATGACGGTGCCGGTGTTGCGCACGGTCACCGCGCACACCGCTTCCTCGCCCGGAACCACCTCGAGCGACTCGGCGCTCAATGACACTGACACTCCCATGGCGCTGAAGTGTGCGGCGGCCGCCGCGTCCACGGGACGCTCGCGGGGGTACCCGGCCGGGCGCACCCGGCGGCACCAAAGGGCAGTCCGCGCTGCCCCGCAGGACGCCCCGCAGCACTGCGGTGCCCACATCGGATCTCCGTAGCGTCGAGTCACCCAGACTGCGAGGAGACGCCGTGCCCAGGCAGCGCACTCAGGTTCACCGGATGATGCTGGCGGGCGGGCTGGCCGCAGCGCTCGGCACGACAGCCGTGGTGGTGGGCCTGACATTCGCGAACGACTCGGCCGCGGCGGAGGCGGGATCGGGCACCCAGCGGGTCTCGGTGGGCACATCGGGCGCCACGCCCCCGGCGAACGTCTACGACAGCAGTGAACCCGCCATCTCCGCGGACGGCCGGTACGTGGCGTTCACGACCGACGAGCCGTTCGACCCGGTGGACCTGCTCAGCACCTCGCAGGACACGTCGCGCACGGTCCAGGATCCCGGACCGGACGCCGATGTGTACGTACGCGACACCCGGGTCGGCACGACGACGCTCATCTCGCACGGTCTGTGGCTCGACGTCGACAGCGGGGACACCGTCGTGCCCGCGAACGGCAACAGCTCCCAGCCGTCCATCTCGGACGATGGACGGTTCGTGGTGTTCCGCACGAATGCCCGGAACATCGCCACAAGCTTCGAGCAGCACGCGATCGTCGTCTGCGACCGGGACCCGGACGGCAACGGCAGGTTCGAAGGGACCTGCCGGTTCACCGTGGTCAGCGGCGACGATTACGACCCGTCCAACCCGCACATCTCCGGTGACGGGCGACGGGTCTCGTACGACGTCCCGCGACACCGCGTGCCGCAGGTCAGCCTGAAGGCCCACTCGACGCCACTGCCGGGCGCGAAGGCCCCCGCAAAGATGACAGCGGTCCGGAAAGCAGCGGCCCGGAAAGCAGCGGCCCGGAAGGCACCGGGCGACGACATCGACCCGAGCAAGGGCTACATCGAGGTCGTGGAACTGCGCCGTGGCGACGACGGTCGGCTGCTCGTCCCCGCGGATGCCGACCGTGCGTACGTCACGGCCCCGAACGACCTGAACGACGACACGTGGCGGCGGCTGCGGCGCCAGGACCAGTCCACGATGGGCACCCTCGGCACGCACGTCGCGTTCGTGGCCGAGTACTCGGACAGCGAGTCGCCCGCCGTGTACACCGTGCTGGACTACAACGTCAGCACCATGAAGCTGACCCGCCTCGACCTGGACGCCGACGGCAAGACGATCGCCGAGGGCGGACGCGTGTTCGGCGCACCCGCATTGTCCGGGGACGGGCGCCGCTACGCGTTCACCGACAAGAAGGACTTCGGTCCGACCCGCGTGCTGCTGTTCGACCGCGATCCGGATGGCGACGGCACGTTCGGCACGCCGACGGTGGAGGTCGCCTCCCGGAAAGCGGACGGCACCGAGGGTCGGGGCAGCCAGCCGGCCTTCTCGGCGGACGGCCGCTACCTGGCCTTCACCACGCCGACCCCGGGCATGCACAACGGCACGGACGTCGGGAACCGCGACGGTTCCTGCCTCGGCGACAGCTCGTTCTGCGACATCGTGGTCCGCGACGTGATCGTCGACGCGGCCCGCGCGAAGGCCGGGGAGCCCCGCCTGCCCGCCGAACTCGCCTCGCCGTCGACCACGTGCGCGACCAAACCCCAACCCTGCGAGGGTACGGGCGACAGCGGCCTGCTGCGCCCGACGGGCGACGGGTCGAAGGACTATGACCCCAGCACCGAGTCGATGAAGACCGTGTTCGGCCCGGACGGCTCGCCGGTGCTCAGCGCCAACGGATCCGCGGTGGCGTACGGATCGGCGGCCGACGATCTCGTCGGCGACGACGCGAACAAGCACCTGGACGTGTTCAAGCGTCGGTTCGCTCCCGCGCTGGCGGCCGACCCGCAGGACTTCGGGCAGGTGCCGCTCGACTCCCAGGTGCTGCGCGATGTCACGGTGACCCACGTCGGCGCGGGCCCGCTGCGGGTGCGTGAGGTCGTCGTGGACGGCGCGGACTTCGACCTCTTCCCGGGCGAGACATGCACCAGGGACGTGTTGCACGCGTCCGAGAAGTGTGTCGTGTCGATCCGGTTCCGGCCCAGTGCGGACGGGCCGCGCAGCGCGGTGCTGCGGATCAGTTTCGACGGCAGCGACACCCCGCTGGCCGTGTCGCTGACCGGTGCCGGGCTGGCGCCGCCCACGCCGTCCACGTCGCCGTCCACGTCGCCGTCCACTCCGCCGTCCACCCCGCCGTCCACGCCGCCCGCGCCGCCGGGGGTGTTCGCGGCGGCACCGGACCGCCTCGACTTCGGGGGCCGCCCGGTGCTGCGCACCAGCCCGGTCAGGTCGGTGACCGTCCGCAACACCGGCGCCGGACCGCTGCGACTGGGCGTCGTGGGGCTGAGCGCCTCGCTGTTCCGGGACGACTACCGCGTCGCGAAGGACACCTGCACGAACAACACGCTGGCGCCCGGCGGCAGCTGCCGCGTGGACGTGACGCACCGGCCCACCGCGGTCGGTTCGCGCCCGGCCGTGCTGACGATCGGGTACGAGGGGCCCTCGGCGACCGCCCTGAGCTTCCCGGTCAGCCTCACCGGCGCCGGGCTGGCACCCACGCTGGTCTCCAGCCCGACGGTCACCCCGGCGGGCCGGGTCATCCAGGTCCGCGGCACCGGGTTCCCCCCGAACAGCGTCTCCAAGCTGCACCTCACCGGTATGCCCGGCACCACGACCGCGAAGGCACGCGGGGATGGGACGTTCTCCGTGCCGTTCGTGGTGTTCCCGAACACCTGGACCGGAAAGCACCCGTTGACCGCCGATGTGCTCCCCGCGTCCGCGCCGGAGCTGAGTGCCCCGCTGAAGGCCACGCTCGAGTTCGTCATCGTGCCCGGCAGCCCCCTGCCCCCGGACTTCGACATCCGGAGATGAAGGACACCACGGAGAGGACGGCAATGACGCAGCACATCAGCGAGGACGGGGTGCCGCTGCGGGGTGACGGCACACCGTTCCCCAGCGACCCCAGCCAGTGGACGCCGGAGGAACGCGAATACCTCGAGACCTACTACTTCGCCGCGGAGCCGCAGACCGGCATCGAGGAGGAGCAGGTCGCGATGGTCGACGTACCCGACATGGACGGCCACGGGGACGGGAGCGCGATCGCATGACCGAGCGAAGCGAGGGCCTGCGGGAGGGGTGGACAGCATGACCGATGTGGCGAACATCGCCAGCGCGGCCTGGCACGTCATCGAGTCCGGCAAGCCCTCGGCGAGCCTGGCCAGCAACACCTGCAACGCGGTGCCGGCCGGGGTCGCCGACCCGATCAGCTCACTCACCGGCGCTCAGGGACCGAACCGGCTCACCTGGCGCCTGCAGATGGAGAACGCGTTCGGGGTCGAGGTCGTCGACATCGCGTTCGACCTGCGCTGGGAGTACGGCGCCCGCCACCACGGTGGCGGCGCCTTCATCCCGAACTGCTACCTGTACGTGCCGCGCTGCAGCGTACTGTGGGGCTTCGACGTGGACGTCCAGATCAACGTGCACAACCCCAGCAACGCGGGCACGGAGACGGCACCAGTCGCCCGGCTGCCGCTGACCGTCAGCGGTTCGGTGAGCAGCCTCGTCAACACCCGCAGCCTCCAGTGGGACTTCCAGCTCTTCGGTGACGGGAACTACCACACCAGCTGAGCCCGGCCCACGACATCGGCCCCCGCCCTTCCGGGTCGGGGGCCGATGTCGTGTCGGGCGGGCTCACTCCTTGGTGAACAGCTCCACCTCGCTGATGGTCACCTGCTTGCTCTCGGCGTTCGTGTACGTGTCCTGCACGTAGATCTCGACCGAACTCACCTTGCCGCCGCTGTCCAGCTCGAACTCCTGCGGGTCGGTGTGGTCGACCATGTCGAGATCCTGGCCCTGGCCGCTCGGATACACCAGGTGCAGGGTCCTGGGCCGCTGGCTGGCCCGGACGTCTCCGACGATGCCGCCCCGGATCAGCGCCCGGTGCAGCTCCACCGGCTGCTGGAAGGTCAGGGTCAGCCGCCGCGCCCCGGAGACCGGGGTGGACCAGTAGGTGTTCCAGTGTCCGTCGACCGCGGCGTCCGCCGGGTGCTTCTTGTTTACCGGCGTCGACGTGGCCTTCACCGCCCGCACCGGGACGGGCTGGCCGAAGATGAGCTTCTCGGCCCGCCCGCGCAACCCCAGCACCTCGGCGTTGGTGCGTTCCCGCAGCGCGGGCACGAACGCGTACGCGAGGCCGCCCAGCAGCAGCACGACCGCGACGATCCTGCGGAGCGCCGGGAGGATGGACCGCTTGTGCTGACGGCGTTCGCCGGTCCTGGCGACCCCGGTCTCCGCCTCGACGGCGCGCGCCTCGCGCGGCTTGCGTTTCGGCAGGATCCGCTGCCACCACTTGGCGCGGACCACCTCTGCGTCGTTCAGGTCGTTACCGCACCGGCTGCAGAACCGGCGGGTCGGCAGATTGGCCTCGCCGCACTCGCCGCACACCAGGTCGCCCGGCTGCAGCTGGCGGCTGGGCGCGCTGCGCGGCACGGACCGGCGGGCGCGACCACGTTCCTGCGGCGCCACGACCCCGGGATCACTGCCGGGGGTACGGACCGGCAGCGTGCTGACGCCGGGCCCGGGCAACGGATCCGGGGTGATGGCCGGTGTGTCGGTACCGCTGGACAGCGGCGCGACCAGGGCACCCGCGCCGGGTGGCGGAGGCAGGGTGGCCCGGCCCCCGGGCGGCGGCGGCAGCGACCCGGCAGGTCGCCCCGGCGGGGGTGGCAGCGCAGCCCCACCCGGCAGAGGGGGCAGCACGGCCCCATCAGCGGGTTTCACAGGGCCGGAGGTCGGCGCACTCGGCTGCTGGGTCCCGCCGGGTGGCGGCGGAGGAGGCAAGGTGGTCTTGCCGCCCGGCGGCGGAGGCGGCACCGAGCCACCCCCGGGTGGAGGCGGTACCGGCCCGCGTCCGGGTGGAGGCGGCAGGGTGGGCTTGCCACCCGGCGGCGGTGGCAGCGCAGGCTTGCCACCCGGCGGCGGGGGCGGCGCGGGACGGCCACCCGGCGGGGGCGGCACGGCGGGTTTGGCGGCCGGCGGCTTCAGCCCGGACCCACTGCCCAGCGGACCGCCGGGTGCACCCGCCCCACCCGGCATGCCCGGCCGCGTGGGCCGGGGGATCGGGTCGCGGTGGCCGACGTCGGCGTACAGCATGGACTGCACGCGGGACAGCAGGCCCCGTTTGGCGGGCTCCGGCTCCGGTTCCGGCTCGGGGGCGGGCGCGGGCTTCGGCTGCTCGACCCGCTCCCCGGTCCACTCCAGGAACGCGCCGCACGAGCCGCAGAACGAGTCGGACCCGGCGTTGCGGTACCCGCAGTTCTTGCAGACGATCATCGGGTGGTCACCTCCACGACGTGCTGAACGTGTGCGGGCTTGGCGGCCACGACGGCCGCCTCGACGGCCGCGTGCAGGGCGTCCGGCGACCAGCCCAGGTCGGCCGGCACGCGGACGTGGACCCGTACCCATGGGTGGGGGTCGCCGGGTGCGGGCGCGCCCGGGGTGTCCGACCAGGTGGCCCCGCCGCTGTCGCTGATGTCGACGTCCCCGCCGGTCAGCAGTTCCAGGGCGGCGCGCAGCCCGGCGACCGTGCCGCGCAGCCGGTGCAGTTCGGCGGCCCGGGCGACCGTGGCCCGGTGCAGGGGCAGCGGCGCGTTGTCGTTGACCGTCACCCCGACCCAGCCCGCCAGCCACGCCAGGAAGTCCTCCGGTGCCAGCAGCGGGTCGACGTACGATTCGAGGTTGTCCAGGGTGGAGATCACCGGGGCCAGCACGTCGTCGAGCCCGGTGGTGAACCGGACGACGAACGGGTCCTCCTCCTGGTAGACCGCGG
The DNA here is from genome assembly GCF_047159595.1 of Krasilnikovia sp. M28-CT-15. Taxonomy (NCBI): domain Bacteria; kingdom Bacillati; phylum Actinomycetota; class Actinomycetes; order Micromonosporales; family Micromonosporaceae; genus Krasilnikovia; species Krasilnikovia sp. M28-CT-15. The sequence continues at coordinate 744,351 of NZ_BAAGAK010000001.1, read as the reverse complement.
GCAGCAGGGTGTGCAGCGGGTACGGGGTGCCCAGCCCCGGCACGGTACCCCTCACCGCGCCGTCACCCGGATCTGGTGCTCGTACGAGAAGACCAGGCTGTTGGCGGGCAGTTCCACCTTGCCCGCGGGCTGGCCGCGTTCCCCGGTGACCGGGTTGGCGCTGAACAGCCGCACGTCGTCGACCAGTTCGACCCCGTCGACGCGCTGGAGCACCCCGAAGACCTCGCCCGCGTGCACCGCCCGGCCGAACGGCCACCCGGTGCCGTCCGGCCCTCCGGTCAGCGGGTTGAGGAACCGGTACAGCGCCTCGGCCGCCGCGGCCTGCACCTTCTCGGCCCGGGCGCGGGGTTTCGCGACGAGCTGCGCGACGACCGTGATGCCCCGGTACATCGGGGGTTCCACGACGACCCGGGTGCCGATGAGGCGCACCGCGTCGAGGCGTTCGGCGACCCGGCGCAGCGTGTCGTCGGAGGGCACCAGGTCGCCGAGGCGCAGTCGGCCGTTGTCGGCGGCGGCGGTCGGCGCGACCAGCACCTTCACCGAGCCCGGCTCGACGCCTTCGGCGCCCGCGGGCAGGCAGCGCACCCGGGCCACCTCGGGCGCGGCCTCGATGCTGATGGTCTCGAAGTCCTCGACGGTGACGGCGCGGCTGCGCGAGCGCAGCAGGATGGGCCCGCGCGCCTTGGCCTGCTCGATGCTCTCGCCGTCCGCGCCGTGCTGGGCGCGGCGCAGGTTCTCCACCCCGGCGACGAACGGAATGGACGACTTGAGGGTGCGGATGGCGCCGGGGCCGACGTTGCCGCGGGCGCCGCCGCCGACGCAGTACCGGCGCATCCGGATCGCCGCTCCGGCCTCCGGGATCGCACCGTACTGGCGGATGCCGCCGTCCTCGGTGCGCAGCGCCGGGCCGAACGCGACCGTGCCGGTCGCGCCGTCGAGCAGGAAATGCCGGTCGTCCGGGCCGCTGTCGGCGAACGTGTCCACCCGGGTCCAGGCCTGCCAGCCGTCGTCCGAGCTGACCTCCAGCTCCGCGTCCACCCCGGCCCGCAACACCGGGGTACGCGACACCGTGAAGCGCTGCCCGGCCACGCCTTCGGCCGTACCCAGGGTCTCGTTCTGGATGAGGTCGGCGTGCAGGGCGGTCATGGTGCCGCCGATGGTGGCCACGGTGAGACCGTCCACGACCGGGGTCATCGTGTACGCGGGCTGGTCGGTCCCGCATTCGGTGACGCGGGCCCGCAGCCAGCCGCCGCGCACGCCGCCCACGACGGTCGGCTGGTGGTCCCCGGGCAGGTGCAGGGTGATCGCGCCGGAGCGGTTGAGCCCGCCGGTGGCGTCGTCGCCGACGTGGCACGGCACCCAGTCCCGCCCGTCGTACGCCTCCCAGGCCAGCGGCGGTTGCAGCGGGTCGACGCCGACGCCGTCGAGGTGGCCGCGGAAGTCGAGGCGGACGGCGCAGCGCGGCGCCGCGTCGGACAGCCCGAGGTACACGGCGTCGCCGGGCGCCGGACGCTCGCCGAAGACGCCGAACGGGTGGGCCTGGTGCAGCGCCTCGGTGCAGTCGAGAAACGACTCCGCGCCCGCCCCGAGGGTCAGCACGTGCGTCAGCGCGACCGGGACGATGGGCAGGTCCTCGACGGTCGCGAACGTGATGGACTCGCTGGTCTCGGTGCGCGGGGTGCCCGCCTGGGTGCCTGCGGCGATGGTCAGCGGGGCGGACGCGGGTGCGGACAGCCAGAACGTCACCGGCGCCTCGGCGGGCACGGGCGGCACGAGTTGCAGCCCGATGAGGTCGAGGAATTTCAGGTACAGCCGGTCGGGCACCCGGTTGAGCCGGAACAGCAGCTGATCGGTCATGAACGCGAACGTCTCGATCAGCGTGACGCCCGGGTCGGACACGTTGTGGTCCGTCCACTCCGGACAGCGCTGCATGACCATGCGCTTGGCGTCGTTGACCAGGTCCTGGAACCGGCGGTCGTCGAGGTCGGGGGTGGGCAGGGCCATCAGTAGTCGCTCTCGGGGTCGTCGGGGATCGTGTAGAACGGGAAGACCAGGTTCCGGTGGTCGTTGGTGTCCTTCGGCCGGTACGTGATCTCGATGTACAGCACGGACGGGTCGTCCTCGGCGGGATTGACCTCCACGTTCACGACGTCCACCCGGGGCTCCCAGCGCAGCAGGGCGCGGCGCACCTCGGCGGTCAGTTCCGCGACGGTGTCGAGGGTGCCCGCGCGGAACACGAAGTCGCGCAGGCGGCAGCCGAAGTCCGGCCGCATCGGCCGCTCCCCCGGGTACGTGGACAGGATCAGCCGCATCGCCTGCACCAGCTCGGTGTCGCCGCGCACCAGCGCGATCCCGCCGGTCGCCGCGACCCCGGTGGGGAACGCCCACCCGGTCCCGATGAAGTCCGTGCTCACGCTGCGCCCTCCCGGCCCTCGCTGTGCTCGGTCATGCCGGTCATCCGCCCAACTTGATCTGCTGGGAACTGATCTCGACCTGGGCACCCGAGATCTTGACCGACTGCTGGGCCTTGAGTTCGAGCTGGTTGCCGCCGTCGATGGTGACCGAGCCGCCCGCACCAGCCTTGATCGAGATGGTGCCCTGGGGGCCGCACGTGATCTCGACGGCGCCGGTCGGCGTGGTCGGCTCGCACGTGATCTTCAACGTGCCCGCCTTCTGGTCGACCGCGAAGCCGATCTTGCGGTCCTTCGTCTCCAGCGCGAACTCCGACGCCAGCGCGGGCCCCGCCCCCGGCGGCGGGGGCAGCTCGTCGTGGAACACCAGCCGGTTGCCCGCGCCGCTGACGAAACCGCGCCGCACCACCTGCGCGGTCATCCCGCTGGACTTGACCGCGTCGCCGCCCAGATCGAAGTCCGTGTGCGCGTTCCGCAGCCCACCCAGGACGTACGGGCGGCGCGGGTCGCCGAACTCGAAGCCGATCAGCACCTCATCGCCGACCTCCGGGGTGAACAGCCCCCCGGACTTCTTGCCCGCCCCGAACTGCGCCACCCGCGCCCAGTCCGACTCGTACGACGGCGACAGCCACGGCAGCGCCACCTTGACCCGGCCCCGGGTGTCCGGGTCGTTGTTGTTCGTGACGATCCCGCACACCAGGCCGGGGATGCGGGTCGGTTCGCCCTGGGTGGCGCCCAGCGAGGCGAGGCCGAGCAGCGAGCGTTCCTGCCGCCCGCTGACGAAGAACCGGGTCCGGTAGCCACCCTCGGCCTCGTCGAACACGTGCCGGGCGTTGCTGATCGTCCACGTGCCCGCGAACGCGGAGGGCACCCCGGCGATCTCCACCTGCGTACCCGCTTGCAGGTCGGGGCTGCCCAGGGCGTACCCCTCCGCCTCGGCGAACGAGCTGCCCACGTGCTCGGCGAGGCCGTTGGCCAGTTCCTCGGCGGCCCGGTCCACCCCGGAGCCGGTGGCCACGGGCCGGTCCACCACCGCGTACGCGGACGCGCTCGGTGCCACGCCCAGATCCGGCAGGCCCGGGATCGCGGGCAGCGACACCCCGAGCGGGTTCGCCAGCCCGAACGCGCCCGCCAGCTCGTCCGGTCCCTTCGACAGCTGCGCCGTGCCGGAGCGCACCGGCTTGGTCTTGGTCACCGCCTTGGCCTGCTCCGGATCCCAGAACCGCACCTCGACCTCGGTGGTCAGGTTGGCGCCGGTGACCCGGGGCAGGAAGGTCAGCAGGTTGTCCTTGAACGTGAGCTTCGGCTTGCCCCGCCCGACGAGGTCGGCGATCGCGTCGAGGAAGCCACCCGCGGACGGCAGGCCCGGCGGCTTACGGAAGAAGAACTCCCCGTCGCTGACCCCGGTTTCGTAGCCGACCTCGCGGGCCCGCTGCTTGATGAAGTCCCAGTCGGTCTGCGCCACCTGGGCCAGATGGTCGTGGGTGGTGGCGGTGGAGTCGATCGTGCCGATCCGCACCCGGGCGTCCTGCGCGACCTTGCGCACCGCGTCCGAGTCGGAGCTGTTCACGAACGTACGGGTACGCCGGGCCCGCTGCAGCCGGTGCGCCTGCTCGTACCCGCGTACCACGGTGTAGATGTTCAGGTCGGCGCAGACCGCCTCGATGGAGGTGACCTCGCCCGCGATGAGCTTCTTGGAGTCGGTCGAGTCGGCCGCGCCGCCGTGCACCTCGACCGGCGTACCGATGGACAGCCCCGCGGTGTCGAGCAGGTCCCCGCCCTCGTCGAAGAACGTCAGCTCGAACATGTCCGGCAGGTGCACGTGGGTGTCCACGACCGCCCGGACCAGGTAGCGCTCCGCGGTGGGTGACAGCGGCAGCTTCGCCACGCCCACCTTCACCCCGGCCCGGACCACCCCGCCCCGGTCGCCGAACGGGTTCACGGCATCTCCTCCGGGTTCGGCAGGTACACCCGGTCGCCGGGGCGGACCCGCAGCGGATCCTCGATGCCGTTGGCCTCGGCCAGCTGGCGCCAGCGGCCGGGACTGCCGTACTGATCGGTGGCGATGCGGGCCAGCGAGTCGCCCGCGGTGACCGTGTGCGCCTTGCGGCCCGGCAGGCCCGCCGAGGTGGGGTTCGTGGCCAGCAGGCTGAGCAGGCTGGGCTGCTGCTGCAGCCGGATGGTCACCTCGGCGCGGACCGGCGAGCCGTTGGGCGCGAACCGGTTGTAGGTGACGCTGACGTTGGTGATGTTCGCTTCGATCAGGAACGACGGTCCCCACGAGAAGATCACCTTGGGCGGACGGGTGATCAGGTTCTTGCCGGCCAGCGCGGACAACGCCGCCCCCGCCAGCGCACCGAGCATGCCGCCGCCCGGACTCATCCAGTCCATCAGCTGGTCACACCGCGACTTGGTGTTGCTGCCGAGGAACGTGACCCGGTTGAGGGTGAGGATCGGCGGGCTCGACTTCTTGAAGATGCTCGGCGAGGAGCCGGCCGGGCTGCCGCTGTTGGAGCTGCCGCTTCCGTACGAGCCCATCGACGACTGCCGGGACATGAGGATCTGATCCGGGTTGAGGTCGAAGGAGACCTCACCGGGGGGCATCTCGCAGATGATCGACGCCTGGGCCATCACAGGAACCCTTCGTGGACGAGTTCGAGCGTCTCCTCGGCGACCCGGCTGCCGGTGGCGTCGAGGTCGGGCCCGGCCCACCGGGACGGGTAGACGTTGCGCAGCGTCCACGACGCCACCGCGGTGCCCGCGGCGTCGAACAGCTCGATCTCCGCCGTACGCGGGCCGAAGTCGCGCGGCGACGCCGCGTTGTACCAGCCGCTCACCACGCCGTGCAGCCAGCGCTGCACGATCGCCGACTCCTGCGGCGACATGGCGCGGCGCAGCGTGATGGCCCGGTACTCCACCCGGTCGGGCAGGATCACGCTGTACTCGTAGTTGCCGCCCTCGCTCACCTGCGTGTTCTTGAACTCCACGGAGAGTCCCGCGCAGGTGGCCCAGCTGCCCAGGTTGATGCCGTCGACGCTGACCCGGAAGCGCATCGACATGCCCAGGCGGGCATTCTGCGACAACTGCTGCATCAGAACTTCTTCTCGTCCAGGAGGAAGCCCATGTGGTGCAGTTCGAGCGTCTCGGTCGCGACCTTGCTGGCGCCCGCTTCGAAGCCGCTGACGGACCAGCGCAACGGCATGACGTGCTTGAGGTCCCAGCCGGTGATCTCCTCGCCCATCGAGTCGAGCAGGGTCACCATGCCGGTCTGTGGCTCCCACTTGAACGAGGTGGAGTCGAGCCACTTGCGGACCAGCTGGCTCTCCTTGGACGCGGCCCGCGTCAGCTTCACCACGGAGTAGTGGGTGTTGGCCGGGAAGTACCACCGCTGGTTGCCGCCGTCCCCGGCCCGGTACTCGGCGAGGTCCCACTTGACGTCCAGGCCGTCCACCTGCGACCAGCTGCCGAGGTCGTACTGACCGTTGTCGATCTTGACCTTGAACCGGTTGGCCATGCCGAGCATGGTGGTGTCGGTGAGCGCCATGCCTCCCCCTATCGGAAATCGTTGAGCAGGCCGGCCCGCTCGCGGTCGAGCAGCAGTTCCATGCGGAGCCTGCTGCGGATGCGGTCGTAGAGCCGGACACTCAGTTCGTCGAGGTCCAGGTCGTCGGTGTCGATGGTGTGCCGCTCGGCGTGATCGTCGGCGCCCTGCCCGGTAGGCGCCGCCACCATCGATCCCGCCGCACCCGCGGCTCTGTGCGAACCCTGGGCGCCGTGGGAGCCGTGGGAGCCGTGGCCACCCTGGGCGCCGGGGCGGGCCGCGCCCACGCTGTCCGAGCCGGATCCGTCGCGGCCGGTCACCGTCGCGCCGTCCATGCCCAGCCAGCCAACCGCCATGTCGGCCACGTCGTTGCCGAGGGCGGTCCCGAAGTCCCGCCAGCTGCGGATACCCGGATCGCGGCCACGCTGCCCACCGGAGCGACCGCCGCTGCGGCCGGCTCCCCGCGCGTCCGCCCCGCTGCCGGTGCCGGTACCACCGCCGCCGGCGTCGACCTGGGCCCAGATGCGCGCTTCCTCATCCGGCGGGAGGGCGACGAGTTCGCCCTGCCCGGCCGCGACCCGCTGTTCGTTCATCCGCTCGAGGGCGGGCCGGGCCAGGCTGTTGAACCGCTCCTCGCGGCTGCCGCCGTCCCCGCCACCGGCGCCGGACCCGCGGCCCGGGGCGTCTCCGTCCTCCAGGCTCCACGAGGACAGCACCATTTCGCCGAGGTCGTTCGCCAAGGCATTTCCGACCGACGACCAGGACGGAGCGTTCGCCGATGTGGCCGGGGCATCGGGAGCGGCGGCCGTACCCGAGCTGGATGTGGTCGCGGTGGCAGTGGACGTGTCCGGTGTGGGCGTAGGCGGCTGTGCGGGTGGTGACGGCTGTGCGGGTGGTGACGGCGGGGCGGGTGGTGACGGCGGGGCGGCCGGCGGCGCCGCGACGGATCGCGGATGGTCGAGGGTTGACGACGGGCGGCGCTGCACCCGGCCGGTGACCCGCTGCGACGCCCCCGCGCCGAGCACGGCGATGGGCCGCGCCGTGGCGGCCCCGCCCGTGTCGCCACCGGGCCACCCTCCCCCGGTGAGGCCGGAAGGCCGGCTTCCCCCGGTGGATGACGCGCTGCCGGGTGATGCGGGAACCGGATCCGCGGGCGGCGGCCCGGCCGCCACGGCACGCGCGTGCCGCAGCGACGGCAGCGGCCGCCCGGAGCGGACCGCATCCTCGACCGCGACCGCCTCGGCCTCCAGATGCGCGCCGCCCGGGGTGCCCTCGTCGGGCAGCGCCGGGCCGAGCTGGCGTTGCTGCGCCACGTGCACCAGCTCGTGCGCGACGAGCGCCCGCGCCTGCGCGGTCGAGTCCGGCCCGGCCGCCGCGGGCAGATGCACCCCGTCGTCCACGGTGAACGCCGCGGCACCGGCCTGGGCGGCGCGCCGGTCCACGTCCGGGCCGCGGTGCACCAGCACCCCGTCGAGGTCCACCCCGGTGGCCTCGGAGACGTGCCGGGCCAGGTCCGCGGGGGGCGGCGTGGTCGTGGCGGTGAAGGGTCGCGGCGTCGGTTCCGCAACCACCATCGACCCGGGGCCGACGGGTGCGGACGGAAGCCGGGGCTCCGCGCTGCCGGCCACTGAAGGATGCCGGGGCTCCGCGCTGCCGGCCACGGACGGACGCCGGGGCTCCGGCGCGTCAGCCGCGGGCAGGTGTCGAGGCTGCGGGCCGTCCACCACGGACGGGTGCCGGGGCTCCGGGCCGTCCACCACCGAGGGGTGCCGGGGGCCGACAGACGGCGTCGTCGGCAGCGCCGGGATCCCGGCCGGCGCTGCCGAGACTGCGGGCGAGCCGGTCAGTGTCGCCGGTTCGGCGGCCTGTTCCGGCGAGAGGAAGGCCGGCCGCCCGGTGGGGGCAGGCGGCGCGGCCGGCTCGGGGTCCGCATCGGCGGCCTCAACATCCAGGGGTGCGCCGAGCCCGAGTCGGCCCCGCGGGCGTACCGGCCGCCGGGGCGTGGGTACGGCCCGCGGCGCCGCGACCGGGCGCGACGGGGGCGGAACGGCCCGCGGCGGCGTCGGGGCCGGGGCCGGGGCGGACGGAACCATCCCGCCGAGCACCGGGTCGAAGGCGGGCGCGGACGACAGGGCGCGCAGCCAGGCGGGCGCCCGGTGCGGCTGGGCCGGTTCGCGCGCCTCCCCCACGTACGCGGCGGTGGCGGCGGTCAGCGGGGCCTTGTCGGCCGGGCGGGTCACCGCGCGGACCGGGCGGGGGGCGGGGGGGACCGGCTCGGGCCGGGTCACGTCCAGGGCGGGCAGCACCTCCGCCAGACCGCTGACCCGTCCGGCGGGGCGGGCGGCGGGCGGCGGGGCCGTCGGGCGGCGCAGCAGCGGCCCGGTCCCGCTCACCGGCGGGGTGCCCATGGTCAGGCGGGGCGCGGTGACCACCGGCGCGAGCGGCGGCAGGGTCTGCCACGCCCGCCGGGCGGTCCCGGCGCCGGGCCGCCGGTCCAGCCCGGTGCCGTTCGGCTGGGGGGCACCGGTCGGCTGCTCCGGGACGGCTGGTGCGGCGTCCTTACGACGACGGAACGGCCATCGCATGGTCTCACCAGCCCTTCTCGTCCCGCTGCGTGTGGATCTTGCCGATCTCGGCGACGACCCGGGCCCGCGTGGGATGTTCCAGGTCGAGAATCTGGTCGAACGGCCAGTGCAGGTAGTAGGCGACGTACGCGACCTCCTCCCAGAGGCGGTCGATCGCGTACGTCAGGATCCCCCCGGTGCATCACCGGCCAGGTCGACGGCGAAGTCATGGCCGCAGTTCGGGCAGGTGACCGCCGCCTCGGTGCGCCCCTCGGAGTTGATCCGCCGGTACAGGTCCTGCAGGAACGCGAGGTCCGAGGCGAACAGGTTCTCCACCACGAACGTGTCCACGGACGGCAGCGATCCCAGCGAGGTGACGGTACGTTCCAGCAGCAGGATCGACAGGTACGCGCCGTTCTGCCGTACCCGTGGATCGGTCTGCGGCATGATCTCGTCGCGACCGGTGGCGAGGCGCATGACGCCCTCGCGGTGCACCCGCCCCTCCTCGTCCACGTAGCCGCGCGGCAGCACGAACGGATACTCCGTGCGCAGCACCTCGGTGGGAGCGGTCATCCGGACACCCGCTGGATGTGCTCGCACACGATCGTCACGGTCTCCATGAGCACCTCACTGGCGCCCGCCTTCAACGCGCTGATCTCCAGCTTGGACGGCCACGCGTTCTCCAGGTGGTAGCGGGCCACCGGCGCACCGTCGTAGTTGTACATGATCAGCGAGCAGCTCTTGCGGGCCGCGACGATGTTGCCCTGCAGCACCGCCTCGTGCCACGCCCACAGCTCCATCGACTGGTTCTTGCCGCGGGACAGCTTGAGCGTGGGCGGCGCGATCCTGCCCGGCAGCTTCTTGAAGATGACCTCCTTGTCGGTGGACTCCAGGAAGTCCACCGGCTGCACCTCCGTGGTGATGCCCTGCAGCTCGGAGAACGAGGCGATCTCGTACCCGTCGATGGTGATGGAGAAGCGCGCCGCGGTGAGCGCGTCGTTGGGCTGTGATGAACCGAGTCCACCTGGCATCTGAAGCTCCCCCTACCTACTCTTCGAGCCCGGCGCCGTCGGCGAACTGGGACAGACGGAAGATGACGAATTCGGCCGGCTTGACCGGCGCGACACCGATCTCGACGGTCAACATGCCGGCGTCGCGATTCTCCGGTGGGTTGTTCTCGGCGTCGCACTTGACGAAGAACGCCTGCGCCGGGGTCGACCCGAACAGCGCACCGTCGCGCCACACCCGGCGCAGGAACATGGTGATGGTGCGCTTCACCGAGTCCCACAGCTTCGGGTCGTTGGGCTCGAAGACCACCCAGTTGGTGCCGTTCAGGATCGACTTCTCGATGTAGTTGAACAGCCGCCGCACGTTGAGGTAGCGCCACTCCGGGTCGCTGGACAGCGTGCGCGCGCCCCACACCCGGATGCCCTGCCCCGGGAACGACCGGATGCAGTTGATCCCGTCCGGGTTGAGCTGGTCGTGCTCACCCTTGGTGAGGTTCAGCTCCAGCGCGATGGCGCCGCGCACGACCTCGTTGGCAGGAGCCTTGTGTACGCCGCGGGTCGCGTCGTTGCGCGCCCAGATGCCCGCCATGTGCCCGCTCGGCGGCATGAACGCCGGCGCCCCGGTCAGCGGGTCCATCACCTTGATCCACGGCCAGTACAGAGCCGCGTACTTGGAGTCGTAGTTGGCCTCGGCGCGCCACCCCTTGACCTGCTGGGCGTTGAGGCTGGGCGGGGTGTCCAGGATCGCCACCCGGTCGCGCATCAGCTCGCAGTGGGTGATCATCGCGTCCTGCACGGCCCGGACGCCCTCGTCGTCGAGCAGGCCCCGGTCCCGCGCGGCCATCAGGTCCGGCACGGACAGCATGGTGATCTCGTCGATCGCCTCCAGGCCCGCGAAGCCGGTGCGGTCGGCCGAGTTGCCGACGTACACGTTGGGCTCGACGCGGGCGGCGGGCTCCACGGCGTTGCCCGCCAGTGGCACCTCGACCCCTTGCCGGGGCAGCGTGGCCACCCGGGCGCCGCGGGTCTCCTCGACCTCGATCAGCTTCGACTGCTGCTTCACGGCGGTCACCACGTTGGACGGCCCCCGCCGTACGGTGAGCCCCTCCATGGCCTCGACCACCGCGCCACCGCGCTTCACCAGCAGCGTGAAGTTCTCGTCGGCCGGGTCCTGGCCGCCCACCACCTCGACCGTCAGCGGTGCCCCACCGGCCGCCGCGGGCAGCGCCCGGACCGCGAACGCGATGCGGCCGTCGTCGCCCACCGCGGGCAGCTCGCCGCGCAGCACCGGCGGCTCGGCCACGCTCTCCGAGCCCACCCGCACGATGTACGCGCTGCCGCCGCCGTTGGCGAAATACCCGTACACGGAATGCGCCAGGTACGAGCCGGGGATGAAACCGCCGAAGTTCTGGGTGTACTGGGTCCAGTTGGTGACCAGCGTCGGCTGGTTCAACGGGCCCTTCTCGGCGAACCCGACGAAGGCGGCGACCGCGGTACCGGCGGCCTCGATGGGTCGGGAGCCGGAGGACACCTCCTCCATGTAGACGCCAGGCGACAAGTAGCTGCTGGCCATCGGACCTCCCTGTGGCGAACGGACGCCTGTCAGGGTGGCCCGCAGGTGGCAGCGCGGGCAGCGGCTGGCGGGCGACGACGGGTGCACCCGTGGCCGCCCCTTCGGGCAGCGGCGGGTGCACCGGTGGTCGCCCGGCCACGCTGGCCGCGGCGGGCCCGCGGCGCCGAGCATCGGAGCATGGCTGGCGGGAGGTCCGGGTGATCGCCGACGTGAACCAGGCCCTGCGCGGCTTGCTCACGCCGCTGCTGCCGGACGCCTGCGAGGTCCGGTTCGGTGCCCCCGCCCCGCCCGGCGTGGAGACCGGACCGGACCGGCCCAGCCTGGTGTGGTTCCTGGCCGGGGTCCGGGAGGACGAGAAGGCCGCGGAGACCGACTGGGAAGACATCCGGAACGCCGACGGCCGGGTCGTGGCCCGGCGCCCGCCGGTCCGTCGCTTCGACCTGCACTACCTGGTGACCACCGAGGCCACCGACCCTGCGGTCGAGGCTGCGTTGTTGGATGCGGTGCTGGTGGCGGTCGACCCGGGCCGTCGGCTGGCGCCGGAACTGCTGGGCGAGGCGATGGCCGGGCGGCCGGTCATGTTGCGACTGGGTGAGCCTTCGTTCCCGGTGCAGCCGTCGCGCACCACCCTGAGCGTGATCGCCAGTGCCCCGCTGGTCCTGCCGCTGGTCACCGACATCGCCGGGCCCGCCGACAACATCCGCCTCGGCGTCGCACCACCGGGGCGTCCCGCTCCCGCACCGTCACAGCCCCGCCGGACCGGACGCTGGAGCAGTGCGGCCATCGACGAGCAGGATTGAGCGAAATGGCCGATCGTGGCGCGAATCGGCTACTTCGATGAGTCGTACCTGGCAACCAAGTTCGGCCATTGCTTCACCGCACTCGGTCGTGGTGACGTCGCGCAGCGGTTCGCGTCCCGGTCGCTCAAGATGGACGGACGGCAGTTTTTGCCCGAGGGGCGCCAGTTCAATCTGGTACTGCTCGCGGTTGCCCATGCGCAGGCTGGCGAACTGGAGGAAACGGCGCGGGTTGGCAGCGATGCCGTCGACGCTGTGGAAGGGCTCCACTCCTCGCGGGCTCGGGACTACCTGGCAGAACTCGCGGATCGGCTCTCACAGCACGTAGGGATCCCCACGGTGCGCGACTTCGCCGAACGAGCACGGCCAGCGCTCCAAGTTACCTAGAGTTCCCCGGTTGCCTTCAACAGGAGCACGGCCAGTAGCCCGCAGACCGACCCGGCGCCGACAATCTCGCCGCTGTCGACGTGCTGGCGAATTTCAGCAAGGGGAATCCAGCCGACGCGCTCAGCCTCGTTGACGTCCGGCGACGAGCCGGTGAAGTCAGCACCGCGAGCCAGGTAGACGACGTTCTCCTGATCGACAGTTCCCACCATGGGTTGAAACGTGATGAGCCTTTCCATGCTGCGCGGACGCCAGCCCGTCTCCTCCTCGACCTCCCGAGCCGCGCAGGTCATGGGATCCTCGTCCGGGTCCAGATAGCCACCAGGTAGTTCCCAGACCCAACGATCCATGATGAAGCGGTGCCTCCACATCATGAGGACGCGCTGGTCATCGTCGAGAACGATGACCATGGCGGCGCTTGGCACGCGAAGGACGTACTGCTCGAATCGCACACCGTCGGGCAGTTCCACCTCGGCAATGCTGAGGACGGCACGGCGGGTGTCGTCGACGATGCGTTCCCCGTGGATGGTCCACTCGCTGGCACGCTTCGGCTCCACGCTCATGAGCGAACCATAGCCGCCGATCCCGGGTTGACCGCGACGCCGTTGCCCGTCGGCTGACAGCGGCTGACGCCAGCAACCTCCTTTCTCGGTCACGTGCCCGTCACGTCTTGACCTCATGACGTCTGACCAGCGGAGAGCAAGTACCAACTCCTGACCAGACGCCGTGCGTCGAGATCGACGGCTTGTGGGTTCGCCTCACGGGAAGGCGGGAGATGGCAGGGGAGACGCGCTATGCGCGGTCAGTCGAGCGGCAGTTGAGCGAGGCTCCGGCACCCCTCAACGAGCACCAGACCTTGAGCGCGTGGTCCTGCCACCGGTGACCGACATCGCCAGGCCCGCCGACAACATCCGCCTCGGCATCGCGTCTCCCGGCCGCCCCGAGCAATCATCACGACCACGCAGCGAGGGCCGTTGGCGCAAGGCGTCCATCGACGAAGACTGACGACCTCCTGCCCGGTGTCGACCCGTGTCGCCCGCCTCATCACGCAGTGGGACGGGGCCCGTCATTCGCATCCACATCGGTCTGCGGAGCGTCGAGCGCGTTAGACAGATCCTCACTGGCGGAGTCGAGGTGTTGGAGCTTTCTGACCGCTTCCGACACCGTTGCCCATGGAAATCCTTCGTCCGGATTGTCTCGCACTGCGCCAGGCATTGTCTGTTCCGTAAGGACAAAACGAACGCCATCGCCTTGTAGCGTGCGAATGCTACGCGTGTAGGCCGAATGGTTCGCCAAGGCACAGTTCATCCATGGCGCCATGATCATGGGAGCCTTCTTGCCGAGCGCCTCGCACAGAATTGCGGTGGCGAGCGTGTCGCTTATACCGTTCGCAAGCTTGTTGACAGTGTTGAATGTGGCCGGTGCAACAACAATGACATCGGGGGGTGGAAGAAGGTCTGGCGCGTCTGGATCCTTGAATTTGGAGCGAACGGGATGGCCGGAAATTTCCGCCAAGTCCTCGGCATCGATGAATGCCAACGCCGCCGGACTCGCTATCACGCAAACGTCCCAGCCGCTGTTGATCATCTCTTTGACGAAGCCGCTGCTGCTCGCAGCGTTGCCGGCGCCGCAGACGACGACATAGAGTACATGTCCCATCGATGTCACGTTACCGATCCTCCAACCATGGCGTCTGCCATGGGCGCCATCGGCGTCAAGTGTGCATGAGCACGGGAGCAACGGCGATGAAGGACAAGACTGGCGTTGGCGCGAACATTCGCCGCCACAGACGCGCACGCGGTCTCAGCCTCGATCAGGCAGCCGGCTTGGCAGGCATCAGCAAGCCCTACCTGTCCCGCTTGGAGCGTGGGGAACGCTCAACGGACTCGCGTGCGCTGCTCGACCGCATCGCCGCCGCGCTTGACGTCTCGCTCACTGACTTGACGGGCCAACCGCACCCTTCGACCCGGCGTGAGAACGCCGACGCGCTCCGAGGTGTGCGCGCAACTCGGCTGGCGCTGCTTGACCCTGGCGGCCCCCTGGTGCCCGATGCGCAGATTGCCGCTGCTATGGATGGGCTCCTTGAGCTGATGGAAGGGTGCGATCTGGTCCGTCAAGCCAGGGTGGTACCGGATTTGTTGCGGTGGACGCAGTTGGACGCAGCCAGGGACCCGGCCGTCAACAAGCAGCGACGAGTTGTGTTTGCCGCCTACGCGGCAATGTTCCTCATGAGGAACCTTGGGGAACATGATCTGGCCTGGATGGCGGCAGAACGGATGCGTAGCGCTGCGGAGCAAGCAGAAGACCTGCCCACGCTCGGATTCGCCGCGTATGGTCAGGCGCACGCGCTCGCACCTGCGGGAGCCGTACGGAGGGCCACGGCGGTCGCCTTGGCGGCGCTTGAGACCCCGATGACCGGCGCAGAAGGAAGGGTCTGCTGCACCGGTAGGTGACATCTGAGATGGCTTGCCCTGTGGGTGAGCTGGAAGGATGTCGCTGTGCCAAAGCCATACCCCCAAGAGTTCCGCGACGACGTCGTGCGGGTTACCCGTGAGCGTGACCCCGGTGTGACGGTCGAGCAGATCGCGAAGGACTTCGGGGTCCATCCGATGACGTTGTTCAAGTGGCTGCGTCAGGCCGACGTCGACGCCGGTGCCAAGCCGGGTGTGACCCGCACCGAGTCGGCCGAGCTGCGGGAACTTCGACGACGGAACAAGCTGTTGGAGCAGGAGAATGAGGTCCTGCGTCGGGCTGCGGCGTACTTGTCGCAGGCGAACCTGCCGGGAAAAGGCTCTACCCGCTCGTGAGTGAGCTGGCCGCTGAGGGGATCCCCGTGGCGGTGACGTGCCGGGTATTGAACATCGCTCGTCAGCCCTACTACCGGTGGCTGGCCCGGCCCGTGACCGACACCGAGGTGATCCAGGCGTACCGGGCCAACGCCTTGGTCGACGCGCACCGCGACGACCCGGAGTTCGGCTACCGGTTCCTCGCTGACGAGGCCCGCGCCGGTGGGCAGCCGATGGCTGACCGGACCGCGTGGCGGATCTGCTCGGGTAACGGCTGGTGGAGCGCGTTCGGCAAGAAGCAGCGCGGCAAAGGGCGCAAGGTCGGCCCGCCGGTCCACGACGACCTGGTCCGCCGCGACTTCACCGCCCAGGGCCCGAACCGGCTGTGGTTGGCCGACATCACCGAGCACCACACCGGTGAGGGCAAGCTCTACCTGTGCGCGATCAAGGACGTCTGGTCCAACCGGATCGTCGGCTACAGCATCGACACCAGGATGAAGTCCTGCCTGGCCGTGGCCGCGCTCAACAACGCCGCCGCCCGACGCGGTGACCTGTCCGGCTGCGTACTCCACACCGACCGTGGGTCGCAATTTCGATCCAGAAAGTTCGTCCGGGCCCTCGATGGTTACCGGATGGTCGGATCGATGGGTCGGGTCGGCGCCGCCGGGGACAACGCGGCCATGGAGTCGTTCTTCGGCCTGCTGCAGAACAACGTCCTGGACCGGCACGCATGGCGTTCCCGCGAACAGCTACGGATCGCGATCGTGACCTGGATCGAACGGACCTACCACCGCCGCAGACGCCAACGCTCGCTGTCCCGATTGACCCCTATCGAGTTCGAGACCATCATGACCCCACCGGCCAGTCAGGCCGCGTGACTACACCTGTCACCAATCGGTGCAGCAAACCCGAATGAGCGCCAGAGGCTCTTGCTTGCTCGTCGCCGCCTCAACATCTGCCGCCCAAGGGCAAGTCGACCACGCTCGCGACCTGCTCCGGGAAGCCGCCTCGATCGACTTGGGCACGACGAACCCATCCACGATTGCGGGCTTCACCTCATTCACACAGTGGAATGTTCTTATGCATCAGGTCGCCGTCGAGGTGGAGGCCGGAAGTCCTGGGGCAGCCCTAGCCTTTGCGAAGCCCCTCTCAGGCGTGGCGATCGGCAATCGTGAACGCATGTCTTATTTGTGGGTAGACATCGGACGAGCCCTTCTTCAGCTGGATCGATACTCGGAGTCCGTAGACGCCTTCCGCCGTGCAGAACGTGCGGCACCGCTACGGATCAGCCTGAGCCCCATTGTCCGCAACAGCCTGCGAGAGCTGCTCGCTCGCAATCCTCGCAGTGTCAACGGCTCATCACTGCGCGGACTCGCGGAACGGTGTGGCGCGCTCAGCGACACGTAGGTGGTTGCCAGCTCGGCAACTCAGGCGGCTTGCACTCCCGCAAGCTGTCTTCCATGACCAGTGTCAAGCAGTTTTCACGTCAGCGTGTGACGAGGCGGGGGCGAGGAAGCCCAGCCGGTCAACCGTTCCAGAACGTGATCCTCGGAAGTGGACCGGAACGAAGGACGCATCAAAGAAGGCGTCGCATTCTGCGCCGCGCACGCTGTACCTGCGGGTTGCCTTGGCCCTGCCTTGAGCTGAAGCTGCAAGAGATCCGCGAATCCCCCCGGTTCTCGATTCCGGCCAACGCCCCGGCCTGGACGATCGCCACGCAGGCATACCCGCAGGTCGGCCGCACGGGGCAGCTCACCCCGGGCCAGCAGCACCGCTCCGCCGGCCGGTGGCGTCGCTGATCAACACCCCAGCACCACGCACCCAAGTTGTGCTCAAAATTCCGGCCGCGTCGCGTTTCCGGCGGCGTGGGTGGACCGACCCCCAGCATTACCGACAGAAGGGAAGTCATGGAAACCACGACACCCACCCCGGCTGAAGTGGGCCGCCGCGCTACGGAGATCCTGGCACTGATCAAGGGTACGGAGGAGTTTTCCCGGCTGGAACGCTCCTCTCAGGCGTACACGGACTGTTGGGCAACCTTCACCGGCTACCCGCTGGTTGCCAACTGGGACCTGACGTCGGACACCCCACCGCTGTTTGAGGAAGCCCTTCGGGTCCTCGCCCTCAAGTCCGCGGTGTTCGAACTGTCCGACGGCGACGAGCACGTGGCCGAGCTGGAAATCAGCGCCCCGGTCGACGAGATGGTCCACGCAGTGCTGGCCCAGTACACCTTGTGCCAGAGGCTGACCGAGAGGATCGGTATCGGGTTCGTTCACATGACCGACCAGGAACGCTTCACTTACGAGGTCGACGGCTACACCGACCAGTGCTACCGCGCGGCCGGATGGGGCGAGCCGAACCGGCGGTACTGGCTGGATCGGGCGGAGATGGGCCGTCGCCTGGACATCCTGGGCCGTAAGTACGAGAGCATCGGCATCCAGGCCGAAGGCCGCAGCCATCGCTTCACGTTCGAGGAGCTCACGCCGACTGAGGCCGCCACGACGAGGGCCACCGTCTAATACGCACCGGATCAACCCCCTGCCAGCTCCACGGTCAGCACGCGGCGCATGGCTGTCACAACGTCTCGCTCGGCGAAACGCTCGGCGGCCAGTGTCTCCGCTGCCGAGAGCGCCTGATGGATGCGGGCCGAGCCGGCGGCGCGGACGACCGCGATGATCCACCCTTCGAGATTGGTGACGTCGTCGGGCATCTCCAAGGCATCACGGGTCGGTGCCGGCGGTTCTTCCGGGATCGTCGGCACCGGCACACCTTGGGAGCAGTACGCCCCGGGCGGCAGGCCGACGCGGTACGGGTGGACGCAGACGGGAACGTCGGTGCGGACGTCAACGCGGCAGCCGACCTCCGGGTCGTACCGCGACGTCGGGCCGGGGCGGTCGGTCACGTCGAACTGACCCAGCGGCATCGACTGCGCCGGGCAGACGACGCACGTCGCGTCGCGCAGTTGGTCGGACGTCATCGCCATGGCTGCACGGTACATGTTCAAACCAACCGAAAGCAGGCATCGATGAGCGCATCGGCGTTACCCAGGACCCCGTTCGTCACGGCGGCGATCTTGCTGGCGCGACAGTGGTGTGAGGGCCAGGTCATCGATGGGTCTCCCGCCATCGGACACGCCCTCAAGGTGGCACGCAAAGTCGTGGAACATGTTCCCGGTGCGGCACCGGATCTGATCGCCGCGGTGATCCTGCATGACGCGCCGTACTTCGCACCTACGGACATCGACCTGGATGCCACCCTGGCGAGGCAGCTCAGCCCTGCCGTGTCCCGGCTCGTCCGGGCGATTCAGCGTGAACACGACACCATGGACAAATCCATTCTGCCCGAAGTGAGTGTCAACGAGCCCGACGCGGTGATCGCAAGCGCGGCCGACAAGGTGGTCAGCGTCGGCGCCATCCTCCACCGTGCCCGCCACGCCGCGAATCCTTCCGCGTTCTGGTCTGCCCGTACCGCATTTCTGAACCGGACGGCCTACTTCGTCGCCTTCGCTGAGGCAGCGAGGTCTGTCCTACCTCCGACTCTCACCGAAGAATTGGAACGGGTTGTCAATGCCGCCCTTATCGTCACGGGCCCCTACGTTCCGGCTGGTGGCACGCAGGCGTACGCGATCCCGAATCGGTCGCCGAGCACACCATGCGTGCCGCCCAGTTAGCTGCCCTGATCGCTGCCGAGGAGGGAGCCGACCCCGCGCCTCGATCCCGCGTCACCGCACCTACCGCTGAACCTCTACACATTGCACGCCCTCATAGCGTCTCGACCGTCGCTGCTCAGCGGCCGGCCGGCCACCCGCGCGTCCCTCGCCGACGCGCTCGATAGGCTCGCGTCCACCCCCGCCCTGGCCCGGACCGAGCATGATCGACTCGTGGCGCTCCTGTACGCAATGCGCATCACAGACCGATAGAAAGGAACCACCGTGCCAGAGGACGCAGAGGCGCTCGCCGGATTCGGTTATGAACTCGGGTTGTTGAAGCGCATCCGCCGCTCCGGCTGGTGGCATGCAGGCGTACGGGATCCCGAATCGGTCGCCGAGCACACCATGCGTGCCGCCCAGTTGGCCGCGCTGATTGCCGCCGAGGAGGGAGCCGACCCCGCCCGGGCCGCGTTCCTGGCGCTGTGGCACGACAGCCAGGAGACCCGTACCGGCGACCTGCCGCACACAGCTGCCGCCTACCTGACCAAGCCTGATCCGCGCCAGATCACCGCCGACCAGACAGACCATCTGCCGGAACAGTCCCGCGAGATGGTGCGCGGTGCCGTTGACGAATACGAGTCACGCGAGACGCTCGAAGCCCGGTGCGCCAAGGACGCCGACAAGCTGGAGATGCTCCTCCAAGCTGTCGAATACCGCGACATCGGCGTGCAGCGAACGGAGGGCTGGATCGACTCGGCGCGGAAGGATCTCCACACCGAGACCAGTCGGCGAATCGCCGGGGCAGCCGTCGACTTGTCGCCTCTGTTCTGGCGTGACCGCTAATACTCCAACCGGGATGTTGACCTTGGTTGGGCAGGCGATTCGAGCCGGGGCTGAGACGAGGGCGCCGGAAGTCGCGGGCTATCCTGGTGGGCCGCAACAACGGGGAGAACTTCGATGAGCAATCTGCCACAACGGCCCGACCATCATCAGCCGTTCGACCCTCCCCTCTCCCCGACCACACCGCAGGTGCCCGGGTTCCCCTACCCGCAGTCGCATGGCGCAGTGAAGCCCCCCGCAGGCAGCCATTCCGGCGCCCACGCCCTCTCGCCTGCCTATCCGCCCCCGATCTGGCACGGTGGCCTCCCGCGGATCAACAGGATGGCGATCGCGTCGCTGGTCACCTCGTCGGTCGCCTTGGTGATCGAGTACACCACCAACATCCTTGCCGGAGCCCCGATCGGCGTCGTCGGGGCGATCCTGGGCCACGTCGCCGCGCGGCAGATCCGGCGCACCGGCGGGAGCGGCCGCATCGTCGCACTGGCCGGAATCACCCTCGGTTGGATCCCCTCAGTGGTTCTGCTGTTGGTGTTTGGATTGTTTGTCACCGTTGTCCACGGCAATGGCTAGCTCTAATCCTCCTGGCCGGGGATGTTGATCGTGACTGGGCAGGCGATTCGAGCCGGGGCTGAGACGAGGCCAGCCACCATCGATCATGGACAGTGGTGCGCCCCGGGATGACACAGCGGTTGCTGTCGGAGCCGCCGGTCGTTGCCGAACTGGTCCACGACGAAGTCGTGGAGATCATCCGGCTGCAGGAACGCACGGGTCAGGGCCCGCCCCCCGTCAGGTCGACCCGGTCATGGTGCCCTGACGAGTCGTACCACGCAGCTCACATGTGAACCTGATTGCCTGCGCGACAGCCGAAGTGACTTTGAGCTGGGCATATCCTCGCGGCGGGGCCTCGGGCATGCACCGCGCCGCCTTCGGTCTCGGAACGACAACGGATGACCTCGATCGATCGGTCCCGGGTCTGGTGGCCGAGCTTTCTGCGACATAATCCGGTCCATGCGGGGGAGAACGAAGTGGATCGGGCTCGGCGCGATAGGTCTGGTGCTTGGCCTCGCGGCGGCGGGCACGTGGCGGTACGAGGAGCACGTCCACCGTCAGCCGGACTGGCAGATCCACCACACTGCACTGCCCGACGCGGCAAATAAGGTCGACAATGTGCTCGCCCGCTTCGAGCTCGACCACGTCGACAAGGCCGGCGACTATCTGCACTCGGCTGGCCAGCACCCCGACGTCCAGGTCCTCTCGGTCACCGGGCAGACCCACTGGCAGACCGGCGTGACCCTGATACTGAAGGTGACGGGTCACGGTGTGGCGCGCGGCTTCGATCAGGTGGTGCTCCACCAGGCCGACGTGCCGATCTGCTTCCGCCTGCAGATGGGTCCGGAGAAAGACAGCCGCGACGACGACATCGACTGCCCGGCGGGAACGCCGCTGCCGGTTCCTAAAGACCCGTCCCTGCAGGGCGTCGACGAGCGCCTCCAGAGCGCGCTGAACCCCGTCGGCCCGAACGAGTCCGCCGTCCGCGCGGCGGTGGCCGGACTGAAACTAGACCCGGCCATCCACCAGGATTTCGCCGTTCAGGACGGCATCGTCGGGGTGGCGCTGCGCGGCAGCCAGTACGACTGCGTCGTCGCGCGTGTCGCCGCCCCGGGGGACGTGACACTCTGGCGGCCGTCGCACACCCAGCTGGCCCCGGGCGAGTTGGACTGTTCGGCCGGGCTGGCGTTGGGGGGCGAGTTCAACACCTCCCCGCACTGAGAACTCAGCCGGTGCTCAGCTGGTGCCGGAGGTTGGACGGCAAGCTCAAGATTCCGGCGACGCGGCCAGGGCGGCAGCGATGGACGCTTCGGCGGTGGACTTGTCGACGCCGAGGCCGGCGAGGACGCCCGTGCCGTCTTCGAGTTCGAGCAGCGCGAGCAGGATGTGTTCGGTGCCCACGTAGTTGTGGTTCATCCGCAGCGCTTCTCGGAACGTCAGCTCCAGGCCCTTCTTGGCGTGCGCGTCGAACGGGATGAGCGCGGGCACGGACTCGGCTGCCGGCGGCAGCGTCGCGACGGCGGTCTCCCGGACGGCGTCGAGTGACACTCCTTGCGCGACGATCGCCCGGGCCCCGAGCGCGGCCGGGTCCGCCACCAGGCCGAGCACCAGATGGGCGACGCTGATCTGGTTGCTGCCCCGGGCGCGGGCTTCTTCCTGCGCCGTCACGACGACCTTTCTGGCCCGGTCGGTGAAGCGGCTGAACCCCTGGCTGGCGTCGAGGTCCGGCGCCTCCCCCTTGGGAACGAACCGCTTCTGGGCCGCTTGTTTGCTGACGCCCATGCTGCGGCCGATCTCCGTCCAGGAAGCGCCGGAGCGGCGCGCCTGGTCGACGAAGTGCCCGATCAGGTGGTCCGCGACGTCACCGAGGTGGTCGGCGGCCAGCACCGCGTCGCTGAGCTGGTCGAGGGCGTCCGGGTGATTCTTCTTGATGGCTTCGATCAGATCGTCGAGCCGGATCGAGCTGGTGATGGGTTCTGTTGGCGTCATGCGTCAACCATAGGTTGACGCTCGCCTGAAGTCAACCCAAGGTTGACGGCTCCGTTCTGACGGTCGCGGTGTGGGACCTACGCCGCCGGCCCGAGTTCGGCGATGACGGCGGCCATTTCCTCGGCGTCGGCCTCAAATGCGGTGTGACCGGCGAGTGGGTCACGCGCATGCAGCGTGTGAAGCACCGGCGAATGCGGGCCGCCCAGTTCGATCAGCGACGCGGATGCGCCCTTGACCGCCCGCATGGCCCCGGGGGCGGCGGTGAGATCGATGCGGGTGACCACGCCCGGCGTGACCCAGACGGGCACGGCCGCGAACATGCCGAACAGCTGAAGGTGAAAGTGTCCGCAGAGCATCATCCGTACGTCGGTGCCCGTGATCTGATCTGCCAGATCCTGGCCGTTTCGGAGCCCGAGGACACTGTGAAACTCCACCCCCGGGACCGCGACGGGAGGGTGGTGAAAGGCCAGGACGGTTCCGTGGGGTGCCGGATCGGCGAGAACGGTACGCAGCCACACCAGTTGCGCCGTACTGATGTGCCCGTACCCGGCACCCGGCACGAGCGAGTCGAGCGTGACCATCCGGTATCCCCCGACCATGGTCACCGCCGCACGTTCACCGTCAGCGCCGTCGAACCGGGCCTGCGGCCGGTCTCGCCCATCGGCGTCGAAATGGCCGCTGCCGAGCACCGCGGTGAATGCCGCCCGGTCGTCGTGATTGCCGGTGCTGAAGATCGCTGGGATGCGGCGCCGGCGGGCGAACGCGCCGACGAGTTCCCACGCCTCGGTGTACGCCTCGGCAGAGCCGTCGTCGGCGATGTCCCCGGTCACCACGACCACGTCCAGACCGGGGACCGCACGGCAGTCGTGCAGCATGCGACGCAACGACTCACGGGGGTCGACGCCGTCACCGTCGGAACCCGGCGCTTGAGTCAGGTGAGTATCCGACAGGTGCAGGATCCGCATCCCGCAAACCTACCGACGATCGTTTCGGGTCGTCAGGTGTCGCGGGGTGCGCGGCGGCGCGGCGGTGGCGGCGGTGCCATGGCGGCGGTCCCGCTGTGCAGCTGCTGCTGGGTCGGCTCCGGCACCCCGAGGCGGGCCAGCATGTCCGCGTACCGGCGCCGCGCCTCCAGCGCCTTGGCCGGGGTGGCGCTGCGGGCGTACGCGCGCAGCAGCACCTGCCACGCCTCGTCGTCGTGCGGGTCCAGCGCGATGCACTGCTCGGCGGCGCGGATCGCGTCGGCCACGTTGCCCTGGGTCAGCTCGGCCGTGGCCAGTTCCCGCGCCACCCGGGTCGCCAGGTGCCGGTACTGGTCGCGCGCCTCGACCGCCCATTCGGCGGGCCCCTCCTCGGGCAGCAGATCCCCACCGTACGCGGCCAGCGCGGCGCGCATCGCGTCCACTTCGGACGCGAAACTGCCGGAGCGGCGCTGCTGCTGCCAACGCTGCACCGCCTTGGTGAACGCCGCGGTGTCGGCGTAGCTGCCGGTCGGCAGCACGATGCCGTACGCGTCGCCGGAGCGCACCAGCATCTGCGCCTTTCCCCGCCCGCTGTCGGGTTCGAGCAGTCCGCGCAGCGCCGAGATGGTCACCTGCAGGTTGCGGGTCGCGGCGGCCGGGGGCAGGTCGGACCAGAGCGCCTCGATGAGCACCTCGCGGTGCACGAACCGGCCCGCGTGCATGGCCAGCAGCCGCAGCGCGCTGCGGGCGCGCGGGCGGACCCGCGCCAGGTCGACGGGGCGGCCGCTGACCGCCATCGTGAAGCCGCCGAAGCAGCGGATCTGCACCGCGGCGGCGGGGGTGGTGGTGGCGGCCGCCGCGTACGTGGCGACCCAGAACTTGAGCGTCGTGCGGGGCAGCTCCGCCTCGGCCGCCCGGTCCGCGGCGGCCCGCAGCAGCACCGCCCGGCGCATGGGATCGGCCACCGCGACCGCCAGCATGCCCGCGACGGCGGCGC
Organism: Krasilnikovia sp. M28-CT-15; assembly: GCF_047159595.1. Taxonomy (NCBI): domain Bacteria; kingdom Bacillati; phylum Actinomycetota; class Actinomycetes; order Micromonosporales; family Micromonosporaceae; genus Krasilnikovia; species Krasilnikovia sp. M28-CT-15. The sequence continues at coordinate 720,302 of NZ_BAAGAK010000001.1, read as the reverse complement.
CGGGCACCCGGGCGGCTTCGGCCCGGTCGATGGCGGCCTGTCCCTCGCGGGCCGCCTCGGGGGCACCGCGACGGGCCCGGGCCAGCGCGCAGAAGGCGTCCGCCCAGGCGGCGATGGATTCGGCGCCCATCTCGGTGGCCTCGACGGACAGGGCGCCCAGCCGTTCCTCGTCGAGCCGTCCGTCGCGGACCTCGCAGATCACCCCGACGGACGTGACCAGCAGGTGTCCCCATCGGTCACCGGCCCGCCGGCAGGCGGCCGCGACCGCGTACGCGTCCACCGACGTGTACGGGCTGCGCCCGAGCGCCCGGGCCCCCAGCGCCAGCCGGGCGACCCAGCCCAGGCCCAGCATCTCGGCCTCGTCGGCGATCCGTTCCAGGGCGGCCGGGGACGCCTTGCCGCGCGCCACGGCCAGGCAGGTACGCACGAGCCGCAGCCCGAGCAGGGCGACCGCCGAGTCGCGGGCGTCGATGCCGACGGTGTGCGTCTCGCGGGTGATCTCGTCCGGCACTCCGCCGCCGTAGACCGCGCCGACCAGCCGGATCAGTTCCGCCTCGGCGGGGGTCAGTTCGGTCACCCGGCGGGTGTTCTGGACCGCGTTCGGGCCGACGGCCACCCGCAGCCAGGCCGTCCAGTGCAGACCCCTGGGGGGCAGTGACTCGGTCAGCAGCGACTCGACCTCGGCCAGCTGGGACCGGGCGGCATACACGCCGACCTCGCCGCTCACGTCGGCGCGGGACGCGAACATCGCCTCGGCGGCCCGGAATCGGTCGCGGGCCTGGGGCAGCTGCGCGTTGTTGAGGTGGTGCTCCGCCTCCGCGTAGACCAGCCACGGCTCGTCGTCGCGCTGCGCGGCGGGGACGAGCTCGAGCAGGTCGGCGGCGGGCGGGCGGACCACGACCGGTCCGTGCTCGGCCAGCAGCAGTCGCAGGGCGGACCAGTCGCCCGCGCGGGCCAGGGAGCGGGCCGCCTCGGCGGGTGCCTCCTCGTCCAGCAGGACCTCCGCGCTGCGCCGGTGCCATTCGCGCAGGCCCACCGGCCCGAGCTGCTCACCCAGGATCTGGGCCAGGTGCGCCCGGAACGGTGGCTCGTACCGGTAGCTGTCGCCGTGCGCGGTCATCGGCAGCGCGTACGTGCCGATGAGGCCCTCCAGCGTCGCGGCGGCGACCGGCGCGCCGGTGAGCCGGGCGCACCGGTCGGGGGTCAGCACGTCCAGTACGCAGGTGCGCACGAGCAGGTCGAGAATGTCCGGGGGCAGCCCGGCCAGCACGGACTCGTCGAAGAACTGGCGGAACGCGGGCCAGCGCTCCAACGGGGCAGCGGCGGCCCGGCACCGGTCGGCCATGGGGCGCCCGCGGGTGGCGCGGTGGAACAGCGCGAGCCCGGCGGGCCATCCGCCGGTGCGGCGGGCCAGCAGCGCGGTCTCCTCCGGGGGCAGCGGCTCGCCGTACCCCTCGTCGAGCAGCCGCTCCACCTCCCAGCGCCGGAACCGCAGGTCGTCCAGGCCGACCAGGCTGCCGTCACCGGCCAGCTCGTGGCGCAGCAGCGGCAGGCCGGGTGGCCGCCGGGCGGCCAGCACGATCTGTACGTCGCGCGGGCGGCGCGCCAGCACCTGGGCGACGACCTGCTCGCCGGGCGTACCGATGAGATGGTGGAGGTTCTCGAGCGTGAGCAGCAGTCCGCCCGGGTCCAGCGCGGCGTCCGCCATCGCCTCCAGCACCGCGGTGGACTCGTCGCGGGCTTCGGCGACCAGGCGGCGGGCGTCGCTCCAGGTACGCGCGGCCTCGGCGGGGGGCAGGTCCGGTGTGGGCCCGGCCGGGGCGGTGCCGGGCTCGAGGCGGGTGCGGCGGGCGGCGAGGACTGCCTCGACGAGCCGCGCCGCGGTGTCGCCGTGGGCCACCTCCATGGCGTCCGCCTGGTAGGCGGCTGCGGGCCCGGGATGGCGGCGGGCGTACTGCGCCAGCAGGGTGGTCTTGCCGAAGCCGGCCGGTGCGAGCACCAGAACGGGTCCTGCCGCGGTCGCCGCGTCGAGCTGGTCGAACAGCCGTACCCGCGCGAGCCCCAGATGTCCCCGTGTGCGGTGATCCACCTGCCGCCGATCCCTTCTGGTCGAGCCCGCGCCGCCGTCGGCGACCGGGGTCGTGACGGGGCCTTATCCTGCCGGGCATCGGCCACATCCATGAATACCGATGATCCGAGAATCCCATGGGAAACGGCGCGAGATCTCATTGAGCCGGGCAGGCGACAGCATCGACATCAGATCGTCGCAGAATGCATTATCCATCGGGCGCGCGGACCGCCCAGGCAAGGTCAGACCTATCGCCTCCAGATCAAGAATGGCTCAACCGGGAGATCACCACGCCGATAAGGGGCCCCGCACGCCTGGCACTGCCAGGCGTCATCACGGGGATGACCTGCCAGAAAGGCGACAGCTATGCGGCACCGGCTCGACAATTCCGCGCGGCCCCCCGAGGGCCAGCGCCGTGCGCTCGGCCGATTGGGCGACCTGCCGCTGGCGGCCAAGTTCTTCATCGCGCTGACGCTGCTGGCCGCGACCGCGCTGGGCACCGCCTGGAGTGGCCTGGTTGCCCAGCAGCACGCGAACGCGGCCGCCCGGGACACGTACCAGCACGCGCTGATCCCCTCGAACGCGCTGGAGTCGCTGCGGGCCTCGGCGCTTCGCAGCTTCCTGAACCTCACGACGCTGCCGTCGGCGAAGGACCCGCAGGCCAAGGCCGCGAAGATCCAGCAGATCCGCGCGGAGGACGCGGTCCAGGACAAGGCGTTCGCGACGTACCAGCAGCTGGGGATGCTCGGCAAGGACTCGCGCGTCGCCCAGGTCAAGGACAAGCTGGTCTCGTTCCGCGCCGAGCGGGACGCAACGCTGCTGCCCGCAGCCGAGGCCGGGCAGACCCAGGTCTACCTGAGCCGCTTCGCCGAGCTGTGGCCCGGCCTGACCCAGACCGGCGTGGTCATCACCGCCCTCATCAACGAGGAGAGCGCGCTGGCCGCCAAGCAGGCCAAGGCGGCCGAGGCGTCGTACCAGACGAACCGGCTGTTCGTGATCGGCATCCTCGCCGCCGGCCTCCTGCTGGCGTTCGGGGCGGCCTGGGCGGTGATCCACCAGAGTGTCCGGTCCATCAAGCGGATGGCGGCCGTCCTGAACCGGGTCAGCGCGGGCGACCTGACCCAGCAGGTCCAGGTCACCTCCGGTGACGAGATCGGCCGCATGGGCCACGCGCTCAACCACGCGACCAACAGCATGCGTACGACGTTGCGCGAGCTGGACGGCTCGGCCGCCGAGCTGGCCGCGTCCGCCCGCCACCTGACCGAGGTCTCCTCCACCATCGCCGGCGGCGTGGACCAGGTCGGCAGCGAGGCCGAGGCGGTGGCCATGGCCGCGGGCAACGTCTCGGACAACGTGTCCGCGCTGGCCACGGCGAGTGAAGAGATGGGCGCCTCCATCCGGGAGATCTCCCTCAACGCCGGGCAGGCCGCGGAGGTGGCCAACCAGGCCGTCACGGTCGCCGAGTCGACCACCGCAGTGGTCGCCCAGCTCGGCGAATCGTCGACGAAGATCAGCGACGTCGTCAAGGCCATCACCGCGATCGCCGAGCAGACCAACCTGCTGGCCCTCAACGCCACCATCGAGGCCGCCCGCGCCGGGGAGTCGGGCAAGGGCTTCGCCGTGGTGGCCACGGAGGTCAAGGAGCTGGCGCAGGAGACCGCCCGGTCCACGGAGGACATCGCGAGCCGGGTCGAAGCCATCCAGCAGGACACCAACAAGGCGATCGAGGCGATCGCCAGCATCACCACCATCATCGGTCAGATCAGCGACTACCAGACCACGATCGCGTCGGCCGTGGAGGAGCAGACCGCCACCAGCCAGGAGATCAACCGCAGCGTCAGCGACGCCGCGGGGGCCTCCGCGGGCATCGCCAGCAACGTGTCGGCGGTCGCCAGTGCCAGCCAGGTGGCCGGCTCGGGTGTCATCCAGACCCACGCGGCGGCCGAGCAGGTCGCCCAGATGTCGAACGACCTCAAGGAACTGGTCTCCCGCTTCACCATCTGATCGCAGGTTCACCCGAGGGGGTCGGCGCCCGAACGGCGCCGGCCCCCTCGTCCGTCTCCCACGTCCGGACCCCGGCCGCGGTTCGGGCTCAGGGCACGGCGCCGCGTGCCGAACGGATAGTTATGGCCACGGCACTGCTTGCCGCCGTAGTGATCGTCAAGGACGAGGCCGCGATGCTCCCCGCGTGCCTGGAGTCACTGGCCGGGGTGGTCGACGAGGTCCACGTGCACGACACGGGCTCCGCCGACGGCACCCCGGAGCTGGCCGTCGAGTACGGCGCCACGGTCACTCGAGGCGGGTGGGGCGACGACTTCGCCGCCGCGCGCAACGAGGCGCGGCGCGGCTGCCCGGCCACCTGGATCCTCGCCCTCGACGCCGACCACCGTGTCATGGGCGACGCCGGCGAGCTGCGGACGCTGCTGGCGGCCACCACCGCGGAGGCCCTGCTAACGGAGGAAGAGAACGCTCAGCAGGCGAGCGCCCACTACCGGCTCGAGCCCCGGCTGTACCGGCCCGACACGGTGCTCTGGACCGGCCGGGTCTACGAGCGGCTGGTCCACCCCGACGGGACGGCCCCGAACCAGGCGGCCGTACCCGCGTCCGCCCTGCGGCTGCTCCACATCGGCCACGCCACGTACGCGGACCGGATCCGCCGGGCCGAACGCAACCTCCTCCTGGCCCAGCGCAGCCTCGACGAATTCGCCGCCCAGGGACCGGCCGCCGACCGCGAGCAGGTCGCCCGTACGCTGCTCGGCTTCGGCCGTGACTGCCTGGCGGCGGACCAGCGGCCGCAGGCCGTCGAGACGTTCCAGCTGCTGCGCGCACTGTTCCCGGCGACACCGGAGTGGCGTCAGGCCACGGATGCGCTGACGGGGTTGATGGTGACGGCCTGCTACGACAAGCTGTGCCAGGTCCTGGCCGATCTGTTGCGCAAGGCCGGAGACGCCGGCGTACGGTGACCGGCCGTGCAGCCAGGCTTTCCACACGCGGCTGAAAATCTGCTGCGCTGAGGGATAGATCCGCCCGCCTGAGGCGTCTGTATCTGCGGTCAAGGAACTGGGGCGGGTGAGTGGACGAAAACGAGCGGACGCAGCTGACCGAGTTCGTGGAGAGCCGTACTCCGGCGCTGATGCGGGTGGCCTACCTGCTCACGGGGGACCGGCACGCCGCGGAGGACCTCCTGCAGTCGGCGCTGGCCAGGACCATCGCGAAATGGCCCAGCCTGCGCAACGCCGACCCCGAGGGATACATCCGTACGGTCATGCACCGCGAGCAGCTGAGCTGGTGGCGGCGTCTGCGCCGATATCGGGAGATCCTTCTCAACCCCGTCAATGAGGTGGCTGATCCCGATTCGAGTACCGACACCGACATCCGGCTTGCCATGCGTACGGCGTTGCGGCGGCTACCGCCCACCCAACGCACCGTGGTGGTCCTCCGCTATTACGAGGACCTCACCGAGACGCAGGTGGCCGAGGTGCTGGGGTGCTCGGTCGGAACCGTACGGAGCCGGACCCACCGGGCGATCGCCCGGTTGCGGAAACTGCTGCCGGACATCGATCGCCTGGAGGTGCTGCGATGAGCACCGCGTTTGAGGACCTCATCCGCTCCGCTCTGTCCCAACTAGCCGAGGAGGCACCGACTGTGACTGGACAGCTCGCCCGAGCGGAGCAACGTTTGCGGACCCGCCGCCGCGTGGTCCTGGGTCTGGCGGCAGCGGGGGCGGTGGGCGCCATGGTCATCGGCGCGCCGCTGGCGTTCGCCGACGGCGGCGCCCCGCGCAAGCCACCGGCCGCGCCGGAGGCACCGCAGAGCACCGGCCCGGCGCCGCTGCCCTCCACGCCGCAGCCGTCCGCGCCCACGCCGCTGCCGTCCGACCCGGCGCCAACGCCATCCGGGCCGGCACCGGTGCCGTCGACTCCGGCGCCGCCGCCGGACACCACCGGACCGGCCCCTGCACCGACGACTCCGTCGATGCCACAGAGCGAATACCCGACGCCGGCGCCGACGACCCCGCAGACCAGCCGGCCCGCGCCCGGCCCGTCCACGTTCCCGACGCACTACCCGACCACCCCGACCACCCCGCCCGGCCCGACCCCGCCCGGCCCTACCTCGGTCGGGTAACCCGGCGGCGACCCGTCCCGGGTCTGGCCACCCAGAGGTCAGGCCCGGGCCCGGACCCGCCTGCGCACAAGGGCACCTCGCGGCCTCGGGTACACTTCGTGTAGCGGCTCGCAGTGCGTCTGCCTCGAGCCGCCTTTCGATGTCGACCATCATGCGCCGGGACCCGACTGGTCTGTGTCGCGCAGGACGACCCTTCCAGGTTCGGAGATTTCATGGCGGCCCGCCGCCCGCACAACACACCTTCGTCTTCTGACGTCACATTCGCCGACCTCGGCCTGCCCGCCGCACTCATCAAGGCGCTGGCCGCCACGGGCGTGACCAAGCCCTTCCCGATCCAGGCCGCGACGCTGCCCGACGCGCTCAACGGCCGGGACGTGCTCGGCCGGGGCCGCACCGGCTCAGGCAAGACCTACGCGTTCGTGCTGCCCCTGCTGGCCCGGCTGGCCGCCAGCGGGTCGCCGCGTCGGCCCGGGCGCCCGCGTGCCCTGATCCTCGCGCCCACCCGCGAACTCGCCACCCAGATCAGCGTGTCGATCGCGCCGCTGGCCGAGGCGCTGTCCCTGCGTACCCTGACCGTCTTCGGCGGGGTCGGCGCCAACCCGCAGATCGCCGGGCTGCGCAAGGGCGTGGACGTCCTCGTGGCGTGCCCCGGGCGCCTCGCCGACCACGTACGGGCGGGACACGCGCACCTGGACGCCGTCGAGGTCACCGTGCTCGACGAGGCCGACCACATGGCCGACCTCGGCTTCCTCCCGGTCGTCCGGCGTCTGCTCGAGCAGACTCCGCGCTCCGGGCAGCGGCTGCTGTTCTCGGCCACCCTCGATGCCGGGGTCGACGTCCTGGTCCGCCAGTTCCTCACCAAGCCGGTGACCCACAGCGTCGACTCGGCGCTGTCGCCGGTCTCGGCGATGTCGCATCACGTGCTGCACGTCCGCGACGACGAGCGCTTCGGGGTGCTGGTCGACCTCGCCGCCGCGCCGGGCCGCACGGTGGTCTTCACCCGCACCAAGCGGGGCGCCAAGACGCTCACCAAGCGCCTCGCCGCCGCCGGAGTCCCGGCCGTCGAGCTGCACGGCAATCTCGCCCAGAACGCCCGCAACCGCAACCTGACGGCGTTCTCGGACGGCTCCGCGAACACGCTGGTGGCGACGGACATCGCCGCCCGCGGCATCCACGTCGACGACGTCAGCCTCGTGATCCACGCCGACCCGCCGGTCGAGCACAAGGCGTACCTGCATCGCTCCGGCCGCACCGCCCGGGCGGGTGCCGAGGGCACGGTCATCACGCTGATGACCGACAGCCAGGTCCCCGAGGTACGCGACCTGATCCGCAAGGCGGGCATCGTGGCCGCGACCACGCGGGTGGGGCCCGGGAGCCCGAAGCTGACCGAACTCGCCCCCGGCGAGCGCACGTTCGTCGCGCCGCCGGTGGCCGAACCGGCCGCGGAAGCGCCCAGGCGCGCCCGTCCGGCGCGCAACGCCACCCGGCGTCCGGCCCAGCCCCGCACGGCTCAGTCCCGCACGGCTCAGCCCCGCACGGCTCAGCCCCACACGACCCAGACACGGACCGGTCAGGCCCGGACCGCCCAGGCCCGGACCGGTCAGCCCCGCTCGGGCAGGTCCGGCGCGGCGGCCCCGGCGCCCCGGTCGGGAGCCGAGCGGAGCGACGCGTCCACGACGGCGGCATCGGCCGCGCGCCCTTCGAGCGCCTCGGCCTTCTCGTCGCGGACCCGGGTCGGCGCGCGCCGCGGCGGTCGCTGACAGCGTTCAAGGTCTGCGCGGACAAGCGCGAAAGCTACGGGACGACTCGTCCTGACGTGAGCCTCCGGCACTCGAGCCGGAGGCTCACTCCGTATGGCCCGTGTCCTGACTCGGCGGGTGTGGAGGGCGGGTTCCGAGGCCTCCGGCGCCGTCCGCACGGCGAAACGAGAGTTCGCCTTGAGGGCTGCCTGACGTTTTGCGGGCAGGCTGGTCGAGGTAAGCACGCCACCACGGAAGGACCACCCTTGAAGACCAAGCTGCCCGGCATCGTCACCGTCGTGGGGACGACCCTTGCCGCTCTCGCCGCCAGCTTCTGCGCGCCGGTCGCGGCTTCCGCCGCCACGGCGCCCCCGGTCCCGAAGGGCGTGTCCTACATCTCGCTCGACCGGCAGTTGTACAACTACAGGACCGGCCAGTACAACAACACCAACGGATACCTCGGCTTCAGGTACGTGGCCAACGCCGACCGCTACGAGGTCACCGTCGCGAACGGCGCCACCAAGCGGGTCTTCAACGTCACGGCGAAGGCCGGCAGCACGAGCGACGCGATCACCGTCCAGCTCGACAAGTGCACGAACTACATGGCCTCGGTCAAGTCGCTGAACAGCCTCGGCCAGGGCACCGCGAGCCGTCCCTCGCTGTGGCCGTCCCAGCTGCCGGGTGGCATCCGCGCGGCATCCGCCAAGCGCGGCACGGACCCGACCACGGCCACCTTCACCTGGACCGCCCCGTCGTGGCTCGGCTACGCCAGCGACAAGTTCGGCAACATGGTGCCGATTGACGCCACGCACATGGACGGCGTCATGTTCGAACTGCAGCTGGTCCGCATGTCGGACAACAGGGTCGTCCAGGAGGATTTGGCCTACGCCGGGTCCACCACGCAGAAGATCAACTACACGGTCTCCGGCCTGACCGCCAAGGGCGCGTACGTGCTGCGCGTCAAGAGCACCAACCGTGGCGGCGGCTGCGACAACAAGATCGGCAAGATCCTGCTCAACAAGGTCAAGTGACCCACTGACCCGTGTGGTGGCCTGGTCCGGGCGTCGTCCTGGACCGGGCCATCGGCAGGTGTAGGGCGTCGTGACCGGGGGTATCCGGTGGGATGACGACCCCCGCCGGGGGCGACGGGGGTCGTCAAAGATTCGGCTCCGGGGGGGTCGAGCCGAATCCGCTCGGTGATCGCGGGGGGCGCCACCACCGAGGGTCTGGAAGCGGGATGAAGGATCACACGCGAAACGTGAATCCCAGTCGCACCACAAGCATGCCTCAGTCGAAGGCCCCCGTCGAGTACCGAATGTGACGCAGTGCGACGTTACTGGCGCGTTGCCCTCCCCACCAGGGCCGTGGGCCGCCGAGCCGAAACGGCCACCGGCGAGTCGGGCCACTCGACGAGCGGTCCAATGCGGCTACACTTTCGGCCCGTGGGCCGCAGCGCCGCGTTTTTCGACCTCGACAAGACCGTCATCGCCAAGTCCAGTGCACTGGCCTTCGGACGGCCGTTCTATCGCGATGGGCTGATCACCCGGCGTGACGTGGTCAAGTCGGCATACGCGCAGCTCATGTTCCGCCTGGGCGGCGCCGACGAGCAGACCATGGCCCGGGTCCGCGACTACCTGGCCGCCCTGTGCAAGGGCTGGTCCGTGGAGCAGGTCCGGCAGATCGTCGCCGAGACCCTCAACGAACTGATCAACCCGTACGTGTACGCCGAGGCGGCCAGGCTGATCGGCGAGCATCAGGCGGCCGGCCGCGATGTGGTGCTCGTGTCGGCGTCCGGCGACGAGATGGTCCGGCCGATCGGGGAACTGCTCGGGGTCACTGACGTGATCGCCACCCGGATGGGCATCGTGGACGGCCGCTACAGCGGCGAGGTGGAGTTCTACGCGGCGGGACCGAGCAAGGTCCAGGAGATCCGGAAGCTGGCCGCCGCCCGCGGGTACGACCTGACGCAGTGCCACGCGTACTCGGACTCGCACAGCGATCTGCCGCTGCTGGAGGCGGTCGGTCATCCGACAGCGGTGAATCCAGACCGGGCGTTGCGCCGGGTCGCGATGGAGCGCGCCTGGCCGATCCTGGAGTTCCGGCATCCCATCCCGCTGGGTCGGCGGCTGCGGGAGCGTCCCGCGGTGCCGGTGGCCGCCGCAGCGCTCGGCGTGGGGGTCGGCGTGGCGATCGGCCTGGCCCTGTACGGGCGGCACCGCCGCACCCGGGCCGCCGCGGCAGCCTGACCTGCCTAACGTCTGACTGATTGTGGTAAGAGCAATTTGCGCAGCTGAACCCATGGCGATCTAGCGGGCACCGGCGTAGAAAGAAGAAGCGGGATTGAGACCGATCCCGTGCACCGCCACCGGGAACCCACGCGCGATCAGCCACGGCAGGCACGTTGCGGCGGCACCTCATCGGACCGCCGACAACGACCCAGGTGCACGCTTGATAACCCGGTAGCCGGTGCAGCGGCGGCGCCTCTCTTTTCGAGGCGCCGTCCTTGCGTCCGGGCCACAGTTCCCCCTCGGGCGACCTTGGACAGGCCGGGTCGGGAGCTGACCAGCACTCCCCAGAGCCTGGTGCGGGACGGCAGGGTGGTTACCGGGGCGACGGGGCCGCCAGCACCGCGTCGGCGACGGCGACCATGTCGTCCGCTCCGGACTCGACGGCGGCCGCGTAGTGCCGAAGCCAGGACCGCACCCCGTCCGGCGTGCCGGTGGCGTAGGCGCCCGACGCGCCCACGTACTCCGGCTCCCGCTCGAGGTGCCCGGACTCCACCGCGATCAGACCGCGGGCGTCCAGGCCCCGGCCGATCAGGGTGAGCCGGGCCGCGGCGCGGGCCACCACCCCGGCCGGTCCGGCGAACGGGCGCAGGGTGAGCAGTTCGGCGTGCACCACCGCGGCCAGCAGCAGTGGCGAGGTCTGGTCGTTGCCCGCGACGAGCCCGGCCAGGCCGTCCAGCCGCTCGGCGAGCCCGGGCGTCTCGACGAGCCGCCCCAGCTCGTTATCCGGGACCGCGCCCCGCGCGGCCAGCACGTGCATCTTGGCGAGCACCTGGCGGGGGGCGCGCGGCCACAGGTCGACCAGGCCGGGGAGGGCCTCGGCCACACGCAGCGCCCCCTGCACCACCGGGTCGGTGACCGTGCCGGCGCGCACCGCCTCCACGTCGTACCTGTTGCCTTCGAGGGCGGCGCTGGCGACGGCCGCGCGCAGGCTGATCTCGGCGGCGACCGGGCCGCCCTGGCGGCGCAGGGCGCGATGCCGCAGGGCCTGGTCGACGCGTTCGCGGGCGGCGGTGAGCGCGGGCGCGATGTCGGCGAGCTCGAGCAGGGGAGCGAGCGGGTCCGTGGCAGGCACGGGTAAACGGTAGCCGCGGCGGCCTCCGGGCCCCACCCCGGTCAGCCGATGGCCCGTGCTTCGCCCGCTCGCCCGGCAGAGTGCCGATGACGCCGCCGCCGCAGGACCGCGCCCGCGAACGGTGGTTGACGGTCGGCAGGGAAAACACGTTCGCAACAGGGGATGCGCGAAGGGGCTCGCAAGTGACAAGATTCGCGCAGGACCGCGCACGAGCTGTCCGGTCGGCGCGCGCACGGCACCGCTCCGCGCGCCACGGCCCGCAACGGTCGCCGGGCACCCGCGCCGGAACTAGTGTTTTGCCAGAAGAGACCTAGGCCACCCCCCGCACGGCAGAGGAGCCGCCCGCAATGAGCGAGACGTTGGAGAACCTGTCCTCCGAGACGCGGAAGTTCCCGCCGCCCGCACCGCTCGCCGCAGCCGCCAACGTGACCGCGGACGCGTACGACCAGTCCGCGGCCGACCGGCTCGGCTTCTGGGCGCAGCAGGCGCAGCGCCTGTCCTGGGCCGAGCCCTGGACGCAGGTCCTCGACTGGTCCACTCCCCCGTTCGCGAAATGGTTCACCGGCGGCAAGCTGAACGTCGCGTACAACTGCGTGGACCGGCACGTCGAGGCGGGGCACGGCGACAAGGTGGCCATCCACTGGGAGGGCGAGCCCGGCGACACCCGCACCATCACGTACGCGGACCTGCTCACCAGCGTCAGCCAGGCGGCGAACACCCTCACCGAGCTGGGCGTCACGGCCGGCGACCGGGTGGCGATCTACCTGCCGATGGTCCCGGAGGCGGCGGTCGCGATGCTGGCCTGCGCCCGGATCGGCGCGATGCACAGTGTGGTCTTCGGCGGGTTCTCGGTGGACGCACTGTCCACCCGGATCACCGACGCGGATGCGAAGGTCGTCATCACCGCCGACGGCGGGTACCGGCGCGGCAAGCCGTCCGCTCTGAAGCCGACCGTGGACGAGGCCGTGGCCCGGTGCCCCGGCGTCGAGCACGTGCTGGTGGTCCGCCGCACCGGCCAGGAGGTGGCGTGGGGCGAGAAGGACCTGTGGTGGCACGAGACCGTCGAGCGGGCCGGCACGCAGCACAAGCCGGAGGCGTTCGACGCCGAGCACCCGCTGTACATCCTCTACACCTCGGGCACCACGGGTAAGCCGAAGGGCATCCTGCACACCACGGGCGGGTATCTGACCCAGGTCTCGTACACGTTCCACGCGGTCTTCGACCACAAGCCCGAGACGGACGTCTTCTGGTGCACGGCCGACGTCGGCTGGGTCACCGGGCACTCGTACATCGTCTACGGCCCGCTCTCCAACGGCGCCACCCAGATCATGTACGAGGGCACCCCGGACACCCCCCACAAGGGACGGTTCTGGGAGATCGTCGACAAGTACCGGGCGACGATCCTGTACACCGCGCCGACCCTCATCCGCACGATGATGAAGTGGGGCGACGACATCCCCGCCAAGTACGACCTGTCGTCGCTGCGGCTGCTCGGCAGCGTCGGCGAGCCGATCAACCCCGAGGCGTGGATGTGGTACAGGGCGAACGTCGGCCGCGACCGCTGCCCGATCGTGGACACGTGGTGGCAGACCGAGACCGGCGGCATCATGATCTCGCCGCTGCCCGGGGTGACCGAGACCAAGCCCGGTTCGGCGATGACCCCGCTGCCGGGCATCTCGGCCGACGTGGTCGACGACACCGCGACGTCCGTACCCAATGGTGGTGGTGGTTTCCTGGTGCTGCGTGAGCCGTGGCCGTCGATGCTGCGCACGATCTGGGGCGATGACCAGCGGTTCATCGACACCTACTGGTCGCGGTTCGGCGCGGGCGCGGGGCACGGCGACGAGTGGGTGTACTTCGCGGGTGACGGGGCGAAGCGCGACTCCGACGGGGCGCTGTGGCTGCTCGGCCGCGTCGACGACGTCATGCTCGTCTCCGGGCACAACATCTCGACCACGGAAGTGGAGTCGGCCCTGGTGTCGCACCCGTCGGTGGCGGAGGCCGCGGTGGTCGGCGCGACCGACCCGACGACGGGACAGGCGATCGTCGCGTTCACCATCCCGCGCGGCAACGTCGACACCGAGGGTGAGGCCGGTGAGCGGCTGATCCAGGACCTGCGCAACCACGTCGCGAAGACGCTGGGGCCGATCGCCAAGCCGCGGCAGATCATGCTGGTGCCCGAGCTGCCGAAGACCCGGTCCGGCAAGATCATGCGGCGGCTGCTGCGGGACGTGGCGGAGCGCCGGTCGCTCGGCGACGTCACGACACTGCAGGACTCCGCGGTGATGGACCTGATCTCGTCCGGCATGAAGTCGGGCAAGTCCGAGGACTGAAATTCGGTACGGCGGTCTGACGGCGCCCGGGGCCTCGATGCCCCGGGCGCCGTCGCTTGTGCCGCCGGTTCGCCCCTTTTCATCGATAGACGGTGATGATGATCTAAGTCTTGCGGCGTCGAAGTGTTAACAACGGATAACTTTTCGCTCCACAACCGCCCGCAGGATCTTCCGTCGAGTGATCTATTTGCATACGTTCTCCGTCAACCCCGAACCCGGGGCCGATGACGCCGCCGCGGCTGCTCAGCGCGCCGGCACGGTCAACGGAGGTACGTAGTGCGCAAGGTGGTCATTGGACTGCTGGGCGCCGCGATGGTCACCAGCGTCGGGGTCACGCTCCCCGCCGCGGCCACGGCGGCGCCGCCCGCGGATCCCAGCCTGGTCGGCGCCGGACATCGGGTGGCCATGGAGGACCTGCCGAACCCGCTCGAGCAGAAGCGCCGCGAACTGCGCGAGGAGGCGGTGAACGGTCTGCTGAAGGGAACCCTCAAGACGGAACGGCGCGGCGGCAGCCTGGTCGCCAAGGTCGGCCGGACCAACGGCGCGTTCGGCAGCCAGCGGGTCGCCGCGTCCGGCGCCGACCAGTACGTCGAACTCGGCCGCCAGCGCACCGACAAGATCTTCGTCATCCTGGCCGAGTTCGGTAACCAGCGGCACCCGGACTACCCCGACCGCGACACCGACCCCAACACCCCGGGCCCGGCCACGTTCAACGGCCCGCTGCACAACCGGATCGCCCAGCCCGACCGCCGGGTCGACAACTCGACGGTCTGGCAGGCCGACTACAACCGCGAGCACTACCGGAAGCTGTACTTCGGTGAGGGCACCGGCGTCGAGTCGCTGAAGACGTACTACGAGGCGCAGTCCTCCGGGCGGTACAGCGTCGAGGGCGAGGTCTCCGACTGGGTCAAGGTCCAGTACAACGAGGCCCGGTACGGCCGCAACTGCACGGACCCGAACACCTGCGACGCGAACAACGCGTGGGCGCTGGTCCGTGACGCCGCCAACCAGTGGTACGCCGGCCAGAAGGCCGCGGGCCGCACCGACGCCCAGATCAAGGCGGACCTGCAGAGCTTCGACCGGTACGACCGGTACGACTACGACCACGACGGCAACTTCGACGAGCCGGACGGCTATCTCGACCACTTCCAGATCGTCCACGCCGGTGGCGACGAGTCCGACGGCGACCGCCAGCAGGGCGAGGACGCCATCTGGGCACACCGCTGGTACGCGTGGCAGAGCGAGAACGTGACCGGCCCGGCGGGCAACCTGCTCGGCGGCACCCAGATCGGCACCTCCGGCATCTGGATCGGCGACTACACCATGCAGCCGGAGAACGGCGGCCTGAGCGTCTTCGCCCACGAGTACGGCCACGACCTCGGCCTGCCGGACGACTACGACACGAGCAAGGACCACACCGAGGACAACAACGAGTACTGGACGCTGATGGCGCAGAGCCGGCTCAGCGCGGCGGGCGAGGCCAACGGCACCCGCCCCGGCGACCTCGGCGCGTGGAACAAGCTGCAGCTCGGCTGGCTCGAGGTCGCGAAGGTCACCGCGGGCACCAGCAAGACGATCGAGCTGGGGCCGCAGGAGTACAACACCGCCAAGCCGCAGGCCGCGGTCGTGGTGCTGCCCAACAAGGTGGTCACCCGCACGCACGGCAGCCCGTTCGCGGGTCAGAAGCAGTACTTCTCCGGCAATTCCCAGAAGCTCAACACCACACTGACCAGGACGGTCGACCTCAGCGGGGCCACCTCGGCGGCGTTGCGCCTCAAGGGTCGCTACCACATCGAGCAGGGCTACGACTTCCTGTACGTGGAGGCGTCCACCGACGCGGGCAAGACGTGGACGGCCCTGGACGGCACCGTGGGCGGCGCACCGTTCGCCAAGGACGGCTCCGGGACCACCCCGGCGATCACCGGCGCCGGCGAGAACTGGACTGACGTCGTGGTGCCGCTCAACGCGTACGCGGGGAAGAAGCCGCTCGTGCGCCTGCACTACAAGACGGACGCCGCGGTCGCCGAGGGTGGCTTCCTCGCGGACGACCTGACCGTCGTGGTGAACGGCACCGCGGGCACCCCGGACGGCGCCGAGGCCGCCGGGGTGTGGACGCCCGCCGGTTTCAAGGTCGTCGGTGCCACGAGCCAGGAGAGCTTCGACAACTTCTACATCGCCGGGAACCGCAGCTACGTGTCGTATGACAAGTACCTGAAGACCGGCCCGTACCACTTCGGCTACCCGTCGAAGCCCGGATACGCGGAGCACTTCGCGTTGCAGCAGGGCCTGCTGATCTCGTACAACGACGCCTCCCAGGAGGACAACAACGTCAACGAGCACCCCGGCCTGGGCCGCAACCTGATCATCGACTCGCACCCGGCGGTGATGTCCGACCTCAACGGCGCTCCCTGGTCGTCGCGGATCCAGAACTACGACGCGCCGTTCGGGCTGACCGTCGCGGACTCCTTCACGCTGCACGTCGGCGGCCGGTCGTCGTCGATCCGGGGGCGGGCCGCGCAGCCGCTGTTCGACGACAGGAAGTCGTACTTCGACGCGAACACCCCGCAGACCGGGGTCACGCTGCCCGCCGTGGGCGTGAAGATCCAGGTGCTGTCCCAGAACGGCACCACCATGAAGATCAAGATTTCCTGAGTACGTCCCGCAGCAGCGGACGAGAGGGCGGCCCCGAATGGGCCGCCCTCTTTCCCGTTTGGCGAAACATCCCGATGGCAGGTTCTTGCGCGATGTGCCTGCCAACAGTGCAAGATCCATCGACACGAACCGATCTCCAGACCTTCCATTGATCGATGTCTTTGCATACGTTCTGCGTCAGCCCCGTTACCCGGGGTGGACACCGCCGACCGTGCTCAACCCGCACCTCGGCTCATGTCGACGGAGGTACGTATGCGCAAGGTGGTCGTTGGACTACTCGGCGCCGTAATGGTCACCAGCGTCGGGGGCATGCTCCCCGCCGCGGCCGTAGCGGCGCCGCCCGCGGACTTCGGACCGGCCCAGGCCGGATCTCCGGCGCCCGCGGACGACCGGCCCAACCCGTTGGAACAGAAACGCCGAGAGCTGCGCCAGCAGGCCGTGAACGGAATCCTGAAGGGAACCGTCAAGACCGAACGGCGCGGCGGAAGCCTGGTCGCGCAGGTGGGCCGGACCCAGGGCGCGGGCGCGAGCGGTCGCCGCCCCGGCCGCTCCGGCGCCAGCCAGTACGTCGAGCTGAGCCGGGAACGCACCGACCAGATATTCGTGGTCCTCGCCGAGTTCGGCAACGAGCGGCACCCGGACTACCCCGACGTCGACACCGATCCCACCAAACCCGGCCCGACCACGTTCGACGGCCCGCTGCACAACCACATCACCGCGCCCGACCGCGCCCGCGACAACACGACGGTGTGGCAGCCGGACTACAACCGCGAGCACTACCGGCAGCTGTACTTCGGCAAGGGCGCGGGAGTCGAGTCGCTGAAGACCTACTACGAGGCGCAGTCGTCCGGGCGCTACAGCGTCGAGGGCGAGGTCTCCGACTGGGTCAAGGTCCAGTACAACGAGGCCCGGTACGGCCGCAACTGCGCGGACCCCGCCACCTGTGACACCCACAACGCGTGGGCCCTGGTCCGCGACGCCGCCAACCAGTGGTACGCCGACCAGAAGGCCGCGGGCCGCACCGACGCCCAGATCAAGGCGGACCTGCAGAGCTTCGACCGGTACGACCGCTACGACTACGACGGCGACGGCAACTTCAACGAACCCGACGGGTACCTCGACCACTTCCAGATCGTCCACGCCGGTGGCGACGAGTCCGACGGCGACCCGCAGCAGGGCGAGGACGCCATCTGGGCACACCGCTGGTACGCGTACTCCAGCTCCGGGGTGACAGGTCCCGCCGGCAACCTGGCCGGTGGCACCCAGATCGGTGACACCGGGTTCTGGATCGGCGACTACACCATGCAGCCGGAGAACGGCGGCCTGAGCGTCTTCGCCCACGAGTACGGCCACGACCTCGGCCTGCCGGACGACTACGACACCAGCGGCGCCTCGAACAACAACAACGAGTTCTGGACGCTGATGGCGCAGAGCCGCCTCAACGCCGCGGGCGAACCGCTCGGCACCCGCCCCGGCGACCTCGGCGCGTGGAACAAGCTGCAGCTCGGCTGGCTCGACTACGAGACCGTCAAGGCCGGCAAGACCAAGACCATCGACCTCGGGCCGCAGGAGCACAACACCGCGAACGCGCAGGCGGCGGTCGTGGTGCTACCGGACAAGACGGTCACCCGGAACCTCGGGGCACCGTACGCGGGTGACAACCAGTTCTTCTCCGGCAACGACGACAACCTGGACACCTCGCTCAGCCGTACGGTCGATCTCACCGGTGTCGGCGCGGCCACACTGAGCCTGAAGGCCCGCTACACCATCGAGAAGGACTTCGACTACCTGTACGCCGAGGCCTCCACGGACGGCGGCAAGAGCTGGACCGTCCTCGACGGCACCATCGGCGGCGCCCCGTTCGCCCGCGACGGCAACAATCTGCCGGCGCTCACCGGGAGCGCCCCGGCGTGGACCGACATGGTCGTGCCGCTGACCGCGTACGCGGGCAAGAAGCCCCTCGTCCGGCTGCACTACAAGACGGACGGCGGCGTCTCGCCGGGTGGCTTCTTCGCGGACGACCTCACGGTGACCGTCAACGGCGTTCCCGGCACCCCGGACGGCGCCGAAGGCCTCCCGGCGTGGAACGAGGCCGGGTTCAGCGTGGTCGGCGCCACCGCGGAGGACGCCTACGACAACTTCTACATCGCCGGATACCGCAACTACGTCTCGTACGACAAGTACCTCAAGACCGGTCCGTACAACTTCGGATGGGTATCCACCAAGCCGGACTGGGTGGAGCACTTCTCGTACCAGCCGGGCCTGCTGATCTCGTACAACGACACGTCCGTCAAGGACAACAACGTCAACAAGCACCCCGGGCAGGGCCGCAACCTCATCATCGACTCTCATCCCGAGGCGATGTTCAACCTGGAAGGCAACCCCTGGCGTTCGCGCATCCAGCTGTACGACGCCCCGTTCGGGCTGGCCAAGGCGGATTCGTTCACGCTGCACGTCGACGGCAAGCCTTCGTACGTCCGGGGTCAGGCCGGGCAGCCGCTGTTCGACGACACCCGGTCGTACTTCGACGCGGACATCCCGTGGTCGGGCGTCAAGCTGCCCGCCGTCGGGGTCAAAATCCAGGTGCTGTCCCAGCGCGGCAGCACGATGACCATCAAGGTCTCCTGAGTACGTGATCCCGCGGCGCCCGGGAGCTCGGCTCCCGGGCGCCGGTGTGGGCGGGTTTCCGACCGGGCCGCTGCCCGCCGGGCAGCCAACGCCTAGGCTGTCCGGCATGAGTGCCCAGGTGGACGAGTCGTGCGTCCTGGTGGAGGGTCCATGGACCCACCGCTTCGTCGGCGCCAACGGCAGCCGGTTCCACGTCGTCGAGGCGGGCACCGGGCCGCTGGTGCTGTTCCTGCACGGGTTCCCCGAGTTCTGGTGGGCGTGGCACGACATCATGACCGCGGTCGCGGACGCGGGCTTCCGCGCGGTGGCGATCGATCTGCGCGGCTACGGTGCCAGCGACAAGCCACCCCGCGGGTACGACGGGTACACGATGGCCGCCGACGTCACCGGCCTGATCCGCGCCCTGGGCGAGCGCTCCGCGATGATCGTCGGGGCTGGTGCGGGCGGCATGATCGGTTGGACCGCGGCGGCCTTTCATCCCAAGATGGTCAGCCGCCTGGTGGTGCTGGGCGCCGCCCACCCGCTGCGGTTGCGCGCGGCCCTGTTCGCCGACCCGCGCGGCCAGTTCGCCGCTACCTCGCCGATGCTGCGCTTCCAGGTGCCGCGCTACGAGCACGTGCTCACCCGCGGCAACGCCGCCCTGATCGGCGAACTCATGCACCGCTGGAGCGGCCCCGCCTGGGCCCAGACCGACGAGTACGCCGACTACGTGGCGCGCTGCCGGGAGGCGATGCAGATCCCGCAGGCCGCGTTCTGCGCACTCGAGGCCTACCGGTGGGTGTTCCGCTCGGCGCTGCGCCTGCAGGGCTACCGGTTCGTGAAGCTCATGCAGCGCCCCCTCATCACACCGACACTGCAGCTGCACGGTGCACTGGACACGGCCACGCTGCCCCGCACCGCACAGGGCTCGGGCCGCTACGTCATCGCCCCGTACGAGTGGCGCCTCATCGACGACGTCGGCCACTTCCTGCACCGGGAGGCGACCGAGACGGTCACCGGCGAGATCCTGCGCTGGCTCAAGGCGAGCTGAACCCTCCGGCTCTGGAGCCGCCGCCTGTGCTGTCAGCCCCGCGCCAGGCCCGGTCCGCCGCCCATTGCGCTGTCAGCCTCGCGCCCGGCTCCGTCCAGCAGGCCCGGAGGCGTCACACACGGTGCTCGATGATGTCGGTGACCTCGTGGGCCGGTGCCCAGCCCTGGTAGACGCCGAAGTCGAACTCCTCCAGCCCGAGCGCGCGGGCCATCGGCGCCCGGCCACCGGTGTATTCCACGCGCAGCCAGCTGTCCGCCTCGGCCAGCACGATGAACGGCTCGCCGCGCCACGTGCAGGTGGTGCGCACGTAGGTGATGTCGTCGTACTCGTCCGGCCCCAGCAACCGCACGAAGCGGCCCGGCCGGACCTCCACGAAACCGGCCGCGCCCGGCTCGGTGATGTAGATGCGCACGTTGTCACCGTCGGGCGCCGCCTCGTACTCGCGGCCCTGCCACGTCGCCAGGTAGCCGTCGCGCATCACTGCTCACCGACCTGACGCCAGACGGGCCCGTCGCAGTCGAGCACGGCCACCATGGTGTTGGCGCCGTCCGCGTCGATCCGCCACAGCTGGGCACCGTGCGGCAGTCGCACACTGTCCACCTTGAACTCCGCGATCACGTCGCGCCCCTCACCGGGCGCGAAGCCATTACCCCGGAACGGCGCACGCTCGATCACCCAGCCGTCCATGGCGCGCAGGGCCTGCTCGTTCTGCCCGCCGTACGGGATCCGGTACAGGCTGGGGCGGTAGGCAGGCCAGCGCAGCACGTACGCCTCCTTGGCGTCCGCCTGGTACGGCGAACCGTCGTACAGCAGGCCCAGTGCCGCGAACAACTCGCCCGGGCTGTTCAGGTGCGCCACCTCGCTGGCCCGGTGCACGAATCCGGCCGCCCGGTCGTATCCGCGTTCCAAGAGGTAGTCGACCTGATCCGGCGGCACGGTCTTCTGCATGACCGTCGCGTGCTGGGCCGGATCACTGGCCCGCTGCGGCGCCGATGCCGGCTCCTCCAGCAGCAGCTCGTCGACCGGGTCCAGGCCAAGCCCGGACTCGACCGCCCAGTTGGCCAGCGCGATGACCTGCGGCCCCGGGTAGGTCGCACCGACCGGGCTGCCGGGATTGACCGCGAACGACCAGGACGGGTTGGGCCACTTGCGGATGAGCTCCACAAACCGCACCCCGACCGTCCGGGTCGGCTCGGCGTAGTACTCGGCCAACCGTTCCCGGCTGGTGAACACCACCAGGTACGGCTCGCCGTCCAGGTCCTCGGTCCGGAAGGCGAACCCGGACTCGCCCGGCGTACTGCCCGGCCGGGAGTGGTGCGCCACCGGTACGAGCACCGTGGCCAGCAGCAACGTGGAGAGGAACGCGTCGGTGCTACGGCTGCCGGCGGCCAGATAGAGGTCCTGTTCGACCGCATTCGCCGGAATGAAGTCGTCCTCGATGGCCGGCAGACCGGCCTGGCCCTCGGCACTCATGCGCTCGGCGCCCAGGCCCCGGGGGTCCCGGCCCGGGGAAGAGTCCTGGCTCTGGGCACCTTGGCCCTGGGCGCCCTGGCTCTGGGCGGCCTGACTCTGGGCGCCCTGACTCTGAGCGGCCTGGCTCTGAGCGGCCTGGCTCTGGGCGCCCTGGCTCGCCCCGGAGCGGCTCACCTGACTCGCGGCCACGCTGTCCGCCGCGTGGTGATCGGGATCGGGCGCAGGTGCGGCGTTCGGGCCGGTCGCGGGGCGACCGGCGACGATCTGACGCGCCGAGAGTTGCACGGTCTCGCCGCCCGGCAGCTCGCCGCCCGGCAGCTCGCCGCCCTTCGAGTCGGCAGCAGCGCCATCCTCCCGCGGCGGAGTCGCGACACCGGTGTTCCCAGCCGGTGAGCTGCCAGATGCCGGAGCCCCCGCCAACGCGGACAAAGAACTCTCGGCTGGAGTCGCGCCAGATGTGGACGCGATAGGCGGCCCACCCGACGTCGGCGCCACCGATGACCCACCTGACGTCGGCGCAGTCGGCGAACCGCCCGACGTCGGCGCAGTCGGCGAACCGCCCGACGTCGGCGCAGTCGGCGAACCGCCCGACGTCGGCGCAGTCGGCGAACCGCCCGACGTCGGCGCAGTCGGCGAACCGCCCGACGTCGGCGCCACCGACGAACCGCCCGACGTCGGCGCCGTCGGCGACAGGGGCCTCGTCTCAAGCAGCGGTGGTGCCGTCGACGCACCGCTCGTGTCCGGCATGCCGGTGGTGGGGGCCGAAAGCGAGGACAGGCTCCGGGTATCCGGCCGGCCGTCAGACGACCGATCGGCAGGGGCCCCACCGGGAACGATCGGCGGCATGGCCCCGGGGCGAGGGGCCGCCTGGACGCCCGCCGGTCCCGCACCGGGCGTCGGTGACCCGGGTGCATCGGGACGGGTCACGACCTGACCCGATGGCTCACCGGCTCCGGCGAGGGTCGGGGTCGAGGTGGCCACCGGACCGCCCGGTTCCGCGGGCGGCATGGGCTGCCGACGTGGCAGCGGGTCGACAGCGGTGGGCGCGACCGGCCCGGGATCCCGGGCTCCCGAACTCGTCGGCTGGGCGCTTGGCGGGAAATCGGCGGGCTGGCCACTCGTGAGATGGGAAGGCACCGGAGGCGTCTGGGCCATGGGCGTGCGGGTCGGCAACGGGGCCTGCAGATCCTGCAGCGGGGGCAGCTCCGGGCGGCCCTCACTCGGCGGCGCCGCCGGGACAGACGAGGGCCGGTACGCGCCGGGTGCGGCCGGAACCGCGCCCGAAGCGCCGGCTGGTGTCTGCCCACCGGGTGTCCGCGCCGCGGCACCACCCGGCGACACCGTGCCCGGTGTCCGGATGGGCAGGTTGCCGGGGCCACTGGGACCGGCGGCACCACCGGAATCGCTGGCACCGATCGGCCCGCCAGAGCTGAACGACTCCGCGGTCAGCGCGCCCGCGTGCACATCCTGCATCGCCGGGCCGGGACGGGTGCCTTCGCGTGCGGGACCCCGGGTCGGCATCCGCAGGTCACCACGGGCGAGTTGGGCGACGAACCACGCGGGCAGGTAACCCTCGATCGGCAGGCCGGGGTTGACGGCCAGCCACCATTCGAGGTTCGGCCAGGTGTTGGCCAGCTCCAGGTACGGCACGCGGCGGGCGGAGCCGGTGTAGTCGGCGAGGCATGCCTGCATGGCCGCAGGGGAGGTGAAAGCGAGGACATGGGTACGCCCGCCGGTGCTCCAGGTCCCCCAGCCCAGCGGGGCCAGACCGGCCAGCGCGTCGGCCGACACCGGCAACAGCAGGTCGACACCGGCGAGGATGCGGAAGTAGGACTCCTGGTCATCGGTGCGCAGCGCATCGCGCATCGCCATCTCGGCGTCCGTCGCCGGTTGCCACTCGGACACGTCCACCTCTCCCTTCACGGCGAACGCGGGCTATCTCAACGCGTACAACCTACAAGGTCAGGGCGGGATCACAACGGGCGGCCGTACGGAGACAACCAACTCGGGTGTAACCCGGCACGAACGTTGATCCTGGCACGAAAGTGAATCGCGGATTCACGTCGCGCATGGGAGCGACGCAGCAACCGTGAGTGAGACGGGAATAAGCGTAGAAGGCCGGGCCTGCCGTGTCGACAGTCCCGGCCCCGCTCACCGCTACTGGAAGCGGCTCTGCGCCTTACGCTCGGTGTCCTGGTAGTCGGCGGCCGACTCGTCCACCGCTACCTTGATGTCACGCAGGATGTTCTGCAGGTCCTGCGACGCGAGCTGCCACTTGCGCTGCCGCTCCGAGTAGGCGTCCTGGGCCGCACCGTTCCACGTGGCGACCAGCGGGCGCGCGTCCCGCTCGAGCTGGCTGAGCTGCGACTCAAGCGTGTTGAGCGCCTTCTGAATGTCGGCACCCGCCTGTTGCAGGGCGCCGAAGTTGACCAGAAGCAAGCCGTTGTCCATCAGATTTCCTCCCCGTGTTATCTCAGAGGGGCAGCGTGTAGCTGCCGCCGGACTTGGCCACGCGGGCGGCGGCCTGGCTGTCGGAGGCGTCGTAGCTGACGCCAGACGTGCGGATCGCCTCCGCGGTGTCCAGCAGTGCCCGGTTGAGGCTCTCGAGGTCGCGGGAGTACTGCCCCTTGACCTCTTCGAACTTCTGGGCGCCCATACCCTTCCAGGCACCGCTGAGCACGGACAACTCGGACATCAGGTTGTTCAACATGGACTGCAATCCGCTGTTGACGGTCTCGAACTTCGCGGCGGTCGTCGCCATCACCGCGGATTCTGCTTGCGTCTGGGCCACCCCGGACGTCACCCCGCTCCCTCGTCTAGGTCTGCCTCGCACCGGCTCCCGAATGGACTGGTCGTTCGGAACGACCACCGGTGCTCGCTGGAGGCCACCCAGGCTAGCCCCTTCCGGCCGAGCCGTGGGGGCAGCCAGGGCAGCCACCTCATGATTTGCGTCGCCGACGGTAGCCGGAGGAGGCGCGAGGCGGTAGTCCCGTCGGCCCGGGCTGTGAACAACCCCCTTGCCCCAAAGGCCCTCGTCCACAGGCCCCCTGCGAACCGGCCGGAGGCCCTACGATGGGCCGCGCAGCGAAGGTGAATACACCGCGACGATCGGGGAGGCGACGCAGAGTGACAGCCTTGGCGGACAGCCGCCGCCTGTCCGAGGTCGATGTGACCGGCCCACCGGCCCGGCGCCGCTCCCGGGTTCGCCCCGGACGCGTGTTCGGGATCCGTGCCGGACAACTCGTCGGCACCCAGCTCGCCGCGATCGCGCTCGTCATCGGGGCGGCACACGGCCCGATCACGCTGGCGGCCGGGGCGGCGTTCGCCCTGGTTCTGCTGGCCGTGACCTGGTTGCGGATGCGCGGCCGGTGGGCGTTCGAGTGGCTGGCCACCGCGCTGCGGTATGCCGGGCGGCGCCACGTCGTGGCGGTCGACGCCGCACCCAACGCGCTGCTGGAATTCGCGGCGCCCGGGACCCGGGTCGAGCATGCCGACCTCGCGGGGGATCCGGCCGCGCTGTTCGTCGACGCACGTGGGCTGACCGCGGTGCTGGAGCTCGGCGACCCCGCCGGACTGCTGGCGGAAGGGCTCCCCGGGCTGCCGTCACCCGGCAGCCTGCTTCCGCCCGCCGGCGTGGAACACCCGCCCTGCCGCATCCAGCTGGTACTCACCGGCGTCCCGGCGCCGACGCTGCGGGCGGGCGGGGGCACTCCGGCGAATTCGTACCGTCAGCTCACAGAGGGACGCCTGCTCGGGCACAGCCGCGCGCTGCTGGCCGTCCGGGTGCTGCACGCCGAGGGCTGGTCGCCTGCCGACCTGCGCCTGGCCCTCTCCGGCCTGGTGCGCAAGCTGCCGAAGCGGCTAGGCCCGATACCGGTCCGGCCGCTCGGTGAGGCCGCGGCCGCCCGGGTCTTCGCGGAGCTGGCCCACGACGACGGGGTCGGTTCAGCCCAGGAGAGCTGGTCCGGCCTCCAGATCGGCGGTCTCAGCCAGGCCACCTTCCGGGTGCATAAGTGGCCTGACCTGCGGCAGGAAACCGCGCAGCGGCTTGTCTCCCGGCTGCTGTCCCTGCCCGCGGTGGCCACCACCATCGCGGTGAGCGCCGGGCCCCGCGGCCCGCTGGACGGCACGGCCACCACCGATCTGACTCTCCGCCTCGCCGCGCCGGATCCGTCGGCGCTGGGCGTCGCCACCCAGGCCCTGCGGAGCGCGCTGTCCGCCGAGCGGGCACAGGCCAGCAGACTCGACGGCGAGCACCTCGAGGGGTTGGCGGCGACCCTGCCTCTCGGCGGCAGCCCCGGCGACATGCTGGCCACCGGCCGACCGGCGCACGGCACGCATCCGGCCGAGCTGGCCGACGGCCTGGAACTGCCGGTCGCGGTCGCGGGCCTGATGCTGGGCACCAACCGGTACGGCGACCCCGTGGTGACCCGGCTGTTCCGCCCCGAGCAGACCCGAGTCCTGCTGGTCGGCGGGGTGCGCTGCGCCCAGCTGGTCGCCCTGCGTGCCATGGCGGTGGGGGCCAGGGTCATCGTGCAGACCGCCCGCCCGTACGCGTGGGAGCCGTTCGTGCGGGGGGCGGCGGTGCCCGGTGAGTCGATCGCGGTCATCCCGCCGGGCCGCGCGGTCGAGATCCCGCCCGGATCGGCGCTGCATCCGCTGCTGGTGATCGTCGACGTGGGGCCGGTGGGTGCGGACAACCGACCCGGCGCCGGCTTCCAGGCGACCCTGGTCGTGCGCGACGAGTTCGGCCCTGCCGACATCGACGTGGCCTCACGGGCCGACCTGCTCGTCGTGCAGCCGCTGCGGCCGGATGAGGCGTCCATGCTGGGACCAGCGCTCGGGCTCGGCGAGGCCGCGCAGTGGCTGACCCGCATCCGTGCCGACATGGTGGGTGTCATCAACCGGCGCGCGGTGCGCTGGGCGGCCCTGGCACAGACGCCGATCGAGGCTCAGCTGATCGGCCCGCTCGACCGGGGCTGACCCCAGAGTGTCCGAAACGCCCGATACACGGCGGCTCCGCGTCGTAGTCGCCGCCCCGGACGCCGGCCGCCATCACCAATCGGCCGGGCCGCCGCCAGCCGCTTCGGCAACGATCTGCGCAAGATCGCGGGTTGTCCTGCCGGGCAGTGGCACGGCCATGGCACCATCCCCTGCCATGGGCATCATCCTCCGGCTGGTGATCACCGCGGTTTCGCTGTGGATAGCCACCATCTTCATCGACGGTATCCGGATCACCACGGATTCCCTGCCGGCCAAGGTCGGCACGCTGTTGGCCGTGGCGGCCATCTTCGGGCTCGTCAACGCGATCCTGCGCCCGGTGATCAAGCTGATCGGCTGCGGCTTCTACGTGCTGACCCTCGGCCTCATCGCGTTCGTCGTCAACGGCGCGCTGTTCCTGCTGACAAGCTGGATCGCGGGCCAGCTCAATCTGCCGTTCCACGTCGACGACTTCTGGCCCGCCGCGGTCCTCGGCGCGGTCGTGGTCGGCGTCGTGAGCTGGGTGCTCAACATGCTGGTCCCCGACGGGGACGACTGACACCCTCCCGACCGACCTGTGAACACGCGGAAGCGTCCTGCCCCACCCTGGCGGCGGGACGCTTCCGCGTGTTGTTGGTGCGTGACGGCGCAGGCGGCGGCCGTGAGCTGCGACATATGCAAGGAGCGGATCTCGTTTCGCAACTTACTGTTGGCGAATGAACGACGAACGCCGCGGCTACGTGTACGGGCTTTCCGCGTACGTGATGTGGGGTTTCTTTCCGATCTACTTCAAGCTCCTGCGACCCGCCGGGCCGCTGGAGATTCTCGCGCACCGGGTCATCTGGTCCGTGATCTTCATCAGCCTGCTGCTCACCGCCATGCGCAACTGGCGCTTCCTGGGCCGCCTCCTGGGCGACCGGCGACGGCTCGGCGGTGCGGCGCTCGCGGCGTTGTTCATCGGGCTGAACTGGGCAACGTACATCTACGGCGTCAATTCATCGCGGGTGGTCGAGACGGCGCTCGGATACTTCATCACGCCTCTGGTGGTGGTGCTGCTGGGAGTGAGCGTGCAGCGGGAGCGGCTGCGCGGGTGGCAGTGGGCGGCGGTCGGCGTCGGCGCGCTCGCGGTGGCCGTGTTGACGGTCGACTACGGGCGGCTGCCGTACATCGCGCTGACCCTGGCGGCGACGTTCGGCACGTACAGCTTGATCAAGAAGCGGTTGTCGCTGCCGCCCGCGGAGGGGTTGTTCATCGAGTCCGCGGTGCTGGCGCTGCCCGCGCTGGTCTACCTCGGCTGGCTGGGCACCGCGGGCAACGCCACGTTCGGGCACGTCTCGGCCGGGCACACCGTCCTCATGATGGTGTCCGGGGTGGCCACGGCGGTCCCGCTGCTGCTGTTCGCGGCCTCGGCCAACCGGGTCTCGCTCGTGGGCATGGGGATGATGCAGTACGTGGCACCGATTCTGCAGCTGGCCTGCGGGGTGCTGCTCTACCACGAGCCGATGCCGGCCCCGCGGCTGGCCGGCTTCGCGCTGGTCTGGATCGCACTGATCATCTTCACGGTCGACGGCATCCGGCGGGCCCGCGCCGCCAGCCGCAACGCGACCGCGGCGAAGCAGACGGCACCCGCGCACAGCGCCGCCGCAGCGGCGCAGACGGCACCAGAGCAGAACGGCGCCGCAGCGGAACGGACACCGCCTGCGGCTGGTCCAGGAGGAGCGGCGACCGCCGGTGAGTCTGGGAGAGCGGCGACCGGACCGGTGGCCGCCACCACCGAACCGGCCGCCGCCCTGCCGCCTCGCTGACGTACCCTCGCCCGTGCCGGTGGCCCGCCGGGCTCGGATCCGTCAGGGGACGTCGTAGGCCAGCAGCGCCTTGCCGTCGTTGCGCACCAGCTCCAGCCGGGACAGGGCTCCGGCGGCGAAGTGCGTGACGGCCGACATGCTGAACTCCTTGCCGGGTGAAGCGGTCCAGGATCCGACCTGCTCCCGCTCGTCGTCCGGCCCGTACGCCATGAGCCGGATGGTGTACGGCTTCAGGGCGGGATCCTTGCGGCTGTAGAAGCAGACCAGGCTGATCTTCGTGCCACCGGCCGTGCCGAACACGTTGATCTGCGCTGACACCGGCACCTCGGCACCCGTCGGGGTCATGGCGATGACCGGCCCCGCGGGCGGCGTCTCGGTGCGTCCGTTTTCGCCCATCCAGAACACCGTTCCCGCCCCGACGACGAGCGCCAGGCAGGCGGCGGCCGCCAACGTGCTCAGCACCCGGACCCGGAGCCGCTTGCGTTCGTGCCGTCGCGTCGTCTGGGCGGCCTGGACCAGCTCGGGGGTCCGGTTGCGCGAGTGCCGGGTGGGCGGCAGGTCCGGCTGGAGCAGTCGGTCCAGGTCGGCGGGGTCGAGCCGGCCGAGCAGCCCGGGCAGCACCGCGATGTCCGCGACGGCCTCCCGGCAGAACGAGCAGGTGGCCAGGTGCCGCTCGTACGCGGCCCGCTCGGCCGGGGACAGGGCGCCCAGGACGTACGCGCCATCGTCGTGCTCGTGGTCGCACCTCATCCCGTCACCCCCATCTCGTCCAACACCATTCGCAACGAGCGCAGCGCGTAATGCGTACGCGACTTCACCGTGCCCGGCGGCACCCCCAGCCGGGCGGCCGCCTCCGCGATGGATCGACCCCGGTAGAAGCACTCGACGAGGACGTCGCGATGCTGGGCAGAGAGCCGTCCCAGCGCCTCCGCGACCGTCCACGCCTCAACCGCCCGGTCGGCCTCATCGGCACTGGGCGGCGGCTCGGGAATCATGTCGGTGACCACCTCGCCCACCCGTACCGACCGGCGTCGCCAGGCGTCAATCGCCAGGTTGCGCGCGGTGGTGAACAACCATGACCGCACCGCGCCCCGCTCGGGGTCCAGCGCCTCGGGATGGCGCCAGGCCCGCAGCAGGGTCTCCTGGACGAGGTCCTCCGCCCGGTGCCGGTCCCCGCCGGCCAGGCGGACGGCGTGCGCGAACAGCGCATCCCCGTGCTCGTCCTGTAGGACGTGGAGCAGCTCGGCATCCTGGTTCTCCATGCCTGCCGCCCTCCCCTCGCGTCCCAACCCTTCTTACGGGCGCGGGGGTCGTGCCGGTTCAACGTGGCTCAGGTTCAAGGAAGTCTTAGGTGTGCACGTCAGGCCGTCGCCGCGTCACCCGCCGAGAGGGCCTCGGCGACGTTGCGCGCGGCGGTGGTCAGCTTGGCGCGGATGACCCGCGCGGACGTGAGCATCTCGGCCGCGGGCAGGGCGCAGGCGAGTACGAGCCGGCGTTCCATGTCCCGGTCCGCGACCACGACGACCGCCCCGCAGGCGACGCCCTGGCGGAACTGGCCCATCTCCAGCTGCATGCCGCGCCGTTCCCCGGCGGCGAGGTCCGCCTCCAGCGCCTCCGGGGTGGTGAGGGTGGCTGGCGTGAACGGCCGCATGCCGTAGTCGCGCAGGTAGCGGGCGCGCTGGTCGGCGGTGAGCGTGGCCAGCAGCGCCTTGCCCAGCGCCGTGGCGTGTCCCGCCTCGTCGAATCCGGGCGCCACGTCGTCGAGGAACGGCGAGCGGGGGCCGTCGGCCGACGCGGTGATCGCGATCCGGCCACCGATGAACCGGCCGAGGTAGTGGCTGTATCCGGAGTCGACGGCCGCCCGTCGCAGTGCCTCGCCGACCGCGGGCGGCCCGCGGAACGCGGAGACCAGCTCCCGGTACCGGTCGGCGATCTCCAGGCCCACGATGTACGTGCCGTCCTCGCGGCGGATCACATAACCCTCGTACGCCAACGTGCGCACGAGGTGGTACGTGGTCGCGACGGTGAGTTCGCACCGTCGCGCGATCTGCTTCACGGTGAGTCCGCGCGGGGCCCGACCGACCGACTCCAGCACGCGCAGGGCGCGTGACACGCTCCGGATGAGGTCCGAGGGCTCCGCCAGGGGGTCGCGCACAGCCACCTCCGACGCCGGGGACTTACACCATATGAAGAATCGTGCGCCGACGGAATGCCTCAGAGCAGTAGAGAAGTGCCGATCTGCCCATCAAGGTGTGTCATCGACACTCATCACTGGGTGATTGTCCCTGATCAGGGCGCAGTGCACGGCACGGCAGACGGCGCCGAGATTTTTCCCGCCGGCGGCGGAGCGCGCCACTGTGGACCGTGCCGGTGGTGACCTCAGCTCGTGCGGTCCGCGATGAAGTCGCAGAGCGACTCCATCGCCTGGCGCGCCGGGGAGTCCGGCAGCGGCGCCAGCTGAGCGCGGGCCTCCTCCGCGTACGTGCGGACGGTCTCCCGGGCGTGCTTCATGGCCACGGACTCGCGGAGCAGGCCGAGCGCCTCGGCGTGCAGGGTGTCGTCCGTGATCGGCCCGGTGGCCAGCAGCTCGCGCAGGCGCACGGCGGAGGCGTCGGTGTCGTCGCTGGCCAGGGCGTACAGCACCGGCAGGGTTGGCACGCCCTCGCGCAGGTCCGTGCCGGGGGTCTTGCCGGACTGCACCGATTCAGAGGCGATGTCGAGCAGGTCGTCGGAGAGCTGGAAGGCGATGCCGATCGTCTCGCCGTAGCCCGCGAGCGCTTCCACGTGGTGCGGGGCGGCGGCAGAGAACAGCCCGCCGAAGCGGGCCGAGGTGGCGATCAGTGAGGCCGTCTTCTCCGCGATGACGTGCAGATGGTGGGCGATCGGATCGGTGCCGCGCGGGCCCACGGTCTCGGCGATCTGACCGTGCACCAGCCGCGCGAACGTGCGCGCCTGCAGGTGCACCGCCTCGGGCCCGAGCGAGGCCGCGATGTCGGCGGCGCGCGCGAACAGGTAGTCGCCCACCAGGATCGCGACGGAGTTGCCCCAGCGGGCGTTGGCACTCGGCGCACCGCGGCGCACGTCGGCCTCGTCCATCACGTCGTCGTGGTACAGCGTCGCCAGGTGGGTCAGCTCCACGACCAGGGCCGCCGGCACCAGGTCGGGCGAGGAGAGGTCGCCGAACTGGGCCCCCAGCGCCACGATCAGCGGCCGGAACCGCTTGCCGCCCGCGTCCATGAGATGCCGGGCCGCCTCGGCGACCAGGGGGTCCGCGCTGACCACGTTCTTCCGCAGCGCGTCCTCGACACTGCCCAGCATTGCGGACACGGACGCGTCGATCGCCGGGTCGATGTCGAGGCCGAGCGAGTTCAGCACACTGTCACCGGTGCTCACCACACTTTCACGATGCCATATGCCCCCGACGCTTCCGGCCCAGGGGTCCATCACGCAAGATCATTTCCGGGTACGGGATGGTTTGGCCCGTTTCGTCCGCCGGACCACGACGACCGGCCGGGACCGGAAACACCCGCGCGCGCCAGCGGAGCCCTGCTCCGTCGACACGCGCGGGTGAACATCAGCGGCCCGTCCCGGCCACCGCCGTCATCGGACGAAGTCGGCGGCCTTGTCGCTCAGGTCGAGCAGCGGCGCGGGGACCACGCCCAGCGCCAGCGTCGCGATCACCCCGATGGTCAGGGCCGCCGAGGTGAGGAAGCCCGGGATCGACACCGCCGGGGTACTGTCGCCCGGCTCGGAGAGCCACATCATGACGACGACCCGCAGGTACGGGAACGCGATCAGCATGCTGGTGATCACCCCGAAGATCACCAGCCAGGTCTGACCACCCTGGACGGCCGCCCCGAAGACCGCGAACTTGCTGGTGAAGCCACTGGTCAGCGGGATACCGGCGAAGGCCAGCAGGATGAACGTGAAGACCCCGGCGAACACCGGCGACCGGCGGCCCAGCCCCGCCCACCGCGACAGGTGGGTCGCCTCGCCGTCCGCGTCGCGCACCAGCGTGACGATGGCGAACGCGGCCAGCACCGAGAAGCCGTACGCGACCAGGTAGAACATCGTGCTGGACACACCGGCCTGGTTGAGGGCCAGCACACCGACGAGCAGATACCCGGCGTTGGCGATCGACGAGTACGCCAGCAGCCGCTTGATGTCCGTCTGGGTGACCGCCAGCACCGCGCCCACCAGCATGGTCAGCACCGCGATGGTCCCCAGGATCGGCTGGAAGTCCCACCGCGCCCCCTCGAACCCGACGTACAGGACACGCAGCAGCGCACCGAACGCCGCGACCTTGGTGCAGGCCGCCATGAGCGCGGTGACCGGGGTCGGCGCCCCCTGGTAGACGTCCGGGGTCCACACGTGGAACGGCGCCAGCGCGGCCTTGAACAGCAGCCCGATCGCCAGCAGCGCGAGCCCGGCGTACAGCAGGACCTGGCTGCGCGCCGGGTTCGCGACCGCCTCGTGGATCTGGTTGAAGTGCACCCCGTTCGCGTACCCGTAGAGCAGCGCGACCCCGAACAGGAAGAACGCGGAGGCGTACGAGCCGAGCAGGAAGTACTTGAGGGCCGCCTCCTGGCTGAGCAGACGGCGCCGCCGCGCCAGCGCGCACAGCAGATACAGCGGCAGCGAGAAGACCTCCAGCGCGACGAACATCGTCAGCAGGTCGTTCGCGGACACGAACATCAGCATGCCGCCGAGGGCGAACAGCGCCAGCGGGTAGACCTCCGTGCCGCCCGGCGCCCCGACGGTCTGCCGCACGTCCTTCTGCGAGCCCACCGTGATCGCGGCCTGCGCCACGAACGCACCGCCGGGCTCGACCGTGCGCTCGCCGATGAGCAGCAGCGACACCGCGCCCAGCACGATGATCGCGCCCTGCAGGAACAGGGTGGGACCGTCGACCGCGACCGCGGTGCCGATCGTGATGATCCGGCTGCCCCGCTCGAGGACCACCATGACGAACGCGGCCGCACAGGCCAGCAGCGCCAGCGACAGCTGCACCCCGTGCCGGGCCCGCCGCGGCACCAGCGCCTCGAGCAGCACCCCCACGCAGGCCACCCCGAACAGGATCAGCATCGGCGCCAGCGCCGAATAGTCGATCGGGGGTAGTTGGAGTTTCTCCATGGCTACGGCCCCACCTTTCCGTTCGCGACCGCCGTGGGGGCCGGATCGGTCGTACCGACGTCCTGCATGGTCGCCTGGACCGCCGGGTTGATCACATCGGTGACCGGCTTCGGGTAGAAGCCGAGAAGCAGCAGGAGCAGCACCAGCGGCGCGACGACCACCTTCTCGCGCAGCGTGATGTCGCGCCGCATCGCAGGCAGCTCGGTCAGGGCCGGATTCAGGTCACCCTGGGTGGTGCGCTGGATCATCCACAGCACGTACGCGGCGGCCAGGATGATGCCGGCCGTGGCGATCACCGCGTACGCCTTGTGCACCGTGAACGTGCCGATCAGCACCAGGAACTCGCTGACGAACGGCGCGGTACCGGGCAGCGCCAGGGAGGCCAGACCGGCGAAGAGCATGATGCCGGCCAGCACCGGCAGCAGCTTCCCGGCGCCGCCGAAGTCGCTGACCAGCGCCGACCCGCGCCGCGCGATGAACATCCCGACCACGAGGAAGAGCAGGCCGGTGGCCAGGCCGTGGTTCACCATGTACAGCACCGAGCCGGTGCCGGCCTGGGTGGTGAAGGCGAAGATGCCGATGCCGATGAAGCCGAAGTGTGCGATCGAGGTGTACGACACCAGTCGCTTCAGGTCGTTCTGGCCGACCGCCAGCAGGGCCGCGTAGATGATGCCGATGACCGCCAGCACCAGGGCGGCGGGGGCGAACCAGCGCGACGCCTCCGGGAACAGCGGCAGGCAGTACCGCAGGATGCCGAACGTGCCGACCTTGTCCATCACGCCGACCAGCAGGGCCGCCGCGCCGACCGGGGCGGCGCCACCGGCGTCGGGCAGCCAGGTGTGGAACGGGAAGAACGGCGCCTTGATCGCGAAGGCGATGAAGAACCCGAGGAACAGCCACCGCGCGGTGTTGGTGTCCAGTCCGGATGCCGCGTCGGCCAGCTTCGTGAAGTCGAACGTGTGCCCGCCCAGCACCCACAGCCCGATCACCGCGGCCAGCATGAACAGGCCGCCGACCAGCGAGTACAGGAAGAACTTCACCGCGGCGTACTGGCGGCGGACACCGCCGAACGAGCCGATGATGAAGTACATCGGGATCAGCATGACCTCGAAGAACACGTAGAACAGGAACACGTCCGCGGCCGCGAACACGCCGATCATCGTGAACTCGAACGCCAGCAGCAGCGCGAAGTACGTCGACGCCGAACGCTGCGTCTCGTCGACGTCGTGCCAGGACGCCAGGATGACCACCGGCACGAGCACCGCGATCAGCAGCAACATGACCAGCGCGATGCCGTCCGCTGCGAACGTGAACCGGGCGTCCCACGTCGGGATCCACGGGTACGACTCGACGAACTGGAACCGGGGGGCGTGGTCGCCGACCTGGAAGTCCACGTACATGACGATGCTGAACGCGAGCACGGCCAGCGACCAGACCAGCGCCACGGTCTTGGCCACCTGGGCCTTGGCCCGCGGGATGCACGCCACCACCACCGCCCCCACCAGCGGGGCCAGTGTCAGGACGGACAGGTACGGGAATCCGGAGTCCGTCACGAGAACCACCCCAGCTGGATGACGAGGAACGCACCGAGGACCACGACGGCGCCGGTGAGCATGGACAGGGCGTACGAACGGACGAAGCCGGTCTGCAGCCGCCGCAACCGGCCC
Source organism: Krasilnikovia sp. M28-CT-15 (assembly GCF_047159595.1). Classification (NCBI taxonomy): domain Bacteria; kingdom Bacillati; phylum Actinomycetota; class Actinomycetes; order Micromonosporales; family Micromonosporaceae; genus Krasilnikovia; species Krasilnikovia sp. M28-CT-15. The sequence continues at coordinate 685,309 of NZ_BAAGAK010000001.1, read as the reverse complement.
GAGCCGCCGCCGACGCTGGCCGCGATGCCGTTGACCACCCCGTCGATGCCCTTGTTGTCGAAGAAGACCAGGGCCCGGGTGAGGAAGATGCCCGGCTTCTCGAACACCGCCTCGTTGACGGCGTCCGTGTACAGGTTGCGCCGCGCCGCGGTGACCACCACGCCCGCGGGCTGCTCCTGCTCGGCGGTGCCGTTACGGAAGAGCATGTATGCGATGCCCGCGCCGATCACGGTCAGCGCCAGCGACAGCGCGGTGATCACGCCGTGCGGGATGACCGGCTCCACCTCGTGCGGCTCCGGCCCGAAGACCGGTTCCAGCCAGTCCGGGATGGACGTGGCCAGCAGCCCACCCGCGCCGATCGAGCCGAGCGCCAGCAGCATCAGCGGCACGGTCATGATGTACGGCGACTCGTGCGGCTCCTTGATGTCGTCCGTCCACCGCTTCGGGCCGTGGAACGTGAGGATGAACAGCCGGGTCATGTAGAACGCGGTGAGCCCCGCGCCGACCAGCGCCGCGGTGCCGTACAGCCAGGCGGTCCAGCCTTCGCGCTCGAAGGCGGCCACGATGATCGGTTCCTTGGAGAAGAACCCGGAGAACGGGAACATGCCGATGATCGCGAGCCAGCCCATCATGAAGGTGATCCACGTCCAGCGCATGTACTTGTACAGCCCGCCGAAGCGTCTGATGTCCACCTGGTCGTGCATGCCGTGCATCACCGAACCGGCGCCGAGGAACATGTTGGCCTTGAAGAAGCCGTGCGCCAGCAGGTGGACGATGGCCAGCGCGTACGCGCCGCCGCCCAGGCCCACCCCGAGGAACATGTAGCCGATCTGGCTGACCGTGGACCAGGCGAGGACCCGCTTGATGTCGTCCTTGGCCGCGCCGATGATGCAGCCAATGAGCAGCGTGAGCGCCCCGACGCTGACCACGACGGTCTGCAGGGCGGTGTTCGCGCTGAAGATCGGGTTGGACCGGGCGATCAGGTAGACACCGGCGGTGACCATGGTCGCGGCGTGGATCAGGGCGGACACCGGGGTGGGGCCCTCCATCGCGTCCGGGAGCCACGCCTGGAGCGGGAACTGGCCGGACTTGCCGCACGCGCCGAGCAGCAGGAGCAGCCCCATGATCAGGACGGTGGTGGAGGACAGCGCCCCGACCCCGTTGAACACGTCGGCGTACTGGGTGGAGCCCAGGGTGGCGAACATCAGGAAGATGCCGATCGCCAGGCCGGCGTCGCCGACCCGGTTCATCAGGAACGCCTTCTTGCCCGCGGTGGCCGCCGACGGCCGGGTGTACCAGAACGAGATCAGCAGGTACGACGCCAGGCCGACGCCCTCCCAGCCGAAGTAGAGCATCACGTAGTTGTTGCCGAGCACCAGCAGCAGCATCGCCGCCACGAAGAGGTTGAAGTAGCCGAAGAACTTCCGGCGGCCCTCGTCGTGCGCCATGTACCCGACCGCGTACAGGTGGATCAGGGAGCCGACGCCGGTGATCAGCAGCACGAACACCCCGGCCAGGGGGTCGAACAACAACCCGAAGTCGACCTTGAAGTCGCCGACCACGATGAAGTTCCACAGGCTCTGCTCGGCGGACTTGTTGGTCAGGAAGGCGAGCTGGATGAAGAAGATCAGGCCGAGCACGAAGCTCGCCGCGACCGACAGCACCCCGAGCCAGTGCCCCCACTTGTCGGCCGCCCGCCCCAGCAGGAGCAGGATCGCCGCGCTGGCCAACGGAATCGCTACCAGCAGCCAGAGCAGGTGCAGCGGGCCCACCGGATGGGCGTACTCCACTGGTTCCACGTGCAGGCCCTTCAGTACTTGAGGAGGTTGGCGTCGTCGACGCTCGCCGACCGCCGGGTCCGGAAGATCGACATGATGATGGCCAGGCCGACCACGACCTCGGCCGCCGCGACGACCATGACGAAGAACGCCATGATCTGCCCGTCCAGGCCGCCGTTGATCCGGCTGAAGGTGATCAGCGCCAGGTTGGCGGCGTTCAGCATCAGCTCGATGCACATGAACAGCACGATGGCGTTGCGGCGGATCAGCACCCCGGTGGCCCCGATGGTGAACAGGATCGCCGCGAGCACCAGGTAGTAGTCGGGAGTCACTCTTCTGTTCCCTTCGGGGCCGCCTCGCGCGCCGTCAGCTCACGCACGGGCAGGATCGGCGAGATGCTGCGCTCGGACAGGTTGCCGTCGGGCAGGCGGGCCGGTGCGGCCACGGACATGGTGTTCGCGTACACGCCGGGGCCGGCCTTGGGAGCCGGGTGGTTGCCCGGGCGGAACCGCTCCTTCATGCGGGTCACCTGGTCGTGGATCTCTTCCTTGGCCCGCTCGACGTGGGCCAGGATCATCGCGCCGACCGCCGCGGTGATCAGCAGCGCGGAGGTGACCTCGAACGCGAAGACGTAGTTGGTGAACAGCACCCGGGCGATGCCCTGGACGTTGCCGCCCGCGTTCGCGGCGTCCAGGCCGACGACCGTGCCGCCACCGCCCAGCGAACGGGCCAGGCCGGTGGCGACCAGGATGGCGAAGCCGATGCCGAGCAGGATCGCCGCCACCCGCTGTCCGCGCAGCGTCTCGATCAGCGAGTCCGAGTTGTCGCGGCCCACCAGCATCAGCACGAACAGGAACAGCATCATGATCGCGCCGGTGTAGACGATGATCTGCACCAGGCCCAGGAACGGCGCGTCGTTGACCACATACAGGAAGCCCAGGCAGAGCATCGTCACGATCAGCCACAGTGCGGAGTGGACCGCGTTGCGGGCCAGCACCATGCCCAGGGCGCCGAGGACGGCCAGGCTGCCCATGATCCAGAATCCCCAGGCCTCGGTGGCCGAGACCTGCCCGGCCGCGGCGGCGAACGTACCCATCAGGCTCCGCCCTTCTTGAGGCCGGAGCTGGCCGCCTCGGCCTTGCCGCCGCCGCGGCGGGCCGGACCCGCCGTCTCGGGGCGGCTGGCCGGGTCCACCTCGGTGGCCGCGTCCGTCGTGCCGGTCTCCGACCACGGCGCGCGCTCCGCGCCGGCCGAGGTCCCCGGGTTGGTCAGCGCACCGACGTAGTAGTCCACGTCGGTGTCGCCGAGCCGCATCGGGTGCGGCGGCTGCTCCATGCCCGGCAGCAGCGGCGCCAGCAGCTGCTCCTTGGTGAAGATCAGGTCCTGCCGGGAGTCGCGCGCCAGCTCGTACTCGTTGCTCATGGTCAGCGAGCGGGTCGGGCACGCCTCGATGCACAGGCCGCAGAAGATGCACCGGGTGTAGTTGATCTGGTAGATCGAGGCGTACCGCTCACCCGGGGAGAAGCGCTGCTCCTCGGTGTTGTCGCCGCCCTGGACGTAGATCGCGTCCGCGGGGCAGGCCCACGCGCACAGCTCGCACCCGATGCACTTCTCCAGGCCGTCCGGATGCCGGTTCAGGATGTGCCGGCCGTGGTACCGCGGGGCCGGGGTGGGCGGCGAGAACGGGTAGTCGGTCGTGATGACCTTGCGGAACATGTGCGCGAAGGTCACCCCGAAGCCCTTGAACGAGCCCGTGAACGTCCCCACGTCACACCTCCTCGTCTGGTGTGTCGTCGGGTGTCTCGGTGGTGCCGCCGCCCACGGTGGCGGGCTCGCGCTCGGCCACCGCGCGGCGGGCGCGCGGGCTGGGTGGCACCTGCAGGTCCAGCGGAGGTACGGGGAAGCTGCCCGGTGGCCGCTGCGCGAGCTGCTCCTCCAGCGACAGTGCCGGCTCCCGGCTGCCGGTGCGCCAGAACGCCGCGACCAGTACCACGGCGATCAGCACCCCGCCGATGATCAGCCACTTGTTCTGCTGCGAGGTCTCGGTGTTGAGCACCCGGACGGCGGAGAGCAACAGGATCCACACCAGGTTGACCGGGATGAGGACCTTCCAGCCGAACCGCATGAACTGGTCGTAGCGCAGCCGGGGCAGCGTGGCCCGCAGCCAGATGAAGCCGAACAGCAGGATCAGCACCTTGGCCAGCCACCAGATCAGTGCGAACCAGCCCGAGTTGGCGTCGGACCAGAATGCGGTGATCGGCCACGGGGCCCGCCAGCCGCCCAGGAACAGCGTCGTGCACAGCGCCGAGACGGTGATCATGTTGATGTACTCGGCGAGGAAGAACATCGCGAACTTGAACGACGAGTACTCCGTGTGGAAGCCGCCGACCAGCTCGGACTCGGCCTCGGGCAGGTCGAACGGCGCCCGGTTGGTCTCACCGACCGCGGAGATCGCGTAGATGATGAAGCTCGGCAGCAGCAGCACCGCGTACCAGCTCGGGGCCGTCGGATGCCAGCCCAGGATGTCGATCGAGGACGGCTCGTTGCCCGCCTGCGCCTTGACGATCTGCGAGGTGGACATCGTGCCCGCGGTCATGAACACCGCCACGATGGACAACCCCATCGCGACCTCGTAAGAGATCATCTGGGCGCTGGAGCGCAGGCCACCCAGCAGCGGGTACGTCGAGCCCGACGCCCAGCCGGCCAGCACCACGCCGTACACGCTCATCGAGGAGCACGCCAGCAGCACCAGCACGGAGACCGGTACGTCGGTCAGCTGCAGCGCGGTCCTGTGCCCGAACATCGACACGACCGGGCCGAACGGGATCACCGAGAACGCGGTGAACGCGGTCGTCGCCGAGATCACCGGGGCGATGAAGTACACCGCCTTGTCCGCGGTGATCGGGATGATCTCCTCCTTGAACGGCAGCTTGAGGCCGTCCGAGAGGCTCTGCAACCAGCCCTTGGGGCCGACCTGGTTGGGGCCGGGCCGCACCGCCATCCGGGCCACGACCTTGCGCTCATAGTTGATCGTGAAGAGCGTCAGCAGCAGCAGGACGACGAAGACCCCGAGCAGCTTGATGAGCACGATCCACCAGACGTCGTTCTCGAACGTCTGCAGGGTGGGATCCTGCGCCTCGGCGAGGATCATCACGGCGTTACCCCCTTCTTGCTGACCTCGGGGGAGGCGAGCAGGTTGCTCTCGGCGGCCGAGGCGTGCGGGGCCTGCGCGAGCAGCGGGCCCGCCACCCCGGCGGTCAGCCGGACCACGGCGCCCGAGCTCACACCCAGGCTGCGCCGGACCGTGGCGCCCGGTGAGTTCGTCGGCAACCACACCACGCCCTCGGGCATCTCCGTGATCGCCGTCTGCAGGGTGATCGCGCCGGTGTCCGTACCGACCGTCAGCGGGTCGCCGTCGGCGACCCCGAGCGCCTCGGCCGTACCCTTCGCGATCCGGACCAGCGGCGGGCGGGCCGTCCCGGCCAGGACCTCGTCGCCGTCGAGCAGGCGACCCAGGTCGATGAGCTGATGCCAGGTGGCCAGCACGGCCTGCCCGGCCGCCGGCTCCGCCACGGGGCCCGGTTCCACGGTCGGGGCGGCCTGCGGGGCCGAGGTGTTGGCCCGCATCCCACCCAGTTCGCGGCGGATCGCGTTCACGTCGCCGGTGCCGAGCGTGACGTCCAGCAGGGCGGCGACCGCCTCCAGCGCCCGTCCGTCGGTCATCGCACTGGTCTTCAGCACGGTCCCGAAGGTGCGCAGCCGCCCCTCCCAGTCCATGTAGGTGCCCGGCTTCTCGACCGCCGGGGCGACCGGCAGCACCACGTCGGCGCGGCGGGTCACCGCGCTGTGCCGCAGCTCCAGGCTGACCAGGAACGGCACCGCGTCGAGGGCCCGCTCGGCCAGGCGCGGGTCGGCCAGGTCGGCCGGGTCCACCCCGGCGACCAGCAGCCCGCCCAGTTCGCCGGCCGCGGCGGCGGCCACGATCGCGTCGGTGTCGCGGCCCACCGCGGCGGGCAGGGACTCGACCGGCACGTCCCAGGCGGCGGCCAGGTCCGCACGGCCCCCGGCGTCGGTGACCGGACGGCCACCGGGCAGCAGGTTCGGCAGGCAGCCCGTGTCGACCGCACCGCGGTCGCCCGCGCGCCGCGGCACCCAGGCCAGCCGGGCACCGGTACGGGCGGCCAGCGCGGCGGCGGCCGAGAGCCCGCCGGGCACCTCCGCCAGCCGCTCGCCCACGATGAGCAACGCCCCCTCGGCGGACAGCGCCGCCGCGATCGCCGGGTCGCCGGCCAGCAGCCGCGCCTCGGCGCCGGGCACCGCCTCGACCAGCGTGGCACCGAGCTTCTCGAAGCCGCGGGTCAGGAACGGCGCCACCGCCACCACGCCGAGCTTCTTGTGCACGTACGTCTTGCGCAGCCGCAGGAAGAGGATCGGGCACTCCTCCTCCGGCTCCAGCCCGACGATCACCACCGACGGAGCCTTCTCCACGTCGGCGTAGCTGACGTCGCTGACCCCGGCCACGCCGGCGGCCAGGAAGTCGGCCTCCTCGCCGTGCGCGCCGATCGGCCGGGCCCGGAAGTCGATGTCGTTGGTGCCCAGCGCCACCCGCGCGAACTTCGCGTACGCGTACGCGTCCTCGACCGTCAGGCGGCCACCCGTGAGCACCCCGACGCCGCGCTCGCGGGCGGCCCGCAGACCCTCGGCCGCCACGTACAGCGCCTCGCTCCACGAGGCTTCGCGCAGCTCACCGGTGTCGGCGTCGCGGACGAGCGGGGTGGTGATCCGGTCGGCCGCGGTGTCGTACCGGAAGCCCCACCGGCCCTTGTCGCAGTTCCACTCCTCGTTCACCGCCGGGTCGTCACCGGCGAGGCGGCGCAGCACCTTGCCGCGCCGGTGGTCGGCACGCATCGCGCAGCCCGCCGAGCAGTGCTCGCACACCGTGGGCGTGGAGACCAGGTCGAACGGCCGGGCCCGGAACCGGTACTGCTGGCCGGTCAGCGCGCCCACCGGGCAGATCTGCACGGTGTTGCCGGAGAAGTACGAGTTGAACGGGACATCCCCTTCGCCGTCCGAGCCGCCGAAGACCTCGTCCCGGTACACGTTGATCTGCTCGCCGGAGGAGCGGTCCATCAGGTCGATGAACTTGTCCCCCGCGATCTCCTCGGAGAACCGGGTGCACCGCTGGCACAGCACGCACCGCTCCCGGTCCAGCAGCACCTGGCTGGAGATGTGGATCGGCTTCTCGTACGTGCGCTTGTTCTCCTGGAACCGCGAGTCCGAGCGGCCCGTGGACAGCGCCTGATTCTGCAGTGGGCACTCCCCGCCCTTGTCGCAGGTCGGGCAGTCCAGCGGGTGGTTGATGAGCAGCAGCTCCATCACCCCGGCCTGGGCCTTCTTGGCCACCGGCGAGGTGAGCTGGGTCCTGACCACCATGCCCTCGGCGACCGTCTGGGTGCACGAGGCGACCGGCTTGCGCTGGCCCTCCACCTCGACCAGGCACTGCCGGCACGCCCCGGCGGGGGCCAGCAGCGGGTGGTCGCAGAACCGCGGGATCTCGATACCCATCCGCTCCGCGACCCGGATGACCAGCTCGCCCTTGGCGGCCGTCACCTCGACCCCGTCGACGGTCAGCGTGACGGTGTCGGTCGGCTTGGCAACGTCCGTCATCAGTGCGCTCCTACCAGGGTCTTCTCGGACAGCCGGGGAGCCGTCCGACCCTCGATGTAGTCGAGGTAGTCCTGCTTGAAGTACTGCAGTGAGGAGGTCACCGAGCTGGTCGCGCCGTCACCCAGACCGCAGAACGAGCGGCCGAGGATGTTGTCGCAGGTGTCCAGCAGCGTGTCCAGGTCCTCGTGGGTGCCCTGACCGGCCAGGATCCGCCGGTAGGTCCGGACCATCCAGTAGTTGCCCTCCCGGCACGGGGTGCACTTGCCGCACGACTCGTGGTGGTAGAACTCCAGCCACCGGTACGTGGCGTACACCGGGCAGTCCTGATCGGAGAAGATCTGGACGGCCGTGGTGCCCAGGATGGACCCGGCCGCCGCGACACTCTCGAAGTCCATCGGCACGTCGATGTGCTCCGCGGTGAGCAGCGGGGTGGACGAGCCGCCCGGGGTCCAGAACTTGAGCTGGTGCCCCTGCTTCATGCCACCTGCCAGCTCGATCAGCTCGCGCAGGGTGATGCCGAGGCCGCACTCGTACTGGCCGGGGTTGGTGATCCGGCCGGACAGGGAGTAGATCATCGGGCCGGACGACTTCTCCGTGCCCATGCTCTTCCACCACTCCGCGCCGCCGAGCACGATGTACGGCACGCTGGAGATCGTGCCCACGTTGTTGACCACCGTGGGGCTGGCGTACAGGCCGGCGACCGCGGGGAACGGGGGCCGCAGCCGCGGCTGGCCGCGGAAGCCCTCCAGCGAGTCGAGCAGCGCGGTCTCCTCGCCGCAGATGTACGCCCCGGCGCCCGAGTGCACCACCAGTTCCAGGTCGAACCCGGTGCCGAGGATGTTCTTGCCGAGGTAGCCCTTGACGTACGCCTCGCGCACCGCGTTGCGCAGCCGCCGCGCCGCGTGCACCGCCTCACCGCGGATGTAGATGTACGCCCGGTTGGCGCGGATCGCGTACGAGGCGATGATGCACCCCTCGACCAGCGAGTGCGGGTCGTACGTCATCAGCGGCAGGTCCTTGCAGGTGCCCGGCTCGCCCTCGTCGGCGTTCACCACGAGGTAGTGCGGCTTGCCGTCGCCCTGCGGGATGAAGCCCCACTTGAGACCGGTGGGGAAGCCCGCGCCGCCGCGGCCACGCAGCCCGGAGTCCTTCATGAGCTGGATCAGGTCGTCGGGGTGCACCGCGAGGGCCTTGCGCAGAGCCGCGTAGCCGTCGAGCCGCTCGTAGACGTCGATCTTCCAGGCGTCCGGCGACAGCCAGCGCTTGGTGAGGACGGGGGTGAGCTTCTCCAGGACTTCGCGTCGAGGCTCGGTCACTGCTCTGCCTCCTCAGCGGCGGTGTCGGTGCCCCCGGCGGCCTTCCGCAGATTGCTCTGCTGCGGTTCGGGGTTGTCCCCGGCGGGCTTGGCGTCGCTGGCCGGAGCGTTGGCGTCGGGAGCCGCCGCCTTGGTGGCCTGCGGGTCGGAGCCCGCGGCCTTGGCGCGCGTTCTCGTGGTGGGAGCGCGGCGCGCGGCCGGTTTGTCGCCGGACGCCGCCTTGGCTGCGGGCGCCGCCTTGTCCGCAGGCGCCGCCTTGGCGCCGCTGGCGGGCTCGGCGTCGGCTGCCGGTTTTTCGCCGGCGGGCGCCTTCGCCGCCGCGGTCGGTGCGGCGGTCTTGGCGGGGGCCGCCGGCTGACCGGGGGCGGGCTTGGTCGTCGGGATCGGAGTGTCCGGGTTGAAGTTGCGGACCGCGATGCCGTTCTTCTGGGCCAGCGTGACCCCGCGCAGGGTGGGCGCCCCGGCCGGGCCGTCGGCGACCGCACCGTCGCGCGGATCGGCGAACCCGGCGAGTTGGATCGCCATCTCCTTGAGGGAGCACAGCCGCGCCCCGCGGGTGGGCGCCGGGCGCTGCCCGTCGCGCAGACCATCGACGAGGTCGATCGCGCCCTGCGGGGTGACGTTGTCGTAGAAGTCGTAGTTGACCGTCATCACCGGGGCGTAGTCGCAGGCCGCGAGGCACTCCGCGTGCTCCAGGGTGACCCGGCCGTCCGCGGTGGTCTCGTCGTGACCGACGCCGAGGTGCTCGGCCAGCTCGTCGTACACCTCCTGGCCGCCCATGACGTTGCACAGCGTGTTGGTGCACACGCTGACCAGGAACTCGCCGGTGGGCCGGCGCTTGTACATGGTGTAGAAGGTCGCGACTGCGCCGACCTGGGCCTTGTTGATGCCCAGCACCTCGGCGCAGAACGCCACCCCGGCCGGGCTGACGTATCCGTCCTGCGACTGCACGAGGTGCAGCAGCGGGAGCAGTGCGGACCGTTCCCGGCCCGCCGGGTAGCGGGCGATGATCTCGCGCGCCCGTGCCAGGAGTTTCTCCGCGAGCGGCGCGGCGGCCGGGGAGAACTCCACCGTGCTATCAGACATTTAGCGGTCACACCCACCCATCACCGGGTCAAGGGAGGCGCCGCCGGCGATCACGTCGGCCAGCAGGGCGCCCTCGGCCATCGCGGGGATGGCCTGGAGGTTCACGAAGCTCGGGTCGCGGTAGTGCACCCGGTACGGGCGGCTGCCGCCGTCGGAGACCGCGTGCACGCCGAGCTCGCCGCGCGGATGCTCGATGCCGACGTACACCTGGCCGGGCGGGACCCGGAAACCCTCGGTCACGAGCTTGAAGTGGTGGATCAGCGACTCCATCGACTGACCCATGATCTTGGCGACGTGTTCGAGCGAGTTGCCGAGGCCGTCCACGCCCAGCGCGAGCTGTGCGGGCCAGGCGATCTTGCGGTCCTCGACCATGATCCGGCCCGGCTTCAGCCGGTCCAGGGCCTGCTCGATGATCTTCAGCGACTCCCGGATCTCCGCCATCCGCACCAGGTAGCGCCCCCACACGTCACCGGTGGTGGCGGTGGGCACGTCGAACTCGTAACTCTCGTACCCGCAGTACGGCATCGTCTTGCGCAGGTCCCAGGCGAGACCCGCCGAGCGCAGCACCGGGCCGGTGATGCCCAGGGAGAGGCAACCGGTCACGTCGAGCACCGCGACGCCCTGCGTGCGCTTTTGCCAGACGAACTGGCCGGAGAGCAGCTTCTCGTACTCCTTGAGCTTCTTCGGCAGGTACTTCAGGAAGTCGCGGATCTTGGTGAGGGCCGCTTCCGGCACATCCTGGGAGAGACCCCCGGGCCGGATGTACGCGTTGTTCATCCGCAGCCCGGACGCCTCCTCGAAGATGTCGAGGATGTACTCGCGCTCGCGGAAGCCGTACAGCATCATCGAGATCGCGCCGAGCTCCATGCCCGTGGTGGCGATCCACACCAGGTGCGAGGCGATCCGCTGGAGTTCCATGAACATCACGCGGATCGTGTTCGCCCGCTCCGGGATCTCGTCGGTGATCCCCAGCAGCTTCTCGACCGCGAGGCAGTAGCCCGCCTCGTTGAACATGTTGGCCAGGTAGTCCGCGCGGGTCACGAACGTGACCCCCTGGGTCCAGTTGCGGTACTCCAGGTTCTTCTCGATGCCGGTGTGCAGGTACCCGATGACGGGGCGGCACTCCGTGACGGTCTCGCCCTCGAGTTCCAGCACCAGCCGCAGCACCCCGTGGGTGGACGGGTGCTGCGGACCCATGTTGACGACGATCTTCTCGTTGCTGAGCGGGTCGATGCCCTCGGCGACCGTGTCCCAGTCGCCGCCGGTCACCGTGAAGACGCGGCCTTCGGTGGTCTCCCGCTCGGTCGCGTAGGCCTGCTCACCCGTCGTATGCGTGGTCATTGGTAGACCCTCCGCTGGTCTGGTGGAGGAATTTCGGCGCCCTTGTACTCGACGGGCACACCGCCGAGCGGGTAGTCCTTGCGCTGCGGGTGGCCCTCCCAGTCGTCCGGCATGAGGATCCGGGTCAGGTTGGGGTGGCCGGTGAAGACGACGCCGAACATGTCGTACGTCTCCCGCTCCTGCCAGTCGGACGTGGGGTACACCCCGGTGACGGACGGGATCGCCACCCCCTCGGGCACGGCCACCTCCAGGCGCACCCGCCGCCGGAACGTCATCGACGTCAGGTGGTAGGCGATGTGGAACCGGCGCTCGTCGCTGCCCAGATAGTCCACACCGCTCACCGACGAGCACAGCTCGAAGCGCAGCGCCTCGTCGTCGCGCATCACCTGGCACACCTCGGCGATGCGCTCCGCCTTGATGTGCAGGGTCAGCTCACCCCGGTCGACGATCACCTTCTCGATCGCGTCCGCGAAGCCCGGGTACGCCTCCTCCAGCGCGTCGTGCACCTCGTCGAAGTACCCGCCGAACGGCCGCGGGGTGTCCCCGAGGCTGGGCGTACGCCGGACCAGGCCGCCGAATCCGGAGGTGTCGCCGGAGCCGCGCACGCCGAACATGCCGCGCTTGACCGCCCGCGGGTAGTCGGCGGGCGCGCCAGCGGCCGCGCCGACCGGCGGGGCCGCCACGGGCACCCCCGCGCCGGGCTGCTCGGAGGGCCGGTTCGGCTCGGTCGCCGGGCCCTTGGTGCTGTCGGACGTCACTTGCGGCCCTCCCCTCGCATGTGCGGTTGCAGCTTCATCCAGTTCTCGATGCGCAGTTGCTCCTCGCGGCCCTCCTTGACCGCCTGGATCCACTGCTCGCGCCGCTGGGGGTCCGCCCGGTACGACGAGGGCATGGCGCCCGGGGCGACGATGGGCAGCTTGCCCTCGGCCCGGCGGGCCTCCAGCATCTTGCGGCCGTTGGGGCCGAGCGGGGTGGCCATGACCTTCTCGCGCATCTTCAGGATCGCGTCGATCAGCATCTCCGGCCGCGGCGGGCAGCCCGGCAGGTAGACGTCGACCGGGATGATGTGGTCGACGCCCTGCACGATCGCGTAGTTGTTGAACATGCCGCCGGACGAGGCGCAGACGCCCATCGAGATCACCGAGCGGGGCTCCGGCATCTGGTCGTAGATCTGGCGCACGACCGGGGCCATCTTCTGGCTCACCCGGCCCGCCACGATCATCAGGTCGGCCTGGCGGGGCGAGGCGCGGAACACCTCCATGCCCCAGCGACCCAGGTCGTAGTGCGGGCCACCGGAGGCCATCATCTCGATGGCGCAGCAGGCCAGGCCGAACGTGGCGCCCCAGAACGACGACTTGCGGGCCCAGTTGGAGAGCTTCTCCACCGAGGTGAGCAGGATGCCGCTCGGCAGCTTCTCTTCGATTCCCATTGGTTATCAGTCCCAGTTCAGGCCGCCACGCCGCCACACGTACGTGTAGGCGATGAAGACGGCGACGATGAACAGGACCATCTCGACGAACCCGAACAGGCCCAGCACCTCGAAGGACACCGCCCAGGGGTAGAGGAAGATGGTCTCGATGTCGAAGACGATGAACAGCATCGCGGTCAGATAGAACTTGATCGGGAAGCGGCCGCCGCCGATCGGCTGGGGCGCGGGCTCGATGCCACATTCGTACGCGTCCAGCTTGGCGCGGTTGTATCTCTTCGGGCCCACGATGGGCGCCACCGAGACCGAGAACAGGGCGAAGAGCGCGCCGAGGATCAGCAGCCCGACGATCGGTACGTAGGGGTTGAGCGTCATACCGTCTCCTGCTCGACTGTTAGCCGCTTCACACTATTAATCCCGTTCTGCCCACCTGCGACCGGGGGTACCCGAACTGCCCAGACTGTGCTGGCCGGACGTGCCCTCCCGCGCTCGCTCATACCGTGCCGGCCGGGCATGCCCTCCCGGCCCTCGCTGCGCTCGGTGCAGTCGGTCATACCGTGGGGGCCGCTTTCGTGAGGCCGTTGATGATCCGGTCCATGGCGTCTCCGCCGCGCGGGTCGGTCAGGTTCGCCAGCAGCTTGAGGACGAAGCGCATCAGCGTGGGATGGGGCATGCCGTGCTTCGTGGCGATCCGCATGATCTGCGGGTTGCCGATCAGCTTCACGAACATCCCACCGAGCCGGTAGTACCCACCGAAGCGGAGCTTCAGCTCCGCCGGGTACGCCCGCAGCGCCCGCTCCCGGTCGGCGCCCGCCGACCGGGCCAGCGCCTGCACCGCCACCTCGGCGGCCAGCTCACCGGACTCCATCGCGTACGCGATGCCCTCGCCGTTCATGGGGTTCACCATGCCGCCCGAGTCGCCCACGAGCATGACGCCACGCGTGTAGTGCGGCACCCGGTTGAAGCCCATGGGCAGCGCAGCGCCCAGAACCGGCCCTTCCGCGTGCTCCTCGCCGCGCATGCCCCACTCCGGCGGGGTGGTGCCGAGCCAGTCGGTCAGCATGGCCCGGTAGTTCGTCTTCCCGAACGCGCTGGAGGAGTTCAGGATGCCGAGCCCGACGTTGACCCGGCCGTCGCCGAGCCCGAAGATCCATCCGTACCCCGGCAGCAGGACGTCGGAGTTCTGGGCGCTGCGAAGCTCCAGCCAGGACTCCAGATAGTCATCATCCGCCCGTACGGGTGACCGGTAGTAGCGCCGGACCGCCACGCCGAGTGGACGGTCGTCGCGTTTGGCGAGTCCCATGGCGAGCGGCAGCTTGCCGGACACACCGTCCGCCGCGATGATCAGCGGCGCCCGATACTGGACGGGCTCCTTACCGGGGCCGACCCTGGCGGTGACCCCGATCGCGTGGCCGTCGTCGTCGAGCACCGGCCCGGTGACGTTGACGCCGGTGCGCAGCAGGGCGCCCGCCTCGGCCGCGCGCCTGGCCAGCATGTCGTCGAAGTCCAGTCGCGTGCGGACCAGGCCGTAGCTGGGGAAGCTGGCCAGCTCCGGCCAGTCCAGTTCGAGGCGTACGCCCCCGCCGATCACCCGCAGGCCCTTGTTCTGCAGCCAGCCGGCCTTCTCGGAGGTGTCGATTCCCATCCGGATCAACTGCCGGGTGGCGCGCGGGGTGAGCCCGTCGCCGCAGACCTTCTCCCGGGGGAACTCGGTCTTCTCCAGCAGCAGGACGCGCAGGCCGTGCCGCGCCATGTGGTACGCCGCCGCGGACCCGCCGGGCCCGGCGCCGACCACGATCACGTCCGCCTCGTCGGCGATGGCGCCTGCCGCGGCCACGTGCTCGTTCACGGCTCACCCTCCGTTCGCGTGCGGGCTAGTGAAACAGTTCACAAGCCAGCCCAGGTCGGAGTCTAGGACTGCCATCGAAGTGGATAGGGGTTAGGGGTACCTAACCGTTCCGGGATGGCGATGTCGACGGTGCAGCGCCATCCCCGCCGTGCCTCACCGTGCTCGTCGGGGTGTCCATCTTGCTCTTCGTGTCAACGTGCGGTTCGCCGTCCGTCGTGGCCGCCGTCGCGGCGTGGCGCGGCTTGCCCGGCCTGTCGGCCGCGACGGGCGCGGCGGCGCCGCCCGGTGCGTCGCCGGCTCCCGGCGCGCCCGTGGCGATCGCGCGGTCGGCGGCGTCCCGGGCGGCTCCGTCCAGGTGCTCCCGAAACGTACCGCCCAGCGCGCGGTCGAGCGCCACAATCAGCTGATCCACCAGATCCTGCGCCAGCTCGGGATCGCTCGCGGCCACCGTACGGATCCGGGCGGCCAGCTCGTGGGCGCGGCGTTCCCCCTCGTCCTGCTCGTCGATGGCGAGGTCGATCTCGGTGTCGACGCCGAAGGAGTCGACCGGTTGACTGGACATGGTCATACCATCGAGCTAATCACCCAAACCGCCCATAAGAGGCATGATTGGCAAAATCCCGCCCATGATGGCGCTTGGATGCCGATTCCGCGCGATCCCCGTGGTGCCGGCTAGACCTTGGTGGCGCGGTGCAGTGCGACGATGCCACCGGTCAGGTTCCGCCAGCCGACCCGCGACCACGGCCCGGCCTCCAGCATGCGGGCGGCCAGGCCCTCCTGGTCGGGCCAGGCGCGGATCGACTCGGCGAGATAGACGTACGCGTCGGGATTGCTCGACACCGCCCGGGCCACCGCGGGCAGGCTGCGCATCAGGTACGACAGATAGGCGGTGCGGAACGCCGGGCTCGTCGGGTGGCTGAACTCGCACACCACGAGCCGCCCGCCCGGGCGGACCACCCGGGCCAGCTCGCGCAGCGCCGCGCCGGTGTCCACCACATTGCGCAGCGCGAAGGAGATCGTCACCGCGTCGAAGGCACCGTCGGGGAACGGCAGCGCAAGCGCGTCCCCCGCCACCAGCGGGACCCCGGGGCGCCCACGACGCCCGGCCGCCAGCATCCCCACCGACAGGTCCGCGCCGACGGCGTACGCCCCGGAGAGCGCCATCTCCTCGGTGGACACGCCCGTGCCCGCACCGACATCCAGCACCCGCTCCCCCGGCCGCAGGCCCAGCGCGGCCCGGGTCGCCCGGCGCCACCCCCGGTCCTGGCCGAAGGACAGGATCGTGTTGGTCAGGTCGTACCGCTCGGCCACGCCGTCGAACATCTCGGCGACCTCGTGCGGCTGCTTGTCCAGATCTGCGCGCGTCACGGTTGCCCACTCTGCCACCGCCGCACACAACGCGGGCGGGATGGTGACCCATCCCGCCCGCGCCTGGTGCGTTATATATACGACCGCCATCGGTCGGGTCCGACCCCGCCGCCGGCGGTCAGATGCCGTGGCGACGTTCAGTGGTGCGGTGTTACGCAGGCACCGTAACTAGGGGATACGCACCCAGACAGCCGGACGACGCGCTTGTTACCGAGGAGCAATCCGCTCCCGTGCGGACCGCCGACCGGCGGCTGTCCGAACGGTTGATCAACCACGCCGGACGGTGGAATCGGCCTCGGGCAAATCGACCACGGTCGTTGCCGACCGGCCTCCGGAAATGGACCGCCGCCGATCCGGGTCAGCCGGCGTCGACCAGCGGCAGGCTGCGCCGGGCCCCGCCGCCGGGCAGGGCGATCGAGGAGAAGTGGGACACCACCCGCTCGTCCGTCGGGTCCTCGGCCGCGGTGTGGTGCACGGCCAGGTGCCGGTACAGGGTGTCGCGCTGGGCCGGGATGCGGTCGGCCGTACGGATCATCGAGATCAGTTCGTGCAGGTTGGACCGGTGCCGGGCGCCCGCCGAGGAGATGACGTTCTCCTCCAGCATGATCGAGCCCAGGTCGTCCACGCCCATGTGCAGGGACAGCTGGCCGACGTCCTTGCCCGTGGTCAGCCACGACGCCTGCAGGTGTGCCACGTTGTCGAAGAACAGCCGGGACACCGCGATGAACCGCAGATACTCCAGTGTGGTGGCCTGGGTCCGGCCCTTGAGGTGGTTGTTCTCCGGCTGGTACGTCCACGGGATGAACGCCCGGAACCCGCCGACCTCGTGCGACGCCTCGACCGGCGTGTCGAGGTAACCGTTGGCCACGGCGAGGTCCTGCACCTCACGGATCATCCGGATGTGCTCGATGCGCTCGGCGTTGGTCTCGCCCGTACCCATCATCATCGTGGCCGTGGAGCTCAGGCCGTTACGGTGTGCGACCGCCATGACCTCCAGCCAGCGCGCGCCGGACTCCTTGAGCGGGGCGATCGCCTTGCGCGGCCGGTCCGGCAGCATCTCGGCGCCCGCACCCGCGATCGAGTCCAGGCCCGCGGCCTTGATCCGGACGATCGCCTCCTCGATGGAGACGCCGGAGACCTTGGCCATGTGCAGGATCTCGCTGGGCCCGATGGAGTGGATCGCCAACTGCGGGTACGCCTGCTTGACCGAGGAGAACAGCGTCTCGTAGTACTCGACGCCGTAGTCGGGGTGGTGACCGCCCTGCAGCATCACCTGGGTGGCGCCCAGCTCGACCGCCTCGCCGCACCGGCGCAGGATCTCCTCCATCGGGTGCGACCAGCCCTCGGCGTGCTTCGGCGCCCGGTAGAAGGCACAGAACTTGCAGGCCGTGACGCACACGTTGGTGTAGTTGATGTTGCGGTCGATCAGGTACGTGACGATGCCGTCCGGGTGCCGGCGGCGCCGGACCGTGTCCGCGGCCTCGCCCAGCGCGTGGAAGGGCGCCTCCGTGTAGAGCAGCAGCGCTTCCTCGGGGGTGATCCGCCCGCCGTCCGCGCCGCGCTGCAGAATGCTGTCGATCTCCGGGTTCGCCGTCACGCCTCGAAGCGTACGTGCCCGGGTGGAACACGTCAGCGGCACCGGTCACGGCCAGGCCTGGTGCCCGGTGGCCACGCCCGGCTTCGTGTCGGATCGGGTCGTTAGGCTCGAAGGATCCCCATCAGGAGCGGAGGCGGCGTGCTGCTCGTTCATGGCACGTGGGTGACCGGTACGGCCGGCGGGCTCGCGGTGTGGGCCGAGAGTGATGCCGCCCTGCTGCCGTCGCGCCCCCGGTCCCGCCCGCGGATCCACCCGGGTGCGGTGCCCGCGGAGGCTCTGCGCGCCATCCTGCTCAACGCCGACCCGTCGGCCGCCGAGGACGGCGACCAGCCGACTGTTCGGGGCGAAGGCCCAGCCGCCGACGGCGACGGGGGCCTCCAGGACGTCCTCGCCAAAGCGGCCGACGCGGAACTGACTCTGCTGCTGCCCGGCACGACCCGCACGCCGCTGCCGTCACCGGAGACGGGCGCCGAAATGTCGCGGCGCGGGATCCGGCTGGGGTCATGGCCGACGCCCGCGGTACTCCTGCCCCCGGACGCCGCGCTGGCCGCGCTCGCCGCCCTGACCGACCCGGACCCGGACGGGCCGTGGGCACCGGCCGCCTCGCTGCGCTACCTCTGCCTGCTGGCAGGCCACGCGTGCGACCTGGCCCGGCGCGGCCGGATGCTGCCCCAACTGGTCACCGAGGCGGGTGTCCCGGCGGCGCGGTGGCGGCCCGTGCAGACGGGCGCGGACGCGGCGACGTACCGCGACTTCGGTGCCGCGATGCCGCCGGTGTGCCGGGCCGCCGGACCGGACGCCGGAGTGGGCGCGACCCTGGCGGCCGCCCTGGACGCCCTGGTCGACGCCGCGGCGCGGGCCCTGCTGCCGGAACGCCTGCTGCTGGGCCACCGGCCGGGTGCCAAGGCCCCGCTGCCCGACCGGTGGGCGCTCGCCCTCACCGCGGCCGACCCGACCCTGCCAGGCGCGCCGCCCGCCGAGGTCGCGGCGCTGGAGCGGACGCTGAGCGCCTGGCTGCGCGCGGCGCACGACGCCAACGGCCCGATCCGGGTCAGCTTTCGCCTGGTCGAGCCGCTGCCCGGACAGGACGACTGGCGCCTGGAGTTCGCGCTGCAGTCCGCCGAGGACCCGAGCCTGTACCTGCCCGCGGAACAGCTGTGGGCCGGAGTTCACCTGCCGGGCCTGCCGCCCCGACCGGACGAGATGCTGCTGGCCGGGCTCGGGCGGGCCGTCCGGCTCTTCCCCGCACTGCACGAGGCCCTGCAGGCACCGCGCCCCGACGCGATGACGCTGGACACCGCCGGTGCCCACGACTTCCTGCGGCAGGCCGCACCGCTGCTGCAGGCCGCCGGGTTCGGGGTGCAACTGCCCGCCTGGGCGGGACGCAAGGCGGTCGGCCTGAAACTCACCACCCGCAGCCGCAAGGGCACCACCCAGAAGGCGGCGGCCGACTCCGGCTTCGGCCTCGAGCAGCTCGTCGACTTCCGGATCGATCTGGTGGTGGGCGACGCGACGGTCGACGCGGACGAGCTGGCCGAGCTGGCCCGCCTCAAGGTGCCGCTGGTCCGGGTCCGCGGGCAGTGGGTGGAGCTGGACGAACGCCAGCTGCGGGCGGCGCTGAAGGCGGTCGGCGGGCGCCGCGAGGGTGAGCGCACCGCCGGGGAGGTGCTCCAGCAGGTCGTCGACGGCGGCGACGAGGACCTGCCGCTGGTCGAGGTCGACGCGGACGGGTCGCTGGGCGACCTGCTCTCCGGGCGGGCGGCGGAGCGGCTCTCGCCGGTGCCGACGCCGCAAGGCTTCCAGGGGCGGCTGCGGCCGTACCAGGAGCGCGGGTTGTCGTGGCTGCACTTCCTGGCCCGGCTGGGGCTGGGCGGCATCCTCGCGGACGACATGGGCCTGGGCAAAACCGCGCAGACGCTGTCGCTGCTGCTGGCGGAGCGGGGCGCGGGTGCGGTCGCGCCGACGCTGCTGATCTGCCCGATGTCGCTGGTCAGCAACTGGCAGAAGGAGGCGGCGCGGTTCGCCCCGGGGCTGCGGGTGTACGTCCATCACGGCGCGGCCCGCGCGCGCGGCGACGACCTGTCCCCGCAGATCGCCGACGCGGACCTGGTCATCACGACGTACGGGACGGCGCTGCGGGACCTGGGCGCGCTGCGCGACGCGGCGTGGGGCCGGGTGGTCTGCGACGAGGCGCAGGCCATCAAGAACAGCGGGACCCGGCAGGCGCAGGCGGTCCGGGCGATCCCGGCCCGGACCAGGCTCGCCCTGACCGGCACCCCGGTGGAGAATCACCTGGCCGAGCTCTGGTCCATCATGGAGTTCTGCAACCCCGGCCTGCTCGGCTCCGCGAAACGGTTCCGGCGGCGCTTCCAGGAGCCGATCGAGGTACGCCAGGACACCGACGCCACGGCCGCCCTCAAGCGGGCCACCGGCCCGTTCGTGCTGCGCCGGCTGAAGACGGACAAGTCGATCATCTCCGACCTGCCGGAGAAGAACGAGATGAAGGTCTGGTGCACCCTCACCCCGGAACAGGCGACCCTGTACCAGGCGGTGGTCGAGGACATGATGGCCGTCATCGCCGACTCCGAGGGCATCCAGCGGCGCGGCAACGTGCTGGCCGCGATGATGAAGCTCAAACAGGTCTGCAACCATCCCGCCCACATGCTCAAGGACGGTTCCCGGCTGCCCGGGCGCTCGGGCAAGCTGGCCCGGCTGGAGGAGCTCGCGCAGGAGATCATCTCCGACGGCGACAAGGCGCTGGTCTTCACGCAGTTCGCCGAGTTCGGGACGCTGCTGCAGCCGTATCTGGCCGCGCACCTCGACCGGCCGGTGCTGTGGCTGCACGGTGGGCTGTCCAAGGCCCGCCGCGACGAGCTGGTCGACCGCTTCCAGTCCGACCCGGAGCCGATGCTGTTCCTGCTGTCGCTCAAGGCGGCCGGCACCGGGCTCAACCTCACCGCGGCCAACCACGTCATCCACGTCGACCGCTGGTGGAATCCGGCGGTGGAGGATCAGGCCACGGACCGGGCGTTCCGGATCGGGCAGTCGCGCAACGTCCAGGTGCGCAAGTTCATCTGCACCGGCACCCTGGAGGAGAAGATCGACGCGATGATCGAGCGGAAGAAGACCCTCGCCGCCGCGGTCGTCGGCACCGGCGAGGACTGGATCACCGATTTGAGTACGACCGAACTGCGCGAGCTGTTCGCGCTGGATCCCGTGGCGGTGGGCTGACGTGCCGGTCGATCCGCAGGGCCGGTATTACGAGGCCGCCAGACCCATCGAGGTCGACGGCGGCATCGCCGTACGCGCCAAGCGCGGCGCGATCGGCGAGCGGTGGTGGTCGCGGCGCTTCGTCGCGATCCTGGAGGAGATCTGCCAGCCGGGCCGGCTGGCCCGCGGCCGCTCGTACGCGCGCAAGGGTCAGGTCATGGACTTCACCCTCGCCGCCGGGCAGGTGACCGCCCGGGTGCAGGGTTCCCGCCCGAAGCCGTACGAGGTGACGATCACGATCGGAGCGTACGACGACGCCGGGTGGGCCCGCGTCGAGGACGAGCTGGCGTCCCGGGCGTTGTACCGGGCGGCGTTGCTGGCGGGCGAGATGCCGCACGAGATCATCGACGTCTTCGCCGACCTGGACCTGCCGTTGTTCCCGACGACGCTGGACCTGCGCTGCTCGTGCCCCGACTGGGCGGTCCCCTGCAAGCACGCCTCCGCGGTGCTGTACGTGCTGGCCGAGGCGTTCGACGACGACCCGTTTCTGGTGCTGGCCTGGCGGGGCCGCGGCCGGGACGCCCTGCTCGACGCGCTGCGCGGGATGCCCGAGCCGCCCGCACCGCCCGACCCGCTGGCGGTCCCGGAGGAGCCGCTGGCGGACCGGCTCACGGACTTCTACTCCCCGGGCATCTCCCTGAGCCGCCTGCGGGAACGCCCCGCCCGGGTGGCCGCACCCCCGGAACTGCTGCTGCGGGCGTTGGATCCGCCGCCGATCCGGGTGCGGCACATCCCGCTGCTCGACCTGCTGCGCCCGGCGTACCGCGGGCTCGCGGGCACACCCGAGACCACGGAGCAGGAGGGGTCGACGCCAACGACCGGTGGCCGCGGGCGCCGCCCCTCGCCGAATCGGTAACGGTTCAGCCTTGATGCCACCGCTGGTTGGCGGAGCCGGCGCAATCCCAGATCTGCACCTTGGCCCCGTCGTTGCCGTTCCAGTCCTTGATGTCGAGACACCGGTTGGACTGCGGGTTGACCAGGTCACCGGCGGCCGTGAGCGTGAACTGCTGTGCCGGGTTGGTACTGCAGTTCGCGATCTGGATCAGGGTGCCGTTCGCCGTACCGCCGCCCGAGACGTCCATGCACTTGCCGTTCTGCCCCTCCAGGCGACCGGCGTTGAAGGCCCACTTCTGGGCGTTGGTGTTGTTGCACGTGTACATCTGCAGCTGCACACCGTCGGAGAAGTTGGATCCGGGCACGTCGACGCACTTGCCGTTCCAGTTGCTGACCACGCTGACGCCGGTCGGCGCCGGGGTGCTGCCCCCGCCCGCGCCGAACGGCGTGAGGGTGATCGACGCCGAGCGCGGGTCGCCGTCGTTCACCAGGGATTCGAAGTTGCCGACGTCGTCGAACGGGAACGCGTACGCCTTACCGTCGGCCATGCTGGCGTGGATGATCTTCGCGTACTGGTTGGTGGGATTGCTCTTGTAGAAGTCGGCCGCGTTGAGGCTGGGCTGGGTGTCGATGGTGCCGAGCGTGCCGCGGTTCAGCGCCGCGCAGAGGGTCCGCGAGATCGGCCCGACCACCAGGTCGTTGGGGGCGGGCAGGTCACCGGCGCAGCCCCATACGCTCGCGCTGCTCGGCCGGTTGAACGACGCCACCTGCTGGCCCGCCGAGTTGGTGAAGTTCATGACGTTGCCGGAGGTACGGCCGTAGTACTTCGTGTTCGGCTGGTCCGCGAACGGCACCACGGTCAGCGTCTTGCCGGTGTACGCGTTCCACGCCGAGGCGATGTAGGAGTCCAGGTAGGTCGCGCTGAGCAGCCCGGCGCCCGCGGCCTTGCCGGGAGCCAGGACCCGCAGCACGGTGCCGTCGGAGCGGGTGTACACCGAGCCGGACCAGCCGGACTGCGCCTTGATCGAGTTGATCACGGTGTTGCGCCCGTTGTCGACCAGGGCCCCGGTGCGCCGGGTGACGCTGGTGGCACCGGTCACCGAGACCGCGTGCGGCACCGCGAACATGTCGACCTGCGAGCTGTTGAGCCACAGCCCGGCGTCGTTGTAGGTGAACTCGCTCCAGTCGAACAGGATGTTCTGGTTCGGGTCGCCGGCCGCCCACGGCGCGGGCTGCACGAGGCCGTCCGGGGTGAGGAAGAACTTCAGCTTCTCGCCGAGCGAGAAGTAGACGCGGCCGGAGAAGCCACGGGGGAACTGGACCGTGGTGCTGCCCCCGTTGCCGGGGCCGCCGATCGCGACGTCCGGGGCCGGTGACGGTGGGATCTGCCCGGCGGGCCACGGGGTGAACGCGCCGCTGCGGTTGACGTACCCGAGCTTGTTGGTGCTCAGGTTGATGCCGAGGACGTACAGGTAGACCGCGTCGCCGCGGCCGGTGTTGTTGGTGACCGTGACCGGCAGCAGCGCCGGGCCGACGGCCTCGGCCGGTGCCGGGGTGATCGCAGCGGTGACCGGGACGGTCACCGCGACGGCGGCAAGCGCGTGCAGGAGCCTTCTTCGGGTGTGCACGGGGGACTCCTCGGGGGATGGGGATGAGGGGAACGCGCGCTGGGGGAGAGCGCTCTCATAGCATCCGAACTGTTAACATCATGTGTCAATAGAGAACGGCAGATGTCTTGTCGAGGTGTATCCCGGGGAGGCGGGCCCGCCCGACGGCATAGGCTCACGGCATGAGCGACGCGATCGACATGACCTACCGCCGGCTCGGCGACTCCGGGCTCGTGGTGTCCGCTGTGGGCATCGGCTGCAACAACTTCGGCCGCAAGCTGGACTCCGACGGCACCCGCGCGGTGGTCGACGCGGCGATCGACGCCGGGATCACGCTGTTCGACACGGCCGACATCTACGGCACCCCGCACGGCAGCTCCGAGGAATGCCTCGGCGCCGCGCTCAAGGGCCGCCGCGACGAGGTGGTGGTCGCCACCAAGTTCGGGATGGACATGGAGGGCCTGAACGGCGCGGACCGGGGGGTGCGCGGGTCGCGCGCGTACATCGTCCGGGCGGTGGAGTCGTCCCTGCGGCGGCTCGACACGGACTACATCGACCTCTACCAGTTCCACACGCCGGACGAAGGCACCCCGATCGACGAGACACTGTCCGCTCTAGACGATCTGGTCAAGTCGGGCAAAGTACGCTACATCGGCAATTCGAACTTCCACGGCTGGCAGATCGCGGACGCGGACTGGACCGCCCGCACCGGCGGCCTGAGCCGCTTCATCAGCGCCCAGAACCAGTACAGCCTGCTGCACCGGGACGTGGAGGTCGAGGTCGTCGCCGCCTGCGAGCAGTTCGGGCTCGGCCTGCTGCCGTTCTTCCCCCTCGACAGCGGCCTGCTCAGCGGCAAGTACCGGCGCGGCGAAGCGCCCGCCCCGGGCACCCGCCTCGCCCAGGACCGGTACCGGACCTGGCTCGACGGCGCGCCGTGGGACCTCATCGAGACCCTCGAAGCGTTCGCACACGTACGCGGGCACAGCCTGCTCGACGTCGCCATCGCGGGGCTGGCCGCCCGCCCGGCGGTGGCCAGCGTGATCGCCGGAGCGACGACACCGGAACAGGTACGCGCCAACGCGGCCGCCGGATCCTGGCAGCTCAGCGTCGAGGACGTCGCGGCGCTCGACGACATCCTGTCCTGACCGATCCGGCCCTGACCTGCATCGGGGGCGGGTGCACCGGTGGCGTCCGCCCATCACGGACCGTCATGGCCGTCCGGACGACGATCCGGCCGAGGTGGACGAGTCCCGGAGGATGAACAGGGGGCATACAGGACGACGGCGAGCTGGCAGACTGGCGGGTAATCGTCACGCCATGATCCATTTGGATGCCCTTTGTCTGCCGTCGCCGCCGCCCCCCGAGCCGAGGGCGGTTCGCCACAAGGGACGGTCACTTCGCCAGCAATTGCCCGAATTGCGAGATCCGGACGATTCCTCTGGCGACACCTCGGGCTGTGGCTCGTCCTCGGCGGCGCACTCACGCTGCGTGCCATGTTCCTGGTCGCGTACCCGCACCCGTTCTTCTTCCCGGACAGCCGGCCGTACGTGGCCGCGGCGGCCGACGGCACCCCCTACACCGTGCGCCCGTACGGATACTCCCTGCTGCTGAAGCCGTTCACACACCCCTTCGCCGAGCTGGCACCGGTGGCGCTCACGCAGCACCTGGCCGGGGTCGCCCTGATCGTCGCGGGATACGCCTTCCTCGTGCGCCGGGGCACCTGGCCGTGGCTGGCCGCTCTCGCGGTCGTCCCGCTCGCCCTCGACGCCCGCCAGCTGACGCTGGAGCACTACATCCTCGCGGAGACCACGTTCGTGGTGCTCACGGTCGCCGGGCTGATGGCGCTCGCCTGGCGTGAACGGATCGGCGCGGTCGGTGCCGCACTCGGCGGCGTGCTGCTGGCCCTGGCCGCAGTCACCCGGACCATCGGCCTGCCCGTGCTCGCGCTCGCGATGCTGTATCTGCTCGTGCGCCGGTGCGGGTGGGCACGCCTGGGCGCCTTCCTGCTGCCGGCCGGGCTGATCCTCGGCGGCTACCTGGTCTGGTATCACCAGACCTGGCAGGTCTACGCGTTCGGCCAGTATCAGGGTCGGTTCCTCTATGCCCGGGTCATGCCCATCGCCGACTGCGACCGGCTCCAGCTCACCCCGCAGCAGCGCACCCTGTGCATGCCCGACCCACCGGCGTTCTGGACACACCGGCCGGACATGTACATCTGGGGTTCCATCAGTCCAGCGCGCAGCCGCTATCCCCTCGAGGCGGACGATCCGTTCCTGGGTGAGTTCGCGAAAGCCGTGATCACCCAGGAACCGGGCGCCTACCTGCGGATGGTCGCCACCGAGGTGGGATGGCACCTGGCGCCCCGGGCACCACTCGACGGGTCCGCCCGATGCCTCGCCGACCTGTGGCTGCCACCCGGCAAGCCGGGGGTCTCCTGCAGTGCCGGGTACTACCTCCCGGCCGGGCCGCCACTGTGGATTCCGCCGACGACGATCCCCGCGCCCAACCCCCTCGGCGAGAAGCTGCAGCGATACGGCGACGTCGCCACCACACCCGGCCCGCTCTACGCCGCCGGGGTGGTACTCGCGCTGATCGCCGCGCTGTGGCGCCCGCGCCGCCCGGGCTGGCGTACCACCGCCGACGCCCTGCTGCTGGTCGGCGCGGGCTTCGGCACCATGGTCCTCTCCGTCGCCACCAGCATGTTCGACTACCGGTACGCCGTACCGGCGGTCACCCTGATCCCGCTCGGCACGGCGCTCGCGATCACCCGGATCGTGGCCGTCGCCCGCTCCCGCCGACCGGAGACGACGGCCTCCCCGGCAAGCCCCGCGTCAGCCCTCGCCCTGCCGTCGGCCCCGCTCCCGCCGCCGGACCCCGCCTCATCGCCGGACCCCGCTGCATCGCCGGACCCCGCCGCATCGCCTGCCCCCGACTCAGCGCCGCGTCAGCCCACCGCCGCGTCGAAGATCACCATCCCTGAAAGCAGTCACTGACGTGCAATCCGATCTTGAAGTCACCGTGCTGTTGCCGTGCCTGAACGAGGCCGAGACCCTGGAGGTCTGCGTCCGCAAGGCCCTGACCTCACTCGCCGACCTGGGGGTCAGCGGCGAGGTGCTGGTCAGCGACAACGGCTCCACCGACGGTTCGCAGGACATCGCCCGCGCGGCGGGCGCCCGGGTCGTGCACGCGCCCCGGCGCGGCTACGGCGCCGCCCTGATCAACGGAATCGCCGAGGCCCGCGGCCGGTACGTGATCATGGCCGACGCGGACGACTCGTACGACCTGTCGAATCTCGGCCCGTTCATCGAGCAGCTGCGCGCGGGCCACGACGTCGTCATGGGCAACCGGTTCCGCGGTGGCATCGCGCCCGGCGCCATGCCGCCGCTGCACCGCTACCTGGGCAACCCGGTGCTGTCCTGGCTCGGCCGGGCGCTGTTCGGGTTGAGGACCGTCGGCGACTTCCACTGCGGCATCCGCGGCTTCCAGCGCGACCGCATCCGCGCCCTGGACCTGCGCATGCCGGGCATGGAGTTCGCCTCCGAGCTCGTCGTCCGCGCCCAGCTCAGCGGATACGACCTGGTGGAGGTGCCGACCACGCTGCGGCCCGACGGCCGCAGCCGCCCGCCGCACCTGCGTACCTGGCGCGACGGCTGGCGGCACCTGCGGTTCCTGCTGGTGTTCGCGCCGCGCCGCACGCTGGTCTGGCCCGGCTTCGCGCTGGCGCTGCTCGGCCTGCTCGGCACGGGCGCGCTGGCCGCGGCCCCCCGCCACCTCGCGGGGGTCGAGTTCGACATCAACGCCCTGGTGTACGCCTGCGTTGCCGTACTCGTCGGCGCCCAGCTGCTGCTCTTCGGCGGCTTCGCCGAGCTGTACGGCCACTTCGAAGGCATCGTGCCTCAGCGGCCCCACCGGTGGGTGCGCTGGCTCAGCTTCGAACGCTGCATCCTGATCGGGCTGTCCCTGGTGTTCCTCGGCGTGCTCGGCACGAGCGTCGCCCTGACCAGCTGGGGCCAGACCGGCTTCGGCCACCTCGACCCGCGCGGAACGATCCGGCTGGTCCTGCCGTCCGCCACCGCGATCGCCGTCGGCGTGACCGTCGTGTTCTCAGGCCTGTTCGCCAGCCTGCTCACGCTGCGCGGCGTGTCCCCGGCGGCGGGTCAGGCGATCCCGGTCATCCCCCGCCAGACGCGCACCGAATCCGACGCACCCACCCGCACGGTCGCGCGGCCCTGACGGGCGGCGGCTGACCGGCTCAGAGCTCCACGAACTCCGGCCCGCCCGCCGGCAGCGGCGGGGTCTGCCCCCGCGCGGCCGCCCGCCGGGCGAACTCCCGCACCCCCGCGATCTGGCGTTCACCGAGGGAGAAGTCCAGGGCCCGGAAGTACGTGGCCAGCGTCGCCACGTCGAACGGCTCCCACCGGGCGGCCGCACGCGCGACCTCGTCCAGCTCGCCGAGGCACAGGTCACGGGAGCGCTGGAACGCCTCGTGCACGTCCTTCACCACGCCCGGGTAGGCGGCCGCGAAATCCCGGCGGACCGCCCAGACCGCGAACACCATCGGCAGACCGGTCCACTCGTGCCACGCCTGGCCCAGGTCGACGACCTGCAGGCCGCGTTGCGGCGCCTCGTACATCGCGCGCAGCGCCGGGTCGCCGATCAGCACCCCGGCGTCGGCCTCCAGCAGCATCTGCGGCAGGTCCGGTGGGCACCGGAAGTAGTCCGGTTCGGCACCGTACCGCTCCGCCAGCAGCATCTGGGCCAGCAGCACCCCGGTACGCGAGGTGGAGCCGAGGGCGACCGGCCGGGCGTCCAGCTCGGCCAGCGGCCGGGTGGAGATGAGGTTGACCGACAGCACCGGCCCGTCGCTGCCCACGGCCAGGTTCGGCAGCAGAAGCAGATCGTCGGCGTGCCGCAGGTACTCGACCAGGGAGATCGGGCCGATGTCCAGGTCCCCGGCGACCAGGGCCGCGTTGAGCCGGTCCGGGTTGTCCTTGCGCAGGTCCACGTCCAGCAGCGCGCCGGAGCGCATCAGGCCCCAGTAGAGGGGGAGGCAGTTGAGGAACTGAATGTGCCCGACGCGCGGCCGCTGAACGTTCATGCGGGCGACGCTATCTCCGCCCCGCACCGCGCCGCCCGCGGGTGCGCCGATTCGGTCGAAGAACACGCCCGTGCACAGCTCACCGGATGTCCCGTGGCAGGTCACGGCTGCGCCCGGGGTCGAGGTCATCCCGGCCATGCCTGGTGACCACTTGCGGCTCACCGGACTCGGCGGCGCGCACGACTTCGCTGAATCGCTGCTTGGCGTCCTGCACCCGCCAGTGCATGACCTCACCGCCGCTCCCGACCCCGAGGAATCCGCTGCACAACCTCGCCATTAGCCATGGCGCACCCATGCTGGAAGCTAGGCGACCTTGAGCTGTTCATCACCGAAGTCGGCGATGATCTTGAGCGTTCCCCCGAGCGCCGAAATGTACCGGCCGAGGACCTCCTGGGTGGAGACGTCACCGGCCTCAATCTGAGAAACCCGCGCTACAGACACCCCCATCCTCGAGGCCACCTGTTCCTGGGTCATGTCGCGCCGCTTGCGAAGCTCTGCCAGCCGCCATCCGCGAGCCTCATCGAGCATCTGCCCGACTACGGTG
Organism: Krasilnikovia sp. M28-CT-15; assembly: GCF_047159595.1. NCBI lineage: Bacteria > Bacillati > Actinomycetota > Actinomycetes > Micromonosporales > Micromonosporaceae > Krasilnikovia > Krasilnikovia sp. M28-CT-15. The sequence continues at coordinate 656,529 of NZ_BAAGAK010000001.1, read as the reverse complement.
TCGAACGCCTCCGGACCACCAGCGGTCGCCACCGCCCGGGACAGATGATCGGTATCTCGCCAGCGCTTGACCTCACTCATGGCCCGTCTCCCCTTCCCGCTCCTTTAGATAGGTGGCGTAGAGCTGCTCGGCCTCGGGTATCGCCTCGCGATACCAACGATTCCACTGACCTGACTTGTCGCCCGCCACGAGTAGGACCGCGGACCGCCAAGGATCAAAGACGAAAAGAATCCGGATCTCGGTGCGGCCCACGGAGGGCGGCCGCAGCTCCTTCATGTTGCTGATCTGCGAGGCGGTAATGCTGTCCACGAGGGGCCGACCCTCTGCTGGTCCGTTGCGCTCGAGGACAAGAATCGCCTGATTGACCAGCCGATGCGATTCGCGATCGGACTGATAGAGGGTGTCAAGGAAGCTTTCGACCTGACTGGTCATCAAAATCTCCCACTCCACCAGTCCACCTCCGGGTTAAGGATATTCTTAACCTTTGAGGCTGGCAAGGTGGTGGCCTGCCGACCATCTGCATCTAGGCGATATTCGGTGGAGGTACGGGGCGGGCGCGCGTACCCTGGTGGGCCGCTTGACGGCCGTGGTGAGCATGCACCGCAGCGGACGTCCCCCCGCGCCGAGGCCGGCGATCCGGCCCTTCGGACACGCGAGCGATCCGGACCCGCCCGGAGGACGACCTGTGACGACACCTGACCTCGACACCGAACTCGCCGCCGAACGCCACCATCTCACCGAGTCCCGCGCGGCCCTGGGCCGCATGCGCGAGCGCGCCCAGGCCCTGTTCGCCACCGGCGAGAACGTGGCCGGGGACGCCTACACCGCCGAGCAGCTCGGCCGGCACCTGTCCAGACGGGTGGCCGAGCTGGCCGACAATCCCGACACCCCGCTGTTCTTCGGCCGCCTGGACCTGGACGCGGGCGCGCACCACGTCGGGCGGCGGCACGTCACCGACGACGCCGGTGAGCCGATGGTGCTGGACTGGCGCGCACCCCTGTCGCGCGCGTTCTACCGGGCCAGCGTGCGCGACCCGCAGGGCGTCGCCACCCGGCGCCGGTTCGGCTTCGTCAAGGGCGAGTTGACCAGCTTCGAGGACGAGCACCTCGACCGCGGCGAGGAACTCGGCACCAGGAGCCGGATCCTGACCGCGGAGATCGAACGCCCGCGCGTCGGCCCGATGCGCGACATCGTCGCCACCATCCAGCCCGAGCAGGACGAACTGGTCCGGGCGGAGCTGACGGACTCCATCTGCGTGCAGGGCGCGCCCGGCACCGGGAAGACCGCGGTGGGCCTGCACCGCGCCGCGTACCTGCTGTATCTGCACCGGGAGCGGCTGCGCCGGTCCGGCGTGCTGATCGTGGGACCGAACTCGGCGTTCCTGTCGTACATCTCCGCGGTGTTGCCCGCCCTCGGTGAGGTCGAGGTGGCCCAGGCGACGGTGGACGACCTGATCGCCCGGGTGCCGGTGCGGGGCACCGACACTCCCGCGGCGGCCCTGCTCAAGCACGACCCGCGGATGGCCGAGGTGCTGCGCCGGGCGCTGTGGGGGCGGATCGGCAAGCCCACCGAGGCGATCATGGTGTCGGACGGCTCGTACCGCTGGCGCATCGATCCGGAGCCGCTGCGCCGGATCGTCGACGAGGCCCGGCGCGAAGGGCTGCCCTACCTGGTGGGCCGGGAACGCGTGTCGGCGCGGGTGGTGGGCCTGCTGCAACGGCAGTCCGAGTACCGCACCGGGAATTCACCCGGCGAGGGATGGCTGCGCAAGATGGCCAAGGTCGCGCCGGTCCGGGAGTTCCTGGACGCCGCGTGGCCCGCGGTCACCCCGGAGGGGCTGGTGGTCGCGTTGTGCACGGACGCCGAGCTGCTGGCGCGCAGCGCCGAGGGCATCCTCACCGCCGAGGAACAGCAGGAACTGCTCTGGACCAAGCCGCCGCGTACGGTCAAGACCGCCCGGTTCAGCGCCGCCGACGCCGTCCTGGTCGACGAGGCCGCGGGGCTGCTCGAACGCCGGCAGAGCTTCGGCCACGTGGTCGTCGACGAGGCACAGGACCTCTCCCCGATGCAGGCCCGGGCGATCGCGCGACGCAGCGAGCACGGCTCGATCACCCTGCTCGGCGACCTGGCCCAGGGCACCGCGCCCTGGGCCGCCACGGACTGGCGCGACACCCTCGCCCACCTGGGCAAGCCGGACGCCGCCGTGGTGCCACTGACGACCGGTTTCCGCGTACCCGCGGTCGTGGTCGCCCTGGCCAACCGCCTGTTGCCGGCGCTCGGCGTGGACGTGCCCGAGGCGGTGTCGCTGCGCCGCGACGGCGACCTCGCCGTCGTCGACGTCGCCGAGCCCGCCGACCTGGACGCCGCGGTCCTGGTCGAGGTCACCGCCGCGCTGGATCACGAGGGTTCGGTCGCGGTCATCGCGGCCGACGCCGCGGTCGACCGGCTGCGCGCCCACCTCGCGGCGGCCGGGATCCCGGCCGCGACGCCCGACGACGTGGAGACCGCGGCGCGGGTCACGGTCGTGCCCGCCACGGTCGTCAAGGGCCTCGAGTACGACCATGTCATCGTCGCCGAACCCGCCGACATCGTCGCCGCCGAGCCGCGCGGCCTGCACCGCCTGTACGTGGTGCTCACCCGCGCGGTGTCCCGGCTGTCCGTGGTGCACGCTCAGCCGCTGCCCGAGCCACTCACCGGCGCCGGTAGCTAAGATCATCCACCCGGGTCGAGTGCATGCGGCGGGGTGGGTGCGGCAATCCGGATCCGTCATGGACCTATCGACGCCGACGGATCACCGATTCAGCCAGAACTTCGACACTTAACCCCAACGAAAGGCAGCCGGTGCGACGATTCACCGGATGAGCGAGTGCACCGAGCGCAGCGAGGGCCGCGGGCGCATGCGTGAGGAGGGCACAGCCACATGACCGCACCGACCCTGGGCGTACCGACCTGGGTGGACCTGGGGACCGCCGATCTGGACGACGCCGTCCGTTTCTACACGTCGCTGTTCGGATGGAGCGCGCACGTGTCACCCGACCCGGAGGCCGGCGGCTACACCGTCTTCAATCTGGACGGGCTGCCCGCGGCGGGCGCCGGGCCGCTGTTCGGCGAAGGGCAGCCGACCGCCTGGAGCACCTACATCGGTACGGAGGACTCCGACGCGGTGGCCGCCCGGGTCCAGGCGGCCGGCGGGCAGGTCCTGGTGCCTCCGTTCGACGTGCTCGACCAGGGCCGGATGGCCGCGTTCCTCGACCAGGCCGGGGCGCCGTTCAGCGTGTGGGAGCCCGCGATGATGCGCGGTGCCGAGGTGTTCGACCGGCCCGGTGCACTGACCTGGAACGAGCTGACCACCCGGGATGTGGAGGGATCGGCGCGGTTCTACGGGGAGGTGTTCGGCTGGACGGCGCGTGACAGCTCGGCGGGCGGCCCGCCGTACGTGGTGTGGGAGCGCGAGGGCCGCACGATCGCCGGCCTGCAGCCGATGCTGGGCCCCCAATGGCCGGCCGACCTGCCACCACACTGGATGGTGTACTTCGCCGTCGCCGACTGCGACGAGTCGGCCGCCCGGGCGTTCGCCCTGGGCGGCCGGGTGATGCACCCGCCGACGAGCTTCCCGAGGGGCCGGTACGCCGTACTCGAGGACCCGCAGGGCGGCACGTTCGCGATCCTGGCCGGAATCTCCTGATCCCGGCCAGGATCGCCGGTCGCTCAGCAGTACTGGCGTCGGTCGCTCAGCAGTACTGGGACTGCTTGCCGATCACCTGGTACGGGCAGTCCGCCACCTCGGCCAGCTGTAGCGCCGCCTCGCGGTTGCGCGTGGTCTCCCGGGTGATGACGCTGCCGGGCGGGTAGAAGCCGCCCTGCGCCGAACTGGTCGGATACATCTCGAACGTGTACGCGAAGATCTTGTGCACGCCCCACAGCCAGTCCAGCGAGTCGCCGTCGGTGATGTACAGGTCGCTCGCCTGCTCCGGGGTGTAGTTGTTCGTGGCGGCCATCCGCCGCCCCAGGGTGGCGAACGTGTTGTTGTCGTCCGCGGTCATTCCCGGCCCGGTGTCGGCGTTCGTGTAGCCCAACGGCCACAGCACCAGCTCGGAGTAGGTGTGGAAGTCCAGCGCGGCCTTGATCTGCTGCTTGCCGCCGACGACCCGGCTGTTGACGAAGTCGCGGATCACCCGCGTCTCCGGCGCCGAGAACGCGGAGGGCCCCCGGTACGTCTCCGAGGACGGGTTGCCCGAGGAACCGCCGCAGCAGCCCCAGTGGTCGCCGTAGTTGCGGTTCAGGTCGGTGCCGACGTACCGGGAGCCGCTGTTGGGTTGCCGGTTCTTGCGCCATGACTTGTACGAGCCGGTGGCGATGTCGTACTCGGCGCCGTCCGGGTTGACCGACGGGACGATCCACAGCTCCCGGGTGTCCACGATGCCCTTGATCCGGGTGTCCGTGGCGTAGTTGTCCGCGAACAGGTGCAGCAGGTAGACGGCCATCTCCACGGTGAGGTGCTCGCGCGCGTGGTGGTTGGCGTCGTACAGCACCTCGGGCTCGTTCTCGTCGGTGGCGACGTTGTCGGAGATCTTCACGGCGACGATCTGCCGGCCCTCGTAGGACGTGCCGAGCACGTATTTCTTCGCGATCGACGGGTAGCGGGAGACGATCGCGTCCACCTCGGCGACCATCTCGCCGTAGTTGTGGTACGCCGCGTCGCGGGACGGGAAGTCGAGCGCGTTCGGCCCGGCGTCCGGGCGGCTGTCGGCGACGGGCTTGACCGTGTACCCGAGCTTGCGCAGAGCCTGCACCTCGCTGCGCGTGGCGGTCACGGTCACGACGGCGTGCTCGACGTCGTCGACGGCGGCGCCCGTGCGGGCGATCGCGTTGCGCTGGGCGGGCGTACGGGCGTCGTACACCTCGTACTGGGCTGAGGAGTCGACGGATGGGCCGGCGCCCGGCTCCGCGGTGACGGGGCGGGCGGCGGCGGACTGGGCCGGAGCGGCGGACGCGGTAAGGGCGAGCCCGATCGCGGCGGCGGCGAGGGTGGCGACACGTCGTCTCATGAACGACCTCCGGAGATAGGGATGGGGGTCCCGTCTCGTCACTGCATCACCGGGGATCGACCATTGGCAATGAATCTGCCGTGCTGCCTGTCATGCCAAACTGCCCCCTACCCCGGCGTGATGGATACCCGGAGCGCTGGTCGGGGACAGCGTTCGTCCAGGGTCAGTGTGCCTTGCCGTCGGACGCGGCGGTGTCGGCACCGTCGTCCTCCGCGGCCGGCGCCGCGGCCCGGTCGCCCGCGGCCCGGTCGCCCGCGGCCGGCTCGGCGGCCCGGTCGCCCGCGGCGGCTGCGGACTCGTCGCCCGCCAGCGCGGCCCGCAGCCGGTTCTTCTCCGCCCGGCGCCGGTTCGCGGCCCCGGCCAGCTGTTCGGCCATCTCGTTGCGCCAGCGCGCCAGCAGGAAGTACGCGAAACCGGCCGATGCGACCAGCGCGATCATCGCCTTGACGAGCAGGTTCAGCGGCACCGGCAGGAGCAGCGCGAAGACCACCACGAACAGGCCGAGGCGACCCAGCGTGTATTTGACGGACGGACTCATGACGCTTCCCTCTCAGCCCGCCCGGTGGCGCAGCCACCGGAGGCCGTAGAACCAGACCAGGCAGTACACGACCGTACCGGCCGCGGCGCCGACCGCCCCGCTGACCAGCGCCGGGAACGTGGCGGCGGCGAGACCGGCCAGGGTCATCCCGGTCGCCAGGCCGAAGCCCGCGCCGAGCCCGGCGACGATGACCCGGTTGGCTCCGTATCCGGCGGCGCGGAACTCCTCGACGAACAACCAGCCGGGCAGCACCAGGGCCAGCCAGCCGCTGGCGTCGCCGAACGCCGACAGCCGCAGCAACGCCACGATCCCCTCGAAAACGAGGAGGATCACCACACCGCAGAGCAGACCGGCCAGCGCGACCCCGAGCAGATCTCCCGCGGTCGCCAGGCGCCCGTCGGGGGTGCGGCGGGGGCGGCGCTCGCTTGCGGTCTCGGTCATGACATGCCGAGGGTACGCCGGGTGCTACGCCCAGACCTGCTGGGGTTCGCTGCGTCGCTCGGCCAGCGACACCGGCTTCGGGTACTCGCGGACCACCTCGTAGCGGGTGTTGCGCTCGACCGGCTGGAAGCCCGCGTCCCAGATGAGGTTGAGCAGGTCCTCCCGGTGCATCGTGTTCGGCGTGCCGTACGAGTCGGCGTCATGCGTGATCTTGTATTCGACGACCGAACCGTCCAGGTCGTCGACGCCGAAGTTCAGCGAGAGCTGGGCCACGGACAGCCCGTGCATGACCCAGAAGCACTTCACGTGCGGCACGTTGTCCAGCATCAGCCGGGACACCGCGAACGTCTTCAGCGACTCGGCGGGCGCGGCCATGGTCGTGCGCGCCTGCAGCTTGTTACGGATCTTGCCGTCCGCGGAGTCGACGAAGTCGTGCTGGTAGCGCAGCGGGATGAAGACCGCGAAGCCGCCCGTCTCGTCCTGGAGTTCGCGCAGGCGCAGCACGTGGTCGACCCGGTGCCGGGGCTCCTCGATGTGGCCGTACAGCATGGTGGCCGGGGTCTTCATGCCCTTCTGGTGTGCCAGCCGGTGGATGCGCGACCAGTCCTCCCAGTGGCAGTTGTGGTCGACGATGTGCTGGCGGATCTCCCAGTCGAAGATCTCGGCGCCGCCGCCGGTGAGCGACTCCAGGCCCGCATCCATCAGCTCGTCGAGGATCTCCGTGGCGGGCAGGCCGCTGATCTTCTCGAACCACTGCACCTCGGTGGCCGTGAAGCACTTGAGGTTGACCTTGGGCAGCGCCGCCTTCAGCTCGCGCAGCACCTTGGGGTAATACCGCCAGGGCAGCGTCGGGTGCAGGCCGTTGACGATGTGCAGCTCGGTGAGCTGCTCGTCCTCCATCTCCTTGGCCTTGCGGACGGCCTCGTCGATGCGCATCGTGTACGCGTCCTTCTCGCCCGGTTTGCGCTGGAACGAGCAGTAGGCGCAGCTGGCGGAGCAGACGTTGGTCAGGTTGAGATGCCGGTTGACGTTGAACATCACCCGGTCGCCGTTGAGTTCCGTACGCCGGTGGTGCGCCAGCCCGCCGAGCCAGGCGAGATCGTCGCTGGCGTACAGCGCCTCGCCGTCCTCGCGCGTCAGCCGCTCGCCCGCGTAGACCTTGGCCTCCAGCTCCCGCTTCAGTCCGGCATCCATGTGGGCCCCTCTCCCGATTCGCTCGCCGTCGAGCCTACGTCCACCCCCCGACACCCGGTGCGCGGAGATCAGCCAGGCCGCCTGGGTTCACCGTCCGTCCTGTGACAAATCAGCAGCCATTAGGCCCAGAGCAATCGACAGGGATGCGCGGCGCGGTGTATGAACCTTGGGGGGGACGGTAGCGGCGGACTGGCGACCGACGCGGACGGGGAGCAGATGGCAACGGACACGCGAAACGCTTCGGGCATCCCGCGGCGTGGGCGTCACCGTTTGCGCATGGTTGCGTACTCTGCGGTGGCGACCGCGGCGATCGCCGCCCTGTTCCAGCCGCTGCCCGCCTTCGCGGCTCCCGGCGCCCCGGCCCCCGGCGCCCCGGCCCCCGGCGCCCAGACGCCCGGCATTCCCGCCGTGCCCGGCTTCCCGGGCGGACCCGCCGCCCCCGGATCCGCCGCCGTGCCGGACGCCGGATCCCGCCCGATCCCGCTCGGCACCCTCTCTCTTCCGGGCCAGGTCACGCCCACGACCGCCACCACCTCGCCGACCCCCGGCGTGCCCGTCAACCCGCTGCTGGCAAAGATCGAGAAGCGTCGCGCCGACATCGCCGCCCTCGGCGACCAGCTGATCAAGCTGGGCGAGGACCGCGACATCGCGCGCCAGCAGGCCGCGGCCGCCGATCAGAAGGTCACCCGGACCCAGGCCGCCCTGGTCCTGGCCCAGCAGGACGCCACCACAGCCGCCGAGAACGCCATGCGCGATGCCGCCGCCGTGCCCCCCGGCGCGAGCGGCTCCGGCCTACAGGACCTGGACTCCCTCGCCCAGATCGCGCGCGGGGACTCCCCCGGCGAGCAGGTGGCGGCCCGGCAGCTCGTCATCGCGCAGGAGGCGCAGCAGATCGCCCTCGACGAGCAGCAGGTCACCACGGCCCACGCGACCGAGGTCACCGGCCGCTACGACAAGCTCAACGCCGACATCGCGAAGAAGCAGTCCGCGCTGCAGAAGATGGAGCAGCAGAACGCCGACGCGCTCAACCAGGCCGAGGCCCTCGAAAACGCCGAGGACGCCCGGCTCGGCGCCGGCTACCTGTCCGGCGCCGATCAGGGCCACGGCGCCGACCCGCGGGCGATCGCCGCGGTCAACTTCGCCCTGGCCCAGCGCGGCGACCCGTACGTGTGGTCCGAGGAGGGCCCGGACGAGTACGACTGCTCCGGCCTGACGTACGCCGCCTACCGCAGCGAGGCCGCCGGGCAGTTCCCGCTGGCCCGGGTGTCGCGCGACCAGTACTGGCAGACCCGCAACAAGGTCGTCGACCGGTATTCGCTGCTCCCCGGCGACCTGCTGTTCTTCAGCTACACGTCGAGCTGGACAGGCATCCACCACGTCGCCATGTACGCCGGGGACGGCATGATGGTGGAGGCCCCCCGCACCGGCCTGACGGTGCGCCTCGTGCCGGTGCGCTGGACGCGACTGTTCCAGGCCACCCGGGTGTACGGCTCGGTCGACGGCCCCACCGAGGGCCCCGACCTCTCCTCGCCCGCCCCCAAGCCGAAGCCGAAGCCGGTCAAGACCACCCCGCCGCCGCGGCCCAGCACGACGAAGCCCGCGACGACCAAGCCACCCACGAAGCCCACCACGACCAAGCCCACCACGACGAAGCCGGACACCCCCACCACGACCACTCCGGCGCCATCGACCAGCACGCCCTCCACCGATCCGACCACCCCGACCGACCCCACGTCGTCCACCTCGGCACCGGCGGGCGGAACACCGCCCAACGGCTCCACGGGTACGGCCAACTCGGCCGGTGGCACGGCCTCGTCCGCGGGCGGTACCGCCCCGTCGGCTGAGACCGCCTCCGGCTCCCGGAGCGGGGCCGCGTCCAGCTCGGCCACCGGCGACGCAGGCGGCGGCAAGTAGCGGGTGCGCGCTTTCACCTGGCCGGGTCGACGCCGGGTGTGCTGACGGGCGCGGATGTGGCACGGTAAGGGTCAACGCCCGGGGCAGCGATCAGCGTCGGCGCGGGACGGCGGCGGGTCGGGAGGGCACATGGACGAGCAACACGCGGCACCGGACAGCCCCGGCGACAAGCCGGGCGCTGCGCGGGCGCCCGCGGCCCGGCCCGTGTCCGCGCTGCCCGGCGCCACCGCCGCACGGGCGGCCGTGCCCGGCGCGCTGCGCCTCGGCCCCGGCGATGTGGGGCTCAGCACCCGCCGGACGGCGCAGGCCACGGTCTATGGGACCCGGGCGGCCGAGCCCGGATCGGGTGCCCCGGAGCCGAAGTCCCCGAAACCGAACTCCCCGGAGCCGAAGTCCCCGGAACCGGAGCAGCCCGACATCGAACCGCCCGGCCCCGCCGAGCCGGAGCAGCCCGGGCTGCCCGAGCCCTCGACACCCGACACCCCGTCCCCGGCCGAGCCGGGCAGACCCGGCGGTCCGATCGAGCCCGCGAAGCCCGGCGATCCCGCCAAGCCGATGGAGCCACCGGCGCCGATCGAGCCGCCGCCGAGCCCGTTCCCGGCTCCGAGGCCACCACAGCCGGTCCCGGCTCCGGTGCCCCGGCCGGGTCCCGCCCCGGTACCGCCGGGACCGCCGCCCACCCCGGATCCGACCCCGCCTGCCCCCGTGCCGCCCGGCCCCGGCCCGGCGCCGGTTCCACCCGGGCCCGGCCCGTCACCCGTGCCGCCCGGCCCGGATCCCGTGCCCGGCCCGGTTCCACCCGGCCCTGGGCCGAGCCCCATACCGGGCCCGCCGCCGTCACCGTTCCCGGCGCCGCCGACCATCCCGGCCGCCGCCGCGCGGCCCGCATACCCGGCGTCGCCCATGAGCGGCGGCCCGGTCTACGGCACGCCCGTGGCCACCACGTTCGGGGTAGCCGGTACGGGCACGACCCCGGCGCCGTTCAGCGCCACCGCGGCGCCCGCCGGTGCGCCACCGGCCCCGGCGATCGGTCGTCCCGCCCAGCATCCGGAGCCCGCCGCCGTGCCCCAGCAGCGCGTCCAGGGCACGGTCTACGGCGGTCTGGGTACGAATGCGCCAGTCGAGATGACCATGCCGGTCTCGATGAACGCCGTGGACAACTCCGGCTCGCTGACCGGTCACATCCTGGCCCAGGGCTGGGAGGAGTCACCGGACAGCGGCCGCAGCAGCAACTTCAAGGTCGTCGTCTCGATGCTCGTGGTGCTCGGCCTGCTGGTCGGGACGAGCCTGCTGTTCCTCTTCACCGTGGGCAGTGACCTCGTCGACACGATCCACGGGGTCTTCGCCGAATAACCGCGGTGTGGTTGCCATGAGTCGGCTCGCCGCCTAGGCTGGCGCGGTTGGGCCGGGGTGAGTCTGCCCACTCCCGGAGCGGAATCCGCGCGGCGTCACACGCGTTGACCCGTACACTGATGGCAGTAATTGACCTGGCGCGCCCTAGGCGCGCCTCGGGCGTTCTTGCGGGCATTTCAGCGGCCGGGGATCCGGACGCGGCGGGCCAGTCGCGAGCGTGCGCCCCCGTAGAGAGGTTCTCTTGACCACTTTCGCTGATCCCAGCACGTTCCCGTCCGTCCTCGAAACCCCCCCGGACATCGAAACCCCCACGGAATCCTCCGACGAGACCCCCGTGGCCCCGGTGGCCGCCACCTTCGCCGAGCTCGGCCTCCCCGCCGAGATCGTCCGCGTGCTGACCCGCGAGGGCATCACCGCGCCGTTCGAGATCCAGGCCGCGACCATTCCGGACGCGCTCGCGGGCCGGGACGTGCTCGGCCGCGGCCAGACCGGCTCCGGCAAGACCCTGGCGTTCGGCCTGCCCGTGCTGGCCCGCGTCGCGGCGGGCGGACGGGCCAAGCCGCACCGCCCCAAGGCCCTGATCCTGGTGCCGACCCGCGAGCTGGCCATGCAGGTGGCCGACTCGCTGCTGCCGGTCGGCCGGTCCGTCGGCGTCTTCCTCAAGACCGCGGTCGGCGGCGTGCCGTACGACCGGCAGATGGACTCGCTGCGCCGCGGCGTCGAGGTGATCGTGGCCACTCCCGGCCGCCTCGCGGACCTGATCGAGCGCGGCGCCTGCCAGCTCGACGACATCGAGATCACCGTGCTGGACGAGGCCGACCAGATGGCTGACATGGGCTTCCTGCCTGACGTCACCGAGCTGCTGGCCAAGACCCCCGCCGACGCGCAGCGGCTGCTGTTCTCCGCCACTCTGGACGGTGACGTGGACACGCTGGTGCAGCGGTTCATGACGGACCCGGTCACCCACTCGACCGCCCCGGCCGAGGCCAGCGTCTCCACGATGGATCACCACCTGCTGTTGATCCCGCCGCGCGACAAGTTCCCGATCACGGCCTCGATCGCCAACCGGGCGGGCAAGACGATCGTCTTCGCGCGTACCCAGATGGGGGTGGACCGGCTGGTCGAGCAGCTCGCGGCGGTCGGCGTGCGCGCGGGCGCGCTGCACGGCGGCAAGACCCAGCGGGTACGCACCCGGACGCTGGCCGAGTTCAAGGAAGGCCGCACGAACGTCCTGGTCGCCACGGACGTGGCCGCCCGCGGCATCCACGTGGACGGCATCTCGCTCGTGGTGCACGTGGACCCGCCGAAGGACCCGAAGGACTACCTGCACCGTGCCGGGCGTACGGCCCGCGCGGGTGAGTCCGGCGCGGTCGTGACGCTGGTGCTGCCGAAGCAGCGCCGCACCACCCAGGCGATGATGTCCAAGGCCGGGGTGGACCCGGCCGAGGTCCGGGTGCGCCCGGGCGACGAGAAGCTGTCCGAGATCACCGGTGCCCGCGAGCCCAGCGGCGTCCCGGTGGTGGACGAGCCGGAGCCCCGCCGCGAGCGCGGCGACCGGCCCCGTCGTTTCGGCGACCGCGGCGACCGGCCTCGTGGCTTCGGCAACCGGGACCGGGACCGGGGCGACCGGCCGCGCAGCTTCGGCGAACGCGACCGCAGCCACGGCGATCGCCCCCGCAGCTTCGGGGACCGCGACCGCAGCCAGGGTGAGCGCAGCTTCGGCGACCGCGACCGCGGCCAGGGTGACCGGGCTCGCGGCGAGCACACCGGCGATCGCGGCTACGGCGACCGGGCGCGGTTCGGCGAGCGCCCGCGCGGCGACCGGCCGTCGGGTGACCGCGACCGTTCCTACTCCGACCGTCCCCGGGCGGAGCGGGGGCACAGCGCCGGGCGTAACGGCGAGCGCACCGGCGGGTTCCGTCGCGAAGCTCCGCGCAACGACCGGCGCGAGGGCGGGTCGGGCGGCGAGCGCCGCTTCGGGCCGACCCGCACCGCCCGTCACTGACACCGATTGACCAGACAACGCCGGCCCGGGCAGATGCGCCCGGGCCGGCGTTGTCGTTTCCGCGCAGCCGCGGCGGTCGAGCTCGGTGCGGGCCTTGCCGCGGGGCGACCTCGTGCGCTGGAACTGCGGGTTGATCGTCGGGCGCGCGGACGGGTGGGCGGCTAACGTCCACTCATGCCGCCTCTTGCCGGGTCCCTGTTCTGGGAGCGCCGCGACACCCCCGGCGCCGAGCACGCGCTCGTGGACACCCAAGCCGGCCTGTACGCCCGCGGCACCGCCACCGCGGTCGACCCGGTCGCGTACACCTGCCGGTATGAGCTGCAGACCGATCCGGGAGGGGTCAGCGCCTGGATCGACGTGAGCACCGAGGGCGCCGGGTGGGCCCGTACCCTCAAGCTCGAACTGGCCGCGGGGCGCTGGCGGGTGACCACGGCCGAACAGGGTGACCTCGACGGTGCCCTGACCGCCGCCGGTCACGCCGGGGCCGGTCAGCCCGGCACCGAGGAGCCCGACCTGCTGTACGGCGCGTTCGACGTCGATCTGGCGGGCTCGCCGCTGACCAACACCCTGCCGATCCGGCGCCTGGGCCTGCTGAAGGCCGAGCCGGGGGTGGCGCACCGGCTGAGCGTCGCCTGGGTGCTGGTGCCCAGCCTGGAGGTGGTGCAGGCGGATCAGATCTACACGCCGGTGGGCGGCGGCATGGTCCGGTTCGCCACGGAGACCTTCAGCGCGGATCTGAGCGTGGACGACGACGGCTTCGTGACGGAGTTCCCCGGCCTGGCCCGGCTGGTCCGTTGACGGCCCGGCCTGGCCCGGCTGGTCCGTTGACGGCCCGGTCCGGCCCGCGGCGGCCGAGGCGGCCCGCCGACGGCTCAGGCTGGCCAGGTGCCGTCGCGCAGGAACCGGTCGATGACCGCGCGAGGCTCGGCCAGGTCGAGGTGCTGGGCCCCGACCCAGGCGTCGGAGTAGTACGTGTCGGCGTACCGCTCGCCGCCGTCGCAGATGAGGGTGACCACGGAGCCGGTGCACCCGGCCGCCCGCATCTCCGCGATCAGCGCGAAGGCACCCCACAGGTTGGTGCCGGTGGATCCGCCGACCCGGCGGCCCAGCACCTCCGAGCCCGCGCGCATGGCGGCCAGCGACGCGGCGTCCGGTACGGGCACCATCCGGTCGACGACGGCGGGCTGGAACGACGGCTCGACCCGTGGGCGGCCGATGCCCTCGATGCGCGAGCCGCGGCCGGTGGCGACGCTCCAGTCGCCGGACAGGTACGCGGGCCAGAACGCGGAGCCCTCCGGGTCCACCACGCACAGCTTGGTGGGATACCGGCGGTACCGGGCGTACCGGCCGATGGTGGCGCTGGTGCCGCCGGTGCCCGCCCCCACCACGATCCAGGTCGGTACGGGGTGCCGTTCGAGCTCCAGCTGGGCGTAGATCGACTCGGCGATGTTGTTGTTGCCGCGCCAGTCGGTCGCCCGCTCGGCGTGGGTGAACTGGTCCATGAAGTGGCCGCCGAGGTCCTCGGCGAGGCGGCGGGCCTCGGCGACGACCGCGGTCGGGTCGGTGACCAGGTGGCACTTGCCGCCCTGGAACTCGATCAGCGAGATCTTCTCGGGCGAGGTGGAGGCGGGCATCACCGCGATGAACGGCAGCCCGAGCATCCGGGCGAAGTACGCCTCGCTGACCGCGGTGGAGCCCGAGGACGCCTCGACGATCGTGGTGTGCGGGCCGATCCAGCCGTTGCACAGGGCGTACAGGAACAGGGAGCGGGCGAGGCGGTGCTTCAGCGAGCCGGTGGGGTGCGACGATTCGTCCTTGAGGTACAGGTCGATGCCCCACGCCGGGGGCAGCGGGAACGGCAGGAGGTGGGTGTCGGCCGAGCGGTTGGCGTCGGCCTCGACGAGCGCGATGGCGTCCCGGGCCCATTGGCGTGCGGCGTCGTCGCACCGATCCATCTGCATAACGCTGACGCTAGCCCAGGCTGGGCTGTGGGCGGTTCTCCCACTTGGTGGACAGGGCGATCGCCGTCCGGGTCGAGGCGACCCCGGGCGTCCGGTTGATGCGGACGATCAGCCGCTCCAGCTCGGCGATCGACGAGACCCGCACGATGAGCTGGTACGACTCCACGCCTGCCATGAAGTAGCAGGATTCGACCTCGGGCATTTCGCGGACCGCGTTGAGCACGTCGTCGGTGTCGGCGCCGGAGTCCTCGATGATGCCGATGAGCGCCGTGACCCCCAGCCCGAGCGCATCATTGTCCACTTCGGCCCGGTACGCACGGATCGTCCCGGCCGCCTCCAGCTTGCCGACCCGTTCGTGCACGGCCGGGGCGGAAAGGCCGACCTTGCGCGCCAGCTCCGCGTACGAGGAGCGGGCGTTGTCCCGCAGTAGGCCGATGAGGCGCAGGTCGATGGCGTCCATGGGGTCAGACCATAAACCGAGCGCCGCCCGAGTCGACGGCGGCACCACCGTACGGGGGGCTGCCGGGCCCGGCTCGCCCGGCTCCTCACCTCACGCCCGGTAGTTGCCCGGGACCGCGGAAGCGAACCAGGATAATGATCACTGTCGCAATCGGGGCTTTTTCCGCATTTCACGGACTTGCTGATGGGGCGATGCTCTAATGGCTGTACGTCCCGATCGAGCTCGCCGACACTCACCGTGACCAACCGGCCGCTCCAGACAACGACGCCGAGGAGGGGGTTGTGGACACTGGAGATCGTCTGCTGACACCGGGCGAGGTGGCCGCTCTGTTCCGCGTCGACCCCAAAACGGTCACGCGTTGGGCGGCGGCCGGACGTATCGGCAGCATCCGTACTCCTGGTGGACACCGCCGGTTCCGCGAGTCCGAGGTCCGGGCGCTGCTGGAGGGCGACGGTGTGATCGAGGAAATGCGCGAGGACGACGCCGCCAACAAGCCCCGCAACTCCGGACCCACCAACCCCGGCGGCGCGTACGGCCCACCCAACGGCCTGCGCTAGCGCCCTGCCGCTCGGTCCCTGGCCGCGTTCACCGCTTCCCGCTCAGCGCCTGCCCAGCTCGCCGCTCCAGCGCCGGAACAGCGTGTGCGGCACTCCAGCTGCGTCCAGCACCTTCCCGGCGACGAAGTCGATCAGCTGCTCGGCGCTCGCCCGCGCCCCGGCCCCGTAGAAGCCCGGGCTGGCCGGGAGTACCACCGCGCCCGCGTCGTGCAGGGCGATCAGGTGCTCCAGGTGGCTGCGGGTCACCGGGGTCTCCCGTGGCACCACCACGGTCGGGCGCCGCTCCTTGAGGCTCACCTCCGCCGCGCGCTGCAGCAGGTCCTTGGAGAGCCCGATCGCGATCCCCGCACATGCCGCCGTGCTGGCCGGGACGACGATCATCCCGCGGGCCGGGTACGAGCCGCTGCTCGGCCCGGCGGCCAGGTCGATCGCCGGCCAGTAGACCAGGTCCGCCCCCGCCAGGTCGCGGCCCAGCCAATGGGCGACGTCGTCCTTCCAGTGCGCGTCGCGGACCGTGGCATCGGTCTCGTCCAGCAGCGTGAGCCGTGCCGCCCGGGAGATCACCAGGTCGACCGGCTCCCCGGCGTCCAGCAGCCCACCGAGCACCGCCCGGGCATACGGGGTGCCCGAGGCTCCGGAGACGCCGACGATCCATGGAATCCGCACGCCCCAAGCATGCCCGCAGCCTGAACCGATCAGGGCCGCGGGCGGCCGTCGTCACAGCAGGGCCGCCCATGATTCAGGGCGATCAACCGGCCACCGTCACAGCGGGGCTGCCGCGACCAGGGTCCTCAGCCGGTCGGAAAGCACGAGGTCAAGCAGCGCGAACAGGAACAGCGCGATGCCGACGAACCCGTTCGCGGTGAAGAACGCCCGGTTGACCTTGGACAGGTCGTTCGGGGTGACCACGACGTGCTGGTAGACGAACGCCACGGCAGTCAGTGCCAGGCCGATCCACCACAGCCGGCCCAGCCCGACGAGGTGGCCGAACCAGACGAACAGCGCGAACGTCACGATGTGGGTGAGCGTCGACAGGACCAGCGCGGCGCGCACGCCGTACCGGGCCGGGGTCGAGTGCACCCCGATCTGCCGGTCGATCTCCGCGTCCTGGCAGGCGTAGATGAGGTCGAAGCCGCCGATCCACAGGCCGACCGCGGCCCCGAGCACCCAGGCCGGTCCCGACCCCACGAAGGTGCCCGTGATCGCCAGCCACGCGCCGACCGGGGCCACGGCCTGCGCCAGCGCCAGCACGTAGTGCGGGAAGTTGGTGAACCGCTTCGCGTACGGGTAGACGATCAGCGGGAGCACCGCCAGCGGCGACAGCAGCAGGCACAGCGGGTTGAGCAGGGCCGCCGAGGCGAACAGCAGAGCCAGGGAGACCGCCGCCCCGGTCCAGGCCGTGCGCAGGCTCACCGCCCCGGTGACCAGTTCCCGGTTCTGCGTACGCGGATTGAGCGCGTCGATCTTGCGGTCGAGGATCCGGTTCGCCGCCATCGCGAAGGTGCGCCCCGACACCATCGCCACCGTGATCAGCAGCAGATCGCGCCAATAGATCCCCGAGCTGCGCACCGAGCCGGGCGGCATGACAGCGATCAGATCCGCCGGGGCCGCCATCACCACGAGCGCGGACAGGTACGCGAACGGCAGCGCGAACACGGAATGCTCGATCGCGACCAGCCGCAGGAAAGACCTGATCCGGCCCGGCTTCTCCGGGGTCTGGGCGACCGCCGTCATATGCCGTACTCCTTCCAGCGCTTGTCGACCAGCGCCACCACCTCCGGGGACATGGTCATCTCGTCCGGCCAGCCGCGGGTGTAGCCCTCGGTCGGCAGCTTACGGGTGGCGTCGATGCCCGCCTTGCCGCCCCAGAACTGCTGGTAGGAGGCGTGGTCGAGATGGTCGACCGGGCCCTGGGTCAGCACCAGGTCGCGGTCGTAGTCGACGTTGCCGAACGCCCGGAACGCCACCTCGTGGTAGTCGTGCACGTCGCAGTCGTCGTCCACCACCACGATCAGCTTGGTCAGCGACATCAGGTGGGCGCCCCAGATCGCGTTCATCACCTTCTGCGCGTGCTTCGGGTAGCGCTTGCGGATCGAGACGATCACGCAGTTGTGGAAGACCCCGGCCGCGGGCATGTCGTAGTCGACGATGTCCGGGATCATCATCCGCAGCAGCGGCAGGAAGATGCGCTCCGTGGCCTTGCCGAGGCCGTGGTCCTCCTGCGGCGGCTTGGACGTGATGATGGAGTGGTAGATCGGGTCCCGCCGCATCGTCATCGCCTCGATGTGCAGCACCGGGAACGGCTCCACCGGGGTGTAGAAGCCGGTGTGGTCGCCGAACGGCCCCTCCGGCAGCCGCTCCCCCGGCTCCAGGTAGCCCTCCAGCACGATCTGCGCGTGCGCGGGCACCTGCAACGGGACCGTCAGGCAGTCGACCATCTCGACCCGCTCGCCGCGCAGGAACCCGGCGAACAGGTACTCGTCGATGTCGCTGGGCAGCGGGGCGCTGGCCGCGTAGCTGACCACCGGGTCGCAGCCGATCGCCACCGCGACCGGCAGCCGCTGCCCGAGCCGCTCCGCGACCGCGTGGTGTGCGGTGGAGTCCTTGTGGATCTGCCAGTGCATGCCCAGCGTGTTGTGCGAGTGCTGCTGGAGCCGGTACAGCCCCAGGTTGCGCTTGCCGGTCTCGGGATGCTTGGTGTGCGTCAGGCCGAAGTTGTGGAAGACGCCGCCGTCGCCGGGCCATACCTGCAGCCCGGGCAGGCGGTTCAGGTCCACCTCGTCGCCTTTGAGCACGACCTCCTGGCAGGGGGCGGTCTTCACCTTCTTCGGCGGGACCGACTTGAGCTGCAGCACCTTGCCCAGGCCCTCGCGGATGCCGGACCAGCCGACCGGCAGCTCCGGCTTGACCAGCGCGCCGATCCGCTCACCGACCTCGTCCAGGGAGTCGACCCCGAGCGCCATCGCGGTGCGCCGTTCCGTGGCGAACAGGTTGATCGCGACCGGCATCTCGCCGCGGGTGGGCCGCTCGAACAGCAGCGCCGGGCCGCCCGCGCGCACCGTCCGGGTGACCACCTCGCTGATTTCCAGCGTCGGGTCGACCGGCACCCCGACCCGCCGCAGCTCACCCGCGCCCTCCAGGGCGGCAAGGAAACTCTGCAGATCCGGGTACGGGAAGCCACGCGCAACCATGGTCACCAGTCTTGCGTACGCCGGGGACGGTCGCCGCCGGGGGCGGGTGGACCGCCCCCGGGGCGTCACCTACCGGCGCCAGTTCGCCAGGCGCTCGGCGGCCTGCCGGGTCAGCGTGGTCGTCTCCGCGGGATCGATCGAGGCGCCCTCCCAGCCCTGGATGTTCAGCACCGTCACCGCGTCCCCGGCCCGCACCACGGCCGTGCGCCACACGTGCTCACCGGCGCCGAACTCGCCGGGCGGCACGTCGACGACAACCTTCCGTTCCACCAGCACCGCTTCGTCACCGAGGCTCGGGGCGGGCAGCAGGCGCGGCCGGATGGTCACGTCGCCCTTCACCTTCTTCGGGCAGCCACGCACCGCGGCCTGAAACTCGCGGATGAAGTCCTGCGCTCCACCACCGCCGTACACGGTGATCGTCTGCATGACGGTGCCATCGGGTGTGTTGTCCGCCGGGGTGTGCGGGCCTTTGTAGTTCGCGAGTACGGTCCGGCGGCTCTGGACGGCCCCGTCACTGGGGAACCTTGCGCCGCACAGCTCTGGCATCTGGTCCTCCGTGTCCACCGTGTAGGGCTCCTCGGCGCGCGTTTCGGCGAGGGTGAGGAACGCCCGGTCCGGCACGTCCGAGCGGACCGGAGTTCCGCTGCTCGGCGGGGTGGTGTCGGGCGGCTTCGTGCCGTTCGTGAGGGACGGTTCCGGGGCGTTCGACGGGGGCGCGGTCACCTGGGTGCTGCCGGCTGGCTGCGGCGGTACCGCGGGTCCACCGGCGGTGAACAACCATCGACCGCCCGTGGCGGTACCGCCGACCACGACCGCCAGGGCGAGTGTCGCCACGACCGCCCGCGACCGGGCCCGGCGGTCCGCGCGGGTCCGCAGTTCTCCGGCGGGCGCCACCGCGACCTGATCCGCGTCGTCAGCGAGCGCGGCGAACCTCTGCTTGAGATCAGACATCGTGCGCCTCCAGAATCTGCCCGTCACGGGCCTCGCTGAGCTGGGCGGCCAGCGCCGCGCGGCCACGGGACAGCCAGGACTTGACCGTGCCTGCCGCGGCCCCGGTCTCGCGGGCGATGTCGTCGACCGACATGTCGAACAGGTAGTGCAGCGCCACCGCCTGCCGGTGCGCCGCCGGGAGCCGCCGCAGGGCCGTGGTGAGCAGCACCGTGTCGACGCTGGGTGGCGCGATGGGTGGTGGTGGCCCGGTGCGTGACAGCACACCGCGCCAGGCGGCCAGGCGGCGCCAGCGGTCGGTGGCCAGCCGGGCCAGCGTCAGCCGGACCCACGCCTCGGGGGCCGGGTGAGCGGCCACCGTGCGCCAGTGCCGCCACGCCTTCGCGTACGCCTCCTGGACCAGGTCCTGGGCCTCGGCGGGGTCGCCGACCACGGCATAGCCGTAGCGCATCAGACGTGTCGACGTCTGACGGTAGAACTCGTCGAAACTGTGGGCATCCCGCATGCGCCGCCCCGCTCCTCCCCGTCGGTGCGGCGGCCCTCCCCGGGGCCGTCGCATACCGTTCACGAACGGGCCACGTTCGTGGTTGCAGCCGACGGCGGAAATTGTTCGCCCGGATCGCGGCAACGGCAGGAATCGGCGGGTGGCCGCGCTCGCCTTACCGGTTCACCCGGCCGGTGATGAGGCTTTCGTCACACCAGCCCTACATGCCGGCGTTGGCGTAGGAGTGCAGGCCCGAGAAGAACAGGTTGACCCCGAACAGGTTCATCAGCATGGTCACGAAGCCCAGCAGGGCGATCCAGGTGGCCGTGGTGCGCTTCACGCTCGGGGTGGCCCGGGCGTGCAGGTAGCAGGCGTACACGACCCACGAGATGAACGCCCACACCTCCTTGGGGTCCCAGCCCCAGTACCGGCCCCACGACGCCTCGGCCCACAACGGGCCGGCGATCAGCGCACCGAACGTGAACAGCGGGAACGCGAACGCGTGCAGCCGGAACGTCAGCCGCTCCAGCGTGGCCGCCGCGGGCACCCGCTTGCCCAGCGTGTACGGAAAGGACCGTTTGCCCTGGTCGTGACCGGTCTTGATGAGGAACATCGCGGCCGGCACCGCGCCGAACAGCAGGATGCCGGAAGCCAGGATGATCGTCGACACGTGGATGACGAACCAGTACGAGTGCAGCGCGGGCACGAGCGGCCCCACTGGGGTGTACGCGATCAGCCCGGCCGCGCCGAGCAGCACCACCAGGGTCAGCGTGACGAAGAGTCCGAGGTGACGGATGCCCGGCTTGCGGCTGAGCACGGCCAGCCATGCGGCCGCCCCGACGAAGGTGACCGACAGGATGAACTCGTACATGTTGCCCCACGGCATCCGGTCCGCCGCGATGCCGCGCGTGACCAGGGTGCCCAGGTGGGCGGCGAGCGCCAGCGCCGTGATCGCCACCGCGATCCGGCCGAACAGCGCCCCGCGATCCCGCGTGCCGGAAGCCCCGGGCCCGGCGGGCGAGACCGGTTCGTGGCCGCCGGGCGAGGCGGACTCCTCCACGGGGCCCTCGCCGACCGGGATCGGGGCGTCGGTGTGGATCTCGCCGTCGGCGGGCGGCGCGTAGGCGGTGACGGGGGCACCCGCCCCCACCAGCTGGCGGGCGGGGCGCGCGGCGGCGCGGCCGATGTGGCTGCGGTTGCCGAACGAGTACTCGGCGGCGTGGCACACCATCGCCGCCAGGTACGCCAGCACCGCGACCACCATGAGCTGATTCGACAACTCGGCCATCACGCCGTCCCTCCGCTCTGGACCGGCCCCGCGGCCGCCTGGGTGAGCTGCTCGAACTCGGCACCGAAGCCGGGATAGTCCGTGCGCGGCAGGCCGCCAGCCTCCACCACGCTACCGTCGGCCGGGCCCGCGTCACCGGGCAGGGGCGAAACCCGGAACCAGACCCGGCGCCGGTGCCCGGCCAGCGACAACATCAGCCCGAGCAGGCCCAGTACGGCGCCCGCCAGCACGAGTGACTGGGTGGGGTCGTAGCGCACCGACAGCGTGATGAACTGCCGGGTGCCGAGGAACTCCAGCTTCGTGCCGTCGTCCAGGGTCCAGCTCTCGCCGGACTTGAGCCGTTGCGGGCGCTCCCCGCCGACCTTCTTCAGCTTGCCCGTGTCGATCTGCGCGCGGTCCAGCGCATACACCGAGCCGGGGATGCCCGCGTCCACCCCGAGATTCCCCCGGTACGCGGTGAGGAACAGCACCGGGTCCCGCTCGGCCGGGAACGCCGAGGCGGCGCCGCCCTGCGGGTCGACCGTGGGCAGGTACACGCCCTCGAAGCCCACCTGCAGATTCTCGTCGCGCTTGTTCGTGCGCGGGTCGACGTTGGCGTCCGGGAACGTGGCGACGCCCTCGCTGGTCAGCATGCCGTCGCGGGGCAGGAACGGGAACACGTTGGTCTGCTGCTGGCCGTACCGGTCGGTGTAGCGCAGCACCGGGGCGTAGCCGTGGCCGATCAGGTGCACGTTGGCGTGGCGCAGCCGCAGCGGGTCGTTGACCGCGAACGAGCGGGTCGACGTGTGGCCGTCCTGCTGGACGGCGACCGTGGCCCGGAACGACTTCGGCTGGCCGGTCGGCTGGTAGCTGGCGGCGAAGCCGGTGAGCCGCATGCAGAAGTCCGGCAGGTCGGCCGCGTCGACCCGGGGCCCCAGCGCCGAGTCGTCGAACTGGGTGACGGAGTTGCAGAACCCGGTGTCGGCGCCCTGCACGAGCAGGCGGCTGCCGTGCCAGCCGTACCACGAGCCGAAGCCCACGCCGACCAGCACGGCCAGCAGGGCGAGGTGGAACAGCAGGTTGCCGGTCTCCTTGAGGTAGCCCTTCTCGGCGGAGACCGTCACCACGCCGTCGGGGTGCTCGCGGACCACCGTACGGAACCGGCGGCGGCGCAGCGTCGCCGCGATCGCGGCGGCCGCCGCGGCCGGTGCGCCCGCCTCCTGCGCGGGCGCGGCGTGCCGCGGCAGCCGGTCCAGGCGGCGGGGTGCGTCCGGCGGCACGGTACGCAGCGCGCGCAGATGCTCCACGAGGCGGGGCACCACGCAGCCGACCAGCGAGGTGAACAGCAGCAGGTAGATGGCGGCGAACCAGGGTGCGGCGTACACGTCGAAGCCGCCCAGCCGGTCCAGGACCGGGGCGAGCTGGGGATGTGCGGCGAAGTACGCCGCGACCTGTCCCCGGTCGACCGGGCGCTGCGGCAGCACCGAGCCGGGCACCGCGGCCACCGCCAGCAGGAACAGCAGCACCAGCGCCGTACGCATGCTGGTGAGCTGCCGCCACGAGTTGCGCAGCAGCACCCACGCCGGGTTGGGCCCCCGCGGTGGCGGCGCGGCGGACGGCGCGGGCCGCTCCTCGACCGCGGTCACCGGGTCGTCCCGGCCGTGCCGCGGCTCACAGCAGCGTCCCCGCGTCGAAGTCGAACGTGGTCTGCAACCAGATCAGGAAGTCGTTCCAGCCGCCGGTGACCAGCACCAGACCCACCGCGATGAGCAGGGCACCACCGATCCGGGTCACCCACTGGCTGTTGCGGCGCACCGCGCCGAACACCCCGAGCAGCCGCCGGAAGAACAGCCCGAACAGCACGAACGGCAGACCCAGCCCGAGGCTGTACGCGAGGGCGAGCACCACCGCCCGGTCCGTCTGCCCGCTCCTGGTCGCCAGCCCGAGCACCGCACCCAGGGTGGGGCCGGTGCACGGCATCCAGGACAGCCCGAACAGCGCACCGAGCACGGGGGCGCCGAGCAGCCCCGCCGCGGGCAGCCGGTGGATGCGCACCTCCCGTTGCAGGCCCGGGACCAGACCGAGGAACGCCAGGCCCAGCACGATGACCACCACCCCGAGCACCATGTCGAGGACCTGCTTGTGTGCCAGCATGGTCAGCCCGATGTTGGCGACCAGCGTGGCCAGCAGCATGAAGACCACGGCGAAGCCGAGCACGAACAGCACCGTGCCGACCAGGACGCGGCCCCGGCCGCTCAGCCGGGAGGGCCGGACCGGAGCCCCGCCGCCCCCGTCGACCGCCACCGCGGCTCCGGCAGTGACGACGCCACCGCCTCCCGCCGCTGCGCCGCCGGCCGCCGCGCGGCCGTCGTCGGCCCCGGAGCCGCTGACCCGCGGGTCCGTGGCGACCGCACCGGAGGTGGCCTTCGGGGTGACGCCCAGGGCCGCGTCCAGGTCGGCACCGGCCAGCCCGGTCACGTACGACAGGTAGCCCGGCATCAGTGGCAGCACGCACGGCGACAGGAAGCTCACCAGGCCGGCGAGGGCGGCGGCGCCGATCGCCAGCAGCATCGGGCCGCCGGCCACCGCTTCGGCGAAGGCCTCGCCCATCAGCCCGTACCCTCCGCCGCGATGCGCTCGACCAGCGGCCGCAGCTCGGCGACCGTGGTGGCCCGGCGCAACGCCGCCGCGATCCGGCCCTGCCGGTCCAGGATCAGGGTCGACGGCGTGCTGACCTGGGTCACGTCGAAGCTCAGCGCCACCTTGCCGTCGGGGTCGTAGATGCTGGAGAAACTCACCCGGCCCCGCTCGAACGCCCGGGCGGCGTCGCGGCCGTCCCGCGAGTTCACCCCGACGAAGGTGACCCCTTTGTCCTTCGTCGCCGTGTACGTCTGCTCCAGGTCGTCGGCCTCGGCCCGGCACGGGCTGCACCACGATCCCCAGAAGTTGACGACCACGACCTTGCCCCGGTCCTGGGAGACGTCGTACGTGCCGCCGTCGAGCAGCTCACCGGTCACCTCGCGGGCCGCGGGCCGCCGCTCGGGGGTGCACTCGATGACGCCCTGCGGGCTGGTCGTGCACTTCTTTTCCCAGCTCTGCTCGCCGCAGCCGGTCAGCGCCGCCGCGGCGAGGGCGGCGGCGGCCAGGACGCTGGCGAACCGGCGCATGTCAGGCGCCCTTGGCGTTCCGGGCGCCCGGGGACATTGCGACCAGGTGGGCGGCGGGCTCGCGGTAGTCGATGCCGACCACCTTGGCCCCCTCGAAGCGGAACGAGGTGATGCTGGCCAGCCCGCACTGGCGGCGCCGGGGGTCGTGCCAGAGGCGCTTGTTCTCCACGTACCGGCGCAGGGTCCAGATCGGCAGCTGGTGCGAGACGCAGACGGCCTCGTGGCCCTCGGCCGCGACCCGGGCGGCCTGCAGCGCCGCGAACATGCGCGCGGCGATCACCATGTACGCCTCGCCCCAGGACGGGGTGACCGGGTTGCGCAGCACCCACCAGTTGCGCGGGTCCCGCAGCGCGCCGTCGCCCACGGAGACCTGCTTGCCCTCGAAGAAGTTGCTGCTCTCGATGAGCCGGGTGTCCTTGGCGATCTCCAGGCCGAACTGGGCGGCGATCGGCTCGGCGGTCTCCTGGGCGCGTTCCAGCGGGCTCGCCACGACGTGCGTGACGTCGCGGTCGGCCAGCGCCTCGGCGTCGGCCTTGGCCATCTGGCGGCCCAGCTCCGAGAGGTGGAAGTCGGGCAGCCGGCCGTACAGGATCTTGGCGGGGTTGTACACCTCGCCGTGCCGCACGACGTGCACGGTCGTCCGCGTCTGGGTCATCGGGTGCCTCCCGCCGCCGCGGCCGCCTGGGCCGCGGGTGGCAGCGCCGCGGCGATCTGCTCCAGCGCCTCGTCGTCCAGCGCGGTGGAGACGAACCACGACTCGTACGCGCTCGGCGGCAGGTAGACCCCGCGGGCCAGCAGCGCGTGGAAGAACGCCCGGAACGCGTCGGCGTCCTGGGTCTTCGCGGCCTCGTAGTCGGCGACCTCGGCGTCGGTGAAGAAGACCGAGAACATGTTGCCCGCGTACGACAGGCGGTGCGGCACGCCCGCCGCGGTCAGCGCGTCGGCGGCGAGGCGGCCCACGGTGTCGGCCAACGCATCGAGGCGCTGGTACGTGGCGGCGTCGGCCAGCCGCAGGGAGGCCAGCCCGGCCGCGCAGGCCAGCGGGTTACCCGAGAGCGTCCCGGCCTGGTAGACCGGACCGGCCGGGGCGAGCCGGGACATGACCTCGGCCCGGCCGCCGAACGCGGCCGCCGGAAGGCCGCCGCCCATCACCTTCCCGTACGTGAAGAGGTCCGCGTCGACCGGGTCGAGGGCGGCCCAGCCGCCCGCGGCGACCCGGAAGCCGGTCATCACCTCGTCGACGATGAGCAGCGCGCCGTGGGCGTGGGCCAGCTCGGCGAGGCGCTGGTTGAAGCCCTTGCGTGGGGCGACGACCCCCATGTTGCCGGGCGCCGCCTCGGTGATCACCGCCGCGATCTCGGCGCCGTCCGCGGCGAACGCCGCTTCGACCGCGGCCTCGTCGTTGTACGGCAGCACGATCGTCTCGCCCGCCGCCGCGCCGGTGACCCCGGGCGAATCGGGCAACCCCAGCGTCGCCACCCCGGAGCCGGCGGCGGCCAGCAGGGCGTCCACATGACCGTGGTAGCAGCCCGCGAACTTGATGATCTTGGACTTCCCGGTGTACCCCCGGGCCAGCCGGATCGCGGTCATCGTGGCCTCGGTGCCCGAGTTGACCAGGCGGACCTGCTCCACCGGGGTCCGCCGGACGATCTCCTCGGCCAGCGCCACCTCCCCGGCCGTCGGCGTACCGAAACTGGTGCCGTGCGCCGCCGCGGCCTGCACCGCGGCCACGATCTCGGGGTGCGCGTGGCCGTGGATCAGCGGGCCCCACGAGCAGACCAGATCCACATATCGCCGGCCGTCCGCGTCGAACAGCCACGGGCCCTGCCCGCGCGCCATGAAGCGGGGCGTGCCGCCGACCGCCCGGAACGCACGCACGGGCGAATTCACCCCGCCCGGCACGATGGCGCGGGCGCGGTCGAACAAAGTCTGGGAGGCCGGGGCGTCGTCCGGGTACGGACGCGCGTCGGCGCGCGTTGAGGTGGTCACAGCGGAACCATTCTGTCAGCGCCCCCCGGCGCCCGTCCGCCCAGCCCCGGAGCGAGGTTGTGCACATCACCGAGCCCCGCCGCGCCGACGGGCTCCGCAAGTGCGGAAACGATAGGCTGGCCCGCGTGGAGCGGCCGGAGCTATCCATCGCGGTGCAGCGCGCCCCCGACGAGGTCGTCTTTCACCTCGCCGGGGAGATCGACGTGCTCACGGTGACCCGGCTGTCGACCATGGTGACCGACGAGCTGGCCGAGCCGCCCGCCCGGATCGTCCTCGACCTGGCCGGAGTGACGTTCTGCGACTCGCAGGGCCTGGGCACCCTGGTCGTGCTCAGCCGCAAGGCCCAGCACGCCCGCGCCGTGCTGTCCCTCGCGAATGTCGGCGACTTCCTGCTGCGCGTCCTCGACATCACCGGGCTGCGCAGCGCCCTCATGATCAGCAGCGCCCAACAGCCCTTGCCTTGACGCCGGTGTGAGGGCCTAGCGTCGTCGGGGACGAAGGGGCTTTCGCGATGCTGATCGGTGAGCTGGCCGAGCGGGCCGGGACGAGTGCCCGCACGCTGCGGTACTACGAGGAGCAGGGCCTGGTCCGCGCGGGCCGGGACCCGCACGGCTACCGACGGTACGAGGAGTCGGAGCTGCGCGTGGTGCGGGAGATCCGCACCCTGCTCGACGCCGGTTTCGCGCTCGACGAGATCCGCCCGTTCGTCGCCTGCCTGCGCGCCGGGAACACCTCGGGGCACGTCTGCCCGGACTCCGTGGCCGTGCTCCGGCGCAAGATCGCCGAGGTGGACGCCTACCTCGGCCGGCTCACGCAGGTACGCGGGCGGCTGCACGAGCAGCTGGCCGAGGCCATCGCACAACGGGAGGAACAGTGTCCGAGGCTTCGCTGACCACGGTCACCGACGCGACGTTCGCCGAACTGGTGCTGCGCGAGACCCGGCCGGTCGTGGTCGACTTCTGGGCGACGTGGTGCCCGCCGTGCCGCCCGCTCGCCCGGACCCTGGCCGAGCTGGCCACCGAGTTCGGCGACCGGATCGTCATCGCCACCATCGACGCCGACGCGAACCCGGAGGCGGTCCGGACGTACCGGGTGCTGTCCATGCCGACGCTGCTGTTCTTCCGGAACGGCGTGGTCACGGGGTCGATCGTCGGCGCCCGCCCGAAGTCGTACCTGCGCAACGCGCTTGAGGACCGCACCGCACCGTACGCGAACCGCTGATCCGCCTCGGCCAAGGCTGACCACCGCGAAGGCGGAACGGCCCGCGCGTGGAGGATTGCGGGGTGGATCGACTCGTCGTGTTTTCCGACCTCGAACTTCATCGCACGTGAGATCGGGTACCGGTTGGCCGGTGGGTACGCCGTCACCACCGACGCCGTGGTCGGCCCCGAGCTGGAGGAACTCGACTACGCGGGCGCCGTGTCGCTGGAACATCTGCGCTCCGACGCGGATCCGTCGGGCTTCTGCCGTGCGGATCGGGAGCTGCTGCAAGGCCGTGGGCTCGCCAACCGCGGGTAGAGCTCTACTGGTGCTGGAACCACACGTTCGGTTCCACGTACGTTCCTCGGTCGTGCTCGTGGTCGACGTGCAGCAGGCTGAGGCCGTCGGGAATGACGTAGTCGCCGCTCTCGGGGAACACCATTCCTGTCCACTGCTGCCATTCGCCGATCGAGCCGGTCATCGTCTGGGACCGCGGCGCCGTGGCGATCATGCGAGCGCCGAGCCGCCAGTGAGTGCGCAGCCACGGGTCCAGCGGAGCGCCGTCATCACGGGTCCACGTCACGAACCGGTCGATCGGGGTCAGTGGGTAGCGGGCCTTGAGTGTGGGACGCACCGGCGCGATGACCCTGTGGTGTCCGCGTTCGTCGGCCACGGACCGCAGCGCGGTGAGCAGCTCACCGGCAACGCCCTGCCCGCGCAGGTCGCCGCGCACCTGGGCTGCCATGATGACCAGCGTGTCCGGCGTTCGACCGGCGTCGTGATCGGCCAGGGTGCGCCGCAACGAGTCCGTGTATCCGGCGGGCAGGTCACCCGGGTCGCCGTTCCAGCACAGCGGTACCGCCCAGCCCATCGCGACGATCTCGTCGGCGGGGTCGAGCAGCACCAGCTCCAGCTCGGCGAACAGCTCCTGTACCCGGCCGATGTACTTCTTGACTTCCTGGTCCGCCGCGATCCAGGCGGGCCAACCGTCGGCGAACAACCGCGCGAGCTGGTCCTCCGGGCGCTCCCGAGCCGGCATGGGTTCGGCAACCAGCTTCATCGTCGGCACCTCCAAGAGCCGGCGCGCACCTAATCTAGTTTGCGGCCTGGTCCAATGGCGAAATGTAGGCGCGGACGAAGAAGTCACGTACGACGGCCCGGTGAAGGTGTCCAGCTGCTGTCACGTCCTCCCCGGCAAGTACAACGTGGAGATGAACGCTCCCGTCGACCACCTCACCGGTACCGGTCAGCTCAAACGGCTGGTCGTAGCTGCGGAGCCGATCGAAGAGGGCGTCATCCTTGTTCATCACCGACACCGTGCACTCCTGAACCGCCCCGATAAGCGAGATAGATCCGTTTCGGACTCCCCGAGCCGCAACAGCGGCTCCGACCGTTTCGACGACTTCCTGATCTTTCTCAACGGTAACGAGGAACAAGATCTCTCCTAGATTGTGAGGGGGTCGACGCCCGCGAGCGCCGAGCCGATGGCGCGGAGATTCTCCCGTGCCGGTTCGGTTTTCAGTGATTCGATGAGTGCGGCGGATACGGTTACCGGATCATCGGTGCGGGTGCGATAGAGCATGACCGTCGAACACCAACGCGCCACAGAGTCATACGGGTTGTTCAACTCCGTGCTCATGGCCACGACGTGTTCGGGGTTTGCGAGACCAGATTGGGACGAGGCGAGATTGTTCGCCTCGCCCCAAGGCAATGCAAGCACCCGTGACAGGACGGCGGTCAGATAAAGCTCACGGACCGTCGCGTTTGTCCGCAGAGCCGCGATGGCTTCGCTATCTACAAGTGGCGAGCCGACCTTTGCGAGGATGCCCGCAGCGTTGACCCGAAGGACGGCCGTGCCCGCACGCGACCACTTAACCAACGCTGCCAGCGAGGGCGTGTCCCGGGCAACGATTGAGGCAATCGCTCGATCGGTCGCATGGGAGGTCTGCGTCTCCAGGAGCAGACCGTTTCGCGTCTTGCCGATTTCGGACGCGATGCTCACGGCTGCGTCACGTGTTGAACCTGCCGAGAACGCCGCCAGGCCCCCAGCGATCAAGAGTTGCCGACGTTTCAATCTGTCCCCCAACACCCGCTCATAGGCCCGGATGACGTCGGGGGTCACCTGCCGCTCGCCGGTCTCCACGTTGCCCAGATAGCCCCGGCTGTAGCCGGTCCGCTTGGCCATACCAGACAGCGAATAGCCCGCCTCTTCGCGGACCTCCCTCATTGTCAGGCCCAAATCGGTCATGCGCTAGTTACATCCTCGATGTGGAGCGGCTTGGAGACACCGCCGAACTTCCCTGGAGAGTGATCGTAGAGGGACGCTGTGTGCCACAGCCAAGCCTAAACACACAGGGGGTGCACCGTGCTACCCGCAATAGCAGTCGCCCTACTCATCGGGTTCTTCTCGGGCCTACTGGGATTCAAGATCAAGTGTCGGTGGTGTCCACAGTGCGGCAGGCCCCTCGGTTGTCCGGAGGGACATGGCCACGCGAAGACCGGGGCCAGAGTCCGATGACGGCGGAACGACCAGCCGTCACCCCGCCTCCGCTACCGAGGCGGGCTCGCGGGGCGTCGCTGCATCCGAGGCTTCGTTCGGTCGGCCGAGCCGCAGTCGTGTACCCGTCCGAGCCGGCATCGCTGGAATACCTGCTCGCGGCGCTGCGGGGGTGGGAACCGGGACGGGCCAACGAGATCGGCTCGTGAACGTTCGAGGCGACCGGTATCACGACGGCTCATGGGACCAAATGCCTAAGCGTCATGAACGGGTGTGGCCGTTGACACCCGGCCAAAGGCTGGGACGGAAAGTCTCGGCACATGCACCGGCGGGGTGTGCTATCGCAGAAACCACGGAGGTTGTTACGTCATGTCTATGGCAGAAGGCGCTGGCGCCGTCTTTCAGCTTGCCGAGAATGGCCTACCGGCGCAAAGCCTCGCCGCGGTAGGTGAAGAAATTGAGGAGGCCATCGGCCGCATCGGCGCGGTTGTCGGCGACACCCAGAACGATTACGTCATGGGCGCCTACCATCAGCTCCGCACCGCGAAGGAGGACATCGAACGCGCTCGCGCGGCGGTTGAGGGCTGCCGGGAGTCGCTTCAGTCGTACGCGAGTTGGGTCCTCGGCGGCGCTTGAGGAGCTGGCGGAGGTACCCCGCCGTCACCAACCCGCATCACCACGCCCCCGGGCGCAGCAGCGACTCCGATTCCGCAAGCCGTGCGCGACGCTGCGGCTCGCCTGCGCCTCCCGCCGAGTGCCTACGTCGCCGGCATCGCGTTGGATCAGGACGGCCATGAGCTACACCCTGAACCCATCGTCAACGGGGCGGGAGGACAGATAGTCGACAATGCTGCGACGCTCGTGCGCAAGAAGGCGCCGTGGTCGCGTACTGGGAACGTCGGTCTGAGCCACGTGGAGGGACACGTCGCGGCGCTCATGCGAGAGCGTTTGGAGCTGAGACGGGTTCGCCTGGTGCTCACCAGAAAGCCATGCGAGGGTGATCTTGGATGCGACGAGCTGCTGCCCGACATGCTTCCCGAAGGATCGATGCTTGAGGTGTACGTACGGGAAGGTGGACAATTGAGGTTCCACGACCGCTACGTTGGCAATGGAAAGGTGGTTCGGCGGCGCGATGACAATTAGAGTCCGCTGGGACAACGGTCAACGGAAGGTAGAGGTCGGCACCACGTCCGAACTCGACGAGGTTCTGGACCGCATCGAGGCCGAGCGAGGACCAACGGGACTGAGCTTCGTCGTTGATATCACCAAAGACCTGAGGTATGACGGACACCGCGTCGGTCTGCACATGAGCGTGGGACACCCAGACAGGGCGCGTGTTTTTTGGATCGGCCCCGGTAATGGTGTCGGCTACGAGCCCGGTGTTTCGGCATGGAATGGGATCCCGATTGAGTTTGACTACGGCCATCTGCCTACCGAGGAAGACCCGGATTGTCTTCGCGTCACTCCGGCGAAGGCTCGCGAAGCAGCCCGGCAGTTCATCGAAACGGGCGAGCGGCCGACGTGTCTCGCGTGGGAGAAGTAGCCACCCGCGCCTGAACCCAGGATGACTGATCGTGGGCGTGAACCATCTGGATTCGACCGCCGCCGGTTACTGGCCCCAGCGGGCCTTTTCCAGGAGGTCCAAGGCGTCGGCGGCGGCGTCCGGGCCGCCCGTGCGCAACACCCGCGCCGCCTCGTCGACCAGCTCGGTAAGCCGGGCCCACTGTGCGTCCCGTTCCCGGGTCGCCTCGGCCTGCGCCTTCAACTGCTGATTCTTCGTCCACAGCTCCACGAAGATGGAGACCTTCGCCCGCAGCACCCACGGGTCGAACGGCTTGGTCAGGTAGTCCACCGCGCCGACCGCGTACCCGCGCAGGGCCAGCTGCGCGTCGCGGTCGGCCGCCGTCAGGAACAGGATCGGTACGTGCCGGGTACGCTCCCGCCGCTTGATGTGGCTGGCCGTCTCGAAACCGTCCATGTTGGGCATCTGGGCATCCAGCAGGATGACCGCGAAGTCGTCCACGAGCAGCTGCTTGAGGGCCGCCTCCCCGCTCTCCACCGCGACGGCCTGCACCGGCAGGCCCTGCAGGATGGCCTCCAGCGCCATCAGGTTGTCGCGACGGTCGTCCACCAGCAGTGCCTTGGCGCGCTCAGCCACGCTCACTCTCCGTCTCGGCGGCGGTCACCCATCGCGCCATCAGTTCGATGAGCTCGTCCAGGTCCACCGGCTTGGTGATGTAGTCGGTGGCGCCCGCGGCGAGGGCCGACTCCCGGTCCCCGGGCATCGCCTTCGCTGTCAGGAAGATTACCGGCAGATCCGCGAAGCGCTGGTTGCGCCGGATGCCGCGGGTGGTCTCGTATCCGTCCTGGTCCGGCATCATCGCATCCATCAGGACGATGTCGACCTCCGGGTGCTCGGCCAGCTGCCGCACGCCGTCGACCCCGTTGTCGGAGTACAGCACGTGCAGCCCGTGCAGCTCCAACGCGCTGGTCAGGGCGAACACGTTGCGCACATCGTCGTCCACGATGAGCACCGTGGCGCCGTCCAGCTGGCGGCTGGCCGGGGAGACCGGATGCGGGTCGGTCTCGGGCATCAGGACGGGCATCTCGAGCAACGGGAGGTCCAGCGGCGGCGGCGCGGGCCGGGTGACCGCGGGCGCGGCGGTCAGGGCCGGGAGCGCCGCCGGCGCGGGAATGCTGGCCGAGACGATCGCGTCCGGGATGTACAGCGTGAACGTGGAGCCCTCCCCGGGCACCGAGGAAACCACGATCGTGCCGCCCAGCAGAGCCGCGAACTCCCGGCTGATGGACAGGCCCAGGCCGGTGCCGCCGTACTTTCTCGTGGTGGTGCCGTCGGCCTGCTGGAACGGCTCGAAGATGAGCGCCAGCTTCTCGTCGGAGATGCCGATGCCGGTGTCGGCGACGGAGAACGCCACCACCTGCCGGGCCGCCAGCAGCGACGCCATGTCGAAGTCCGTGCCCTGCGGGGCCGGGCCGATGGTCAGGGTCACCGCACCGGAGTCGGTGAACTTCACCGCGTTGGACAGCAGGTTACGCAGGATCTGCTGGAGCCGCTGCGGGTCCGTGATCAGCGACGGGGGCAGTTCCGGCGAGACGTCGACGAAGAATTCCAGGCCCTTCTCGTCCGCCTGCGGACGGAACGCCTGGTCCACGTAGCCGCTGAGGTACTCGAAGTCGACCACGTCCGGCTCGACGTTCATCCGGCCCGCCTCGATCTTCGACAGGTCGAGGATGTCGTCGATCAGCGACAGCAGGTCCGAGCCCGCGCTGTAGATGGTCCGGGCGAACTCGATCTGCTTCTCGGACAGGTTCTGCTCCGGGTTGTCCGCCAGCAGCCGGGCCAGCAGCAGCAGCGAGTTCAGCGGCGTACGCAGCTCGTGGCTCATGTTGGCCAGGAACTCCGACTTGTACGCCGAGGCCCGCGACAGCTGCTGCGCCTTCTCCTCCAGGCCGCGCCGGGCCAGCTCGATCTCCCGGTTCTTCGTCTCGATGTTGCCCTTCTGCTCGCTGAGCAGCTGCGCCTTGTCCTCGAGCTCGGCGTTCGTCCGCTGCAACTCCGCGGACTGTTCCTGGAGCTCGCGGGCCAGCCGCTGGGACTGGGCGAGCAGTTCCTCGGTACGCCGGTTCGCCTGGATCGTGTTCAGCGCGATGCCGATCGTGGCGACCAGCCGTTCCAGGAACGTCAGGTGCAGCCCGGAGAACGCCGCCACCGAGGCGAACTCGATGACCCCGAGCATCTCGCCCTCGAACAGCACCGGCAGCACGACCAGGTCGTTGGGCGGCATGGACAGCAGGCCGGAGCGCATGGTCAGGGCGCCGTCATGGGTGGCCCGCACCCGCACCGCGCGCCGGGACACCGCGGCCTGACCGACCAGACCCTCGCCGGGGCCGAACGTCACCTCGTGATCGCGGGCCACATATCCGTACGCGGCGGCCAGCCGCAGCCGCATCACCGCCTCCTCCTCGTCGACGAGGAAGAACGCGCCGAGTTGCGCGTCCACCAGCGGCGTCACCTCGGTCATGATCATGCGGCAGACCTCGCCGGGGTCCCGCTGGCCCTGCAGCAGGCCGCCGATGCGGGCCAGGTTGGAGTCCAGCCAGCCCTGCTCCGCGTTCGCCTTGGTGGTCTCGCGCAGCGTCACGATCATCTGGTTGATGTTGTCCTTCAGCTCCGCGACCTCGCCCTGCGCCTCGACCGCGATGCTCTGGGTCAGGTCGCCGCGGGTCACGGACGTGGATACCTCGGCGATGGCGCGCAGCTGGGTGGTCAGCGTCGAGGCGAGCTGGTTGACGTTGTCCGTGAGGTCGCGCCACGTACCCGAAACGCCCTTGACCTGGGCCTGGCCGCCCAGCTTGCCCTCGATGCCGACCTCGCGGGCCACCCGGGTGACCTCACCGGCGAACGACGAGAGCTGGTCGACCATCGTGTTCACCGTGGACTTGAGCTCCAGGATCTCGCCGCGGGCGTCGACCGTGATCTTCTGGGACAGGTCACCCTTCGCCACCGCCGTGGTCACCGACGCGATGTTGCGGACCTGGGCGGTCAGGTTCGACGCCATGTAGTTGACGTTGTCGGTCAGGTCGCGCCACGTACCGGCGACGCCGGACACCTGGGCCTGGCCGCCCAGCTTGCCCTCGGAGCCGACCTCGCGGGCCACCCGGGTCACCTCGTCGGCGAACGACGACAGCTGGTCCACCATCGTGTTGACCGTCGACTTCAGCTCCAGGATCTCGCCCTGCGCGTCGACCGTGATCTTCTGCGACAGGTCGCCCTTCGCCACGGCCGTGGTCACCGACGCGATGTTGCGGACCTGAGCGGTCAGGTTCGACGCCATCGAGTTCACGTTGTCCGTCAGGTCGCGCCACGTACCCGCGACGCCACGCACCTGGGCCTGGCCGCCCAGCTTGCCCTCCGTGCCCACCTCGCGGGCCACCCGGGTCACCTCGTCCGCGAACGACGACAACTGGTCCACCATCGTGTTCACGGTCGACTTCAGGGCGAGGATCTCGCCGCGGGCATCAACCGTGATCTTCTGGGACAGGTCGCCCTTCGCGACCGCGGTGGAGACCTGGGCGATGTTGCGGACCTGGTCGGTGAGGTTCGACGCCATCGAGTTCACGTTGTCCGTAAGGTCGCGCCACGTACCCGCGACGCCACGCACCTGGGCCTGGCCGCCCAGCTTGCCCTCCGTGCCCACCTCGCGGGCCACCCGGGTCACCTCGTCCGCGAAGCTCGACAGCTGGTCCACCATCGTGTTGACGGTGTTCTTCAGCTCGGCGATCTCGCCGCGGGCGTCCACAGTGATCTTCTGGGAGAGGTCGCCGCGGGCCACGGCGGTGGAGACCTGGGAGATGTTGCGGACCTGGTCGGTGAGGTTCGCGGCGAGCTGGTTGACGTTCTCGGTGAGGTCGCGCCACGTGCCGGAGACGCCGCGCACCTGGGCCTGACCGCCCAGCCGACCCTCGGTGCCCACCTCGCGGGCCACCCGGGTCACCTCGTCGGCGAAGCCCGACAGCTGGTCCACCATCGTGTTCACGGTGTCCTTCAGCTCCAGGATCTCGCCCTGGGCCGCCACGGTGATCTTCTGCGACAGGTCGCCCTTGGCCACCGCCGTGGAGACCTGGGCGATGTTACGGACCTGGGCGGTCAGGTTCGACGCCATCGAGTTCACCGAGTCGGTGAGGTCCTTCCAGGTGCCGGCCACGTTCGGCACCTCGGCCTGACCGCCCAGCTTGCCTTCCGTGCCCACCTCGCGGGCCACGCGGGTGACCTGCTCGGCGAACAGGCGCAGGGTGTCGGTGAGGGCGTTCATCGTGTCGGACAGCTCGGCCACCTCGCCACGGGCCGACACGGTGATCCGCTGCGACAGGTCGCCGCGGGCCATCGCGGTCGCCACCTGAGAGATCGACCGGACCTGGTGGGTGAGGTTCGACGCCATCGTGTTGACGGAGTCGGTCAGGTCCTTCCAGGTGCCCGCGACGCCGCGCACGTCGGCCTGGCCACCCAGCTCACCCTCGGTGCCCACCTCGCGGGCCACCCGGGTCACCTCGTCGGCGAACGACGACAGCTGGTCCACCATCGTGTTCACCGTGCGGCCGATGCGCAGGAACTCACCCCGCAGGGGTCGGCCGTCCATCTCGAGTGCCATGTGCTGCGAGAGGTCGCCGTCGGCCACGGCGACGATGACCCGGGAGATCTCGGTGGTGGGGCGGGCCAGGTCGTCGATGAGCGAGTTCACCGAACGCACCGTGTCCGCCCACGCTCCGTCGAGCCCCTCCTCGTCGAGGCGTTCGGTCAGCCGCCCGTCCCGGCCCACGATGCGGCCGATCCGGCGTACGTCCATGTTCTGCCGCTCCTGCAGCGACACGACCTCGTTGAACGCGTCCGCGACCTCGCCGGCCGTGCCGGAACGGCGGGGCAGGCGAACCTTCAGGTCGCCGCGCCGAACCCGCCGTAACGCCTCCGCCAGTTCGCCGAGCAGGGCGGTCTCGTCTGGCGTGCCGGTACTGAGCTGCTTGGCCACTGTCATGCTGTCCTCACTGACGGTGTCCTCCGGGGTGGGCTCCCTATCTTCCCTCGCCCGGCCCGGCCATTGCGAGGGACGCCTTTGTGCACACGCCGGTGTGCAGGAGAGGATGCATGCGTGTCAGTGGAGGCCGACCGCGTCGCGACCCCGGTCGAGGGTTCGTTCACCCGCCGCGTCCGGCTCCCCAACGACCGGCGCACGCCCGCCGCGGCCCGCGCGCTGGTCCGTTCCGTGCTGGCCGAGGCGGGCCTCGACGCCCTGCTCAACGAGGCTCTGCTGCTGACCACGGAGCTGTCCACCAACGCGGTGGTGCATGCCAACACCGACCTCGACATCGAGGTGGTCGCCGACCCGGACGGGCTCACCGTCATCGTGACGGACTTCGCACCCGGACCGGTCGAACAGTTGGCCGTCGGGCCGCGCAACGAACGCACCGACATCGGCGAGGTCGCCGAACGCGGCCGGGGGCTGCTGCTGGTCGACCATTTCGCCACCCGGTGGGGCACGGTGCACCAGCCCAGCGGTAAGGGGGTCTGGTTCCGCCTGGAACGCCTCGAGGGCACGACTCCGACACCGGCCCCGGCGCCCGAGGACGGGGCTCCCGGGATCGGCGCGCTCACCGCCCTGCTGCAGACCGACCCGGAACGGCACACCGACGACGGGATCGCCGATTTCGGCACGGATCTGCTGGCCCGCCTGGCCCAGCTCACCGGCGCCTCCGGCGCTGTGCTGCGGCTCGACCGCGGCGACGGGCGCGGCCGCCACGCCATCGCCCGGTACGGCCGGGCGCCGCGCGACGACGCGGCCACGATCCGGCTGCCGCTGACCGTGCCCCGCCCGTACGTGGGGGAGCTGGAGCTGGACGCCTCCCCGGCCGGGTACGCGCTGCCGCTGGCCCGCATCGTCGCGGAGCGCTTCTCGCTGCACCTGGAGAACGACCGGCTGCGCCGCGCCGACCTACGCCGCCAGACCTGGCTGACGTTCCTGGCCGAGGCCAGCGAGCTGCTCGCCCAGTCCCTCGACGTCAACCTCACGATGGCGCTGATCCCGCAGCTCGTGGTGCCCCGGCTGGGGCTGTGGTGCGCGGTGCACACCACGGACGCGTGGGGGCGCCTGCAACTGGCGGCGGCCACCCATGCCGACGAGGCGGCGTTGCCCGCGCTGCACGCCACCCTCGCCGAGGAGGGGCCGGACGGGGTGCTGGCCCGGCTGGAGGAGGCGTCCAAGCTCGGTACGCAGGTCATGTTCGGCACGCCTACGGAAGGGTTCGTGGTGCCCTTGGTGGCGCGCGGGCAGCGGCTCGGCACCCTCGCGGTGGGGCGGCACCCGCGGCACCGGCACGACGCCGACGAGGTCGCCGTGCTGGAGGACGTGGCCCGCCGGGCGGCGCTGGCCATCGACAACGCGCGGATCCACGACGAGCGGCGGACGGTCGCCCGCACCCTGCAGGCGTCGCTGCTGCCGCCGGTGCTGCCGGAGGTGGCCGGGGTCGGTTTCGCCGCCGAGTACGTGCCCGCGGGTTCCGAGGTCGGCGGCGACTTCTACGACGTGGTGCCCACCGGCCCGGACAGCTGGGTGGTGGTGGTCGGTGACGTCTCCGGCAAGGGGGTGCAGGCCGCCACGGTCACCGGGCTGGTCCGCGACGTCATCCGGATCCTGGTCGACGACGGTAAGCCCATGGCCGAGATCCTGGCCCGGGTCAACCGCACCCTCGTGCAGCGCGGCGGCGGCCGGTACTGCACCCTCGCGCTGGCCGCGATCGACCGGGAACACGACGCCACCCTGCGGGTGAGCCTGCACCTCGCCGGGCACGACCGGGCGGTGCTGGTCCGCGCGGACGGCCGGACCGCGTTCGTCGGGGCGGGCGGCACGGCCCTCGGGCTGCTGGAGACGATCGCCACCCCGGCCGCCGCGGTGCGCCTGCGGGCCGGTGACTCGCTCATCTTCTACACCGACGGGGTGACCGAACGCCGCCGCGGCCGGGAGCTGTTCGGCACGGCGCGGCTGCGCGAGGCGGCGCGTCCGCTGGCCGGATACCCCGCCAAGGTCATGGCGGCGCGGCTCCGCTCCACCACGATCAACTTCTCGGTGGAGGAGCCGCGCGACGACATCGCCATCCTGGTGCTGCGCAACGACGCCTGAATCGTCGGACCCGGGTGGCAGCATCGTGCCGTGGCCACAACGCAGTACTACACGGCGACCACCATCGACGGCTTCATCGCGGACCCGGACAACTCACTCGACTGGCTGTTCGAGGTGTCTGGCGACGAGGGGGACAACCCGTTCGCGGACTTCTTCGCCGGGGTGGGCGCGTTCGCGATGGGCGCGACGACCTACGAGTGGGTGCTGGCGCACGAGAAGCTGCTCGATCAGCCGCAGAAGTGGGCCGAATACTACGGCGACGTGCCTTCCTGGGTGTTCACCCACCGCGACCTGCCGCCGATTCCCGGGGCGGACGTCACGTTCGTCCAGGGTGACGTGCGCCCGGTGCACGCGGCGATGACCGCGGCGGCCGCGGGCCGCAACGTGTGGGTGGTGGGCGGGGGAGAGCTGGCCGGCGCGTTCGCGGACGCCGGACTGCTCGACGAGATCATTCTGGGGGTGGCGCCGGTGACGCTGGGCGCGGGCGCTCCCGTGCTGCCACGCCGCCTCTCATCGCGCCGCCTGTCCCTCACGGAAGCGCGGCGCCGCGGCCAGTTCGCCTACCTGACGTATGCGGTGGGCCCGCCGGGCTGAGCCCGGCGCCCAGCGACCGGGTCGAAGAGGTCGTGCCAGCGGCCGGTCAGAAGAGGTCGTGGTGGTCGGCCACGTCGATCACCCGGGCGGTCGGCGGGGGCGCGGAGATCACCACGGCGCGTCCGCCGCGGGCCAGCAGGACCCCGCGGACCGCGTCGAGGATCGCCTCCACCCGGTCGGGTGGGGTGCTGCCGGGCAGCACCGCGTGGACCGTGCCGAGGCCCGCGGAGCCGCGGATCGGCACCACCGCACCGGCGGCGTCCCGCAGCGCGTAGACGGCGGCATGCAGGTCGGCGATCGGCACCGCGATGCGCAGCGCCACGTCGTCGTGGCCGAACGGGTACCGGCCCCACCAGCGGGGTGCGACCGGCGAGATCGTGACCCGGTCGCCGATCGCCGCCGCCAGCCGGTCGGCACGCTCGGCGACGCTCGTCGGTGCGCCCTCCAGCAGGACCGCGAGGGAGCCCGGCGGCTGCTCCGTGGTGCGCGGGACCGAACGCGGCAGGTCGACCTCGATGGCGCTCGGGTCGACCAGCTGGGCGAGGGTCTCCTCCACGAGGTTGTGCACCTGCAGCGGCGTGGACACCGCCACGGACACCCAGCGCCGGGCCGCGGGTAGCGGCTCCAGCCGGAGGTTGGCGGAGACGATCACACCGTCGACCGCCACGCCGCCGGGGCGGGTGCCGGCGCGGCCGTCCGAGCTGCCGGGCTCACCGGCCCGGTCGACGTAGCTGACGTGGCGGACCTGGTCGGCCGCGGTGCCGTACCGGTGGCGCAGCGGGCCGGACTCGTTGACCGCCAGCATCCCGCCGATGGTCGCGCCCGCCGAGGGCGGGTCGACCGCGAGGCGCTGGCCATGCCGCGCGAGCGCGGCCTGTACCGCGTGCACCGGGGTGCCCGCGCCGACCTCCGCGGTGCCCGCGGAAGGGTCGTGGTGCCACACCCCGGCCAGGCGGCCGGTGTCGAGCAGCACGTCGACGCCGGTTGGCGGCGTGCCCCAGTCGAGCTTGGTGCCCGCGCCGCGGGGCCGCACGGCGAGACCGCGGGTGGCGGCGAGACGCAGGGCGTCGGCGAGAGCGGTGGCGGTGGCGGGCCCCGCGACGAAGCGCGCCGCGCGGCCCGCCACGGTGTCGGCCGGACCGGCGAGGCGGGCGAAGGCCGGGCCGCAGATATCGATCAGGGCCCGCAGCACGGGCGGCAGGGCGGAGGTCATGCGCGGCCTGGCGGGGCGGCGGCGACGAACATCGGAACTCCCCGGGGCGTGATTCGGAGATCGGATGCGGAACGAAGCGCGGAGACGGGTGTCGATACGGAGACGTGAATCGATGGGGTGAAGATCGTCCACTCTGGCACATCGTACACATGTTCTAATCGGCGCAGGGAGGGTCACCCCTCATCGGGCACCACAACGGACAGCGACCGGACCGCCACGACCGACCGGTAGCCTGGGCCGGTGACCACCGAACTGCCCGACGCCCCGCCGGCCGTCCGCCGGACCCCCAGCGTGCGCACCCAGCACGGCGACACCGTGACGGACGAGTACGCCTGGCTGGCCGACCGGGACAACCCCGAGACGATCGCCCACCTGAAAGCGGAGAACGCGTGGACGGACCACGCCACCGCACACCTCGTCCCGCTGCAGAACACGATCTTCGAGGAGATCAAGCGGCGCACCCAGGAGACCGACCTGTCGGTGCCGAGTCGCAAGGGCGGGTACTGGTACTACACCCGGACCGTCGAGGGCAGCCAGTACGCGATCCACTGCCGGGTGCCGGTCCGGCCGGGCGAGACCGATCCGCCGGTCACCGACGACGGCGCGCCGCTGACCGGCGAGCAGGTGCTGCTGGACGGCAACGCGCTGGCCGAGGGCAAGGACTTCTTCGCCCTGGGCACCTTCGACGTCAGCCCGGACGACCGGTTCCTCGCGTACTCGGTGGACTTCGCGGGCGACGAGCGGTTCACCCTCAAGGTCAAGGACCTGCAGACCGATGAGGTGCTGCCGGACGAGGTCCCGGACACCTCGTACGGCACGGCCTGGTCGGCGGACGCCTCGACGCTGTTCTACCTGACCGTGGACGACGCATGGCGCCCACACCGGGTGTGGCGGCACACCGTGGGCGAGCCCGCCGCCCAGGACGTGGTCGTGTACGAGGAGCCCGACGAGCGCTTCTGGGTCGGCGTGCACCTGACCCGCAGCGAGAAGTTCATCGTCATCGACGTGCACAGCAAGATGACCAGCGAGGTACGGGTCATCGACGCCCAGTTCCCGACGGCCGAGCCGGCCGTGATCGCGGAGCGCCGCCAGGGCGTGGAGTACTCCGTGGAGCACCACGGCCACCGCTTCCTGATCCTGCACAACGACGGCGCCGAGGACTTCGCCCTGGCGAGCACCTCGGTGGACAACCCGGGCGACTGGGTGGAGTTGATCGGGCACGAGCCGGGCACCCGGCTGGAGGCGGTGGACGCGTTCAGCCGTCACATCGTGGTCTCGCTGCGCCGCGACGGCCTGACC
Organism: Krasilnikovia sp. M28-CT-15; assembly: GCF_047159595.1. Taxonomy (NCBI): domain Bacteria; kingdom Bacillati; phylum Actinomycetota; class Actinomycetes; order Micromonosporales; family Micromonosporaceae; genus Krasilnikovia; species Krasilnikovia sp. M28-CT-15. Next base: position 614,519 of record NZ_BAAGAK010000001.1, on the reverse strand, counting down.
GGCCTGCGCATCATCGCCGACGGCAGCACGGACAGCTACGACATGGAGTTCCCGGAGCCGCTGTACAGCGTCGCCCTGGCGGGCAACCCGGAGTACGACGCGAAGACCGTGCGGATCTCGTACACCTCGATGGTCACCCCGGACTCCGTCTACGACGTGGATCTGGTGACCCAGGCGATGACGCTGCGCAAGCGCCGCCCGGTGCTGGGCGGCTACGACCCGCAGGAGTACGAGCAGTTCCGCGAGTGGGCGGTGGCCGACGACGGCACCCGGGTGCCGATCTCGATCGTGGCCCGCAAGGGCACCCCCCGTAACGGCACCGCCCCGCTGTTGCTGTACGGCTACGGCTCGTACGAAACCAGCATCGACCCGTACTTCTCCATCGCCCGGCTGTCACTGCTGGATCGCGGTGTGGTGTTCGCGATCGCGCACATCCGCGGCGGCGGCGAACTGGGCCGCCGGTGGTATGAGGGCGGCAGGCTGCTGACCAAGATGAACACGTTCACGGACTTCGTGGCGTGTGCCCGGGTGCTGGTGAAGAACTCGTGGGCGTCCGTGGACCGACTGGTGGCTCGCGGCGCCTCGGCGGGCGGCCTGCTGATCGGCGCGGTGGCCAACCTGGCGCCGGACGCGTTCGCGGGGGTCGTGGCGCAGGTGCCGTTCGTGGATCCGCTGAACACCATTCTGGATCCGTCGCTGCCGCTGACGGTCACCGAGTGGGAGGAGTGGGGCAACCCGCTGGAGTCCGCGGACGTGTACGCGTACATGAAGTCGTACAGCCCGTACGAGAACGTGGCGGCGCAGCGCTATCCGGCGATCCTCGCGGTGAGCAGCCTCAACGACACCCGGGTGCTGTACCACGAGCCGACGAAGTGGATCGCCCGGCTGCGCGAGGTCGCGCCGGGCGGGTCGTACCTGCTGAAGACGGAGATGGGTGCCGGGCACGGCGGCCCGAGCGGCCGGTACGACGCCTGGAAGGAGGAGTCGTTCGTGACGGCGTGGACCCTGGACGTCATGGGTCTGGCCTGACCGGCCCGCGGGCCGGTGCGTGTCGCCCAACCCTTGGCATTCTGCGAGAATTTATCGCATATGCCGAATAAGGGCTAGATGTCCGCTACGGTAAAGGCACGTGGACTGGCACCCGCCGTGCGCGGTGTTGCGCGGGCCCTGGCTGTCCCGTGGGAAGACCGAGACATGCACACGTGGCGTCGAATCCATGGCGGCGCGCGGCTCGGCAGTGCCTTCGGGATCGTGGCGCTGCTGTTGATCATCACGATCGGCGTCGCCGTGAGCAATATTCTCGCGCTGCGCAGGGCAGACCGGCAGGTCGCCGAGTCGGCCGCGCTGCAGCGCGACGCGCTCACGGCCAAATTCCGCATGGCCGACCTCACCGGCTGGCAGACCGGCTACGCCTTCGACACGATCCGGGGGGTGCCGGGCGCCGCCTCCGACACCGGCATCCAGCGCAGCCTGTTCCTGTCCTCGGTGGCGGCGTTCCGGCAGGATCTGGCCCGGATCGAAACACATCCGCTCACGGCGGCACAGAAGCAGCAGCTGGCCGTGGCCCAGGACGCCTTCAACCATTTCATGGACACCGATTCAAGGATCGTGTCCGGGTACCGGTCCGGCGCGCCCGGCCAGATCGCGGTCTCCAACGACCTGGTCGCGGGTGAGGCGCTGCAATGGTTCGCCAGCGCCGCCGGCGCGGTGAACCAACTCGCCGAGTCCGCGCAGGCCAGCACGGACGCGGATGCCGCCCTGGCCCGGCGCACGAGTTCCCGGGCGCTAACGATCATGGTGTCCATCGGCGTCGGGTGTCTACTGCTCGCCATCGTGCTGGCCGTGCTGGCGACCCGTACCGTCGCCAACGCGGCACGGCACAAGGCGATGCTGGCCGCGATCGTCGAGCAGTCCGCCGACGCGACGGTCGCCCTCACCCTCGACGGGATCATCACGGCCTGGAACAGCGGCGCCGAGCGCATCTACGGCTACACCGCCGACGAGGCCATCGGCCGCTCCGCGACGATGGTTCTGCTGCCGCACCGCAGGGAGATACTCCGCGTGGCACTCGCCGAAATCGCCGCGGGTCGTCAATTCCACACCGACGGCGCGACCCGCCTCCGCAAGGACGGCAGCTACGTCAAGGTGTCGACGATCCTCTGGCCGATGCGAGACCAGAACGGTGTGGTCATCGGCGGCGCAGCCACCGAACGCGACATCACCGCCCGCATGCGGCGCGAAGCCGAGGAGCAGCTCGCCAACGAGCACGCGGCGCGGGCCGCCCGCCTGGAGAGCCTCGGCCAGCTTGCCGGAGGCGTGGCGCACGACTTCAACAACCTGCTGGCCATCATCCTCAACTGCGCCGAGTTCATCGCCGACGAGCCCGACGACCAGGTGACGGAGGATCTCGCCAGGATCCGCGATGCCGCCCGACGGGGCCGGGCCCTCACCAGCCAGCTGCTGCTGTTCGCCAATCGGGGACCGGCCAAGGTCGAGGCCGTCGATCTCAATTCGGCCGTCACCGGCGCCCACGATCTGCTCGGCCGGACGATCGGCGCCAACATCATCCTGCGCTGCACGACATACGACGATGCCCTGCCGGTGTGCACCGACCGCGGCCGGCTCGACCAGATTCTGCTCAACCTCGTGATCAACGCCCGCGACGCGATGCCCGACGGCGGCGTCATCGAGGTCGACACCGACCTGGTCGAACTGCCCGAAGACACGATCCTGCCGCTGCCCGCCGGGCGCTACGCCCAGCTGACCGTCCGCGACAACGGCGTCGGCATGAGCGCCGAAGTCAGGGATCGGCTGTTCGAGCCGTTCTTCACCACCAAGCCGTCCGAGCGGGGCACCGGCCTCGGCCTCGCCACGGTCTACAGCATCGTCATCGACGCCAACGGCACCATCACCGTGGATTCCGCACCCGGCGTCGGCACCACCTTCCGGATCCTGCTGCCCATCGTCAACCAACCGGACGAGGCCGACCGGCGCCGCACGCCGATCCCCGGTCAGGAACACGGACACGGCGAACGGGTCCTGGTCGTCGAGGACGACGATGCCGTACGCGACGTCGTGGTCCGCATCCTGACCGGCAACGGCTACCGCACCACCGCGTTCGGCGACGCGGACACCGCGCTGCGCACCGATCTGGACGACGTGGATCTGTTGATCACCGACATGATCCTGCCCGATCGTTCCGGGGCGGCAGTCGCCGACGAGATGCACGCCCAGCACCCTGACCTACCGGTGCTGTTCATGACCGGCCACGCCGACCCCGTGGTGGTGGTGTCGGACAGCGGCCCGGCCGAGGCGACCCGCATCGTGTACAAGCCATTCACCGCCGCCGAGCTGCTCAGCAATGTCGGCAAGGCACTCGAAGCCGCCGCGCCGGGTCCGAGCTAGGCGGCGCGCAGTTCCGAGGGATCGGTGCTCATCCGGAGCAGGACGATCCCGAGCACCGCCACCAGCGCCATGATCGCCAGCGTGCCGGCGCCCAGCACGGCCAGGTCACCGAACGGCAGCGGCACCTGCCGGGTCACGGCGACGACCGTTTCCGGACACGACGCGTCCGCGCAGCTCTGCGTCGTGGTGATGCTGCTGTTCACGGTCGTGCCGGGCGCACGGACCAGGGACACTCCGACGGTCAGCGCGACCGCGGTGGCGGGGATCAGCGGGGCGAGGGTCTGCCAGGCGATCGCCGCGCCCAGGGTGCGGCGCGGCACGCCGGTGGCCACCAGGATCGCGTACGCGCGGCGCCGGGAGACGACGCCCTCGGCGAGCGCGATCAGGATGCCCGCGGCGGCGATGACGACCGCGATCGCCACGGTGATGTCGATGAGGTCGATCGCGCCGAAGTAGAAGGCGGTGTCGTAGCCGGACTCGCTGCCGGTACGGCGGGCGACCTCGTCCTCGACGGCGAACTGGGTGGCCAGCTCGGCACGGAAGCCGGTCACACCGGCGCCGACGATGACCGCGGCCAGCAGCGCGGCGAAGGTGCGGCTGCCGCTCCACGGGTCGGCCATCAGCTGCCGCCCGGCCAGCAGGGTCGCGGGCCGGCGCGCGTAGCGCCGCAGCAGCCGCCCGGTGGTGTACGCGATCCAGCCCGTGCCGAGGACCACCCCGACCACCGCCGCGAGGACGACCAGCATCATCGCCAGCAGGAAGACGGTCGCGCTCATCCCCTGCGGGGCCCGGTCCAGCCACCAGCCCAGCGGCTTGACCATGAACGGGACGAACACCCCGGCGATGATGAGCACTCCCGGCCAGACCGAGGGGCGGCGATCCCGCGTACGGCGGACCACGCCGAGCGGGGTGACGATGACCTTGCGCAGCAGGAACGCGCCCGCCAGAGCGCCGACCACCGGCACCAGCAGCACGATCCCGGCCAGGACGGGCAGGCTCGGCAGCACGTCGGTGGGCAGGTCACGCTGCCCCGCGGCGTCCGGGCGGTCCAGCGCCCACCGGCCCACGAGGTAGATCAGGCCTCCACTCAGCGATCCGAGCAGCGCCGCGCCCGCGGTCTCTCCGGCCGCGACGAGCACGGCCTGCCCCGGCGTGGCCCCGGACAGGCGCAGGGCGGCCAGCCGCCGGTCGCGGGCGGGCGAGCCGAACCGGATGCACTGCCCGGCCAGCGCCAGCACCGGCACGGCCAGCAGCAGCAGGGTCGCCACGATGCCGGGGCGCAGCCCGTCCTCGGCCAGCAGGGTGGGCCGGTACCGGGTCACCACGCCGAATTCCCCGCCCGCCTCGGGCACGGCGGCCACGGTCGCGGCGGCCAGCAGGATCAGGGCGGCCAGCGCGCCGCTGGCGCCGGTGAAGACGATCCGCAGGGTGTCGGTGCGGCTGCCGGTCAGGGCCAGGCGGGCCAGGGTCGCGGGCCTCACGAGCCGATCCCGAGACCGAGGCCGGTGGGGTCCACGACTCCATCGCGCAACGCGATCTCGCGATCCGCGTACGCGGCGGTCCGCGCGTCGTGGGTGACCAGCACGATGGCCGTGCCCTGCAGCCGCGCGACCTGCATCAACTCGGTCAGCACCTGCTCGCCGGTGAGCACGTCGAGCGCGCCGGTGGGTTCGTCGGCGAACAGCACCCGCGGCTCGCTGACCAGCGACCGGGCCACCGCGCAGCGCTGCTGCTGGCCGCCGGACATCGCACCGGGCCGGACGTCGGCCAGGTCCTCGACGCCGAAGCGGCCCAGCCACAGCAGCGCCACCCGGCGCGCCTCGCGCCTGGTCCAGCCCGCCAGCAGCAGCGGCAGGGCGACGTTCTCGGCCGCGGTCAGTTCGGGCACGAGCTGCCCGAACTGGAACAGCACCCCGAATTCGGTACGCCGCAGCTTGGCGCGCGCGGCCTCGGACTCCGCGCCGATCTCCCGGTCCCGGTAGCGCACCGTGCCCGCGTCGGCCCGCAGGATCCCGGCCAGGCAGTGCAGCAGCGTGGATTTGCCGCAGCCGCTCGGTCCGGTGACGGCGACGAGTTCACCCTCGCCGATCTCGATGTCGACGCCGCGCAGCGCCGGGGTGGGGCCGTAGCTCTTGACGAGCCCGTGTGCCTGCAGCAGGGGGGTCACTGGTGCACCTCTCGGAGATCGGCGACGCGCAGCAGCGTGGTCTGCAGCCAGCGCAGGTCCGCGTCGAGATGGGCGATGGCGTAGTCGGCGGCCAGGATCTCGCCGACGGACGAGTCGGGCCGGGTCTTGACCGCGGTGAGTTCGCGCAGCCGGGCGGTGTGCGCGGCGCGCTGGGCGATCAGGTAGTCGCGGGCCACGTCGGCACCGGCCGCCAGCAGGCCGACGACGACCTTGGTGAACAGCGTCGCGGTCACGTGCGGCGCCGGCGGCTCGACCGCGGAGAGCCACTCGGTGAGGCGGGCCCGGCCCGCATCGGTGAGGGCGTACGAGGTGCGCTCCGGCCCGCCGTCGCGGTCGGAGCCGGAGGGTACGACGAGCCCGTCGCGCTCCAGGCGGCCGAGGGTGGAGTAGACCTGCCCGTACGCGAGGGGCTTGCTGTTGGGCATCCGCTCGTCGTGCGCGCGCTTGAGGTCGTAGCCGTGCCGCGGCCCGGCGGCCAGCAGACCGAGAAGCACGTGCGGAGTCGACATGGCCGACACTATTCACTGAGAGAATAGCTACCGTCAAGCGCTCGACACGGCTCGTTCACCGCGCGGACCGCACCACCCGCACCCCGAACCGGCCCCGTGGAGTAGCGTCTCCACAAAATGCGGAGGTTGCGATGTCCCTGACGGTACGAACGGAAGAGCGGGACGACATGGTCGTCCTGTCGGTCGGCGGCGAGCTGGACATGGCGACCGCGCCGCAGCTACAGGACCAGATCGGTGACCTCCTGGAGCGGGGACACACCCGCCTGATCTTCGATCTCGCCGAGGTGTCGTTCTGCGACTCCACCGGCCTGTCCGTCTTCGTCCGGGCCAAGAACAGCACCGACGACGCCGGCGGCACGGTACGGCTGGCCGCCCCCCAGCGTGGCGTGCTGCGCATCCTGGAGGTCAGCGGGCTGGTCGAGGTGCTGGGTACGTACCCGAGCGTGGACGCGGCGATCGCCGCCGAGGAACCCGCACTGGACTGATGCCGTAGCCCCTTCGCACAGCGACCCGATCGGCGTAGTTTGTCGCGGACCGGTCGCGGGCATCTGCTGGCGTCGGTCGATCCCCCCGTCTCGGTGCAGGAGTGCTCGTGAACACCATGCTCAAGGGCTTCAAGGACTTCATCATGCGCGGCAACGTGGTCGACCTCGCGGTCGGCATCGTGATCGGCGCCGCCTTCACCGCCGTCGTCGCCGCGTTCACCGACGGCTTCCTCAAGCCATTGATCCAGCTCACCACCGGCAACACCGGCCTCGCGGCCAACGGCTGGGAGGTCCGCCCGGGCGTGGTGATCAACTGGGTGGGCTTCGTCAACGCCTGCATCACGTTCCTGCTGACCGCCGCGGCGCTCTACTTCCTCGTCGTCTTCCCGCTCAACCGGCTGGCCGAGCGGCGCAAGCGGGGCGAGGAGCCGCCGCCGGCGGCACCCAGCGAGGAGATCCGCCTGCTCACCGAGATCCGCGACGCCCTCGTGCGCGGCGGGGCGAGCGCTCCGGGCGACTGGACCGAACGCAGCCCGGCGCCGCGGGCACCCCGGGACGCGGCACAGGACACGGCGCGCTGGAATCAGCCGCCGACCCGCTGACCGACGGGTTCGCGGCCCCCGGCCGACGAGAAGATCACCCCAACCTCACCCCGTTCGAACGTGTGTTCGATAGGGTGTGGCCTCATGGAGCAGCGGAAGCACTGGTGGAACGGCAAGTGGGGGCGCATCGCGCGCAAGGACGTCTACCTGCGCACGAGTGGTGACCAGTGGTATGTCGAGCAGCGCGCGGGCGGGGCGGACGGGGTGTCGCACTTCTTCGAGTACGACAGTGAGGAAGCCGCGCTGAACACCGTCCGCGCCCTGCTGGTCGGCCCGGACGAGTGGCGCGAGCTGTCCGTCCGCCCGTGAGCCGTCAGGCCGCGGGGCGCCGCGTCGCGGTGGCGGTGAGCGGGCCGGGTGGGCGGGGCACCAACCGCAGCCCCGGCCGGGCGGCGGGCGCCGCCGCGTCGTCGTCGGGCTCGAAGCGGGCCCGCCAGCCCGAGACGCCGCCCCCGGCCCGCGCGCCGGGCGGACCCACCGGCGCGGGGATCCGCGACAGCCCCACGACCAGCAGGTACCCGAGGATGACGAAGCCGTGGCTGACCAGCCGGGTGGCGTCGACCCGGCCGCCGCTCAGGTCGTTGACCGACAACAGCAACAGCATGCCGACGAACGCGGTGAGCATCGGCACCAGCCCGGTGGGACGTGACCGGCGCAGTGCGATGAACAGATACCCGGCGCCCACGGCCGCGTTCCAGGCAGCCGACTCGTGCCACAGGTGGCCCGGCGTCGCGTCGGCCCCGGCGTGGACGTGGTCCGCGCCGATGCCGCCGCCGATCTGGGCGAGGCCGAGGATGAGCTGCACCGCGCCGACCGCCGCGAGTGCGACGTACAGCAGGGCGGCCCGGTTGAACCGGGAGGCCGGCGCGGGCGGGGGCACCGCCGCCAGGATCGCCGCGCTCAGATCGGGCACATCGACCGCCGCGCCCGTACGGGTGAGCCGGTTGACCGCGGCGGCGGAGTCCAGCCAGCCGCGGCAGCCTGCGCAGCCGGCCAGGTGTTCGTCGACCCGCGGGCGATCGGCTGGATCGTCCTCGCCGTCCAGCTGTGCGGAGAGCATCTCGCGCCACCGTTCACACGCCATGCCCTGATAGTCGCCGCCGGCGGCCGGATGGTTCCCGGCGGTTCGCGACGGGGGGCTACCGGTCGGGGCGGGGCAGCTGGCCGCCGCTCTCGCCGAGCAGCCGCTTGCGCTCCCGGAAGGCCCGCAGGTTGGCGGTGTTGCCGCACGTGCTGACGTCGTGCCAGACGCCGCTGTTGTTGCGGGAGGTGTCGAAGAAGGCGACCCGGCAGTCGACGTTGTGGCACAGCTTGAGCCGGGGCCACAGCCCGGCCTGCTGGGCCAGCAGCGCCTCGGCCCACAGCGCGGAGGCCAGCCACCGGGTGCCCCGGCCGGCGGGCACCATGCGCACCCAGCCGTCCGCGTCGGGCACCAGGCTGACCGGCACGTCGGCGGGCGGCAGTGCGCCGTCGGGCTCGACCGCATGGCGCCCCGCCAGCACGACCCCTTCGAACGTGCTGCGCAGGCGGCGCAGCGAGCGCAGATCCGTCGATGAGAGCAGCAGGACGGGGGCGGGCAGACTGGCGACCCGCGACCAGGTGGCGACGGCCTCGGTGAGCCAGCGCTGGGCATCGTCCGCCGAGGCCAGCAGGTCCGGGCCGCAGGACATGGTGGCCCGGGTGTTCAGCAGGTCCTGCAGCAGGGCGAGACCGGCGGGCGCCTCGCGCACGCCGTGCCGGGCGCTGGCCTTCCATGACATAACCGAAGCCTACTTGATTCTTTTACCCACCTTCGAAGGGCGGGACCCGGGACAACCCAAATGTCGAGTACGACGGAATTCGATATGGGAGCGCGATCCGCGCTGATGTCTGACTGATCAAGTCCGCGGATGGTGTACGCCAGGTAGCCTCGGATCATGGTGTGGAGGATTCTCACGTCCACGGCGGCCGCCGCCGTGACGCTCACGTTCGCGACCGCCTGCGACAACAGCGGTGGCACCGCGGCGGCCCCGGCCCCCGTACCGTCGGTGTCGGTGGCCACGCCCACGACGAGCGCACCTCCCACGCCCAGCCCGGCCGCGTCCGTGTCGGTGTCGACGCCGGCCAAGCCGATCGGCAAGCTGCGCCGCGGCGACAAGGGCCCCGAGGTGGTGGCGCTGCAGAAGCGGCTCACCGAGCTGGGCTACTGGAACGGCACGAAGGCGGACGGCACGTTCGGCGGCACCACCCAGCAGGCGGTGTTCGCGCTGCAGAAGGCCGCGGGCCTGGGCCGTGACGGCGTCGTCGGGCCCAAGACCGCCAAGGCGCTGGAGCGCGGCGTCCGGCCGACCGCCCGCAGCACGACCGGGCGCCTCATCGAGATCGACAAGAAGAAGCAGCTGCTGCTGGTCGTCCAGGACGGCACGGTCACCGGGATCCTCAACACCTCGACCGGCTCCAACCAGACGTACGAGTACAAGGAACACACCTACCTGGCGCACACCCCGAGCGGGAAGTTCAAGGTGTACCGGCAGATCGACGGCTGGCGGCACGGCCCGCTCGGCCCGCTGTACCGGCCGAAGTACTTCAACGGCGGCATCGCGGTGCACGGGGCGTACAGCATCCCGCCCTATCCGGCGTCGCACGGCTGCGCCCGGCTCGGCATCCCGGCGATGGACTGGCTCTGGTCGAGCAACCAACTGCCGCCCAAGACCAAGGTGTGGGTGTACTAAGCGCCCACGGATACCGCCGGCCCGGCTCAGAATCGCTGAGTCGCATCGCGCGGTCACCCCGACCCATGCCGGGCGGGCCTGACTCCTAGGCGGCGGCTCCCGCGCTGCCGGTGACGCCCACCGGGAACTGCCGGTCCCCACCGGGGTAGTAGTCGCGCAGGTCGCTCACCGTGGTCGCCGCGCCGAAGTGCCAGCCCTGCCCCAGGTCGACGCCCAGTTCCTCGAGGGTCCTGGCGTCCGCCTCGGTCTCGATCCCCTCGGCGACCAGCTGCGCCCCGGTGACCCCGGCCAGGTCCACCAGGGCGTTCGCGACCACGCCCAGCACCGTGTCCCCGGAGATCCCGGCGATCATGCTGCGGTCCAGCTTGATGACGTCGGGCGCCGTGATCACGATGTGCCGCAGGGAGGAGAACCCCGCCCCGACATCGTCGATGGCCAGCCGCATGCCGCGCGCCCGCAGCGGCCCGAGGGCGGCCTTGAGCGCGTCGTAGTCCTCCACCGGATCATGCTCGGAGAGTTCCAGCACCACCCGGCCCAGCGGCAGCCGGTCCAGGAAGTCCGTGCACTCGCGGGTGAGCAGCGTCGACGGGGAGACGTTCATCGACACGTACCCGGAGACGTGGGCCAGGTGGTCGGCCGCCCGCCGCAACGCCAGCAGTTCGAGCCGGTGCCGCTCGCCGATCGCGCTGGCCTCCGCGAAGCACGCGTCCGGCGGCTGCTGCCATTCCTTCGGGAAGCGGCTCAGCGCCTCCGCGCCGGTCCGCCGCCGGGTGACCAGATCGACGATGGGCTGCAACAGTACGGTCGGGCCGCCGTCGGCGATCACCGGCCCGATCCGCCGTTCGATCTCGGAGAGGCGCTCCTGCTGGCGCAGGCCCGGCTCGATGATCACCGACGCGGCCTGGGCCAGCACCTCCATCAGCGCCAGGTCGCGGGCGCTGAGACGGTCGTCGGGCGCGAGCCCGGCGGCGCAGAACGTGCCGTACACGGACCCGTCGCTGAGCTTCACGGGCACCGACACGAAGCTGCGGATGTGCGCCACGCGGGCGCCCGGCATCTCCATCGCCTCCGGGTACGCCGTCATGTCCGGAATCACCGGCGGCAGCCGGCCGTCCATGATCGCCTGGCAGAACGTCATCTCCACCGGGTTGGTCATGCGCCGCCCCGTCACGGGAGTGGCCGAGTCCAGGATCTCGATGTGCTGGTGAGTGCCGTCCATCCGGCTCAGGAAGGCGATGCTGAGCCCGAGCGCCTGCCGGGCCGTACGCAACAGCTCCCCGACCTGCCGGGTCTCCGCGGTCCGCTCCCGCTGCGCCGTGAACTCCCCCGGCCCCGGATGCGTCAGCATCGGGGCCTCGAGGCCGGCTGCGCCGGGACACGGACAAGGGACCTGAGCATGCGTGGCTACCTCCGAGATGGTCGCGCTCTGTATCGGCAGACGTATCGCAGAGTTGAGGGCTGGCTCACAACCCGCGTCAGCCGGCGCGGCCTGCCTCCGCGAACGGGCGCCGCCCGGACGGCCCCGGCGCGGGCGCGGCCTCGACCCGGCGCCGCACCCCGCGCAGCATCCCGGTGGCCATGACCCAGTCCGCCGGGACGAGCACCGCGTGGTAGCCCCAGGTCAGCCACCACGGGGCGGTCCGGCCACGCACCCGCAGATGCAGCCGGGTACGCCCGTCCGGCAGCGCGGTCAGCCGGAACGTCCAGGTCCAGTCGATCATCGCGCCACGCCGCCGCCACCCCGGCGGCACGTGGGTCGTGGAATGCAACACCAGCGTGTGGGGGCGCTCCACCTCGGCGACGACGTACCACGCCGTGCCGGGCGGGCCGTCCGGAATCACGTCACCGACGGCAAGATCGCGCACCAGCAGCGGGTCGAGGCGATCCAGGCTGGGCCAGTTCGCCGGGAACAACAGACGATCCACCCAGCGGGGCGTGTAGTAGCCGCCCAGGCGCCAGCCCAGCTGCGCCAGCCACGGCCACACCTGCACCGGCGACGCGCCGACCGTGACGGCGTGGTCGGTCACCATCGTGGAGCGGGACACCACGTCGTCGCCGGGCAGGCGGGCCGCGCGCTCGGCCGCCGTCGATCCGGCCCGGCGCCCGGCCAGATAGAGCGCGCCATACCCCAGGCTCGCCGCCACGGCCAGGCCACCGCCGGTCCGCGCCCGCACGACAACCACCTCCCACGGGGTACGAGTCAACCGTGGCGCCGCCGCCCAGCCGCACCCCAGGGCCGAACGGCCCACCGGGCCTGCCGTACGTACGCAATGCAGTGAATCGGTGCCACCCATGACGGCGGTCCTGTGCGGCCTGAACCCCGAGCCGCGACGCGACGTTGTCCGACCGCGCCTCGGCCCATCCATCGCCGGCAGGTCGGCACGGCAATCATGGGCTGAACCTCGATGCCCCGAGCCGCGCTCAGGGGCGAGACGACCTTGGGAGAATGCCGATGACCGGCCAGCTGTACGACGTCATCCACCAGCGCCGCGACGTACGCGGTGAGTTCACCGGCGCCCCGATCCCGGCCGAGACGCTCGACCGGGTCCTGGCCGCCGCGCATGCGGCGCCCAGTGTCGGGTTGTCGCAGCCGTGGGACTTCGTCCTGGTGCGCGACCGCGGGCTCCGGGAGGCGTTTCACGGTCACGTACGGCAGGAGCGCGACGTCTTCGCGGCCGGGCTGACCGGGGAGCAGGCGGACCGGTTCTCCCGGATCAAGATCGACGGGGTGTTGGAGTCCACGATGTCGATCGTGGTCACGTACGACCCGGAGCGCGGCAGCCCGGCCGTGCTGGGGCGCCACGCCATCGCCGACGCGGGCCTGTACTCGGTGTGCCTGGCGATTCAGAACCTGTGGTTGGCGGCGACCGCCGAGCGGCTCGGGGTGGGCTGGGTGTCGTTCTACCGCGAGCCGTTCGTGCAGAAGCTGCTCGAGATCCCCGCCCGCATCCGGCCCGTGGCCTGGCTGTGCCTCGGCCCGGTCACCCACCTGGAACGGGTACCCGACCTGGAACGTCACGGCTGGCGGCAGCGTCGCCCTTGGCAGGACGCCGTCCATCACGACCGATGGGACAACTGACACCTGGACGCACCGCACCGTCCCCGAAGCGTGGTGGAACGGTTTTCCCGAGCCCACGAAAGCGGCCTGGCCGGCGCGCGTTGTCGCGTGCCGGCCAGGCCGTTTCAGGGTTTGTGGGAGCTGGTGGGGGATCAGGTCCAGCCGAACATCTGGGTGTAGTACGGGACGCCGTTGCTGGCGTACACCACACCCACGGCCATCGACTTCGCCTTGCAGTTCACAATGTTCGCCCGGTGACCGGGGCTGGCCATCCACGCCCTCATCGTGGCCGACGCGGTCGCGTAGCCGTACGCCACGTTCTCACTCTGCGGGTACGCGTACCCGGCCGCGCGGGCCCGGGTCACGAACGTCGACCCGTTCGCCCCGATGTGCGACATCTTCCGGGTCCGCGCCTGGTACGCGCTGTGCCCCCGCGACGCGGCCAGCAGACGGGCGTCCACCCGGATCGGCTTACACCCCGCCCGGACCCGGGTGCTGTTGGTCAACGACACCAGCTGCGACTGCAACGTCACCGGCGCCACCCCGGCAGCCTGCGCCGGCGCCGTGCTCACCGACAGGGCGGCCACCGAAGCACCCGCGGAAGCCAGCAGCACACCCACCGTCGTCACAACCTTGCGCACCGTCTTGCGACCCACAGTCCATCTCCCCCGGTCATCTGGCCCGGCCCTGTCAGCCGGTCACATGAAGAAGATTCGGGGTCGTACGGTGCGCACCCGGGTCCGCGCGAGTTGCCTACCGGTTGCAGCTCATACTTTCAGCCAGCCGGCACCACGAACCGGCCCTCAAACACCCACCCAGACGGCCACCCAGCCACGATCACAAGCGGCCACCGAGCGCCAGCCCCGCCTTTGCGGCGACGCGACCACCCCGGGCGGCGCGAGAGCACGAGGTGGCGCGACAGCACCGGGCGGTGCGGCAGCCCCTCGGGCGGCGGACAGATCTTGAAGAGTCCGGGTCAGCACCTGGCCAGAACTCTCCGAAGGCGGCAGCCTTCACCCGTTCGAGGGCCGGTCGATCGTCGCGTTATCCCCGCCTCCTAACCGGCGTACATGAGGCTGTTCGGCCGAGAGCCGGTCGGCTTACCTGCACGATTTCGGGACCCGGCGCGGGGTCTTGCGCAAGCCCGCCGCTGCCCCAGGTTCGAGCAGCATCAATAGCGTCATAACGCGGAAAATCGCGCACACGGCAAAGGCGGGAACCCAGGCCGATCATGGCCTGGGGTCCCGCCTTTGCCGTGTGTTGCACCCGCGCATCGGCGGGTGCCCGGTTCACCGCTGGCTGTTGAACGCGTCCACCACCGAGGTCGGGATACGGCCGCGGTCGGACACCTCGTAACCGTTCTTGGCAGCCCACTCCCGGATCGCCTGGTTCTGTTCGCGACTGGACCGGCTGGCCGGCACCGCGGCGCCGCGGCGGCCGCGGCCACGGTTGTCGATCTGGCTGCGACCCACCCGCGTGCCCGCCGAGATATACGGCTCGAGCGCCTTGCGCAGCTTCCCCGTGTTCCGGTCCGACAAATCGATGGTGTAGTTCACGCCATCCAGCGCGAACTCCACCGTACGGTCCGCCTCGCCACCATCGAGGTCATCGGTCAAAACGGTAACAATCTGCTTAGCCATACTCTTATCACTCCACCGGACAGGCGTTACATGCTGGGGAAGAAACCTATTGCAGGCACCTTAGCGGTAACCGTCGCACACTGGCCCACAGGGCCCGTCGACCGTCCGATTTCTATTTCGTACGCATTGCGGTCACGAGCCGGTACGTCGCCAATCCCGGCGAGTTCCCGCCACACCGGGCTTGGAAATCGCACCGTCATTCCGAACCAGCCGGGGTCACCGGCCGGGCCCCGCCGCCGAGGCGGCCACGAGGACCGGCCCGGAAACAACCCCGGGACCCGGGTAGCGGGACCGGTACCGGGTGTGATTCCATATGCGGGAGGCCGGGCATCTTCCCCCGTGGATGCCCGGCCTTTCATATGTCACAGCGCCGAACCCATGGGGGGGCCGGACATGTGGGGGTGTGTGGCGGGATGACGGCGGCGGCACTGCCGGTCAGCGAAGACTTCTTCCGCAATCCGTACCCGATGTATGAGCAGCTCAGACAGCAGGCCCCGGTCTGCCGCGTGCAGCTGCCGGACGGCTCCCCGGTCTGGCTCGTGACCCGGTATGCGGATGTCCGCGCTGCGCTGGCCGACCAGCGGCTGTCCCTGGACAAGCGCAACGGTGACGGCACCTGGAAGGGCTTCTCCCTGCCGTCCGCATTGGACGCCAATCTGGGCAACATGGACCCGCCGGATCACACCCGGGTCCGGCGCCTGGTGTCCCAGGCGTTCACTCCGCGCCGGATGGATGACCTGCGTCCCCGGATCCAGCTCAGCGCCGACGCGTTGCTCGACGCGGCCGCGGCGCGCGGCCAGGCCGACCTGGTCCGGGACTACGCCGGCCCGCTGCCGGTGGCCGTCATCTGTGACCTGCTCGGGGTTCCCGCAGCGGACCGGGAGGACTTCCGGTCCTGGACGGACACCATGATGACGCCACCCGCGCACGACCGCGCCGCCGCGGCCCGTGCGGTCGGCGCGATCCACGCCTATCTGGCGGAGCTGCTCGCGGCCAAGCGCGCCGAACCGGACGACGACCTGCTGTCCGCGCTGATCGCCGTCCGCGACGGTGGTGACCGGCTCAGCGAGGACGAGCTGACCTCGCTGGCGTTCCTCCTGCTCCTGGCCGGATACGAGAACACGGTGCACGCCATCGGCACCGGCGTGCTGACCCTGCTGCGTCACCCTGACGTCCTGGACGAGGTCCGCGCCGACCCGGCACGGTTGTCCGCGACCATCGAGGAGCTGCTGCGGTTCGAGCCACCCTCGCCCGTGGTCCTACGGCGATTCCCGATCGAGGATCTGACGATCGGCGGGGTCCCGGTCCCGCGCGGCGAGACGGTGCTGCTGGCAGTGGCCGCCGCCAACCGTGACCCGGCCGAGTTCCCCGGCCCGGACACCGTCGATCCGCAGCGCTCGGGCAACCATCTGACGTTCGGGCACGGCATCCATTTCTGCCTGGCCGCGTCGCTGGCCCGCACGGAGTTGGAGGTGGCCATCGGCACGGTGGTCCGCCGCTTCCCCGCACTGCGGCTCGCCGTGCCCGCCGACGAGCTACGGTGGCGGCCGTCGTTCCGCACCCGGGGTCTGGCCTCCCTGCCGGTCCTGCTCGCGTGAGCGGTGACGCCATCCGAAAGTCTTGAGGAGGTTGCATGGTGGATCGTTCACGCGACGGCTATGTCTTGACCAGCGATGCTTCCCGGGTCGATCTCGGCCGCGTCCACCGGTGGCTCGGCGAGGAGTCGTACTGGGCGGCCGGGCGGGCACGCGAGGTGGTGGCCCGCTCGATCGACGGCTCGATGCCGTACTCGGTCTTCAGCGGCGGTGACCAGGTCGCGTTCGCCCGGGTGGTGACCGACAACGCCACCTTCGCGTGGATATGTGATGTCTTTGTCGACAGCGACCACCGCGCCCGCGGGCTCGGTGGATGGCTGATCGACAGCATCATCGAGGATCTGGCCGCCCACGGCGTGGACCGTTTCCTTCTCGCCACCAAGGACGCCCACGAGGTCTATCGGCGATCCGGTTTCGCCGCCGTGGAAGGTCCGCATCGCTTCATGGAGATCGACCGTCGCCCCACCCGCGACGCCGTTCTGGGGCGGTAGCCCTGGTTGCCTCGATCACAGCGTGGCGCCCGATACGGTGCGCCCGCGCGCAGGTACGTACTGTCGCCCGTAGATGATCCGTCACGCTCACGGGGAGGCAGCGGATGAGTCCGTCAACGGGGGACGGCATCGGACGCGCACTGCTACCGGTGCCGGCACGCGCGGCCGTTCGGGCGGCCGCCCGGCGTAAGCGCGCGGTGCTGCTGGCGGTGGCTACCGCAGCACTGCTGGGAAGCACCACCTACGGCGACACCCAGGCCGAGATGGCGGGGCACGGCACCGACCCGGCGCCGCCGGCGGTCGAGGTGGCCACCGGCACCATCGCCGACAGTCCACCCGCCTGAGGCCCTCCGCAACCGCGCGGGCCAGCGTCGTCGACCGTGCCGAGCAGCATCCGCCGGAGCCGGTCACCGGGTTGGTGACGCCCGGGCATCGCGCCGCGATTGTGGATGCCCTTCCGGAGCAGTGCGCACCCTCGGGCGCAGTGAAATCGCGCTGTCACGATGTGTTGCGGCGGCTGGCGGCGATTCTGCGGCCACCCGGAAACGCGCCTGTCCCGGCGACGAGGTGAATTCCACAATGGGTATCGCATTTCTCACGATCGACGGCATATCTCACCCGAATCAGTGATCGGCTCTGCTAGGTTCCGCGTGCGCCACGGTCCACTTCGCAGACGCGCGAACGCCACGATCCATCGGGACCGCTCGCGCCCTGAATCCGGACGAAGACGGGAATCAGCAGATGGCGACCGTGATCGCGACGTGGCCGGACGCCGACAGCGATGTGTTCGTGGGCGCGTTCTGGTTCTCCGTCGGCGGCGCGGTGCCCGTTCTGCTGGTGCTGGCGGCCGTACTCGTCCATCTGCGGCGGCAGCGCCGCGGCCGGACCCGGCGGCTGTCCCCCGTGGTGGTCCGGCGCCGGATCTTCGTGGGAACCGTCGCCGTGCTGCTGGTGGCGACCGTCGGCGGCGTGGTGAGCTGGGTGCGCGGCGACACCGCACCGGCGGCCGGAACGGGGATCGCCCCGGTCGCGCTGCCCTGCCCGGACGCCGCGCTGCGGGTGGCCGCGGCCGCCGAGATCGCCCCGGTGATCCGGGCCGCCGCCCGCACGATCAACCCGGGTGGCGCGGACTGCGGTCCGATCACGGTCTCCGCCGAGACCCCCGCGGTCACCCAGGCCGCGGCGCGCAAACCCGACGTGTGGATCCCGTCGAGCAGCGCCTGGCTGCGCATCGCCGCCGCGGACGGCACCCGGTACACCGTCACGGGCGCGCCGCTGGCCCGTTCGCCGATCGTCCTGGCCGCGTCCGCGGCCACGGCCCGGCAGTTCACCGTACGGGGGCACGCGTCCTGGGCGGCCCTGGTCGACGGGGTCGCCGAGCGCCGGATCCCGCGGGTCTCCATGCCGGACGCGCTGCACGACACCACCGGCATCCTCTCCGTGTACGCGGTGCACCGGGCGATGGCCCGCACCACGACGGACCCGGGGATCGCCCAGTTGCGCGCGCTGACCCTGCGCAGCCGCCTCACGGATGCCGCCGCCGACCCGGCCACACTGCTGCGCCAGGCGGCAACCGGTGCCATCGCCGACATCGGCGTGATGCCGATGACCGAACAGCAGCTGATCGCCAACCGGCAGGGCGCGCACGCGGTGCAGCTGACCGCGGCGGTCCCGGCCGACGGCGTCGTGGAGGCGGACTACCCGTACGCGGTGTCGGCGTCCACCGCGCACCGGGACCTGGCCGCGCGGCTGCGCGCGGCGATCACGTCGCAGGCGCTCACGGCGGCCGGGTTCCGGGTGGCTGCCACCCCGCATGCGCTGCCACTTCCGGACGCGGCGGACGGCCTGCTCGGTCCGGCGTTGCAGTGGGCGCAGTACACGACGCTGAAGTTCCAGGTGCTGGTGATGCTCGACGGGTCCGGGTCGATGAACCAGAGAATCACAGACAAGGCCGGGCGGAGCACCACGAAGGCCGCGCTGCTGCGGGAGACCGGGCTCAGCGCCAGCCGACTGTTCGGCGAGGACACCGCGATCGGCCTGTGGCTGTTCGGCACCCCGACGGCGGCAAGCCCGGCGCACCAGGAGATCGTGCCGCTCGGCCCCATCACCGGCACGGTCGGCAGCAGGACCCGGCGCGACATCCTCGGCGCGGGCATCGCCGGATACCGCCCGCAGGCCGATGCGGGCACGCCGCTGTACCAGGCCGTGCTGGACGGCCAGGCCACGATGCGGGCGCAGGCCAGGCCCGGCACGGTCACCTCGGTGGTGGTGCTCACCGACGGCAGGGACGAACAGTCCCGGTACGCGATGGCGCAGTCCGTCTTCCTGGAGCGGTTGCGGGCGGGCAGCGACCCGCGCCGCCCCGTACCCGTCATCGCGGTGGGCTACGGCCCGGACGCGGACATGGCCGCGCTGACCGCGATGGCCAAAGCCACCGGGGGTACGGCCGTGGCGGCCACCGACCCGGCCGACGTGGCGGAGGCGATGGCCCAGGCGTTCCTCGCCGCGCACACCCCCGGCTGAGGGGTGTGGGACAGTGGGCCGGTGCGGGTGTATCTGGTGACCGGGGCGACCGGCGCCGGCAAGTCCACGCTCGTCCGGGCGCTCCGCGAGCGGGGCCACCGGGCCGTCAGTCTCGACGCCGACGCGCGGCTGTGCCGGTGGATCGACGCCGCCGGACACCGCGTCGAGCGGCCCGCCGCACCGGACGCGGACTGGCTGGCCGCGCACCGGTGGGCCTGGGATCCGGCCCGCCTGGACGAGATCATCACCGCGGAGTCCACCCGCGGCACGGCCCCGGCGGTGTGGCTGTGCGGCTACGCGGCCAACGCGGCCGAGCTGGCCGGCCGCTTCGACGCGGTGTTCCTGCTCGACATCGACCTGGGCACGATGCGGCACCGGCTGCGCCACCGCGACTCCGGCAACGACTTCGGCCGGGCCGGTGCGACGCTGGACGCCGGTGACACGTACTTCCGGGAGTTCACCGCGGCGTGGCGGGGCCGCGCCGTGGTGACCATCGACGCGACCCACGCCCCCGGCACGGTCACCGACCACGTGCTGACCGCTGCCGGAATCCCCCCGCGGGAGGCGACCCGCCGCGCCTGAACCGCGCGCCGGACGGGGGACCGGTCGCGCCTCGCGGCAGTCACCAGGGCACGCTGCGCCTCAGCCCCGGGAGGACAGCAGTTCCGGACCGAAGACCTCGTACGCGATCCGCTCGCCGGGCACGCCGCGGCGCAGCAGCCCGGCGCGGACGTGGCTCATGAACGGCAACGGCCCGCAGAGGTGCACGTCGGCGCCCTCGGGCAGCGGGATGCGGTCGGGATCGACCCGGCCGGAGTTGACCCGGGCCCGGGTGGCGACGGCCCGGTCGGCGGTGCCGTGCTCGTACCACAGGTCCATCCGCAGCCGGGGCAGGGCGGCACTGAGGGCGGGCAGGTGCCTGCGCAGCGGGTGGGCGTCGCCGGTGCGGTCGGCGTGGACGAGCACGACGTCGCGGTCCGGGTCGCGACGCGCGAGATCCTGCAACGCGGACATCGCCGGAGTGACTCCGATGCCCGCGCTGATCAGCAGCAGCGGGCCGGCCCCGCCGACGCTGCTGACGTCGCCGAACGGCGGGCTCAGCCGCAGCCGGTCGCCCACGCCGACCCGCTCGTGCAGGAAGGTGGAGACGACGCCGTCCGGGCTGCCCCCGGTCCCGGCGACCCGCTTGACCGTGATCTGCCACGTGGGCAGACCGGGCGCCCCGGAGAGGCTGTACTGCCGGATCTGCCGGCCCGCCTCACCGCCGAGGTCCACCGCGACGGAGACGTACTGTCCCGGCACGAACTCCTCCGCAGCCGACCCGTCGGACGGCGCGAGGGTCAGCGAGACGACGTCGTCGGTTTCCACGGTCCGGTCGACGACCTCCCAGGTGCGCCAGACCCGGGCGGGGTCGTCCACTCCGGCGGCGTGGTAGAGCCGCGCCTCGCGGGCGACGAGTTCGCAGGCGAACAGCCAGTAGACCTCGTCCCAGGCGCGGGCGACCTCCGGGGTGACCGCGTCGCCGAGAATCTCGCCCACCGCGGCCATCAGGTGCCGTCCGACGATCGGGTACTGCGCGGGCGTGATGCCGAGCGACGCGTGTTTGTGCGCGATGCGGGCGGCGATCGGCTCCCACGGCATCGGGTCGTCGCCGAGGAGGTGCCCGGCGTACCCCACGACGGCCCCGGCCAGCGCCTGCCGCTGCCGGCCGGTGGCCTGGTTGCCCCGGTTGAACAGGTTCAGCAGGTGGGGATGCGCGGCGAACATCCGGGTGTAGAACGTACCGGTGATCTCCTCGGCGTGGTCGCGGACGGCGGGCAGGGTGGCCCGGACGACGGCGGCTGACGTGGACGTGAGCACAACACTCCTCGCGGTCGGTGTAGCCCGACGTTAGGGGCGCGTAACTCGCCGATCGAGGGACCAAAGTCCTGAGTCGACAGAACCCCCCGAACCGGACCGGGCCGGTTGCCCGGCCCGGTCCCGCCCCGAATCAGCTGGTCAGGAGTAGCTCGGGCGCGCCGAGCCGGGCCAGTTCGGCGGTCGCGTCGTCGGGCTGCTCCTGCGCGGCGCGTTCCGCCTCGACCCGCTGCAGGTAGTGCTCGACCTCCCGGTCGAGCTGTTCCGGGCTCCAGCCGAGCACCTCGGCCATGATGGCCGCGGCGGCCCGCGCCGCCGTGGTGCCCCGGTCGAAGGTCTCGATGGAGATCCGGGTACGCCGGGTCAGCACGTCCTCCAGGTGCCGCGCGTCCTCGTGCAGCGCCGCGTATGCGACCTCCGCACGCAGGTAGGAGTCGGCGCCTTCGAGCGGCTGCCCCAGGCCCGGGTCCTCGCGCACGAGCGTGAGCACCTCGTCGGTGACGGTGCCGTAGCGGCGCAGCAGATGCTCCACGGTGGACACGTGCAGTCCCAGCTCGGCGGCCAGCGCGTTGCGCTGGTTGCGCATCGCCACGTAACCGTCCGCGCCGACGAGCGGGACCTGGTCGGTGCAGCAACGCGGCACGGTCCGGTTCAGGCCGCGCACGGCGGCGTCCACGGCGTCGGCGGCCATCACCCGGTACGTGGTGAACTTGCCGCCCGCCACGACCACCAGCCCGGGCACCGGGGTCACGACGGCGTGTTCGCGCGACAGCTTGGCGGTCAACTCGGACTCGCCGGACAGCAGCGGGCGCAACCCGGCGTAGACACCCTGCACGTCGTCGCGGGTCAGCGGCGTGACGAGGACCTTGTTCACCTCTTCGAGGAGGTAGTCGACGTCACGGCTCGACGCGGCGGGGTGGTCCTTGTCGAGGTCCCAGTCGGTGTCCGTGGTGCCGATGATCCAGTGCTGGTCCCACGGGATGACGAACAGCACGCTGGTCGCGGTGCGCAGGATCAGACCGGTCGAGGACTGTACGCGGTCGCGCGGCACGACGAGGTGGATGCCCTTGGAGGCCCGCACGTTGAACGGCTTGCGCTCGCTGACGAGGTCCTGGACGTCGTCGGTCCACACGCCGGTGGCGTTGATGACCTGCTTGGCGCGGATCTCGACGATCCGGTCGCTCTCCAGGTCCTGCACCCGCACGCCGGTGACCCGGGCGCCGTCGCGCAGGAAGCCGACGACGCGAGCCCGGGAGGCGGCGTGTGCCCCGTACGCGACCGCGGTGCGTACCAGGAACATCGTGAACCGGGCGTCGTCCATCTGCGCGTCGTAGTACTGGATGCCGCCGATCAGCGACTCGGGGCGCAGCGACGGGCATTCGCGCAGGGCGGCGCGGCGGCTCAGATGCCGGTGCCGGGGCAGACCGCGGGCGTGGCCGCTGGAGATGCCCATCGTGTCGTAGAGCATGACCCCGGCGCCTGCGTACAGGCGCTCCCAGCCGCGGTGTTCGAGGGGGTAGAGGAACGGGACCGGGCGCACCAGGTGCGGGGCGAGCTTCTGCACCAGCAGGCCGCGTTCCCGCAGCGCCTCCCGGACCAGCCCGAAGTCGAGCATCTCCAGGTAACGCAGTCCACCGTGGATGAGCTTGCTGGACCGGCTGGAGGTGCCGCTGGCCCAGTCGCGGGCCTCGAGGAGGCCGACGGACAGGCCGCGGGTCGCGGCGTCCAGGGCCGCACCGGCCCCGACGACCCCGCCGCCGACGACGAGTACGTCGAGTTCCTCACCGCTGGTCATCGCGGCCATCGCCGCTTCGCGGCGTTGCGGTGACAAAGTTCCGGTACGCATGGGTGTTTCCTTTCGTGGTCTTCGGACGCGACGGTCCGCGAGGGGGCTCCTGCCGGGTGGGCGGCCGGGCGGGTGCGGTCAGTCGACGTCGACCCAGTCGAGCGTGCGGCGTACCGCCTTGTGCCAGCCGGTGTAGCCCTTCTCCCGTTGCTCTTCGGTCCACTCGGGCTGCCAGCACTTGTCTTCGTTCCAGTTCTGGGCGAGTTCCTCGGTGTCGCGCCAGAAGCCGACCGCGAGGCCGGCCGCGTACGCGGCGCCCAGTGCGGTGGTCTCGGCGACGACCGGCTTGGAGACGGTGACGCCGAGGATGTCGGCCTGAAGTTGCATGCAGAGTTCGTTGGCGGTGATGCCACCGTCGACGCGCAGCACGTCGAGGGTGACGCCGGAGTCGCGGGCCATCGCCTCGATGACGTCGCGGGTCTGGTAGCAGATGGATTCCAGCGTCGCCCGGGCCAGGTGCGCGTTGGTGTTGTAGCGGGAGAGCCCGACGATGGCGCCGCGCGCGTCCGATCGCCAGTACGGCGCGAACAGTCCGGAGAACGCCGGGACGAAGTACACCCCGCCGCTGTCGGTGACCTGGCGGGCCAGCGCCTCGCTCTCCGACGCGCCGCTGATGATGCCGAGCTGGTCGCGCAGCCACTGCACGGCGGAGCCGGTGACCGCGATGGAGCCTTCCAGGGCGTACACGGGTTTGTCGGTGCCGAACTGGTAGCACACCGTGGTGAGCAGCCCGCTGCGGGAGCGCACCGCCTCGGTGCCGGTGTTGAGGAGCATGAAGTTGCCCGTACCGTAGGTGTTCTTCACCTGGCCGACCCCGAAGCAGACCTGCCCGACCGTGGCGGCCTGCTGGTCGCCGAGGTCGCCGGTGAGAGCAACCTCGCCGCCGAACGGCCCACCGGTCAGGGTGTGGCCGTAGCCCTCGGGGTCGGAGGAGGGGCGGATCTCGGGGAGCATGGCCCGGGGGATGTCGAAGAAGGACAGCAGCTCGTCGTCCCAGTCGAGCGTTTCCAGGTCCATCAGCATGGTGCGGCTGGCGTTGGTGACGTCGGTGACGTGCACGCCGGAGTCGACCCCGCCGGTGAGGTTCCACAGCAGCCAGCTGTCGGTGTTGCCGAACACGGCTTCCCCGGCCTCGGCGGCCGTGCGGACGCCGTCGACGTTCTCCAGGATCCAGTGGATCTTCCCGGCCGAGAAGTAGGTCGCGGGCGGCAGACCGGGCCTTGCGGCGGATGACCTCGCCGCGGCCGTCGCGTTCCAGGGCCGCGGCGATGCGGTCGGTACGCGTGTCCTGCCACACGATCGCGTTGTAGTACGGCATCCCGGTGCGGCGGTTCCACACCACGGTGGTTTCGCGCTGGTTCGTGACGCCGAGCGCGGCCAGATCGGTGGCCCGCAGTCCCCTGGCGTGCATCGCGGTGCGGATGACCGAGCAGGTGCGTTCCCAGATCTCCAGCGGGTTGTGCTCGACCCATCCGGCCCGCGGCAGGATCTGCTCGTGTTCGAGCTGGTGACGGCCCACCTCCCGACCCCCGTGGTCGAAGATCATGAAGCGGGTGCTCGTCGTGCCCTGGTCCACGGCGCCGACGAAGTCAGCCATGCGGATCTCTCCTCGCGGGTTGTCCGAACCGGCGGCGCCACCGGTGTTCCGGACTCCGACGCTAGGAAGGGCCGATATGGCGGTCAATGAAGGCGGTTCGACATTGTCGAACGTTGTCCGCCGATCACGACTCCGCTAGCATCGCGAGATGCCCGGAAATGTCCAGTCCATCGAGCGTGCGGCCGCGATTCTGCGCCTGCTGGCGGGCGGGCAGGGACAACTCGGTGTGGTCGAGATCGCACGCTCCCTCGGCCTGCCCAAGGGCACCGCCCACGGCATCCTGCGGACCCTGCAACATGTCCGCTTCGTCGAGCAGGACAAGACCTCCGGCAAGTACCACCTCGGCGCGGCCCTGCGGCACCTGGACACCAGTTACCTGGACGCCAACGAACTGCGCTCGCGCGCCATCAACTGGGCCGACCCCCTCGCCGCCCGCAGCGGCGAGGCGGTCCGCGTCGGGGCCCTGCTCGACGGCGAGGTCCTCGTCGTCCACCATGTCTTCCGGCCCGACGACACCCTGCAGACCCTCGACATGGGTACGGTGCTGCCCCCGCACGCGTGCGCACTCGGCAAGGTGCTGCTGGCCTTCGACGCCGCCGCCGAGGCCCAACTGCTACGCGGCGAGCTGGAGCCGTACACCCATCGCACCATCGTCGACCGGCGGGCGCTGGCCCGCGCCCTGGCCGAGCTGCGCGAGGCCGGGTGGGGCCTCGACGTGGAGGAGACGACCGTCGGCCAGGCCGGTGTCGCCGCGCCCATCCGCGGGCACGGCGGCCTCGTCGTCGGTGCGATCGGAATCACCGGCGCCGTCGAGCGCATCTGCGACACCAGAGGGCGGCCGAAACCCAAACTGGTCACGTACGTGTGTGACGCCGCGCGCGCGGTCTCCCGGGACCTGGGCGGGGCACGATGGTGAGCACCGGGCAGGAGCGGCCGTGACTGAACGCTATGTGCTCTCGATCGACCAGGGCACCACGTCCACCCGGTGCATCGTCTTCGACCAGCGCGGCCATCTGGTCTCCGTGGTCCAGCGCGAACACCGCCAGTTCTTCCCCAGATCCGGCTGGGTCGAGCACGACGCCATGGAGATCTGGCAGCACGTGCGGCGCCTGGTGCCCGGCGCGTTGCGCCAGGCCGGGATCACCGCCGATCAGGTGGCGGCGATGGGCATCACGAACCAGCGCGAGACCATCGTGCTGTGGGACCGGCACACCGGCGTCCCGATCGGCCGGGCGATCGTCTGGCAGGACACCCGTACGGCCGGGCTGGTCGAGGAGCTGGGCACCGCACCGGGCGCGGATCTGGTCCGGCAGCGGTGCGGGTTGCCGTTCGCGCCGTACTTCTCCGGGCCCCGGGTGCACTGGCTGCTGGAGCACACCCCCGGGCTGCGTGTCCGCGCGGACCGCGGCGAGGTGCTGCTGGGCACCATGGAGAGCTGGCTGATCTGGAACCTCACCGGTGGCACGGACGGCGGCATCCACGTCACGGACGTCACCAACGCCAGCCGCACCATGCTGATGGACATCCGGTCGTTGCAGTGGGACTCCGGGGCGCTGTCGTTCTTCGGCATCCCCGCCTCGATGCTGCCGGAGATCCGCTCGTCGGTGCGGGTGTTCGGGCCGGCGCGGGCGGTGCTGCCCGGCGTACCCATCGCGGCGGCGCTCGGCGACCAGCAGGCCGCACTGTTCGGGCAGACCTGCTTCGCGCCCGGCGACGCGAAGTGCACGTACGGCACCGGCGGCTTCCTGCTGCTCAACACCGGCACCCACGTGGTGGAATCCACCCACGGTCTACTCAGTACGGTCGCCTACCAGATCGGCGACGAACCCGCGGTGTACGCGCTGGAGGGCCCGATCGCCGTCACCGGCTCGCTCGTGCAGTGGGTCCGCGACGGGCTCGGCCTGATCGGCAGCGCACCGGAGATCGAGACGCTCGCCCGGACCGTGCAGGACAACGGCGGTTGCTACATCGTACCCGCGTTCTCCGGGTTGTTCGCCCCGCACTGGCGCAGCGAGGCGCGCGGGGTGATCGTGGGACTGACGTCGTATATCACCAAAGGCCACCTGGCCCGGGCGGTGCTGGAGGCGACCGGCTGGCAGACCCGCGAGGTGGTCGACGCGATGAACGCCGACTCCGGCCTCGCCCTGCGCAGCCTCAAGGTGGACGGCGGCATGACGTCGGACAACCTGCTCATGCAGTTCATCGCGGACGTGCTGGACGTGCCGGTCGACCGGCCCATGGTGGCCGAGACGGTCTCGCTGGGCGCGGCGTACGCGGCCGGTCTCGCGGTCGGCTACTGGCCGGACCTCGACGCGCTGAGCGACCACTGGCACCGCGCCGCGCAATGGCTGCCCCGGATGGACCCGGACCGCCGCGCCGAGGAGTACGACAACTGGCAACGCGCCGTACAACGCACGTTCGACTGGCAGAAGCCCCGCCCCGCACAGGCACCGTGACCGGTCAGCTGGCCCCGGCGGGCGGCACGGGACGGCTTCCCCGGAGCGCATGCCCGCGATGCTTCATCGGCGTCGGGCCGGCTCCCGCCCGCGGCGTCAGTTCGAGCGGTCGACGCTGAGCAGTGACTGGACCAGGGCCAGCACATGGCGCCGGTCGGTCGCGTCGAGCCGGGTCAGTGCCGCGACGAGCAGCTTGAGTTCGGGGTCGGGTGTGGACTCCTGCCAGGCGGCGAGCCCGGCCGCGGACGCCGCGGCCGCGCGTACCACACCCACCGGCACGGTCAGGCCCTCGGCGAGCCCTTCCAGGGTGGCGCGATGCGGCGGCCGGCGCAGGTTGTCGGCCGTGGCGAGATGGTGGACCGTCGAGCGTGGGATGCCGCCCCGGCGCGCCACGTCGGCGTACGACCAGCCCCGCTCCGCCATCCGGTCACGGATGAGCTGTTGTAGAGGGTTCATCGAGCACCCCGTAGTCGTGATCGCCGCCGAAGGGTTTCACATTTTACCCATGCAGATATCAAATGTATCGAAAGCCATCTAAGCCTTGTTCCTCTCTACCACCACGCGTAGCGTCCGATATCGATGGACGTTCTGTCCAGGAAGATCGGACGTTGGGAGGAACGATGTCAGCGATGACGTACGCACCGACCATGCCGACAGCCAACCCGGGCCAGATGCCCGGCGGCTGGGGCGGCGACGGCAACGCGTACGGCCCACAGCAGGGCGGACCTCGGTTCGGCCCGGAGCAGATGCAGCACGCCCAGCAGCAACTGGCGCACCGCATCGCGTTGCAGCTGATCCGCCAGCAGGTTCTGCACGTGCTGGCGCAGCAGCCCGGCCTCACCCAACAGCTGGAGCAGATGACTCTCATCCAGCAGCAGGCGCACTCCCACCCGCTGGTGCAGGTGCTCGCCCAGCAGCCCCAGCTGCAACAGG
Source organism: Krasilnikovia sp. M28-CT-15 (assembly GCF_047159595.1). Lineage (NCBI taxonomy): Bacteria > Bacillati > Actinomycetota > Actinomycetes > Micromonosporales > Micromonosporaceae > Krasilnikovia > Krasilnikovia sp. M28-CT-15. The sequence goes on along the minus strand of NZ_BAAGAK010000001.1, from coordinate 586,623 downwards.
TAGCGCAGCAGGCCATCCAGCAGCTCACCTACTCCGGGGTGCTCCAGCTCGCCCAGCAGGTCGCACAGCAACTGGTGCAACAGCAGCTGATCCAGCAGCAGAGTTCGCAACAGCAGCAGCAGTTCGGCCAGCAACAGCAGTTCACCCAGCAGTACGGCACTCAGCCGGGTCAGGGCCAGCAGCAGGGCTACGGCCAGCAGGGTCTTGGCCAGCAGGGCTACGGCCAGCAGGGTTCTGGCCAGCAGGGCTACGGCCAGCAGGGTTCTGGCCAGCAGGGTTCTGGCCAGCAGGGTTCTGGCCAGCAGGGCTACGGCCAGCAGGGCTTTGGCCAGCAAGGCTACGGGCAGCAGGGCCCCGGCCAGCAAGGATTCGGCCCGCAGCAGCAGTTCCCGTTCGCCTCCTCCGGCGGCGGCCAGTTCGGCCGGTAGCGGGTCTCGTCCCGCCGTACACCGGCGATCCCTTCGGGCATCCGTCCCATCAGGACTTTCTCGGCCCGCGCGTACCCCTCAGGTGATCGGCACCCATCGGTGGCCGACGCTCGTGCGCCGAACCGTAACCCCCGACCCGATCGCGGTGTGCCAGCGCACGACATGTCAGCGGAGCTGGGCCGCCGCCCCGCGGCCCAGCTCCGGCGCCGGTGGTGTGCAGCGTGCCCGCCGACGCAGGAATCACCGTGCCGAGCCGGACGGCCCGGGCCGGCGCGGGAGAAGCGGAAGGAGCAACGCCATGGCCGAACACGGCCAGGCTCCCGGCACCGGCCAGCCGAAGGGGCGGCCCGACAAGGCCGCGGACCGGCGGGCCGAAGCCGGCGCAGCGACGCCACCACCCGGCAGCCGGACCGGCGCCGGCGGGGACCCGCCGTCCCGGCGGACCGAGCCGGGCAGGCCGCGCGAGCGCACCACCGGCAGCCGCGGCCCCGCCGCGGGCGACACCGACGAGCACACCGGAACCCTCCGGCCGCGCTCCGAGCGGTACCTTGTCGCCCCGACCGGCTGGGCCACCGGCGGACGCACCGGGCCCACCGACCCGGCCGCGGACGCCCAGCACCTCATCGAGGCACTGCAACGAAACCCCGACCTGCGGGTGCTCCGCGTCATCCGCAGCACCGAGCACCAACCCGGCGGCGGCGCCGTGCCGGTGTACCGGTCCGGCAGCCGGTTCCCGGCCGTCGCCGTGGTCGAAGCGACCCCGGAGCAGGCGGCGATCCTGGCCGCACGCCCCGAGTTCCACGTCGACATCGACCACCCGCTCGCCCAGGACGAACAGCTGCCACCATGGGCGCACACCCCGGGCACGGGCACCCTGGACGAGGCGGTGCCGATCCGGTTCCAGGTCCGCGACGACCACGGCGACGCATTGCCCGACGCGGTGGTCTACGTCCACGGCGGCCGCTACCCGGTCGTGGCCCGGACCGGCGCCGACGGCACCGCGGAGGTGACCGTTCCGGCCGGATCACCCGACGCCGTCCGCGGGGTGTACGTGCGCCCCCGCGCCGACTGCTGGAGCACGGTCATCGACCGGCCGGACCTGTCCGGCACCGAGCCCAACACCGTGGTCTGCCGACGGCTCGACACCACCGCGAGCGAGCGCCACGGCGACGGCTGGGCACGCCGGGCGATGGGATTCGACCGGCTCCCGCCGACCTACCGGGGCCACGGCGTACGGATAGCGGTGATCGGGTCCGGAGTGGATGCCGGACGCCTCGACGCCGCCGAAGGCATCATGGGTGGCATCGACGTGATCGGTCAGGACGAGAAGTCCTGGGACCAGGACCTCATCGGGCGCGCCACCCACCACGTCGCGCTGATCCTCGGGCACGACGGGGACCATCTCGTCGGCCTCGCCCCCGAGGCGGAGGTGCACGTCTGCCGGGTGCTGCCCGGCGGGCGGCTCAGCGACCTGATCGAGGCGCTCGACTACTGCATCGCCCAGGAGGTCGACGTCATCGACCTCGGCACGTACGCGGGCGGCGCGGCCGGGCTCGTGGCGTACAAGCTGGAGGAGGCCCGGCAGGCCGGCATACTCTGCGTGGCCGCGGCCGGGGACACCGGCGGTCCGGTGATGTTCCCCGGCACCGTGCCGGCGGTGCTCACCGTGGGCGCGATCGGCCGGCTGGGCACCTGCCCGCCGGAAAGCCTGCACATCTCCCAGCTGTCCGGTGTGCCGACGCCCGAAGGGTTCGCACCCGCCCGGTTCAGCTGCGCCGGGCCCGAGGTCGACCTCTGCGCGCCCGGCGTGGGGATCGTCTCGGCGGTCGCCCCGGAGGGACGCGCGGCCCTCGACGGCACGGGCATCGCGGCGACCCACGTCGCGGCACTGGCGGCGCTCGTCCTCGCCCATCACCCGGATTTCCGGTACGGATTCGGGATGCGCGGCCCGGCCCGGGTGAACCGGCTGGCTCAGTTGATCATTGCGAGCTGCCGTCCACTCATGGGCGGTGACCCGTACCGGTGCGGTGCCGGGAGGCCGGACGCCCCGGTCGCGGTCGGGCTCGTTCCGCACTGGATGCCGGTCGGCGGCCCCGAGGCCGCCATGCCGGGACCGGCATTCAACCCGGGCGGCCAACCCGCGGCCGGGTACGGATATCCCATGGCCCCGATGCCGCCGCAGGTGGTGGCGCTGACGGCGGCGGTGCGGGCCGCCGGGTTCCTCGTCCCTGAGCCGGACGAGTGACCTGACGGCCCTCAGGGCTCGCGACGGCGGGCCCGGCGGTGTGGCCGGGCGGGCCCACGAGGTCCGCCCGGCCCACCATAACCAGAACGTCTGGCGGTAACCGGCCCCCTCCGCATCAGCCGATGCGAGGATCGACGACGCGACGATCCATACGACGCCCCGGGTTGTGGAACGATGCCCTCTGTGGAGCTTCGCGACAGCGGACTTGTGGTGTGGGACGTGGACGGGACGCTGATCCCGGCGGACCTTCGGTGGCTGCGCAGATCGATCGCCCAGACTTTCGGACTCGCCGAGGCCGCGATCGTCTTCCCTGAGACGAAGGTGCATGGGTACACGGACGAGTCAATTGTCATTGACACTGCGATCGCGTCGGGCGTTTCGCGACGAGAGGCCGAAGGTGGGGTCGCCCGATTCCACGAGGCACTTGCCACCGTGATGGATGAGGGACGTGCGGAACTTTCCCTGGTCCAGCCACCGTATCCGGGAGCAGCCGACAGCATTTCCGCGTTGCAGCTCTGCGGCCTGCGGCAGACTGTACTTACCGGCAATCTCCGCCTGGCCGCCGAGATCAAGCTCGGCACACTGGGCTTGGACAGACACCTGGATCTCCGGATCGGGGCGTTCGGCTCGGACGACCGTGATCGGTTCAGGCTTCCCCGCGTCATCGCCCGGCGATTCGCGCGGATGTACGGCTACGACCTCGACGCGAGCCGGACCGTTGTTATCGGCGATGCCCCCAACGACATCGCGTGCGCGAGGCAGGCTAGATTCTCCGTTGTCGTGGTTGCCCATCGCGCAAATCGAGATGAGTTGGCCGCTTTCCATCCTGACGCGATCCTCGACCGCCTTGACCCGGAGAAGGTCGTCTCAGCAGTTCGGTCACTGCTCAACGCGGCGCCGTCGAAGGACTAGACAACTCTCATCCTCAGGTCCAGCTCGCGTACGGAAGGCTCGCCGCTCCACAGCGCGAGCCGCTGGCGGGCCTGCCGAGCGCGCCTGATACCCCGAAGATTTCCGACCAGCCGCAGTTGTTCGTACGTCTCGCCCAGCACCTTGCAGGACGCTTCCATTTCACCGATCTGTGCATACGCGGCTGCGAGATCGACCCGCGCCGCGAGGGAAACGTTGAGGTTCCGCCCATCCGCTTCCAGTTCCGCAATCGCGACTTCGAGTGTCTCGACGGCCTTGCCCGGCTCATCCATCAATACAAGGCAGGTACCCTCATAGACCCTCAGTCGTGATGGATTCCAATCGCTGTAGAGTCCCACACAGTCCGCGGGAACGATTTCGGTCGCGGCATCGTGCGCTCGGGCGAGCGCGGACTCGGTTTGACCGGCAAGCTTCAGTGCCGCGAACGCCTGCGCTTGTTCTGCGGCGATCCTGGCACGTGCTGGAGGGCTCAGCCACATGGACGCGGCTGCAGCCTCTTCGAGGAGACGGAGGCCGATCATGATGTCTCCGTCTTCCTCGATCAAGTTGGCAGCACCGGAGTGCAGATTGCTTTCGAATATCCGCGCGGTAGCACCGAGTCGTCGATCCTGCAGCCGATCTCCCACACCTCGGGCGTACGCACAGTGAGCCAGCGCCATAGCGCGATTGCCAAGCGCGCTCCACAGGCGACTCGCGACCACGGAAGCCTCCCCGAGCATCAATCCGATCTCCACGCGCAGCGGATCGTTCTTCCCCGCCTTGCGAAGCAGCGTCGAAAGGCAGTCACGATGGGCCTCGACAAGACTCAGCAGAGCCTCGGGTGCCACTGTTTGACGTTGTCGGGCAAGCATGCTGGTCACGAGGGCAAAGCTGTGCCAACTGCCCGAGATGCCAGGAGCGTCGGCCTCCCCAAGATCCGCGGACGCGGATCGCATTTCGATGCTCCGGGGGATGGGTTGTATTGCGCTGTCGTCACCCTGATCCCTGGACCGGAGAATAGCCGCACTGATTCCGCGTTCGGTATGGCGGGGCCGGTGGAGACCGAGTTCGTGATCGGCCGCTACTCCGGCGACCATTCTCAGCGCTGCCCGCCGCTCGGCACCCGGCCAGTGGTGCTCACCGCGCTCCAATTTCCCGATCCAGCGAGCATCGACGTAGTAGCCAGCAAGGTTGCGGCAAGGGAAGAGCCTGTCGAGGGCCTGGTTCACGGCATCGGCCATCTCATGTCGGGACATCGTCTGCCCTGGATGGCATGGTGACTGAATCCGGCCACGGGCTTTGATCAACGGCACGTTCGCGCGACGGTTCGCCTCGGTTCTTGGATGACGCGGCATTGCACCTCCTCTGCGCCACCCAGTACATCAACGGCACGCCGACCTTTCAATGAAGCGAGTAACGAGCTGCAGCGACTCCGCGACATATAACTGCAGCTCACGGCGTGATCGGACCGCAAGTCCGCACCGGAGGTCGGGCACAACGCCGGTATTCCCGATCGCTGGTTGATCCTAAATCGTGGTCCTGGGACGAGTTGCCCGCTGCCCCCGTTCATCGCGAACAACTCGGCACCCCACCCTGACCTCGATCGGCCTCGCTGCCACGCCTACGCCAGAACGACCCGGAGGAGTCCGACATGGACGCACATCGCTACAGATCATTGCCTTCGACACCCTGGATGCGGCGGCGCAGCCGGTCGACTCCGGTCGAGCCCGTTCACCGGCCACGCCGACGCTGGGCGTTTCGGCGCCAATGCGTGTGCGGGCTGCGGTGGCCGTGTTTGGACCGTCGGCTTGACCGCTCCACTTCGCAGGCGATCGCGCCGCATCGGCCGTCGCGGCCTGGCCACACCGAGATCCTGCCGCAGCTGGGGTGGCTCACCTTGACTCCAGGGCAGCAATACCGCTCGAACATCGGATGCCGATGACGGATGAGTGCCGCTGGTCTCACGGCGGCGTTGTGCTGCGGCGGGGGCTGCGGCTCCATGTCATGGAGGCCGACTACAAGTACGGCCTGGGAGATATCGATCTGGTTATCCGTACGGTCCTGGGCATTGTCACCGCCCGTGGCGAATGCTGGGTGGAATTGGCGGTGGACGAGACGCTGTGGGATCACAGCACCCGATCCCGGCTTGTCCAGGTCCGCGTTGCCGCGCTACCTGGGGCGGTAGCCCCGGATGGATGAGATCGATCGGTCCACCTCCCGCCCGAAGGCAGCGATGGGCGGATGTCCTCGTCCTCCCGGCCGATGTCGTTGGCCCGGAAGTCGTTGCTCCGATGCCTATGTAGGTTGCCTGGCCTTGCGGCGCCCACGTAGCCTCTGCGTTCATGAAGATGATCACAAACGGCCGCATTCCTACCGTGCTGGCCGCTGGCGTCACCCTTCTGGTAGGAGCGGCCGGGACCGTGACCCCCGCGTACGCGTACGCGGGCGCGGGCGCGACCCCCGGCACCGCCGGCCTGGGCGACCGCCTGTATCCCAAGCTGGGCAACGGCGGATACGACGTCCTCAACTATGACCTGAGCCTGAAGTACGCGGCGAAGGACCCCAAGCAGACCGTCGCCGGCAGCGTGTCGATCTGGGCGAACGCCACCCAGAACCTGTCCCGCTTCGACCTCGACTTCGGCGGCGGCCAGGTCGGCGCCGTGTCGGTGAACGGGGCCGCGGCCACGTTCACGCGCTCGGGCGAGGAACTGGTCATCACCCCGGCCCGCGCCCTGCCCAAGGGCAAGGCGTTCAGGGTCATCGTCAGCGGCTTCACCGCGACGCCGGTGACGCCGAGCGCCGACGCCCCGGACGGGTTCGTGACCACCCCTGACGGCTCGGTGCTGGCGGGCCAGCCCGCCTCGAGCCACAAGCTGTTCCCGAGCAACGACCACCCCCGGGACAAGGCGACGTACACGATCCGGCTGACCGCCCCCGTGGGCTGGACCGGCGTGGCGAACGGCCGGCATGTCACGGACCGTACGCAGAACGGTTACACAACGTCGGTGTACCGCGAGTCGAAGCCGATGGCCAGCGAGCTGGTGCAGGTGGCGGTCGGCGACTTCGTGGTGAAGAACCGCAAGGCCGTCAACAACGTGCCGATCCGCGACGTGGTCCCGCGCCGGCTGGCCAGCAAGCTGCTGCCCAAGGCGGATGTCGAGCGCAAGCAGCTCGCCTGGATGACCAAGCAGGTCGGGGCGTACCCGTTCGAGAACTACGGGTCACTGGTGATCGACGCGAACCTCGGCTTCGCCCTGGAGACGCAGACCCTCTCGCTGTACGACACGGGCCTGTTCGGCGCCCCGAAGTACGTGCTCGACCCGGTCATGACGCACGAGCTGGCGCACCAGTGGTTCGGTGACAGTGTCGCCCCGAAGTCGTGGAGCGACGTCTGGCAGAGCGAGGGCCACGCCACCTGGTACGAGCTGCTCTACGCCGCCGACACGAAGGCCTTCAAGAAGTACACCGGCTTCAGCAACCGCGACGCGTACTTCAAGAACGTCTACCAGCGGGGCAACCAGACCCGCGCCAAGTACGGTCCGGTCGCGCGCCCGAAGGGGTCCGCCTCGGTGTGGGACGTGTTCAACCCGAACGTGTACGACGGTGGCGCGCTGGTCCTGTACGCCCTGAAGCAGAAGGTCGGGGCCGCCAAGTTCCAGAAGATCGAGCGCGCGTGGGTGAAGACCTACCGCGGTAAGTCCGCCTCCACGCAGGACTTCATCGCGCTCGCGTCGAAGACCTCGGGCCGTAACCTCAAGACCTTCCTGAACAGCTGGCTGTACGGCAAGAAGGTCCCGGCGATGCCGGGTCACAAGGACTGGAAGGCGTCCGCCGCGCGCTGACCGCATCCGGTGCGCCGAGGCCCGACGCCGGGCCTCGGCGCACCGTTCTTTCCATCCCGTTCCCTCACGAGATCAGCAACGGGTACTCACCTGGACCCATTCCTTCTGAGGCACGCCGACGGGGTCCGGGGGACATCGACCGCTGAATGGCCATACCGTCACCAGATGAGCCTCATCGAGGGCGACCGGCGGACCTTCTACCAGCTGCTGATCAACACGCTGCTGGTCTCGGTGATCAACTTTACGGTCTGGTTCGCGATCACCTTCTACGTCTACCTGCAGACCCGTTCGGTCTTCGCCACCGGCGTGATCTCCGGGATCTTCCTGGTGCTGACCGCCACCACCGGCATCTGGTTCGGCAGCCTCGTCGACCACCACCGCAAGAAGACGATGATGCAGGTGTCGGCCGCGGCATCCCTCGGCCTGTACGCCGTCGGTTTCGCGATCTACCAGCTCTCCCCGCGTGCGGCGTTCACCGACCCGGCCAGCGTGCATCTGTGGGGTCTCATCGTCGCGCTGATGCTCGGCGTCATCGCGGGCAACATCCGCACCATCGTGCTGCCCACCCTCGTGACGGTGCTCATCGCCGAGGAGACCCGGGACCGGGCCAACGGCCTGGTCGGCACGACCTCGGGGGTCTCGTTCCTCGTGACGTCCGTGATCAGCGGGGTACTCGTGGCTGCCGGGGGCATGTACTGGGTGCTGATCCTGGCCCTGGTGGTCCTGGCCGTCGCCGTGGTGCACCTGGCCGCGGTCGCCGTGCCGGACGCACCGGCCGGCGCGCACCCGGACGGCACCGGAGAGCACCGGGTCGACCTGCGCGGCACCATCGGGGTGGTGCGCGAGGTGCCGGGGCTGATGGCCCTGATCGTCTTCTCCGCGTTCAACAACTTCCTCGGCGGCGTTTTCATGGCGCTGATGGACGCGTACGGGCTGTCGATGATGTCGGTGCAGGCGTGGGGTCTGCTCTGGGGAGTCCTGAGTACGGGATTCATCGTCGGCGGGCTGCTCGTCGCGCGTACCGGCCTGGGCGCGAACCCGGTGTGGCTGCTGCTGATGGTCAACGTCGTGCTGTGGGGCGTCACCGTGGTGTTCCCGCTGCGTGCCTCGATCGTCCTGCTGGGCGCGGGGATGTACGCGTACATGCTGCTCATGCCGTACGCGGAGGCGGCCGAGCAGACGGTGCTCCAGAAGGTGGTGCCGTTCGAGCGGCAGGGCCGGGTCTTCGGCTTCGCGCAGAGCGTCGAGCAGGCCGCGTCCCCGCTGACGGCCTTCGTCATCTCACCGATCGCCCAGTTCGTCTTCATCCCGTTCATGACGGTCGGCTGGGGGGCCGAGGCGATCGGCGGCTGGTTCGGCACCGGGGCCGATCGTGGACTCGCGCTGGTGTTCGTGCTGACCGGCGTCGTCGGGCTGGTGGCCACGGTTGCGGCGCTGCGCAGCCGTCCGTACCGGAATCTGAGCAGCCGCTATCTGCTGGGCCCGGCGGGTACCGCCGAGCCCAGTCCGGTGGATCAGGGCTGAGCCGGCTACGCGTCGAGCAGCTGCTCGCGCAGGATGTCCGCGTGCCCGCAGTGCTGGGCGAGCTCGCGCAGCACGTGCAGATACACCCAGCGCAGCGGGAGCGGGCCGCGCCTGTTGCCGCGAAGCAGGTCGTCCAACCCCAGTTCGGAGGTACGGCGGCGGGAGGCGGCGCACGCCTCACGGTGCGCCCGCTGCACGCTGGCGATGGTGTCCCCGTCGTCGAGGATGAACGACTCGTCGGGCGTGGCCGGGATGCCGATCTCGGTGCGCGAGCGGCACGTGATGGCCTCCTCGAACCACACCTGCTCGACGAATGTCGCGTGCTTCACCAACCCCAGCAGGGTGGTCCGGGAGGGCACCAGCCGTCGGCGGGCCTGTTCCTCGGTGAGGCCCGTCAGGCAGTCGTGCAGCGCGCCGCGGTGCTCGTCGAGGAACACCTCCCATTGCGCGCGGAGCGGCTGACCGAAGACCTGAGTGGCGGTGGTGTCGGCGAACGACGGCATGGATGAACCCTGCCAAGATCGGCCGCAGCGGACAACCACCTCCGCGGCCACGTCGCCCGCTATCCCTCGGCCTCCGTGATGGTGGCTTCTGGTGCGGGTACTCGCTCTCCCCCATGCGGCGAGATCGTGGCCGGGATCGTCGTGGCGGTCCTGCCCCGCTTCGGTGGCTGCCTCGTGGCCGCCTGGCTCGGCGGCATCATCCTCAACCTGCTGCTGCTCGGCGACTTCTACGACGTGGCCCTGCGCGACTTCGGCCTGCTCATCGGCGCTCTGGCCCTGGCCCGGCTGGCCACCGCCATCGCACCCGGCGGGCTGCTGCAGCGCCGCTGACCCGCGGCCCCGGTGGCTGCGCCTGTCGACGCGGCAGCCACCGGGAGCAGCGCCGTTCGAGTCAGGCCACCGCGTCGAACAGCGGTGCCAGCATCAGCGCCGCCGCACCGGTGGCGACGGCGTCGGCGCCCGCGGCGGTCAAGGTGACGCCGACCCGCTGCCGGTCGGGTTCGGGCAGATGGGCGCCGATCGCCGCGGCCACCTCACCCGGGTATCGCCCGGCGTCGGCGAGGACGACCGGGCCGCCCAGGACGACGTGCTCGACGTCGAGCAGCCGGACGAGGTTGGCCGCCGCGATCCCGACCAGCCGGGCCGCGCCCGCCACGTCCCCGGCGTCGACCGCGGCCCGGCACAGGACCTCCAGACAGCCGCGGTTGCCACACGCGCAGACCGGCCCGTCCAGCTGGATGATCTGATGGCCGAACTCACCGGCGAGGGTCCGCCGTCCGTGGTGGACCCGGCCGCCGAGGACGAGACCGGCGCCGAGGCCGGGCCCGTGATAGACGTACGCGAAGCTGTCCGGCAACGCGGTGCCGGACAGGCATTCGCCGAGCGCGGCGGCGTTGGTGTCCTTGTCGAGGATGACCGGTGTGCCGAGCCGTTCGGCGGCCGTGGCCCGCAGCGGGAAGCCGTCCCAGGCGGGCAGCCCGGTCACCCTGTGCAGGACACCGGTGCCGTGGTCGAGCGGGCCGGGGCAGGCGATGCCCACGCCCAGCATCCGGCCGCTGTCGCCGGCGTCGGCCAGCACGGCGTGGACCGCGTCGACCACGGCGTCCAGGGCGCGCCGGGGACCGGCGGACATCCCGTACGCAATGTGCCGCCGGGCGACGGCGCGACCGGTCAGGTCGGTGCGCACGACGGTGGCGTCGGCACGGTCGAGGTGCACCCCGACCGCGAAGCGCGCGGCGGGATCCAGCCGCAGCAGCGTGCGCGGCTTGCCGCCGGTGTCGCCCGCGCGACCGGCCTCGGTGACCAGGCCGTCGTCGCGCAGGCGGTTGACGATCTTGGTGATGGCCTGGGCGGTGAGACCGGTCCGGCCGGCCAGCTCCACCCGGCTGATGCCGTCGGCACCGCGCACGAGGTCGAGCACGAGGGCGGCGTTGTGGTCCCGGACGGCCGGCAGGTTGGCGCCCGCGGCGCCCCGGACTGCGCTGGGCATGGTGACCATTCTTGCCTACGCTTGCCGTAAGTCAACAGTGTTGATTAACTGGCCGCATGAGCACACCGACCCTGCGCGTCGGGCTGATCGGCTACGGCCTGGCCGGCGCGACGTTCCACGCCCCGTTCATCAGCACCAACCCCGGCCTGCGGCTCAGCGCAGTGGTGACCGCGAACCCCGACCGGCGCGACCAGGCGACCCGCGACCACCCGGGCGCCGAGATCGTGGCCGACGCCGATGCGCTCTGGGCGCGCGCGGACGACCTCGACCTCGTCGTGGTCGCCACCCCCAACCGCAGCCACGTGCCGCTGGCCCGGGCCGCCCTGGAGGCGGGGCTGCCGGTCGTGGTCGACAAGCCGCTCGCGGCCACCGCGGCCGACGGGCAGGCCCTGGTCGACCTCGCCGCCGCCCGCGGACTGCCGCTGACCGTGTTCCAGAACCGGCGCTGGGACAGCGACTACCGGACCGCCCGCCGCCTTGTCGCGGAGGGCGCACTCGGTGAGATCCTGCGCCTGGAGTCCCGGTTCGAGCGGTGGCGCCCCACCCCGGGCACCGGCTGGCGCGAGCGCGACGACCCGGCCGAGGCCGGTGGCCTGCTCTACGACCTCGGCAGCCACCTCATCGACCAGGCGCTGCACCTGCTCGGTCCGGCCACCGAGGTGTACGCCGAGCTGGAGCGCCGCCGACCCGGCGCGCGGGTGGACGACGACGCGTTCGTGGCGCTGCGCCACGCGGGCGGGGCCCGTTCCCACCTGTGGATGAGCGCGGTCGCCGCCGACCCCGGGCCGCGGCTGCGGCTGCTCGGCGACCGGGCCGCCTTCACGACGTACGGGCTGGACGGCCAGGAGAGCGCGTTGCGGGCCGGACGACTGCCGGGCGGCCCGGACTGGGGCCGGGAGGACCCGCAGCAGTGGGGACGGCTGACCACCGACGGCACCAGCGAGACCGTGCCCAGCGAGCCGGGCGCGTATCCGGACTTCTATGCGGGAGTGGTCGCCATGCTGCGCGACGGCGCCCCGCCCCCGGTCGACCCCCGCGACTCGGTGGCCGGGCTCGCGATCCTGGAAGCCGCCCGCCGTTCCGCCACGGAACGACGGGTGATCACGCTGCCGGACACCCCGTCGCACTGATTGGCCCGTCCGCCCCGGGCCCGGACCAAGCCCGTCCGACCCGGGCCCGGACCAAGACGGAAGGCCGCCGGAACGGAAGGCCCGGGGCGGCAAGCTGCAGGCGGCGATGCGTCAACTTCGGCCGCAGGCGGCCGATATCGAGAGGGTTGAGGTTTCGGTCCTGGGAGGATGCCATGCCGGCACGGTGGTCGGGTCGTCCGGTGCCGGACAACGCCGCGGCCCAGTGGGTCGCCCGCCTGCCCCGCGTGGGCCTGGGCAGCGTCGTCGGCCGGGAAATGATCGTGCAGTCGCCGTCGCACGTCCGCAGCGGCGACCTGATCATCTCGGGCGGGGAGCGGTACCGGGTGGACCGGACCGATCCCCCGGTCAACAACGTCGTCCAGGTCCACCTCGCCTACAACGAGGGACGGCGCAGCCTCTACCTGCACGCCTCGTCGCCGGTGCGGGTGGTGCGCGCCAAGCGCCGCAAGAAGCGCTCCGACACACCCGCGTGACTCGCCCGCCGGGGCAACCGGCCCGACCAACGGCGCGGGTACGACTCATTCGGCTCCGCGGCGCCGCTGTTCGAGGAGCTGGCTGAAAACGTACTTTCGGATGTTGTCCGCTTCCTTCATTTTCAGGTCGGTGAATGACAGGCCGAGCTCGGTCGGTCGTTCCTCATCGCCGCGCAGTACCCGAACCACCGTCGCGGGCGCGACCATCTGCTGACCGGCGTCGAATTCGGCGACCACGGAGTCCCCCACTTTGACCCCGGCATCCTTCTGAGCGTTGCAGCGCAGTCCGCCCTCACTGATGTCGATGGCGATGACCTCGAGTTGCTTGCCCGAATGCTTCACCACCACCGGCAGGGTCACGCTGGCCCGGACGAACGCGCGCCGCTGGCAGCGCGTCGCCGGTGCGGTGAGGCGCACCGTCCAGCTCGGTCCGGGCTGCCGGCTCGTCTCCAGCACTTCGAGAGGCGCCTGCCGCAGGTTGCCCGCGGTGCCCCAGACGATCAGGCCACCCTCGCCCGGTTCGGGCAGCACGAAGTGCCCGGTGCGATCGATCGGCTCGGTGAGCAGCACGGTATCCCCGGTGACGGCGCTGACCACCGCGGCGAGTGGTTCGGGGCGGGAGTCCAGCGTCACGTCGACGAGATCGTTGACGTCGGGGAGGTCTACCGGGTCAGCGCTACCCACCTGCTCCTCCCTGTCACTGGGCCGCGGGGCCGCACGCACACCGCATCTATGGGGAAGGATAGTCGCCTACCCGGCAACACGTCCTAAAACGGGGCAATTGTCTTGGCGTCGGCGTGCTGTCAGAACGGCGGCACGGTCCCGGCATTCCTGTCAGCAGCGCGTCGCCCAATCTGACAACACTGGAATCGACGCAGGTCAGTGCGGGTCTGACAGTTCTGACACCAATGCGGCAGTACCGAACGGCCGGAGTCCCCTTGCAAGGTGATCCCCGTTCCACCGCGACTTTCCAGATCCCGAGGAGGATCGATCATGCGTACCCGGCTCACCGTCGGCATCGCCGCGCTGTGCGCGGCCGTCGGCATCCCGGCCCCCGCGCGAGCCGCACCGCTCGAACCGGTGTCCGCCGCCACGACCGCGACCGCGCTGCCGGTCGTCAACATGGAGGCCACCGTCCTGGCCGCCCAGATCGACCCGCGCCGCCCCGACAACACGCTGACCCCGGGCGCGAAGTCCTCCGTTCTGGCCGTCGAACAGGCGCTGCAGGCGCAGCACCTGCTGGACGCGCAATGGGTCGACGGCTACTTCGGCACCCAGACCGTCACGGCGTATTCGGCCTACCAGCGCTCCCTCGGGTACACGGGCCTCGACGCCAACGGGCTGCCCGGCACGACGTCGCTGACCAGGCTGGGGCAGCACCGGTTCACCGTCAGCCACCAGATCAGCGCGGGCGCGAAGGTCCAGCGCGACGGGAAGGTCGTGGACGCCCGCACCCAGGCGATGCTCACCGAGGCGGAGCGGCTGCTCGGTGCCCGCCTGAAGCTCGACCAGGGCTCGTACAACCCCGGTGGCGACCCGACCTCGGCCGGCACCCACGACGGCGGCGGGGTCGTCGACATCTCCGTCACCGGGATGAACGCCGCCACCCGCACCGCCACCGCCCGCGCGCTGCGTCAGGTCGGCTTCGCCGCCTGGGTCCGCGACCCGAGCCAGGGCGACTGGCCGTGGCACATCCACGCCGCCGCGATCAACGACACCGACCTGTCCACCCAGGCCCAGCACCAGACCGGCGACTACTACCTCGGCCGGAACGGCCTGGCGAATCAGAAGCCCGACGACGGGCCCAAGGTCGCGATCCACACCTGGGAGGAATACCAGCGCAGTCACTGACCCCGACCGTCCCGACCAGATCATCCGAACATCCTCGCGAAAGAGGGATCATGCTTCAGCTTCGAAGGGCGCTCGGTATCGCCGGCGCCGCCCTGGCCATCGCCACCTCCGTCCTCGCCCTCGGTTCGCCCGCGCAGGCGGCCTCCCGCGACGGAATCTGCGACAGCGGCGAGTTCTGCTACTACTTCAACAGCGACAACGAGGGATCGGTCTCGGACTTCACCGGTTCGGTCGATGACTACGGCACCGAGCAGCCCTCGTGCTACGACTTCAAAGGCGCCGGCAACGGCAAGGGCAAGTGCGTCAAGAACGAGGCCGCCTCGGTCTGGAACCGGAGCGACAAGACCGTACGGGTCTACTTCAACAGCAACTACAGCGGCTCGTACCAGGACTTCGCGGCCGGCGCCAAGGGCAACCTGAACGCCACGCTGAAGAACAACAACGCCTCGCACCAGTTCTCGCCGTCATCGCGCACGAACCTGTCGTTCGCGCTGTACCAGACCGGTGGCGGCTCGGTCACGTGCGGCTTCGACGGCTACACGTCCACCCCTGGCCGGCACGAGGGCATCGACATCGCCCGCAGCGTCGGCTCGGACGTGCACGCCCTGGTGTCCGGAACGGTCATCTACGTCGCCCGGGGCGCCACCGGTAGCGGCGGGCTGTCCACGATCGCCGTCTACAACTCCGCGGCGGACAAGACGGTGATCTACCTGCACACCGCACCGAAGTCCGCGGTGAGCGTGGGCGATGCCATCAGCCGCGGCGAGGTCATCGCCGATGAGTCGTGGCACGGGGTGTCCTCCAGCTCGGCCGCACACACCCACGTCGAAGTCCGGCCCGGACGCCAGACCCACGCCGCCGTCAGCGTCGGCGACCCCCACCTGGACAACCCGGACCCGACCTCGTTCTGGAACTCCCAGGGCTACAACGAGAAGTGACGCGAGAATGCGAATGACCAAGTTGAGAAGAGTTTCGGGTGTGCTGGCCGTCCTGGTCGCGGCACTCGTCGGGACCGCGGTGGCACCCGGTGCGGCATTCGCCGCCGACCGTGACGGCAGCTGCGACAGCGGCGACTTCTGCTACTACTTCAACAGCAACCAGGGCGGTTCCCTCTCCGACTTCACCGACTCCATGGAGGACTACGGCGCGACCCAGCCGTCCTGCTACGAGTTCAAGGGTGCGGGTGAGGGCAAGGGCGTCTGCGTGAAGAACAACGCGGCCTCGGTGTGGAACCGCACCAGCAAGACCGTCCGGGTGTACTTCAACAGCAACTTCAACGGTGCCCACCAGGACTTCGACCCCGGCGAGAAGGGCAACCTCAACGCCACGCTGAAGAACAACAACGCCTCGCACGATCTGCTCGGGTCATCGACGAACCCGACCGGGTGCAAGACCGACGGCACCAACACCACGCTGCCCAGCACGATCCTGGTCTACCGGGTCAGCCTCGGTCGCGTGGACCGGGTGGACTTCAAGACGTACGTGAAGAACGTCCTGCCGAACGAGTGGATCGGCAGCTGGCCGAACGCGTCGCTCGATGCCGGCGCCGTCGCGGTGAAGAACTTCGCCTGGTACTGGGCACTGCACTCGACCCGCAAGACCTCGGGTGGCAAGTGCTACGACGTCGCCGACACCACCGCTTCTCAGGTGTACAAGCCGGGTTCGGCCCAGGCGGCGACGTCCGCCGCCGTGGACCGCACCTGGTCGAGCCGGGTCACCCGCGGCGGCGACATCCTCGAGACGCATTACTGCGCGACCACGACCGCGTGCGGAAGCTCCTGGGTGAGCGGCGACTGGATGTCCCAGAACGGGTCGGCCGACCAGGCGCGCCAGGGCAAGAACTTCCGGGAGATCCTGCACTACTGGTACCGCAACGTCGCCGTCTCCTGACGGCCACGCCCCCAACCGGGCCGCCCGCCGAGCACCCCCCGGCGGGCGGCCCCCCTGGCGAGCCCGGACCACCCGAGCGGCGTGAGGTGAGCTCAGGGCACGGTGATCGTGACGGTCGCCGTGCTGGTGGCCGCGGGCAGCCGGGTCATGTCGACCGCGAGGAACTCACCGTCGTCCTGCCTGCCGGTGGCCGGGGAGACCTTGGCACGCAGCGTGAACGGTGTCGTGCTCGACTGCG
The DNA here is from genome assembly GCF_047159595.1 of Krasilnikovia sp. M28-CT-15. Lineage (NCBI taxonomy): Bacteria > Bacillati > Actinomycetota > Actinomycetes > Micromonosporales > Micromonosporaceae > Krasilnikovia > Krasilnikovia sp. M28-CT-15. The sequence goes on along the minus strand of NZ_BAAGAK010000001.1, from coordinate 570,080 downwards.
TGAGGCCGTCGATGCCGAAGTCGCTGTCGTTGCTCAGCACCACGTACCGGCCGCCGCGCAGCGCGGCCACCCCCTCCAGCTTGTCGTGGGAGAAGAACCTCGCCGCCGGGTCGAGCGTGGTGAGCAGGCCGGTGACGTCCAGGAACGGCGTCTTGGCGACCGGGGTGACCCCGGCCGCCGCGAGGGTGGCGGTGGCCGTCGCGGTGTCCTGCTTCCCGACGGTCGCCTCGAGGCTGGCGCCGTCGATGAGGTAGCCACCCTTGGCGGTGTCGTAGCCGGGCACGGCCGGGCCGACGTCGGTCGCCCCGGTCACGTCGATCTTCCACAGCTTCTTGTACGCCCCCGGCGGGAACTTGCCGTCCCGCTCGTCCACCAGGAACGTGGTCGCCGACAGCGCGGTGATCTCGCTGACCGCGGTGCCGGTGTCCTTCGGGTTGTCCAGCAGGTACACGTACTCGTGGGTGGCGCGGGTGCGCAGGTCGACCGTGACGATCCGGACCGCGGTGACGTTGCCCGGCTTCTGGGTCAGGTCCGGCTGCTGCAACGCGGACTGCATCACGCCGACCAGGGTCCGCCCGTCGGGGGTGACGGTGAGGCCCTCCATGCCCTTGTTCGGCACCCGGTTGGCGAGTTCGGCGGGCAGGCCGCCACCGGACGGGGACAGGCGTTCGAGCTGGCGGCCGCGGGCGTCGAAGTGGGTGAGCAGCGGGCCGTATTCGTCGGACACCCAGAACGTGCCGTCGGGCAGCGCGACCAGGCCCTCGGAGTCGTAGCCGGTCGGGTCGGCGGGCAGCGGGGTGCCGTTCAGGTCGGTGATGGTCTCGCCGGTGTTGGCCTGGGTGTTGAGATGCCCCGTGTACGGCGTGCCGTCCGGCAGCTTCAACGTGATGGCCCGTTGCAGCACCGCGCGGCCGTCGCGGGTGAGCCGGAACCTGCCGATCCGCGGGTGGAAGTCGGGCAGCGGTTCGACCTTCGAGGAGTTCGGGCCGTCCACGTTGGGCCCGCGGTCGGTGAGGCCGTAGAACTCGGTCGTGGAGCCGGGCACGGGGACCAGCGCGGAACCATATCCGCCGCCGGTGACGGTGACACCGCCGATGGTGGCCAGCGGCGGCAGGTGCGTCGTGAACAACCGCACCGCGTCGCTGACCGTGTACGTGAAGGTGTCCGTGCCGTGGAAACCGGCGGCGGGCGCGTACCGGAACGAGCCGTCCTGGTTGAGGGTGAGCGTGCCGTGTGCCGGGTCCGAGTGCGCGACCAGGGTGACCGGGTGTCCGCTGTCGTTGCGCAGCACACCCCGGCGGGCGTCGACCGAGGTGGCGCCGGACAGGCGGTACGCGTCGTCGTGGGCGTGCGGGCCGGGTCGTCCCGGCCACGCGGCCGCCGCGTCGGGGGTGGCCAGGGTAAGCGCGAGCAGACCGGCACCGACAAGGGCGAGTCCGCGACGCGAAGCAAGCCGCGCGGCGGCTCGGCGGAAGGTGCGGGATGTCATGGCCGCAGTCTCGGGCGACCGGGTGGCCGCCGCATGAACAGGGGATGGTCTGCCGTCGCCGTCCCGGCTGCTGGTCACATCGAAAGGTGTCACAAGATCGGCACGATACGGCACGTAGGATTGCCGCCCATGGCGACCGTTCTGGTGACCGGCTCGACGACCGGACTGGGCGCGGAGGCGGCCCGGCTGCTGAGCGCGCGGGGGCATCGAGTGGTGTGGCACGCGCGCACCGCACCGCGGGCGGCGGGCCTGCCCGGAACGGCCGACGCGATCGTCGGCGACCTCGCCTCACTGGCGCAGACCCGGGACCTGGCCGACCAGGCCAAGCAGTACGGACCGTTCGACGCGATCATCCACAACGCCGGGATCAGCGAGCCCGGTGGACGGGTGGTCACCGAGGACGGCCTGGAGCAGACGTTCCAGGTCAACGTGCTGGCACCGTACGTGCTGACCGCGCTCGTCCCGCTGCCCGGCCGGTTGATCTACCTCACCTCGGGGATGGCCGACGGCGGCACCATCGCGCTGGACGACCTGCAACGCGAGCGCCGCCGGTGGAACGCGACCGCCGCGTACTGCGACTCCAAACTGGCCGATCTCGCCCTGTCGTACGCGGTCGCCCGGCGCTGCCCCCAGGTGATCAGCAACGCGGTCTGCCCGGGCTGGGTGCGCACCCGGATGGGCGGCTCCAGCGCGCCGACCGACGTGCGTACCGGTGCGGAGACCCAGGCGTGGCTGGCCGTGTCGGACGACGAGCGGGCCCTGCGGACGGGCGGCTACTGGCGGCACATGCAACCGCTGCCGGCCCTGCCCGGCGCCACCGATCCGCGGGTGCAGGACGGCCTGATCGCCGCGTGCGCCGAGCTCAGCGGGGTGCCGTTTCCGCACTGACGCGGGCCCGAGGCCGCGCACTGAACGCATTGCTGCGTCTGTTTCGCCGACTTGACGAAGCCCCGCGCCGAACTGCGCCGGGCCCGGTCCGGCCCTGCCGGGCTCGTTGACGCTCTCCGTGACCGGCCGTGAGACTTCTAGATCACGCCGGTCTGTTTTCTCCGGCGGGCGATGCCGCACAGCGTTTTCGAAACACCGGGAGCACCCATGGCAAGAGCGTCAGCATGACGCGCTCGACATTGATTCGGCGCGAAGGAGTGCCCATGCGGGTCGACAAACGGATGGTCGACACCGTCACCGTCGTGAGTCTGACCGGGGACTTGGACGCCCGGTCAGCGCCCGTTGCCCAGCAGGAGTTGTCCGACCTCATCCCCGACGGGACGCCGGTACTGCTCGACATGAGCGGTGTCGGATACGTGTCCAGCGCAGGTCTGCGGATGATGTTGATGGCCTATCGCCGAGCACAGCAGTCGGGTACGGCGATCGGCCTGGTGGGTGTTCCCGAAACCCTGCGCACCATTTTGTCCGCCACCGGGTTTCTCCGATTCTTCACGGTGGCGGAAACGATTCCGGAGGCGATTTCCGCTCTGGAATCCGACTAGGCCCCCGGCAGCCGCCGGCGACCAGTGAAAAGGGAGATCGAGATGCCACTGACCACCACGTCCACCTCGACCACCGACTCCGTCGTGATCACCCTCGTTGGGGACCTCGACGCGGCCGGGGCGCCGATCCTTGCCGACGATGTGGAGCGGGCGCTGCAGCGGGACGTGAAGCGCCTGGTGCTGGACCTGAACGAGCTCAACTACCTGTCGTCGGCCGGCCTGCGCCAGCTCGTGTACGCCCAGCAGAAGATGAACGACGACGTGCAGATCGTGCTGGTCGGCGCGAACGCCCGGGTGACCCAGACGATCCGCCTGGTCGGCTTCGACCAGAGCGTCGTCATGACCGACCAGCTGCCGGAGTAAGCACCGGTGCGAACCCTGACAGTGCCCGCCGTCACCGATTCCCTCACGGCGGTCAACGAGCTGCTGGCGGATCTGATCGGGGCGGCGGGCATGTCGGAGGACACGGCGTACCGGCTGCGGCTGGCGACCGAGGAACTGTTCGTCAACATCGTCCGGCACGGGTACGGGCCGGACGACGCCGACGGCCGGGTCACCATCGAGGCTGACCTGACCGCCGCCGAGGTGTGGGTACGCCTGATCGACACCGCGCCGCCGTTCGATCCGTTCGGGGCGCCGGAGCCGACCGGGCTGGACCTTCCGCTGCAGGACCGGGAGCCGGGTTCGCTCGGCCTTTACCTGACCAGACACTCCGTCGACGCGGCCGCACACGAGTACGTCGACGGAGCCAACCGAACCACCGTCGTCTTTCGACGGGAAACGGAAACACAACGGGGATAGGCGACATGGCCGGAACAACAATGATCGTGAACGGATGCAGCTCGTCGGCCCGCGACCTGTGGCGGGTCCTGGCCGACGACGGCGATCCACCGCAGATCCGAACGCCACAGTCTGTTCTGGCCGACTGGTGGCCGACCGACGGCACGCCCGACATGCTGCTGGTCGACGCCGGGGTCGCCGTCGCCACGGTCCGCTCGTTCGTGGAGCGGATCGTGGCGACGGAGGGCCACGCGCCGGCGGTGGTGTCGTTCGCCGACACCGACGACGAGCACCTGGCGGCCCACGTCCGCGACGGTTCCGAGTTCCTGCTGGCGCCGTTCCGGCCGCACCTGGTGCAGAGCCGCCTCGCGGTCAGCCGCCACACGCGGGACCTGGGCGTCGCGCTCAGCCACCTGCAGACCGCCGCGGAGCACCGCGACTTCGAACGCGACCTGGCGATCGGCCGGGAGATCCAGCTCGGGTTCCTGCCGCAGGCGCTGCCCGAGATCGAGGGCTGGGACATCGCCGCCTGGTTCCAGCCGGCGCGCGAGGTCAGCGGCGACTTCTACGACGCGTACGACGTGATCAACGGTCGTTTCCTGGCGTTCGCCATCGCGGACGTGTGCGACAAGGGCATCGGCGCGGCGCTGTTCATGGCGCTGATCCGCAGCCTGCTGCGGCAGGCCGCGGCGGCCGAGCAGTCCGACGTCGAGGACAGCACCGCCCTGGTGCTGCGCGCGGTCCGCACGACCAACGACTACCTGATGGCGAACCACATGCATCAGGCGTACTTCGCCACGCTGTTCTTCGGGGTGGTCGACCCGCGCGGCGGAGACCTCGTCTACATCAACTGCGGCCACAACCCGCCGGTGATCCGGCGCGCCGACGGGACTCAGCAGCGCCTGGAGCCGACCGGCCCGGCGCTGGGCATCATGCCGGACGCGCGCTTCGAACTGGGCCGGGCCGAGCTGGGGCCGGGCGACCTGCTGTTCCTCTACACCGACGGGGTGCCGGAGGCCAAGAACTGTGACGGTGAGTTCTTCGGCGACGAGCGGTGCAGCGCGGTGCTCGTCGAGGGTGGCACCGCCGAGGACGTGGTCGACCGGTTCGCCACGGCGATCCGTACCCACTCGGGGGCGGCCGACCAGTTCGACGACGTCACCATGCTCGGCCTGCGCCGGCAGCCAATCTACGGGGAGCCGATATGAGAGTCCTGTTGCTGTCCTGGGAATACCCACCGCTGATGGTGGGCGGCCTCGGACGCCACGTGTACGCCCTGTCCCGGGCGCTGGCGGCGGCCGACCACGAGGTCACGGTGGTGACCCGGGCGCCCGGTGGCAGCGCGGCGACCACGGTCGAACGGGACGGGCCGCTGACGATCGTCCGGGTCTCCGATGACGCACCGCTGACGCCCGGCGGGGAGCACGCCCCGTTCGCCGCGGCGCTGGCGGTCAACCACGCGCTGACCCGGGCGGCCCTGAAGGTCGCCCGGTCGGCCGCGTTCGACGTGGTGCACGCGCACGACTGGCTGGTCGCGCACAGCGCGGTGACGGTCCGCGAACAGGTCGGCATCCCGCTGGTCACGACGGTGCACGCCACCGAGGCGGGCCGCCACCAGGGCTGGTTGCCGGGCGACCTGAGCCGCTCCATCCACTCCGTGGAGTGCTGGCTGGCCAACCAGTCCGACCGGGTGGTGGTCTGCTCGCACTACATGCGGTGGGAGGTCCACCAGGCGCTGGGCACCCCGGCCGAGCGGATCCACGTGATCCCGAACGGCGCCGAGCCGGACCAGTGGGCGGCCGAGGCGGACCGGATCGCGCGGGCCCGGATGCGGTTCGCCGGTTCCGGCCCGCTGCTCGGCTTCGCGGGCCGCCTGGTGTATGAGAAGGGCGTCCAGGACCTGATCGCCGCGCTGCCCACGCTGCGCGGGCAGCATCCGGGCCTGCGTCTGGTCATCGCCGGTGACGGCCCGTACGCGGGCGAGCTGCGGCAGCAGACCGACGCGCTGCACCTGCACGATGCGGTCTCCTTCGCCGGTTTCCTCGACGGTGACCTGGCGGCCACCATGGCCGCCACCGACGCGATGGTGGTGCCTTCGCGGTACGAGCCGTTCGGCATGGTCGCGATCGAGGCGTCCGCGGCGGGCGCTCCGGTCGCGGCGGCGGCCACGGGCGGCCTGAAGGAGATCGTCGAGCCGGGCCGGACCGGCATGACGTTCCGCCCGGGCGAGCCGGAGGGGCTGGGCCGGGCGGTGTCCCGGCTGCTGGCCGACCGGTCGACGGCGGCCTGGATGGTCCGCACCGCGCAGCGGATGGTCGCCGACAAATACTCCTGGGCCGCCATCGCGAACCGCACCGTCGAGCAGTACGCCCGGGCGCGGCGCGACCCCCGTGCGGACGGTATGGCCGAGCGGATCGCGCTGCCCGAAGGCAATCTGCTCTTCACCTGACCTGCTGCACGACAAGACCGCCCCCACGCGGAAGAGCGGGGCACCGGATCTCTCCGGTGCCCCGCTCTGTGGTGCGTGTCGCCGTCAGCCCGGCAGTTGGTCGCCGAACTCGAGGCTGTAGTGGAAGCCGACCAGACGGATCGTGCGCTGGATGGCCTCGTTCGCGCCGACCAGCGAGATCTTGACCCCGGCGGGCCACTTCTGCCGCAGGTACGCGATCAGTCGCAGCCCGCCCGAGGACAGGTAGTTCACGTCCGTCATGTCCAGCACCACGGTGTCGACCCTGCGCTGTGCGGCAAGGTCGACCTCGCGGCGGAAGTCCGGCCCGCTGAGCGTGTCGAACATCCCGCCCAGAGTTATCAGCGCGATCGTGCCGGTATGTTTCACCCGCGCGGTGAATCCCACAACCTGTCTCCTCCCCCGTGAGCACGATCCCCGTAAGGATCGATGCAGGCCGATTTATCTTACTGTGGGCGTGCCACCAGGATGACGGAGGACCGCGGTCCCACCCAGACCGACCGCTGGTTGTCCACCGGCGGCTCGAATCCGGGATGGATGGCGCCACCGGAGCTGAGCGAGCCCGCCCAGGTGTCGGCGAACAGGTGCCACCGCAGACCCTCGGGCAGCGCCGGCAGCTCCACGTCGTGACCCTCCCAGTGCGCGTTCGCGACCTGGTAGATGAAGTCCGACGCGCCGTCCGCACCCGGCCCGGTACGCAGCACGCCGAGCAGCCGGCTGTCCTGCGACCAGTCCGCGTCCCACGCCCGCACCCCGTGCCAGCTGACGTCCGGGTACCCGGTGCCGGTCACGTCCTGGCCGGTCGGGTGCAGCGGCGAGCGCAGCAGCGGGTGCGCCGCCCGGAACGCGATGCAGTTGCGGACGAAGTCGAGCAGCTCGCTGTTCTTCTCGACCAGCGACCAGTCGAACCAGCTGATCGCGTTGTCGTGGCAGTACGCGTTGTTGTTGCCGCCCTGGCTACGGGCCACCTCGTCGCCGGAGTAGATCATCGGAACGCCGTGGCTGGTGAGCAACAACAGGAACGCGTTCTTCATCTGCCGCAACCGCAGCGCGAGCACCTCGGCGTCGTCTGTCGGCCCCTCGATGCCGCAGTTCCAGCTTCCGTTGTCGTCGTTGCCGTCCCGGTTGTCCTCGCCGTTGGCCTCGTTGTGCTTGCCGTTGTACGACACCATGTCGTTCAACGTGAACCCGTCGTGGCACGTGATGAAGTTGATCGACGCCATGGTGCCCCGGGTCGAGTACAGGTCGGGCGAGCCGACGATCCGGGTGGCCAGGTCGCCGATCGTGCCCGGCTCCCCGCGCAGGAAGTTGCGGACCGTGTCCCGGTACTTGCCGTTCCACTCCGACCAGCGGCCGTAGTTCGGGAACGCCCCGACCTGGTAGAGGCCGCCCGCGTCCCACGCCTCCGCGATCAGCACGCAGTCGCGCAGCAGCGGGTCGTACGACAGCGCCTCCAGCAGCGGCGGGTTCGCCAGCGGGGCGCCGTCCTCGCCGCGGTCCAGGATGGCCGCGAGGTCGAAGCGGAACCCGTCGATGTGGAACTCGCTGGCCCAGTACCGCAGGCAGGACAGCACGTAGTTGCGGACGATCGGGTGGTTGCAGTTGAACGTGTTGCCGGTGCCGCTGAAGTTGAAGTAGTACCCCTCGGGCGTGAGGATGTAGTACGTCCGGTTGTCCAGGCCCCGGAAGTGGATCGTCGGGCCTTCCTCGTTGCCCTCGGCGGTGTGGTTGAACACCACGTCGAGCAGCACCTGGATGCCGGCGGCGTGCAGCTCCTTCACCAGGTTCTTGAACTCGTCGACCTGCATGCCGAACGGGCCGGTGGCGGCGTACCCGGCCTTGGGCGCGAAGAAGCCCACGGTCGAGTAGCCCCAGTAGTTGACCAGCATCTCGCCGGTGGCCGGGTCGATCCGGCTGTTCTCGAACTCGTCGAACTCGAAGACCGGCATCAGCTCGACGCAGTTGACCCCGAGCGACTTCAGATACGGGATCTTCTCCACCAGGCCCGCGTACGTGCCCGGCGCGGACACCTCCGAGGAGGGGTCCCGGGTGAAGCCGCGCACGTGCATCTCGTAGACGACCAGGTCCTCGTTCGGGATGCGCAGCGGCCGGTCGTCGTCCCAGTCGAAGTCGTCGAAGGCCAGCTTGGACCGGTACTGGTACGGGTCGTTCCAGTCCGGCTGCCGCCCCCAGACCTCCCGGCCGGACATCGCCCGCGCGTACGGATCGGCCAGGATCTTCTCCGGGTCGAACCGGTCCGCGATGTGCGCGTTCCTCGGCCCGCGCACCCGGTAGCCGTAGTCGAGGTTCTCGTAGTCCAGGCCGAACACGGTGATCGCCCAGACCCCGCCGATGCGGAACTCGTGCGGGATTTCGATCTCGGCCAGCGGGGTGTGCTCGCCCGATCGGAACAGCACCAGCGAGACCGCCTCGGCCGCGCTGGAGTAGACGGAGAAGTTCACCCCGCCCGGCACCAGCGTCGCCCCGAACGGCATGTGCCGCCCGAGGCGGACGCCGTATCCGGCGATCTGGTGGGTGGGGTACGAGTCGATCCGGTCACGGACGACGTGCACGGGGGCGGTCATGAGGCCACCTTCTCTTCGATCTTCTGGTCGCTGTCGTCGGCGGCCTCCTGCAGAACCGCCACTCCGTCCTCCACGTCGTCGGCGACGAGGAAGAACCGGAGGAAGCCGGTCGCCCGCAGGGCCAGGTGCAGTTCGCCGGTGACCCCGACGACGCAGACCTTGCCGTCGAGCGCCTGCGCCTGGCGGTAGATCGCCAGCATGGTGCGCAGACCGTCCTGCGCGACGTGCGGAACCCCGGAGAAGTCCAGCAGGACCGGCTGCCGGTCGAGCAGGATCTCCACGATGCCGTCGTGCACTTCTTGTGCGTATGCGCCGTCCAGCGTCCCGACGAGGCGGGCCACCGTGACGTCGCTGACGTTGTCCTTGGTGATGTGCATGTCCGTCCTTTCGCGCATTCCAGGCGAACCGGCGACGGCCACCGGACCCGGCCGGGACGGCACGGGCCCGGTGGCGGTCACCGGGGTGCGAGGTGGTCAGGCGGTCGGGGTGAGCCGGACCTTGACGGTGAGCGAGCTCTGCGACTCGGGCAGGTCGACAGTCATCGCGATCGGGTCGAAGGTCTCCCACGGCTTGCCGTCGATCTCGACGTCGGTGAGCCGGACCCGGCCCTCGGGCAGCAGGTCGGGCGCGACGCGCAGGGTACGGTTCGCGTCCGGCCGCGGCTTGAACCACAGGTCCAGCGGCTGCTTGGTGATCAGCAGGTTGGTGTAGACGGCGCTGAGGTAGCACAGCTCCGCCGAGTGGTACATGCTCATCGAGTGGCTGCCCTTGAGCCGCTCCGTGCCCAGCAGGTACGGCATGCCGCTGGCCAGCACGTTGAAGTAGACCGCACCCTCGTCGTGGTCCAGGAAGAAGGTGTTGTAGAACGCCTCCGCCTGCCGCGCCTGGGCCTGGTTGGCGTCGCCACCGATCGAACCGAACAGGATCAGGTACGCCAGGATGGCCTGCTCCTGCTGCCACCACGCCTTACGGTCGTGCCACGCGAACCGGTGCCACTCCTCGCCCGGCTGCAGCACCCGCTCGACCACGTCGTACCAGCCGCCGCGCTGCTGGTCGGAACCCTTGGCCGGCATGATCTCCGCGATCTTCTCGGCCACCTGGCGGTAGGTGTCCTTGGGCTTGATCGCGTGCATCCGCATGAGGTTCCAGGCGATCTTCAGGTTGTGGCCGACCACGGCCCGGTTCTGCTGCCAGGTGTGGCCGAGGTCGTGCGTCCAGTCGTGGAAGAACCGCTCGTTGACGAACGGGCTGACCTCGTAGTCCGGGAAGTGGTCCACGATCGTGTCGAACGTGCGCTCCAGCATCTCCGCGTGCCGCTGCTCGCCCGTGGCCAGCAGCAGGTTGATCAGGTACGCGGGGGCGTGGTCGCCGACCGAGTTCCAGTTCTTGCGGGACTTGTTGAACTTCAGCGACTCGTGGTGCGGGCTGAGCAGCACCGGGTCGATGTGCGAGTAGTAGCCGCCGCCCGCGGTGTCCCGGTAGTACTTCTCGAACAGCCGCAGCGTGGCGTCCGCGTCGTCGGAGATCCGCGGGTCGCCGGTGACCCGGAACGTCTGGGTCGGCCCGGCCAGCGCGTAGATCTGCTCGTACATCGGGACGGCGTCGTAGTCGTCGTCGAACTCCGAGGTGAACAGCTTGCGCTCGTAGTCACCGTCGAGCTTGATCCCGTGGTACCAGTAGACGACGTCCGCGTCGGTGTCCACGAAGCGCATGTGGTCGCGCAGGTACTCGGTGCCCTTCTCGGCGATCTCGAGGTATTCCTCGTTGCCGGTCAGCATGTACGCCGACGCCATTCCGTAGACCATTCTCGAAATGGTGTCGGTTTCCTGCACGTGGCTGTCGGTCTTCTCGCCACCGAGCCGGATGTTCGTCCGGTAGTTCTTGTAGTCGATCGGGTCGTGGCCGAACTGCGCCTTGCGGTAGAAGCCGGCCAGGGAGTCGATCTGGTTGATCCACCAGTTCGGTCGCTCGAAGTTGTAGTCGTCGACGCTGCGGCCCATGAAGACCAGCCGCTTCGCCACGTAGTTGTACGCGCCGCCCTCGGGGTAGAACACGCCGTAGGCGAACAGCGGCCGACCGGGCGTGAGCATGTCGTCCACGTGCCCGCTGGCGTCCGCGTACGGCTCGTCGAGGTTGCGCAGGAGCTCGGCGGACATGCCGTCGGACAGCCGTACGTCGAAGCGCCGTCCGTCGATGGTCCGCAGCCCGAAGACCCCCTTCCCGCGGTCGTATTCGGTCACGCTTCCCGCAATGGTGTCCATGAAAGGAAAGCGCATGTCTTCGGTCATGATCGACCCTCCCTGAGGCAGCAAGCAGACGTGGCGGCCTTGCCGGATTTGGCGAACGGTAGGGATGTATCGTCGCCAGCGGCGTTCGCATGCGTCAACGGCGTTCGATGTGGACGGTCCTGCGCCGCGTGATCGGCGGACCATTTTCGTCAAGTCCGCCGCGCAGTTCGCGTTCTCCTCGGCCACATTTCTACGGGCCGCATCCGACGGCGTCCGGCGCGCACTGCAAGCGAAAGGGAAAGCGGGCCGCGGCACGGAGGCCGCGACCCGCTTCGGGGGAGCCGGTCGGTCAGGCGCTGGACGTCCGAGCGAGCACCAGCAGATCCACGAGGGTGAACTCCGGCCCGGCGCCGGGCAGCGTGGGACGCCAGTCCGGGTCGGCGGTCAGGTAGGCGTCGGTGTCGGCGCGCAGGAGTCCGATGAGGACCTCGGCGACGATCCGGCCGCCGACCGGGCCGAGCCGGTCCCCGCCGGCCCGGTGCTGGGCCTCCTTGAGGACGTACAGCCAGAGCGGGGTGGCACCGGCCCACTCCGGTCCGGCCTCGTCCCGGCTCAGCGGGCGTTCGCCGAGCAGCTCGGCGACCGCCTCACCGGAGGGCAGTGCGGTGGCCTGCCCGCGCAGCAGGTCGCGGACCGCCAGCGAACGGTACGCGTCCACCGGAACGTCGCCGGTCACCTCGCGGGGCAGAGCGATCAGACTGGCCGGCAGTCCGCCGTCCAGGCGCTTGGCGCGCTGCGCGGGCGGCTCGCCGGGCAGGTCGAACACCTGCGCCCAGTCCAGCCGATGCTCGGGCGGGATCGGCCCGTGCCCGAACAGATCGGGGAACAGCGGATAGAACGTCCCGCCCGGCTGCATCCGGTAGCGGTGCCGGATCTGGCCGTGGCCGTACCGGTAGGCCGCATCGGCGAACTCCAGCGGGATGTACGCCTCTCCCACGCCCGGCGAGAAGTAGCGCGGGCCCTTGTCGACGATCTCCTGGACCAGTTCGGGGCCGACCAGGCGGGGCAGGAAGTCGTGCACCACGATCCACTGGTAGTGCCAGGTCAGGGAGCGACGCGCCTCCTCGAAGAGATCGTCCTCGCCCACCCCGTCCTCGCGGAGCCGGTCCACCAGCCGGTTGTGCGCGTGCAGGAACGCCAGGTGCAGGTGGGCCACGAACGTGTGCACATCGTTGCGCGGGTCGCCGATCAGCGCGGTGCCCTGCCAGTTGCGCGGCAGGTCGTAACCGTCGGCGCTGGTGAGCAGCTTCGCCGTGTCCTGGGCGTCGTAGAGGAACGGGGTGCCGACCGGGCCCTCGGCATGCACCATCTCCAGGTTCAGCCGGGGTGAGCGGGCGTTGCGCAACGCGACCACGTCGGCCTGCACCCCGACCGGCGAACGGTCGGCGGTGATGTCGTGCGCGACGAACTGCCCGAAGAACGGCCAGCCGGCCGCCTCGTGGGCGTCGTCGGCGGAGTGCCCGCTGAGCATTCCCCGGGTCGGGAAGTGCGAGGCGTCGCAGATGCCGCCGGGGGTGCCCGCCGCGTACAGCGCGTCCGGGTCGGCGGCCAGCGGGGCCAGGCCGGGGAAGAGCCGGCCGTAGCGGGCGCCCGCGGACGGTGCGTCGACCAGGCGCCCCGGCGCGAGGCAGTGGTCGCGGACCGTACGGCGCTGCGCCGCCGCCTCGGACGCGGTAGCCGTCACGCGAGCTCCTCCGGAAGCAGGAACAGCGAGTCGGGGTAGCACCAGCCCCAGTCCTCGCCCGGCTCCATGGAGCGGACCAGCGGGTGCTGGGTCTTGCGCCAGTGCGCGGTGGCGTGCCGGCGCGGGGAGTTGTCGCAGCAGCCGACGTGGCCGCAGTTCAGGCACTCGCGCAGGTGCACCCAGCGGGTGCCCTCGCGCAGGCAGTCCTCGCAGCCGTAGCTGGTGCTGGGGGTCACCTCGCCCAGGCCCTCCAGGTGCGTGCAGGACTTGTCGGTCGGGTTGCCCTCGGCATCCCCGACCACGATCCAGGTGGTCATCTCGACGGGTCCTCTCGCGCGGCGGTCAGTCGGCCTTGAGCTCGGGTGGGTACAGGAAGTAGTTTGCCGCCGACGCGGCCTGGGCGCCCTCGTGCACGGCCGCGGTCACCTGATGCGAGTGCAGCGCGGTGACGTCGCCCGCGGCGTACACGCCCGGCACCGAGGTCTTCTGTTCCGTGTCCACCTCGATCCAGCCGCTGGGGGCGAGGCGCACCCCGAGCTGCTGGGCGAGCCTGGTCTCCGGGGTCGCGCCCTGGATGCTGAACAGCGAGTCCAGCTCGATGCGCAGGCCGCCGCGGGTGTTGACCGCGGTCATCATCCCGTCGGCGCCCTCGACCTCGTGGATGTGGTCGTCGATCACCGGGATGTTCGCGTTGTCGAGCCGCTTGCGGAACTTGGAACTGATCTCGTCGGAGTGGCTGTTGGTCAGCAGCTGCACCCGGTCGGTCAGGCTGTGCAGTTGCATCGCCTCGCCCGCGGCGGCGTCGGTGTGCCCGACGACCAGGATGTTGCGCCCGCGGTTCTCGTAGCCGTCGCAGGTGATGCACCAGAACATGCTCCGGCCGACGTACGACTCCCAGCCGGGGAAGTGGGGGAAGTGGTCGAGCACGCCGGTGGCCAGCACGACGACGCGGCCGTGCCACCGGTGGTCACCTTGGCCCTGCGCGGTGAACCCGGACTCGCCGTCGCCGGTGATCTCGCTGATCACGTGGTGCACGATCGTGATCTGCTCGTACGGGGCGAGCTGCTGCCGGGCCAACTCGCGCAGTCCGATCGTGGCGATGCCCTCCGGGAAGCCGAGGTAGTTGCGGTTCTTCTGATGGTGTGTCGAACGCCCGTGTCCGGTGTCGAACACCAGCACGGTGCGGTTGTAGCGGGCCAGGTAGAGCGCGGCCGACAGGCCGGCCGGGCCGCCGCCGACGACGATCGCGTCCGCGCTGGCGCCGGAGGCGGGCTCGTTGGTGGTCACAGGATTTTCCCTCCACAGTCACCGGGGCATCCCGGGTCCGGCCGGTCGGGACGGGGGGTCGCGGCTGTCCACGCGGGACGCGCGGGCGCGTGACCGCAGACTACGCATGGTGATAGGCCCCCGACCGAAAGCACCCGCCGAGCCTGACACACGCGCGCGCCGGTACCCGCCCGCCGGTCCCGCAATGCCGTACTGCGTCAAGTCGAGCGGCACAGTCCGTCAGGTCGAACATGCCTCGACACTGCCGATCAGCGCAAAGAATGCAGCATCCAGCGCCGTGGATGCGGTGAGGAATCCGTCCGAATACTGGTACGACCCCTGGTGGTAATTGATGTATCAAGCAAATTTACAAGCGACGTGAGAACGCTTTCAATAGCAGGAGAATTGTCATTTGCGGGTCCGCCCGATGGGTATATCGGTCGACCACACGGAGTCACGCCTGACCCGAACGGCCGATCCGATATTCATCCGAACGGGGGAGCCCGGAGCGGCTTGAGCGAGTCTCCAGCGCGCCTCCAGCAGTTCTCCAGCGCATCCTCCACGCGAGCGCGGGTGTGGCGTCCGTCACGCGAAATCCCTTGTGAGCACACGCGTTCGTCATCGTCAGGGCGCTTGCCACAACCACTGCCATCAGCGGCTCGTCGCCGAAGCCACCCAATCCGGACTCATGGGCCGAGACCACGCCGACCCTCTTTTCCTACCGCCATATACGCCGTATGTGAACGCACTGGGAACCGGTACCTGGGGGTAGCCCAAAAGAAAGGTCGGACTACGTCGAGTAGGCGATATCTCAACCACTTGCTTCAATCCATAATGGGAGCCGGTCTACAGAGGAGCGACGCATCACGGGGGGAGCACCAGGTGACTGAACCCACCACCACAAGATCACAGTGGAGCGAGGAGGACTTCCGCAGCTTCTGCACAGACGTGTTCGCCTCGCTCGGCCGGACGGACCAGCGCAACGCCGCGGAGACGTACCTGTACGGCCTGCTCAACTGCGCGGGCCGCAAGTCCATCCGCCGGCTCGTGGAGACCGCGCCCGGCCGCAGCGAACAGTCCCTGCAACAGTTCATCAACCAGAGCCCCTGGGACCCGGAGCCGATCCGGCGACGGCTCTTCGAACGCCTGGTCCAGCACCTCAAGCCGTCCGCATACGTGATCGAGGAGGTGCACTTCCCGAAGCACGGCCGCTACTCGGCCGCCGTCGAGCGGCAGTACGTGCACACGCTCGGCCGGGTCTGCAACTGCCAGCTGGCCATCACGGTCACCCTCACCGACGAGGACCTGACCGTGCCGATCAACTGGCGGCTGATGGTCCCGGAGGCGTGGGGGCGCGACGTCGAGCGCCGGACCCGGGCCCGCATGCCGGACCACGAGCTGCCCCGGCCGTACTGGCAGTACCAGGTCGAGGTGCTCGACGACATGGCGCTTGAGTGGGGACTGCCGTCGGCTCCGGTGGTCGTGGACACCGCGAACCGCACCAACATCGAGCCGTTCCTGGCCGGCCTCGAGCAACGTCGCCAGCAGTATCTGGTGCACGTCAGCCCCACCCAGCGGGTCTGGTACGAGACCCCCGGCAACCGCACCCCCCGGCCGCAGACGGCGAGCCTCGGCGACACGCAGACCCTGCCGTGGCACCTGACCGTCAGTGACCTGATCGCGCGCACCTGGAACCTGCCCCGCGAGACAGTCGAGTGGCGACACGAGGGCGCCACTGGCCTGCGCTCGCAGTTCCTGCAGCTACCCGTCCGGGCGACGCTGTCGGACGGGGTCGCCGGGCGGGCCCACGGTCCCGCTCCGCAGCGCACGCTGCTGTGCGAGTGGCCGCTCGGGAAGGCTCGGCCGCGCGGCTTCTGGCTCACCAACATGGTCGACCGCCCGCTGTCCGAGCTGGTGGCGCTCGCCAAGATCCGGTTGCATGCGGCGCCGCGCCTGGAAGCGTTCGCCGACCGGTACGGCCTGCGTGACTACGAGGGCCGCACGTTCGCGGGCTGGCACCACCACGTCGCCCTGTGCAGCGCGGCCTACACCTACGACGTGATCGCGGAACGGACCGGCACGAGATGCCCCGGCGGCGAGGACCGGCTGGAGTACGCCGCCTCCTGAGCTGCCACCAGGGCACTCGCGGCCGCTCGGCCGGGGTTGCAGCTCAGCAGCGCCAGGGCAGGGGCTGGCGCTGCTCGGTGACCGGGCATGCGCTACACAGCAACGCAGGGGCAGTCGTCACACGCCGACGGCGCCGGATCACCCGGATCCGGCGCCGTCGGCGTGAACCGCTGCCCGATCGTCAGGCGCGGTCGACGAAGTCGACGCGCTCGCCGACCGGGCCGTACGTGAACCCGCCCATCGAGGCGATGAAGTCGGCCGGGAAGCCCAGCTCGATCGCGCTCGCCTCGTCCAGCCGGCGGATCGCCTCCTCCGGCAGCTCCAGGTCGGCCGCGCCCAGGTTGTCGGCCAGCTGCTCCAGGCGGCGGGCGCCGAGCACCACGTGCAGGTTCGGGCGGCCGGCCATCGCCCAGGCCAGCGCCACCTGCGACGAGCTGGCGCCCAGCTCGTCCGCGACCGCGTCGACCGTCCGCGCGACCGCGAGCTCCCGCTCGCTGATGTCCTCGGCCCGGACCCGGGTGTGGGTCGTCGGGGTGGACCGGGTGAACTTGCCGGACAGCACGCCCCGGGCCAGCGGCGACCAGGCGGCCACGGACAGCCCCATCGCCTCGGCCATCGGCAGCAACTCCCGCTCCGCGTCCCGCTGCACCAGGCTGTACGGCAGCTGCACCCCGGCGAACGGGGTCCAGCCGCGCCAGTCGGCGAGGGTGTTGGCGCGGGAGATCACCCAGGCCGGGGTGTCCGAGATGCCCACGTAGAGGATCTTGCCGGCGCGGACGGCGTCGTCCAGCGCGCGCATCGTCTCCTCGATCGGCGTGGCCGGGTCCCAGATGTGCACCCAGAGCAGGTCGATCCGGTCGGTGGCCAGCCGGGTGAGGCTCGACTCGATCGCCCTGGTCAGGTTCTTGCGGTGGTTGCCGGACGCGTTCGGGTCGGTGCCGTCGGCGGAGAGCGTGTACTTCGTCGCCACGACCATCCGGTCCCGGTCCTGCTTGATCAGCTCACCGACGATGCGCTCGCTCTCGCCCTCGGTGTACTTGTCCGCGGTGTCGATGACGTTGCCGCCCGCCTCGACGAATGCCGTGTACAGCTTGCGGCATTCGTCGAGCGGCGCGCCCCAGCCCCAGTCCGTGCCGAAGGTCATCGTGCCGAGGAACATCTCGGACACCCGCAGACCGGTACGGCCTAGTGTGCGGTATCTCAACGTGGGTTCCCCCCGCTCGTCAGATGTGTACCGCGCAGGCTAGCTCGGCGATGTGACATCCCGCTTACGTGCTCGGTCCGGAGTGGACGTGCGCGGCCAGCAGGTCGGCCGGGTCGGCGTCGCGGTATCCCTGGCTGACCTCGATGATCACGCCGTCGGGGTCGGTGAGCCAGACGCTGTGCCAGCCCGCGATGAAACTGTCGAATTTCAGCGGTCCCAGCGAGACCGGGATGGCGTCGCCCACCCGTTCCAGGAAGGCGTCCAGATCGTCGGTCTGGAACGCCAGGTGCCGGGCGATCCCGTGGTACGCCGGGCCGTCCGCGCTCACCGCGAACGGGGTGGCGTCGGTGGTCGCGAACAGTTCCAGGTAGACGTCGCCCTGGCGGAGGAAGATGATCTCCGCCCCGCCGTCCAGGGTCACCACTCTGGCCCGCTCGAAACCAAACCAGCGCGCGTAAAACTCCTCCGTGACTTTCTGGTCGGCGCAGTTGAGTGCGACGTGCGACCAGCGCAGCGCGGGCGCGGCGGGGGCGGTCACGAGCGGCGCCGTTCGATCAGCCGGTCGATGATCTGCCGGGCGAACAGGTGCGCATGCATGCCGGTGCGCCCGGTCACCAGGTCATCGCCGTCCTCGACCACGTCGGCGTCGACGTACTCGGCGCCCATGTTGCGGACGTCGCCGACCAGGTTGTTGTGGCAGACCACCTTGCGGCCGCGGATCGTCTCCGGGATCGGCGCCAGCAGCCAGAAGCCGTGGCAGATGATCCCCTTGAGGATGCCCGGCTCGGCGAACGCCCGGCGCACCAGGTCGACGGCCGGGGCCAGCTTGCTCACGTCCTCGGTGTAGCGCAGCCGGTCGGACACCATGCCCGAGGGCACGATGATCGCGTCGTACGAGCGCAGCGTCTCGTCGTCGACCCCCTCGACGCTTTCGTGGGCGGTGAACGGCGCCCGCCACTCGTGGCCGCTGAAGGTGATCTGGTCCTGGCCCCACAGCCGGGTCAGGAAGTGCACCTCCGCGCCCTCCTCGGCGAAGCGGCGCTGGTAGTAGTGGATCTCCGGCTCGAAGAAGTCGCTCTCCACCAGCACGGCGACCTTCGCACCGGACAGCGGACCCGGGCGCAGCACGACGTCAGGCATGACGGCTCTCCTTGATCAGATCGGCGGCCCGTTCGGCGATGGCGACGATGGCCGTGTGGCAGTTGCCGGACGGCACGGCCGGCATCACACTCGCGTCCACCACGCGGACGCCCTCCACGCCGCGTACCTTCAGCGACGGGTCCACGACCGCGAGGTCGTCGACGCCGATCCGGCAGGACCCGGCCTGGTGGTGGTAGCAGTCCGCGCGGTTGCGCACGAACTCCTCGATCTCCTTGTCGGTCCGCACGTCCGCGCCGGGCAGCAGCTCGCCCTTGAGCAGACCCTTGAACGCGGGTGCGGCGAAGATGTCCCGGGACATCTTGACGGCCTGCACCATGCGCTCCAGATCGGAGCGGTCGCCGAGGTAGTTCGGGTCGATCAGCGGCTTGGCGAACGGGTCGGCCGAGGCCAGCCGCACGCTGCCGCGCGAGTTCGGGCGCACCACGCCGGGCAGGATCGACACCGCGTTCGGGTGGTTCTGCCCGACGATGATGTCGAACGGCACGTGCACGAACGCCAGCTGCAGGTCCGGTGCGGGCAGCCCCGGCTGCGAGCGGGTGAACAGCGCCGACTCGGAGAGGTTCTGCCGCCCCGGCTGGACCGGGTCGACGGTCTCCGCGATCAGCCCGGTCAGCACGTGGTTGTGGAAGTTCTCCCCCACGCCCGGCAGGTCGGCGACGACGTCGATGCCGTGCTGACCCAGCAGGCCCGCGGCGCCGACACCGGAGAGCTGCAGCAGCTTCGGCGACTCGATGGCGCCGAGGCAGACCAGCACCTCGCGCGCTGCGCGTACCTCGCGGTCGCCCGGCTCGGCCAGCTTGACGCCGGGCAGCGTACGGCCCTCGCCCGAGGCGGTGGTCGGCTCCTGCTGGCGGTAGGCCACGCCGGTGCACCGGCCGCCCTCGAACAGCAGCTTCGCGGCGGTCGCGTCGGTGCGCAGCGTCAGGTTCGGCCGGGACAGCGCCGGCTCCAGAAAGTCGGCCAGGGCGCCGTGGCGCTTGCCGTCCTTGACGTCGATGTGGTGCCAGCCCGTGCCGATCATCTCGGGGCCGTTGAAGTCGTCGACCTCGGGGTGGCCGAGGTCCTTGCAGGCGTCGATGAAGACCCGCGACAGCGGGTTGGCGTCCGGGCCGCCCGCGTTGGTCACCGTCTGCTGCTGTTCCAGCTTGCGGAAGTACGGCTCCAGATCCGCGTACGACCAGCCGGCCGCGCCCTGGTAGGCCCAGTTGTCGAAGTCCGAGGAGTGCCCGCGGATGTGCATCATGATGTACAGGTTGCTGCTGCCGCCGGGCAGCTTGCCGCGCGGCTCGTACACCTGCCGCCCACCCAGACCCGGCTGCGGGACGGTGGTGTAGCCCCAGTCCACGCCGCTGCCGAGCAGGGTGTACCACAGCGGCGCGTTGTCCACGTTGGCCGGCACGAAGCTGCCGCCGGCCTCCAGTACCAGGACGCTGACGTCCGGGTCCTCGGTCAGCCGGTTCGCCAGCACCGATCCCGCGGTGCCGCCGCCGACGATGACGTAGTCGTACGTCTCGGTGGTGGTCACTTGTCCCCCCCGAGGGCGGCGCGGAAGGGCACCGTGTCGTGGAAGTTGGCCATGTATGTGATGCGCCCGTCGGTCACCCGGAAGTAGTTCGCCACGTTCGCCTCGATGCGGCCGCCTGAACTCGTGACGGCGGAGATGTGCGAGACCACGGCGGCCTCATTCCCGTCGACGACGATGTGTTGCGGTCGGTTCGCGAAGCTGGCGTACATGTCCGGGAAGCCCTTCATCATGCTGCGAAGGGTCTCCCGGCCTTCGATGTGACCGGCGAGCTGCTCGTCCATGACCTGCTCGGCGGCGAACAGGTCGCACCACGCGTCCCACTCGCCGGCGTTGGCCAGCCGGTAGTAACTGTCCACAACTTCCCTGGTGTCCATCGGTGCCCTTCCGCGTCTATGTAGCCGGTCGGTCAGGCGGCGACGCGCGCGGCGTCGGCGGCCAGCTGCGACCAGAACTGGTTGAATTGCGTGGTGCCGTCGCCGTAGATCGCGCCGCGACCCTCGATGACCTTGTTGTCGCGCCAGCGCAGGACGTGCACGACGTCGATCTCCAGCCGGTCGTACGGCGAGGTGCTGCCGTCCGCCGCGTTGGTGCGGGTGCCGACGTTGTGCGAGATGTCCGCGGACCAGCCGTCGGCCAGCAGGATCGCCGAACGCGTCATCACGAAGCTGCCGCCGGAGAGCTTGCCGACCTGCGACATGAAGTCGAAGAACCCGTCGAGCCCCTCCCACCAGCCGGCCAGCTGGTGGTTGCCGGGCACGAGCCAGCGCATGTCCTCGGCCCAGTACTGCTCGATCTGCTTGCGGTCGCCGGTGGCGAGGGCCTCGTACGCGGCCTCGACCAGCTCAGTCGTGGGTGACATCAGGCCCCCACGAGCAGACGGTCGGCAACGCTCTTGAGCTGGAAGCGCGACCACATGTAACGGTCCACCCCGTGCTGGTCGGCGGTGTGCACCTGGACCGCGCGGATCCGGCCGTTCTCGATCTCGTATGTGGTGCAGGTCGGGAAGAGGTACTCGACGCCCTCGGAGAGGCCGTGCCCGTGGTGCTTCTCCACGACGGTGCCGTTGTCGAGCTCGCCGAAGTGGACGTCGTCAACGTTGATGCCGGCCTGGAACAGGTCGGAGAAGAACGCGATGACCTCGTCGGCGCCCTTCATCGTGCCGGACAGCGGGTGATGGCCGGGCATGGCCCAGGTGATCTCCGGGTGGAACACCTCGGTCTTGATGGTGTCCATGTCGCCCTTGCCGAAGAGGTCGTACATCCTCAATACGAGATCGGTGTTAGACATAGTGGTTCCTTTCCTTACTGGGGATACCGCCGCGGACGCGGCGGGGTCACAGCGACGCCGAGCCCGGCATGGGCTGGAGAGCGTCGACGATGTAGGTCTTGATCTGGGGGGTGCCCTCGGGGCCGGGCACGACCTCCCACGTCTGGTACGCGTCGAACCCGAGCCACAGGCTCTTGGCGGCCGGCGGGTTCCAGATCTTGGCCTGCCAGTTCACGACGACCTTGACCGCGGCCCGGTCCGCGACGAGCTCGGAGAACTCGACCGAGGTGACGGTGTGCACCTCGTCGAAGAACCGGTTGGTGACCGCCTTGTACCACTCGGCGAAGCCCTCGTGGCCGCGGGAGGTGCCCTCCGGGAACCGCATCTCCAGGCCGTCGTCGACCAGGTAGGTGAGCGCCTGGGCGAGCTCGACGTGCTGGTCCAGGGCCCGGTACCAGTCGGCCACCATGGACCGGATCGCCGCTTCGGTGAATGCCATGGGAATGTCTCCTCAGTCGCGTACGGTGTCGTCGGTGAGCAGGTCGATCAGGAACGGCCGCCGCGCGGTGAGCAGCCGGTCCACCGCCTCGGCCACCTGGTCGGGCTTGTCGACCCGCATCCCCTCGGCGCCGAACGAGTGCGCCAGCCCGACGAAGTCGACCTCCGGATGCGACAGATCGAAGGACGTCGGGTACGGGTGGGCCGAGATGTGCCGCTCGTTCCAGTACTGCGCGATGTTCTTGTTGAGCAGCTCGTACCGGTGGTTGTTGCAGACCACGAACGTGGCGGGCACGTCGTGCCGCACCGCGGTCCACAACGCCTGGTACGTGTAGAGGCTGCCGCCGTCGCCGCTGAAGCTGACCACGGTCTTGTCCGGGTGCGCGATCTTCATGCCGACCGCGCCCGGGATGCCGACACCCAGCGAGCCGCCCCGGGTCAGGAAGTAGTGCCCCGGCAGGCTCGGCTGGAGGTGCTTGACCACGTAGTCGGAGGCGGTCAGCGCCTCGTCGAAGACCATCAGGTCCTTCGGGGCCCGCCGGGCCAGCTCGGCCAGGAACGCGTCGATCAGCGTGTCCTTGCCCGGCTGGGCCGCGGCCTTCTCCGCGCGCCGGGCCTCGATCCGGGCCGCCGCGGCCGCGTTCTGGTTCGGCGTGCGCAGCCGGTCCAGCGTGGTGGCGATCGCGTCCAGGGTCGGCTTCGGGTCGGCGACCAGGCCCAGGGTGACCGGGTGGTTCTTGGCGATCTCGTACGCGTCGAGGTCGACGTGCACGATCGCGGCGTCGCGGCGGAACGGGGTCTCCAGGTCCGGGAAGACCTCGGGGAACACGTACGTGCCGACGATCAGCACCGCGTCGGCGTCGGCCACCGCGGCGCGGCTGACCGGGCCGAACATGTGCCCGATCGCGCCCCGGGTCAGCGGGTGCGCGGCGGGCAGGTGGGCCTCGGACGAGTCCACGAACCACACGTCGGCGCCGAGCTTCTCGGCCACCCGGGCCAGCTCCGGCTCCGCACCGGCGACGGAGACGCCGTCGCCGACCAGGATGACCGGCCGCTGCGCGGGAGCCAGCAGCGCCGCGGCGCGGGCCACCAGATCCGGGGCGGGCAGCGTCCGGGTGTCCGGGATGACCGTGGGCAGGACGGGCTCGTCGTTGAGCGCGTCCAGCACGTCCATCGGCAGGGCCACGAAGACCGGGCCGCGCGGCGGCGTCATGGCGATCTTGATGGCCCGGCGCAGCACCCGCAGCAGCGAGCGGTGGTCGACCACCCGGGTCGCCCACTTGGTCACCGGCTTGGCCATGGCGACCAGGTCGGCGGCCATCTGCGCGTCCATCGAGTCGTACGCGATGCCCGACTCGCCGGCCACCACGACCAGCGGCGCGTGGCCCCGCTTGGACTGGTACATCATGCCGATGCCGTTGCCCAGCCCCACGCCGCTGTGCAGCTGGAGCACGGCGGGGCCACCGGTGGCACGGGCATAACCGTCGGCGATGCCCGCCGCGACCGTCTCCTGCAGGGTCAGGATGTAATGAAAGTCGGGGAATTGTTCCAAGGCGTCGAGGAACCCCTGCTCGACCGTCCCCGGATTTCCGAACATGTGCGTGATGCCGTCAGCGAGGAACTGCTCGATCATCGCTTCTTTACCGGGCCTGGCCACAATGCACCCCTTTCCTTACCAGCCGTAGCGGCGGAGTCCGTCTTCCAGCACGGCGATCATCTTTTCGCCGGTACGGAAAGAGTCGGGCGTGGAACGTCCGGTGACGAACGGGTAGTCCACGACGACCGAGATCTCGTGGCCGAAATTGCCGTGGTATTCACCGTCGGGACCGGTCGCGTCACGCAGGATGTACTCCAGCGGGTACGGCGGCGGGCCCATGTTGAAGTCGGTGTTGAGGAAGCCCGTGCCGTCCTTGTAGTCGTATTCCTTGCAGTGCCCGGTGACGTGCTTGCCGGCGATGATGCTCTCCCGGTGCTCCCAGTCACGGGCGAACGCGAGGCAGGCGACGCCGTAGCACTCCGCGCCGATCACCTTGCCGCTGCGCAGGAACGCGAGGATCAGGTCGTGCACCCGGCCGTTGTTGGCCAGGTCCACGATCGGGCCGCTGCCGCCGACGATGAGGATCGCGTCGTACTCGGCGATCTGCTCGTCCAGCTTGTCGCCGACCTGCCGGTTGTACGCCTCCAGCTTGCGGAGGTAGTCGTCCTCGCTGGTGTACGGCCGGGTGGGGTACCAGTCGGCGAGGCTGATCGGGTTGTCCAGCCGGGGCGACTCCTCGATCTCGCGGACGAGCTTTGCCACCTCGGCGGAGACCACGCTGCGGCCCAGCGGCGGATCGATGAAGTCCGGGTCGAGGCTGGGCGGCAGAGCATGCGCCCGGCGCCCGTTCGGGGTCGCGAAGACGACGTCGTAGCCCCGCTCGTCGAATTGACTCAGCGGGCCGATGAGTTCTTCTCCCCAATACCCGTATTCACTGAGTACGATGAGGACTTTCTTGGTCACGGCGACTCCTTGGTCGACAAGGATCAGTGACGGCAAACTCGTCAGAGTCACCGTCCAGCGCTTTGGATAGCGAAATCCTGCGGCGTGGCCTGGGGAGGAGTCAACGCGAACAATGGGCGGACGCCGTACGCTGCCGGATTCGAGTCCAATCTTCGTCAAGTCAGCAGCGATGCTTGCCAGGTCGGTCGGTACGGGCCGCGCCACGACACCGCGGATCCGCCCACCTCGCACACTTCGTCAAGTCGTTGCCGGCACTTCGTCGGGTATACGCCACGAGGCGACCCCTTTTCGGGTCTCCGCAACCGCCGTCCTGATGCGACAATGGTCGGCATGGCCGATCCTGACACCAATCTCACCGAGCCGCGTCGGCCGGTTTCCAGCTTCGAACTCTTCTTCGACCTAGTCTTCGTCTTCTCGCTGACCCGGGTCACCGACATGATCCTGGGGAACCCGCATCCCGATGGCGTGCTGCGCGGCATGCTCGTGCTGGCCCTGCTGTGGTGGGCCTGGGGCGCGTACGCATGGCTGACCAACGCGGTCGACACCGACAGCGCGGCCGCCCGTGGGGTGGTCCTGGCCGCGATGGGTGCGATGCTCGTGGTCGCGGTCGCGGTGCCACAGGCCTCAGACAAGAACGCGCTGCCCTTCGCGCTCGCGTACTTCGTTGTGCGCGTGCTGCACCTGGTGTTGTTCGCCGTCGCCGGCGGCGCCAACCGCGCGGCCATCCTGCGCCTTGCACCGGGCAACCTCGCCGCGTCGGTTCTGCTGATCATCGGCGTGTACACGCCGGATTCGATCCAGGTCGTGCTGTGGTGCTTCGCCGTGCTGATCGACTACGGCACCCCGATCATCACCGGCGTCGGCGGCTTCACGGTCCATGCAGGGCACTTCTTCGAGCGGCACAGCCTGTTCATGATCATCGCTCTGGGCGAGTCGGTGGTCGCCGTCGGCGCCGGCGTGCTGCTCACCCAAGCACACATCACGCCGCTGCTGGCAGCCACGATCCTGCTGGCCGTGGCCGCGATCGGCGGACTGTGGTGGGCGTACTTCGACTGGGAGGCCGCACTCAGCGAACGCCAGCTGGCCCGCGCGATCGGCGCCGAGCGCGCCCACCTGGCCCGCGACATGTTCAGCTACCTGCACCTGCCGCTGGTCGCCGGCGTGGTCTTCATCGCCGTCGGCCTGGAAAGCGTAGTGAGCCATCCCACGGCGCACATGCACGGCGTCCACGCCATCGGCCTCGGCGGCGGCGCCGCGCTGTTCATGTCCGGCCTGAGCGCGATCAGCGGACGACGCGGCCACCGGCCCCGCCTCGATCACCTCGTGGCCGGGCTGCTATGCGTCCTCCTGATCCCGGTGTCGCTGTTCGTGCCGGGTGTCGTGGCGCTCGTGCTGCTGGTCGCGGTGCTGCTCGTGATCGCCTACATCGACCGCCACCACGGCCGCACCGGCTACGAACCGCGGGCACGCACCTCGCAGCAGACAGTGGTAGCCGACGCCTGACCGGCCGCGTCGCGCAGAAGTGCCGGTCAGCCGGCCTTGACCCGCACGTTCGTGGTGATGAACTGGGCCGTACCGGGCTTGACGGCCACCGGGTCCGGCACCGGGCCGGTCGGGGTCGGCTGCTGCGCGGGCGTCTGCACGTTGAACCGCACCGTGAACGTCGCGCCCTTGACCAGGATCTTCTTGCCGTTCTCTGTCTGCATGGTCTTGTTGGTCGGCAGCAGCGTGATCTCGAGCGTGCCCGTGCCGGGGGTGACGAACGGCGGTGCCGTGTAGGTCAGCGGCCCCTTGATCGCGGCGGGCAGCTCGTCGCCTTCCAGGCAGACCGGATTGGTGCCGACCATGACGTTCTTACTGGTCCCGATGAGCGGGATCGGCGCCGCGAGCTGCGGCACGATCGTCGGCGGCGGGATCGTCACCTGGATCTGGTCGCCCGTGGCGATGATGAAATCGGCCGGCATCTCCGCCCCCTTCGGTTGGCGGTTTGACGGTACCGGGTCCCGGCCACGCGGTCAGCTCATCCAGCGCCCCGCCACCAGGTCTCGGATCTTGGTGCCTGGGGCCAGGAGCGGACCACAGGTCACCAGGTTCTTGACGAAGCCATGTCCCGCAGCAGGGCCGGGGTCAGAAGTGATCGCCGCGGGCGGCCATGTCCCGCAGGAGGGCCGGCGGGCGGAACCGCTCGCCATACGTGTCGGCGAGGTGATCGGCGCGCTCGACGAACGCGGCGACCCCGCACGAGTTGATGAACTGCAGCGTGCCACCCGTCCACGGGGCGAAGCCGATGCCCATGATCGACCCGAGGTTGGCGTCGGCGACTGAGGTGAGCACCCCCTCCTCGAAGATCCGGGCGGTCTCGACGGCCTGGATGTACAGCAGCCGGTCCCGCACATCGTCCTCGGAGACGCCCGGGTCCCGGGTGCTCCACCGCTCCGCCAGGCCCGGCCACAACCGCTTGCGCCCACCGGACGGGTAGTCGTAGAAGCCGGCGCCCGCCGCCTTCCCGGTCCGCCCGTACTCCGAGACCATCGTTTCGAGCACCGCGTACGCCGGGTGCTCGGGTGGCGCGGCGGAGCCCGGCTGGGCCGCGAGGTCGGCGAGGGCCTGCCGGCGGATCCGCAGCGCCAGCGTGAGGGTGACCTCGTCGCAGACCGCCAGCGGGCCGACCGCCATGCCGGACCTGCGCGCCACGTTCTCCACCAGCGCGGGATGCACCCCCTCGGCCAGCAGCGCGATGCCCTCGGTGAGGTAGGTGCCGAACGTCCGGGAGGTGTAGAAGCCGCGGCTGTCGTTGACGACGATCGGCGTCTTGCCGATCTTCCGGACGAAGTCGAACGCGCGGGCCAGCGTCTCCGCCGACGTCTTCTCGCCGCGGATGATCTCCACGAGGGGCATCCGGTGCACCGGAGAGAAGAAATGCAGGCCGATGAAGCGCGCCGGATCGGGTACGGACTCGGCGAGCCCGGTGATGGGCAGTGTCGAGGTGTTGGAGGCGATCACCGCGTCCGGCCGGGCGGCGGCCTCGGCGGCGGCCAGCACCGTGTTCTTCAGGCGGCGGTCCTCGAAGACCGCCTCGATGATCAGATCGCAGCCGATCAGGTCGGTGTCCGAGGCGGTCGCGGTGATCCGGGCCAGGGTCTCGTCGCGCCGCTGCGACGTCATCCGGCCCGCGCCGACCCGACCGTCCAGCAACGCCGCGATCTTCGCCCTGCCCGCCTCGGCCGCCTCCACGTCGACGTCCTTGAGGACGACCTCGATGCCGGCGGTGGCGCTGGCGTACCCGATGCCCGCGCCCATCATGCCCGCGCCGAGGACGCCGACGCGCACCACGGTGGTGCGGGGCATCCCGGCGGGGCGGGAGCCGCCCGCCTCCAATGCGTTGCGCTGGAACCAGAACGTCGTGATCATGTTCTTCGCTACCTGGCCGGTGACCAGCTCGACCAGGTAGCGGCTCTCCACCGCGAGCGCGGTGTCGACGTCCACCATCGCGCCCTCGACCGCCGCGGCGAGGATCTTCTCCGGCGCCGGGTAGCAGCCGTGCGTCTTCTTGCGCAGCACCGCCGGGGCCGCGGCCAGCAGCGGGTAGCTGTCCGGGTCGAGCGGCCGCAGGTCCGGTACCCGATGCCCCGCACCGTCCCACGGCTGGACGGCGGCCGGGTTGGCCAGCACCCACGCCCGCGCCTTGGCCACAAGGTCGGCGCGGTCGGCGGCGAGGTCGTGGATCCAGCCGACCGCGAGGGCCTCGGCGGGGCGCAGGCGCTTGCCCTCCGAGAGCAGCGGCAGCGCGGCCTGCACGCCGAGCAGCCGCACGCTGCGGGTGACCCCACCCGCGCCGGGCAGCAGACCCAGGGTGGCCTCGGGCAGGCCGAGACGGATCGTGTCGTCGTCGAGACAGATGCGGTGGTGGCAGGCGAGGGCGAGTTCGAACCCGCCACCGAGTGCGTGGCCGTTGATGGCCGCGACGACCGGCCGCCCGAGCCGCTCCAGGCGCCGGAACTGGTCCTTGACCGCGGTCAGCGCGGCGGCGAACTCAGCCACGTTGTCCGCGGTCACCGCGATCAGCTCGGTCAGGTCCGCCCCGGCGAAGAAGGACTTCTTGCCGGAGGTGAGGACGACGCCGGTGACGGACTCGCGTTCGGCCTCCAGCCGGGTCACCGTCGCCGCCATCGCGGCGCGGTAGTCGGCGTTCATCACGTTCGCGGGCCCGGGCAGGTCGATCGTGAGGGTGACGATGCCGTCGCCGTCGCGTTCGAAGCGGATGCTCATCAGTAGTACTCCCTCAGATCCGCTCGATGATGGTCGCGACGCCCATGCCACCGCCGACGCAGATGGTGGCCAGGCCACGGCGCAGGTCCCGGCGTTCCAACTCGTCGAGGAGGGTGCCGAGGATCATGCAGCCGGTGGCGCCGAGCGGATGGCCCAGCGCGATGGCGCCGCCGTTCACGTTGACCTTCTCGTCGGGCAGGTCGAGGTCGCGCTGGAACTTGAGGACCACCGCGGCGAACGCCTCGTTGATCTCGTACAGATCGATGTCTGCGGTGGTGAGCCCGGCCCGGTCCAGTGCCTTGCGGGTCGCGGGCACGGGGCCGGTGAGCATGATGGTCGGTTCGGTGCCGACGGCCGCGGTGGCGATGATCCGGGCGCGTGGGACCAGGCCGAGGGCCTGGCCGGCGCGTGCGTTGCCGATCAGCATCGCCGACGCGCCGTCGACGATCTGCGACGAGTTGCCCGCGGTGTGCACGTGGTCGATCCGCTCGACCTCGGGATAGCGGTCGATCGCGATCGCGTCGTAGCCCAGGCTGCCGGGGGCGGCGAAGCTGGGCTTCAACCCGGCGAGGGTCGCCACGGTGGTGCCCGGCCGGATCGTCTCGTCCTCGGCCAGCACGAGCAGACCGTTCTGGTCGGTGACCGGCACGATCGAGCGGGTGAAATAGCCCTTCTCGCGCGCCTCGGTCGCGCGCGCGTGCGAGCGCACCGCGACCGCGTCGACATCGGTACGGCTCAAGCCCGCCAGCGTGGCGATCAGGTCGGCGCTCACCCCCTGCGGCACGAAGTGGGTCGCGAAGCTGGTCTGCGGGTCGGTGATCCACGCCCCGCCGTCCGAGCCCATCGGCACCCGGGACATGGACTCCACCCCACCGGCGACCACGAGATCCTCGAAGCCGGAGGCGACCTTGGCCGCGGCCGTGTTCACCGCCTCCAGCCCGGAGGCGCAGAACCGGTTGAGCTGCACGCCCGCCGGGCGGATGTCCCAGTCGGCGACCAGCACCGCCGTCCGGGCGATGTCCGCGCCCTGCTCCCCGACCGGGGAGACGACCCCGAGGACCACGTCGTCCACCGCGGAGGTGTCCAGGTCGTTGCGCTCGGCCAGGGCGCGCAGCATCCCGGCGGCGAGCGTCACCGGCTTGACGCCGTGCAGCGCGCCCCGCTTGCCCCTGCCGCGTGGGGTGCGCACCGCGTCGAAGATCAGTGCCTCGGTCATGCAAGCACGCTAGGGCCGTCGGCCCGCCCGCTCCCATGACCGGGATGCTCAGCCTGGTTGACCCGGCTGATAGGCGCGCGGCGTCGACCCCGTCCAGCGTTTGAACGCCCGGTGGAACGCGCTCGGCTCGGAGAAGCCGAGTTGCGCCGAGAGGTGCTCGATGGAGATCCGCCCGCCCGCCAGCGCGGCCACCGCCACGTCCCGGCGCAGCTGGTCGCGTACCTGTTGAAACGAGGTGCCCTCGGCGGCGAGCTGTCTGCGCAGCGTCTGCGGGCTGACCGACAGGCGGGCGGCCACCTCGTCCAGGCTCGGCAACCGGTCCGGCAGCGCCCGGCTGAGCAGGCGGCGTACCCGGGCGGCCGCCGTGCTGCCGTAGTCGATGCGGGCCAGCACGTCGGCCGGGGCGCGGCGCAGGAAGGTCCGCAACCCGGCCTCGTCCTGCAGCACCGGCTGATCCAGCAGCGCGGCGTCGAAGACCGCGGCGGTGCCCCCGGCCTCGAACACCGCGGGGGCGCCGAACAGCAGGTCGTACTCCAGGACGTGCGGCGGGGCGGGGTACGCGAACTCGACGCGGCGCAGGTTGATCCGCCGCCGGATCAGCCACCCCGCGAAGCGGTGCCACACGACCAGGGCGGCCTCGGTCAGGAAATGGTCCGGATCGTCGAATCCCTTGTCGAGGCTCATCGCCGCGTCGTCGCCGGATTCGGTCAGGTGCATCCGCGGGCCGTGCGGGAACAGGCGGTAGAACTCGGCGCTACGGCGCAGCGCCGACCGCAGGTCCGGGCAGTGCACCACCGCGTGGCACATCATCGCGAACGTGCCGACCTTGCTGGGCTCCGGGGCGAGGCCCAGCAGCTCGTCGTCGAGCGAGTCCCAGAGCAGCTTCGTGAGCCGGGCGAACTGTTCCGTCGAGACCCGGGCCCGCTCCACCTCCAGCAGCTCAGGGGGGATCCCGGCCTGCTCCAGCAGCGCGGTGGTGTCCACTCCCCGGCGCCCGGCGCCGCGCAGTGCCACGCGTACGTGGTGGATGGCCACCGAGCGGGTCAGCATGCCCGCACCGGCCCGGTCCGGTCAGGATCTGTGAGCGGTGGGGTCATGACTTCGGATCGTACGGCCGCCCTAGCGTCGGCCTCATGATTCGCGGTGACTTCTACGACACCGGCCATGAGGCGTACCGGGCGGCGTGGCGAGGCTTCGTCGAGCGCGAGGTGCAGCCCCGGCAACCGGACTGGGAGCAGGCCGGGATCGTCGACAAGGAGATCTGGCGGCTGGCGGGCAAGCAGAACCTGCTGTGCCCGTGGGCGGACCCGGAGTTCGGCGGACTGGGCCTGGCCGACCTGCGGTACGAGCAGATCGCGATCGAGGAACTGGCCCGGGCTGGCGAGTCCGGATTCGCGGTGCCGCTGCACTCCGGCATCGTCGCCCCGTACCTGGCGGAGTTCGGGACGCCGGAGCAGAAGCAGCGCTGCCTGACCGGGGCGGTCACCGGCGAGCGGGTGCTGGCCCTGGCGATCACCGAGCCCGGCACCGGCTCCGATGTGGCCGGGATCCGGACCCGGGCGGTGGCCGACGGCGACGGGTGGGTGCTCAACGGGGCGAAGACGTTCATCTCCAGCGGGGTCCACGCGGACACGGTGATCGTGGCCGCGCGTACCGGCGAGGGCCATCAGCTCGGGTTGTTCCTCGTGCACACCGGGATGCCGGGGTTCAGCCGGGGCCGCAAGCTCGACAAGCTGGGGCTGCGTACGCAGGACACGGCCGAGCTGTTCTTCGACGAGGTCCGGCTGACCGGCGCGGACGTGCTGGGCGACCCGACCGCGGGCTTCACGATGCTGATGAGCCAGTTCGCGCTGGAACGGCTGATCGTCGCGATCGGCGGGGTCGCCGTCGCCGAAGCCGCACTGGCCGAGACGGTGCGCTACGCCCGGGAGCGGACGGCGTTCGGCCGGACGCTCACCCAGTTCCAGGACACCCGGTTCCGGCTGGCCGCGATGCGGGCCGAGATCTCCGGGGTGCAGGCGTTCGTGGACCGCTGCGTGCTGGCGTACAACGACGGGCGGCTCACGGCGGACGAGGCGGCCCAGGCCAAACTCGTGGCCACGGAGACGCAGGGCCGGGTCGTCGACGACTGCCTGCAGATGTTCGGCGGCTACGGCTACATGTGGGAGTACCCCATCTGCCGCATGTACGCCGACGCCCGCATCCAGCGGATCTACGGCGGCACCTCCGAGATCATGAAGGAGATCATCAGCCGGTCCATGGATCTGTAGGGGTCAGCAGACGCTGCTGTGCGGCTTCGGGCTGTGCAGCCCGAACGCGGGGCGGGCCCGGATGCCGAGCCACGTCCCGGCGAGCGCGCAGCAGCCCCAGATCCAGCCGCTGACATCGCCGAGGGAGATGCCGCCCCTCCGAATCCGCGAGAACGACTGTGCTCGCCATGACGGGCCGTTCGGCCGCGGGGTTCACGACCCGTCGGTCGCCGACTCTGCGGCGTCATACGCCGCCCGGGCTTTGTGTACCAGCTCGATGTGTGTCTCTGCCCAGTCCTTGATGGCGCGCTGCAACGGGAGCAGATCCCGGCCGAGCGCCGTGAGCTCGTAGTCGGTGCGGACCGGAACCGACGGGGTCACCTGACGCGTCACCAGACCGTCGCGCTCCAGCTTCCGCAGCGTCTGGGTCAGCATCTTCTGACTGACGCCAGCCACAATGCGGGACAGCTCGGCATACCGCAGCGGACCGTCGGCCAGTGCCGCGACGACCAGCGTCAGCCACTTGTCGCTCAGCGTGGCCAGCAGCTCATGGCCGGGGCAGACCGCCAGGTTCGCGTTGTAGCGCCGGCTCTCCTGCGCCCGGCGCTGCGCGGCCGTCATCGTCGCCATCCCACGTACCTCCCCGCGCGTAACGCACCTTGAGGTGCGCTCTTACCGGACCACGACGGCGACCCTAGCGTCGTGGGCATGAGAGCTGCCATCGTCCGCCGTTTCGGCGGTCCCGACGTCATCGAAATCGCCGAGTTCCCCGTGGGGGAGCCGGGCCGCGGCCAGGTCCGCATCGCCGTGGCCGCGGCGGCGGTCAACCGGATCGATCTGTCCACGCGCACCGGCCTCCTCACCGAGGCCGGGCTGCTGGCTCCCGCCGAGACGTACTCCCTCGGATGGGACGTGGCCGGTGTGATCGACGCCGTCGGCCCCGGGGTCACCGGTTTCGCCGTCGGCGACCGGGTCGTCGGTCTCCGCGACGTCCTGTCCGCCGCGGGCACCTACGCCGACTCGGTGGTGCTCGACGCCGGTGCGGTCGCGCCCGCGCCCGCCACGGTGTCGCTGGCCGAGGCCGCGACGCTGCCGATGAGTGGCCTGACCGCAGACCGGTCGCTCGCGCTCACCGGGCTACGCCGCGGTGAGACACTGCTGGTCACCGGGGCCGCCGGTGGTGTCGGTGGGACCCTGCTGCAGCTGGCGGCGCTGCGCGGCATCCGCACCGTGGCGGTCGCCGGGCCGGACGACCGCGGGATCGTCGAGTCGCTCGGTGCCACCTGGTTCGTGCCGCGCACCGACGAGCTCGCCGCCACCGTACGCGCCATCGTGCCCGGCGGGGTCGACGGCGTGGTCGACGCGGCGGTCATCGGGATCGGTGCCCACGAGGCACTGCGCGGTGGCGGCGTCTTCGTCGCGCTCGTCGCCCCGTTCGCACCGCCCGCACTGCGCGGCACCCGGGTGATCGTCCAGGAGGTGTACGCCGACGGCGGCCGCCTCGCTGAGCTGTCGGCGCTGGTCGAGGCCGGCCGCCTCACGCTGCGGGTCGCCGAGACCCTCCCGCTGTCCTCCGCCGCCCAGGCACACACCAGGATGGCCGCCGGAGGTGTCCGCGGACGCCTCGTCCTCGTGCCCTGAGACCGCGACGGGGTCGCCGGCCGGCCGTCACGACATCGGGGGACGACCAGACCCGCGACCCCGCCACTCAGATCCCGGGTGTCAGCGCCGCCCAGACGATGATGATGAGGCCGACGACGCACAGCAACAGGATGACGAGCCCGCTGGAGCCGAGCAGCACCCACATCCACCACATCGCGTTCTGCGTGCTGTTCTTCCCGCTCATCGTCAGGCCCGTTTCCTCTGGTCAACTGGGGATGGACACGGCGACGCCGGATCAGTGCTGCTGACCGTCGCCGTCGTGGACGCCCGGCGCGGCGCCCTGACCCAGGCCGCTCAGGTGCCCGTACGCCTGCGTCGCCCCGCTGGCGGCCATCTGGGTCCCCGTCGCGGCCAGCCGGACCGCACCGGCGGCCAGTCCGGTCGCACCGGCCATTGTGCCCGCGGCGTGTCTGCCCACCGACGCGGCGATGGACCCGCCGGACGAGCCGCCGGGCGTCTGCCCGCCCGGGCCGGAGAGACCGCCGCCGCGACCCCCGGCACCACCGCCCCCGGCACTTCCGGCCCCGGCACTTCCGGCCCCGGCACTTCCGGCCCCGGCACTTCCGGCCCCGGCACTTCCGGCCCCGGCACTTCCGGCCCCGGCACTTCCGCCGCCGGTCGACGCGGCACCGGACGCGGCGCGTACTCATCGAGATCTACTTCCGGGAACGCTCCATCGAGGAGGCCGCGGAGATCCTCGGAATTCCCGCGGGCACGGTCAAGTCGCGTACCTTCTACGCCCTGAAGGCCCTGCGCGAACGCCTGGTCGGACGCGGTTTCTGGACCGGCGAACCCGCCACCGCGCGCACCTGCCCCGCGACCTGAGCGCGCCCTCCGGGCCGGGTCGGGAGCAACGGGACGGCCGGGTCCGGGTTCAGGCTGCGGTCGGCTGCTCGGCCGCGCGGGCGGCGGCCAGGCGCGCCTGGCCCTGGCGGCTGGCCCGCATGGTGTAGGCGATCAGCCCGGCCAGGACCACCCACGGCAGGACTGTGGAGACGGTGAGCATCGTCGCGGTGGGCAGCACCGGGATGAGCGCCAGCCGCACCGCCGCCTCCGCCACGTACGTGACGCCCCAGACGACGGTGAGCCGCCGGTTTCCGGTCCGGAAGCCGGGAAAGCGGTCCCAGGCGTCGTTCCACTGGGCGACGCCCGCGGCGGTGCCCCCGGTGGCGAACTTCCGGCCGAAGTAGAACATCATGGGACGCGGCAACAGCAGGCTGACCAGGCAGGCGACGCCGAACAGCCCGGTGATCACGGAATCCTTGGCGAAGATCGCCGTGGTGCTGTGGAACACCAGTGCGCCGACCGCACTCAGCAACAGCATCGTCAGGATGATGAGCGCGAACTCGTCCAGGCGGCGGTGCAGCACGAAATACACGAGGAGGTCGGCCGCGGCCCACCCGGACGCGACCACCAGCGCGGTGACCTCACTGACGCCGCGCCCGGTCAGCACGTTGTACGTCACGATCGGCAGGACGATGCCGAAGACGATCGTCGGAGCCCAACCGGACAGCAGCGCACGCAGCTTCATCGTTCCCCCGGGAGTAGACAGTGCCCGGCACAGCGTACGGATGTGCTGCCATGCCGTGATCTTCCCGCTGTACACGTGTGAGCCCGCGGTGCAGCCGGGTCAGACACCCCTGGGCCGGTCTGGCGGCTTCGTCCCCTTCTGCGGCCTCATCGCCCCATCGGGCGAGCCGGCAATACAGGCGGAACCACCACGGCACCCACCACGTCCTACCTGCGTATGTCACGCTACGGAGGGGGAAGATCATGGTGCGTTACCGGTCAAAGCTGGTCTGTGCGGTGCCGTTGTGCGCCCTGGCCGTTGGTATCGGCGGCTGCGGCTCACCCG
This sequence comes from Krasilnikovia sp. M28-CT-15, assembly GCF_047159595.1. NCBI lineage: Bacteria > Bacillati > Actinomycetota > Actinomycetes > Micromonosporales > Micromonosporaceae > Krasilnikovia > Krasilnikovia sp. M28-CT-15. Next base: position 534,499 of record NZ_BAAGAK010000001.1, on the reverse strand, counting down.
CGAGCACGGGGGAGCCCGCCGCACCGGGACTCTCCCCGGCCGGGGCCGCACCGCCCGAGGCCGCGCGGAAGGAGCAGACAGCCATGGAACCCGCACCCGACCCGAACGACACCGCGCCACGCTGCGGACAGCCGGTGCGTGCACCGGCGGCCGGACCGCTGACCCTGACCGGCCGGTTCCCCGCCACCGTCGCGGCCACCGCACCGACCGTGTCCGGCACCGTCGACGTCACCAGCCACGCACCGGTGCACGGTGTCGGTGCGCCCCGCGCGGACGTGTTCCTCGTCGTGAACGGTCGCGTCGCGACGGAGCCGATGCCACAGGACGCCGTCGGTGTCCGCTGGGATCTCGCCGCCGGGCAGAGCAAGAAGGTACCCGCCGACGGAGTGCTGGCCGCTTGCGAGCCAGGCGGCGACCGGCTGTCTCCCGGCACCTACCAGATGTACGTCCGGGTGGCGGTCACCCCGGACGACGGAGCCCCGGTCACCGCGCAGGGCGGGCCGTGGCCACTGGAACTGAGCTGACGCGAACGGGCCGGGAACCACGCGGTTCCCGGCCCGTCCGACATTCCGGTTCAGATCAGCTGGTCACGATGCTCACGCCCATGCGGGACGAGATCACCGTGTACGGCTCGGCGTACCCCGTGCCGCCACCGGACGCGATGACGTTGCCGCGGATCCACGCGTTGCCCGAGCCGTCCTTCGCGTAGAACGGGCTACCCGAGTCGCCGCCCTGAGGCAGGACGCCACCGGTGAAGGCGATGACCGGCGACTTGCAGCCGGTCGCGGTGCAGACCTGGGCGTTGATGCTGGTGGCGGTGTGACCACAGGTCTCACCGGTGGTCCGGCCGCTCTTGCAGTACGCGTTGTACCCGACGTAGGCCGTACCGGCCGCCACCACGCGCGTGCTGGTGGAGCTGACGACGCCGCCCGTGAAGATCCGGCCCGCGTAGGACGAGCCGCCGATCAGCTCCGCGTCGTAGCTCTCACCGGTGACGGTGGGCAGGTGACGGTTGGAGACCGTGCCGTAGACCCGGGCACCCGACTCGGTCAGTACGGTGGCGCCGGTGGCGAAGCAGTGCCCGGCGGTGGTCATGAACACCGTGCCGGCCCCGTTGCGCACCGCATAGCCGGAGGAACAGATACCGCCGCCACTGTAGATGCCGCCGCCGCCGTAGAACGGCGTCGAGTCGTCACGCCGGTTGAAGGAGTCACGGATCGCCGTACGGTTGACCTTGATCGTGCCGGCGGCCTCCCGCGCGGCCAGCGCCGCCCCCGACACGTTGGTCAGCGAGGCCAGCACCGCGTCCGGGGCGTTGGTATCGACGACGATCCGGCCGGTGCTGGAGTCGATGTAGCTACCGAACGAGTACTTGCCCTTGCTGGCCTTGGCGTACCGCGCGATTCGCGCCTGGATCGCGGCCAGCTCGGCGGTGGCGGCGGCCGACGCTGCCACCCTCGGCTTCGCCGCGCGGTCCGGCGACAGCGCCGCGTCCACCCGCGCCCCGGGCCGGACCGCACCCTTGCCATCGTCTGCCTGCGCCGGTACAGCGTTCAACGTCATCAAGGCTGCGGTCGCGGCGACGACCGCTCCGACAAGTGCCCTCTTCGTACTAGGCATCTGGATCCCTTCCCACGCACACCCACGGCCCGTTGCCGTGGCACCGCATTGGAAGAGACTTCGGTCACGTGAAACGTACCGACGGAGCGCGAAAGTTTTGGTAACCCCCTGTAAGGAACGCGACAGCGACTTCCATCAGCATTCCGCCACCTACCAGCGACTTTTGTGATCCGCCCACAGCCCTGGGCATCCCAGGCCGCACGCCGGTCACTATCCGTTGCCGATTTCCGTGCCTCTCAGGCCCGCGCTCCCGCATCGTCACCGGACGTACCGGATGTCGGCTTCCTCGCCCGTGACATAGATGGAGATACACCGCGCTCGTAATCTGCGGGTACGGTTTCCGGACATGACCCTCCTGCCCCATCTGCCACAGCTGCTCCACGAGGCCGCAGTCCGGCACGGCGTACCCGGCGCCGTCATTGCGGTCGGAGCCGGCGACGAGCTGGCCGAGGCGGCCACCGGTGTCCTCAACCGACGCACCGGCGTCGAGGCCACCACCGACAGCGTGTTCCAGGTCGGCTCGGTCACCAAGCTGTGGACCGCCTCGCTCGTCATGCAACTCGTCGGCGACGGTCTCGTCGACCTCGACGCACCGGTGCGCAGGTACCTGCCCGAGTTCGGTGTCATCGACGCCGCGGCCACCGAGGCGGTGACGGTGCGCCATCTGCTGTCCCACACCGGCGGCTTCGACGGTGACCTGTTCGAGGACACCGGGCGCGGCGACGACGCACTCATCCGGCTGGTGGCCTTCATCCGCGCCAACGCCACGCAGGTGCACCGGCCGGGCGAGCTGTTCTCGTACTGCAACGCCGGATACTGCGTCCTGGGCGCACTGGTGGCCGCGCTGCGGGGCGGCACGTGGGAATCCGTGGTGACCGAGCGCCTGATCGGTCCGCTCGGTGCCACCCACACGGCGCTGTTCGCCGAGGAGGCGATGCTGTTCCGGGCCGCGGTGGGTCACGTGCCCGATCCGGACGGCGGCCCGCAGCGTGTCGTCGCGCGGTGGCAGATGCCCCGCTCCAACGCTCCGGCCGGATCCACGCTGTGCGCGGCACCGCGCGAGCTGGTGCGCCTCGGCCGGATGTTCCTCGCCGACGGCGTCGCCGAGGGCGGCACCCGCGTCCTGCCCGCCGGCACGTTCGCCGCGATGCGGGCACCGCAGGTCGCGCCGCCCCGGCTCGGCGAGCGGCCGCCGATCGGGTGGGGCCTCGGCTTCATGCTGTTCGACTGGGACGGCGTGCCGGTCGTCGGTCACGACGGCAGCACGCCCGGACAGACGACCTGTTTCCGCATCGTGCCCGACCGGGGTGTGGTGGTGGCGGTCACCGTCAACGGCGACGCGGCCGGAGCGTTCCTCGACGACGTGCTGACCGCGGTGTTCGCCGAGGTGGCCGGCATCCGCGTGCCTCAGCGCCCGCGGCCACCCGCTGAACCCGTGCCGTTCGTGCCGGACGGCTACGCGGGCAGCTTCTCCGGACCGCTCGTGACGTATGAGGTCGCGGTGGCCGGCGGCGGGCTGGACATCACCCTGATCCCGAAGGGCTTCGCGGCGGAACAGGGCGAGAAGCCGACGACCGTGCGCTACGTCCCCCTGGGTGGTGACCGGTTCGTGAGCGCCGAGCCGGTCGACGGCGTCCACCCGGTGCTGGCCTTCCTCGACAATGGCCGCTACCTCTACAACACCCGGGCGGTACCCCGGGTGGCTGGATAGGCGCGCGGTAGATCTGGCCAGGGTCTTGGCCTCGGCCCCCGAGCCAAGAGACTATTCCGAACGGAGCAGGACCGGACGGGTCAGCCGCCACTGAAGCGGCAGACTGGCCACAGTGGTCAGCACGACGACGAGGGCCGCGGCCATCGAGGTGATGCCGATGCCGAGCCAGTCGATGCGGACCTGTGAGCCGGCGGCGGTCTGCAACGCGGCGCTGAGCCCGGTGCCGGCGATGACGGCCAGGCTCAGGCCGAGCAGCACCGGGATCGCGACCTGGTAGAAGACCGACCCGGTCAGCGTCGACTGGCGGGTGCCGAACGCGACCAGCACGGCCATCAGCTTGCGCCGTTCCCGTAGCTGCTCGGCCACGTTGACCAGCATGCTCGCACCGATCAGCACCAGCAGCGCCACGGCGCCCACCAGCAGGGCCTGCCGGATCGTCGCCAGGGTGGACTGGAGGGAACGGTTGTCGGTCCGCAGCACGATGGCCGTCGGGTCCCGGCGGGCGGCGGTGTTGCGGAGCCGGTCCAGCGCGTCGGGGACGGCCGGGTCCAGCCCGGCGTAGATGTCCACCACGCGGTCGTCGGGCAGGCTGCCGCGTACGGCTGCGGGCGTCGCCAGGATCATCGGCAGGCCCACCACGTCACTCTCGTCGACGGCGGGCACGGTGCGCGTGGTGGCGGGCAACGTCCACCGCGGGGACTTCCCGGCGCCCGGCGGCGCGCCGTCCCCCAACACGAGTGTGGTCCCCGGGTGGGGTGCGACCGGCAGGTGGGCAGCCACCAGGAACGTGTCCCCGTCGGCACAGGCGCCGATGCGCCCGAACCGGCGCAGCACATCGCACCCGCCGATCTGCACCCTGCTTTCGGAAAGCTGGTCCGGGCTCTCGGAAAGCTGGTCCGGGCTCTCGGAAAGCTGGTCCGGGCCCACGGCGGGCACGGCGCTCGTCACCGTCACCGGCTCCACCACGCGCACACCTGTCGTGTGCCGCAGTGCCGTGACCCAGTCGTCGCGGTGCGCGCCGTCGCGGGTGAGCACGACGATCTGGAACCGCTCCCCCCGCCCGAGATCCTCCCGCGCGTACTGGGCCTGGACGGCGGCGAACAGCCCCTGCAGCGCGATCGCGCCGGCCACCGACACGGCGATGCCGGACACCGCCCGTACCGCGGTGCCGTTGTCGAGTTGCAGGCGGCGTACCGCGAGCTGCCAGGAGATCCCGCCGGCGCCGAGCCGGCGTACCGTCGCCTCCACCAGCCAGGGCAGCAGCAAGGCCAGGCCGGTCAGCAACGCCGTGACGCCCGCGACCACCTGATAACCGGCGCTGTTCGACGTGTCGATCAGCCCGTCGTACACCGGCCACAGCAGGGCGACCCCGGTGGCCGGGAGGATGAGCCGCCACCACAGCCGGCGACGCCGGTCACCGCCGCGCCGCACGACGCCCAGCGGCTCCACCACCACCCGCCGCAGGGCGGACAGTGTCACCAGCACGGTTGCGACCGGCACCAGCACCGCGACCAGCACCACCAGTGCCGGTACGGGCCGCACGTCGGTGTCGTAGAAGGTCAGGCGCTCCGGAACCAGCCGGCCCGCCAGCCGTGCCACCGCGAGGAACACCAGCCCGCCGACCAGAAGACCCGCGATCGCACCGGCCAGGCTCTCCCCGGCGGCTATCCGGCTGGTCATCGCGGCGTCCGCACCGACCAGGCGGACCGCGGCGAGTCGCCGGTCGCGAGCCTCGCTGCCGAATCGCACGGCGGTCATCACGAAGATGGCGACCGGAAGCAGCAGCACCACCAGCCCGATCGAGCCGAGCAGCAGCAACTCGGGCGGCAGTCCCTGCTCGGCATCCGCGGCCCCGAACGTGCGCACCCTGGTGGCGGATGCGTCGTCGAGCTGACCGGCGCCGAGATAGAACGCGTATTCGGCGGGCCCGGCCAGGCCGGACGGCCCGATCCGGCCGACCACCCGGGCCCCCCACCGGTCGCGCAGCAGGGCGGCATCCGGCGATGCGAGCAGCGTGGCGAGGGCCGGCGAGACGACCATCTCGCCGGGCGCGAGCCGCCGCGTGACCCCGGGCGGCAGCGGCGCGCGGTCGCCCTCCGGCTGCAGCATCCGCCCATGGATCACATGCTCCCCGAACTGGCTGTCCGCCCGGGCGACCAGAACGGTGTCGGCGCCACGGGGCAGCTCCCGTCCGGAGTCCTCGGCGCGGGCGTTGATCCGGGCGTCGCGGGCCGCCATCACGGCCGGGATGGTGGTGGCGGTCAGCAGCATCGCCACGCCGAGGCCGACACCCAGCGCGATCATCGTGAGCTGGGCCCAGCCGGACCGGCCACCGGCCACACACATGCGCATCCCCAGCGCCAGCTCCGTGCCCCAGCCGGCGCGCCCGATCCGCGGTCGCCCCGCCCCGGCCGTCACCGGGCGAACTCCTGCGAGCGCACCCGGCCGTCACGCACCACGGCCTCGATGTCGGAGTACGCGGCGACGCGGGCCTCGTGCGTGACGAGCACGACGGCGGCGCCGGTGTCCCGGGCCGCCGCGATCAGCAACTGCATCACGCGTTCCCCGTTGATCGAGTCCAGCGCGCCGGTCGGCTCGTCGGCGAAGACGACGCGGGGCCGGGTGACCAGGGCTCGGGCCACGGCCACCCGCTGCCCCTGCCCACCGGACGCCTGCCCGGGACGCTTGTCGGCGATGTCGGCGACCTCGAGCCGGGTGAGCCATTCGGCCGCGACACGATGCGCCTGACGGCGCCGTACGCCGGTCAGCCGCAGTGGCAGCGCCACATTCTCCAGGCAGGTCAGCTCCGGCACGAGCTGCCCGAACTGGAAGACGAATCCGAATTCGCTGCGGCGCAGGGCGCTGCGCTCGGAATCCGACATCGCCGCCAGGTCGCGGCCGTCGAAGGTGACCCGGCCCGAGTCGGGGGCGAGGATCCCCGCCAGGCAGTGCAGCAGGGTGGACTTTCCCGAGCCGGATGGCCCCATCAGCGCCAGGACCTGGCCCGCGTGGACGTTGACCGACGCGGAGGTCAGCGCCCGGGTCGGGCCGAAGCTCAGGGTCAGGTCCTCACCGGTCAACAGCGGGGGGTCGGTGCGGCCGGTCATGGGTCGTCTCCTCGGGGGGATGGGGGAGCGCGAAGGGGATCGGGACGCGGAGGGGGACCGGCCCGATCAGCCGCCGTCAGGGCGGAGGTTGCCGGACCCGGTCGGCGAGCCGGTCGAGCCGTGCGGCGGTCAGCTCCAGCCAGCGCAGATCGGCCTCCAGATGGAACAGCGCGTGGTCGCAGATGAGCTGGTCGGTCAGGTCACCGGTGGACTTGCGGTGCGTCAGCTCCCGCATCAGCCGCAGGTGCTCCCGGCGCTGGACGTCGAGCAGGTCGTCGGCGTCGCGCCCGGTGAGCAGGGCGAGAACGACCTTGGTGTACAGCGTGCTCTGCAGGTAGGGCTCGGGCTTCTCCGGCCGGGCCAGCCAGCCCGCCACGTCGGTGACCCCGGACTCGGTGATCGCATACCGTTTGCGCTCCGGTCCGTCGCCTGGTTCGGACTCGACCGCCACCAGGCCGCTTTTGAGCAGCCGGGCCAGCGTCGAGTAGACCTGACCGTAGTGCAGGGCGCGGCCGTGACCGAAGCGCTCGTCGTAGGTGCGCTTCAGGTCGTAGCCGTGCCGCGGTCCGGATTCCAGGAGGCCCAGAAGGGCGAAGCCGACCGACATGCGGGCCACTATACACGGTGTGTACACACTCGGTGTCTATCGCGTGTGCGGCGACAAAACCGCAGGTCAGCACGGGTGCACTCGGCCGAATGGTAGATGCCGTGGCCCAGCGATGTCCATCTACCGGCCAACCCGCGCCGGTCCCCGGACCGAGGCGGGCGTTGCGCCGGGCCGCCATGATCGGAGGGCCTATGAACCGTGTGTATACATGAGGGGGATAAGTGGCTGTCATGGAGACCGCTGTCCTGCACCGCGCCGGCCCACCGGTCACCCGCGCCCGGCCCGCCGTCGCCGGACACCGGCTCCCCGGTGTCGCGGGGGCGGCCGCCGCCATGGTGGTCACCGTCGCCACCACCGGCCTGGTCGCCCCGTCGGCCATCGTGGTCGCCACGACCCTGGTCGCCATGGGTGGCCTGATCCTCGCCTGGCTCACCCTGCGCCCGCACGTCGCCACCATGACGACCACCCGGATGTACGGCATCGCCGCCGCCTGGGCCCTGCCGCTGACGGTGGCGCGACCGCTGTTCAGTGGCGACGTCTGGAGTTATCTGGCCCAGGGGCTGACCGCAGCCGGCGGGCTGGACCCGTACCGGCTCGGACCCGCGCAGGCGCTCGGGGCGGACTCGGTCGTCACCCAGCACGTCAGCCACTACTGGGTCGACACCCCGGCACCGTACGGCCCGGCCTGGCTGACGATGTCACGCGTGGTGGCCCTGGTCGCCGGTGACCGGCTGACCCCGAGTGTGCTGCTGTACCGGCTGATCGCCCTGGCCGGGGTCGTACTGATCGCCTGGGCGCTGCCGCGACTCGCCCGGCGGGTGGGCGCGTCGCCGGCGCAAGCGCTGTGGCTGGGCCTGCTCAACCCGCTGGTGCTCTGGCATCTGGTGGCCGGGGCGCACAACGACGCGGCCATGCTGGGGCTGATGCTCGCCGGCATGGAACTCACCCTCGGCGCCCTGCCGCGCGCCGGGACTGGCGGTTGGCTGCGGTTCGCGGCGGGGGCGGCCATGCTGACGATCGCCGCCAACATCAAGATCGTGGCCGCCGCGGCGGTGTGCTGCCTCGCGGCCGCCATGCTCCGGCGCCACCGCCGCGCGGCCGTCGCGCTGGTGGCAGGTGCCGCGGCCGGCACCGTACTTTTGTCGGTCCTCGCCGGGTTCGGCTGGCTGCCCGCGCTGCGCGGAAGCACCACGGTCTACAGCTGGATGGCCCCCACCACGGCGATCGGCCTGCTGATCGGGGTCGTCGTGGGTGCACATGTCACGGCCACCGCCGTCACCATCGCCAACCTGATCGGCGCCGCGATCTGCGTCCCGGTGGTGGCGCGGCTGCTCCTGGCCGTGTTTCGCGGGCGGATCGACCCGGTGCGGGGTCTGGGCCTCATCTTCGTGGCCGCCGTGCTGTGCGGCCCGGTCGTGCAGCCCTGGTACCTGCTCTGGGCGGTCCTGCCGCTGGCCGCGACCGCACGCGGGCGCCGGGAACGCTCGGCGGTGGCGGCGGTCAGCGCCGTGGTGGCCATGCTCGTGCCACCGCTCGCCGCCGGTGTGGGTGCGTTGGTCGTGGCCTACCTGATCGCCGTCGCGGTACTCGGCATCATTGCCGTGTTGGGCGGCCACGGTCCTGCGTGGACGAAACACACGGCCCCGATTCTTCTGCGCGGAATGGGCCGAGTTCGCGGTCGGCGGCGAGGTGTCGGCGGCCACACGCGAAGAGAAATTGCGGAAATACCGTTGCCCTCGACGCGCGTCATGCCTACTCTCTTTTTCAGCAGCAAGACCAACTTACGGATCGGCAAGGAGCCTTCGATGTCGTGGTACCCCTCGATTGATCTGCGGCGCGCAGCGCTGCGGGGCGAGGCCGCCATGCCGTTCGGCGAGCGACCTGCCGTCCAGCAGGAAAGCCAGCGGTCCAACATGGGATCAGGGCGCTATCGACGCTGAGCCACAGCGTTCACTCGCCGCCCTCCCAGCCGGGACCGGGCGGCTTTTCTTTTCTCACCATTCCTTATGGGCGTAGCTCAATTCGGTAGAGCAGCGGTCTCCAACACCGTGTGTTGTGGGTTCGATTCCTGCCGCCCGTGCGTACCCCGGCCTGCCGGTGGTAATGAACATTGAGAATTCCACAGTGGATGGCATTTTACGACGATGCCCTCGGCCGAAGGCGGCGACACGTCCGTCGTCCGCGGCCGAGGGCCATCCGGAGCGAGGGAGCTGGGAAACCCGCCTGCTTTGGGAGCAGGACATGCCGGGTTCGATTCCCGGGCTCCGGACTTTCGGGCCGCACGTCACAGGTGTGCGGCGCTGCTCGGCAGGCAGCGCGGGTGGGGTTCGATACCCCGGCGGTCCACGCCGCGGTTGTCATGGGCCGTTGGAGTAGCGGTCATCTCGCCTGACTCTCGATCAGGAGATCACGGGTTCGAATCCCGTACGGCCTACTCGCGCACCAGCGCGTTCGCGGTACTCGCCCAACGGGTAGGGCACCTGCCTTCCAAGCAGGCGTAGACGGGGTTCGAGTCCCCGGTACCGCTCAATTCCGCGGGGCCGTGTCCAGGCCCCGCGCGATGGGAGCTGATGTAACGGCAGCATGGTTGCCTCTGAAGCAGCTCGACCAGGTTCGAATCCTGGGCTCCCAGCTCCTGCCAGCGCAGCACGACAGGTGGTGCGCCGCTCTCGTAAAGCGGAGGTGGGCGGTTCGAGTCCGCCCGCTGGCTCTCCCGCCCGGCTGGGCAAATTGGCAAAGCCGCCGCACTCAGAATGCGGAGATTCTCGGGGTTCGACTCCCCGGCCGGGTACTCAGGGGCTCGTAGCTCAGTTGGTAGAGCGCCGCTCTCGCACAGCGGAGGCGGCCGGTTCGAATCCGGCCGGGTCCACATCATTGACGGCCGCCCGTACGCGGGTCGTCACCATGTCCCGTTAGCTCAGTGGTCAGAGCGTCCGCCTGTCGAGCGGAGGGCCGCCGGTTCGAGTCCGGTACGGGGCGCCGAGGGAGGATGGCCGAGAGGCTGAAGGCACCGGCGTGCTAAGCCGGAGGCGGGCGACCGTCCGCGGGTTCGAATCCCGCTCCTTCCGCACAACCCGTCGCGGCCTGCGTGGTAGAGGCGCCTCGCTGATATCGAGGAGACAGCAGGTTCGACTCCTGCCGACGGGACTCATGCCCTGGTGGCGCAGTGGACAGCGCACCTGACTACGAATCAGGGGGTCGCAGGTTCGAATCCTGCTCAGGGCACTTGGAGGAGCCAGCCGACGTGGTGACGGCACCCCGTTCGAAGCGGGACGAGCTCTTGGGCCTTGGCGGTTCGACTCCGCCCTCCTCCGCACGGAAGGTGACCGGCCGGTCGAGGGGCACCGTTGGAAGCGGTGTACGACGCGATACGCGTCGCCGGGGTTCGAGTCCCCGACCTTCCGCTCATCACCCGGGCGACAGCACATTCGCCGACCGCGCCCGACGGGACGGGCCCCGGACTTCTGGTCCGGACTGACCGGGTTCGAGGCCCGGGGGCGGCACTGCGGGGTGGAGGAGTTCGGTTGTCCTCGCCGGCCTCATAAGCCGGAGATCACGTGGTTCAAATCCCGTCCCCGCTTCCAGTTTCGGTAGCTCAGCCGGTACGAGCGCCGCCATGACTCGGCGGAGGTCCCTGGTTCGATCCCAGGCCGGAACACGCACTCTCTCCGGCGTCGCCCAATCGGCAGGGCAGCGCGCTGTTAACGCGTACAGGTGAAGGTTCGAGCCCTTCCGCCGGAGCCGAGTCCGATCCCGCCCGTGTAGCTCAGCGGGAGAGCGCCGCCCTTACAAGGCGGATGTCCCAGGTTCGAATCCTGGTGCGGGTACTGGCCCAAGGGCCCAGAGTGTGGCGGTAGCGCAATGGCAGAGCGCCAGGATGTGGCCCTGGAGGCGCCGACGCGATGTGGCCCGGACCGAGAATTTGAGAGTGATCGATGGTGACAGTAGCGCGGAGGCGCCGGTTTGTGGCACCGATACTCACGGATTCGAACCCCGGCTGTCTCCCCACGAGTGGCACGGAAGCTGAACCAGGGCCGATCCTGAAGCCCAACGCCGGATTTCACTCCAGCCAGCCACCCCAAGCGGGCGCGCCGACGTGGGAGAGTCGGGGCCGGCTGTAACCCGGTCGCACGCGTGCTGAGGGGGTTCGAATCCCTCCGCCCGCACCATCACCCCGCGCCGCACCCATCCCACGGGTTGGGTGCGGCGCTCCCGCCCTCGTAGCTCAGCGGACAGAGCACCGGGTTCCGGACCCGGGGGCCGCTGGTTCGATTCCAGCCGGGGGTACCGAAATGTCATCCGCTGTGGATTCTCCGCAGACAGGCGTGGGAGCCTGCCGTCTCTCATAAGGACGGGTGCCCGGTTCAAGTCCGGGGTCTGCGACCACGCCACCCATCGGGCGCCTTCTAGCGGCCCACCACCTCAACCTCTGCGGCGACGGTCTCCGCGTCACCCAGCACCGCCGACACCACCGGCCGGAACAACGCGACCACCTCGGCTGCGAACCGCATGGGCGACAGCCGAAGCCGACGCAACGCACGGGCGTGATCGACCGTCACCACCAGCGTCGCGCCGAGCATGAGCAGCCACCATCCACCTGCGACGACGGCACGGGCCGGCCGTGGCAGCCGCCCGAATCCCTGACGCAGGCGCGCGACGTGGAACGGCACATGTCGCTCTTCATCGGCGAGGATCCGCGCCGCCACCTCGCTCAGCAGCGGGTTCGGCGCGCTGTCCCGCAGTGCCCGGTAGTACCGCAACGCGACCACCTCGGCCACCATCAACGTCATCAGCTCCAGCCGCAGCCCGAACGCCCGACGCACCACGACGAAGACCGTGTCGGTCCCAGTGTCCCGCGAGCGTCTCGGCCCCGGCCTCGGCCAGTATCCGTTCCAGCAACCTGGCGTGGCGTTGCTCCTCAGCCACGAACATGCGTACGGCGGCCAGATAGTCGGCGTCGCCGGCTCGGGCGCTCTTGGCGAGGAGACTGACTCCGTCGCCGTCCTCACCGGCCTGGAACCGCTGCAGGCTTGCGATCAACGCATCCGGCAGCGGCCCACCGGTACCCCACGCCGGATCGGGGGTTACGCCGCGTTCGGCCGCCGCGCCCTCGAACCGTCGCACCCAGTACGCAAAATCCATGGTCAGCCTCCCAGCATCGGCAGCCAGCCTGCCCGCGGCTCCGGAGCCCGGGAACCGGTTTCACCACACCTCCACGGGACCTCCCCAGCGTGTGGACGGCGGCAATCCGGCCGGCCGCGACCCGTTCGCTCGGGCCTCGGCCAGCCGCGAGAAATGAGAGCACTGCTCTTGACTGCGAACGACGTTCTGAGGTTCACTGTTCTCACACGGGAGCAGTGCTCTCACATCGAGGAGGAGATCATGCGCTACCTGGCCCCGAAACGCTCAGCCCACGCCTTCAACGCGGCAGCCAAGTGGCTCACCGCCCGCGGGATCAGCCTGCTGGGCAGCCGCGTCCTCGCGGTGCGCGGCCGCAAGAGCGGCGAGGTCCGCACCACGGTGGTCAATCTCTTCACCCACGAGGGCGAGCAGTACCTGCTCGCCCCGCGCGGCCACACCCAATGGGTACGCAACCTGCGGGCCGCCGGCGAGGGCGAGCTGCGCCTCGGTCGCCGGGTCCAGCACTTCACCCCGGTGGAGATCGCCGACGCGCAGAAGTCGCCACTGATCCGGATCTACCTGCGCAAGTGGGCCTGGGAGGTGGGCGAATTCTTCGACGGCCTGACGAAGGACTCCCCGGAGGCGGACATCGCCGCGGCGGCTCCCGGATTCCCGGTTTTCCGCATCGTCAGAGACTGAAGCGGCACGGCGCGCATACTCCCCGCCACCTTCAACGTATATCGGATATGGGGGCTTGCGGCAAGACCCCGGTCCTGGCGCAGAATCTACGGCCGAGGCCGGAATCTGGCCGAAATGGGATGCTTGCTCGTTTCACCCCATCTTCGGGCTGGTCGGGTCCTCGATCCGCCGACGGCCCCACCAGCGCACCGGTCGTCGGCGCCCGCAGATCGGAGCTGATGCCGTGAGTCCGCTGACCACCAGCGCGTTCAACCTTCCCGACCGGCTCGACGCCAAGGCCGACCCCGACCTGATCGCCGACGACGAGCGGCACTTCGCGGCCATCGCGGAGAGCCTCGACCAGTCGATCGCCGACCTGTCCGACCGGCTCGACGCCGCGCGCAAGGCGCCCGGGGGCATCGGCCGCCGGGCGATGGACCGCGACGAGGAGGTCCGCCGGCTGACCGCCCGCCTGCGCGCCCTGCGGCGCTTCGGCCTGGACCTGTGCCTCGGGCGCATGGACACCGCGGACGGCGCCGCGCCGGTGTACGTCGGCCGGCTCGGTCTCACCGACGGCCAGGGAAACCGGCTGCTGCTCGACTGGCGCTCCCCCGCGGCCGAGCCGTTCTTCGGCGCCACGCACGCGAACCCGATGGGCCTGGCCAGCCGGCGCCGGTACCGCTGGATCGGCGGCCGGGTCAGCGACTACTGGGACGAGGTCTTCACCACGGACGGCTTCGCGGGCCACGCCGCCGCGCTCGACGACCAGTCCGCGTTCATCGCCAGTCTGGGCACCAATCGGTCGGCCCGGATGCGCGACGTGCTCGGCACCATCCAGGCGGACCAGGACGCCATCATCCGGGCCGGGTCGGGTGGCGCACTGGTGGTCGACGGCGGTCCGGGTACCGGAAAGACCGTCGTTGCTTTGCACCGCTGCGCGTACCTGCTCTATTCAGACCCGCGGCTCGGTCACCGGCGGGGCGGGGTGCTGTTCGTCGGTCCGCATGAGCCCTATCTGGCGTACGTCGCGGACGTCCTGCCCAGCCTCGGCGAAGAAGGCGTGCAGTCCTGCACGCTGCGGGACCTGGTCGTCGAGGGAGCCGGAGCCGCGCCGGAGCACGACCCGGAGGTGGCGCGGCTCAAGTCGTCCGCCGACCTGGTACGCGCGATCGAGACGGCCGTCCGGTTCTACGAGGAGCCGCCCGCCAAGGCAATGACGGTCCCGACCGGCGATGCCGACATCTGGCTCAGCGGCGAGGACTGGGCCGAGGCGTTTCAGGCGCCGGGCCCCGGCACCCCGCACAACGAGGCCCGCGACGAGGTCTGGGAGGAACTGCTCACGATCCTGATCAGCAAGTACGACGGCGACGAGCCGGAGAGCCTGCTACGGCGCTCCCTGGTGGAGAACCGGGCGCTGCGGACTGCCTTCAACCGGGCGTGGCCGCTGCTGGACGCGGCCGACCTCGTCTCCGATCTCTGGTCGGTACCCGCCTACCTGCGCACGTGCGCGCCCTGGCTCAGCCCCGACGACGTACGCACACTGCAGCGCGCCGACCCGACCGCCTGGACCGTCGCCGACCTGCCGCTGCTGGACGCGGCCCGCCAGCGGCTCGGCGATCCGGAGGCGTCCCGGCGAAGGCACCGGGCGGAGGCCACGCTGGCCGCCCAACGCGTACGCATGTCCCGGGTGGTCGACGACCTGCTCGACGCCACCGCGTACGACGACGGCGAAGGCGTGTGGACGATGCTGCGTGGCGACGACATGCGCAACTCCCTGGTCGACGAGGCCGTGCTGCCCGCCGTCATCACCGACCGGCTGGCCGGTCCGTTCGCGCACATCGTGGTGGACGAGGCGCAGGAAATGACCGATGCCGAGTGGCAGATGCTGCTGCTGCGCTGCCCCTCCCGGAGCTTCACCATCGTCGGTGACCGCGCTCAGGCCCGGCACGGGTTCACCGAGTCGTGGCAGCAACGGCTCGAACGGATCGGGCTCGACCGGCCCCGGCTGGCCTCGCTGAGCATCAACTACCGGACGCCGGAGGAGGTCATGGCCGAGGCCGAGCCGGTCATCCGCGCCGTGCTCCCGGAGGCGAACGTGCCGACCTCCATCCGGAGCAGCGGCATCCCGGTCGTGCACGGCTCCACCGCGGAACTGGGTTCGATCGTCGACGCCTGGCTCGCCGCGCACGCCGAAGGCATCGCCTGCGTCATCGGCGACCCCGGATTCACGGCGACACCGCGAGTCCGGTCCCTCACCCCGGAGCTGGCCAAGGGGCTCGAGTTCGACCTGGTCGTCCTCGTCGACCCGGAGACGTTCGGCGAGGGCATCGAGGGCGCGGTCGACCGTTACGTGGCGATGACCCGGGCCACACAGCAACTCGTGATCCTCACGTCGGATGGGCCGGCGTGACCGGATAGCAGCAGGCGCCAGCGCAGAGGGGCTGCGTCACGGCCGGGCAGACGGGTGCCGGTCGGGATCACGCGACTCGGGGATCGACGGCTTGTCGCGTTTGCATCGGCGCGCTACCGTGTAGCACAGCCGGGCCTGAATTTGGCGGCATCACCGCCCCTGGAGCCCCGCACAGGCCGAGTTTCACGGACCGGCCGCATCTTCTTTCCTTCGCCGAGCGAACGGCTGCTGTCGACTTTCCACAGCCTGCTCGCGCGACTCTGCGCATCCCGACACAGGAGCACCCCATGACCGACACGAACGTGCGCTCCCGCCCACGTCACCACCCCGAGACCCGGCGCCGCCCCACCGGCACCGGCCCCCGCAACCGTCCAGCGGACAACGGTCCCGCCGCGTCGACCACCGCTGTCGCCGTCGACGCGCTCATCGACATCGTCGACGACAACGCCTGGCTGCGCGCCGACGGCTACCTGCCCGGCCCCGACGACATCCCGGTGGCGCCGGCCCAGATCCGGGCACACGGGCTACGCCGCGGTGACCACGTCACCGGCATCGCTCACCTGCCGTCCGGCCGGAAACCGGCCACACTCGACGTCACGAGCATCAACGGCAGCAGCCCGAAACACGCCCGGAGCCGCCCGGACTTCTACAAGCTCACCGCGCTGTACCCGCAGGAGCGGCTGCGGCTCGAGACCGCATCACACGTACTCACCACCCGCGTCATCGACCTCGTCATGCCGATCGGCAAGGGCCAGCGCGCGCTCATCGTGGCACCCCCCAAGGCCGGAAAGACGATGGTGCTGCAGGCGATCGCCAACGCGATCGCGCAGAACAACCCCGAGTGTCACCTCATGGTCGTGCTCGTCGACGAGCGCCCCGAAGAAGTGACCGACATGCAGCGCTCGGTGCAGGGCGAGGTCATCGCGGCCACGTTCGACCGGCCGCCGACCGACCACGCCGCCCTGGCCGAACTCGCCATCGAACGGGGAAAGCGCCTTGTCGAGGAGGGCCGCGACGTCGTCGTGCTGCTCGACTCGATCACCCGGCTCGGCCGTTCCTACAATCTGGCGGCGCCGGCCCGCGGGCGTACCCTGTCCGGTGGCCTCGATTCGACCGCGCTTCACCCCCCGAAGCGGTTCCTCGGCGCCGCCCGCAACATCGAGAACGGCGGCTCGCTGACCATCATCGCGAGCGCGCTGATCGACACCGGCTCCGCCATGGACACTGTGATCTTCGAGGAGTTCAAGAGCACCGGAAACGCCGAGCTGAGACTCGACCGGACGCTCGCCGAGGCCCGGGTCTTCCCCGCCATCGACGTCACCGGTTCCGGCACCCGACACGACGAGGCGCTCGTCGCACCGGCCGAACTGGCCCTCATGCAGCAGCTCCGCCGGGCGCTCAGCGGCGACGACCGCAGGCAGAGCATGCGGCGACTCCTCGACCACCTGAAGGCGACCGGCTCCAACGCCGAGTTCCTGCGCCGGGCTCCGCGATGACGGCCACCCTACGTACGTACCGGTGGCATGCGGATCCACGGCGGGCACCCCGCTCTGGAAGGCGTTGGCTGCCTCGGCGATTCGATGCGCAGCCGGTCGATCCAGTTGATGGTGTGGGGCATGTCAGTGTCCTTCCGCAGAGGCGGGCAGTGGCCGGGACAGCACGGCGTCGACCGCGGCGGCGTGCCGTGTCCACGTGGCGGTCCCGCTGGTGAGTGCGGCCCGTCCGGCGGGGCTCAGGCGGTAGTACTTGCGGGCGGGGCCGCTGGGCGAGGGCACGAGGCGGGTTTCCACCCGGCCCTCACGCTGCAGGCGGGCCAATGCGGGGTAGACGCTCCCCTCGAGCACGTCAGCGAAGCCGGCGCCTTGCAGGCGCTGCACCACCTCGTAGCCGTACGACTCGTGCTCGGCGAGCAGGTGCAGCAGGAGCAGGGAAAGCACACCTTTCAACAGTTGGGGGTCGTGTGTTTCCGTCATGCTGCTATACAAAGGCAGGTAGTAGAGATAGTCAAGTAGCGTGCGACCGACGGACGCGCTCGGCTATGGTGACCACCCCGTCACCGCCTGGAGAGTGCATGCCGCGTTCATCGATCGCCATCCCGGCCCAGCCGCACCCCCGCCATGTCCGCTGACGCCGGTCCGGCCACCCCGCCGCGCCGGAGCGCCGGTGGTCGCGTCCGGCTGGCCCTCGCGCTGGTGGTCGCAGCTGTCGGGGTGGCCGCGGCATGGGTCGTGAGCACCCAGCAGGCCGCGAATTCCGCGGACACCCCGGTCACCGAAGCGCAGGTGGCCGCACACTGCGTGGACTCCTTCCACCAGCTCAACGGCGACATCTTCGGTGAGCCGGTCCAACGGCTCATCACCCGCAACGGCGACAGCCAGGTCCGGGTGTACGTCGCCGGCCACGGCACGTGGATCACCATCTGCCACACGAGCCTGCAGGGAGACGACGAGATGTTCGGCACGGTCATGGAGCCGGGCCGCGCCGACCAGATCCGCCTGTTCGGTGGCGAAGACTCCGTGCTCAAGGCGAACGTGCTGCTCGGGCACCTGCCCAAGGGCGCATCCACGATCATGGCCCGGCTGCCGTCCGGGCAGGTTGTCACCGGGGCCCACGACGGCGACGTGTTCCTCATCTGGGCGCCGGGCGACTCCGTACGAGGTGCCCGGCTCACCGCGGCCCGGCCGGACGGCACAGTCGTCGACACGGCCGCCGCCCCCGGGACGTGAGCCTGCGCCCGAGACATGTTCCGGGCGACAGCTACCAGCCCTGAACGGGCTGGGCGATCAGCCGCACGCCTGGTGCACGGCGCCGAGGCCAGGGCCCAGAGTGCCGATCGCCAGGCCGGCCTCGTCGATGGTCGTGGGGCCGGGCAGGTATTCATCCATGCCGAGCGTGGTGGGTGCCGTGGCCAGCGTGCCGAGCGCCGCCTTCAGCGACGGGTCGGTGGCCTGCCGCTGGAATTCGCTGAGCTGCTTAACCCGGATGCAGGCTCTTCAGTCGGCCGCGGCGGCCGTGGAGTTCGCCAGCGCTGCCGTGGCGAAGAACTGCTGCTGTCCCCCGCTGCCGCCGATCCGCACCTCGAGATCCCTGCTCAGGGATTCCCAGTTACCCATCACATCCCCGCCGGCAGCATCGACCGTCGGCTGACCTTCCCGGCTCTGCGTACGCGGAGGCAGCGCGAGCAGGCGAGCCCCCGTGGGAGTGCTGCGAGCCGCTGGCGCCCTATGGCACGGGCCGCCGATCACCACAGCGATGCGAGAAAGGTCCGTGACCGCGGGCGGCATCGCACACCACATTGAAGAGCAGCGGCTACAGGTGTAGTCGGCGGACACGGTGGTGGGGAGGGGGAGCGGCGGGTTACGGCTGTTAGCGCCGCGCCCAGGCCGTGGTCGGTCCGGTGATCGAAAAGATGCCGAGCTCCGTCGAGTAGAACACGCTAGCTTTGCTGCCGCCGCCCTTGAGCGTGAAGGACACGCGGGTCTGCTGCAGACGCCCGGGGATGGGGACTTGAACCCGCGACCGAGGGAGTCTCGGCACTAGGGGTGGATACGTGACTATCTCCGCGGCTTCGGACACCGGTTGAACGCCAGATTCAACACTGCAAGATCGTCGCTGGATTTCATGTCCGCGAGTTTCGACACCACAGCTCTGTGAGTTCTTGGGCGGCTTCTCTTGTTGCTGCGTGGCAAGCTCGTGTTCCGTGATCGATGACTTCGCGAAGGACTACCTGCATGGCCAGCTCAAGGTGACCCGTGAGGCGCTGGTCTGGAAGCTCGACGGTCTGACCGAGTACGACATCCGGCGTCCCCTGACGGCGACCGGGACCAACCTTCTCGGCCTGGTCAAACACATGGCGGCCTGGGAGGCGAGGTACCTCGGTGAGATCTTCGACCGCCCGTTCCCGGAACCGCTGCCCCGCTGGCAGGACGCGGACGGCAGCGACCTGTGGGTAACTCAGGATGAGACTCGCGAACAGATCATCGGCTTCTACCAGCGCGCCTGGGAGCATGCCGACGCGACGATCACGGAGCTTCCCATCGATGCCCCCGGCCACGTGCCGTGGTGGCCGCGCCCCGACGTGAAGCTGTTCAACATGATCGTCCACGTCCTGCAGGACACCACCCGGCATGCCGGACACGCAGACATCCTGCGTGAGCAGCTCGACTGCCGAACCGGGGTGACGGCTGAATACGAGGAGCAGATCGACACCGCGGCCCGCGCGACACACCGGGCGAAGATCGAGCAGGCTGCGCAGGCAGCGGACGGACGTGCGGTCAGAACTCGCGGAGACTGATCAACGGCAGAACCGATCAATGGAGTCAAAACTCACGAGCCGCTGGTGTCACAACTCGCGAGCAGCTGGCTTCGACGTTGGTGCAGGACCGAGATGGCCTCTACGGTCCGGTGGAGCGGCGTAGGCGGCAGCGACGCTTATTCGGGATCTTGCAGGTCTCGAGTGTGGGGATGGCTCGTTCGCCGCGGGCGCGCATCTCTTCTTGGATGCGGTTGACCGCCTTCTGTCGGCGTGACAGCTTCGGTTGGAAGTGGCGCCGTCTGAAGCGCCAGATGTCACGGTTTGCGGTGTCGGCGGCTACGAAGGATCAGCCATGTGGGCAGGCCGACGATCAGGCCGGTCATGATGATGAGGACGGCGACGACCACGCCGATGGCCGTCCAGTTGACCGGGCCGGCCTTGCGCGTGGCGGGGGCTGCTGCGGTGTTGGTCTTCGTCGTCGGATCCGGCAGCGGGGCCGCCGAACCGCTCGAACCCGCGGAGGGCTGCCCGGCGCCGGCGGGCACGTCAGCACTCAGCGCGGCGACGAGGTCGAGCGCGCCGTAGCCGTACTCGCGGTCACGGCCTGGGGCGCCCTTGTCGATGGCGGTGGCGGTGAGCCTGTGCACGACCTCGGCGGCGGACAGGTTCGGATACTTGGCCCGGATCAGCGCGGCGGCACCGGCGACGATCGCCGTGGAGTCACTTGTTCCCGTACCCCGCCGATATCCGCCGGTGTTAGCGGTGGAGACGATCTGGACGCCGGGTGCGACCAAGACCATCTCCGGTCCGGTGGTCGTCACCGGTGCCAGCTTCCCGTCACGTCCGGTCGCACCGACCGCGACGACGCCCGGGTATTTCGCCGGGTACTGCAGGAAGATGTCATCCGGGCGGTTTCCGGACGCGGCGACGAGCACGATGTCCGCGTCAATCGCCTGTTGAAGGGCGCGTTTCGTCGTTTCGTCGGCTGACGTGGCGAATGACATGGAGATCACGCCGACGTGGTGGCGGACGGCCTCGGTGATGGCGTCGGCAATCTCGACGCTGGACAGCTTGTTGTCCTTCTGACCCCGGATGGGCAGGATCTTGGCTTTCGGTGCGATACCCAGCGCACCGTCGGCGTCGCCCGCGCCGTGGCCGTGCCCGGCGATGAGCCCGGCCATGGCGGTGCCGTGCCCGTTCGTGTCCACCCACCCCTTGGTCTTCGCGTCGAGGAAGTCGACACCCGGCAGGACATTGCCGGTCAGATCCCGATGGTCGGCGCGGACCCCGGTGTCGATGACCGCAACGGTGACACCCTCACCCTGGCTGATCTTGTGGGCTTCGGCGACGTGCAACGCGCGCAGGTGCCACTGGTGCTCGCGGACCGAATCCGCGAGCACCGGTGGCGCACCGACGAGTGCCAGGAGGACACCGCCGGCCACCGCGGCGGCCAGGCGGGGGAAACGGTGTGGCGGCAAGGTCACCGGTGCAGTCCGATGATGCCCGGCCCGGGATCGACGTCGCCGCTCGACTGATCGGGTGCGATCACCGCATCGACGCCCTCCGCGGTTTCCCACGGGTTGTCGGGGTCCCAGCGCTGGCCGCCATCCGGGTTGTCACCGTGACCGCGGCGACCGCCGCGGGCTCCGGCCATCCCCATCGGGCCGCAGGCACGGCCCCCAGGACCGCGCTCAGCCATCCCGGCCGAGCCTGCGCCCCGGCCTCCGGAACCACGACCGGCCATTCCTGCTTGACCCGCGGCGCGGCCTCCGGGAGCGCGCTCGGCTATCCCCGCTTGGCCGGCGATGCGGGCTCCGGGACCACGGCCCGCGCTGCCCGCCCCCGGCTCCTGGCCGATGACCCCGCCGACCGGATTGATCCTCGGCCGGGCACCGGCTCCGCCCCCCAGACCGCCCCCGCCCACGCCACCCACGCCGGGAACGCGGCCCGCGCCGGGAGCTCCGCCCACGCCGGACAGGCCGCCCACGCCGGGGACGCGGCCGACGCCGGGACCTGCGCCGACACCGGGGACGCCACCGATGACACCGTTGCGCAGGCCACCGAGCGGCCCGCCCGCGCTACGCATCGCTCCGAGTTCCCCGGCCGGTACGCCACCGGCGATCCGCCCGCCGGACGCGATCGGGCCAAGACCCGCCGCCGCCCCGCCGAGCGCGGGCAGCAGCCCCGGCAGCGCACCCACGACACCCCCGGGTGACGCGGGCACCGATCCGACCCCCGCACCGGGCACCGGCTGCACGGGCGTGGGCAGCGCCGGCGGGGCGATGACACCCGCCAGGCCCGGACCGCTTCCGGACGATCCGGGATGAGCACCGGCGACCGGCGGCGCCACGACGGCACCGCCCACCTGGTCACCCGGCGCGGACACGGCACCGTCGGCGGGGGTTCGGGTGTGCGCGGGCGGGTCGATGCGCGGCGGCCGAACCGCCCCACCTGTCGACCCACCTCCATCGCCACCAGGACGAGGAGGCTCGTCGATTCTGTCGCGCGAGATCTCCACCTTCGGCGGTTCGTACGGAATCGGCGGCTGGATCCGGGCGGCGCCGTCCTGCGCGGCCCCGGCCAGCGCCGTCATCTCCCGGCGTACCCGCTGGGTCAGCTCGTCCTGGCGGCCGTCGGCGACCGGCGGATCCGAGAAGAGCCGCTTCGCACCCTCGGCGATGCTCTTACCGAAGGGGATGTCCTTGGCGCCGTCACCGAAGTCATGGACTTCCTGCTCGTACTGGGCGAGGGCGCTCTCGTTGGCGACGTACTCGTCGTGCAGCGGCTTCAGCGTCTTGCGGGACTCGACGATCGCGTTGCTGACCAGGTTGATGTGCGCCGCGTTCACCGCGCAGTTCAGCGCGGTGTCGTCGACGGCCGCGATCAGGCGGTCAAGTTCGACGAGATACGCGTTCGACGCCGCGTTCGTCTCCGGCGGCCACCGAAGCGCGAGCTGTGCCCGCGCGTTCTTCAAGGCCTGCCCGTGCGCGTTCAGGGTCTGCTGGGCCCGGTTGAGCGCGTCGACCTGAGCGTGACTGGGCGCCAGGTTAGACGCCGCGGCATCGACCATGGTGAACAACTGCTTGACGTCGAACCCGCTGTAATTGGAACCCGCGATGAAGCGTCCCACCTCCGCCATCAGAGGTCTCCCGCCGGGATCGTCGAGGACAGCGGTCCCAGGGCCTGCGGTGGCGCCACCATGATCTCGTGGACGTCCTCCACCTTGGCCTTCGAGAAGGCATCCGCGTCGCCGTAGTCCTGGGCGATCTGTTCGGCCGCGGTGGTGACCGCCTGCGTGCCCCGATCGAGGTTGAACAGCGCATCGGTGGTGCCCTGCAGGCAGGCGTGCAGGGAGTCCTGCAGACCGATCCAGGCATCCCCAACGATCGACGCGCCCACGGTCGCCCCGGGCTGCACCGCGTCGTACACCTTCGGCACCTGCACCCGGAAGCTGCCCTCCAGCTCCCCACGCAGACTCGCGGCGACCTGTTTCAGGCCGTCGATCTCCACCGCAATCTGCTGCATCACCGCATCAACCGGCAACATCGCTAAACCCCTCCCCGCAGGCGTATCGCGCTATCCGCAGAGGCCACCCTACAGAAGGAGAAACGACATCCGGGACCCGCAAGATCAAGCTTTACACGGCGTGGCAGCCGCGGCACCAAGGGTGCATCGATCCCGCCGAACCCGACGCCATCGTGGCGCCACCGCCCGGCATCACCATCGACGACCTCGTCGACGCGCTCACCGAGGCCGCCACCGGCACCGAGCTGGCCGCCCCCGCGCACCCGGACCGGCCTGACGGCTGGCCTATCACCTGGGGCGACCAGGTCGACCTGCAAACCCTGACGGTGGCCGCCACCGGCACGGTCACCGACGACCAGGCGGTCCAGCACATCACCTCCCAGAAGGCCGGCTACCTGGCCAAGTACGCCACCAAGAGCACCGAAGCCACCGGACACACCTCCGCGCGCCTCACACCGGAGTCCGTCGACCAGTACGCCGACCCCACCGGCGGTCACACCGCCCGCCTCATCGACGCCTGCTGGCGCCTCGGCCGCCCGACCCGGACCCCCGCGCCGCTGAGCGGTCGCCCTGTCGTCTACCCCGAGCCGGGCGAACGCCGGGCCCCCTTCGACAGCCCGTGGACCTGCCCCGACTGCGGGGCCCAAACCCGCTACGCCGCCTGCCCGAGCTGCACCGCCGAGCGTCAAGCCAGCCTTGACACCGAACCGGCGAAACCCGCCGCGGCCGACTCTTACACCCGCCTACGCCGCCGGGCACACATGCTCGGCTTCGGCGGCCATTTCCTCACCAAGGCCCGCCGCTACTCCACCACCTTCGGCCAGCTCCGCGCCGCCCGCGTCGAGCACCGTCGGCACGCCGACGACCACCAGGCCGACCAGCGCACCACACCCCCGACCGACGGAAAGCAGGCGGAGCACACCGTCCTGCTCGTCGGCACGCTCACCTTCGCGGGCGTCGGCTGGCACACCACCGGCGACGCGCTGCTCGCCAACACCGCCGCCGCGCTCGCCCGCGCCCGACACGAGGTTGGCCGCGAGGAGCTCGCCTACGAACTCAGCACCGCCAAGCCCACCGCCGCATGAAGCATGAAGAGAGGAACCCAGTGAGCACTCCACGAAACACGCAGGACATGGACGTGGTCAGCCCCGTGCTGCTGCACCCGGAGCAGGCCGCACAGGCCCAGGCGATCGGCCGGACCGCCGTCTACACACTGATCCGGTCCGGACAGCTCCGTTCGGTCAAGGTCGGTGGCCTGCGCCGGATCCCGGCAAGCGCGCTCGCGGACTTCGTCAAGCACCTGGAGGAGGAACAGGCGGCATGACAGCAGCGGGAGGCTCGCCGCGCCGACGCGGTCGCGGCGAGGATTCGATCTACCGCGATGGGAACCGCTGGCGTGGCGCAGCCTCCCTCGGCTACGGGCCGGACGGGCGACCCGTCCGCAAGAAGGTGTCCGGCGCGACCCGTGACGAGGTAGTCCGGAAGCTCCGGCGACTGCACGAGCAGCTCGACGCCAGTCTGCCGCCGTCCGACGACCGGCTGTCGGTGGGGGCCTTCCTCGACAGGTGGTGGTCGGTCAACCTGCCGGGTCAGGTGGCACCGTCGACGCTCGACGACTACGGGGACATGATCCGGTTGCACCTTCGTCCGGCGCTGGGACGTCGGAAGCTGACGAAGCTGACCGTCTCCGACTGCGATCTGTTGTGGCAGGCCAAGCGGGAGGCTGGATACAGCCCCCACACGATCCGGATGATGCGGGCGGTGCTCCGCAAGGCGCTCGGCCAGGCTTTGCGCGAGGGTCTGGTGCCTCGCAACGTTGCCAGTCTGTCGGCGGGCCCCGGGGGGGTGACCGCGGAGGGCCGCACGCTCACCCCGGAGCAGGCCCAGGCGCTGCTGGGGACGGTGCGTGGGCATCGCTGGGACGCCCTCGTCACGATCATGCTGGCCTACGGTCTTCGACGGGGAGAGGCGCTGGGCCTGCACTGGGATCGTCTGGACTGGACCGCCGGAACGCTGGCGGTGTCGCAGAGCGTCAAGCGGATCCGTGACTACGGCACCGGCTGGTCCATGCTGGTCGTCAGCGAGCTCAAGACCGCGCGGTCGCGCCGCGTGCTGTGCCTGACGCCGGAACTGCTCGACGTACTGCACCACCACCGCACCCGGCAGGGCGAGGAACGCCTGGCCGCCGCAGAGGCGTGGCAGGACCACGGGCTGATCTTCCCCAGCGAGGTCGGCACCCCGATCGAACCGAACAACTTCACCAACCGGCTTTGGGCGCTGTGCCGACGTGCCGGGCTCGGGCACTGGCACCCGCACGAGCTGCGCCACTCCGGCGCCTCGCTGACGCTCGCGCAGGGCACCGAGCTCCACGTGGTGTCCGAGGTGCTCGGTCACACCTCGATCGCGATCACCAAGGACGTGTACGGGCACCTGCTGGAAGGACAACCGCGTGCGGCCGCCGAGGCGATGAGCCGCGCCCTGTTCGGGCGTCAAGCGGATCCACCCGGGCGGGGCGCAGAGGGACGAGCGTCAGCGGCGCCGGAACCGGAGTAGCTCGCGCACCATGAGTGTTCCGATGAGGCACGGTACAAACCCAACGAGTCCGATGGCGATTCCGATCCATCCGAGCCAGGGCCGGTATGGCGCGTCGGCAAGGACCAGTTTCCTGCTGGTGCGGTAGTTGCCCAGATCGCCGACGCGGACCGGCTTGCCGATGTCGTCTGACGTGAACACCGCTCCCACGGTGAGCCGTTCGACTCCGCCACCCTCCCAGTCGACCGTGGCGGTGCAACGGTCCCAGTAGCCGAAGCCCTTGTTGGTCACCGGCCCCGCGCGCTCACAGAACTTGACCGTCGCAGTGCCGAGACGGCGCGCGTCCGCGATGTCGTCGCCCGCGAGTCTGTTGAGCGTGACCGCCACCCCGAACAGCCCGGCCGCGAGCCCGATCACCACGATCAGGAACACCGCGGTGCGCAGCGCTCCGCCCTTGCGGCGGTCCACAACCTCGGCCCCAGCGTCGGCCGTCGGGGCGCGGCGCTCAGCCTCCTCCGCGTCCAGCGCCGCTTCCTCCGCCCTGATCTCAGCGAGACGCTTGGCGATCCGATCGTCCGGCGGTTGCATAGCCTGACTCCCGTCAGAGGGGAAGATCGATCGGGGTCGGTGCGGGATTGTCTCCCGTGAGAGTCGTTCCCGCCGCCCCGGCGTTCTGCACACTGTTTGTCTTCGCTGCGCTGCGCGCCGTTTCGACGATGACCTGGTCGACCGTGCCGTGCACGGAGACGTGCCCCTGGCTAAGGAGGCTATACGCGTCCTTGAATCCTTTCCAGCCGGGCCGGGCGGTTCCGGCCGCTTCCAGCCGGAACGCCTCCAGGCGCAGCACGTTGCGGTTGGCCTTGCCGATCTCCTCGATGAGGCTGCCCATCTTGTTGGTCGCCACGCCCATCTCTTTGATCGCCGCGAAGAGTCGCTTCAGGACGGTGAGGATTTTCGCGCTGGTCTTGGCCACCAGCACCGCGACCTCGGCGGCGACCTTCGGGATGAGCACCACTGTCGCCGCCTGGATCGCCTTGGAGATGCAGGCCCCGACGACCTCGGCGATGATGTCCCGCAGGGTGTTTCGGACGACGCCGACCATCGCGCCGACGATGGTCGTGGCCTTGCTCATCCCGTCGGCGATCTTGCCGAGTGCCTGGAGCGACTCGGCGTGGTTGCGGGCGAGTCGCCGGTACGCTTCGGCCGACTGGGCGGCCCATGCCGCGGTGCTGCGGTTGACCTCGTTGGCGAAGAAGTCGACTGCGTCGTAGAGGCGCTTTTCGATGTTGTACCAGCTCTGCGCGTGTCCCTCGATGGCCTTCGGATTGCCCATCAGCTTGTCGAGTGGCTCACGAAGGAAGCTGACGTGCTCCATCAGCCAGCCCACCCCGGCGGCGAAAACCGCTTGCAGCGGATCCATGACGGCGCCGATCAGCGACAGGCCCGTAGCCACCGCGTTGCCGCCGGCACCCAGCCAGTCCCCGTTCATCATGCCGTCGACGAGGCCGCATGCCGACTCGAAGATGCCGGCGCCCTCGTACCCCTTCATGTCGCTTTCCGGCGCGATGAGGCTCGCCCGGGTCGCGTAGGTCCCGCTGCTCATCAGCGGTCGTTCCGGAATCGCTGCGCGGCATTGCTGTCGGTGGTGTCGGCGTCGTCGGCGACGGCGCGGAGCAGCTCGGCAAGGTGGCTGGTGGCGTCGGTGCCGCTGCGCAGTTCCTGCAGCGCCCAGTCCTGCGCGGGGTTGATGAGGGGCACGAAGAATTTGCCGGGCCACTCGCCGTACACCTCGTCGTGCAGGTCGAGGTACGCGGCGCCGGAGGTGGCCTCGCCGGACATCCTGGCGGCCTCGTCCACCATCCGGGCGTGTGCGCGCAGGGCCTCGCTGTCGAGGCGGATGTCTGGCTGCGTCATCGTCGGGTGTCCGCCTCGTCCTGGTCGTCGGGTTCCGGGAACTGGGCGGCGTAGGTCCCCCCGATGAACGCCGCGGTCTCCGAGCCCGCGCCGTACAGGCCGCTGACCAGGTCGGTCACCTGCTGTGCCAGCTTGGCCTGCGCCCGCCGGCTCGTCGCCAGGATGATCTCGGCGAGCTCGTCCGGTGACAGCTGCATCGCGCGGGCACTGAGCCGCAGGTCGGCGAGGCCGCCCGAGTGGTCGACGGTCACGGTGGCCTCACCACCGGGGGACTCGGCGGACGCCTTCGATCCCTGCAGGCGTTCACTCAGCTCGGTCGTCAGCGCCGTCTGCTGCTCGATGCGTCGCGCCCAGTCGTCGACGACGTCGTCTGGATCTAGCGGCATGACCCTCCCCCCCGATTGGCGGCCGAGTTTAGTCGACAGCAACGCGCGGTGGGGGGCGTCGAAGCGTGGCAGGGCTGCATGCCCGCGGCCATCGAAGGATGTACTCACGGGTGGGGAAGCGGCGCCGAGTGAGGGCCAGCAAGAACGGCCTTGGCTCCCATGACTGGGCCCCGGTTGGTGGTCCACCGGCTATGAGAGTCGGTTCTGGTTGGTGATCCATGCGGTCCGGAACGCCTCGGGGGTGAGGCCGTCCAGGGAGCCGTGTGGTCTGTAGGTGTTGTACTCGATGCGCCAGTCCTCGGCCAGGACCTGAACCTCCAGCAGGGTGTTGAACTGCTCGCAGGACAGGAACTCGTCACGGAAACGGCCGTTGAACGATTCGCAGACGCCGTTCTGCCATGGCGAGCCGGGATCGATATACGCCGGGTCCACCCCGGCGAACCGGCACCAGTCGACCAGCGCGTACGCGGTCAGTTCAGGGCCGTTGTCCATGCGCACATGCTGCGGGCGGCGGCCCAGCTCGTTGACGATCCGGTCGAGCACGGCCACGGTGGCATCTGCGGTGAACGAACGAGCCGCCCGGGTGGCGAGGGCCTCGCGGGTGTACTCGTCGACGACGTTGAGGAAGCGAACCTGCCGCCCGTCGACGGTGACATCGACCTGGAAATCGAGGGCCCACATCTGATCCGGCCGCTGCGAACGCATCCGTTGGTGCCGGGCCGGGCCACACCGTCGTTTCTTGCGGACCCCGGCCGGACGTTTGAGTCCCAGTTCGATCCACAACCGGCGGGTGCGTTTGCGGTTGACGACCAGGCCTTCCCGGGCGGCGATGGCGTGGGCCTTGCGCCAGCCCCACCGCGGATTCTGGGCGGAGATCTGCCGCAACCGGTCCCGCAACACCACATCAGCATCAGACGCCGGACGGGTGGGCCGGCGCTGCGCCGAGCGGTGTTGACCGACCAGCCGACAGGCCCGCCGTTCGGAAACCCGGAACCGATCCCGCAGCACCGTCACAGCACGGCGGCGACGGTCCGGGCTCACTAGTTTCCCTTGTTCAGCTCCTTGAGCATGTCGATGTCCAGTAACTGATCAGCGACGATCTTCTTCAGCCGAGCGTTCTCCCGCTCCAGTTCCTTGAGCCGCTTGGCGTCATCGGCCTTCATCCCGCCGTACTGCGCCACCCACCGATGCCAGGTCGGCTCGGAAATCTCCAGCTGCTTACACACCTCGGCCAGGCCACTGCCCTGGCCGATCAGCTTCTCGCCCTCGCGCAGCTTGCGGATTACCTGCTCCGGCGTGTGCCGTCGACGCGTACCCATCTCGTGATCTGTCCTCCCGCCCCATCATGGGGCATCGGGACTCTCACAACGGCTGGACCACTCCACGGGGACCCAGTCACCCAGAATGGCTCCCAGAGACTGATCCACCCGGGAAAGGATGAAGCGCTGACCCATGTTTCTGCTGGTCAGCGCCTTCAGATTTGCGCACCCGAAGGGACTCGAACCCCCAACCTTCTGTTACCGATCGTAACGATCACTAGCTTGTCACTGGTCGCCGTAGCCTGGCACTGAGCTTCACAAACGCCACTATGGCGCGATCAACGCTTGGGCCTGTTGGTCAACGCTTAGCAATGGTTTTCGGGGGGTAACGAGGGTGCACGGTCCGCCGAAATAAGTCACCGTCGTGACGCTGGAACGTCATCCTGAGACGCCTATCAGAATCGAATCAACGGCCCTACGCCCTTCGATTGTCGCGCTACGAGGCTTGTCATTCATAGTCAAACCTTCGCGTTGAGTCCCAAACATCCCCGCAGGATGACCATCACTTGTCGCCGCTGATCGACCGTTGGCAGGGGTTTTCGAGGGGTAAACGGGGGGTCTGCGGACCGGGCGCACTGCGCGCAGCGGTGGCCAATACCGCATCGGTGCCCACCGGTAACCCCCGGCAGTGACACACCATTTGATGGACCATGATCACTGGACAGGTAGAAACCTTGATGAGACGTCCTTGGCCAAGACTGTCACGGTCGCCCTCGTCGGCACGGTCGCGCTGCTGGCCGGCTGCCAGCGGGAGGAGACCCGATCGGCACCGTTAGCCACACGTTCGGCGACGCAATCGCACCCACGTTCAAAAGCGTCGCGGCGCTCGCGCCAGACGAGCCCCGCGATGGACACAAGGTGACAAAGTCCAGCCCAGATGCTCAGGCGATCAGTGGCTGACCCTTGAACACCTCCCGCTGATGCCGGGTGAGGTGCTCGGTCGCTGGTAACGGTGTTCCTGGGCGCGGGCGGAGCGCACGGCCGTGCAAATCGTAGAGCGCCTGCCCGGCGTCGGTTCGGGTGGTAAAGGCGGCGGACACGAGGACGCGGGCGGATGCGTCGAGACCGAGGGCGCCGAGGTCGAACAGCTTGTGGTGTAGCACGCACAGTGCCAGAGCGTTGTCGAGGCTGTCCGGTCCGTCGAACGCAAACCACCGCACGTGAGCGGCCTCAAGGCCGACCGAAGCGCCCAGGAACTGCCCGTCGAAGCCGCAGAAGGCGCATTGCCGGTCCCATGCTTGCAGCACCGCCGTCCGCCAGCGTGGGTCGCGGCGCCGTTCGGCGTTGCCGCTCGGGTCGGGCACCACATCGGCGGCGTGTAGCACGAGGTTGGGGTCGAGGCCGACAGCGGTCAGGACATCGGGCGCTACCGTGGGCGGGAAGTGGCTTTCGACCATCGCCCGAGCAGCGGACTGCACCAAGGTGGGGTCGTGGCGCAGCGCCGCCTCGAGCGAGTCCTCGAAGCGGCCCACGACATGGTGGGTGGACAGCGGGCGCACTGCATCCATCGGCACGTCCTGGTCCAGGACCCAGATGCCGTCAGAGCGCAGGCGGGTGAACGGGTAAGCGGCGCTCTGGGCGCGACTGGTACGCGTCAATGGGCCGAATTCGGCGATCAAGTCGCTCAACCGCGCCTGGGCCTGTGACCACGGCAGCTCACTCGACCCCGCGGTGGCCAGCTGACCGAGCGCCAACAGGACCAACAGCGGCTTGTGCGGTGAACGTCGTCCGCCCTGCTGGTGCTGACGTAGCGACGCCAGCCGGGCCAGCAGCGCCGCGTCCTGATCGTCGGCCATGATCGAAGATTGCCATGCTTGAGGCGATCGCTCGAGCAGCCGGCGCATAACCCGGAGTGTGGCGTGGCCGAGGGAACCGACCGGGTGGTGGACGGTGTGACATCACCGAAAGGACGCCGACTTCGCGCTAGGTTGCCTGCGTGACGGATCTCCCCGTGGGCGCCTACGAGCACCTGATCACTCACGCGCTAGAGGATCAGCTCGACGGGCTGGACGAAGATCTTGTCCAGCGGACGGGGTTGGATCCCGCCGACGCGCACGAGGTGCTGGCACGCCACATCGCCGCGCTGACCCGCCGGGCGCTACGTGCCACGCCGGGCCAGGGCCCTGAGCGAGTGGCCCGGCAGGTCGGGGTGGCCAACAGCATCGCCCAGGCAATCGCGGCGGTCGTTCCCCCCGCCGCCGGACCCGGTGACCTGGTGGTGGCGTCCCACGATCTGCTCACCGCCCTAGTCAAGCGGCCCGCCGCGCCTGTAGCGGCGGCGTTTCCGCCGCGACCGGAGATCCCGCTGTCCGCTGGCGCGCTGCTGGTCAACGGACGCGGCCAACCCCGCATCGGAACCGAGGTCGCCCGTGAGATGGCCTCCGCCGACAGCGTCGAGCTGTTGTGCGCGTTCATCAAGTGGCACGGGCTGCGCCTGATCGAGGAGTCCATCCGCGACCTGATCAAGCGCGGCGGGCGACTACGTGTCATCACCACCACCTACCTCGGGGCAACGGACCAGCGGGCCCTGGATCGCCTCGCCGAGCTGGGTGCGCAGATCCGCATCTCATATGAGACTCGCAGTACCCGGCTGCACGCCAAGGCATGGCTGTTCCGCCGTGGCAGCGGCGCGAGCACGGCGTACGTGGGCTCATCCAACCTGTCAAAGGCCGCGTTGGTAGACGGGTTGGAGTGGAACGTCCGCTTGTCGGAGTTGGAGCAGCCGAGCATTCTCGCGACCTTCGCTGCGACCTTCGACGAGTACTGGGATGATCCCGGTTTCGAGGCCTACGACCCGCGCCGCGACGAGGCGCGGCTGCGGGAAGCTTTGGCCGCCGAGTCCGGACCAAATCCGACCGACCTGAGCATCGATCTGACCACGGTGCAG
The DNA here is from genome assembly GCF_047159595.1 of Krasilnikovia sp. M28-CT-15. Taxonomy (NCBI): domain Bacteria; kingdom Bacillati; phylum Actinomycetota; class Actinomycetes; order Micromonosporales; family Micromonosporaceae; genus Krasilnikovia; species Krasilnikovia sp. M28-CT-15. The sequence continues at coordinate 502,427 of NZ_BAAGAK010000001.1, read as the reverse complement.
GTACGCCCGTACGGCTACCAACAGGAGATTCTCGACGATCTCGCCGCCGAGCGGGAGGTGCACGGGCGGCACCGCAACCTGGTCGTGATGGCCACCGGTACCGGCAAGACGATCGTGGCCGGGCTTGACTACCGGCGGCTGCGCCAGGCCGGCCAGGTCGAGTCGTTGCTGTTCGTGGCGCACCAGGAGCAGATCCTGCGGCAATCCCGATCGGTGTTCCGGCACGTGCTCGGCGACGGCACCTTCGGCGAGATCTTCGTCGGCGGCGAGCGCCCGCGCGAGTGGCGGCACGTATTCGCCTCAGTCCAGTCGCTACACCGCTTCGACCTCGCCGCGTTGGATCCAGACGCCTTCGACATGATCATCGTCGACGAGTTCCACCACGCCGAAGCACCCACCTACACCCGACTGCTTCAGCACCTGAGCCCGCGCATCCTGCTCGGCCTGACGGCGACCCCCGAACGCGCCGACGGCCTGGACGTCCGTCGCTGGTTCGACGGTCACACCGCGGCGGAGTTGCGGCTATGGGAGGCGTTGGAGCGGCAACTGCTGGCGCCGTTCCACTACTTCGGAATCCACGACGACGTCGATCTGTCCGCGCTCCGTTGGAAACGCGGACAAGGATACGACCAGGCCGAACTCGGCAATCTTTACACCGGACACCACGCCCGCGCCCGGATCATCCTGCAGGCAGTAACCGACAAGGTCGACGTGACCGGGATGCGGGCGATCGGTTTCTGCGTCAGCATCGAACACGCGCAATTCATGGCCGACCGATTTGTCCGAGCCGGGATTCCCGCGGTGGCGGTGACTTCCCGCACCGATACCGCCGGTCGGCAGGATGCCATCGCCCGTCTGAAAGCCGGCGCGCTCAAGGCACTGTTCACCGTCGATCTGTTCAACGAAGGCGTCGACCTGCCGACGGTGAACACGATCCTGCTGCTGCGACCCACCCAAAGCGCCACGATCTTTCTGCAGCAGCTGGGACGCGGCCTGCGCCTCGCCGACGACAAGCCGTGCCTGACGGTCCTGGACTTCATCGGTGCCCAGCACGCCCACTTCCGCTTCGACCTGCGCTACCGAGCACTTACCGGTTCCACTCGGCGGGCACTCACCCGCGACGTCGACCACGACTTCCCCACACTGCCCGCCGGCTGCCACATCCAGCTCGACCGCATCGCCAAGGGCATTGTGCTGCGGAACCTCCGCTCTGCGCTGCGAATGCGGCGCGCGGACCTCGTCGCCGAACTACGCCGCCTCGGCGACGTCCCACTCGCCAGCTTCCTCAGTGAAACCGGCATCGAGCTTGAGGACGTGTACCGGCGGCGCGCCGGCGGCGGCTGGACCGGGCTGCGCCGCCTCGCCGGCTTCGTGGACACACCAGCCGGCCCGCATGACGCCGTTCTGGGCGCGGCCATCGGCAGATTGCTACACATCGACGACCCCGACCGACTGCACCACCTCCGCGAACTGACCAACGGCGTGCAACCACCCGGGCGGCAAGGCGCGATGTTGCACCTCGCGCTGTGGGGCAAGACCCTCCCGGTTACAGAAACGGTCAATCAGTTGCGGGCACACCCGGACCGGGCCGCAGAACTCCGCCAAATTGTGGACGTCCTGCAAGCCCGCATCCACCGGATCACACGGCCGCTCGATCCGACCAACCAAGTCCCCCTGCGAGTACACGCCCGCTACACCCGCGACGAAGCCTGTGCCGCGTTCGGCATCGCCGATCCCTCGCAAATGCGCGAAGGCGTCAAATGGATCCCCGACGAGCAGGCCGACATCTTTTTCGTCACGCTCATCAAGACTGAACACCACTACTCGCCCACCACCATGTACCAAGACCGGGCCGTCACCCCGGAGCTGTTCCAATGGGAGTCGCAGAGCACCATCTCGGCCGCCTCGCCAACCGGGCAGCGGTACATTCACCACGCCGCACGCGGCTCCGCCGTGCACCTGTTCCTACGCCAGACCAAGGAAGCCGACGGCGACCTCGGCGCCCCGCCCTACCTCTACGCCGGGCCTATGACCTACCTGCAGCACGCCGGCAACCGCCCCATGCGCATCCTCTGGAGACTCGCACACCGGCTTCCCGCCGACACTTTCCACGAAGCCCGCGTGGCCGCCGGCTGACCACCAGCCTCTTGTTCTTATCCCCGCACAAGGACCGGTGACCGACCCTGGGATCCGAGCAACTGTGAACGGGTACGCCGCAGCCTCGAACACGCCGCAGCCTGCTCGACCAGCACGAGCACGTGCTCGGTCAAATTGATCAATTCGCTGTGCCTTCGGGGCTACATACAGCTGTCAGCCCGGCCGCGGCCAGGTCGCGCTGGCTGCCGCCCGAAGCCGATCGGACGCCCCACCCAACGCGCAGGTATGGATCAGCGAGGGCGATCTCGTCCGTGCCGGCCACCTCGGCGATGCCATCGAAAAGCTCCTGACGACGCCCGCAGGCGATATGTGGGTTGGCTACTTCGATGAAGCATGGGAGGGAGCGGGCCACAGACTCATGGCCTCGTCCGCTTTACGCACGATCTCGTCCCTAACTGGCTCTACCCGACCGACGCTGGGCTCCTCTGCGTGTTCGACTGCTACGCGCTCAACGTCTACGGGGAGAACGCATACTGCTGCCCATACACCGACTTCCACCTCATCTCGATCACCGGCGACGTCCCGAGAGACTTAGGTCCCGCGCTCTACCGTTCAGCGCATGGCCTCCTGCTGCAGGGCGCAGAAGGCGCGCTGATTGGCGGATACGGTCCGGAATTCGACCTGGTGACACCGCTACGCCTCAGCCAACAAGGCGTCGAGTCGACCGGGTGGCAGTGCCGGATCGTCCTCCCAGACGGGATGGAGGCACAACACCTCCGCTACACGTGCCGGGGACCCGATCTACACGCCTTCATTCGCGGTACGTGGTACCACCTAGCGTTGGACGAACTCACTGCAGATACCCGGGCCGATCACGGCTGGTGAGCACGACGACATCCGGGCTATCGCCCGCAGCCGCCGATCGGCGCTGGAAGGAGACTGGCGTGGGCATGTTGTACACGGTCGACGGCCGGGAGATCTGGGACCGAAGCCAAGCGACCTCACTGATGTTCGCCGACCTCATCCCCGCGATGGAGCGCCTTGTCAAACAGCCCAGCGGGTTCACCAACACCGGGTGGGACGAGATCCAGATCGACCCCGCAAAAGTACGGGCCTTCCTCGCTGCCATGTTCAGGTACCTGAGTCACAGCGGAAGCCTGCCCCTGCGCCAAATGGTGCGCGGGTTCCTCCAGGTCGCTCTATTCCTCGACTACCGCGCGTCGGGTCAGTGGTACCCCGTACCGGATGGGTTCGACGACATCACCGAAGACCTCCACCTCATCACGTGACCCGAGCCAAAGTCCCGCCTGCCGTCGCCCACCCTCTGGGGATCGGGCCTGGATCGACGGTGGACGGGACATCCCGGAGTCCGAATGCCCCGGGTCCGGACAGAGCCCAGTGCACCGAAGGTGCTCCGGTTCTCAACAGCACGGAAGCGGGAGGGTGGCCGCTGCGCCCGGCCGATGCCGGCGCTTGCGCCGCCAGCAGGCCGGAGCGCGAGGGAGCACCCGCCGCGCTTGCGCGGCGCGTTGATCTCATTCCAGGAGAACTCGGCAGTGGTCGCGCGAGCCCCGGCCATGTCGCCAGCAGGTCCAGCAGGCATGGAACCTTCTGACGCCCCGAACGACCCGAGTGGAAGGCTTCGTGAGCAATCCGTGAGCAGCAACCGCGACAGAAGCTGATCGGCCGAACGCAATTGGCCTCCCACCGCTGGTGAGAGGCCAATTGATATTGCGCGCCCGAAGGGACTCGAACCCCTAACCTTCTGATCCGTAGTCAGATGCTCTATCCATTGAGCTACGGGCGCTCATACAACTACTCCCCGTGATCGCACGTGCTGATGCGTCCAGCGGGTCGCGGTTGCGTATTCGCTGGTCCGGGCGTTTCGTCACTCCCGGACCTGCGGGTAACGACTCTAGCATGTCGCCGAGTGGGGCCTGCGTGCCGGTGCGTGTCGCACAATGCTGCACCGTGCTCCGACGTCCGGTCACCATCGGAGCACCACGGGGCCAGCGGGGACACGAAGATCGGGTTGGGCTCATCGTCGCCGGGGGGCGGATCGCATCCCAGCTCTGCCGCGCGCTGAGCATCTCACCAAGGGCCGCGTGCAGCTCGCGCAACGCGGCGATGCCACCACGATCGCAGTCCCGCACTGCGCCCGGCGGTCCGGGATCGATCGGCATGCCAACCGCCTGCACCGACGAGACGGCACTGAGGTACCGACGGGCCGCGGCAACATATCGTGTGCGGGTAAGCGGCTCCTCCCGCTCCGGGCTCACGCTCCCCAACACGATCATCGTACAGGCGTTCTAAGACTGCCTGCCATGCACTCTCGTCTCCCTTGCCTCAGGAGCCGGCGCCATGCGCCCCGCGATCTTCGCGCCCGCTTCCACCTCCAGCACCATGGCTTCGCGCAGCGCTGCGGCGCCGGCTCATGCAGCCGAGAGGAACCGGCATCCGAACGCCTGTACGATAAGGCGGCAGTGGCGTGCTCGGCTATCAACGGTCGGTGATCCACCGTGAGACGTGCACCAACGGGGGTGCTTCGCACCACGGCCACGCCCATTTGCTCTACTCCGAGATTCAATGTCCTACTTCGAGCAGACCCGCCATCACGTTCTGTGATTCTCGTGGGAGACGGCACACCTACGGCGTGCCTAGAGTGTGGCGACGATCAAGGCGGGGGACATGATGTGGCCAGGAAGTAAGCAGCGGTTGCCACGTGAGGGACACCAACAGGTCAACTCGTGTGCGCAACGATCCACCAACTGGGTCACTACCAGTGATGACGGCCTGGTCGTAGACGAAACGGGCCGAGCCGGGCTCGCAACGCAGGGTTCGTGCCCGTGAGGGTTCTCGCACCGATAGCCGTGTTCTTCCTGGCGGGCACGGCTGTGGCCACGTGGCTCGGCGTTCCCTCGGCAGCGGAGCACGCCGCGTTCGGTCGAGTCCCGTCGGCCCTGGTGCTGATCGCGGCGATCGTGGCGTCCGTCGTGGGCGCCGTCTTGACCAAGCCGAGTATCAACGCCACGACCCGGCGACGCACCGCCGCTGCGCTGACCGCATTGGCGGTCGCCACGACGGTCCTCGGCTTCAACCACCTCGCCAAATCAGCCCATCTGCCCGAGACCATGCTCGGCATCTACCTATGGCTGGTGACCCTCGCGCTCGCCAGCAGCGCGATCAAGCTCGTTCGGACCTCGTAGACGACCGGGCATGGGGTAGCAGGGGATCGCGCAGTTCCAGCGGTGTGGTGCCCAGTAGTGCGGCACCGGCCAACCCCAGCCTTCTTGCTCGCTCATAGGCAGAGCCCGTGTATCCAATCGCAACGCCCACCGTCACGCTTCGCAGCGAACGGATTCGCGGCAGAGAGGGTATTCGGGGCGCGGCGTGGCAGTTGCCTTGGCAGAATGCCCGAATGTTCCTGCTCCAGTCCGACGGTCGTAGCGACGCAGGGTTTGACGCATACCGCAACTACGTCGCCGACAACGCCGACCGGTTTCCTGCGGGTGCGCTGTTCCTCGCCCGAACCGACTGGTACTACGGACCGCACGACCACCGAGGGCCGCACGATGGCCGCCTCGAAGCCATGACCGTGACGGAACGATCAGGATCCGGTGAGCCTCACTGGCACAACAGGCTCGTGTCGGTGGAGTTGACGCTGCGCGGCGCTTACGACGACGGCAACATCACCCTGCGGTATCCGACGGTGCACTCGTACAACCTCGACGGGTTCATAGTCGGTGGAGGACATGCGGACTGGCGCTACGACGAACTGCGCCTCGACGAGGCCGGGCACCTCGTTCATGAGGTCGAATGGTGCTTCATGCAGGACACAGCCCGCTGGCTGATCGTCGCCGACGACATTCAGATGCGGTGGCAGCCAGACGGTGGCCTGCCTGAGATGGTCACACCGGCCACCACCTAGACAGCGGCCTCCGGCCGCTCATCGATACGCTCCTGCGCCGATCGTAGGCATCGATAATCACGACCCGTGACTGTGCTCGCCCGTGAGGGCGCCCTACCGGCGGTATGTGAGCGTGCCCGATCTCGGCCCCGGCAGTACCCCCGCTATCGCTGCCAGAATGCGACCGTGAGTTGGTCACCTATCATGTGGTTCCGATGCACCTGTCGGTGAGCGGCGGTGTGCTGGAGTGGGCGGCCGCAGCGAGCTTCACCCGCGGGATACTCGATCAAGCGCCGGAGCCGGTGCCGCTGCCCTCGGTCGCAGATGTTCTGGCCGTGTTGCGCGATGCGGGCTGCCACGGGACAGCGTGGTTCACGCTGGCCGACGCGGACGCGGTTCCACGTTTGGCGCCGTGTCCGGATCCCGCGGCGTGTGCGCGTACCGGGGGACTTGACCTTGGCGAGGTAGGTCTCCACATTGGCGGCGACGCCGACACCAAGTCGGCGATGCCGTCCGATGCCGCTGTGGAGGCCGTGTACTTTCGCAAGCCGAACGGGATCGCCGTGCTCACGGCCGTATGCCGGTTGGCCTCGGCGGCAGGCCCGCAGGTCGTCTTCGACGACTCGGCCGACCAATTCTTCGCCGTGCGGCCGGGCGAACTCGTAGAGGACCTTGTCCAAGAGTGGCCGTGGTAGGCAGCATCGCGCGAAGGCCGCCGCACGCTATCGGCGGGCAGCTCCAGATGCTCCTCCACGACCCTGGCCGTCTGGTTCTTAAAATGCGGGCGCAGAATGAGGCACTCACGGCGGCTATGCTCGACCACCGGCGGCGTAGTTCCGGCGCGGCCTTTGCGAACTTCGGGAGTAACTATGGCCAAGCAAATCATCACGCTGCTCACCGATGACCTCGACGGCGGGAACGCCGACCGCACCATCGGGTTCGGGCTCGATGGCGTCAATTACACCATCGACCTGTCCGAGAAGAACGCCGGAAAGCTACGCAAGGTGCTCGACCCATATCTGGCGGTCGCCTCCCGAGTCGGCCGCACTGAAACACATGGCCGCATCGGCTCCCGCACGGCCGCGGCGCCAGCCCGCTCAAGCCGGGATCAGAATCAAGCTATCCGGGAATGGGCCGCCAAGAACGGCTACGAGGTGTCCGAGCGAGGTCGCATCCCCAGCACCGTCGTCGAGGCGTTCCACGCCAAGCGGTAACCCCGTTACCCTCTGCCATATTCGTCGGCGAGGCCCTCGTCTGGGGTCAACACCAGGGCCAACGAATGCGTAGCCGCCCCCAACCTGGTCAGCGGCTGCGGTGAGCCTCGCGCAGTGTCGGCGGCCCAATGAGGGCGAATGAAGCGAGACAATCCGTTCATGTTGATCCTCGCGACCAGGGACGTCCTGGTGTCGATGCTTGCCGATGCCGGAGTGAACCCGGACGCGATGACCTCGGCCGACGTGCGAACGACCGTCGAGGTCTTCCGGTGCTTTGCCGGGCTCCCGGTCGATGGGGTAGCGCCGCCGGAGGAAGACGGTGACGGGGTCCTCGCCCAGTTCGGAACCTACGACTTTCGTGGACGATCTGAGTTCTCGACTGATCTCACGCGGCAGTTCGTCGAGGCGGGTGATGAGGACGCGCCGATGTGGCAACTGAGCTGCACGCTCTATTGGCCTGCTGGTGCGGAGACCGAGAGTCTGGCGTTCGGACACCTATGGTCCTTCGGCAAGACACTCGACGAGTTCTTCGCCAAGGCTGGTGCCCTTCCCGGCTGGGCATGGGCGTTGGACTGCCTGGAAGGACCCCAGGACCTCGTGATCACACTCGCAGAGCTCTGAGCGGCTGCGCTCATCGACTGCGAGCGTGTGCGTCCCACAGCGGTTCGGCCGTGACATTGCGTAGCGAGCGGATCGCGGCTGCACTTGAGTGCGGCCGGAAGCCGGCGTGCACGCCTCCGGCACGCAAGTGTCCTCAGCGGACACGCCGGGCAAAGGCGGATGGGAAAGCCCGTTGCCGGCACATCGTGCTGACGACCGAAATGTATGAGCCGGTTCGAGTCCGGTAGCACCGGCGCGCGCCAGCTCGGCGGCAGAGGAGCTGCGGCTGACGGTGTACGAAGCTCGCTCGGCGTACTCACTCGCCCACGCTGGTGCCCAGTCGTGGCGGCAGTTCGCGATACTGGTCCAGGTGAGCGAGCGTACCCCGATGGATTTGGCCGGGTATGAGCGGCGGGTCCGTTCCGGCGACTGCTTCATCTGCGCTGTCCTGCCAGCAGCGGTGCGCCCACGCCGCCGCCACCTGGGTCTTGCCTACCCCGCCCAGGCCGGTGACCACCTGCGAGACCACCACTGCCTGACCGGACCCGCTCGCCGCAGCGAGCTCCGCGTCGATCGCCCGGGGTTGGCGGCAATCGGCCAGCGGCGGGTCCACACCCACCCGATGCGGCCACCGCACCGACGGACGCCCGTGGACGTGCACAGGCGCGTGGAACACGCCCGCCGCGCCGTAGTTGGTGTCGACGGCGACCGCGTCGAGGCCGGTACGGGTGCCGGGGACGGGTGGCCTTAAGCCGTCGCCGGCGGCACTGGGGGGACCGATACCTCCTGATTGATCGTCACCGGTGCGGTGAACGTGCCACCGACCACCCCCGAATTGGTGCCCACGGTGATGTTGTAGGTCGCTGCCTTCGCGGGGTCCGCCAGACCGAGCAACAGCTCCGCGGCAGCCCGCACCTGCGCATCCTCCGCCGCGCCCGACGCGGTCAACTCCTCCCCGAGGCGAGCCTGCCACACACCCTCGTCGGTCTCGTCCGCCTCCAAGGCCGCCCGCCCGTCACCCCGCACCCACGGCCGCAGCACCTTCTTCAACCCCGCGTACGCGTCCTGTACCGCCGCCGTGGCCGTGTTCGTTACCCCCGCGCTCGCCCCGGCCGCCAACGCCGCCACGATCACCTCGATGTTCGACATCCCGCGCCTCCGCATCCCGGCTAACCGCACCACAGTGTGACCGAAAGACACCACTTGATCACGGTGAGGTGGCCAAGTGTCGGAAGGTGGCGGTACCTGACGGCACGGCCGCGGATGGCCACCAGAGGCCCGGCATTCGGGCGTTGTCGCGGTTCATCGCGGCGCCGAGGGTCAGCCCGGCGCCGGTACGCCGTGGTTCAATCGGTGCCTGCAAGATCAGGCAACGGCCGGGGGGACACGATGCAGGACCCAAATTCGTTCCAGGTTTGGGCGGCTGCCCAGACTCCGGACGAAAGTCCGGTCCCTGGCGCCGCCCCTCCTCCCGGTCCCCCACCACTTCCTGGTCCCGCACCGCTTCCTGGTGCCGCACCATTGCCTGGTGCCGCGCCGTTGCCTGGTGCCGCACCGTTGCCTGGTGCCGCGCCGGCGACCCCACCGGGGCGGCGCCGAAGTCGCGGGCTCCTGATCGGCGGTGCCGTCGGAGCGGTCCTCACACTGGCGGTCACCTACTGCGCCGTCGTCCTGGTCACCGCCGCCGTCCGGGCACCGCGACGACCGGCGTCGCCCCAGGCAGTCAGCCCGACCACCGCCACCGGGGCGCCGACCACCACCGTGATCGACACTCCAGCCACCCGCGTCCTGGCCGCCCTCAACCGGAGCGCCCAGGCACTGCTCCACGGCGACGAGGCCGGCTGGCTGGCCATCGTCGATCCGGGCCAGCCCAAGGTGCGGGCGTACTACCGGGACCTCTACGCCTCGCTCAGAGGGCTGGGGGTGACCCAGCTCGAGTACCACTACTCGGTCCCGAAACCGGTGCGGTGGGAGACAACGCGTTGGGACGACAACTTCTACCTGACGTACTGCTTCAGCTTGCCCAGCTGCCCGAAGCTCAAGTACACCACCACGACCGGCATGGGCGCGCCGATGATCACACAGGGCCTGACAATCAGCAAGGTCGGAAAGGACGACTACCGGATCTCGAACGTCGGCCCTGCGCGGATGAACCACAAAGAGGAGTGGCAGTCGACGCCGTGGCAGGTCGGCCCGCTGGTGCTGGCGCAGGGCAAGCGCGTCACGGTCGGTGCCAGCCGTGGCCACGCGAAACGGCTCAAGGAGGTTCTGGCAGCGGCGGAGCGAGCGGCCACGCGGGCCGACCACTACGCCGACCTGCTGGGCAATCCCCAGCGGCGCTACCGCGTCTATATGGCCACGGACGAGGAGTGGCGTAGCTGGTTCGGCACCACACCCAGCGAATGGGTGACCGGCTACACGACCTTCCCGGAGAACTTTCTGGGCGAGGTGGTGCTGCGCATGAGCAAGGCCCGCAGCGGGCGGGAGCTACAGGAACTGATCCAGCACGAGATGGGCCACGTGGTCACGCTCGGCGGGTCCGACCAGCACCGACCCGCGGCCCAGAACCTCGATATGTGGTTGCAAGAAGGCATCGCGGAGTACATCGCCTACGCACCCCGGCCCGCAACGGATTCCGTCCGCGTGCCCGTCGTACGCCAGAAGTTCCGCACCGACCCGCCGTCGAGCATCGCGCTAAAGACGCTCGACAAAGACGCGGGTCTCCTCGACGGCAACGCGTTCTACGGCGTGAGCCATCTCGCCGTCGACTGCATCGCGCGACGGTACGGCGAACGCAAACTCTTCGACTTCGTCGCTACGGTCATGCGGCCGGACAGCCCCCGCAACCGGCCATCGCTCGACACGGCATCGCGGCAGGTCTTCGGCACGCCGTTCCGGTCTGTCGACCGGGCCTGCGTTGCCCAGATCAAGCGGCAGCTCTAATCCTCTCAGCCGGTTCCTAAGCGATGTCTCGTAACCGCGCGCTGGTCGCGGTCGGCCACAGCATCCTCATCGCCATCTGGCACATGCTCAGCAACGACATCGACTACCAAGACCTCGGCCCCGATCACTTCCGTAATCGCGTCGACCCAGCGAAACAGGCCAGCCGCCTCGTCCACCAGCTCCAGCAACTCGGCTACCAAGCCGTCCTGACTCCCGTCGGCTGAGGTCTATTTTCGACTCAGGTGGTCAGCGCTTTTGCTTGCTGGGTCGGACCGGTGACGGTGCGGGCGATCTGTTCGGCCCAGTCGTTTGGCTTGGTTCGATAACCGTTCTTATGTCGGGTTTGGGATGGTTCGGTCGTCCGGCTTCCTGCGTGGGCTGCTTCCCCAACGCGCCGGGCTGGCCAGCAGCCGGACGGCGTCGGGCCACCACCAGGCCCCACCGTTGAGGTACAGGCACGTTCTCTGGGGGTCGAGGGCTCTGGCAGCGCGTTGTTCCAGCTCAGGTGGTGCCGTCGGAACCGGACCGATCACCACATCTGTGGTGCAAGCGCCGGGCCGGTAACGCGCTCGAAGGTGCGCCTGCGGGTGCCTACTCGCCGTCGGCGGGCCCGTGCCATGACTCCCACAGGGCTGCGTACGTTCCGCCTTTGCGTACCAGTTCGTCGTGGCTGCCGACCTCGCTGACCTGGCCGCTGTCCATGACCACGATGCGGTCGGCGTCCTTGGCGGTCTGCAGGCGATGCGCGATCGCGATGACGGTCCGGTTGCGTAGTACGGCGGCGAGCGCGCGTTCCGTGTTCCGCGCGGTGACCGGGTCCAGCGATGCGGTCGCCTCGTCGAGGATCACCGTGTGCGGGTCGGCCAGGACGACCCGGGCCAGGCTGAGCTGCTGGGCCTGGGCGTCATCAAGCTTGACGTCTTCGCCGAACGTGGTGTCCAGCCCGTCGGGAAGTTCGCCGGCCCAGTCGGCCCCGACCGCGGCCAAGGCGGCAAGCAGGTCGGCGTCGCCGGCGTCCGGGGCTGCGAGAAGCAGGTTGTCGCGCAGCGATTCACGGAATACGTGGTGGTCCTGGGTCACGAGGATCACGTGCCGGCGCAGCTGTTCGGCGGGCAGCTCTGAGACCGGCACGTCGCCGACCGTGAGGGTGCCGGTATGCGGCGCATCCACGCCGGCGATCAGGCGGCCGAGGGTGGATTTGCCGGCGCCGGACATGCCGACGATGGCCAGGCGTTCACCCGGTCGCACCTCGAGGCTTACGCCGTTGATCACGTCTCGGCCGGTGTCGTAGGCGTAGTGCACGTCGGAGATTTCGATCCGGTCTCCGACCGGCTCGGGCGCCACCCGGGGCGGCGTCCCGGCGCCTCGCATGCCCTCGACCCGGGCGAACGCGGCTCCGCCGCTTTGGAGGCTTTCCATCCAGGTCAGGATCAGGTCCAGCGGCACCGACAGTTGACGCAGGTACAGCGCCGAGGCGGTCACCATGCCGAGGCTCACCGCGCCGCGGTGGTACAGCAGCCCGCCGACGACGAGCACGCCGACCACGGCGATCACGTACGACGAGTCGACGACCGGATACAGGACGCTGCGCAGGAAGAGGGTCCGGATCCGGGTGTGCATGCCGTCATCGATGGCGCGGTCTGCGACCGCTCGGCGCTGCTGCTCAAGGCCGAAGGCATCGACCGTGCGCGCGCCGGCGGAGGTGTTGATCAGGACGTCGGTGATCACCGAGTTGGCGGCTCCTTCGGCCAGGTAGGCCGTGCGGGCGCGCCGCAGGTACCACCGGCTGACGAACACGATGCCGGTCATGCCAACGATGCCGCAGACACCGAGGAGCGGGTTGAGGACGAAGATGAGCATGAGGATCAGCAGCGCCTGCACGGCGGCGATGAAGACCTCGGGGATGCCGTCGCGCAGGATCCAGGCGACCTCGGAGACGTCGTGGACCACGCGCGCCGCGAGATCGCCGGGCGAGGTCCGTTCGACCAGCGACGCGGGCAGGCCGAGGGCGCGGTCGACGGCCTGCTCGCGAACGCGGGCGGCGGTGCGCTCACCGAATCGGAACCCGACCAGCAGCGCCGACCGGGACAGTGCGATCTGCAGGCCAGCGAACAACATGATCGACAGGGCCAGCCAGTTGATCGTGGTCAGGGCGCCGGCCGAATTCGCCGGGTTCCGCGTGGCGTCGACCACGGTGTCGATGATCCGGCCGAGCAGCCAGGGTCCGGCCAATGCCGCCAGCGCGGCCGATCCGTTGAGGAGCAGCATCCAGGCGACCGATGCCCGGTCGGCGCGGATGAGGTGTCGGGCCGCCTGCCGCACCTGGGCAGGTTCGGCCACCGCGAGGTGGTTCTTCGGTGTCATGGGGTGGTCGTCCATCTCACGCCTGGTTGCCGGCAGCCGCTTCGGCGTGGTCGTCGCCGGTCCGTTCCACCAGGGCGCGGTAGCTGGGCTCGCGTGCCATCAGTTCGTGATGCGGGCCGCGGGCCGTGACCCGGCCGTCGACGACGTGGAAGACGACATCGGCCTGATCCAGAAGTAGCGGGGAGGTGGTGGTCACTACCGTCGTCCGGCCGGCCCGGGCCGTTTTGAGACGGTGCGCGAGCGTGGCCTCGGTGTGGGCGTCCAGCGCCGAGGTCGGTTCGGTGGCCAGCAGCACCTCGGGATCGGCGAGCAGCGCCCGGACCAGCCGGAGTCGCTGCCGTTGGCCGCCGGACAGGTTGCCGCCGTGTGAGGCGATCGCCGAATCGGAGCCGGCCGGGAGGGCCTGCACGATGTCCTCGGCGACCGCCGCCCACAGGGCACGCCCGATCGCCTCCCTAGGGCGGTCGCGTCGACCGGAGACCACGTCACGAAGCCGGCCCTCGAACAACTCCGCGTCGTTCTCCGCCACGAGGAGCCGATCACGCACGGCCGACCGTGTGATGTCGGCCAGACGCAGGTCGCCCCACACGGCATCCGAGTCGACCAAGCGCCCCAGGCGTTCGACGATCGCGGCCGCATCGGCCGCGCGACTCGCGACGATGGCCGTCATCAGACCGGGCTCGATCACCACGCCGGATGCCGGGTCGCGCAACAACGCCGTTGCCGTTGGACCCTCGGGCATGGCATGCGTGACGTCGGCCGGCCGCGGCAGCGCAAGCAGTCGCGTGACGCGGCGACCGGCAACCGCTGCCCGGCTGAGATCCGTTCCGCCCTCAATGAGGGCCGAAACCGGGACCACCAGCACGGCCGCGTACCCGTAGACCGCCACCAGTTCGCCCACGCTGATCTCCGCCCGTACCGTCATCGCTGCTGCCAGCCAGGTGACGGCGCCGAGGAAGACGGCTGGTAGCCCGACGCTGAGGGCGTGCACCCAGCTGGTCACGGAGCCGACCCGGTAGCCCTCCTCTTGCAGCCGTTGCGAGCCGCGGCGGTAGCGTTCGACATGCACGGACTTGCCGCCGAAGCCGTTGAGTACCCGTAAACCGTGGACGATGTCCACGACCTGGTCGGAGAGGCGGCCCTCATATTCGCGGTAGACGCTGCTGCGGCTCTGCAGCCGCCCGAGCAGCGGGCCGACGGTCGCCACGAGGGCCGGAACACCCACGAGCACCACGATCGCCAGCAGCGGATCGATCGACAGCAGCAGGCCGGCCACCACGACGTAGGCAACAACGGCACCGAAGCCCGGCCCGGTCACCGTCAGGGCCTGCGCAATGACCCAGATATCGCGGCTGCCGACCGCAACGATCTCGCCGGACGAAACCAGCCGCGGCAACCGGGCCCCCAAAGCCGTGGTCTGGCGGACGACCGCACGCACCGCGCGATACGCGGCGTCCAGTCTGATCCGGGTCATCGTGCGGTGCCGCATGATGGCGAAGAAGGCGTTGGCCAGACCGACCGCCAGCAGTACACCCGACCACAGCACGAGCCGGCCGAAGTCCTTGCCCGCCAGCCCCCGGTCGATGGCCTGCGACAGAACGTAGGGCGGCAGCGTGAGACCAACCATCCAGGTGACGCCGAGCAGCGCTCCGCAGGCCACCCGCACGGGCTGGCTTCTGACCAGCCACCACAGAAATCGCCACGGGCTGCGCAGGTCGGCCGCAGACGGGTCGCGATGCGGATCGGTCATCCTCGCCAACCTCCGCCCACGCCTGACACCGTGGCGAAGCAACCTAACGAACAAGATCACTGGCCACAACAGCGGGGTCTGCCCCGTTACGCAGCGCCAACGGTCATTCCTGGACGAGACGGACAACTCTTTCCACGTACGGCCTTGACCCCTTCGGCACCCGCAGGTCTCGGAGACCGGGGCAACCCGTGGGAGGGATGGGGGTGTCGCGGTGACTCTGGCCGGGGCTAGGGGCCGGTCAGCGGCGGAAGCGGCGATACCGCCACCGGACTCGATCGGTTCGCGGTGCCGCCATTACCCAGCTGACCGTCGGCTCCCCAGCCCCAGCAGTAGGTTCTGGTGTCGTTGCCCAGCCCGCACGTGTGGCCTTCGCCGGCGGTGAGCTGGGTGAAGCTCACCCCATTCGGGGCTTTGACCGGCACCGGAGTCGTCGACTCGTCCACGGTGCCGTTGCCCAACTGACCGTCGGGGCCCCAGCCCCAGCAGTAGGTTCTGGTGTCGCTACCCAGCCCGCACGTGTGGTTGTTGCCGGCGGTGAGCTGGGTGAAGCGCACCCCGGCCGGGGCGGCCACCGCCACCGGCCGTAACTGGTCGGCAGTGCCGCCGTTACCCAGCTGGCTAGAGGAGCCGGCGCCCCAGCAGTAGGTTTGTGTGTCGCTGCCCAGCCCGCACGTGTGGGACTGTGGATTGCTCCTCTGTCAAGCAGCCGTATCGGCGCGTAGCGCTTGGTAGATGACGTCGGAGAGGCGTCGTTTCAGCACGCGAAGGGCTTCCATGCCGCCGTCGCCGCCGGCTTTGCGGCGGGCGATCAGCTCTTGTGCTGGCAGGTGGCAGCGGGCCTGGGTCATCGCGATGCGGTGCAGGGCGGCGTTGAGCTGGCGGTTCCCGGTGCGGCTGAGCCTGTGCCGGGAACGGTTGGACGACCAGACAGGAAGCGGGGCGGTGCCGTTGTGGCGGGCGTAGGCCGACGCGGACCGGAAGCGCGCGATACCAGCGGTTTCGCCGAGGATCTTCGCGGCGGTCAACGCAGCGCAGCCAGGTAGTGCGATCAGTGTGGGTGCCAGTTGCTGGGCGAGTTTGCTGATCTCCGCCCCGAGGGCGTTGATCTCGTCGGTCAGCTGCCGGCATCGCTCGACGAGCGCGGCGGCGAGCCGGGCAACGGTGCCGGGCAGGGTCGTCAGCCGGTGAAGGACTCGGTTGAGGTTGCTGGCCCGGTCCAGTGACCGGGCAGGCGGATCCCACTCGGGGTCGAGTTCGTGCAGGTGCCAGCGGAGGCGGTTGACGGCGCGGGTGCGTTCGGCGATCAGGTCTTCGCGGTGGTCGACGAGCAGGCGGATCTCGCGGTCGGGTCCGTCGAGGTGGGCGACGGGTAGTCCGTCCTCGCGGAGCGCGGCGCGGGCGACGGCCAGGGCGTCGATTGGGTCGGACTTGCCGTAGGTGCGGGCGGCATCGCGGGCGTGTGCCATGAGCTTGGGCGGGACACGGACGATGCGTTCGCCAGCGGCGAGTAGGTCGCGTTCGAGGCGGCGGGTCATGTTGCGGCAGTCCTCGAGAGCCCAGACGCGGTCGGGGTCGTGCCTGGCCGCCCACCGCAGCAGCGTGAGGTGATCTTTGCTGGTTGATCCGCAGGTCTTGACCGCGACTTGCCGGCCGTTGCCGTCGATGATGACGGCGGTGTGGGTGCGCTTGTGCGCGTCGATGCCGATGACCACCATGGAAGTGCGTCTCCTTGACCGAGGGGCGCGGGCCGGTCGGTAGGCATGTCCCAGTCGGGCGCTGACACGCTCCTCTCAAGCCATACCGGCCGGTCCTTGAGGTCTGGCGGGCCGCAGAACCTACAACAGCCACGAAGGCAACAAACAGGTGGAGCGAGCCCGCCAGACAGTCCAAGGTTGACACTGGATCTAACGGTGTTTCGGGCCTGACCCGCCGGGCGTAGCCCGGCGAGGAGGGTGCCGTGATGACCGCGACACTGAACGATGTGACCCCACGGAAGAAGAAGCCCGAGCCGTCGGCGGAGGAACAGGCCGCCGCGGAGCTGGTACGGCTGGCCAAGGAACAAGGCCTGGCGCTGACCGGGCCAGACGGGCTGCTCAAGCAGCTGACCAAGACGGTGCTCGAGACCGCGTTGAACGAGGAAATGACCGAGCACCTGGGCTACGAGAAGCACGACCCGGCCGGTGCCGGGTCGGGCAACATCCGCAACGGCAGCCGGTCCAAGACCGTGCTGACCGAGGCCACCGGCCATGTCGCGATCGACGTGCCCCGCGACCGGGCGGGCACGTTCGAGCCGCAGATCGTCAAGAAGCGGCAGCGCCGGTTGTCCGGCGTCGACGAGGTCGTGTTGTCGCTGTACGCGAAAGGTTTGACCACCGGCGAGATCAGTGCCCATTTCGCCGAGATCTACGGGGCGTCGGTGTCGAAGGAGACGATCTCCCGGATCACCGACAAGGTCATCGAGGAGATGACCGACTGGTCGCACCGGCCCCTGGACGCGATCTACGCGGCGGTGTTCATCGACGCCATCGTGGTCAAGGTCCGCGACGGTCAAGTCGCGAACCGGCCGTTCTACGCCGCGATCGGGGTCACCCTCGACGGGGACAAGGACATCCTCGGCCTGTGGGCCGGCACAGGTGGCGAGGGCGCGAAGTTCTGGATGAGCGTGCTGACCGACCTGCGCAACCGGGGCGTCAAGGACGTGTTCTTCCTGGTCTGCGACGGCCTGAAAGGGCTGCCGGAGGTGGTCACGAACGTGTGGCCGGGCACGGTGGTGCAGACCTGCATCATTCATCTGATCCGCAACACGTTCCGGCTGACCTCCCGCAAGTACTGGGACGAGCTGAAACGCGACGTCAAGCCGATCTACACCGCGGTCAACGCCACTGCCGCCCGGGCGGCCTTCGACGACCTCGCCGAGAAGTGGGGCGGCCGGTATCCGGCAGTGATCCGGTTGTGGGACAACGCCTGGTCGGAGTTCATCCCCTTCCTCGACTACGACGTGGAGATCCGGCAGGTGCTGTGCAGCACGAACGCGATCGAGTCGTTGAACGCCCGCTACCGGCGGGCGATCAAAGCCCGCGGCCACTTCCCGAACGAACAGGCAGCGCTAAAGTGCCTGTATCTCGTGACCCGGTCCCTGGACCCGACCGGGACCGGCCGAACCCGATGGACGATGCGCTGGAAACCCGCCCTGAACGCCTTCGCCATCACCTTCAGCGACCGCTTCCCGGCCGCTGAGACCTACTGAAGACCGCCGGAAACACCATTAGCGAGATAGTCCCCATTCACCGCATGTGTTGTGTACGAGGACGGGTGTGGTGCCGGCGAGTACATAGTAAGTGTGGATGTCGTCAACGGTGAGGTTGTACGCGCGGCCGTAGAGGTCACTGCCCTCCGTGAGGCCGGTGATGCGGACGTGTTGGCCGTCGGCGGTAAGGACGAGGTCACCGGGGTCGAGGGCGGCGCTAGGTTCCCATACCTTGTCAGTGTCGTTCCAGAAAGGATGATTTTTCGTGGTGTTGACGCTGGCCTTACCGAGTTTGAGCTTGACGAACTGGTCTTGGTGGATCCAGAGGTGGGTTACGGTCCGGGCGCCCTTCCTGCCGGTTTTGGGGTCGGCAGCCTGTACCTTGTCGCCGGTTTTGATGGCGGCGATGGGTTTGCTGGTGCCGTCGGCCATGAGGACGCGGGTGTCGCCGGTGAAGCTGCAGAACCCTTCCGCGCCCTTGGCCGTGACCCGGCCGCCCACAGCTTCCACGCCATCCCTGACACCGGCCTTGACGCCGGCGCCGGCGATGGCGCGGGCGGCGCGGATGCCTTTGATTGCGCCGTAGGCGCCCTTGAAGGCCGCGCCGGCGGGCAGGACGTAGGGCAAGGCTTCACCGGCCTTGTAGGCCCAGCTGTTGGTTTTGACGTAGCAGCTGGAGCCGGGGCTGAGGGCTTCGCGGGCGATGCCGGTGAGGCCGAAGCTGGCACCGTCGCCGACGCCTTCGAGGAAGCCGACGACGTGGCCGATGACGCCGGTGGTGAGGGTTTCTCGGGTGGCTCCGTGGTTGAGGACCCAGTTCTGCATGAAGGAGCAGTCGGCGCACAGGCCGGCGGGGTCGGTGTTCTGGATGGGGTTGTTGCGGGCGTAAGCGTAGGGCTGGCCGGTGGTGTCGATGGCCGGGTCGAGGGTGAGGAATTGTCCGGTGGCTGGGTCGTAGTCGCGGGCGCGGAGGTAGACCAGTCCGGTGTCGGGGTCGGTCCAGGCGCCGGTGAATCCGATGCGGCTGTCGGCGGTGCCGGTGTGGGCGGTGCGTTTGCCGTAGGGGTCGTAGGTGTTGGTACTGGTGGTGGCGCCGGCCGCGTTGGTGATGCGGCGGACGGAGCCGAGGTTGTCGGTGTGCAGGTATTCGACGGTGCCGCTGTGGTCGATCTGGGCGTAGGGGGTGAGGTCGGGCCCGTACAGGTAGCGGTGGGTGCCGTCGTCGAGTAGCAGCGGCATGCTGCTGTTGGTGGCCCAGGTGAAGGTGGTGGTGGCGCCGTTGCTGGTGCGGGACTTGCGCAGGCCGGCGCCGTCGATGGTGTAGCCGATGTCGCCGCTGGTGGTGGTCACGCGGGTCAGCGCGCCGGGGCTGTTGTAGTGGTAGGAGGTGGTCCCGGCAGGGCTGCTGGCGCCGGCGGGGATGGTGGCGGTGGTGCGGTTGCCGTTGGTGTCGTTGGCGTAGCTGGCCTGGGTGACCCCCGTGTGGGTGGCGGCGGTGAGTTGTTCGGCCGCGTTGTAGGCAAGGGTGGTGCCGTCCGGGGTGCCGGTGAGGCTGCCTGCGGGGGTGGTGTTGTAGGTGCCGTTGGTGGTGGGGCCGGCGACGCCGGCGAGTTTGCCGCCCTTGTCGAAGGTGTAGGTGTTGCCGTCGCCGGTCTTGATCTGTCCGGCGTCGTCGTAGGTGTAGTCGTAGGTGTCCAGGCTCGCGCCCGCGGCGGTGAGCTGGATGGACTTGGTGCGTCCGGTGGTGTCGTAGTCGTAGGTGCTGGTGACACCGTCGGGTGTGGTCTGCCGCTTCCGTTGGCCGTCCGGGGTCCAGGTGAAGGTGGTGGTGCGGTTGGCCCAGTCGGTGGCCGTGGTCATCTGCCCGGCCTTGTCGTAGCACGCCGCTGGGCGATCGCACGCTGCTGATCGACGATCAGGCGGCCCTCCGCGCCCACCTAGCGGCGCAGGAGCCGCGGATCCTGGCCGTGCCGTCCAGCCTGCCGCTGAACGAGATCCCGCTCCGGCGCCCGCACACCATCCTGGTGTACGGCAAGCTCGTGCCGAACCCGGCCGTGAGGGTGCCCGCGCTCGACGAGGAGGAGGTCGAGAGGCACCTGTCCGCCCGGATCGAGCCGGACCGGGCCCGGTCCCTCGGCGTCCTGGCCCGGCGTGGGCTGGGCCAGCTGTGGCGGGCCCTGGCCAAACACCGCTCGCTCGCGATCCCGCCCTGGGCCCGGTCGGCCGATGTCCGCCTCCGGCGGCTGGCGCTGCTGGGCGGCTGGCACGGCGATCACGACGGTGATCGGGCGACCGTCAATGAGTTCATCGGGGTGGATAACGCCGAGATGGCCGAGATCTCCGCTCAGGCGGCCGCGGACCCGGACACGGCGATGCTCGGGCACCTGGGTCAGCGGTGGTACGTGCAGGCGCCCGAGGACACCATCGTCCTGCTGGCGCCCAGCTTCACCGATGAGGACCGGGCGGCATTCGCCGGCCTGGCGGTCCACGTCCTCACCACGCAGGGCGGGTCGGTGGCGATCCGGCGAGGCATCGCGGAGTCGCTGATCGTCCTCGCGGTCCGCGGTGGTTCGGCCGACCTCGCGCACCGGGTGGTGCGCGAGGTTATGAGCCAGGCGAACCTCTCCCTCGCGGACGTGCTGACGTATCTGGCCGAGGCATCCCCCACCGCGTTCCTCGACGCCGTGCGGACCGGCCGCCTTTTCTCCCGCGCGGCCCTGGAGCTCCTCGCCTGGCCGACCGAGCATTTCGGCGGTGCGGTCGAGGCTCTGGCCCGGATGGCCGCGGCCGATCCGGGCAGCGATCAGCCGGACCGGCCGGGCGCCTCGCTCGCCGAGATCTTCGAGGTCACACGGCCCCAGACCAACGCATCCCGACCGGTCCGGCTGCGCGCCCTGAAGCGGATGCTCCGCGACCAGCCCGAGGTCGCCCGGACGCTGCTGCTCGACCTGCTCCGGTCGGCCCGGCACGGAACCATCGGTACGCTCCACCCGACGCCGCTCCTGCGGGACTGGCCGATACCGGGGGCACCGCCTCCGGCCGAGACCTACGCCGCCTTCCGGGACGTCGCCGGCCTGGCCCTGGACGACCTCGACGACGATCCGGAACGCTTCCTCGCCCTCATCCCACTGTCCGACAACCTGCCCGACGATCAGCGCTCCGGCTTCGTGGAGCGGCTGATGTCCCTGTCCAGTTCGGTCGACGACGAGGAGATGCGGCGGCGTCTGTCCGAGGCGCTCCGCGAACTGATCGCGCTGCACACCGACGTCGGCGACGCGCCGTGGGCGATGTCGGCGGACGAACTCGCGCCGTTCCGGCGGGCCGCCGACGCGCTCGCGCCGTCGCAACCGGCCGACCAGACGTTCTGGCTGTTCGGCAACCGGTGGCCCCAGCCGGAGGGCGTCACGAGGAGACGGTCCAGCGCGGAGTACTTCACCGAGCTGTCGCGGCTACGAGCCGAGGCGGTGGCGCGGATCCTGGCCTCCGGCGGTCTCGACGCACTGGTGGCGCTAGCCGACCGAACCGGGAACGGCGACCTAATCGGGGCCGCCCTCGCCCAGTCGCCGTCCACCGAGCACGACGACGTGCTGCTGACCTGGCTGTCCGGGGACCGCCCGGCGAGCCGGCCGGACATCGCGTTCGAGTACTTCGCGCTGCGGATCCGGCGCGGCGCCGACTACCTCGACCGCACCTCGGATCCGACCGCGCGGGCGAGGCTGCTGTTGGCGCGGCGCGATCCGGAGAACACCGATCCTGGCCCCGAGGCGGCCGCCGTCTACTGGCGCGAGTTCGGGGTCAACGGCCTCGGCCCCGAGTTCACCGGTGTCGCGAAGGCGGCGGCCGGCCTGATCAGCGTGGGCCGGTTCTCGGCGGCCCTGGATCTGATCGCGATGTACGCCGAACAGGTCGACACGCCCGAGGTCGCCGTCGAGGCGGCCACCGCCTGCGAGGGATTCGTCCGGTCGGCCGAGGAGGACCGCCGGCTTTCCGGATACGACCTGCAGATCGTCGTCGAACTGCTCGAACGTCACCGGGACGCGCTCGGGCCGCATCGGGTGACCGAGATCGAGCTGAACCTCGTCCCGCTCCTGCGCTACGACGCCCGTACGCCGCCGATCCACGCCCGCCTCGCTGAGGACCCGGCCTTCTTCGTCGAGCTCGTCGAGGCCGCCTTCCGGCCCGAGGGCTCCGACGAGACCGTCGACGACCCGGACCAGGCCGCCCGGATCCGCGCCATCTCCCAGGTCCTGCGCTCCTGGCGCCGCTGCCCGGGCACCGGTCCGGATGGGACCATCGACGCCGAGGCCCTCGCGGCCTGGGTCGAGGAGGTGAGACGACGGCTGTCGGCCTCGGGCCGGCTGCGCCTCGCCGACGGGAAGATCGGCGCCGTCCTCGCTTTCGCCGAGCCGGACGAGGACGGCTCGGTGCCACCGCTGGCCGTGCGCGAGGTGTTGGAGGACGCGGACAGCGACGCGATGGACAGTGCTCTTTTGGGGCGGTCTCTACAACCGGCGCGGGGTGACGTGGCGAGGCGCCCGGGACGGCGGCGCTCAAGAACGGACGCTGGTCGAACGTTATCGGGAGTGCGAACGTCAGGCCGAGGGCTGGCCTCGGTCGCAGCGGATTCTCCGGCAGCTGGCCGAAACGTATGAGCGGGAGAGCCGCGAGCAGGACCACGATGCCGAGGTCCGGCGCCGCGGAATCGAGTGGTGACGATGGAGATGACGTGTACCCGATCGACGTTCTGATCGTCGCGGCGATCCCGCTGGAGCACGAGGCCGCCAAGGCCGGCATCGAGGACTGGACGCTCTGCGACGAGGACGACCCACATCCCTACCTCCGGGGCGAGTACCGATGTTCCGACGGCCGCCGGTTGTCGGTGGCGCTCGCCCGGCCGGTCCGGATGAGCGGCCGCCCGACCGGGGTCGCGGCCACGGCGCTGGTCGACCGGCTGCGTCCGGGCTGCCTGGCCATGCCCGGCGTGTGCGCGGGCAACCCGGGCCAGGTCGCGCTGGGCGATGTGGTGGTGGCCGAGATGACGTACGAGTACGACGAGGGCAAGCAGACCAGGGACGGCTTCGTCGGCGACCACCGGCACTACCAACTCAACCAGAAGTGGATCCGCGCCGCGCAGGAGCTGAATCCTCCGAGCGGGCTGCCCAGCTACGGCCCCGCAACCGAGGAGGAGGCCGCCCTCTGGCTGCCGGAGCGGCTGCTCCTCGATCAGGACCCGGTGAAGCACCCGGCGTTCGAACGCTACTTCCCACCGGGCATGTGGCCACAACGGCCAGAGGCGATCGAGGCCCAGGGGCACATCGTCCGGCCCGGGGTGGAGTGGGTGCTGACCGAGGAGGGCCGCACCTTCATCGAGCGCGCCCGCTACGACGATGTGCACGGGCCCGCGAAGCTGCCGTTCGCGGTGGCGGTGGCGCCCATGGCCAGTGGGAGTTACGTGGCCAAGGACGGCGAAGCCTGGGCGCGGCTGTCGGCGATGGGCGTACGCACCGTCACCGGCCTGGACATGGAGGCCGCGACCATCGCCACCGTGGCCGAGACCCAGGGTGTACCGGACTGGCTGGTGGTCAAGGGCGTCATGGACCACGCCGACCCGGCCAAGGACGACCGCTACAAGCGGTTCGCGGCCCGTGCCTCGGCCGAGGTCCTCTACGCCCTGCTGGACCGGCGGGCCGGCCGATCACAGAACCCGGCCGCACGCGACGTCCGGCTGGAGAGTGTCCGGGGTCTGCAGATCGGCGACCACAACGTCCAGCACAACACCTTCAACAGCTGAGTGGTGCGGGCCGGAGGGATTCGAACCCCTAGGCGCTGAGCCGGCGGTTTACAGCCGATCCCGACCCTCCCGCGTCGGCACACCCGCATGAGGACTGGCTGTCCCCCGTGAGGACGGCCAGTCGGTGAGGGGGGCGGGACTCGAACCCGCGACCGAGGGAGTCCCGGCGACGCAGTTGGATCGAGCTGCGTACGAGCCACACCTGATGTCGATGAAAGAAGTGGCACCCGAGCCGCCGCGAGCCGGTTCAGATGGTACGTCACCGCTGCATGATGACGCCCCGGTACGACATCTCCCCAGCCGTCCGCCGGACGTGTCGCCCACGCACGGACGGTGGGGATCACTCGGCACCCCGCACCGTCGCCAATCCGACCCTCCTGCCTCGCGAGGTGCTTCCTGCCCAACTCAACATCAGATCGGCCGAGCGACCTCTAGTGACGGTGTGGGTAGAAGCGGTTACGATCCGAACCGGACGGTGATGATGACACAGCGAAGTGACAAGGGTTGACAACAGGGGTATATGCCTGTCGCAGGGGAGCCGCGGTGCGCCTGCCGAGTTTCTGTGAGCTCCGGTCACAGTCGTCATGCTCAGCCCTCTCGGGAGTGGAAGCTAGAACCGTCCACGAGGTAGCGACGATGAGGGTGTCGAGCGAGGAGCGCAGTCGGTGACAAGTTCAGATCCGTCGAGCCGCTGGCCGAGTGAGGGCTCCGGAGTGCCGCCGCTGGACGACGCACCCGGTGCCATGTCTTCCTTTGGTTCTGGCAGCGGCCCTGCGGCGCGATCACCAAGCGAGTTCGTGGAACGCCTGTACCGCAGCAGCAACAGCTACGCAGACCGGCTCAGCCCCGAAGAACTCGACTGGGTGGATGTCGACCTTGGACTCAACGAGCACATGCTCGAACTGGCAGGCGACGGTCTCCAGGTCATCGTTACCGGCAACCCCGGCGATGGAAAGACTCACCTCATCGAGCGACTGCGAGCCGATCTGGAAAAGCTCGGCACTCAAGTGCTCACCGACGCGAACGTCATGTCCGACCAGGAGATCTTGACGGTTTGGCGTACGTGTTACGAGGTCAAGCGCCCGATGGTCTTGGCCATCAACGAGTGGCCCCTGTTCGTCCTTCGCCGAGATCCACTCGCAGAGGACTTCAAACCCTTGGGAGAAGCCCTCCGTCAGGTTCAGCACGCTGTGCACTATGGAGACCAGCAGCC
Organism: Krasilnikovia sp. M28-CT-15; assembly: GCF_047159595.1. NCBI lineage: Bacteria > Bacillati > Actinomycetota > Actinomycetes > Micromonosporales > Micromonosporaceae > Krasilnikovia > Krasilnikovia sp. M28-CT-15. The sequence goes on along the minus strand of NZ_BAAGAK010000001.1, from coordinate 477,301 downwards.
GCCATCTGCGAGTGATCAGGTGCGCGTCATTGATCTCAGCCTGCGCAACGTGCTCGCCCCGACAGTGGTTCTCAGCGTGATCGACAAGCTCTGCGATCCGCGCTTCTACCAGGGCCTCACCCAGGGGGACCCCGCGATCGCGAATCGTGACGCGCTGCGAACCAAGCGCGTTCGGGAACGGCTAACGGCTCTGCTTCATGAAGTCGCTCGTCGCGGTCACCACGCCACCATGCGCCAGCTCGTCGGTTTCCTGGCCTACCTCATCACCGGCGGCCGGCCCATGATCGATCGCTTGGCCGACCGGCAGGTGCACACCCTGCACTACGCGCACCTCGCGTTCGAGGGCGGCGTAGGGCCACTCTTCGATGCCGTCCGGGAGTCCTTCGACCCTGCCACGGTCACGCACCCACGCCACGACACCGACCTATGGCGAGGATCTACGACGGCCGCCAACTGGGTTGATGGCACAAGCCCCATCGGCGTGCAGGGTCTTCCGACCGACGCCCGCGTTGACGCCTACCGCAGGCTCAAGCGCAGGTTCTACTTTGAGCACGCTGCAGGCGCCGACCTGCTGAAACTGCTACCCCTCGACGAACGGCGCTTCGATGACCTCGCGAGTGCAGGCACCGACGGCGGATCTAACGTGGTGCGGGACCTGCTCCTAGCCTTGAATCGCTTCTACCAGCCTGATTGTCCGGACACGGAGCGCGATCAGCTGGTGCTGTGGCAGAGCCACCGATTCGACGTCAGATCCCCGGACACCTTCCTATCCTTGCATACCGTCCCCGCAAGCCGGTTCCGCATCAGACCCTCCCGGTTCGCTCCATGGGTCGACGCCTGGTTGCCTCCAGAGCAGAGACGCACGGCGACCTTCGCGCTGGCCGTCGTTGATGGCCACGGAAGTGACGCACGCCTTCTGGTGGACCGGTCCCTCTATTTGACTCTTGCCGAGGCTCATTGGGGGCTGGGGCGCGCGAGTTGGTCGAGAAGCGCGACCCGGCGGGTTGCACGATTTGTGGACCAGATTCACAACAGTGTGGACCTCGCCGACAGCGACATCGTGGATGTACGCATCCGGAACGTCGCCAAGGACATTGAGGCCAAGATCGAAATCCAACGGCAGCCTGCGAGGTACCGCCTGTGATCAGCGATGTCAAAGCGCTCCTCCATGAGGTCTACGCTGAAGACTTCGGGCTCCTGCCGACCAACGCTTCCATCAAGCCGGTGCACATAGCAAACGGCCTCGGCCGGGCGTTGACACGCACCTCCTATAACTCAGATGCGCTTGCCCAGTTCCTGCGTCGCACGGTTCTTGACCAAAGAGCAGGAGTTCAGCGTGAGCGCCATTCGAACAGCAACATTTTGGCGGCGTACCCTGAAGCATTCGTCGGACGCGACGGCGCAGACATCGACCAAGACAAGCTCAGCACCCTCCGCACCTTGGCCGAAGGGGTGCTCGCCACCGACAAGGCGGTATGGCCAGATTCGGCAAAGTCGTCCTACACGCTGTCCAACGACCGCCTCATCACAGCAGACGTTTCGGATACACGCTGCGGCACATTCCTCGCTAGTTTGCTCACTGCAGGCGGAGACGGCGACGCCGCGGAGCATATACGGCTTCTTCTGCAGTCGGACCGCGATCCCTGGTCCACTCTGGCATTGCCGATGTCGCAGTACGCGGAACCTTTTCCGCTCAGCCCCAGCGCGGAAGAGTCGCTGCAGGCGTCGTATCCCTTCATGGCAACCGACGCAGACGGCGTCTTGGAATCACACACTTTGCGGACTCTCCGCGACTCGATCGACCGGCTTGCGCGTTTCGATCACGGGCACGGGTCCAAGCTGAACTCCCTGCGGCGGATGGTCACGTTCTCGTGCTTTGCGATCCATGTCCACCTGATATCCCGCCTTCAAGAGGCATATGACGGAAGCCCTCGACCGCCAATCGTGGTGGATATGTTCGACGGCGCAAGACTGTCGATCAGAAATGCCTCCCGGGCGTCCCTGCGAGCTGCAGGAGACTCGTTGGAGGCATTGGTGTCACGACGATTCAGAGAGCGAGTTTCGAAACTCGGAGACGCTTCCGATCCAGAGGAGATCGTCGCCGGAATTCGGAAGGAGCAGCGCCTACTGGTCGAGAAGGGGTACGAGGTGTACCGGCACGGCAGCGACGTTTCTCCCCAGGAAGCTTTAAGTGAAGCACTCTGGCAAGCGGCGATGACACTAGCCAAGCATCCCGTCGAGTTCTTGACGGAATTGGGAAGACGAGCCGGATATCTCGTCCCCTGGAGCAACAGCGGGCGAGGCGGCAAGCTGCAGAAGAGGTACGGCCTCACCACAGAATTCATCGAGACACTCGTTGCGGCGACAGTCGATCCAGAGGAACCGCTGGATTTCCCGGAGTTCCTCGACAGGCTGCGTGCCTACTACGGCATCGTCGCGGGTCAGCGCACCGACGACCACATCGTCCGCCGCAACAACATTAACGACGGCCAGTTCGGACCGCCCACCTCGGTCTCCGAGGAGGACCTGCGCCTCAACGTTGAAGCCTTCCGCAGGGCAGTGCTCGAAGCGGGTTACGCAAAGGCGTATGCCGATGGCCAAACCGTCGTGACCACCAACCCAGAAAGCCTCGCGATACTGTGACGAACACTCAGGCACACCAGGGACTTGTGAGCGCCCTCCTCTGCGAAAAGGTCACGCAGTACGCCGGCTCGCTTGGAGTCGTCGTCCAGGACGTGCCGTATCTCGAGGCTACCGAGGTGATCACCGGGTTGGCCCAGGTGCTCCAATCTGTGGATCTTCGGATCGCGGTCTTGACGCCTGACGCTCAGCGCATCGCTGAAGAAGCTGGCATCCCGCCCGAGAAGTTCTCGGCAACGGTGCAGCAGGCCGAGGTCTGGCGCAACGACCGGAGTCTGACGGCGACCATCGTCGTGGTGCCGTTCGGTGACCAGGCACGCCTGTCCTCACTGCAGGAATTCGAAACGATCGGGCCGGCAGTCCTGAAGGGCCTTCTCGTCACCCAAGCGCAGGCTGGTCTTGCTGACACCAACGACGTCCTCCTGAAATGGTGGAGCAAACTCGCCAACGACCGGAACATCTCCTTCGGGCAACTGGTCGACTACTACGTCGCGCTCCCCAGCGGCCAAGACGACGCAGCCGACTTCAAAGCGCAGTCGAGCCGCCAACTGCCTCATCTCGGGCTCCTGTCCGACCCCGAACTCTTCGACAGCGCTCGCGACCAGGTCATCTCTCAGCGGGTGCGGGACAACCGCGAACTCGTAGGTCGGCTACAGATGTTGACAGACACCGACCGGCGCACGATGACGGACAACATCACCAACGAAACCGACCCGGACAGGCGCCGAGCGCTGCGGCGCAGCCTTCACCTGCTCTACAAACTTCGTCGGGGCGAGCCGGCTGACCAGCTCACGTTCGCCGAAGCCTCCGAACTCATGACGCAGCGCAAGCGCAGAGCAAAGGTCGACCCACCCCGGCCGGTCCCTCCCGCGCCCCCGGCAGATCACGACCAACCGAAGGACCCGGGACAAGGACAGCCCGAGCAAGACGGCGACAACGACGGCGACACGCCCACCCCGCCACGGCCCGGCCCTCAGCCACTGTCCTCCTTCGCAGCCCAGGCATTGTTGTCCGACGACGAATCCCAAACCGAAGACCTCACCGCAGCTCGGGAGAACGTCAGAAGCGCCGTCGATGACCTCGACGCAAGGACCACGTCGTCTCGCAACGAACGCCTGACGTTCGAGTTGCCGTCAGGGCTGACGCTGCGCGGACAGGTACGACCGGAGGTTCTCGACCTGGTCATGCGCCTGGTCGACAAGGGCCGCTACGGCGGCTGGATCAAAGCGACCGTAGGAGACATCGAACAGCGGATCGCCGGCTACCGCGGCGAAGAAGATCTCAGCCGGCTCTGGACAGCCGACCAAATCCGTGGCTTCCTTGAGGCGATCGAGGACGACAGCGGGCGCGAACTCAGCCATGCCTTCGCCGAACTGGACGCAGCTCGTGATGCGGTTGTTCCATTCACCCCGGAACTCGCTGCCTCCCCTCTGCTCGTCGCCTCAGCCCCAGAGTCGCGTGAACTCATCCGCGTGTACGTCGATCGGTACCATGCCCTCCTGACCTCCATCAGTCGCGTCTACAGCGACCTGTTCAGCAACTACACGTCAGACGCCGACCAACTGATCGCCGAAATCCTGCTTCTCGATACCATCGTGTTCGGGTCCGGATCACAGACGATCGCAATGTTGACGCCTTTGCATCCGCTGTACCTGTGGCGATACTCGGAGTTCGCTCTGGTCGTCTCCGCGCAACGCGGCCGCCTCAGCGCACTCGACGAGAAGCTCGTGGTGGAGTCGGCCGACAACCTACCGAACTTCCTGACCAGCCTGTGCTTGCCCGACCTGACCATCGATACACCGCAGGTCCTTCCTCAGGTCAGCACGGTGGGCAACCTGCCGTATTTCGCGGCAGTGCAGGAACGCAGTGTCGGTGACGATGGTTTCCCGGCGGTGGAGAAGATCGTCCGAGCATTCCTGGACGCCTACCCGCCCGCACGGCAAGGCATTCGCCTGACGTTGATCGACCCGCCGAGACCCGGACCGTACCTTTCGATGCTGGCCGAGTTCGAGAGCAAGGAAGTCATCGAGGGCGCCCATCTGACGGTCCTCTACAAGGGGCGCGAAGCCGGGATCCAGTCGCTCGGTCTCGATGACGAGGACGAGGCCCGTGTGGCCCAGCTCTTTCGCGCCACGGCGGAGGATCGACGGTTCACCTTCGAGGTGCGGTCCCTGCCGGCGAACACCAAGAACCCGCCACCTGACACGCTCGCCCATGTCATGGTGGCGTTCGATCAGTCCGGTGGACGCCAGGACAAGATCAGCGTTGTGGAACATCCGATCCAGCCGCTCGCGATGCCCCATCGCCTCAGGTTTCGGGCCTTCAGCAAGACAGTGGACTTGGAGCCCGCCCCAGGTGGGCCTTTTGCGGCCTACTTCCAGGTGGCAGGACTCATCTCGAAGACCCAGCCGGCATCCCGTCTCGCGGTGCGGCAGGATCCGGCAGTACGGGAATTGCTGGCAGCGGCGGCGACGGCGGCGCCGTGGTTCGTTCTGGCTGATCGCCATGTAGACCGAGATCTGCAGTTGGGCCACCTACAAGTCTTTAGCGCTCATGACGGCGCCCGCGATGTGGTGGCCTTCGCCGACGACACCGACCCATTTCGTCGTGCCCTTCGCGAGGTCATCCGGCAATACAATACTGCGGTGACCGACAGCGAACTCGACGGCCTACTCGTCGAGCTGACGGACCTGCTCGACGTCGGCGCCTTGGCACTGGGATCGGGCCTGAATGGAAATCTCGACCCGAATCAGACGAAGGGCCTGCTGGGAACGCTGATCGTGGCACGTTGGTACAAGGCGACCTGTCCAGCAGGGCGAGAGCGACTACTGATCAGCCTGGACGACAAGACCGCTCGCCGATGGCTGCACCTCCGGGAGGACTCTCGTCGAGCCGATCTGCTAGGCATCGAACTGGCCGAGAACACCTGCCTGGTGACCCTCTTCGAGGTCAAAGCCATGCAGGACACCTCGGCGGAGTTCCGGATCGCCGATGGGAGCGCCACTGGTCCGGCGACCGAGCAGTTGTCCGTTACAGGTGTCCTGGTGCGGGATGTCCTGCGCAAGGAACGGCACGACGAACTGATCACTGCCCCTGCGCGGCGCGAAATCCTGCGCGAGAACGTCTACCGAGAACTCTCGAAACGGTCCTACGGCTCAGGTACCCGTCAGCGGTGGGCAAAGGCTGCGCAAGACCTCTTCGAAGGAGGGATCGACTCCGCCGTCGACCTGCACCTCGTAGAGGTATCTATCGGCGTGGACTCCCAATCACTCAAGGCTCAGCGCCAGGCCCACGTTCAGGCTGGCGACGGTACCCGATTCCCACTCACCGTGACACAGCTCAACGAGGCCGGTGTCGATGCACTGGAACCGGCTCCACCGGCAGAGCCACCCTCGTCCACGGAGCAGCCGACCGACGACCTTCCGCCCAGCAACACGACCGGCGAACCTGCGGCCGCCCCGCCGCCGAGCGCGCCTGCCCCGACGACCCGATCTGACAGCCGGCCGGCCGAGGACACCGCTGCGCCTAGCCGTGCCGATACACATCCGACCCTGTTCGACACACAAACGGTAACCAGCGAAGGCCGCGGTCCGGCCGACACAGGGAGCCAGAGCAGACGTGAAGGTAAACCTGAAGCAACTTCAACGGGTCGTCCGGACAGCAGCTCAACGGCCACAGCAAGCGTGGATCGGCCACAGGCGTACGTCGGCGTGACCCCCGGTCAGTACGGGAAACCCGCAGACGTGTACTACGACCCGCAGCGCCCGAGCCGGCCCCTCGCCAACGGCCACATCGCCATCACGGGCGAGACCGGCAGCGGGAAGACCCAGGCGACCAAGGCCCTCATGCACGAGCTGATGTCACCTCCGTTCGACCTCCCCGCACTGATTCTGGACTTCAAGGACGACTACGCCACCGGCGAGTACACGCGGATCGAGCGGCTCGCCATGTTCGACGCCAGCGTCGAAGGACTGCCCTTCAACCCGCTCGTGCCACCGGTTGACCCGACGTCCGGGCGTGCGACACCCATGGCCCATGTCCACCAGCTCGTCGACATCATCAAACGCATCTACCGGCTCGGCGACCAACAGGCGTACACGCTCCGCGAGGCCATCAAAGAGACGTACTCCATCGCGGGAATCGATGGCCGCCCGTTCGTGCCCGGCCCGGACCAGACGTACCTGCCGTTCGAGACGATCCGCGAAGTGCTGCACCGTGACGATCACGCGGCTCTGCTTGGCAGGCTGTCACCGATCTTCGATCTGGAGCTGTTCGGGTCAGAAACCGGTGAGGCCACCCAGGAGACTCTGCTGGATGGCCGCTCGGTGGTTCGGCTAAGCCAGCTACCCGGCGACGAAGTGAAGAACGCGGTGGCCGAGTTCCTGCTGATGGCCCTCTACGGGCACTTGATCCGCCGGCCACAGCCTCGCGTCCTGCGCCGACTGGTGGTTCTGGACGAGGCATGGCGACTGGTTCAGTCCCCCTATCTGGAACCGCTGATGCGAGAAGGCCGCGCCTTCGGAGTCGGCGTGCTCATTGCGACGCAATACCCGAAGGACCTTCCGGATGCGGTATCGGGGGCTACTGCCACCAGGCTCTTCTTCAGCCAGACGCAGGCTGACCAGATTCGAGCCGTGCAGAAGTCCCTCCTTGGCAAGACCAGCGGATCTGACGCCGAGCAACTGGCGTCTATGGTGCGGAACATGCCGCCGTTGACCTGCCTCGTACAGAACGCCCACCACTCGCCGTACGCGAGAACGACGGTACGGGCGTACTACGAACGCATCGCCGACGAAGAATCGGCCACAGACCACGAATGATCTGCCGCCGGCTGACCGGCCGGCCAGCCGGCGGCACTCAATACAACTCGAGTTGCTCGTTGTCCTCAGGGGCGGCCGTGCTAGGAGGCAGCGCGACACGCGCACCGTGACGCACAGGCCGAATCAGGGTGTGTGCAGAGACAGCCGCCATGATGTCGTCCGACTGGATTCGCGGTGTCAACCACCGTTTCATCCACCAGATCGCGACGCTGCTGGCATCACTCATCGCCGATCGCCGGAACCGGTAGTCCGGTCGCTGCTCGACACCGAGAAGGTAGGGAAGCAGATTGTCGACGAGGCTGATGCCGTAGATGATGCGTTTTCTGCCGTGTCGAAGCAGAATGTCCGAAGGCCAATTGAGAAGGTCGAAACCGTGCCGAATCTTGCGCAGCTTCGGATTCACGCCCTCGCCGAAAATGCTATTCACTCGGACACCCGTGGCGCTCTGTTCAGCCAGCCGGACCAACGACCGCACCGTGGCGGACGACAGATGGGACGTTCCGAACGACTTCGAGCGGCCGAGTCGGCGGTATTCGATGGGCGCCGAACCACCGAGAACATCTGACGGTATCCGGATGCGGTTGTATTGACTGGCTCCCGACCCGTACAGCGACGTCGTACCGACGAAGACCAGGTTGGAGCGTCGTCTGATGGGGCGACCGGCCATCGACGAGGCGATCTCACCCGCGTAGTCGCCGTAGCGCTGGCGATAGGCTTTGACAACGACTGGGCTGACGGCCAGCATACTGACTAGTTTGCCGCCCAATACCACGTTGTAAGGCGCCACTGCACCGCAGACAGTGAGGTCGGCAATCTCGGTGCCTACTGCATCTGCCTTCGCGCGGCGTAGCACTGCGGTGATGCCACGCCTCGCCTTGGGATCTGCCAAAGCCGCGGCAAGGCCAGCCCGAGACGGTTTCGGATATAGATGCGGTTGCAACGCGAGGCGGATGGTGAGGAGATCCGCCAATGCACGGCATCGCTTGCTGCGGAACAGGTCCGACTCGGCACGGGTGCGCCATGCGTCCTCATCATTGGCGTCTCGAGTCTTCTTAAAGTCCGTTCCCTTCGCGTAGCGGTGATGTTCGCGACGCCGAGTCTCGGACTCCTTGACCAACCGCTCGATCGCGGCCTCGGAAGGCTCATCCCACAGCGACGGCCAGTACAGACCATCCCTGACCAGGTCCTCGCGGTACAACTCATCCCGAGCCGTCGAGAGCCGCGCGGTGATCCATCGCGCCATTCGCAGCGTAGGGTCCTTCTCCAGGCTGTCGAGGAACACCTTCGGCTGCCAGCCGATCCAATCGTCTCGCTCGGCCAACTGGACGATAGCGCTTCCGAGCGCGGCAATGCCGATCACTGGATGGTACTTGGCCGCACGGTCACGGACGAGGAGCATCATCGTTCGGCCCGGCGTACTGGTGTACTGATTCGACCACGTGTGACGGAAGTAGCGCCAAACATCAATGAGCCTGTATCCGGTTTCGCTGCACCTCTCGTTCGTGACTACCTGCACGTAGGGATCGATAGCGCTGCGCAGCTTCGAAGGATCCTCCAAAGCCTCCTGCTGAACCGCGCCGAGGGCCTGAGCGAGGTCTCGGCCGTCACGCATCAGGTTGAAGATGGAAATGAATGCTCCATCGTGGAGGCGCGGTTGCTCCATGAACTTCACGAACCGACGCACCGACGGTTCCCCGAGTTGCTCGTTGCGCTTGATCAACTCTTGAGTTCGGACTCGCAGCTTCTCAGTTGCGGGGTCGGTCTCACCAGTCGGAGGTGTCACCGAGACGGCGGTCCCGTCGACCGAGACCGCCCAGCCCTGTCCCGCAAGGTCCATCAAGACATTGGCGGCCGCGTCGAGTGATGTCTTCGCCTTCCCCCGCTTCGAACAGCGCTGCAGCGCAGCCTCGGCAGCCACGGCATCAAGGTCGCGGAGAGCGGTAGCCAACGCCGCGAAGGCGCGACGGTCTGGTGCCTCCCATCCGGCGGGAGTGGGTAGGGGGTGCCAGGCGTTCGTCATCTCAGGCATTCAGGTAGCTAGCCAGCACGTCAGCCCACACCTGCCGAAGGCTACTAGCCTGCCCGCGATCATGTTGGCGCGCCAGCGCTGCTTCGCTGCGTGCAGCGGCGAGTAGTGACAAAACGATCTGCCGGGCGATGTCATGATCCTTACCGAACTCGCTGGTGGCCAACGGTCCATAGATGTCTCGGTACCACGGATGTTTGGTGTTGATCAGCATGATCGTCTGGCGACCCAGCACCAGGACCTCAAAGGCGTTGGTCGTGGGCAGTTCCGCGGGCACGATGCGGTAGGGAGTGTCTCGCGGCGGCAGATCGTCGATCAAGTGCTGCAACTCCTGCGGCACTGGACGTCGTCTACTTGGCAGCGGAGGCAGCGATGCGTCCGCCCGCGCGGCCTGACGCTCAGCGGCGCTCAGCGGTTCGACAGCCTTGACCATCACGAACTTGTTCCGCACTCGCGCGTTTAGAGCCCGCGCGATGGTCTCCAAGTCCTCGGACAGGACGGCTAGCAGTTCGCGCCTGGGCGAGATCGCCTGCTTAGCGTGGGTGATCCCGAACATCTCATCGAGGACGGGGTCGAACCGGACCTCGCATCTCCACCAGTCGTCGTAGTTCTCCCGGCGCTTGCCGCCCATGAAGAACCAGCCACGATCGATCTCCCGTCCGGCGCGGACCACCGAGACCGGCGGTCCGGCGGTCACGCCGAGGGCCCTCTTCTGGTCAGCCGGCAAGTCGTGCCATCTGTCAACAGGAAGTTCACTGAAAGTAACCGAAACCTTGCCGATCGTCCCCGCTGCGGGAATCTCATACACGAGGTCATCCCCGAATTGGACGCCACCCGTCGTCTTCGCGCCGAGGTGCAAGCATAGTGGGTCGACGGGAATGACCGGCTGCCCGTTCACCGTGAGTGTGACCCCAGCAACGAGGAAGTGGCGAAAGATTCGGCCCAGGTCCTCACTCAACCGCCGCGCCAGGGCGGACGACCGCTTGTACTCGACGCGATCACACCGGGTCAGCCGGACGACCGTTCCGGACGGCGTGCCGGGGACGAACTCTGGCCGTGGGATCGCCTCGACAGGGGGCAGCCAGACGTCACCTGATCCCGCCAGCTCGTCGATGTCCAAACACGACTGCAGGACCGCGGATCCCCGCCACGTGTACACCTCAACTCTGCGGCTGCGGCTGAGCGCTCCGTTGGGCAACCCCATCCCGTATCGGCCAAGTGAAGACCGGTCGTTGAAGCGGCTTGTACCGCCGAAGGTCAAAGCTTCGGCCAGTGCGCTGGCGTCCATGCCTGCCCCGTCATCAACGACCATCAGCTCAAGCTGACGATCGGGTGACGGCGCGGCCCGGACGTCGACATCGATGTGCCGGGCACGTGCCTGCAAGGCGTTGTCCACCAGTTCCGCAAGCGCAAGGCCAGTGGTCTTGTACCCCGTGTCGCGCGTCGCGAATAGGAAATTCGTGGGATTCACGAGACGGGGCCGAATCGTGCTCGCGCCGCCAAGCTGCGTAGACATCGGCTCCCAATACCTCCTACCGGCCCCCGTCCGAGGCCGACTCGCGTTATGCGTCAACTCGAACATGCGTTAGACGCGTGTCAAACGCGCGTCTTGCGGATACACTACCTCGGTGCGCGGAGAAGGTAAATGACAACACGGCGGCGAATCGACGCCGACACGCTGCTGCCAAACTGTCCGGAAAAGCGTATCGGCGTAGCGCTTCCGGGCCCCATCAACGACCGTCTCGACGACCTCGTTGAGATAGTCGAAGCAACAGGCGATCGAACGAGCCGCAAAGAACTCTTGGCTTGCTTGATTCTGGCTGCGCCAAACTCGGGTCAGGCCGTTGCGGATCTGCTGTACACATATCGCAGGACATCGGCTCGCAAGGCCCGCCTCGACGGTGGATCCGACGCGGAAAGCATCCCGCTCCTCAGCCACCGACCAGGGCCTCGACCTCGCCGCCCCGGCTGAAACTGCCGTCCAGGAGCTGCAGACATGACCCCCTGTGTGGCTGGGCAATTGCCTCCCGATCAGCACGTTCTCCGCAACGCCTGCGTTCCCGCTCGAAAATTGCACACGGCCCAGGCTGCCGCGATCATCGCAGCAGCGTATAGCGGGCCAAGTCAAGCGACCTGAAAGGCAAACTCTTGAGCAGTCCGAAGCCGGTAGCCATCGACGCCGAGGCATTACGCGGGAGCCTCACAGGGAAACGGGTTGCTTCCGCGCAGATCCTTGGCATCAATTCCCTCAAGAGCTTGCATCCGCCGCTTGAGTCGGTGAGCGATCAAAGAATCGTGGACGTCATCGTCGATGAGAACACACGAAGGATCGAGATCGTGCTCGAACGAAACGTCATCGCTGCGGATATGGCTCGGACTGGAACCGTTGTCATCCTCGCTCAAGCTCTCGCATGGAAGCCCGCAGACAATAGCCCGATGCCCACGGCGCGCATCATTTTCTCTGACGGGTCCGCACTCGATTTCAAGGAGCCGGCAAAAACGAAGAGGATTTCCTTCACGGTCCGAAATATCGACGCAGGTTGACCACCTCCGCCGCAACCGCACGAGCAGGCCCCCTCTACCTCGATGCCGGGGCACCCTCTCCGCACTCAATGATCGGATCCGTCTGTGCCTACGTAGGTCAGTTCGTGCATCGTTCCTCGCATAGGTAACTGTCGGGTAAAGGATCCTTAGCGTGATGATTCGCGTAGTACGGGTCGTCGTGTGGGAGGCGGTCGAGGGTTATGCCTGCTCGGGTGGTCGCGCGTTCTGCGGCGGACGGAGACGAGCAGGCGAGAGTTGAGAAGCTGGCCGGGGCGCGGCATGCGCCCAAGGACTGAGTGATGCGGGCTAGATCATCATGCTGTCCTGGAACAGGTGCCGGTGCGGGAGATCGCGTTGCGGGTGGGGTGTCACCCGCGGACGGTGCGGTCGTGGATCCACCGGTTCAACGCCGAAGGGCTGGCTGGCCTCGACGGCAGGGGCCGGCGGGGCTGGCCGCGGCGGCTCACCGAGCAACGGCGGTCCCGGATCGTGGCCCTGTTCAAGAGGGTGCCGCCGGGCCGGCCGCGCTACGACTCCGCGGCTGGGGGCTTGGTCCAGGTCGGCGCGACGTCCACCGCGGCGGTATGGACGCTGGACGCGTTGACCGAGGCCGCGAACGCTCCGGGATCGCCGTTGGGCGTGCGCAGGTGCGACGGATCCTGCTTGCGGATGGCGACCGTTGGGGCAGCGGTGTCAAACGACTCCGACCTTGTCCCAGAAGGACCGCCGTCATCGACCTGTACACCCGTACGCCTGAGGGCGCCACGGTCGGCTGCGTCGACGAGCTTGGCCCGCTGATCCCGCGCGCCTACCCTGCTCAGCTTGGCTCGACCAACGACGGCACCCCGGTCAAGGAACAGGTCGCCTAGTGGCGCGAGCCGGACAAGACATGGGTCTACGGCGAGCTGCGTATCCGCGACGGCCACGCAGTCACGATGTGCGCGCCGCGCCGGAACAGCCTCCTACTCAGAATTCCTCGCCCTGCTGGAACGGACGAACCCTTTCGGGGACATCGTGGTGATCAGCGATAACCCGTCCTCACACACCTCGCTGTCCAGCCCCGAGTGGCTGGCCTCGCATCCGCGGATTCGGCAGGTGTTCATCCCAAAGAACGCCTACTGGCTCAACCTCCAAGAACCGGTGGCGCATGTTCCGCCGGCAAGTACTCGCCGGTCAGGAACTCCCCAGCGCCGCCGACATCCAGTACCCCGACCGCGGTGGCCACCGCCCAGCTCAACGCGAAGGCCAATCCTGGCTCTGGGGACGCCCACCACCACTGAACGCATCGACAAGACAGTCCTGACATACAGGATTGCCTGCGCCGCGCTTGGATCAAGCTCCGTACGAAGTCAGAGGGGTCAACACGGGAGGGTCTCGGTCGATGCGGCTGTTGGCGTTGCTGTACTTCAATGCTGTACGCCCCATGGCGGTCACACGTTCGGGTCTGCTGCACCGGTAGGTGACATCTGAGATGGCTTGCCCTGTGGGTGAGCTGGAAGGATGTCGCTGTGCCAAAGCCATACCCCCAAGAGTTCCGCGACGACGTCGTGCGGGTTACCCGTGAGCGTGACCCCGGTGTGACGGTCGAGCAGATCGCGAAGGACTTCGGGGTCCATCCGATGACGTTGTTCAAGTGGCTGCGTCAGGCCGACGTCGACGCCGGTGCCAAGCCGGGTGTGACCCGCACCGAGTCGGCCGAGCTGCGGGAACTTCGACGACGGAACAAGCTGTTGGAGCAGGAGAATGAGGTCCTGCGTCGGGCTGCGGCGTACTTGTCGCAGGCGAACCTGCCGGGAAAAGGCTCTACCCGCTCGTGAGTGAGCTGGCCGCTGAGGGGATCCCCGTGGCGGTGACGTGCCGGGTATTGAACATCGCTCGTCAGCCCTACTACCGGTGGCTGGCCCGGCCCGTGACCGACACCGAGGTGATCCAGGCGTACCGGGCCAACGCCTTGGTCGACGCGCACCGCGACGACCCGGAGTTCGGCTACCGGTTCCTCGCTGACGAGGCCCGCGCCGGTGGGCAGCCGATGGCTGACCGGACCGCGTGGCGGATCTGCTCGGGTAACGGCTGGTGGAGCGCGTTCGGCAAGAAGCAGCGCGGCAAAGGGCGCAAGGTCGGCCCGCCGGTCCACGACGACCTGGTCCGCCGCGACTTCACCGCCCAGGGCCCGAACCGGCTGTGGTTGGCCGACATCACCGAGCACCACACCGGTGAGGGCAAGCTCTACCTGTGCGCGATCAAGGACGTCTGGTCCAACCGGATCGTCGGCTACAGCATCGACACCAGGATGAAGTCCTGCCTGGCCGTGGCCGCGCTCAACAACGCCGCCGCCCGACGCGGTGACCTGTCCGGCTGCGTACTCCACACCGACCGTGGGTCGCAATTTCGATCCAGAAAGTTCGTCCGGGCCCTCGATGGTTACCGGATGGTCGGATCGATGGGTCGGGTCGGCGCCGCCGGGGACAACGCGGCCATGGAGTCGTTCTTCGGCCTGCTGCAGAACAACGTCCTGGACCGGCACGCATGGCGTTCCCGCGAACAGCTACGGATCGCGATCGTGACCTGGATCGAACGGACCTACCACCGCCGCAGACGCCAACGCTCGCTGTCCCGATTGACCCCTATCGAGTTCGAGACCATCATGACCCCACCGGCCAGTCAGGCCGCGTGACTACACCTGTCACCAATCGGTGCAGCAAACCCTTCTTATATGTGGGCTGACGCTACGGGCCTCCTCGACCCGCCAGGCCACACTCGCGTGGCGAGACCGCCATATTCGGTGGCAAGCCGCGAAGGGGCGCGGCAGTAGCTGTGGCCGAGACCGCCACCGCCTGCAGCCGATACGCACGGCGGCCAGCACAAGGCATCGTGGTTGGCCGCTCGCCTCCGTGTGCCGCGCGAGCCGGGTCTGTACCGGGTGAGGGTCGGTGACAGCGCCTTGACCTACATTGGGCAATCTCGGAGCTGCGGCAGCGGCTCAGCCGGTTGTGCACCCCCTACCGAGACGGGATCCCGTTCAACGATCCACCCACGGCCGCCCCCTGCCTCTGGGTCATGTGGACCGTCGGAGACGCAGGCTTCGAGTTCTCGGTGGCACAGGCCGCGGGCGATGTGCTGCATCGCAAGACAGCCGAGTGCGTAGGTGTATCGGAGCACCGAGCGAAGTTCGGTTGCTCACCGGTAGCCAACTTCGGACGTATGCCGGACGGGTGGGTCAGCCCTCCGGCAACAACAAGCGGCTCGCGGAAGCGGGCCGGTTAATACGCGGCTATCAGGCTCTGCTCGTCTCCCGGTCAGCCGATCACCCCTCAATCCTCGACCTGAGCCGCCATCCGACGGCGCCCGACTGGGCTGGCCTCTCCCGGAGCGCATGGAGTTCCGCGCCGGTCACTGTGCCCAACGTGGGCGTCTATCGGATCCGCCGTGCGGACGAGAAGTGCCTCGTGTACATCGGGCAAGGCTCATCCGGGCCCGGCAGGCCGCCTATGTCGCCAGGAGCTGTCTTGCGGACCACCGGCAACGCGCTGCGTTACCGGAGAGATCAAATGGTCCTGGGCACGCCTGCCGGATTGCACCTCGGCTCAGCTGATCGAGGCCGAGTGCGATCTCGTCGCCAGCCATGCCTTACTCACGGCTTTGGCACCCGAGGCCCAGTTCCTTGGGTAAACACTGCCCCCAACAGCAGCATGGGCCGGCGTGCCGGCCGAGGGCAGCCAGCAGGCCTAGCGCGTCCGGCGCGCGCCGCGCTTGCGCGGCGCCTTGGTCCGAAAGAGACCAACTGGCCAGTCTCATTAGGTAACAATGTGTCCCGTCACGGATGCTTGACGCTCGTGTCCCAGATACTTGACGTGCTCACCGTTCGGCTTTACTGATCATGGGTTCTTCCAGCGGAATCCCACGTGGTCAGGAAGCCGGGGTGAACAGATCGGGTCCGGCAGGGGAATCACCTAGTGGAAGGTGCGACCGGCTCGCCGCCACGGTGGAGGAGGTAGGTCGTTCGGATCTTCTCGGGCCAGAATTCGTTGGCGCAATCTGGCCGTACAACTTGACATCCGCGGTGGGTTGACCTGGCAATAGGACCACAAAGGTCCTCGAACGAGGCAACATCCACGTCCCGGCCCCGTGCCGACCCCCGCTTACCTGAGGAGGGGGCCGATATGGGGCATCTTTGCGCCCTGGACCCGGCGGCTGCGGCCGTCGGGCTGGTCACGCAGAATGACTGGCGAAGGTTGGTGCAGGTGATCCGCCGGAGTACGCCGGTCGGGTGGCGCCAGCACAGCGAGTTTGAGGACGTCGCCAACGCCTGCCTCGCCGAGGCAGTCGGGCGGTTCGATGCCGGCCGAGGCGTGCCGTTCGAGGGCTTCCTGGCTCAGGTCGCCCGCCGCCGGGTGCCGGAGTTGTTGCGCCGTTACGCCGCCAAGAGTGCGACCGCGTCCACCGACGAGGAGTGGGTCCAGGCTTACCTGGAGCAGCGCGGCGGTCAGGCCGACGATCTCGCCCAGCCTCCGAACAACGCGATCGTGAACGTCGACAGTTGGGATGTCGTGCAGCGATTCGCACGCTCCCTCCCGCCGGCCGAAGCCGAGATTGTGATGCTGTTCGCGGGCGGGCTGTCCCCGGCCGAAGTGGCCCGGCGTCGCAGGGTGGGCCGCAGCGCGGTCTCGCAGGCGATCTCCCGGATGCGGCCGAAGGCTGAGGTTCTCAAGGCAGCGTAGTCCAGCCGTCGAGCACTACCCCGCGGCGTCCACATCACGACACGGCCGCAGGGGCCGTCGAAAGAGAGGATCAGTATGAACGGCAACGCCAAGGAGGCCCACGACCGACAGCAGGCCTACGTCGCGAGCAGCGACGCGGCCGGTGACCTGGTCGACGGGCGATTGTTCGTCGAGAGCATGCGCAAGCATGGCTACCGCAACCCGGCCCGCGCGGCGGACGAGTTGATCGACAACAGCATCGAAGCCGGCGCCGAGAATATCCACATCTACTTCGGCTACGCCACCAGTAAGGACACCAAGCCGGACGCGATCGCGTTCGTCGACGACGGCTACGGCATGATCCCCGGGATGATCACCGCCGCGTGTCGGTGGGGTGGCACTGACCGGCACAACAGTCGGCGCATGTTCGGCCGGTTCGGGTTCGGACTGCCCAGCGCCTCGGTCAGTCAGGGCCGGCGGTTCGCGGTTTACTCGCGTATCGGGGACGAGGACTTCTACCGGGTGACCATCGACGTCGACGAGATCTCGGCCGGCACGTACAGCGCCACCGATGGCCGGGTCATCACCCCGACCGCGGTCGTGGACACCCTACCCGCCTGGGTGGTCGACGAGATCGAGCGCTCTTTCCCCGGCGGAGTGGCGGCGGCCCGCACGGTCGTCATCTGGGACAAACTGGATTTCCGGATGTGGCGCACCAAGACCGATCTGGAACGCAACCTGCTGCAGCGTTTCGGGGTTACCTACCGCGGCTACCTGCGCACCACGTCGATCAAGGTCAACGACAAGACCGTGGAGCCGATCGACCCGTTGTTCACCACGCCGGGAGCGCGGTTCTACGAAAATCCGCCGGACGGGGCTGAGGCACTGCCAGGTCTGCGCATCCCGGTCAAGGACGAGGAATCCGGCGAATCGCTCGGTGACATCGTCGTCCGGTACTCCTACCTGCCGCCGCAGTTCCTGGATGGCGCCCGCGGCCGCAAGGGTGAGAACTGGGCGAAGGCCCGGTTCAGCATCCGGAAGGAGAACAACGGGCTGATCTTCACCCGGCATGGGCGGCAGATTGACGTGGTTTCCCGAACCGAGTTGTACCACTTCCAGAACAACGATCGCTACGTCGGCGTGCAGATCGACTTCCCGGCCACGATGGATGACCTGTTCGGTGTCACCAACTCCAAGCAGGCCGTCGAGATGTCGGAGCGGGTCGTGCAACTGCTCCGGAAGCACAATGTCCAACAATCCCTTGGTTATCAGCGTGAACGCTATCGGCGGGCAGCCAAGGCCCTGAAGAACGCGGGTTTCACCGGCGAGGACGAGGACTCCAGCCGGACCTCCGAGAAGATCATGGAGAACGTGTCGAACATTCTGCAGAAGCGCCCGCGCAGCGAGGAGCAAGAGCAGGAAGCGACCGAGAATCTTCAGAAGGAGATCGAACGTGCCGCGCAGAAGGCCGGAGTGCCGCCGGAGGTCATCGCCAGCCAGAAGCAGCAGGAAACCATCGAGAAGCCGTACAAGGTCGAGTTCCAGGAGATACCGGAGGGTCCGTTCTATCGTCCGGAACTCCGCGGGAGCCAGTTGGTGATCATCCTCAACACGGCACACCAATTTTTCACCGAGATATACGCCACCCTGAGCGGGTTCGAGGGCAATCGGGTCCGGGTCGGGCTGGAACTGCTGCTGTTTGTACTGGGTCAGTCCGAGACCGAGGCGATGAAGGAGCGCCGCGACTGGTACCAGAGCGAACGGGGCGACTGGTCGAGCAAACTCACCACCGTGCTCGCCAGACTCGAAAATCACATCGGCGACCTCGACGAGAAGGATGACGTCGACACCACTACGGGCGCCGCGGCCGCCTAACCGCATCAGGGAGCAGGGACACAGCAAGCTGAACAGACTCGCCGACAACCGCCTCATCGTCGGATTCTCGATCATCTGTCTACAAGGGTCCTGCGCGCTAAACTTCCCTCTGCCGACCTGAGCTGATCATTGGATAGGGGATCCGGCATGGCGGAAGGTGATGGATCTCGTCTGCGCCATGAGGGCCGCGCCGTGGCCTGGGATAGCCATTGCGGTGAGCCGATCGCCTGGCTGTCGATCGGCGAAACCGTCGCGGGCACCTTGTATGGCGGCTCGGGCCCGATCGCCTACACACATCTCCTGACTGTCGAGGAGGCCGTCGAGGTCTACGGGCCGATCAGCGAGTGGGTCGTCGGGCCCCAGGGCGGGTTCCGCCGGGCCTGTTTCGGTGAGACGGTGTTCTCCGCCGCCGAGCTCGGTCGCGGTTTCGACGCCCGCACGCTGCCCGAAGGCCTCGTCACCGTCGAGGACCCTGACCTGGACTGGCCATGCCCGCAGTGCGGCGCCGCGCCAGGCAACCGTTGCAGCGGTGTGTCCAAGCACCGAGTCCGCCGCGCTCGCGGCGAGGACTACCAGCGCCTTCAGACCGAGATCACCCTGCTCCGGGACACCGTCGCGAAGCTTCGCAGGCAAAACGAACTGCTGGATGAGCAGGTAGACGCTCTGCGGCGTGAGCAACGCAAGCGAGTACCGATCTGCAGCAGGCCGACCCGGGCCGGGAGGCCGTGCCAGGCCGACGCGATCACCTATCCGACGCCGATCGAGTCCTGCCGCATCCACCTCACACCGCAGGAGAAGGAGATGATCACTGCCGCTGAGGCTCAACAACGAGCCGAGTTCACCGCCCGGATAGCCGCGAAGTGAGGTACCGGCATCGCCCGCCGCGGTGCCGGCCGAGAGAGCAGAGACAGCGCTCTGTCCATGGGCCGCCGCTCGCGTACTGCGGGGCAGCTCCGCGCGATCCGCTATCCAGGGACGAGGTACTAGCCTCGACGCGGTCCACAAGCGCGTATGCCCTCGGCTAGACGCAACGACCTTCCCCCAACCGCAGCATCCTCGCGCAGCACAGGTCGTTCCGAAACAGCCGACCACCATCGGAGCACCACGGTCCCGATGCGTGGGAATTTCCGCCAGTATGCGGAAACGAATTAGGCCGCGATCCTGTGTTTACCCAGGTCACGGCCTAGCTGTACTGAACGCCGAATCAATATCGGAGTACGTCTACTTCCGATCCGTAGTCAGATGCTCTATCCATTGAGCTACGGGCGCTCATACAACTACTCCCCGTGATCGCGCGTGCTGATGCGTCCAGCGGGTCGCGGTTGCGTATCCGCTGGTCCGGGCGTTTCGTTACTCCCGGACCTGCGGGTAACGACTCTAGCATGTCGCCGAGTGGGGCCTGCGTGCCGGTGCGTGTCGCACAATGCTGCACCGTGCTCCGACGTCCGGTCACCATCGGAGCACCACGGGGCCAGCGGGGACACGAAGATCGGGTTGGGCTCATCGTCGCCGGGGGCGGATCGCATCCCAGCTCTGCCGCGCGCTGAGCATCTCACCAAGGGCCTCGTGCAGCTCGCGCAACGCGGCGATGCCACCGCGATCGCAGTCCCGCACTGCGCCCGGCGGTCCGGGATCGATCGGCATGCCAACCGCCTGCACCGACGAGACGGCACTGAGGTACCGACGGGCCGCGGCAACATATCGTGTGCGGGTAAGCGGGCTCCTCCCGCTCCGGGCTCACGCTCCCCACACGATCATCGTACAGGCGTTCTAAGACTGCCTGCCATACAGTCTTGTGCCGCCTTGGCGGACAGCCTGCGGCTGCAACGCGCGGACCAGGGTTGTGATCTCGCGGCGCTGTCGCGTCAGGACACTCCGGACATCACAGCTAGCGCGTCTTCGCGAACGAAGATCGTCGGTCGGTGGTTGTTGTAGCTAGCCGTTTGTGCGCCGCAGTGGTCAGTCTCCGGGCCGGTCGGCTGGTGGTGGAGCGTCGAGTCGGTGCAGGCGGCTGGTGTACTCGGCTTCGTTGATCTCGCCGCGGGCGAACCGTTCGGCCAGGATCTGCTGCGGTGTTGTGGCCCCGGGCGCCGGGCCGACGGGTCGAAGGTCGCGGCTGAGGTAGCGGACCAGCACCACGATTCCGGCGATGATCAGGCCCCAGAACAGCAGGCTGCTGATGGTCATGAGCGTCATGCCCCAGGTGCCCATGCCGGTGCCCCAGTACATCATGGCGATCTCCTTCGTGGGCTGTTGCCGGACCCGCTCAGCGTTGGCTGGCGGTGTGGGGCGTCTGCGGGCTGTGGTTGACCGTCCGGTGTTGGTCGGCGTCGTCGTGGCCGCTGTGCATGCCGGCCATCATGAACATCATCATCACGGGGCAGGCCAGCGCGAACGCGGCGACCAGCAGGGTCGACGCGGGCACGCCGAAGGCGACCAAGCCGACGACGAGGATCGCCGCCGCGATTGCGTACAGTCCCCACGGTTGGCGTCTCATGACACCCCCTCTCCTCGGCTTTCACCCCCCACCCTGCTCCGCTGCAATCCGGCCCCGGTACGAGCGAGGGTCACGTCTTACGGGACGAAGGTACCTACCCCTGGGGGGTATCTTGCGTGAGGGTAGTGGGGAGCTTCACGAGGGGGACGCCATGAACATCGCCGATGTCGTCGTGCTGCTGGCCTCGGCCGGGGTGGTCGGCTTCCTGGTCTGGTTCTTCTTCGGCTCTCGCCGGGCGCAGGCCGCGGAGTCGGCCGACGGGGTGCAGCGGGTGCAGGTCGTCGTGCGGGGTGGCTACCGTCCAGATGTGATCCGGGTCCGCCAGGGCGTGCCTGTGGAGATCGTCTTCGATCGGCAGGAGAGCGGGGACTGCACGTCGCGGGTGGTATTCGGCGATTTCGCGGTCAGCGCCGCGTTGCCCGCGTTCGCCCGCACGACGGTGCGGCTGAACCCGGCCCGGGCCGTGCTCGTGTTCCACGGCCCTCGCCTGACCCGGCTTCTCGACCGGATCGTGAACCAGCTTCACCGCCGTCTCGACGCGGAGACCGAGGAATCGCTGGCCAGGCAGATGCACTTTCCCGTCGACTAGGACCCGTTCTTCGCTGACACGATGACCGTTGCCGACGTCTACCACTACGGCACCCGGCACTACGACTTCCACCGGGCACAGCTGACCCTCGAACCGCGGCCGAGCGTGTACCCACCCTGGGGAGCAAGCCGTACCTGGTTCGGGACATGAGGTAGTGCGCCGACACCCGGCCCTGACCGCGCCGAATTGACGGTACAGCTGGTCGCACCCCGTTGCGACACATACCCCCTAGGGGTATGATGGCCTGGTTGAGGAGGTGCGTATGAACCACGACCATCACCACGGCGCCGGGACGATGTCACCGGCCGCGGTGCACGACCACGCCCATCAGCATGCCGGCAGCACGACGTGGGGGACCGCGGCGTCGGCGACGCTTCACTGCCTGACCGGCTGTGCGATCGGTGAGGTGCTCGGCATGGTGATCGGTACCGCGGTCGGGCTGCACAACGCGGGCACCGTGGTGCTCTCGATTGCCTTGGCGTTCGTGTTCGGCTACGGCCTGACCATGCGCGGCGTGCTCCGCGCCGGGGTCGGCTTCGGGGCCGCGTTGAAGATCGCGTTGGCGGCGGACACGGTGTCGATCGCGGTGATGGAGCTGCTCGACAACGCGGTCATCGTCGCGGTGCCCGGGGCGATGGACGCCGGGCTGACCAGCGTCCTGTTCTGGGGGTCGCTGGCGTTCTCGCTGGTGGTGGCATTCCTGCTGACCACCCCGGTGAACCGGTGGATGATCTCGCGGGGCAGAGGTCACGCGGTGGTGCACCAGTACCACCACGCCCACTGACCACGCTCGACCACCATGGGCGGCCGGTACCCGCAGGGGGTACCGACCTCCCCAAACTCGGTCACATCTTCTTGAGCATGTCCTGCATCGTGGTGATCTCGGCCTGCTGATCCGTGACGATCTTCGCGGCCAAGGCCTTGGCGTCGGGGTTGGAGCCCTGCGCCTGCTCCTGCTGCGCCATGATGATCGCACCCTCATGGTGCGCGATCATCATGGTCAGGAACTGCTTATCGAACGCTGCACCGGAGGCTGCTTCCAGCGCCTTCATGTCCGCAGCCGACATCAAGCCGGCCATCGGGCCGTGACTGGCACCCGGCATCACCATGCCACCGCTCATCCCCGGCATCGGCGTGGGCTGACCCCACGCAGCCAGCCACCCGGCCATCACGTCGATCTCAGGCTGCTGCGCTTTCTTGATCTTCTCCGCGAGCGCCTTGACCTCACTGCTGGCCGCCCGGGTCGGCGCGAGGTCGGCCATCGCGATGGCCTGCTGGTGGTGCGGAATCATCGCCTGGGCGAACATCACGTCCGCGGCGTTGAACACCGCGCCCGGCGAGGCGGACGCCGCGGAGACGCCCATGCCAGGGCCCATCCCGTGCCCCGGCGCGGTGGCATCGTTGTCGCCGCAGCCGGCCAGCACGACCGTGGTGGTCAGGGCCGCACCGGCGATCAGCACACGGCGCAGCACAACAGAACGTGTCAACACAACAAGAAGTCCTCTCGGTATCGGTGAACGTGCACAACAAGGCGTCCTTGCCACGGCCACCCCCTGCGGGCGGCCGCGACCGGCACGGGCCTATATGCGCAGCACCGATCCCGCGGCGAGAACCAAACCCAGCCCAAGCGGCGGGCCCCGAGGCACCCGCAGCGGCATCCACGTCGTACCCACAGGAGCGCGATCCGACCACAACCCCGTCAGCGACACCGCCAACAGGGCCAGCGCGGCGAACCCAGTCAGCACGGCCAGGCACACATCCCACCCGGACATGCCGTCATGGCCCGATCCCGGCGGACAGCCCGGACAGGCGTCCACCACGCTGGTCACCCATGTCACCGGGCCCGCACCATCCATCACGCCCGAAGTCATCACCGACACCGGCGCATGGCCAGAGTGGGCCTCCATGTTCAGGCCGGCATGACCCAGCGTGTGCATCGCCGCCAGACCGAACAGCGTGCAGGCCAGCAGCAACCACCGCGCCAACCGCCCGGTGACCGCCGTCCGTCCCACCTCCACGTCGCCCACCGTACCGGTCCAGCCGGGGCCACCCAGGGCTAAGCCCCGTCCCCACGCCGACCAGACGGACGTCCCCGGATCGACAGGCAGCACCCCAACGAACCACGCCAGAGGGAGTCCCTTGCACCACATATGCGGTGATCGATAGGTCACTGACTGCAGTGCCTGACCTGGAAGAAGTCGCTAGCCAAAGCCGCTGACCCCCAGAGAACATGTAGTCACCAACACGCCGACTCCCCCGTGCTCAACAAGCCACCGGCGACAAACCAGGAGCCGACTGCGAAGTCAGTGCTGAGGCGAGGACGCGGCAACGCCACCCGGGCAAGCAAGCGCCCATTGCGCAGGCGGGAGCCTGAGCCCCAGTGGGTCAGGTGGGTGGGCAGCAGCTTCGCAGGATCGTCTGGAGATCGTCCAGGGCGGCGATGATGCCGTCCCGGTCGGCGCAGTAGTAGACGGTCTTGCCTTCGCGGCGGGCCTGGACGATGCCGCCGCGGCGTAGTGCGGCGAGTTGTTCGGAGGCGGTGGACTGGCCGACGCCCAGCTCTGCGGCGACCTGCCCGACGCTGCGAGGTTGTCCGTCGGTGAACAGCAGGAGGACTTGCTGGCGGTTCTCGCTGGCGAGGGCGCGTAGAAACTCGCGGGTGCGTGCGGTCAGTGTCGGGATGTCGGGCATCAAGAACCTCCGCCGCCGATCCTATCTCACATCGTCATATCGCAAATCCATGGAATGACGATATGGTGATGGCATGAGCCTCCTCGACGCTGTTGTCATCGGTGCCGGTCAAGCTGGTCTCGCCGCCGCCTGGGCGCTGCGCCGCCACGGCCTGGAGCCGCTGTTGTTGGAGGCTGGCCCGTCGCCGACCGGGTCGTGGTCGCGCTACTACGACAGCCTCACGCTGTTCTCGCCGGCGCGCTTCAGCGAGCTGCCCGACCTGGCATTCGGCGGGGATCCGGACCGGTATCCGACCCGGGATGAGGTGGTCACCTACCTGGGCGCGTACGCGCAGCGGCTGGGTGTGCCGATCGAGGTGAACACGCTGGCCGTCGCGGTCACCCGCACCACCCAGGGGTTCGTGACCCGGGCCGGCGACGGCCGCGAGTTCGCTTCCCGGCTGGTGATCTCGGCCGCGGGTGGCTTCGGCGCACCGTACCGGCCAGCGTTGCCGGGGCTGGACGCATTCGCCGGCACGGTGTGGCACTCGGCCGAGTACCGGGCGCCGGTGCCGCTGGCCGGGCGGCGCGTCGTGGTCGTGGGGGCCGGCAACTCGGCAGTGCAGATCGCGGTGGAGCTGGCCGAGGTTGCCGCGGTGACCCTTGCCTCCCGCGCGCCGGTGCGGTTCATACCGCAGCGTCCGCTCGGCCGGGACCTGCACGAGTGGCTGCACCGCACCGGTGTGGAACGGCTGCCGCTGGGGCGGCTGCTGCGGGGCAAGACCGTGCGGGTGCTCGACGACGGCCGCTACCGGGCCGCGATCGATGCCGGGCGGCCGGACTGGCGGCCGATGTTCACCCGGCTGACCCCGGACGGGGTGGTGTGGGCCGACGGGACGTCGGAGCCGGTCGATGTGCTGCTGCTGGCCACCGGCTTCCGGCCCCAGACAACGCATCTCGCGGACTGCGCCGGATCCGACGGGCGTGGCGCCTTGGATGCCACTGGGCGCCCGCTGCATGACCGAGGCGTGTCGAGCACGGTAGCCGGCCTGGGCTACGTCGGTTTGGAAGGGCAGCGAGGCATCGCCTCGGCCACGCTGCGCGGGGTGGGCCGCGACGCGGAGCACGTCGTGCGGCGGCTGGCCGCTGGGGCGCGCACGGCGGCACCGGTCGGGGCGCGGTGAGTGCCACCCGGTGCGGTCCTCGCTGCGCTGTTGGTCGCGGCGATGCTGGCGGTCGGCACCACCGTGGAGGGTTCGGGGCTGGCGCGGGTGCTGCGGCGCCCGGTGCCTGTCGCCGTGGCGGTGGCCGCGAACGCCCTGGTGATGCCGGGGCTGGCCGTGCTGCTGCTCGCCGTGTTCGACGTGTCGGGGCCAGGCGTGGTCGGTGTGGTGTTGGCGGCGGCAGCGCCCGGTGGTGGGTCCGCGGCGCTGCTGGCCCACCACGCCCGCGCCGATGCGGCCCTGGCGGTGAGGCTGCAGGCGGTGCTCGCCGACGGCGAACACGCCGGGGATGCTGGTGCGCGCCCCAGGGTGGGCGACCTGCACGTAACCGGCATCGTCCAGTCCTACTTGGCCGCGGAACAGTTCGCTGCGCGGGTCGTGGCCGATGGCGACGAAGACGCCGGTGACGTCGAGGATCTTCGTCTGGCCGGTGTGCAGGTTGTGCAGCCGGGCGCCGACGACCGTGCCGTCCTCGCCGAGGATTTCCTCGACTGCGCTGTTCCATTCGACGGTGATCTTGTCGTTGGTCAGGGCGCGGGTGGCCATGGTTGTTGGACCTGGCGCACGCGGTGGTGGACTCCTCGCACCTGCGAGCGCTCAAAGGGGCACTGCACCGGTCCCAGCCCGGTCGACCGGGGCCGGCTGGGCAGCAAGCACCACCCGATCACCGACGCCAGCGGCCTGCCGCTGGCGGTGATCCTGACCGGCGGCAACCGCAGGTCGGCGTATGCGTCCACGTCTACCGTGACTCGCACCTCGGCGAGCTCGATCGTCGTTACTACTGCGCCCACCCGGACTTCCGTCGCGTCGCCTCACGCGATGCGCCGCCGCCAGCGAGACCGCGGGCGGAAATCCAGTGGGATGCTTCGGGCTTCTATCAGGCCACATCGACCCCGGCAGCGTCGGCACGGCGACGTCCTCCCGTCGGTCGACGTATCGCTAACAAGGCACCCCGGCCGTCGTTTGGGTCAGACCGTCGGGAGGACGTTGGCGATCATGATGCCTGGAGTTGCCTCCTGATGTTCCGCGCCGTCCGTCGAGCCTCGCCATGCACTGCTGTGGGGTGTGTCACCAGGCTGCGTTCATCGTGGGCTCGCGGCCGATGAGACTGCGGTGAACCGGCATGGGGTGGACGGCAGTGTGGCTGGCGCCGAGGAGTTGTCGGCTGCCCTGCTCGCGTTGGAGGACCGGGTCGCCGTGGACGCCGCCGTGGGGTACACCGCAGCGGTGCAACTCGAACGACAGGCGGAGGCTCTGGGCGACGAGGCCCTGCTGATGCGTGCGCGGCTGTGCTGGATCGACATGCTCAGGCGCACCGGCGACTTCCGGGAAGCTGGCCGGCATGTCAAGGGCATCCAGGCTTGGACGCGTAAGCACGGCGACCGTCGGCTGCAGGCGCGTGCCCACCTGGTGCGGGCGAGTATCGAGCGATTGTCAGGCAATGGGGCCAAGTCTCTGAGGCACGCTCAGGACGCGGTCGAGTTGCTCGACGAGACGGCCACCGCGCATATGCAGGTCTGGCACCGTCTGAAGCTGGCCGATGCGCTGGCCGAGAACGGCGATATGGACGCGGCGCGGCCGCGTTACCGCCAGGCCGAGGAACTGGCCCTGGGGCTCCGCGAGTGGGAACGGCTCATCGTGACGCTGAACAACTGGGCCTACTCCGAGTACCGGGCCGGTGACCTCCCGCGGGCCAGGGACGTCGCGCGGCGGATGCAGGAACACGCGGTCGCGCGCGCCTACCACCTTGACTCGGATGCGCTGGACACGATCGGGGTGATCCAGATCGCCAACGGCGAGTACGCGGAGGCGGAGCAGACGATGCAGGTCTGCATCGCCCGCAACAAGGGTGCGGGAGCCAACGACGCCGACGAGATGGCCGAGTACCTGCTGACCCTGGCCCGGGCCCAGCGCGGGCTCGGCGCGACCGACCGGGCCCTGAAGAGCCTGGACGCCGCCCACCTGCAATGCACCGAGCGTGGCCTGCGGGAAATTCTGGTCCGGGTGTATCGGGAGAAAGCCGAGCTGCACGCCGTCCGCGGTGAGCACACCGAGGCGCTCGCCGCGACGGAGGCCTTCATCGCTGCCCGGGAGGCCCTGCCTTCGCCGCAGCGAAAGCCCCTGCGCGTCATCCTGCACGCGCTATTGCGGACCCGCCGAGGTCTGTCAGGAAACCGGGCCGCTGGGTGAGCAGGCGGCGCTACCGCTGACCGGGCTGCGGCGCCGAATGAGCAGCATCTGGCGCAGCAGATCCAGCCGATGAGCGGTGGCGTCCGCAACCGGCGGCTTCCCGGAAATGGAATTTCATCGCCATACCTCCAAGACCGGGTCGACGGCTCTTGGTGGGCGCTTCTTGAGTGGCGGGTGTCCTGTCTCAGCGGATGGACGCATCGGACTGCCGCCGAGCAGGATGCGACAACACGAGTGAGACAACACCGGAGCGTCCCCAGCGAGGCGGGGTGCTTGTGACCGGCGCTGCGACAGGTTCACGAGACTGCCTCAGCCGAACTGAGACGGGACAACGCGTTGGGTCGGCGCGGTGTGTCGTCGGCTGGACGCGGTTCTGACCGGCGTGGCCTGTTCGCTGCTGCAGCCGGATGGCAACCGGCCGCATCCGGTGGCCGCAACCTTCTCACCCCAGGATGAGTCCGACTTGACGCCCTGGAGACGGAGGAGACCCGGATGCGGTGGTGGCGGATTTCGGCGACGTCGATGCTGGCCGTGGTGGCCGCGACGGGTTTCGCCCTGCCGGCCCAGGCCGGCGCCCGGGACAGCGACCACGACGGCATCCCGAACAAGTGGGAACGCCGGTATCACCTCAACCCGCACAGCAGGGCCGACGCGGCCCGCGACCCCGACCGTGACGGGCTGAGCAACCTGCGCGAGTACAAGCTGCGCGGCAACCCCCGCGACGAGGACACCGACAACGACGGCCAGGACGACGGCGACGAGCGCCGGACCCGCACCAAGGTGAACAAGGCCGACAGCGACGGCGATCGAATCCTCGACGGTGACGAGGACTTCGACCATGACGGTGTGGCCAACGAGGACGAGGACGACGCCCTCGAAGCCTGCGCCGCGGACGACGACGACACCGACCACGACTACGTCGACGACGAGGACGAGAACGAACTCGGGCTGCGGCCCGGCGACCGTGACTCCGACGACGACGGTGTGGCAGACGGCGCCGAGGATCGCGACCACGACGGTCGCACCAACGAGGACGAGGACGACCGCAGCGGTGACCGCTGCAACGGCGACCGTGACCACGACGGCGTGGACGACGAGGACGAAGGCGACCGGTTCGGCACGGTCGAGTCGTTCGACTCCGCCACCGGGCGTCTGGTCGTGGTGACCTCGGCCGGGGGCCGGGTCTCGGCCCAGGTCACCGGCGACACCGAGATCGAGATCGAGGACGGCGAGGACGCGGACGGCCGGGACGCGCTGGTCGCCGGCGCCACCGTCACCGAACTCGAAATCGACCACGAGACCGGGCGACTGGAGAAGATCAAGCTCCGCTGACGTCCGTCACCGGTCAAGCTGCGAACCTTCGACCAGCACCAACCCGCTCGTGAGGTGCACCGCCGAGCCGTTGTCGACCAGCATGCTCACCTCGCTGCCGTCCTTCGGCCGGCGCCGAACGCCGCGACGTGCTGGGCATGGCCTTGTTCAGCCGCCGACGGGGACGTGGCCGAGTTCGTACCACAGGTCACGCAGGCTCGGATAGGACTTGTCGGGCAGGCCGTTGATCAGGTCGATGATCTCGGGCCGGGCGTGGCTGCCGGCCGCGTAGGCGAGCATCCGGTCGCGGGTGGCGGGTCCTGTGGTGAACGCGGCTTCGACGTGGACGGCCAGTTCGGTGCGGGTGACGGTCACCAGGTTGCTCCTTGCTGAGGGGGTGTGGCGTGGCCCTGTTGCGGGGGGCACGGCGTCGGGGGCCACGCCACGGCCGGGGGACGGGTGTTACTGCTGCAGGCGGTGGGTCAGGCCGTCCAGTTCGGTCTGCAACTGGGCGGGCAGCCTGTCGCCGAACGTGTCGAACCATTCACGGATCTGCGGGATCTCGGCCTGCCACTCGGCGGGGTCGACGTGCAACGCCTGGGCGAGGTCGGCGTCGGTGACGTCGAGACCGGCCGTGTCGATGGCCGCGGGGTACGGTACCTGCCCGATCGGGGTGTCGACGGCGTCGGCGGTGCCTTCCAGGCGTTCGACGATCCACTTGAGAACACGTGAGTTCTCGCCGTAGCCCGGCCAGAGGAACCGGCCATCGTCACCACGACGGAACCAGTTCACCTGGAAGATCTTCGGCAGCGTGGCCGGGCTTTCGGCCCGTTCGCCGATGGACAGCCAGTGGCCCAGGTAGTCGCCGGCGTGGTAGCCGATGAACGGCAGCATTGCCATCGGGTCACGCCGCACGACACCGACCTGCCCGACCGCGGCGGCGGTGGTCTCCGAGGACAGGGTGGCACCCAGGAACACGCCGTGGCTCCAGTTCCGTGACTGAGCCACTAGCGGGATGGTGGTCTTGCGGCGTCCGCCGAACAGGATCGCCGAGATCGGCACGCCCCGGGGGTCGTCGTATTCCGGCGCGAGGATCGGGCATTGTTTGATCGGGGTGCAGAACCGCGAGTTCGGGTGGCTGGAGGGCCGGCCCGCTTCGGGAGTCCAGCCGTTGCCGTGCCAGTCGGTCAAATGGGACGGGGGCTGCCCCATGCCCTCCCACCACACGTCGGTGTCATCGGTCAGCGCGACGTTGGTGAACAGCGAGTTGCCCTTCTCCAGGGTGCGCATCGCGTTGGGGTTGGTGGTGTGGTCGGTGCCCGGCGCGACGCCGAAGAACCCGTACTCCGGGTTGACCGCATACAGCCGGCCGTCCTCGCCGAACCGCATCCACGCGATGTCGTCGCCGAGTGTCTCCACCGTCCAACCGGGGATGGTCGGCTGCAGCATCGCCATGTTGGTTTTGCCGCACGCCGACGGGAACGCCGCCGCCATGTAGTGCACGACCCCGGCCGGGTTGGTGAGCTTCACAATGAGCATGTGCTCGGCGAGCCAGCCCTCGTCGCGGGCCATCACCGACGCGATCCGCAGGCTGTAGCACTTCTTGCCCAGCAGCGAGTTGCCGCCGTAGCCGGAGCCGTAGGACCAGATCTCGCGGGTCTCCGGAAAGTGGGCGATGTACTTGGTGTCGTTGCAGGGCCAGATCACATCGGCTTGGCCGTCGGCCAGTGGCGCGCCGACCGAGTGCAGGGCCGGTACGAAGTCGGCGTCGGCGCCCATGACGTCCAGTACCGGGGTGCCCATCCGGGTCATGATCTTCATGCTGGCGGCGACGTAGGCCGAGTCGGTGATCTCGACGCCGAACTTCGGGTCCTCGGCGTCCAGGGGACCCATACAGAACGGGATGACGTACATGGTCCGCCCGGCCATGCTGCCGCGGTACAGCCCGGTCATGAGCTGTTTCATCGCGGCGGGGGCCATCCAGTTGTTGGTCGGCCCGGCGTCGGCTTCGTCGGCCGAGCAGATGAACGTCTGCTGCTCCACCCGGGCCACGTCCGACGGGTCGGTGCCTGCCCAGAACGAGTTCGGCTTCTTAGCCTCGTTCAGCCGGACCAGGGTGCCGGTGTCGACGAGTTCCGAGGTGAGCCGCTGCCATTCGTCGTCGGAGCCGTCGCACCAGTGGATCCGGGCGGGGGTGGTCAGCTCGGCCACCTGGCGTACCCATTCCAGCAGCCGGGGGTGGGTGGTGGGGGCGTCGGTCAGGCCGGGCGTCGTTGCCACAGTCATCGGCGGAGAGCCTTTCGTGCGCGAGAGCGGCGTCTCCCGCCAACCCTCAATGATTTGCTAACTTTAGCAAGTGATGAGTCTTGCAGTAGTTGGCGCGGGGCAGGGGAATGTCACAGGTGCGGATGGCCGCCGCGCGGCCCAGGCTGGATCACGGCACCCATCCGGGTACGGTTTCGGGTCAGGAGGGGGTGGACCGGTGAGCACGCCGCTGTATCAGGCCAAGGCCGAGTTCTTCAAGGCCTTGGCGCACCCCGCCCGGATCCGGGTCCTGGAGCTGCTGTCGGAGCGAGATCATGCGGTTTCCGAGATGCTCCCCGAGGTCGGCATCGAGGCGGCGCACCTGTCGCAGCAGTTGGCCGTGCTGCGCAAGATGAACCTGGTCGTCACCCGCAAGGAAGGCTCCACGGTCATCTACTCCCTGGTCAGCCCCCAGGTCGCTGAACTGCTCGCGGTCGCGCGCCGGATCCTGACCGAGGTCCTGACCTCCCAGGCCGGTTTGCTGGACGACCTGCGGGCGGCGGCCGAATCCCACACCCGATAGGCCGCGTCGCCGGGCCGTCCGGCGGTCACAGACCGGGCGGGGAGTGCCGGCTTGGCTTCCCCTTCTCTCGTGCCTGGCCGGCACACCCCGCCCCCCCATGTCCTGACATCGCCTCCGTACCGGCTCGACGCACCCGGGCTGGCCGACAGCTCGCCGAGGTGCAGGCACACATGGCCCGCGGCGACCCGCCAGGAAGAAGCGATGGATACGGTCGGTCGCTGGACGGTCCCGCCCCGCACCGAGACGGCATTCGCGGCCGCTCCGGTCACCCCGGCCACCTTGAGGGCATACCGCGGCGGGCCGCTCCGCGCGCCCAATCGTCCTGGGGGGCGTGCCCTGGCTACCACAGCGGCAGTTCGCCACAGTGCGGGTCCGTGTCATGAGCTGCCCGACCTGCCTAGCGGCTGACCCCTCGGGACGGGCGACGGGCCAGGAGGACGTCAGCAGGAAGCCGGTGCCGGCCAGGGCAACCGGCGTGACAAACCGCACGATCTCGCCGCCACCATGAATTCATGCTTAATTGCTAAACTTTGCAAGTCGTGAGGTAAGGCGTCGTGGTGGGCGCGGGCGTGCGGATCGGGGGCGAGGTGGGCGTGTCCGTGCCGGTGCACCAGGCCAAGGCCGAGCTGTTCCGCACCACGGGCCATCCGGTGCGGATCCGGGTACTGGCGTTGCTGCAGGACGGGCCGAAGCCCGTGCGGGACCTGCTCACCGTGATCGAGGTGGAGCCGTCGAACCTGTCCCAGCAGCTCGCGGTGTTACGCCGGGCCGGGCTGGTGACCTCGTCGCGGGAAGGCGCGTTGGTGGTGTACGCGTTGAGCACCCCGGACGTGGCGGAGCTGTTGGCCGCCGGTCGGCGGATCCTCGGTTGCCTGCTGACCGACCGCGATGATCTGTTGACGCAGCTGCGCAGCCCGGGGCACCGGTGAGCGTCGCGCAGGCGACCCGGTCGCTGACTACCCGGTTCGTCGGCCTGCTACCGCAGCGCAGCGACTGGACAGCGGCGCGCCGCGCACCGCGCACCGACCTGCTCGCCGGGCTGACGGTGGCCGTGGTGGCGCTGCCGTTGGCGTTGGCGTTCGGGGTCACCTCCGGGCTCGGCGCGCAGGCCGGGCTGGTCACCGCGGTCGTCGCCGGTGCGGTGGCCGCGGTGTTCGGCGGCTCGAACCTGCAGGTGTCCGGGCCCACCGGGGCGATGACGGTGGTGCTGGTGCCGGTCGTCGCCCAGTTCGGCGCCACCGGGGTGTTGATGGTCGGCGTGATGGCCGGGGTGATCCTGATCGGGCTGGCGGCGGCCCGCCTCGGCCGCTACGTGCGGTACCTGCCCACCCCGGTGCTCGAGGGTTTCACCGCCGGTATCGCCGTGGTCATCGCGTTGCAGCAGCTACCGGCCGCGCTCGGCGTAACGGGCGCGCAGGGTGACAAGGTGTGGGCGGTGGCCGCCGACGCGGCGCTGCGCTTCGCCCGCGATCCGCACCCGGCCCCCATCTTGGTGGCCGTGGGTGTCGCGGCGGTGATGCTGCTGGGGGCGCGCTGGCGGCCCGGCGTGCCGTTCTCGCTGCTCGGGGTCGCCGCCGCGACAGTGCTCGCTGAAACCACCCCGATCGGCCTGGCGCGGATCGGTGCCCTGCCCGCCGGTGTGCCGGCCCCGTCGCTGAGCTTCCTCGACGTCCACGCCGTGCAGACGCTGCTGCCCGCCGCGGGCGCGGTGGCCGCGCTGGCCGCGCTGGAGAGCCTGCTGTCGGCCACCGTCGCCGACGCGATGAGCGTCGGCGAACAACACGACCCCGACCGGGAACTGTTCGGTCAAGGACTGGCCAACCTCGCCGCGCCCGTGTTCGGCGGGATCCCCGCCACCGCGGCGATCGCCCGCACCGCCGTCAACGTACGCGCCGGCGCCCGCTCGAAACTCGCATCCCTGACCCACGCGCTCGCCCTGGCCGTCATCGTGCTCGCCGCCGCGCCGCTGGTCGGGCGCATCCCCCTCGCCGCGCTCGCCGGGGTTCTGCTGGCCACCACCGTGCGCATGGTCGAAACCGGTTCCCTGCTCGCCCTGGCCCGCTCCACCCGCGGCGACGCGTTGGTCCTGTTCCTCACCTTCACCGTGACCGTCGTATGGGACCTGGTCACCGCCGTCGCGGTCGGCCTGGGCGTGGCCGTCGTGCTGGCCCTGCGGGCGGTCGCGCGCACCGCCCGCCTCGAACAGGTACCCCTGGAGCCCGGCGACAACAGCGCCGAAGAGCACGCCCTGCTCGCCGAACACATCGTCGCCTACCGCCTCGACGGGCCCCTGTTCTTCGCCGCCGCCCACAGCTTCCTGCTGCAACTGGCCGAGATCACCGACGTGCGGGTCGTGATCCTGCGCATGTCGCGGGTATCGACCGTCGACGCGACCGGCGCGCACGTACTCGGCGACGCCATCAACCGCCTGCAACGCCGCGGCATCACCGTGCTGCTGTCCGGCATCGCCCCCGGCCACGAGGAAATCCTCAGCGCCCTCGGCGTCGCCGAACAACTCCGCCGCGACGGACGGGTCTTCCCCGACACCCCCACCGCCATCACCTACGCCCGCACCCACGTCCTGCACCACACCAGCGACCCCGCACCGCCGCCCACCGCCGGACCGCGCGCTGGTGCCGGACACGACGGCACCACCACCCGCACCGCCACCCGCCGGCACCAGCCGCAGACCGCCCCCTTCCAACCCCCAGCCCCCGGAGCGTCCCCATGCGACTACTGCTGATCGGCCCCCCGGGCAGCGGCAAAGGCACCCAGGCCGTCCGCATCGCGCAGCACTACGGCATCGCGCACATCTCCAGCGGTGACCTGCTGCGCCGCCACGTCGCCGAGGGCACCGCCATCGGCCGGGCCGTCGCCGCGTGCATCCACCGCGGTGACCTCGTGCCCGACAGCATCGTCATGGACATCCTGCGCAAACCCGTCGAAGCCGCGACCCGGCGCGGCGGTTACATCCTCGACGGCTTCCCCCGCACCGTCGCCCAAGCGCAAGCCGCGTACCGGGTCGCCGGACCACTGGGCACCGAAGTCCGCATCGCCGTCCACCTCACCGCCGGACGTGCCGAACTGATGACCCGGCTGCTGGCCCGCGGCGCACACAGCGGCCGCACCGACGACACCGCACAGGTCATCAGCCACCGCCTCGACGTCTTCGACGCCGCCGTCACACCGCTGCTCGACTACTACCACCACCGCGAAACCCTCATCACCATCGACGGTGAACGGCCCATCGACGACGTCACCCACACCATGATCGACCACCTCGACCAGGCACGACGCCGACTCGGCCTGCCCGGGCGCCCCGCCCCGCCCCGACCGGCCGGTGAACACCCGCGCGACACCTACACGTGCTCGCCGCGGACCACCCACGCCAACGCCACACCGGTCACCGCAGGGCACGACACAGCGACGCTGCCGCCCCGCGACGGATGGACCCACACCACAGCACCCGGCAGCCACGCCGGTGAACCCCCGTGCTGACCCCCACCCTTCCCGGTCACGCTCGAGTACACGCCGGTTCTCGGTGACGACGTGCCGGGCGCGTCGGTGGAGCCGCCTCGGCAGGTCTGACAGCCACCGACTGAGCAGATCTTCGTTGACGTCCCGCAACGCCCGCAGCCGGGGATCACGGCCTTGCAGGATGCGCAAGGCCGACCGGCATTCGCCACGCCGCTCGTTGTACGCCGATCCGGTGAGCATTCGGGCCACACCACTGTCGAGAACCAGGATCCGCATGCTATCGGGAATCGGGACAGCGGTGGCGTTCATGCTGCGGCAGTCCATCAGCAGAGCATGGCCTTCGACAGCCAACGCGATGGACAACTGGTCCATTATGCCGCTCCGCACGCCGATGATCTCGTTCTCCACCCGCTGTCCGAGCTGAGCCTGCGCGGCAGCGTCGACCGGGAAGTCCGCCAAGGTGGCGAATGCCATGGTGACGCCGAGTTCCAGCGATGCTGACGACGACAGGCCGGCGCCGATCGGTAGATCACCATCGACGAGGATGTCGGCGCCACCGACATCGCATCCCGCTTCTCGCAGGAGGGGCCGCCACTCCTCGGACATACCGTGACCACTGTGGCCCCTGCCGCGAATGCAGTTCATCGATCGACACCTCGTCTCTCGCGTTCATCCGCGGCGCGACGATGTGCAGCATTCGGTCGGCGCGCCGCCGCGCCGCGATCTCCGTATGGAGGTCGACGGCGACCGGCAGGGCCCATCCGTCGTTGTAGTCGGTGTGCTCGCCGATCAGGTTCACCCGGCCGGGCGAACGGACAACAAGCTGCGGTTCCGCATCGAACACCTGCACCAATCGGCCGTGCATCGATTCCGCGGTCATTGCTGCCCCGTACCGTCTCGGAGCCGCTGGGCGGCCTCCTCGGGAGTGATGTCGCGTTGTGGCTGGGCGAGCAGTTCATAGCCCACCATGAACTTGCGGACGGTGGCTGAACGAAGCAGTGGCGGGTAGAAGTGCCCGTGCAGGTGCCACTCGGGATAGTCGGCGCCGTCGGTCGGTCGTTGGTGCAAGCCCATCGAGTACGGGAAGGTCGTGGCGAACAGGTCGTCGTAGCGGCGGTTCAGGCGCCCGAGAATGTCAGCGAGGCTGTCGCGCTCGTCATCGTCCAGGTTGGGCAGTGCGCCGTGGTGA
This sequence comes from Krasilnikovia sp. M28-CT-15, assembly GCF_047159595.1. Classification (NCBI taxonomy): domain Bacteria; kingdom Bacillati; phylum Actinomycetota; class Actinomycetes; order Micromonosporales; family Micromonosporaceae; genus Krasilnikovia; species Krasilnikovia sp. M28-CT-15. The sequence goes on along the minus strand of NZ_BAAGAK010000001.1, from coordinate 440,727 downwards.
CGGCGCGGGAGGACGATGGTTTCGAAGGGCCACACCGCCCAGAACGGCACGAGAACCACGAAGTCGTCGTTCTGGCACACGATCCGTTCTTCTACCTTGAGCTCCACGGCGAGGTAGTCACACAGCAGGCAGTCACCGTGGGCAGCGTGCAGTCGTTGCCGGTGCAGTTCCTGCTCCACCCCCGGTGGGTATGCGTTCGTTGGCCCAGATCTGGCCGTGTGGATGCGGGTTGCTGGCGCCCATCATGGCGCCACGATTCTCGAAAATCAGTACGTGGTTGACCCAGTCCAGATCGGCGAGTTCGGCGTACTGGTCGGTCCAGGTGTCGACCACGTGCCTGATCTGGTCCGGTTGCATCTGGCCGAGGGTCAGGTCGTGCCGCGGCGAGAAGCAGACGACGCGGCAGATGCCGCGCTCCCGTTCGGCGACCAGTAGCCCCAGTTCGTTGTCACGCCCGGGTGGGATATCCGGGTGCAGCGCGGCGAAGTCGTTGTCGAAGACGTACGTCGTCGCGTAGTCGGGCGTTCGCGCGCCTCCCGCCCGGCTGTTGCCGGGGCACAGATAACATTCCGGATCATGGGCAGGTCGATGGTTCGGCGCAATGTCCTCGATCTGCCCCTGCCACGGTCGTGCGGTGCGGTGTGGTGAAACGAGGACCCAGGTGCCGGTCAGAGGGTTGAATCGGCGGTGGGGTGCGCTGTACATCGTTCTCCCGTGGGCTTCAGCTGGTGCACAGTCGACGGCGCGGCTGTTGGAGGAGATGGCGCAACGCCCGGAGGATCCCGATCGCGCCGAGGCAGGCATCGCGGAGGCGGGAAACCCGGAGCCGGCGTGCCGATCCGACCGGGGGGTGTCTCGACTCGCCGGTCTCCGGGTCCCGTTCCAGCGCTGACCTTCGGGGAGGGGTCGTGCTCAGCTCTGGGCTGCGGGCCGCGCGCGCCGTTGTGGGGCGGCGCGGCCGGTTCGGGGATTCGTCATTCCTTGACCGGGATGGACTGCGACTTGAGGGTGGCAATCGTCGACTGCTGAGTGGATTCAAGCGCTTTCTGCAGGGTGCTGCTGCCCGAAACGGCCGCCTTGAAGCCGTCGGATGCGTCGGTGTACGTCTTGGTCATCGTGGGTCCCCAGACGAAGTCCGGCTTCACCTGGCCGGATGCCTGGGCGAACACGTCGTAGATCGGCTGGCCACCGTAGAAATCGACGCCCTTCTTGAGCGCGGGCAGTTGGGCTCCGGCCGTGGTCGCTGGGTAGATGTTCGCCTTCTCGTTCATTAGGGTCAGTGCCTCGTCGGAGGTGTTGAGCCACAGCGCGAACTGTGCGGCCTCGTACGGGTGCTTGGATCCCTTGAAGACGGCGGTGCTGGATCCGCCCCAGTTCCCGGCGGCGGCCTCCCCCGCCGTCCACTGCGGCATCGGGGCGACGGCCCACTTCCCGGCGGTCTTGGGGGCTCCCGTGGCGATGGAGTTGGCACCCCACACGGCGGAGACCCAGGTCCAGGCGCTGCCCGAGTTGTAGGCGTTGTTCCACTCGGGCGTCCACGGCGGCACGGCGGACACCAGCTTACGGTCGAGCAAACCCTGCCAGTACGTGGCCACCTTGGTGGTGGCTGGGTCGGTCAGGCTCACCGACCAGGTGGTGCCGTCGTTGGCGAACCAGTGCGCGCCCGCCTGCCAGGCCAGGCCGGCGAACTGGTTGACGTCGACACTCGAGAAGTTGGTGATGTACCCGCCGGCTGCCTTAACCTTCACCGCGGCGTCGGCGTACTCCTGCCAGGTCGTCGGGGTCTTGATGCCATGCTTTTCGAAGAGATCCTTGCGGTAGAACATCGCCATCGGCCCGGCGTCCTGGGGAATGCCGTAGGCGGCGCCCTGCTCACCGAAGCTGACCTGGTTCCACGTCCAGTCGACGAACCGGCTCTTGGCCTTGGTGACGATGTCGCATCCGCCGAGGTTGGTGAGGCCGTCCTGCAGGCGGAAGCTGGGCAGCGCGTCGTACTCCACCTGGCCGAGGTCGGGGGCGTTGCCGGCCTTGAGCTGGTTGAAGAAGTTCTGATAGGTGCCGGCGTTGCCGGCTGGTCCGGTCTGGACCTTCACCTGGATGTTCGGGTTCTTGGCGTTCCAGACGTCGACGACCGACTGGATCTCCGGCACCCATGAGGTGAAGGTGAGCTCGACTTTGCCCTGTGACGGGGAACAGGCTGCCTTGTCCGCAACTGCGGTTGGCTGCGTGTCCGTGCTGGAGCATGCCGAAAGAGCCAATGCGGATATCAGAACGATGCCGGTGGCACGCAATGGAGGACGCATGGGGGATTCTTCTTTCCTGAATTTGATCGGTTCGGGGGGGTGATTTCATTTGAGCGAGCCGGCGCCGAGGCCGCCTCTCCAGAAGCGTTGCAGCGAAAGAAAGACAACAATCATCGGTACGATCGACACCAATGCGCCGATCAGGACCAGCCCGCGCAGTTCCGGATTCTGCGTGGCCTGGGTATTCCATGTGTAGAGCCCCAGGGTCACCGGGAAGAGTTTCTCATCTCCCAGCATGATCAAAGGAAGGAGGAAGTTGTTCCAGATAGCCACGAAGTGAAACAGGAATATTGTCAGGAAAGCTGGCGTCATCAGTCGCGCGGAGACGGTGAAAAATGTCCGCACCTCTCCTGCGCCGTCGATTCTGGCGGCTTCCAGCAGGTCGGCGGGCACGCTCGTGGTGGCGTACACGCGGGCCAGGTAGACCCCGAACGGGTTGACGAGGCTGGGCAGGAAGACCGCCCAGAAGGTGTTCGCGGCGTGCACCGCGCTGAACATCAGGAACAGCGGCAACGCCAGCGCCGTGGCCGGCACGAGGACGCCACCGAGGATGACGTTGAACAGCAGTTCCCGTCCCGGGAACCGGTACTTTGCCAGGGCGTAGCCACACATGCCTGCCAGCAGCGTGCCGAGCAGGGCCGCGCCGCCGGTGTACGCCAGGCTGTTGAGCAACCATCGCAGGAACAGCCCGTCGCGGTACGCGAACAACTGCTGCAGGTTGCTCAGGACGCTCACGTCGCTGAACCACAGCGGGTTTCCGTCGACCAGCTGTCCCTGATCTTTCGACGCACTGACGAGCAGCCACCACAGTGGCATGAGCACGTAGGCCGCGGCGATCGTCATGATGCCCATGGGGCCGATGCGCGACAGCAGGCTGCGCCTCGCAGAGCGCCCCTGGGTGCCACGGCGGTCGCTCGACGGTGCCCGGACCGGGGTGGGGATGGTGAGGGTCATCGGATCCCCCTGCGCTGGGTGAACCTGAGGAAGGTGAACGACAGGACGAAGATGGACAGGGCCAGCACCACCGAGAAGGCCGCCGCCAGGTTGAAGTTCGGCACCGACGAGGTGGAGTAGACCGTCAAGTTCGGCGTGTAGGTGCTGGAGACCGCCGTGCTGAAGCTGCGGAACACCTGCGGCTCCGCCAGCAGCTGCAACGTACCGATGATCGAGAAGACCGTGGTCAGCACGATGGCCGGCAGGATGAGCGGCACCTTGATCGAGATGGCGGTGCGGATCGGGCCGGCGCCGTCCAGCTTGGCGGCCTCGTAGATCTCCGGCGGGATGGCGAGCAACGCCGAATAGATGATCAGCATGTTGTAGCCGACGTAGACCCACGTCACGACGTTCGCCATCGACCACAGCACGAGATCGGCGGACAGCAGGTCGACGTTGCCGGTCACCGCGGTGAACGGCGACAGCTGCGGCGAGTACAGGTAGCCCCACATGATGGCGGCGACCACGCCGGGCACCGCGTACGGAAGGAAGAAGGCGAGCCGGAAGAAGCGCCGTCCTCGGACGAGCCCGGAGTCCAGCAGCAGGGCGAGCAGCAGAGCCAGCCCGAGCATGACCGGCACCTGGACCATGCCGAACATCAGCACTCGGCCCATCGACGTCCAGAACGGGCCGTCGGAGAACACCCGGTCGTATTGGGTGAGTCCGCCGAAGACCTCGCGGGCGGGTCCGAAGGTGCCGGTGCGCTGCACGACGTAGAGCGACTGCACCACGGCGTACCCGATCGGGATGACGGCGAACAGCGCGAACAGGGTGCTGAACGGCAGGACGAAGAACAGCACGGCCCGGGTGTATCGCCGGCGGCCGCGAGCCCGCGGGCTGTCGCGGATGCTCTGGCGTCCGGGCGGCACCGCCGCGGTGCGCAGACTCCTCATGGTGCCGCCGCGCACGGGCGGGGGCGTGGTGCTTCTGGTGCTCATCGGGCCCGGTCCTCTCTGACGACGCGGACCTGCCCGGCGCCGACCCGCAGCGTTCCGGTGATCGGCTGGTCGTCGACCAGTTCGTGTCCGGTCGCGGGAAGCTCGACGGTCGTGGTGCCGTGGTTGATGGCGAACAGGTAGCGGCGTTCGCCGTCGGCGCGGCGTACGACCTCGACGCTGCCGTCACCCTCCGGTCCGGTCGCCGGGACCCAGGCCGTCTCGACGGCCTGCCGCAGCACGTCGCGCAGCGTCGTCGTGTCGAGTGCGGTGGCGATGTACCAACCGGTCCCGTCGCCGTAGGTGTTGCGGGTGACCGCCGGTACGCCGGGCAGCGGACCGTCGGTGTAGCGGGTCAGCGCCGTGGCCGTGGTCAGACGCAGGTTCTCCGCCCAGAGGCCGGCGCGGCCGCCGGTGCTCAGACCGAACGTGCGGCCGGGTTCGCTCGGGAAGAACTCCTCCACCGAGATCCCGAGCATGTCGCGGAAAGCGCCGGGGTATCCACCCAGCCGGATGTGGTCTTTCTCGTCCGCGATGCCGCTGAAGAACGTCACGACGGCGTGCCCGCCGCCCGCGACGTACTCGTTGATCCGGGTGGCGTCCGCGTCCGAGACGGCGTACAGGCAGGGGATGGCGACCAGGCGGTAGGCGCTCAGGTCGGCGCCGGGCGCGACGACGTCGACGGTCACGCCGAGCTTGCGCAGCTCGTTGTAGACCGCGTGCACCTGGTCCAGGTAACGCACCGCCTCGGAGGGGCGGCCGTCGCCGTCGGCGGCCCACCACGACGGCCAGCTGAAGACGAGAGCGGTGTCGGCCAGCACCCGGGTGCCGGCGACCTCGCGGAGGCGTTTGAGTACCGCCGACAGGTGGAGGACTTCCCGCCAGGCCACCGTGTCGGTGCCCGCGTGGGGCACGAGGGCCGAATGGAACTTCTCCGCCCCGTACGGCGCGGCCCGCCACTGGAAGAAGGAGATGGAGTCGGCGCCGCGGGCGACGTGGGTCAGCGAGTTGCGCAGCATCTGCCCCGGCGTCTTGGCCAGGTTGTACGGCTGCCAGTTCACCGCGCCCGCGGCCTGCTCCATGAGCATCCAGGGTTCGCCGCCGGACAGTCCGCGGGTCAGGTCCGCGGCGAAGGACAGTTCGGCGGTGGGATCGTCGAGCCGGTGATCCAGGTAGTGGTCGTTCGCGACGATGTCGACGTGCGGCGCCCAGCTCCAGTAGTCCAGGTTGCGGATGTGGGCGGTGACCATGAAGTTGGTGGTCACGGGCGCGTCGGAGTGGCGGCGGAGCACCTCGGCCTCGGCCTGGTGACAGTCGAGCAGGGCGTCGGAGCTGAACCGGTGGAAGTCCAGGATCTGGGTGGGGTTGCCGGCGGACAGCGTGGCGCGGGGTGGCTGAATCTCGGCCCAGTCGTGGTAGCGCTGGCTCCAGAATGCGGTGCCCCACGCCGAGTTCAGCGCCGCGATGGTGCCGTAGCGCTGGCGCAGCCACGCGCGGAACGCTTCGGCGCTGACGTCGCAGTAGCACAGCGCGTTGTGGCAGCCGAGTTCGTTGGAGACGTGCCAGAGGACCACACCGGGGTGGCGGCCGTACCGCTTGGCGACCTGCTCGACCAGGGCGAGCGCGTGCCGGCGGTAGACCGGGGAACTGGGGCACCATGCCTGGCGCCCGCCGGGAAAGCGGCGGGTGCCGTCGGCGGCGACCGGCAGGATCTCGGGGTGCTGTGCGCTCAGCCATGGCGGCGGCGACGCGGTCGCCGTCCCCAGGTTGATCGCGATGCCGTTGGCATGCAGCAGCTCGATCACCGCGTCGAGACGGTCGAAGTCGTAGCGGCCGGGCTGGGATTCGAGGTCGGACCACCCGAAGATGTTGATCGCGACCAGGTCGATACCGGCCACGGTCATCAGCGCGACGTCCTCGAGCCACACGCTCGGTGACCACTGCTCGGGGTTGTAGTCGCATCCGAGCGTGATGCCGGCCAGTGCCGGGCGGCCGCGGCCCTGGTGATCAGCCATGGTCGTCACCTCCCTTCATCCCGTCACGGTCAGGCCGCTGTGTGCACGTGCACACAGCGGCCTGACCAGGGATCGTGTGATCCGGTGTGTGAACGTGCACACAGTAGGTTCGGCCGCTCGTCCCGGTCAAGAGCAGCGGCTAAAGTAACGCCGTGCCACCGTCTGGATCCCCATCACGGCGCGCGACCGTGCATGACGTCGCGGCCGCCGCCGGCGTCTCGCGCGGGACGGTGAGCCGGGTCATCAACGGCGGATACGTGTCACCGCATGCCCGGGCCGCTATCGAAGCGGCCATCGCCCGGGTCGGATACGTGCCCAACACCGCGGCCCGCAACCTCGTCACGCAGCGCTCACAGGCCGTGGGGTTCGTCGTCCTGGAGCCGCATGTCCTCTTCCTGGAGGACCCCAACATCGGGGCGATCATGCTCGGCGCCAACGCGACACTGTCCGACGCCGACCATCAGATGGTCAACCTCGTGGTGGACTCCGAACGCGACACCCAGCGGGTCAGCCGCTATCTCAGTGGCGGCTTCGTCGACGGCGTGATCATCGTTTCCGCCCGTACCCACGATCCGATCATTCACGTGCTCGCCCAGGTCGGCATACCGGCGGCGTTCGTCGGGCATCCGCGCGACCTGGACCGCGGTATCCCGTTCGTCGGCATCGACAACGCGGGGTCGGCGCGGCTGATCACCGAACGGCTCATGGCCACCGGCCGTCGCCGGATCGGCATGATCGCCGCGGCGGTCGACCGCGACTCCGGGGCCGACCGCGTCGACGGGTTCCGCGAGGCCCTCGGGCCGCAATTCGACCCGGAACTGGTTGCGGAGGTCCCGCTCTACGACTACTCGTGGGGCGCCAAAGGCATGCGGTCGCTGCTCGAGCGCGAACCGGCGATCGACGGTGTCTTCGCCGGTTCCGACGCGCTGGCGGCCGGGGCGCTGGAGGTGTTGCGCGAGGCAGGGCTGTCCGTGCCCGGCGACGTCGGCGTGGTCGGCTTCGACGACAGCTCCTGGGCCGTACGCACCCAGCCGCAGCTGTCCACCATCCATCAACCCGCGGCGGAGCTCGGCGCGCAGGCCGCCGACCTGGTGCTCCGGCAGCTGCGCGGCGAGCCCTACGCAAGCGAGGGCATCCTGCTACCCACCCCCATCGTCTGGCGCGGCTCCGCCTGACCCCCCGGGAGGCACCCGTGACCGCAGTCGAACTCTCCGGCGACGGCAGCACGGTGGCGATCCACACCGTCGCCACGACCTACGCGCTGCGCCTCGACGCCGAGGCGGGCAGCGTCCGCCCCGTCCACTGGGGAGCGCGCATCGGCGTCGACGCGCTCTTAGCCGTGCCCGCACTCCCGTCCCCGCACCCGGACACCTTCGAAGCCCCCTGGGAGGCCGCCGAGGACTATCCGGTCCAGGGCGGACGGGCCTTCGGTCCGGCCTCGCTCGGCTGCTGGTTCCCCGACGGGACCACCGGACTCGAATTGCGGATCGTCTCCCACCACGCCACCGCCGACCAGTTCACGGTCAGCCTGGCGGACCGGCATCAGCCGCTCGCCGTCGACCTGCACTACCGCCCCGCTCCCGGCACCGACGTGATCGAGCGCTGGGCCGTCGTCCGGCACACCGGCGACACCGGCGCGATCCTGCTGCACCGGCATGACTCCGGAGCCTGGTGCGTACCACCACGCGACGACTACCGGATGAGTCACGTCACGGGCGCCTGGTCGGCCGAGGGCCGCCTGCACCGGACGCCGCTGCCCACCGCGGAAACCCACCTCACCAGCCGGCGCGGAGTGACCGGGCACCACGCCAACCCCTGGGTCATGATCGACGACGGTACGGCCGAGGAACAGCACGGCGAGGTCTGGTCGATGGCGCTGGCCACCAGCGGATCCTGGCGCCTGGTCGCGTCGCGAAGCCACTCCGGGCGCTGCGCGGTCGCCGGCGGGGCCGGTCACGACGGCGTACGGCACGAGTTGCGCCCCGGCGAATCGTTGACCACTCCGCTGTTCGCCGGGCTGTACACCACGGGTGGATTCGGCGCGGCCAGCCGAGCCTGGCACACCTACCAGCGCCGCCACGTCCTGCCGCACCCCGGCGAGCTGCGACCGGTCCTCTACAACTCCTGGGAAGCCACCACCTTCGACGTCACGGCCGAAGGCCAGCTCGCGCTCGCCAAACTCGCCGCAGACCTCGGCGTCGAAATGTTCGTCGTCGACGACGGCTGGTTCGGCGCCAGGACCAGCGACCGCGCCGGGCTCGGCGACTGGGTCGCGAATCCCCACCGATTCCCGAACGGCCTGCGTCCCCTAGCCGACGAGATCCGCGGCCTCGGCATGGGTTTCGGGCTGTGGGTCGAGCCGGAGATGACCAATCCCGACAGCGACCTGTACCGCAGCCACCCCGAGTGGGTGCACCACACCCCCGGCCATCAGCGCACCGAGCTGCGCAACCAGCTGGTCCTCGACTTCGGCCGCCCCGACGTACGCGAATGGGCCGCACGCTGGCTCGACCAGCTCGTCCGCGACACCGCTGCCGGTTTTCTCAAGTGGGATTTCAACCGGCCGATCACCGAGGCCGCCGACCCCGCCTGGACGCAGCACGCCGCGGGCGTGTACGAGGTCATCGACCGGCTCCGCGCCACCCACCCGGACCTGCGCATCGAATCCTGCGCGGGCGGCGGCGGCCGGATCGACCTCGGCATCCTGTGCCGCACGGACCAGTGCTGGACCAGCGACAACACCGATGCCGTGGACCGACTGGAGATCCAGCACGGGCACACCCAGGTGTACACCGCAGCCACGATGGTCGCCTGGGTCACCGACAGCCCGAACCCGCTGACCGGGCGCGAGGTGCCGCTGCGCTTCCGCTTCCACGTGGCGATGACCGGCGTGCTCGGCATCGGCGGTGACCTGACCACGTGGAGCCCGGACGAGCTTACGGCGGCCCGCGAGATGGTTACGGTGTACCGCGACATCCGGCCGGTGGTGCAGCACGGCGAGCTGCATCGACTGCGCCCGCCGCACTCCGCGATGTCCGCCCTGCAGTACGTCCACGAGAACCGCATCGCCGTCTTTTGCTTCCGGGTCGACGCGGACTTCGCGCCCGGCCTACGGTCCTTGCCGCTGACGGCCCTGGATCCCGAAGCGGTTTACCGCGACGAGGACACCGGGGCGACGTATCCGGCATCCCTCCTTTTGGGGCCGGGCCTGCCGGTGACCCTTCCCGGCGGTGCACACGCCAGCACCCTGGTCCGCCTGCACCGCGTCGCGGATTGAGGTTCAGGCAGCGATCCGGTCGCGCCCGGCGCGTTTGGCACGGTAGAGGTTGGCGTCTGCGTTGTCGACGAGTTCGTGGGCGGGCATGCCGGGCTGATGGGCGGCGAGGCCGACACTGATGCTGACCCGGAGGCCGGGAGCGATGTCGTCCAACACGGCGGTGGCGACCGTGGCCCGGATCCGTTCCGCGACGTGGGCAGCGCCGGCCAGGTCGGTGCGCAGGAACACGACGAACTCGTCGCCGGCGTAGCGGATGGCGATGTCCTCGGTGCGGCAGTTGGCCTGCAAGGTTCCGGCGATCTCGCGGAGTACCCGGTCACCGGCGCCGTGAGAATGCCTGTCGTTGATGGCCTTGAACTTGTCCACGTCGATGAAGAGCAACACGACCGGCGCTGGCATCCGCCCGGCGTCCAGGTCGGCCATCAACTGGTCGAAGCGGCGGCGGTTCCCCAGCCCGGTGAGCGGGTCGTGCAGCAGAGCCGCTTCGGCCGCGCGCCGCGCCTGTTCCTGTTCCTCGCGCTGGCGGGCCTGGCGCAGCATGGTGACACGTTGCAGGCGCTGCTGCCACAGCCGCCGCGCCTGCCGGTCGATCATGTTGCGGAGATCCCGGCCGGCCTCTTCGCTGGCGGCCAGTTCGCCGAGGCAGGCGAGTTCGAAGTCCACGACGAGCTGTTCACTGGCCGTGCCGCTGTCCCGGATGACCTCGGCAGCGGCCACGATCTCCCGACGTGCGGCAACCGCATCGCCTCGAGAGCGGTGCACGATTCCCAGCGCCAGGTGAGCGGGCCACGCCGCGTGGGTGTCGCCCCCGGTGCGCAGCGGGATCACGACATCGGCGGCCAGTCTTTCCGCCTGCTCAAGCTCGCCGAGTTTGGCCAGCACCAAGGCGTGCAGCGCGGCGGGCGGCCCGGCCACGTCCTGGCCGGCGTACGTCTCGCCCCAGCGTTGGAAGATCGCGGCCGCACCCCGTAACCGGGCCTGGGCCTGGGCCTCGACATGGTCTCCAAGTTGATCGAGCCGCAGCCCCCACTGCATCAGCGCATCGGCGTAGATGAGGTCGTAGTTGGCGGTGACGTTGGCTCTGCCTTCTGGCGACCACCACCGCAACAGCTGCCGGTAGGTGGCGTGCGCGGTTTCGTAGAGTTCCGCGCTGCTGGCCGCTCGGATCATCGAGCTCAGCGCCGCAACGTAGCGGTCGTTGCGGACGGTGGTCTGCTCCAGCAGCAGTCCAGCCCGGGCGAGATTGCCCATCGCCTCGCTGACCCGACCGGAGCGCAGATAGAGGTCGGCCATGTCCGCAAGGGTCTTGGCGACGGACACCACCGAACCCGTGGCTTCGTGATGGTTCAGCAGCTGTTCCCCGACGGCGATCGCTTCGGGGAAATGGCCCACGTACATGTACAGGAACATCCGTCCCTGGAGCAGGAATCCGGTGGTCTGCGTGTCGCCGAAGGCACGGGCCAGCGGCTCGAACACGGTCAGGGCGTCCAGCGTCTCGTGCACTTGGCCGGTCTGCGCCATCAGGTGCACCTGCTCGGCCAGAGCATCCAGCGGTCCGTACGGCGAGACCGGCACCGGCAGCAACGCCTCGCTCGCCCGGTCGCCCACATCCACCTCCGCACCAGATCGCCTATTGCCCCTTGAGACACCTTCGGCCCGGCCTCCCCGCTCCTGAGCGCTCTCCCCACGATGAGGCGGAGCCCACCCCGGAATGAAGCCCACCGAGTCGTTACAATTTGTGGATATGGGTCACCAATGTAATATCTAATACGCTCGCGATCGGCCCTCGGTATCGAAGCGGAGCCTCACATGCGCCTGTATCGAGCTTGCTGGTGCACGCTGGCCGCGACGGCCCTGCTGGGTTCCGTGCTCGCGGCGCCCGCGTCGGCCGCGGTCACCCGCGTCCGGAAAGGTAGCCCCACGGACGTCAGTCGTAGCTCGTGGTCCGGCCCGGCGTTCGTCATGAACGGCGGCGGTGCCGTGGTGCCCGCGACGATGACCGGGGCGATCGACGAGATCCGCGGCGGCACCGGGTCGCTGGACGTGGTGGTCGTCGCCGCGTCCGGGACCGGAACCCCCGAATGCGACGTCATCATCACGCTGACCGGTACCAATTCCTGCACCACGCTGACGCTCAGCGCGGCGGCCGACGGCAACGACACCCGGGCGAACGCCGACATCCGCAACGCCGAGTTCGTCTATTTCGCGGGCGGGGACCAGTGCCGGTACGCGGCCTGGCGCGACACCGCCCTGGAATCCGCGGTGGAGTCCGTCGTCGCCAAGGGCGGCGGGGCCGGGGGCGGCAGCGCGGGAATGCACGTCAACAGCGACATCGTGTACGACGCATGCGGGGGCAGCGCCACGTCGGCCACCGCGCTGGCCGACCCGTACGGCCCGGACATGACGTTCACGTACGGGATGTTCGCCTGGCCGGACTATCGCAACACCGTCAACGACTCGCATTTCGTCACCCGCGACCGGATGGGGCGCACCATGGCGTTCGTCGCGCGCGCGGTGCAGGACGGCCGGACGACCGGCGGCGCGGCGTGGGGGGTCGGCGTCGAGGAGGGCGGCTCGCTGCACGTCGACCGTGACGGGCTGGCCACGGTGGTGGCGCGGAACGTGTACGTGGTGCTGGCTGACCATCCGCCCGAGCGGGTCCAGCCGGGACGCCCGCTCAGCTATCAGGGTTTCAAGATCTGGAAACTGGCGCCGGGTTCGACGTTCGACTTCCGGCACCGGCCCACCTGTGGCTACTACCTGCGCGACGTCGTCGATGGGGTGCCCCGCGGCGACCTGTACGACGGCGCCCCGGCGGCCTCCTGCGGCGGCGCCGCGTTCACCGAGAGCGAGCCGAACGACTCCCGGGCGACCGCCGACGGCATCGGCCCCGGAGGTGCCGGTACGGTCCACGCCGGACTGGAGAGCCACCGTGTTTCGGGGGGCTGCGACTATACCTGCACCGTGACGAAGCGTTAGGTCGCGTGCCGTCTACGCTGGCCGCATGACGGAGCGGGTGGGGGTGGCGGCGGTCATTCGCGCCCGGCTGGGCGAGTGCAGCCCGGGTGAGCGCAAGGTGGGCCGGGCGCTGCTCGCGACGTACCCGGCGGCCGGGCTGGAGACGGTCGCGGCGCTGGCCGACCGGGCCGGGGTGAGCGCGCCGACCGTGCTGCGCTTCCTGTCCCGGCTGGGTTTCGGCGGCTTCCCGGAGTTCCAGCGGGTGCTGCGCGAGGAGCTCGCCGAGCGGGAGATCTCGCCGCTGGCGGCGTACGCGGCGACGCCGGGAGCGACGTCCAGCCCGCTCTCGCGTGCCGCCGAGGTGCTGCCCGGGGCGGTCGCGGGGACCCTCACCGACCTGCCCGAGGCGGAGCTGCAGCGCGCGGTGCGGCTGCTGGCCAACCGGCAGCTGCGGGTGACCGCGGCGGGCGGCCGGTTCTCCGCCCTGCTCGCGCAGTACCTGGTCTTTCATCTCATGCAGCTGCGTGGCACCAGCCGCCTGCTGCCCGCTGGTCCGGTGGAGCGGGTCGACGCGCTGGTCGACGTGGGGCGCCGCGACCTGTTCGTGCTGTTCGACTTCCGGCGCTACGAGGCGTCGACGCTGGAGCTGGCGCGCACGGTCAAGCACCGCGGTGCACGGGTGATCCTGTGTACGGACCGGTGGCTGTCCCCGATCGCCGGCCTCGCCGAGGTGGTGTTGCCGAGCCGGGTCGACTCACCGTCGCTGTACGACAGTTTCGTGCCCGCCCTGGCGCTGCTCGAGGCCCTTGTCGCCGGGGTGATCGACGAGCTGGGCGCCGTGGCGCAGAGCCGCCTGGCCGCCATCGAGGCGGCCGGCCAGCCCTACCTCTAGCCGTTACATGGATCTGTAACTTCACATCATCCGTAACGTGCGTTACAGTCGCCGGGACACCACGAGGTGACCCGGGGAGGGCCCGCTCATGCGCCTCAGATACGTAGCGCCGTCAGTCACGGCGATAGCCGTTCTCCTTGCCGCCGGATGCGGCTCCACCACCGACAGCGGCGTGGCCGCCGCCCCGGCCAAGAACGTGACCGTGACCGTAGAGGGCGCGGGCCCGGTCACCACGGACCCGCGACTCGCGTCCACCGTGCCCGGCGACGTCCGCGCCAAAGGCACCGTCACCGTCGCCACCAACGCGCCCTATCAGCCCTTCATCGACTTCGCCGCCGAGGGCCGCACGGACGCGTTCAAGGGCCTGGACCTCGACCTGCTCACGGCCGCGTCCGCCAAGCTCGGCCTGGCCACCACCTTCTCCCAGCAGCCGTTCGACGGGCTGATCCCCGGCCTGCAGGCCGCCAAGTACGACGCCATCGCGGGCGGCATCACGGACAAGAAGGAACGGCACCAGGTCGCTACGTTCGTCGACTACTCCGCCTCCGGCACCGGCTTCCTGGTCCGCACGGGCAACCCGCAGGGCATCAAGACGGTCGCCGACCTGTGCGGCCGGAAGGTTGCGGCGCAGAAGGCCAGCAACCAGGCCAAACACCTGGCCGAGTACAGCGCCCAGAGTTGCGCCGCCCGCCCCATCGCGGTGCAGGAATACCCGGAGAACCCGCAGGCGGTGCAGGCGCTGCTGGCCGGCAACGCCGACGCGGTAGCCGCGACCCAGGTCAATCTCACCGACATCACCGCCGGGCTGAGCGGCAAGGCGGAACTCGTTCAGGATCCCGGCCAGCCCAACGGCTGGCGGGCAAGCCCGAACGGCTTCGGCTTCCTCAAGTCGCGCAAGGACCTCGCCGAGGCGTACCGGGCGGCGTTGCAGGCCCTGGTCGACGACGGCACCTACGCCAAGATCCTGGCGCACTACCAGCAGCAGCCGATCGCCCTGACGACCATCACCGTGGACCAGGCGATCGACTGACCACCCGCACACCGACCGCGACCGCCGGGCGCGGCGCCACGATTTCCGATTGAGGGCGGACCGTGGCCGTGCCCGGCGGTTGCCCCTCCGCGAAGGGATAGCCATGGAGATCACGAGTGCGCGGGCCGTGCCGGTACGCCACTACGGCCGCTGGGTGACCGCGGCGGTGCTGTTCGCGATCGCGGCCCTGTTCCTCGACACGCTGCTGCGCAGCCCCAACCTGGAACCGGCGACAATCGGCAGCTACCTGTTCAAGGACTACGTGCTGCGCGGCGTCGGCGTCACCCTGGCGCTCACCGGTGTCGCGATGGTCCTCGGCACCATCGGGGCGATCGTACTGGCCGTCCTGCGCCTGTCGGCCAACCCGGTGCTGCGCGGCTTCGCGTGGAGTTTCATCTGGTTCTTCCGGGGCACTCCCCTGCTCGTACAGATCATCTTCTGGGGTTTCCTCGGCGCCCTGTTCCCTCGCATCACCGTGGCGCTGCCCGGCCTGGGCGCGGTGTTCGACCAGCCCACCAGCGTCGTCATCTCCGGAACTACGGCGGCGGTCCTGGCACTGTCGCTCAACGAGATGGCGTACGCTGCCGAGATCGTCCGGGGTGGGCTGCTCGCCGTCGACCGTGGACAGACCGAAGCCGCACACGCCCTCGGCATGCCACCCGGGCTGACCCTACGGCGCATCGTGCTGCCGCAGGCGATGCGGGTCATCATCCCGCCGATGGGCAACGAGACCATCACCATGCTGAAGTCGACCGCCCTGGTCTCGGTCATCGCCGGCCGGGACCTCATGACCGTCGTGCAGGGCGTCTACGGCGGCAACTACAAGGTCATCCCGCTGCTGGCCGTCGCGGCGCTGTGGTACCTCGCCCTGGTCAGCGTGCTGTCGGTCGGGCAGTACTTCGTCGAACGCCGCTTCGGGCGGGGCGTGAACAACCCACGGGAGGGCTTGCGGTGACCACCGCGATGGTGCACGCCACCGGCGTGCGCAAACGCTTCGGCGTTCACGAGGTCCTGCGCGGCGTCGACCTCAGCGTCGCCGCCGGCCAGGTCTGCTGCCTGCTCGGGCCCTCCGGCTCCGGCAAGTCGACGTTCCTGCGCTGCATCAACCACCTGGAAACCCTTGACGGCGGCACGCTGACGGTGGACGGAACCCCGGTCGGCTACCGACAGCACGGCGGGCGACTGTACGCGCTGCGCCCGCGCGAGGTGGCGGCCCGGCGGCGCGAGATCGGCATGGTCTTCCAGCGGTTCAATCTCTTCGGGCACCTGAGCGTGCTGCGGAACATCACCGAGGCCCCCGTACGTGTGCTGCGCGAACCGGTGGCACAGGCCCGCGAACAGGCGGCCGCACTGCTGGAACGCGTCGGCCTGGCCGACAAGGCCGCGGCCTACCCGGCCCAGCTCTCCGGCGGGCAGCAGCAGCGGGTGGCCATCGCCCGCGCCCTGGCGATGCGCCCCAAGCTGATGCTGTTCGACGAGCCGACCTCCGCGCTGGACCCGGAACTCGTCGGCGAGGTCCTCGATGTCATGCGAGACCTGGCCGCCGACGGGATGACCATGATCGTGGTGACGCACGAGGTGGGCTTCGCCAGCCAGGTGGCCGACCAGGTGGTGTTCCTCGACGGCGGTACGGTGGTGGAGACCGGGACACCAGCCGAGGTCCTCGGCAACCCCCGCAGCGAACGTACCCGCGCGTTCCTGTCGAAGGTCCTGTGAACCTGCGCGACGCGGCGTGGCAGCGCCAACCCGCGTACCTGCAACGGCTGGGCCGGATGGTGAACATCGACTCGGGCAGCCGCGACGTGACGGGCCTGCACCGGGTCGCCGACCTGCTGGCGGCCTGGACCGACAAGGCCGGGCTGGAGACCCGTCGCATCCCCGTGCACGACGCCGCGGGCGCCCCGCTCGGCGACGCCGTCCTCGCCCGCATCCGGGGCACCGGCACGCGGCGGGTCCTGCTCGCCGGGCACCTCGACACGGTGTTCCCGACCGGCACCGCGGCCGCCCGTCCGTTCCGGGTGGACGAGGGCCGCGCGTATGGTCCCGGGGTGTGCGACGACAAGGGCGGCGTGCTGGCCGGGCTGGCCGCGATCGAGAGTCTCCTGCTGTGCGGCCGGACCTCCTTCGGCGAACTCGTCCTGCTCGCCACGCCGGATGAGGAGATCGGCTCGGTGGGCAGCCGAACGCTGCTCGACCGCCTCGCCCGCGAGACGGACGTCGCCCTGTGCCTGGAATGCGCCCGGGAGAACGGCGATCTGGTGTCGGCCCGCAAGGGCGTCGCCGACATCGAGGTGACCCTGCACGGGCGTGCCGCGCATGCCGGCATCGAGCCGGAACGCGGCGCCCACGCGGCGCTCGCGGCCGCCCGCCTGACGATCGCCCTGCAGGAACTCAACGGCCGCTGGCCCTCGGTCACCGTCAACGTCGGGGTCCTGCAGGCCGGAGAGCGCGCCAACGTGGTGCCCGAGCAGGCCACGCTCGTGGTCGACCTGCGTGCCGACCGGACCGACGCGTTCGAGCAGGCGCTCGCGGCGATCACCGCGGCAGCCCATGAGCCCCGCGTACCCGGCGTCTCGGCGGTCGTGTCGGTGATCGCGCCGACCCCGCCGTGGGAGGGCGCAGCCGGCACCGACGAGCTGATGAAGCTCGCCGCGCAGGTGGGGGCCGAACTCGACGTTCCGGTGCAGGCCGCCGCGACCGGCGGGTGCGCGGACGCCAACCTGCTGGCCGCCGCCGGCGTCCCCGTGCTCGACGGGCTCGGACCGGTCGGCGGCGACGACCACGGTGCCGCCGAGTGGCTGGACGTGGCTTCGGTGGCGCCCCGGGTCGCCCTGCTCGCCGGGCTGGTGGACGCCGTCGCCTCGTGATCGGGGCGGGTTTCCGGGCGAGCGCCCGGGAACCCGTCCCCTTGGGTTCACGCCCCGTGGATGCTCACCCGCAGCCCGCGGTACGTCGCCGCACTGCCCACCCCGTAGGCGGTGAACCGCTGGTCGCGGCGCAGGTCCACCACGAACGCGGGGTGCTGCTCGCTCGTGCGGCCCGCCGCGGTACGGCAGTCGCGTCGCCCGGCCAGATCCCCGGCGAGGGTCGACAACACCTCCCGGCCGAAGACGTCGGCCACCGCGGCCGGGCATCCCGGCGCGGTGCCCCGGTAGACGGGCTTGCCGGTCCTCAGGCGCCACACCCGCGCGTCATAGCCGTCGCCGTCGCTCAACCGGGTCCACCGCACGCCGCTGATCGACCAGCCGTCCTCACCCGTGCGCGCCTCGGCGCGGCGCAGGTCGAGCACATGGACACCGGAGGCGCCGAGAACCCGCATCGACTCGTGCCGCCCGCCGACCCCGGTCACCTCCAGCGCGGTGTCCTGGTCGAGTCCGAAGACGCGGTCGTGGCCGGTGTCCGCCGCGAGGCGCGCCGAGCGGCCCCACCGTCCCCGGTGCGAGAAGTGGGTGTCCAGCAACCCGGCCTGGAAGAACCCGAACCCGCCGTCCGGCAGGTAGCCGAGCTTGGTGGCGTCGTCGAAGTAGCCCGGCGCGCTTCCGTCGCGCAGTCCCTCGTAGGACTCGCCGCCGGAGACCATGTCTCGTCCTGCCTGGATCTGCGCGCCGGCGCTGGTACCGGCGACCACCGCTCCGGCGTGCAGGCGGGCACGGATCGCCGCCAGGGCGGCCGAGTCCGCACCGCCGGCCCGTTTCATCGTGGTCACGTACCGGTACTGGTCGCCGCCGCCGAAGAAGAAGCCGCTGAGTCGGTTGATCTGCGCGACCACGGCCGGGTCGTCGGCGGCAGCCACATGGTCCAGGTCGATCGGGATCCATTCGGCCTGTGCGCCGTAGCGCTGGAACAGGGCGGCGTAGTAGTCACCGTTGCAGACGCTGTTGTTGCAGTCGGGGGTGCCGGCGTCGGGATCCTCGGCGGGCACCGACGCGGCCGCGGTGACGATGCCGATCCGGGCCCGGCCCGAGCCACCAGCCAGCCGGACGATGTCGTCATAGACGGCCGCGTTGTCGTCGGACAGGCCACCGCCGACGAGGACCAGACTGCCGCCCGGCCGGCGCGCGGCATGGGCTTGATCGGGCACCGCCATCGGTCCGATCGCGACGGTCGCGGCGCACAGCAGGGCCGGGACCACGCGCAGGGATGAAAGTCGTGCGGACACGTTGCTCCTCACCATTCGTGAGGGCGAACCGTGCACCCGCCAGAGTATCCCGTGCCGAGCAGACGTCAATACCTCGAATCGACATTCCGATCCCTGACCTGAACAGCGCGACCGTGAACGCAAATTGTCGGTGCGCGAGAAATGAGATGAACAGGAGAACCCGCTCAGATCTCACCGTCAACGCGCCTCGCCAAACCGAATAGTGATGCCCCCATCACCGTAAGTTGCGACGATGTGTTCACGTGAACATAGCTGTTCACGCACTGTAGCGATGCGCCCCGTCGGACTCCCTCCGGGGCTGCGCCATTGATGATGGCAATTGCTAAAACCGTGTTTCGCGTCCAGGATGATTGGCGGGGGTCGGCCTCCTGAGCGACACCGTTCACGGCTGACGGCTTTCGCCCTCGCTTCGAGATAAGGAGACATTCATGCCCAGAGCCTCCGCCGCGCGACATCGCCGGCTCGTACTGTTAATCGCATTGTCGGTAGCGTTTTTCGCGGCGTCCATTGGGCCGCTGACGAAACTCGCCCACGCGTCCGCGCTGGGCTGCGGCGCCGCGAAGGGCGCCTACGTGTTCGTCCGGCCCAGCGGGGCGAACGGCCTGGGCCACGTGGGCTGGGGATACCGGACCACCTGCGGCGACAGCTACTCCTTCGGCTCGGTGGAGAATCCCAACGGCAAGCCGCACATCAACGCCGGCGCCGACAACGGCTTCTGGCGCCAGAACGGCACCGAGTCACAAATGCTCAGCGCGATGAGGTCCCGCGGCTACCTTTCCTACAAGATGACTACCGCCTCGAGTACACGGTTCGACCCTGACCCGGCCGACACGGTGGCGGCCGCCGCGGCCGGGCGGGGTTACGACGTCATCGGCAACAACTGCGCCGACACCGTGTGGGACGTCCTGCATGCCTACGGTGTCCCGGACCTGCCTTACCTTCAACTCCATCCGGCGCCCAACAACTGGTACGGCGGCCTGGGCCACACCACGCACGTCGACTGGTCCGCATCGACCGCACTGTGACTCGGGCTTTCGCAGGGGGCATGGGCGGAGATCCCGCGGGTGGAGTGTGACCTCGTGGAACGAGCTGACCGATCAGCTCGCGGCGCGCCTACCCAGCTTCGCGGAGGATGCCGTCATCCTCGAGGCCAGCGGGCGACTATGTTGATGGACTTTCATCCATTCCACTGAATCCTGCGCACCGGGCTGGCCGCCACCATCAGCGGATCTCGGCCGTGGACCCCAGCCCGTACGCGATTAGCCCGTGTCAGTTGGTGCGCGCACAGCCGGCCCGGCGGCCGCGAGGAGCACGACCCCGTTCGGTCGTCGTCGGTGGTGATCCGCGGCGGTGTCCTGGCGTACCTTCTCTGGCGATCTTCGATCAGCCTGAACGCTACGTGCGCCCTCGTAGAAAATCTGTGCGCGAGTTAGTAGACATTCTGGCTGTCACCGGTTATGGTTTCTCGGGTTGAGAGCGAAGGAACGACAAAGACGCAGACGAAACCGCCCCACCGAGGCGAAGGAGCAGGGCCAGAAGTTCCACGGCCCCGCCCGGCACGAAAAGCACCACGCAGGTGAACGACAGCACCACCAGCACCTCGTAGTTGAAGGGGAAGTTCAGTACGGCAGTACCCCGGGGTGAGACATGCTCCGGGCGCACCGAACGTGGCGGGGCCGAGGTCAGGTTCAGGGTTCCGCTGCTGGCAGTAACCGTTCCGTCGTACGTGTCCGGGGCCACGAAGTCGCGTGGGGTTCCGACACCGGCGGACAGCACGTAGCAGTAGAGGAAGTCAGAGGAAAGGGAGGGCCGCACACCGTTGGATCGCCCGCTGCCGGCCGCATCGACTGGGCTGGGCGCGGACACCGCAGTTTCCATCGAACGAGAGGTGGTCTCCGGTCACGCTTATGCGATCCCCGCACCCGAAACCCGAACACCGGGCCGGTGCGGATACGACAAGCCGACGACTCGTCGGTAGATGGTGTTTCTGACCCGTAACCCTTGGGCCCCGGCGCTACGGCGCCGGGGCCCTCGTGATGGAAGGTGTACATGGCCCAACCGGATGACATGCTGGACGACGAGGACTACCCCGCCTACACGATGGGCCGCGCCGCGGAGATCGTCGGCTGCGCCCCGGAGTTTCTGCGCCGGCTCGGCGAGGCGAAACTGATCGACCCGTACCGCTCCGGCGGCGGGCACCGCCGCTACTCCCGCTACCAACTGCGGCTTGCCGCCCGCGCTCGCGAGATGTGCGACCAGGGCACCGACATGGCGTCCGCCGTACGGATCATCATCCTCGAAGACCAACTCGAGGAAGCCCTGCGGCACAACCAAACCCAGCAACCCCGCTGACACACCCGCCCGGCGACAGCGGGCGGAAACGACCGCCACGGTCCCTCCCGTCAGGGCAGGGGCCGTCCGTCGTCACCCGACGCTGGGGCCGTGCCCCCACTTCACCGGTCGTGCCCGGCCGGCTCCGCCACCCTGCTCTGCCGAAGCGGAACGCTCCGGATCGAGCGACCCCTGGCAGGCGCGAGTAGTCTGCCGGTAGATCACCGCGGTCGTCGGGGCGCGACCGGATTCGTCAGACAGGTGCCCTCCCAGGCAGGTGTTCTCGATGATCGACAGGGTCTCCAGCAGATCGTTGGTTCAACTGTCCCCGGGTCCTCGGGGTGTTGTCGTCCCCCGCCCGCGGTGACTGTTGCCCGGGATGGGCTGGCCACCAGAATCGCTCGCCGAGCAGTAGGGCGCTGGCGGGTACGAGCAGTGTGCGGACCAGCAGGGTGTCGAGCAGGACGCCGATGCCGACGATGACGCCGATCTGGGTTAGCGCGATGACCGGCAGGACTCCGAGGACGGTGAAGACGGCGGCGAGCAGGATGCCGGCCGAGGTGATGACGCCACCGGTCGTGCCGAGAGCGCGGATCGTCGCGCTGCGCGTGTCGCGGCGTGCGATGGTTTCCTCGCGGGCGCGGGTGATCAGAAAGATGTTGTAGTCGACGCCCAGCGCGACGAGGAACAGGAAGCTGAGCAGGGGCACGCCGGCGTCCGGGGCGGGGAGGTCGAGCAGGTGGGTCAGGACGACGGTCGCGGCGCCGAGGCTCGCGGCGTAGCTGGCGATGACGGTCAGCAGGAGCAGCACCGGCGCGGGCAGGGAGCGCAGTAGCAGGATGAGTACCAGCAGGACGACGGTCAGGACCATCGGAACGATGACCTTGTCGTCGCGTACGTTTGCCTCGCGGTGGTCCAGGTCCGCCGCGGGCGCCCCGCCGACGAGGGCGTCGGCACCGGCCGCGGCGCCAGCGCGCTCAAGCCGGGATCAGAATCAGGCTATCCGGGAATGGGCCGCCAAGAACGGCTACGAGGTGTCCGAGCGAGGTCGCATCCCCAGCGCCGTCGTCGAGGCGTTCCACGCCAAGCGGTAACCCCGTTACCCTCCGCCATATTCGTCGGCCCCGCCCTCGTCTGGGGTCAACACCAGGGCCAACGAATGCCGTAGCCGCTCCCAACCTGGTCTGCGGCTGCGGTGAGCCTCACGCAGTGTCGCGGCAGAAGCGTGCACCTGATCAAGCTTTGGGCGACGTGACCTCTGCGAGGACTTGGTGCATCCGGTCGACCGGCAGGGCCGGATTGGCCGCCGCGTGTTCAACCAGGTCCGGGTCGTCGAGCAGCGCGACGATGCGGGCTGCTGGCAGGCGCGGGCAGGCGGCCATCGACTGTCGAACGGTGATGTCCGGATCAGAGCACAACCGCTCCACGAGTTCCGGTCCGGCATGCGGATCCAATGTAACCAGCCTGCGTACGACCGGGTCAGTGTGGTCGGCGAATGCGGCCAGCCCTTCGGTCGGGAATCCCGGGAGTTCGGGGAGCGACTCGCGGCCGCAACCTTGGTATTCCAGGAGGCAGCGCAGAAGCAGCGCCGGTGGGGCGTCCGGATGATGTCGGGCGAGCAGAACCCGTACGCCGAGGTCGGAATCGTCGGCGAGGAGGGTGACCAGGTCCGCGGGCAGGTCGGGGTTGCGGGCCGCCCGTCGGCGTAGCAGCGGGTTGACTGAACGGGCCCATCGTGACGCATCGGCAAGCGTGGGCGCCCGTTCATCGACGAGACCATGGTCGTTGCCCCGGCAAACCCGGCGGGAACCGTAGTGGCCGTGACCGTCGACCGTGGTGACGTCGATGTCGATGCGGGCCCGTTCCTGCTCGCTCAGACCCGGATGGACCGAGACCGCAGTACGGACCTCGACGGCGGCATCGGCGGCGAGTTCGAGCAGCTGCTCGTGGGTCAGATCGACACGTCCGGTGAGCCGGCGGCGAACGTCAACGGCAGGGTGGCGCAGCAGTGCCCGGACCACATCCGCCGGGGTGCTCGGGTTCGGACCCACGAAGTACAAGGCAGACTCGTCGCCGCTGGCGACGACCTGGTCGACGAGGGCCCGCGACAGCGGTCGCTGAAGTACGGCCCAGAATCCATGGCAGTGGCGATCGGGCAGGTCCGCGGGCTGCATGGCCCGCTGATCCTCCGCGATGGCCGCGGCGATGACCGCGCGGATCTCCGGAACCGGGTCGGTCATCAGAGCTCCGCGTGAGAGATCGTCGAGCTGCTGGGGAACCGCGGCTGCGTGCCGGCGCACCCGCGGGTCTGAGTGTGCTGCGGCCAGCCGGTAGACGCGCCCGTCGAACCGCGTGGCCGTCAATAGCTCGCCGTACAGCTCCGGGATACTCAGCATCGATTCCGGCTCGGCCGGCGAGTCCTCGATCCTCGTCAGAAGTGCCGTCAGTACATCGTCGGAGACAGCCTGCTGCCCGGGGCTGCCGAACGCCCGTGCCGTCACCCGCCAGTCAGGGTCAGACAGCAGCCGCCCACGGATCTCCGGATCAATGTCGGGATGCTCGGCCAACGTGCCGCGGACCACGCGCGACGGATGGTTGACCATCACGCACTGCACAGGCCGCGATAGATTGTGGCGGTTCTTCAACCCCCGGCAGGCAACCGACGGCGCCACCCGCAGCAGATACCGCAGCACGTCCAGCGGTGCCGCCGGGTTCCTCGCCAACCCCTGGACGAGAAGATCAGCTGACCGTGATTGACTGCCCGCCGCGCCGTTGATCACCGGTTGCACACTAATGCCGGCCCACGCCTTCGCGCCAACCGCTCATCGGCTACTTGTTTACTGGCAGCACGACCGCAGCCCGGCCAGGCTTTGGTCGAGGTTGAGGAGGAACTGTTGCCGCCGCATGCCGACGCGGTCCTGTCCGGGCTGCGGTCCTCGCCGCTGTACGCAAGTTCAACAGGGGTATGTGTCCAACTGGCTGCACCTGGAGGGAACCAGGAAGGTCGCTGACTACCTCCGTAGCATGGGAGCCGACGATCTTCAGAATGCGTGGCCACAACTGATGTCAATGAAAAAAGCCCTGGCAACACGTTTCCTGCCGACCTGGGGGCCGTGGTGCAAGGGACGGTCGCGAGCGGGAGCGGCCGGCGCTCGTTGTGGTTCACGATGATGAGAACGAGTGGATCGTCCAGGACGGCATGTCCGATCCCTGTGCGCCCGGGGCATCAATCATCTGTCACATCTTGCATCTGACAGAGGCGGATCCCGCGGTCGCAAGCGTGGCGAGCCTGCCGATGGGACACGTTGCATGGCGAAAGGCGGCAGATGATCCGTGGACCATCGAACCCTGGTCGCATGAGGACGAATAGCGGCCTCGACAACTGATCCTGCAGCGCCCGTGGGGTTTGGCAGCTGAAATTCCGCCCGGATCCCGTCGTCGGTGCGGCCGCGGCCACCCGATTCTGACTAACGGTGTGAATCGCTCCGCTGGTTGCGCCAGCGCGCCGCGATGCGTTCCATGATCGGTGTTTGGCGCACGGTGGTCAGCTCAAGCAGTTCTGGGCGTGGCGCGGTGAGCGAGCGCGGCGCCCCGAACTGTGCCACCTCGCCGCCGACCCGCTGCACCAGCTCATCAGCGGCGGGGCGACCGTCCGCGCTGCCCCACCACTCGGCCCACGGATTCTCTTCCCAGTACGCGATTACGGGGCTGGGTCTTCCCAGCGTCGAACGGGCCAGCCAGGCGAACGGGGTGACGGCAAGGCACACCAGCCAGGACAGCAGGTACCAGATCAGGAACGGCGACATCAGCAGCAGCAAGGCTGTCGCGTACACGCCGACGACGAGCCCGACGATGCTGTCGTCGGGCCAGCCCTCGGGCCACCACTCCACCACCCACCGGGGTAGCCGCGGGCGCCAGGCGAGTCGGCGGCGGAACACCCGCCACTGTCGGCCGTCTGCAGCTTGCATGTTCATCGCATTCACCCAGCCTTGAGGGCGTCGAAGTCGCCGTCCCTGCGGTGCCGCATCATGACCGTGCCAGCGGACAACATCTCGAATCCTTCGACGCACATCTGCACCTGCTCCACCGCCAGCTTCACGCCGTCGACGACCAGGTCGTACAGCGTCTCCGGTGATCCGGTGCGATTCGTGCCGGTCTTCCGGGCGAACCCACGCGCGCGACAGCAACTCCACCGAGGTCACTCAGCGGGAGCGATCCTCATCGACGGGAAGTGGCCGTCGAGAGTGGCGGTCAGGCGCACGCCGCCGATAACCGTGGTGGCGTCGCGGTCGACGTTCTCGGCGGCCCAGGCCGCCGTACGCTTGGCCACGTCGGGCTGTTCGACGATCGCCAATTCCGCGATGCCGCCGGCCAGCGTCCGGCAGAGCGGGGTTCCGAGCGGCAGGCGGCACTCCGCCTCCACCGCCTTGACCTTGGCCTCGCCGTCGTGCCAGAGCATGACCGAAGCGGTGACACCCTCCGGGGCGTCACAGGAGGTGAAGTAGATGCCCGCCGGGTCGGGGGTCTGCCCCAACTGCTTCGTGTTACAGGTAAATTTCGCCCGTTTCGCGAAGTCCTTGGTGATGTGGCTGACCGTCAGTCTGGTCAGGTACTGGTCGGACCCGCTCGGGACCTTCTCGGGAATGGGGGGCAGCGCGGTGGGCCCGATCGGATCTGGCGCTGCGAACTTGGCGGCGGCCCGACCGCCGACAAGCCCACCGACGGTGCCGAGGCAACTGCCGAGGACGATGCAAAGCGTCACGGCGAGCACCATGATGGCCTTTCGCGGCCTTGCCGGCGTCCCCGGCGCCTCGGCCTCAGCGTTCACCATGCGATCTTCTCCCCGATGGCCAGACGCAGCGACCTTCGGTCGCCGATGCCCGAATCGTCGTCGAGATGGTATTCGTAATTGGCGATCGCCGCGCTGACGTTCCTGCGCTCGGCGACATGCTTGACGAGCCAGGCGTCGACCTCGCCGGCGCCCTCACGGTCCTGGGCGAAGGGCACACCGGCGACCCAGCGCAGCAGCGCCACGGCGCCCGCACTCGGCTCGGCATCCGCGCGGGTCACCACGGTGGCAGTCAACCGGCTGATCCCGCCGTCGGCGCTCGCCACTCTGACGGTGTACACGTTCTCGCCGACATACAGCGCGCATCCGTCGGACCTGGCAGGTCCGTCGCAATCGAAGCCGCGCTTCTTGAGCGCGGCGAGCATGTCGCCGGCTCTCAGGTGCGGGATGCAATGGAAGGTGGAGCCCTCGGCGCACGGACCCATGCCGGCTTCGGCGTCCCGAAGACCGCCGCGGTACAGAAACATCGTGACCCCGGCGATGATCGCCGCGACGACGACGGCGGCGAGCCCGGCCAGCAACGCTCTACGCACGATCACCTCAGGCCCCGTTCCGTACGAAGTCGGCCCACTGGCGGTAGAACGACGCGCTGCTCACACTAAGAGACTCTCGGCAGATGCCATCGAATACGGGGAGATCGGCCACGGCCAGCTCGCCGATGTCCGCATGCCGGGTGACGGCGGCGTAGAACTCCACCGCCCCGTCCTTCCCCTTCAGCTTCTCGGCGAACATGAACGCCGTCGCACCGACGGAATAGTTGTGCAAAATCTTCTTGCCGTAGAAGTCGCCCGACCGGGGCAGCCGGCCGTTGAAGCCGGCGCGGGCGCTGCGGAGGGCACCGGCCGCGCGCCCCGCGTTGCCCAGCGTCTCGGTCCATCGGGCGAAGCCCTCCACCGCCCACGTGGGAGCGCCACTGGCGAGATCGCCGAGCGAGATACCCACTTCACGGGCGCGCGCGGTGATGCCGTGCGCCAGCTCGTGCCGCATGACCAGGCGAGGATCGTCGCCGAACGTGTCGATCCGCTGCAGGTTCACCACCACCCGGGATCCGGCGAACTGGCCATCGAACAACTCGCCGTTGGTGCGCACACCGACTTGGGCCGGCGATACCCCCTCGAAGTCGTCCGAGTAGTTCCTCGCGTGGCCGAACCCGTACCAGGCCCGGAACGAGCTGATGTCGCGGGTGAGAAACATCAGGCTGCCCGGATAGCGGGTCCGGCTGCCCCACAGCGCGTCGATCCGGTTCGCCTCGGCGGCGGCGGCGCTGACATAGGTGTCCAGATCGGTCACGGATGCGTCGGAGGCCAGCCAGACGTCGCCCACCGTGGTGACCTTCAACGGCGTGATGTTCCACGGCGCGTCCGCCATCGGCCCCTGCACGCCGAGCGAATCGGCGTTCTTCCTCGTCTTGGCAACGATGTCGCGGACCAGGAAGCGTCCGTCCCGCTGCAGGAGCGTGAACTGGAACGCCTCGCCCGGCATCGCGCCGGTACCGGCATCATCGATGGCCAGTTGGACGATCCCCACGACCGGGAACTTGGACAGCCCGTTGTCCGACTTCGGCTCGAGGAGGTCGGGGAGCACGTAGTCGAAAGTCTTGAACGTGAGCTGGCGCAGGTTGGCGAACAGCATCTTCTGCTGCTTGACCAGCGCGGCCTGGGACTGGTCTAGATCGCCCAGGAACAGGCTCTCGTCGCCGGTCTGCACCGCTTTGACCCGCCGTGCGAGGATCGACCGCAACGCCGTCGTCGCCGGTGTACCCGGAAGTTCCGGGCCAGGCAGCGGCCTGTCCTCGGTGATCAGCGGCTTCTTCGGGCTCTGCGTGCATCCACCCAACAGCACCGCCATTCCCCCCACCAACAGGGACCGCCGCGTCAGATCGGACAAAGCACGCCTCCGCTTCCCCTGCGTCGAGCGGAGAGTTTCCGCCACATTCGCCCGGCGGAGGCTAATACAAGGACTCGGCTACCGCGACCCCGCTCGGTGTCCGCGCCTGTGCCGGCTCAAGGGCTGGGCCTGCGGTGACGACCTGCCGCCCAGAGCGCTGGCCGCGCTGCGATGGGCACGAAACCCAGCAACTCTCCCGGCCATGACGGTCGCCGACCTGGCCGTGATGACGACCATCGCGTACGACAGGTACTGGCGAAGGCCCTTCGCAACAACCAGAAACGCACCACGAACGACGCAGCAAACATCAAGGCGGCGGTGGAGATCTTGGCGGTCGACGAAGCGTTCGCAATCACATCGCCGTTCTTCGACCGGCCGCCGACTCAGTCATTGGGTTCTCCGACCACAGTGAAGTTGACCGACAGACGGGCCAGGGGTCGTTTGGCTCCGGTATCGGAGCCCAATACAACGTAGGTCCCGTAGGCGCACCAGGCCGAGGTGGCTGTGATTTTGCCGGCAAGACTGCCGGGCGTCGTCTTGGCGTCCGGGCGGCTACGGCACTGCAGTTTCAGCGATTCGTAGTCCGGTGACGGCTTGCCGCTCGGCGACCCGGGAGAGCTGTCCGATGGCGTCGGCGAGGTGAGGCGGCGTCCTTGCTGGATGAATGCATCCGTGGGTGAGCTGGTGTTGAGGTCAGCAGCCGCAGTTCTGACGCCGTTGCGTTCTAAGGCTGCCTGCCATGCACTCTTGTCTCCTTTCCCGCCCCGGAGGCGGCGCCATGCGGCGAGTCCACCCCCGAGTCATGGGAAATCGCTCGGCAGATTCGCTCCCGAGGCGATCGCCCGGATAGGTTATGGGGGTGAGTGACTGGAATACGGCGATCATCGAGCAGTTCCGCGCCCAAGGCGGCAAGGGGGTGGCCCAGTTCGGGGACGCGCTGCTGCTGTTGCACCACACCGGGGCCCGCACCGGCACCGTCCGGGTCAACCCGCTGGCCTACTACGACGACGGCGACCGCCTGGTGATCGTGGCCTCCAAGGCCGGCGCCCCACAGAATCCGGACTGGTTCTTCAACGTGCGGGCCAACCCGGACACGACGATCGAGATCGGCTCGGAGACGGTCGAGGTCCGCGCGGCCGAGATCACCGGCGACGACTACGAGCAGACCTGGGCCCGGGTGACCGCGGCAATGCCCGGCTTCGCCGACTACCAGACCAAGACGGCCCGCCGGATCCCGCTGGTCGCGCTGCACCGCAAGAACGAGTAACAGCGCGCACCAAGCAGGTGGTGGCAGCATCACAGCCCGAAGGGTGCGAGGAGCCACGGCCGGGGATATGCCGCGCATTACCTGCGGCCTGAGCGGACGCGGCGTGACTGGTCTCGGCACGACCGGACGTCTCTGGCGCTGGCGTCCCGGCGATCACCGTGGCGCTCGGTCGGCGGCCGATGAGCGCGGTCACCGGCTCGAATGCACTGTGGAGTCCCCCGCGTACTCATCTGATTCGACGCTCGCGCCCATCCGCGCGAGTAGTTGGATCTGCTCACGGGTCAGCCACCAGCCCAGCGCGTTGTACCCGCCGTCTGGATCGTCGAACCAGCGAACCATCATCAGGCCCGCCTCGACGTCGCCACCGTCAACCAGGGCTCGGACCCGATCCGCGGCGGGCGCGACGCGAGCAAGAACGATGGACGCCTGTTCGTCGATTGCTCCGTGCGTCTCACAGCGGATCTCCCACCGATGAGCTGCAGGGACCACGGGCGATGTCCGACGGCATCCCATGACCGCAGTTCGATCCGGTTCAAGCCCGAGACGTTTCGTGATCTGTTCGGCTGTCACCGCCTCGCTGGCGAGCCAGAAATAGCAGTACTGCCGAACCTTCCACGGGCCGTCCACCATGAGCGCCAACCTAAGCGTTCGGACCTGCAGACGTACACTCAGTTCGGTACGGCCGGACGGCCTCGAATCTGCGCCTCGGTGACGCACCGACCCGGAGCGGAGGGGCAACTTAGGATCGCCCATAGGCCGGAAACCATCAGCGTCCGTCCGGCTCGTCCGGTTCACCGATGATGATCACGACCGCGCCCAGCCGCTGCTCGGTTTCGACCCGGCGGTGGGCGGCGACCGCCTGCGACATCGGGTAGATCCGGTCGACAATTGATTGGATCTTCTGGGCTTCGATCATCTCGGTGATCGTTGCCAGGGCCTGTTTCGTCTCGGGGGCGAAGGCCACGGTGACGGTCTTGTCGGTGAGCCGGGTGGTCAGCGCGGAGCGGACGAGCACCGAGAGGCGGGGGTTCCCGTTGAGATAGCGCCCGCCCGGTTGCAGCATGCCGATGAGACGGCGGTACGGGCTCCCGGGGACCATGTCGAAGATGACGTCGAACGTGCGGCCGGTGGTCGTCACATCGTCGATGGTGTAGTCGATGAAGTCGCCTGCCCCGAGGCGCCGGACGAGGTCTTCCTTGATCCCATGGTCGACCGCGGTGACCCGCGCGCCCATCGAGTGTGCGAGCTGGATGGCATGTGCGCCGATGCTTCCGCCGGCCCCGTTGATCAGCACCTGCTCCCCGGGCTTGATGCTCGCGCGCTGCACGAAATGCAGGGCGTTGAGCCCACCGAGCGGGACGGCGGCGGCCTCGGCGAACGTCATGTTCCGTGGCTTCGGCGCGATGGCGGCGTCCTCGGGAAGGACGATGTACTCGCCGTAGGCGCCCAGACGCAGGCCGGCGGAACCGTACACCTGATCGCCCGGGGCAAAGGAGGTGACCCGCCCGCCCACCGACACGACCTCACCGGCGAAGTAGCCGCCCAGGACGCGACGCCTCGGTCGGGTGATGCCGAATGCGATCCGCAGCGGCAACCAGAGCCATCTCACGGCGTAGCGGAAGCTCCTGAGCTCGCAGTCGGACTTGGTCGCCTCGGCCGCCCGCACCTTGATCAGGACCTGCCGGTCGCCCGCGACTGGCGCCGGCACATCCGCCAGATGCAGGACCTCCGGCCCTCCATAGCGGGTGTAGACGATGGCTTTCACGAAGCCATCGGATCTCCCGGTGGCCGCGCTGTCAACCGACGCGCCAGAGTCCCACCCGGTCCGCTCCAGGCCGACGGAAAACGAAGCGTGCCGCGCGACCGCACAGGTCGATGCCACGCCCTACCGGCGGCATGTTCGGATGCAGTTCTGGGGATCAGACGCGGGTCTGGTGTCGTGGTTGGTCAATGCGCCGAACGATGGAACAAACTCGTACGTGCAAGGGGGTGGGGTCCTGCAACCGCATCTGCCGCCTGCTGAGCCGGTCTGACGCACTCGCATCGGCAAGAGCGCGGCCCACCGAGGCTGGCCTGACGATGCGTAGTGCGCGCCTCGCGGCATGACAATGCACCCGATCTTTGGTGTGCCGAAACGGCTCCCGCAATCGGGATGTTTGTGGTACGAGGATCGTGTGCAGATCCGGAGTGTTGACCTCACCGACGACGATATCGAGCTTGTCGAGTTCGCGCGCCGCGTTGTCGATGCGAACACCGACGGGGAGGACGGTGTGCACACCATGGGCGCCGCGGTCCGCGATGCCGGCGGCCGGATATACGGCGGGATCAACTTGTACCACTTCACCGGAGGGCCCTGCGCCGAACTCGTCGCGTTAGGTCATGCCCGGGCATCCGGTGCTCGGGAGTTGTCCGCCATCGTCGCGGTGGGGAACATGGGGCGCGGACCGGTCGGGCCATGCGGACGGGATCGCCAGATCCTGTTCGACTACCACCCGAACATCCGGGTCATCCTGCCCACGGAAGAGGGCGTCAGAAGCGTCCGTGTCACGGACCTGATGCCGCTGGCCGCGCGATGGACCGTTGAGTCAGGCACCCAGGAGTTCGACCCAGCAGTCTTCCGCGACCAGGGATAGCCCGGCGATCTCCAGAAGCCGACGGCTGCGACGAATCCAGGCTGCGACGGCTACACGGAAAATAATGATCACGCCAGAACTGACCTGCCCTCGATCTCGCGCATCGGTTCTCGACCAAGCTCACTCGACGACATGGAGGAGGCCGGCGAGAGGCACCCGTATAGCGGGTAGTCTGTGCAGCTCAAGCACCAGCGAAGCTTAAGATCGACGACCTCTTCGGCACGTCAGCCGATCCGCCCCACGGCCTCACCGCTGCGGGTGCACCACGGGTCCGGTCGGCCGAATTGACTGTGTCGCGCCGCGTGCACCGGCCCAGCTGGGCGGACGCCCACGGACCCGCACACAGCCCCGCGCGCACGGACGGCGGCAGATGAGTGAACGCCGTATTGTTGACAGTTCCCTTCAGCGGGCCGCGGAGTTCCCCATTCCCGCCCTCACCGTCGTGGATCTGCACCCGGTAGTGTGCCGTGCCCGGTGCGCCGTCACTTGTGCTCCGTGCTGGGCATGCGATGTATGCCAGGGAGTCGAACCCCTGCGCCTGCCCTCGGCGCGCCAAGAAAGGAGCCGATTTACCCGCCGGCTCTCGGGTCTGTGCACGCCTCCACGTCGGCTACCTGCTCCGCGCCTTTCAATCGAGCAGGTCGGCCTCCCAGTTGGTCCGCTGGATCAGCGTGTCGACCTCACGCAACTGCCGGGCGAGGTCGTCCGCCTGGCGTCGCAGGTCAGCCACTGGCAGCGCCGGGATCATCTTCAGTTCGGAGCGCAGCTGCCGAAACCCTCGCTGGCCTTCGCCGGCCGCGGCGTCAGCCGCCGAGGTGACGATGCCGTGCCGCAGGCGCAGGACGTCGCGGCGGGCGAGCGCGTCGGTGAGGGTGCCACCCTCGACCGGGGTAGCGGCGTTGGTCCGATTGATCCGCCGGATCAGCGACTCGAGCTCGTCGAGCACCGCGCCGGCCTCGGCCAGCAGCGACGCGGCATCCTCGGCCGGCGTCTCACCTTCCTGGTAGCGCGCGCTGCCGCTGACCCGGGAACGGAGCTGATCAGCGCGGCGCGACGCATCTGCGCGCAGCGCGAGAGCCTCGGCAAGTTTCATGGACACCAGTATGACGAACCAAGATCGACATCGCACGGCAATTTCTCGCCCGATCCCAGCCGAGGCGCGGTGGCCACGCCGTTAGGAACGCGTCTGCCGGACGTACGGAGCGCGCGACGGCCGCACTTGCGCATCCCGCACCACTGGCGGCAGATCCGTGCACGTGACGTTGATTGACAGGAAGCTGGCCGCGAGTCGGCGCTGAATCAATCGAGTCCTCGACTCAACTCCTTGACGAGCCGCCGCTCAAGTCGTCCAGTTGAGATCCTGAGGTCTTCGGTGGGCTTCCAGCCAGACCGTTCATAAACCTGGACAGCCCGTTCGTTGTCATCGATGACCCAGAGTTCCAGGCTATTGACTCCGGCCACGCGCGCAAGATTGTCCACATATGCGAGCAAGCTGCTACCGACTCCGGCCCCCCATGCCTCGGGAGCGACGGCGAGGTAGAGAAGTTCGAGCACCGATTCATGGGCCACAACGAGCGCGAAACCCGCAGCCTCGCCCCGCAGGTGGGCGACATGCAGAGAGCCGGCGTCAGTCGACAATCGGTGCCGGATACCCGGCAGCTTCTCTTCGACTGGGGCCGGCACGAGCAGGCTGTCCCGCCTGGCCGTGGCCCGAGCCCAGATACTTGCCGCGGCGCGTTGACTCTCGACGCTCCTGTCCCTCGTGACTTGGATATCCGCAACGTCGTCCGACTCTATCGCTGGCATATCCACGACGAAGAAGCCTAACGCCGACCGCGAACGCTCCATCAGTCGGTCGCCTGGGAAGAGATCGACTGCAACGAACATCCGGGCATCGACATGTCCGTGTGCTGGCCGCGTCGACCCGGCCATGACGCTGTGTTGCGAGCGGATCGCGGCAGATCCGGATATTGGGTTGGTGTGCAGGGTGCCGTCTCGGCATGGTGAGCTGTGAACACCGTGAGTGGAAGTCCCAACGTCAAGGTGAGGCAGCGACGTGGCTAAGGATCTCGTCGTCGACTTGAGGGGCAGGAAGCTGGAGACGCTCGACGACTTTTGGGATGCAGTGTCCGATCCTTGCGGGCTCCCAACCTGGTTCGGGCGAAACATCGAAGCCTGGCGCGACACGATCCAGGCGAGGGGGATCTCGGATCTCATCGATCGCCACGATGCGGTCGTCGTCCACGTCGATCGAGCAGGTCTTTTCTCTGGGAAGAACCGCGAGGCTCGGGCGTTGAGAAGAGCCTTCGCCGGCCGCCGCTCGCGACTCGTGGTTCATCAGCCCACGCCGCCGGCCGGCGGGGTGTCAATTGACGTTGAGACGCGGCAATCCCCAGTTGACCCAGAGTGAAAACGTCCGCTCATCGGCTACTTGTTTACTGGCGGCACGACCGCAGCCCGGCCAGGCTTGATCGAGGTGACCAGCGAGATAGCTCTCTCATCGGCTGCCCACCGTACTTGGTGTGGCTCTCATTTGGCGTGCGCTCCGCTGGTCACCGCGGCGCGGAGTGGCTCCAGAGGGGTATGCCCAGCTCAAAGTAGCGCTGCCCTCCGGCCGACACCCATGTCGGATCGAGGAGGGAGATCAGCAGGTGGCTCGGGTCATCATCGGGGTGGATCCGCACAAGCGGTCCGCGACCATCGAGATCGTCAACGAGCACGACCCTTCGATGAGCCGCAACGCGGGGATCTTCAGCGCCGAAGATCACCACCTGTGCCTGCGGGGCATAGGCGAGCACGCGACGAACGAAGCCGGCGCTGTCGGGGCGTGTCACAGACGTGTCGGCGAGCACCACCTCGGCCGGTTGTTCAGCTAGACGAACCAGGGCTTCGGTCTCGCTGACCGCGGTCCGTGCAAGCGATCATTAGCGACCCGGGTGCGGGTGCGCGGAGCTGCCGATGAGCCGACGCGTGTAAGCGGCCGGTTGTGTCACCTGCCGTTGAAAGTCAGATGCGGGCGACGACGGCCCTCATTACGCTCGCACCTTGCCGGGGCGGCGGACGCATCCATCGGCGACCGCCAGTCAGTGATCGGAGACGTGCACAATGACGTGTCGGCTTTTCGCGGTCTGCTTCGATGCGCGTCACCCGCTGCTTCTGGCGCAGTTCTGGGCCCGCATGCTCGGCCGTGAGGTGGTCCAGGAAGCTGATGGCGCGCTTGTGCCGGGCGACGATACGCAGCTCAGCCTCAGGTTCGTCGCCAGCCATGCGGAGAAGCTGCCGCCGGACTACCTGCACCTGCACCTGACCAGCACCAGCCTCGCCGACCAGCAGCAAACGGTGGCGAAGGCGCTGGAACTCGGCGCCAGCCATCTCGACGTCGGACAGCGCCCCGAGGAGGGGCACGTCGTGTTGGCCGACCCGGAAGGCTACGCGTTCGACGTGATCGAGCCGGGCAACAATTACCTCGCCGGGTGCGGGTTCCTGGGAGAACTCGCTTGCGACGGCACCCGCGAGGTCGGGCTCTTCTGGAGCGACGCGCTGGGCTGGCCGCTGGTGTGGGATCAGAATGAGCAGACCGCGATCCAGTCACCGCACGGCGGTACGAAGGTCGCGTGGGGAGGACCGCCCGTGAGCCCCAAAGAGGCAAGGAATCGGCAGCGCTTCGACCTCGCCCCACCCGTCCACGGTGATCGGCAGGCGGAGGTCGAACGGCTGGTCGCTCTTGGCGCCGTTCCACTCAAGGTGGGCGAGGACGGCGCCGTTGCGCTGGCCGATCCCGACGGCAACGAGTTCCGGGTGCTGTCACCCCGGTAGCGCGGCCGAGGCGTCGGGTAGGTCAGTGTCCGAATGCCCACGCCCATACCCTCGACACCCGTCACCGTCATAGCGGAGTAATGCACCTCGGGCCGGATCCGGTGACCGTTGATCTCGGCGGTCACGTCCGGGCGCCGCTTGTTCTCCAGGGTCACATCGTCTACGTGAACGGTGGCGCCAGGTGCCTGCTGCTCGAGCCAGCAGCCGATCAGATGCTTCGCGGTGTAGTGCGCGACGGATTCCGGCGCGTGGGCGCCGTCGGAGGTGAGGTCCGTCGGGTGCCGCCGACCGTGGTGATGGTACGGCTGGCGCAGTCGGTGACCGGGCACTCAAGCTCGGTCCGGGCCGTGGAAGGACGCCGTGCTGGCTGCCGGGTCACTGTGAGCGGGGGCCTGGTAGCTGACCGGCCGGTCGTCTGGCTCGGCGAACAGCGGCAGCGGGTCATGCGCGTAGGGCCTGCCGTTTGTCATGGCTTCGGACGGTATCGGCCGGGTCTGACAGCTGCCCTCACCAGGGGCAGCCGGTCCGGGTGCTCGGCCGCCGCCGGTCCCTCAGTGCGCTACTGCTCAGTACGGTTCTGCTCAGGTCGGGCAGCGCACGCCGATGGCGTCCGGGCGAGCGGCCGCGAACGAGATGGAGGTCGATCCGGCCCCCGGACCGGTCGCTGTCGGCAGTGGACGATCGCTGAGCTCACGGGAGGCTTCTGAGGCCGTCCGAGGGTGTTCGCCACGGCCGCTTGTTGTCACGGGTTCCCGCTCGGATGAGTTCAAACAGGACGCCTACGACGACTGGGCGTGCAGGCCATGTCCGGCGGCTCGGGCTTCGACCGGGTGGCCACTGGGGAGCCACGAGGTGCGCATCGTGTCCCTCGGTGTGTCTCACGCCTGGTGGCCCACGACGGGGAGGCGGGCTCCACCCGCTGCCTGCGGCGCACCGTCTTCGGGCCCGGGGCGTGCGCCGAAGTGCAGCAGTTCCCACAAGGTCCGGCCGCGCACGGTCTCGGTGCTGCCGTCTCGGAAGTGCTCGAGTGTGACGTCCCCGAGGAAGCGGTGGTAGGCGCCTGACCGACCGAAGTCGATCATGAAGGCGTTCTGACGGTGCTGGAAGGTCACAATGTAGGCGACGTCGCCGTCCACGACCCGGTATTCGAGCCTCCTTGCGACCGGGACGCCGCTGGTGCCGTGCACCGACACGTCGCCCTCGGTGCAGGTGACCGCGTTCGCACCGACCGCCGACGTCAGGATCCGGCCGGACTTGGCCACGAGGAATGCCGGCAGTGCTGCCTTGTCGTATGCCTCGTCGCTGACGAACATGAGGGCCACGATGGTGTAGTCGCCGAGGCGGGCACGGCCCCAGTACCAGTGGTCGAGGACCTTCCGCGGAGCGATGTTGCCCCAGTTGTGGTCGTGGTAGCCCGTGCCGGTGAGATGCCTGGTGGCCCCGTCCAGGGTCAGGGTCACCTCCGCGGATGCGCGGGCGACGGTGGGAAGCCAGGCGATGTAGTGCTCCTCGTTCTCGCCGAAGAACGTGTGCCCGGTCGCGGGACGCCACGGCGGGACCTCAGCGGTCAGGGTGATGTCGGCGACGATGTCCTCGACCTCGACGTGGACCGTGTAGCCGTCGGTTCCACCCCGGAAGGTGTTGCTACCGATGGAGACGTCGCAGCCCTCATTGGACGCGGAGAACTCGGACGGCTCCGTCGTGCACGCCCTGTCGATCCTCGAACCGTCGGGGCGGGTCAAGGTCACCAGTACGAACGGTGTCAGCGGTGCGGATGGCGACACGTAAGGCGGCTTGGTGTGGAACTCGACGGTGAGCGTCGAGCCGTCCTCGAGATGGGCATCGCAGTACCACCATTCGAAGGTGCCGTCCGCGGCATCGGTCCGCAGCCCGTCCTCCCACGGCTGGATCACCCCCGGTATCAGGTTGAGGCGTTCGTAATGGCGGGGTAGCGCACCGATCACGGCATTCATTGGGGCGTCCTTCGGTCTCGTCGTGGTCACGGGATGTGCGTGCCTGCCTCTCAGCTCCCGGTATAGATGGGCCGGCGTCGCTCGAGCAGGGCGGCGACGCCTTCGCGTGCGTCGGAGGTGGCGAGCAGGCGGGGAATCACGTCGCCGCGCAGGCTCGCGGCCGAAGCGGCGACCGGCCCGGCTACGGCCGCACGGGCGTCAGCCAACGTGGCCTGCACGGCGAGCGGGGCCTGAGCGGCGATGCGCCGCGCGAGCTCCAGAGCCCGCTCGAATTGCTCGCCGCGGGGCACGACCTCCTGCACGATGCCCATCCGCCAGGCCTCCGCGGCGTCGAACTGGTCACCGGTGAGGAGATAGCGCATGGCATTACCCCATCCCGCGCGCCGCGGGAGCCGCACGGTGGCGCCGCCCAGGGCCATGATGCCGTGCGCGACCTCCTGCTGGCCGAATACCGTGTCCTCCGCAGCGATGCACAGGTCGGCGCTGAGGACGAGCTCCAGGCCGGCGGTGAAGCACCGTCCGTGGACCGCCATGATCACCGGCTTCGTCGGCGCCTCGCCGTACATGGCCCACGGGTCGCGGCCTCCCTCCGGCAGGATGCCTTCCCCTCCGGCAGCCAGGCGAGGGGCGAGCGAGACGAGGTCAAGGCTCCGGTGAAATGCTCGCCCCGGCTGTGCACGACGGCGACCCGCAGCGACGGATCGTCCGAGAGGCGGACATAGGCGCGTGCGAGCCCGGCGATCACGTCGGCATCGACCGCGTTCGCCTTGTCCGGACGGTTGATCGCGACGATCAGCACGGCGCCGTCCTGCCCGACGACGACCTTCTCAGCAGCAGACATGACCCTCACCGTAGGCAGACCCGAGGCGGTGAATGCGACACTGCACGTAGCATCCGCGACATGAACGTGGGCGTGCTCGTGCTGTCGGGCTGCTGGGACTCCGGAGTCACCACCATTCTCGACGTCCTCCGGGCCGCGAACGCGGCCCGTCGACAGGTCGACCGGAACATCCCCGACATCCCGGTACGTACGGTCGCCGCCGAGCGTGCCCCGGTATCCACGGCAGGCGGCCTCCTGGTGCCCGTCGACCTCGCGCTGACCGACGGCGCGGTCGCCGGTCTGGACCTGCTGGTGATCCCGGCGCTGGCCGCCGACGGCCCGGCGAGTGTCGTGGACGCTCTGATGCGAGAGGAGGTACGCGCCGTGCGCAGCTCCCTACGCGACTGGTCACTCGAAGGCCGCGAGGTGGCCGCGGCATGCACGAGCACGTTCCTGCTCGCCGAAGCGGGCCTGCTCGACAACCGGCGCGCGACGACCAGCTGGTGGCTGTCCGAGACGTTCCAGAACCGCTACCCCAGAGCCGAACTGGACACGTCCCGAATGGTGGTCCGCGACGGCCCAGTCACCACCGCCGGTGCGGCATTCGCCCACATCGACCTGGCCTTGAACCTGGTGGCGCGGGTCAGTCCGCAACTCGCCGAAGCCACCGCCGCCGCGCTGCTCATCGACGAACGGCCGGCCCGCAGCGTCGAGTCCATCCTCGGCTACCTCACCGAAGCCGACCGTCTGCTCAGCGACTTCGAATCCTGGGTCCGCGCCAACCTCGAACGCGACATCGGGGTAGCCGACGCCGCCCTCGCCCTCGGGACCACCCGCCGCACGCTCGAGCGCCGGGTCCGCGGGCGGCTGGGGATGACGCCCTACGCCCTCATCCGCAGGCTACGCGTGGAACGGGCCGACCACCTGCTCCGCACCACGGCCCTGCCCTTGGCCACGATCGCCCCCATGGTGGGCTACCGCAACGCGTCCACCCTGCGAGCGCTGCTCAAGGCGACGGCCACCGAACGGTAGCGCCTTCTCGCATTCTTGATCTGACCATTGTCGTCGACCAGCCAAGCCTGCTGAGGCTGCCTGTTGCACTTCCACAGCGACACCGACGAGGCGGTCCTGCTGGAACTCGCCATGGGCCGGAAGCTAGGGCCAGCCGCAGGTCCCCCTATCAACGGCCCGGGCATGGCCGGCCAGGGCCGGTCGGCACGCTGAGCAGGACCAAAGACCCGAACCGGACAGAGCCCGAGATCGTGTCGCTTCCGCAGGAGCACCCCCGGTGTGGCAGTGGTTACGGGCGGGTCAGGCGCGGCCAGGTTTCGTGAGCAGCGTGGCCAGCAACCATAAAGCCGGGCCGTGCTGGTGCCGAGAGAACTGGCATGGGCTATTCAAACCGGCGACAGTCGACGTCTCGTCCCAGCAACATCTCGAGTACCACGATGACGTGGGCGTCGTCCGGGGTGGCAGCGACGGCGATGGCCGTCGCCGCCGTGTTGATCCTCGCCGACGCGCCGGCGCCGCTGGCGATCGGTGTGCTGGCGGTGGGGGCGCTCGGCGCACTCGCCCTGGCGTGGCGGGCCGTCGAGGCGGTGCGGGCGCGTGAGGTGCAGGCCGTAGCAGTCGAGGCCGCGCTGCGCGGCGGGAAGCTCGACGTGCCGCTCTCCGACGGGCTGGAGATGTTGGGGACGCGCCTGCAGGGGCTGGGGCCGGCGGTCGAGCTGTTGGCGGTCGGCGGGGGTGAGATGGCGGTCAGCGGCGAGATCATCGAGACCGGTGTCCGGGACACCAGTCACGAGGTCAGCTCCATCGTGGAGGCCGCGGGGGACGTATCCCACCGGGTCCAGGGCATCGCGGCCGCGGGAGAGCAGATGCATGCGGCGATCCAGGAGATCTCCCAGAACGTCCAGAGCGCTTCGACGGTCGCCCGTACCGGTGTCGAAACCCTGGCACAGACGGCCACCACCATGAGTGCGCTGGAAAAGTCATCGGCGACCATCGGTGGGATCATCAAGACCATCACCGCGATCGCCGAGCAGACCAATCTGCTCGCGTTGAACGCCACCATCGAGGCTGCGCGAGCCGGCGACGCCGGCAAGGGTTTCGCCGTGGTGGCCGGCGAGGTCAAGGATCTGGCGACCGAGACAGCCCGGGCGACGCGGGAGATCGCCGCCACGGTCGACCAGATCCAGGGCGATTCGGCATCGACGATCCGCGCGATCGGTGAGATCGGCCAGATCATCGACAGCATTTCCGGGTACCAGTCCTCGATCGCCTCGGCGATCGAGGAGCAGACCGTCACCACCAGCGAGCTGACCTCGACCATCAGTGAGGTGTCGCAGCGGGCCGAGGCCATCGCCCAGGCGATCACGGTGGTCGGCGAGAGCACCCGCAGCACGGCCACCGCCGCCGAGCGCAACAGCCTGGCCGTCACCGAGATCACCCGGATCGCGGGCGAGCTGCAACAGTCGATCGGGCACCTCGCGCTGCCCAATGCCCAGCACGTCGAGGCCAGCTACCACATCTCCTGGGACAAGGCCGCGAACCTGCTGAACCTCGACCTGCGCGGTGACTGGACCCCGGAACTCGGGCAGGCATACAGCCGCGAGTTCAACGCGAAGATCAAGGAAGGCCAGCCGGGCTGGACCGTCATCTGCGACATGCGAGCGCTGGGAGTCTCCACGCCGGAGCTGCAGGCGGTACACGAGGGTGCGATGGCCGCCGCTGTCGGCGGCGGCATGCGGCACGCCGCGCTCATCGTCGCCAGCCCGCTGGTCGCGATGCAGATGCAGCGCTCATCCGACGCGACCGGCGCCCCGATCAGCTACGTCTCCACCGTCGAGCAGGCACAAGCCAACGTGGCATAACCCGCCCGCTTGAGCGAGCCCCGGACCACACCGGGACTCTGTTGGCGAATCCGCCCCGTCGTCGTCAGGCGACGGGGCGGGGTGCTGCGAAGTGCGACGTACGGGTTCGTCCGTGAGGGCAGCCGTCGAGCGAGGCTCCGATGCGGTTGAGGTTCATCGCGGCGCCTGCGAGCTGGTGCTGCAGGGATGATGCCTTGGCCAGGCCGCGGCACTTACGCTGCGGCGCCCGCACCCACGCGACCCGCGTGATCCGGCTCAGGCATCCGACCCGGCTCGGCGGCACAGCCTGCGCGACCAGTCCACAGCTCGCCTGCGATGTCACTCACTGGCCCGACACCTCCCCCTCCGACGACCGTCGCCGACCGCCCAAGATCAAGGCGTAGCCGATACCTCACCCAATGCAGGTCAGGGGTCCGACATTCTTGAACTGCGCGATCGATCGACCGGCCGCGGCGGATCGGTCGGACTTCGGCCACAAGAACGCCGAGACGACGGGACGCCTACAGAGATGCCGCCATCGACGCGGCAGTCACCGTTTGTTGCGCGGATCCCTGTCATATGTTGACACTGGTCTTCCGTATTGCCTGTGACCTGCACCTTCACGATGAAAGTGGCCGTTCGAGGCCGTCAGCCCCGGATCAGCGTTTTGAGCCCTCTGTTGCGTGACGGTGACTGCCCGTTCGGCCACCGATCACAGCCGGCCGCGGCCAGCTGTGGTTTAGGTGGTTTTCCGGGGGTATTCGGCCCGGTTAGGAAGACCCCGGCCCTAGCCCGGGTGGGGGGCATCTGCTACGAGGAGGTAGTCGTGAAGGCAGTGGTTTATGAGGGGCCGCGGCAGGTCAGTGTCAAGGATGTGCCGGACGCGCGGATCGAGCGGCCGACCGATGTCCTGGTGCGGATCACGTCGGCGAATATCTGCGGCTCGGACCTGCACATGTACGAGGGCCGGACCGACTTCGAGCCCGGCCGCTGGTTCGGGCACGAGAACCTGGGTCAGGTGGTCGAGGTCGGCGCGGGGGTCGACAAGGTCCGGGTGGGCGATTGGGTCGTCCTGCCGTTCAACATCGCGTGCGGACATTGCAAGAACTGCGAGCGTCAGCTGACGAACTACTGCCTGACCGCCCAGCCGGAGCCGAAGATGGCCGGCGCCGCGTACGGCTTTGCCGACATGGGCCCGTACGGCGGCGGACAGGCCGAGCTGCTGCGCGTGCCCTGGGGTGACTTCAACTGCCTGCGGCTGGGCGAGGACGCCGAGGAGCGCCAGACCGACTACG
The DNA here is from genome assembly GCF_047159595.1 of Krasilnikovia sp. M28-CT-15. NCBI lineage: Bacteria > Bacillati > Actinomycetota > Actinomycetes > Micromonosporales > Micromonosporaceae > Krasilnikovia > Krasilnikovia sp. M28-CT-15. The sequence goes on along the minus strand of NZ_BAAGAK010000001.1, from coordinate 398,442 downwards.
TGATGCTCGCCGACATCTTCCCGACCGGTTACCACGCCACCGAGATGGCCGGCGTGCAACCCGGGGACCAGACGGTCATCTACGGCGCGGGCCCGGTCGGTCTGATGGCCGCCCTCTCCGCGACCATCCGAGGGGCGAGCAAGGTGATGGTCGTCGACCGGCACCCCGACCGGCTGCGGCTGGCGGAGTCGATCGGCGCGCTCGCCATCGACGACTCGAAGGTCGATCCTGTGCAGGCGGTCCTCGAGGAGACGATGGGGCTGGGCGCGGACAACGGCTGCGAGTGCGTCGGCTATCAGGCGCACGAGCCCGACGGCGAGGAGCGGGCCAACCTGACGATGAACCGGTTGGTCGCGTCGGTGCGCTTCACCGGGACGATTGGCTGTGTCGGCGTCTTCGTGCCCCAGGACCCCGGGGCCGGCGACGAGCTGGCGAAGCAGGGCAAACTCGCCTTCGACTACGGGATGTTCTGGTTCAAGGGCCAGCACATCGGCAGCGGCCAGGCCCCGGTCAAGAAGTACAACCGGCAGCTGCGCGACCTGATCGTCGCGGGCAAGGCCGAGCCGTCGTTCATCGTCAGTCACGAGCTGCCCCTCGACCGGGCGCCGGAGGCCTACGAGCACTTCGACGAGCGCGACGAGGGCTGGACGAAGGTCGTCCTGCACCCGGCGATGGCGGGGGCGGGTGCCTGACTGGCTGGAGAGCTGAATGGGTGCCGGGTCGCGATCCTCGCGGCCGACGGGGTGTAGCGGGTCGAGCTGGAGCGGCCGTGGCAGGCGTTGGAGGACCCGGCGAAGCGCACGTCGGGCGAGCGGGCCAGCGTCGGCGCATGCACCTGCACCGCTCGCCGGCCGGAGCCGAACAGGCGGATGGTGACAGTCAATGTGCCACCCTCCCCGGCCGCCGCTCAGCCGGCGTCGGGCAGGCCGACGTCCGCCGACTTGCCCGCCGAGCCCGTCTCGTCCAACCAGCCGCCCGGATCGGGGTGGTAGCCGTACGCCGCCGCCCGTACGGTCTCCTCGTCCTCCAGACCCGAACCGATCGCCCCACCGACCGTGGCCAGCGAGCTGACGATCCAGGCGAGCCTCAGATAGTCAGGCAACCCGATCCGGCCGGTGACCGACTGCGCGAGCACCGACGGGTCGATCAGCAACAGCGCGACGGCGGCCGTCCCGGCGAACAGCACTACGTAGGACACCGCGGTGGCCAGGCACAGTGTGAGCACCGTACCGATGTTGAAGAGCCGGGCCAGCTCCGGCGGCGTACCGCTGCCGGGCTTCTCCCACAGATCGTGCGCGACGATGAGCCACGCGATGAGCGAGCCGACGCCGAGCGCCATGATCACCGTCAGGCGCAGCGGGCTCAGCGCGTCGCCCATCTGCCAGATCGTGTTGGAGGTGAGCGCGAACGCCGCGGTGCCGAAAGCGCCCACCAGAAGCTTGGACAACCCGAGCAGGGCCCGACCCGGCCGGTTGGCCCGCACCATGCCGATCACCAGACGCAGGCCGCCACCGATGCGGGAGCCAACCAGCCCGATCTCGCCGTCGTCGCCCTGGCCGAGGACGCGGTGGATGGCCGCGACTACGCCCACGAGCTGCCGCAACGGCTCCCTTTCCAGCCCTTCGCCGTCCTCGGGCGACCCACGGAGCAGTTCCTCGACGAGATCGGGGACCACGGCCCGCACCGCGTTCAGCTGGCGGAGGCCGAGCGCGGGCAGCGAGACCACGGCGACCTGGCGACGGGCCGAGGTGCGCACCACAATCGGTACGCGCTCGGCATGCAGCGGCAGGTCGGTCAGACAGATCGCGACGTTCCAGACCTCCTGCTCGCGGCGGCGCGCCACGTCGTCCAGCAGTGCCTCCACTCCGCCGTCCCGACGCGGTGCGACCGAGCCCCACCCGGTCCGGACCTCCCAGCGCACCTGGTCATTCACCTGCCGGGCGAGCAGATCGGCAAGCTCCTCGGCGAGCCGTTGCGCGACCCACGCCGGATGGTCGGGTGGGGTAGCGATCAGGCCCACCACGATCACCGCTGAATCGCCCTCGTGTTCCGGGTTGCCGGTCATCGCGCTCCTCCCTGGCGCCCACTGGACTTCCGCGCAGGCGCACCTGTCCAGGTGTAGTGCACAGCGGGCCGGGTGGCCGCCGCTTCCACCAACCTGGCGCAGACGAAGCTGGTCTGGATCCATCCGGGCGAGCGAAGACGGTGATCCCAGGCCAGACGAGGGCGAGCACACCGAACAGGATCGCGGCGACGCCACGGAGGGCCACCGCCCACCGGTGACGGCTGAGCGTCTCTAGGATGGATTCCTTCCGGATGTCACGGGCGGGACCGCCGCCGATCGGCAGGATGTCCGAACCTGGCGAGGTGGTCATGGATCAGACGAACGGCCATGGATCCCTCACCGACGGCGGACGCGACCCGTTTGATCGAGCCGCTACGGACGTCACCCACTGCGAGCACGCCGGGACGGCTGGTCTCGAGCATCACCGGCTGCGGCGCGTCGGTAAGCACCTGCGCTCCGGTCAGGACGTAACCGCGCTTGTCCAGGTCGACACTGGACGCCAGCCAGCCGGTGCAGGGCTGCGCCCCGATGAAGGGGAACAACACCGTCGTCGGGATCTCCTGCCGCTCACCCGTCCTGGTGTCGCGCACGCCGAGCGCCTGCAGCCGACCGTCATCGCCGATCAGCTCGGTGACCTCCGTGTGGCGCTACACTTCGACGTTGGGCAGTCGCTCGATCTGGTCGACCAGGTACCGGGACATGTCGCGGTTCAGGTCGTCGTGCCGGATGATCAGCCGTACCTGCACGGCGTGCTGGGCGAGGAAAACCGTGGCCTGGCCGGCCGAGTTGCCGCCGCCGACGACGGACACCGGCTGCCGCTCGCAGAAGACGGCCTCCATGAAGGTGGCGGCGTAGTACACACTGGTGCCCTCGAACTCCGCGAGGCGCGGCACGTCGAGTCTCCGGTACCGCGCGCCGGTGGCGATCACCACCGTCCGGCTCCGCAACTGTGCCCCGTCGTCGAGGTGCACGATCTGGTCGTTGTCGTCCCATCCGAGGCGTACCGCCTCGGCCGGAACGTTGAGGTCGGCGCCGAACTTCTTCGCCTGCACCACGGCGCGGTCGGCCAGGTCGGCGCCGGAGATGCCGGCCGGGAAACCCAGGTAATTCTCGATCCGGGAGGAGGTACCGGCCTGCCCGCCGGTGGCCACCGCGTCGAGGACGACCGTCGAGAGTCCTTCGGAAGCGCCGTAAACTGCGGCGGCGAGGCCGGCCGGCCCCGCGCCCACCACGACGACGTCGCACATCGCCTCGTCCTGGCAGGAGCGCCGCAGGCCGGCGACCCGGGCCAGTTCCGCGTTCGAGGGGTTGCGCAGCACCCTGTCCCGCCAGATCACCACTGGTGTGTCCGTCGCACCGATGGACAGCCGGCGCAACAGCTCCTCGGCGCCCGGGTCCTCCTCCAGATCGATCCAGGTGTGCGGCACCCGGTTGCGGACGGCGAGTTCGCGCAGGCGGCGGCTGTCCGGGCTGTACCGCGAACCGACGATCTTGATACCGGTGATGCTGCCGATCAGCAGTTCCCGGCGGGCTAGAAAACTGCGCAGGATCAGGTCTCCAAGGCCGGGCTCCTTGCGGACCAGTTCGTGCAGCTCGTGCAGGGGCACCGCGAGAACCTCGCCCGGTTCCTGCGCGACCATCGAGACGAAGGACGGCTGGCCGGTGAGCAGGCCGAGTTCGTCGAGAAACCGGCGCGGGCCGTGTACCCGGACTGTCCGGGCTTTCGGGGTGCCGTACCCCTCGATCACCGCGGCCTTGCCGGACAGCACGACGAGGAAGTCGCGGTCCCGCTGACCCTCGGCGACAAGCACGTCGTCCCGCTGGACCGGCCGCTTCTCGCCGCGCCGGCTCAGCAGTTCGATCTGCTCGTCGGACAGACGGGGATAGGCCCCGGCCACATCCGGGGTCTCGGAGAGCCGCTCCTCGTTCGCGTTCACGCTGCGCTCCGCATGACCTCGTCTATCCAGCTGCGCAGTGCCGAGGCGGGTGCGGCGCCGGCCCGGCGTGCCACCACCTTGCCGTCGCGCATCAGGATCAGCGTGGGTACGGCCTGGATCGTGAACCGCTCGGACACCTTCGGTGCCTTGTCCACGTCGACCTTGACCAGCTTGACCTTGCCGGCCAGGTCGCGGGCCACCTGTTCCAGCGCGGGGCTGACCTGCCGGCACGGGCCGCACCAGGTCGCCCACATGTCCACCAGGACCAGGATGTTCGCCCGCTCGGCCACGTCGCCGAAGTCGTCGTCGCCGACCTCGGCCATCCAGGGCAGCGGATTGTGGCAGTTGCCGCACTGCGGGATGCCCTCGGCGGCCGCGGGGACCCGGTTCTTGCGCCCGCAGTTCGGACACTCGATCACCCTGCCGTCCACGTCACTCCTCCGGCGAGTTCTCGTAGGTGACGGTCAGCTCACCGTCGGCCACGTCCACCCGGATCACCGCGCCGTCCCGGGCGTCCCCGGCGAGCAGCGCCCGGCCGATGCGGGTCTCCACCTCACGGGCGATGAAGCGGCGCAGCGGCCGGGCCCCGTACACCGGATCGAAGCCCTGGCGGGCGATGAACCGCTGCGCCCCCTCCGTGACCTCCAGCGTCATCCGCCGCTCGGCCAGCCGCTCGCGCAGTTCGTTGAACATCAGGTCGACGATGCGCTCGATCTCCGGCTGGGTGAGTGGCTTGAACAGCAGGGTGTCGTCGACGCGGTTGAGAAACTCGGGACGGAAGTGCCGCCGCAGCTCGCCCATGACCAGCTCGCGGCCCTCGGGCTTGATCTCACCTGCGTCGGAGATGCCCTCAAGCAGGTACTGAGAGCCGATGTTCGAGGTCATGATGATCACGGTGTTGCGGAAGTCGACGGTGCGGCCCTGCGCATCGGTGAGACGCCCGTCGTCGAGCACTTGCAGCAGCGTGTTGAACACGTCCGCGTGTGCCTTCTCGATCTCGTCGAAGAGCACCACCGAGTACGGCTTGCGCCGGACCGCCTCGGTGAGCTGCCCGCCCTCTTCGTAGCCGACGTATCCGGGCGGCGCCCCGACCAGCCGGCTCACGGTGTGCCGTTCCTGGTATTCGCTCATGTCGATCCGGACCATGTTGTCCTCGGTGTCGAACAACGCCGCGGCCAGCGCGCGCGCCAGCTCGGTCTTGCCGACTCCGGTGGGGCCGAGGAAGATGAACGACCCGATCGGCCGGCGCGGGTTCTTGATGCCCGAGCGGGCGCGGATGATCGCGTCGGTGACCAGCTGCACGGCCTCGTCCTGTCCGATCACCCGCTCGTGCAGGATCTGGTCCAGGCGCAGCAGCTTCTGGCGTTCGCCCTCGGTCAGCCGGCTGACCGGGATGCCGGTCCACCGGGAGACGATGCCGGCGATCTCGGCCTCGGTGACGACCTCACGGAGCAGCCGCTTGCCGCTCTGCTTCGCGGCCAGCCGCTGCTCCTCGGCCTGCAGCCGGCGTTCCAGCTCCGGTAGCTTGCCGTGGCGCAACTCGGCGGCCAGGTTGAGGTCGTAGTTGCGTTCCGCCTGTTCCGCCTCGTGCCGGATCTGTTCGATCTCCCGACGCAGCTCCTGGACCCTTCTCAGGGCCTGCCGTTCGGCGTCCCATTGGGCGCGCAGCGCGTCCACTTCGGCGCGCAGGTCGGCGAGTTCCTTGCGGAGCTGGTCGAGCCGGGCCAAGCTCGCCGGATCCTCCTCCTTCGACAGAGCTGCTTCCTCGATCTCCAGGCGGGTCAGGCGCCGGGTGAGCTCATCGAGTTCGGCCGGCATCGAGTCGATCTCCGTACGCAGCATCGCGCACGCCTCGTCGACCAGATCGATGGCCTTGTCCGGAAGGAACCGGTCGGAGATGTACCGGCGGCTGAGGACCACCGCGGCGACCAGTGCCGCGTCCTGGATCTTCACGCCGTGGAAGACCTCCAGCCGTTCCCGCAGTCCGCGCAGGATCGAGATGGCGTCCTCCTCGGTCGGCTCCTCGACGAGCACCGGTTGGAAGCGGCGCTCCAGCGCCGCGTCCTTCTCGATGTGCTTGCGGTACTCGTCCAGCGTCGTCGCACCGATCATGTGCAGTTCGCCGCGGGCGAGCATCGGTTTGAGCATGTTGCCGGCGTCCATCGCGCCCTCGGAGCCGCCCCCGGCACCGACGATCGTGTGCAGCTCGTCGATGAACAACAGGATCCGTCCCTCGGCGGCCTTCACCTCGGACAGCACAGCCTTGAGCCGTTCCTCGAACTCACCGCGGTACTTCGCGCCGGCCACCAGGGAACTCATGTCCAGGGCGAACACCACCTTGTCCCGCAGTCCCTCGGGCACGTCACCGTTGGTGATCCGCTGGGCCAGTCCCTCCACGATGGCGGTCTTGCCGACGCCCGGTTCACCGATGAGCACCGGGTTGTTCTTCGACTTGCGGGACAGGATCTGGACCACCCGGCGGATCTCGCCGTCGCGTCCGATGACCGGGTCCATGGTGCCCGTGGCGGCGTCGGCGACCAGGTCGCGGCCGTACTTGGCCAGCGCCTCGTAGGCGACCTCCGGCATCGCCGAGGTCACCCGCTGGTTGCCCCGGATCTTCGTCAACTCCTGGAGGAAGCCGTCACGGGTGAGCCCCGCGTCGCTGAGCAGCCGGCCAGCGGTGGAGCCCCGTCCCTCCTGAAGCATGGCGATCACCAGGTGCTCGACGGAGACGTACTCGTCCTTGAGCCGTTTCGCCTCGCGCTCGGCCGCGTCGAACAGCCGGGACAGGCGCTGGGTGACGAAGACCTGGCCGGGTGCGGCGCCCGGTCCACTGACCCGGGGACGCCGCTCCAGTTCCGCCTCCACCTGTTCCCGTAGTTTGTCCGGGTCGACGCCGGTCGCCGACAGCAGCCTGGGCACCAGCCCCTCGGGCTGCTCTATCAGGGCGATCAGCAGGTGCTCGACGTCGATCTCGGTGTGGCCGAACCGCAGCGCCTTGGTCTGAGCGTCGTGCAGGGCCTCCTGCGATTTCTGGGTCAGGCGGTTCAGGTCCACGATGTGCCTCCGGTGCGTCGAGAGGTCGTGACGCGAAGTTCACGCTCGAGGGCGGCCACGCGGTCGAGGAGGTCGATCACGAGGCCGAGGGCGGCGTAGTTGACGCCCAGGCCGGCGCGCAGGCGTTGGACGCGAGCCAGAGCGAGCAGCTGGTCGCGCCCGAACCACAGGTTTCCGGCAGCGTCGCGTTCGGGGTTGAGGATGCCCAGCGCGACGAGCCGTTGGACCATCTCCGGGTGCACCCCGCCGGTACGGCAGAACCTGGTCAGGCTCAGCCGGCCGATCGCGGGCCCCGGTGTCCGGGTGAGGGGGTAGGTCATGGCCGGCTCCGCGGGTCGAAGGTGGAGACCGCGGCGAGTTGCTCGAACAACCGCCGTTCCTCGTCGGACAGCTTGGGCGGGACCATGACCCGGGCCTCGGCGTACAGGTCACCCGGCCGGCCGCGGGGGTGGGGCAGTCCCCGTCCCTTGAGCCGCAGCCGCCGGCCGCTGGGCGTACCCGGGGGAACCTGGATCTTCGCCTCGCCGCCGGGGGTGTCAACCGCGACGGACGCGCCGAGTGCGGCTTCCCACGGTGCCAGCGCCAGCGTCACGGTGATGTCCCGTCCGTTGACGCGATACCGCGGGTGCGGTGCGAGCCGCACCACGAGATAGAGGTCGCCGTCCGTGGCACCGTCGCCGCCGCGCCCGCCCTGGCCGCGCAGCCGGATCCGCTGGCCGTCGGTCACCCCGGACGGAATCGTCACATCCAGCGTGCGGCGGCCGGCTGGGCCGGACAGCGTGACGGTCCGGCGCCCGCCGGTGTACGCCTCCTCGACCGTCAGTTCGATCTCGGCCTCTTGGTCCGCGCCCGGAATCGGGCCGAAGCCACCGCCGCCACGGCCGCCGAACATGCCGCCGAACAAGGTCTCCAGGTCGATGTCCTCGAAGCCACCGGGCTGGGTGTACACGTCCTCCGCCGGACCGCCGCGGCGACGCGCGCGACTACCGCCGCCGCGGGCGCGACCGCCGCCGGCCCCCGCGCCCGCCCGCGCGCGCGCCCACGTCTGCGGATCCACGTCCGGCGGCACCTGGCGGAAGTCCGGGCCGAAGGCGTCATAGCGGCGCCGCTGCTCCGGATCGGAGAGCACATCGTACGCCTCGGAGAGATCCTTGAACCGCTCCTCCGCACCCGGATCCTTGTTGACGTCGGGGTGATAGGTCCGGGCCAGTTTGCGATACGCCCGCTGCAGGTCGTCCGCGCTGACGTCTCTGGAGACGCCTAGCGTGTCGTAGAAGTCGCGGGACGGCGCCATCACGCGCCCTTCGCCACGACCACCGCGGCGGGCCGCAGCGGGCGCTCGTCAGTGCCGTAACCGGGCCGGACGACCTGCAGGATCGTGCCCGGCGTGGCGTCGGTGGCCGGCAGCGCGGCCACCGCCTCGTGCCGGCTCGGGTCGAACGGCTGGTTCAGATCGGCGCGCAACGGATAACCGAGGTCGGCGAGGACGGCCAGCGCCTGTTGGCGGACGGCCTCCAACCCGGACACGATCGACGCCGGTTCGGCGGTGGCGTGCTGCAGGGCAAGCTCCAGATTGTCGAGGACGGGCAGCCATCGCGCCGCCACCCGGGCCCGCTCCTCCTCGCGCTCCCGCTGAACGTCCCGCGCCATCCGCTTACGCAGGTTGTCGTAGTCGGCCACCGCCCGCCGGTAACGTTCGTCCGACTGGGCCACCTGGGCACGCAGCTCGGCGGTCTCGTCGCGGACCTGCGGGGCCGCACCGTCGGCGGCCGGCTCCGGTGGGCCGGATGCGGCCGCACCGGTCGCCGCCGGCTCCCGTGCCTGATCGGTCATCGTCGGTTATCCGGTCGAGAATTCGGCGTCGATCACGTCGTCGTCATCCTGGCTGCCCGACGAGTCGTGCCGTGCGGCCGAGCCGCCGTCCGCGCCACCGGCCGGACCGCCGCCGGCGCCGAGGCCCTGATAGACCTGTTGCAGTTCCAAGCTGAGGGAGCGGAGCCGATCAAGCGGCGCGTCGTCCTTGATCGCCTGGCGCGCGTCGTCGACGAGCATCTCGGCGCGGCCTTTCTCGTGCACGGGTACCGCGTCGCCCAGTTCGTTCAGCCGTCGTTCCACCTGGTACGCCGCCGAGTCGAGCTCGTTGCGGGCGTCGATCATCTCGCGCAGCCGGGCGTCCTCACCACGATGGCGTTCGGCGTCCTGGACCATCCGGTCGATCTCCCCCTTGTCCAGGTTGGAGCTCTCGCTGATGGTGATGCGCTGCTCGGCGCCGGTGTCCTTGTCCCGGGCCGACACGCTCAGGATCCCGTTCGCGTCGATGTCGTAGGTGACCTCGATCTGTGGCTCGCCACGAGGCGCGGGCCGGATGTTCTCCAGCCGGAACCGGCCGAGCACCCGGTTGTCGTCCGCCTTCTCCCGCTCGCCCTGCAGTACCACCACGTCCACGGCGGGCTGGTTGTCGGCTGCGGTGCTGAAGCTCTCGGTACGCCGGGCCGGAATGGTGGTGTTGCGGTCGATGACCTTCGTCATCACGCCGCCCTGGGTCTCGATGCCCAGCGACAGCGGGGTGACGTCGAGCAGCAGGACGTCCTTGACCTCGCCTTTGATGATTGCGGCCTGCAACGCGGCGCCGAGCGCAACAACCTCGTCGGGGTTGACCGTCATGTTCGGGTCCTTGCCGCCGGTGAGCCGGCGGACCAGCTTCTGCACGGCCGGGATCCGGGTCGAGCCGCCGACCAGGATGACCTCGTCGATGTCGTTCGCGGTCGCCTTCGCGTCGGACATGGCACGCTCTACCGGATCCAGGCAGCGCTGGACGAGATCGTTGGTGAGGTCCTCGAACTTCGCACGCGTGATGGTCATGTTGAGGTGCTTGGGGCCGTTGGCGTCGGCCGTGATGAACGGCAGGTTGGCCGTCGTCTGGGTGACCGACGACAGTTCCACCTTGGCGTGCTCGGCAGCCTCGAAGAGCCGCTGCAGGGCCTGCGGGTCGCGGCGCAGGTCGATGCCGTCGGTCTTCTGGAACTCGTCGGCCAGGTGGTCGACGAGCTTGCGGTCGAAGTCGTCGCCGCCCAGATGGGTGTCGCCGGCGGTGGAGCGGACCTCCACCACGCCGTCACCGACGTCGAGAATACTGACATCGAAGGTGCCGCCACCGAGGTCGAAGACCAGGACGGTCTCGTGTTGCTTCTTGTCGAGGCCGTACGCCAGCGCCGCCGCCGTCGGCTCGTTGATGATCCGCAGCACCTCGAGGCCGGCGATCCGGCCGGCGTCCTTCGTCGCCTGGCGTTGCGCGTCGTTGAAGTAGGCCGGCACGGTGATGACGGCCTCGGTAACACGCTCACCCAGGAACTTCGACGCGTCCTCGACCAGCTTGCGCAGCACCAGGGCGGAGATCTCCTCGGGCGCGTACAGCTTGTCGCGGACCCTGAACCGGACCGCATCGTCGGGGCCGGATACCACGTCGAACGTCACCGCGTTCAGCTCGCTGGACACCTCGTCGAAACGGCGTCCGATGAAACGCTTCGCCGAGTAAATGGTGCCCTTGGGGTTGAGGATCGCCTGGCGGCGGGCCAGCTGACCGACTAGTCGCTCGCCCTGCTCGGTGAAAGCCACCACCGACGGGGTGGTTCGTGAACCTTCCGCATTGGCGATGACCGTCGGCTGTCCGCCTTCCACGGTCGCGATCACCGAATTCGTGGTGCCGAGATCGATCCCGACTGCCTTGGGCATGAGGCTCTCCTCCACCATCGCGCATGGGGCTGCGTCGCCGGGATACACGCGGGATCGCGGGCTCCGTTCCCCTGCCTCCAGACCACCAGCAGCCGCCGCGGGTGTCGATTGGCAGATCTGCCAATCCGGCGTTACGAAGCCGCCGGCCAACCCGGTGTGGGTAAGCCGGACTCATCGGTCCCGGGGGCGAACCTCAGGGGCTCGTCGGCAGCCCGGACGGAACCACCATGGCCATCGCAGCGCCCGCCCTCACCGATGAGGCATTCAGCAGCCGGTGGTCGACCAACTGAGATGGGACGTCAAGGTGGAGGCGAGTGAGATCGGCGTCGCCGTCAGCGAAGGGCTGGTGACGATCACCGGGTGGGCGGACCGCCTCGGCAGGAAATAGGCCGCCGAGCGGCCGCACAACACGCCGAGGGCCTACTACCTGAATTCTCACCATCGTCAACGTCGGCCCCACGACGGACTCGCTCCCGCGCGCCTCTGCTGGGACCGCAACTGCGACGGAAAGCGAAGTCAGCGAACATCGTCGGGCCGGTACACCGCTGTGCCGTCCACAGTCCACGCACCACGGATCGGTAGTCCTGCCAATCGACAATCCCGGGCCGCGTTGGTGGGATCGAGACAGGACGTACAACCGGAGGCCTTCACCTACCTACGACACCAGACCGTGTCGTCACACCTTCTCGACCAGCCTCCCCGGACATCACATCTAGCCTGCCGCGGGTGAACCCCTGCCGCGGGTGAACCGGAGTCATCCGGTCCGGGCCGAGGGTCGAGACGGGCCCTCGCCCGATCGCGAAGCGAGTGGGGCCGACACACGAACGAGAGGTCTTGGAGGACCGGCATGGCCAGCACAGTAACCACCCCGACCGATGAGGAATCCAGCGTGAGGTGCTGCGCGAGCTGAAGTGGGACGCCGAGGTCGCGCCGAATGAGATCGGCGTGGCCGTGAGGGACGGGGTGACGACGCTAACCGGCTGGGTGGACACGTTCAGCAAGAAGTGGGTGGCCGAACGTGCGGCGCTTCGTGTCCGCGGGGTCAAGGCCGTCGTCAACGACATCGAGGTACGCCTGGCGCCCAGCCACGAGCAGACCGACGTCGACCTCGCCGAATCCGTCGCGCGGGCGCTCGAGATGGATTCGCTCGTACCCGACGACACGGTGAAGGTCTCGGTGTCCGGCGGCTGGGTCACCCTGCGCGGCGAGGTGGACTGGGACTACCAGCGGAGGGAGGCGCAACGGTTGGTCCGGACCCTCACCGGCGTCAAGGGGGTCAGCAACCTCATCACCGTGCGGCCGCGTACCGGCCCGTCGCCCGATGAGCTCAGGAAGAAGATCGAGGACGCCCTGGTACGCACGGCCGAGACAGATGCGGAACGGATCCACGTCACCACCCAGGGCAGCACGGTGATCCTGACCGGGAGCGTACGGTCGTGGGCGGAACGCCACGAGGCCGAACGTGTCGCCTGGTCGGCGCCCGGTGTCACCGAGGTGCAGAACCTGATCACGATCAACCCGTGAACCGTGATACATGATCGGACTCCTGTCGTCGGATGTGGGCGGGCGTCAGGTGGTGCGCCGCCGTCCGTCCCCGAATGTCCGGCTCGGTGGACCGGGTACCCCAGGAGTACCGCTACCGGCCGCCTGCGTCGATTGGCATGGTTGCCAATCCCGGGCCGGGAGGCGGTACCGAAACGCGGGTCTGCCGCCGTGCGGTGAGCCGAACTATCTGTCTCAGGCCGACAGTCGGCCCGTCCGTACGATGTCAATGAGGAGCCGACGTGGTCACCCAATGGGCCCCGGCAAGTCCGACCGACGGCATCGGACGTCTTGGAGCGACGGAACTGGATCCGGTCGTGCGGCTACGATCGGGTGACGGCGGCCAATTCGGTCGGGACATAGAGTCCCTCCCGCACGGCGCGGAGGCTGGCCGTGATCCGGTCCGGAACGGCGAGCTTGATTCGGACGCGTTCGAGGTGCCCCTCGACGATCTCCACGGGGATGCCCCAGGCAACGGCGATGGACGCCGTCGGCGCACCGTCGACGAGCGCACCCAGGATCTCCAGTTCGGTTCCGGTCAGCCCGCACAGGTCACCCGGTGTGCCAACGGCGACCACGGCCCGCAGATGACGTGGGGGCCGACCATCGCACCCCAACCGAGTGATCCGGACATGTCCGGCTTCGGCTGGCGGCCGGTCGTACGGTGCCAGGAACGTGGCAAATTCCGGTGTTCCGCCGAGGTGCGCGACCGCCGCCGAGAGGACGGCCGAGTTCGCCTCAAGTAGCGGATGCGTAGGCAGCCCGGGAAGGGGTAGCGAGCCGCCGGACATGGTGAGAACCGTCGCCGCGGTCATCCCCCGGACGATCCGGGCCAGCACCGTGAGCGAGCGGAGCGGATCCACCGCGTACGCGATGGTGGGGGCCAGCAGTTGCACCAGCTCGCATGCGGCCGGACTCGGGTATGCGGGGCTGTCGGTGTTGAGTCCCAGTAGGCCGACCCGGCGGCCGTCACGGGTGACCAGACCGATACCGAGACCTTCCCGGAATCCGGCCGGTCGGAACAGTTCCATCCAGCTGCGGATCTCCGTCGCGGGTACCGGGAGATCCCGGACACGTAGCGGCGTGGTTCCGTGCAGGCCTAGGGACTCGATTTCGCCGTAGTCCTCCCGGGTGGTCATGTAGGCGCGGATGCGGTCGTTGTACCCGTGGCAGGCCAATAGGTCGTGCTGACGCAGCTCAGGATCAAGCAACGCGATGCGGGCGGCCTGAAACGGAATCACCTGACGCAGCGGGTCCAGGATCGCCTCCGCGCGCTCCTCGAGGCTCGCTGGCAGGTCCGCCAGTGCGATCACCTCCGCGGCGACCCCGGCTGCGTGCGGCGGCAGGTCGAGCACCTTGCGCTCCCACTTCGCGGCGGCGTGTTTCGTATCGAGTCTACTTACCGCGGTGGCCGGATGCGGGTGGTCGTCAGGGTTTGAGGACGACCTTCTCGCAGTTGTCCTGCTTGTTCTTGAAGATCTCGAAGCCGCGTTCGGCCTCGTCGAGCGCCAGGGTGTGGGTGATGATCCGGGTCGGGTCGATCTCTCCGCGTTCGATGCGCTGCAGTAGCGGCTTCATGTAGCGCTGCACGTGGCATTGCCCGGTCCGCAGGGTCAGCGCCCGGTTCATCCACGCGCCGGCGGGGAACTTGTCCAGCAGACCGCCGTACACACCGATCACCGAGACCACGCCGCCGCTGCGGCACGACAGGATCGCCTGGCGCAGCGCGTGCGGGCGTTCGGTCTCCGACCGGACGGCCTGCTTGATCCGGTCGTACGCGGCGATGTGCGCGCTGCCGTGGGTGGCCTCCATGCCGACCGCGTCGATGCACTTGTCCGGTCCGCGCCCGCCGGTCAGTTCCAGCAGCCGCGACCGAACGTCGACCTCGTCGAAGTTCACCGGCGTGTGGCCCGCCCGTTCCGCCATCTGCAGCCGGTACGGCTCCTTGTCGATGGCGATGACCTGCGCGGCGCCGAGCACCCGGGCGCTATCCATGGCGAACTGGCCGACCGGGCCGGCGCCCCACACCGCCACGACGTCGCTGGGCTGGATGTCGCACATCTCGGCACCCATGTAGCCGGTGGGCAAGATGTCGGACAGGAACAACACCTGCTCGTCGCTCAGCTCGGACTCGATCTTCATCGGACCCACGTCGGCGAACGGCACCCGCGCGTACTGGGCCTGACCGCCCGCGAAACCGCCGGTCAGATGCGAATAGCCGAAGATCCCGGCGACCGGGTGACCGAACATCTTCTCCGCGATCCCGGCGTTCGGGTTGGAGTTCTCGCAGCAGGAGTACAGCTCTGCGGCGCAGGCCGCGCACCCGCCGCAGGCGATCGGGAATGGCACGACGACCCGGTCCCCGACGCGCAAACGACCAGGGTCGACGCCGGGGCCGACCTCGATGACCTCGCCCATGAACTCGTGACCCATGACGTCGCCGTCCTGCATCGTGGGCACGTACCCGTCCACCAGGTGCAGGTCCGAGCCGCAGATCGCGGTGGAGGTGATCCGTACGATGGCATCGCGCTTGTTCAGGATCCTCGGATCCGGCACGTCACGGACCTCGACCTTGTTACGCCCGGCCCAGGTGTTCGCCCTCATGCGTCCGCTCCCTTCGCGAGTTCGGCGTCCGACAGCGGCTGGGCCGGACGCTGCGGGAACTCCTTACGGGCTCGCTTGCCCCACGGGGCGCCGTCGGAGCGGACCACTTCGCCGGTCTCCAGCACCTGCTTGAGCCGGCGCAGATCGTCGTCGAGCTGCTGATGCGGTTCCTCACCGAAGTACTTGGCGACCGCCTTGCCGACCGTGCCACCCGGAATGTCGTACACCAGCACGACGTGCACCTCGGTGCTCACACCGTCCGGGGCGGGCACGAAGCGGACCGTACCGGCGTTCGGCACGTCGGCGTTGCCGGTCGAACGCCACGCGATCTTCTCACCGGGCACCTCCTCGATGATCTCCGCGTCCCACCCGACGTCCTTGCCGAACGGGGCGTCGGCGGTCCAACGACTGGTCCGGTCACCGGTGGTGCGGACCTGCTCGAGGTGCGCCATGAACGTCGGAAGGTTCTCCAGATCGCGCCAGAACCCGTACACCTCCAGCGCGGGTTTGCGAATGGTTGTCGCTGCTGTCAACTCCATGGATCCTCCTTCGCGTGCGCCCCGCACCGCCGGCACGGCCCAGACCGAGGCTCATCCAGCCGAGCCCGTGGCCCGCCGCTGCACCTCCTCTTACCGGGTACACCCTCCTACCGGGTACACCGCGACCCGGCGCGCGGCCTTCTAGGCCGTATACCCGCAGGAAACCATCTGACCCGCGAATCGACCGCTGCGCGCCTTCCCTGCCCGGTCAGACGAACGCCTCGTCTACGTAGCACCATCGCCAGTCCTCGCCGGGCTCCAACGATTGGACGATCGGATGGGCTTTGGTGTGGGCGTGCTGCCGCGCGTGCTTCATCGGTGACGAGTCGCAGCAGCCGACGTGCCCGCAGGTGAGGCACAACCGCAGGTGGACCCACGGCGTGCCCAGGCGCAGGCACTCTCCGCAGCCACCGGGGGTCTGCGGGACCACCGGTCTGATCAGGACGACGTGCGGGTCGATGACTGTGGTCATGGATTCTCACCTCACGCCGGGGCCGGCCGGTTCCGGGTACCGGTCGCGGCCCGCGCATCGGGGCGGTTCCGGTGCAGCCGCACGCCCAACACCGCCAGGGCGATTCCGAACACGACCGCGTACGCACCGATCAGTGTCACGACGGCCAGCGCCCCGGCGGCCGGCCAGACTAGGAGCAGGATGCCGAACGCAACCGACAGCACGCCACTGAGTGCGAGCAGCCACTCGTGCCGCATCTCGCGATGCAACCGTATCGCCGCGGCGACTTGTAGCACGCCGGTGATCAGCGCCCAGGCTGCGATCAGCCACAGCAGCACAAGCGCGGTGGCATCCGGCCACACGAATGTCAGGATGCCCATCAGGACACCGGCGATGCCTTGCACGATCAGCCAGCTACGGCTGCCGGTTCGGACGCCGTCGCGGTTGCGGCCGAGCGCCGAGGCCAGCGTGAATACGCCGTCGACAAGCGCATATGCCCCGAACAACACCACCAGCGCGAACACCGTCGCCCCCGGCCACACCAGCGCCACCGCTCCGAACAGGATAGCCGCGATGCCGCGCAGTACGACCGCCCACCAGTACCGGGACAGCGTCTCCACCATGGTCGATTCCTTCCGGACGTCGTCAGACTGCCTTTTCAGCAGGTCCTCGTCATGGACGGAGAGCCAGACGAGCATGCGACTGTCCTCCCTCGGCGCTCGACGCCTGGGCGTCTCATCTCAGAACTACCCCCGTGGTCGACCGCCGTCGATTGGCAGAGTTGCCAATGCCGAGGGCGCCCGGCGTAAATCGAGTTGGAGAACCGGATCACCATCCAGCCCTGATCGTCACCTCACGGCCGTCCGGTCCGCACACCCGATGAGCCGGTACGGGATGTACAGGCCGCGGCGCGTCGCCAGTACCGCAGCGGCGGTACGGGTCGGCGCGTGCAGCTTCGCCCGGATGTGTTCGAGGTGAGCCGCGGCGGTCCGCGCGGTGATGAACAGTCGGGCCGCGATGTCTCGATTGGCGTGTCCCTCGATCACCAGGCCGAGGACGACCAGCTCCCGGTGCGTCAGCGTGCAGAGGTCCCCCGGGGGCGAGATCAGGACGAGCACTACGAGGTTCTCCGGTGTGCTCGCGGGACAGGCGAGGCCGGTGACCTGGACGTAGCCCTCCCGGCCGTCGTCCGCCGGGACCGGGCAGAGGAACGCCGTGTGTCGGACTCGGTCGGTCAGGCCGTCGACCGCTGTGGGCACGACGCCCGGGCATCTGGTGAGCAGGGGATCGGTCGCCATCCCGGGCAGCGGGGTGACGGTGCCTCGGCGGTCGACGACGGCGGCGGCGGTGGCGCCCTGAACCAGCTGCGCCAGCCCGGCCAACGAGTTCATCGGATCCAGGACGGCGGTGATCGCGGGCGCAATCGCGCCGATCACGTCCCGGGCCTCAGCGGTCGGCTGGGTGACCGTGCCTGTGTGTAGTGCGAGCACGCCCAGGTGGCGACCGTCGTGGGTGACGAGCGGGACGGCGAGGCCTTCGCGGAATCCGGCCGGCCACCAATGTCCGGACCAGCACGGCAGCTCGACCGTGTGCGGCGGCGCGTCCCGCAGGCGCATGGGCTGGCGTTGCTGCAGCAGGCCGCTCGACTTCCTCAGCTCGGTCAGTTCCTCCGATTCCATGTACGCAAGGCTGTCCCGATCGTGGCCGACGGATGTGACAGTGGTGTAGCCGCGCTGATCTTCGTCGAGCGTGCCGATCCACCCCGCTGCGAACGGAACGATCCGCTTCATCAGATCCCACATGAAATCCAGGTCGTCTGCCAGGTCGTCGCTGGCCGGCGTCACCCGATTGATCTCTGCCGTCAGCTCCAGTGCCACCGCCAGCGAATCGCTCACGGCCTGCACCTCCTCATGACCGGACGGGCGCACCTGGAATGCCTACCCCCCGACAGCGGCGGCAAACCTCAAAAGTCGGAGCGTCCAGCATCGTCCGCGCATCGAACTCCCGATCGACGTAGTGGATCACCTCCCGGCCCTCGGACACCCGCTCGGCCGGAGCACCTGCCGGCCCGTCGCCGTCCGAATCAAGTACACGTCCCGGCGGGCCATGCCATAGCGACGGTCGAACCGTGCTCCACACGATCAGCCACCCCAGCAGGTTAGAACGCATGTATGAGAAGACCAACCGGCCACCCTCTTGGCGCTACCGGCTGATCAACGGCAGTACGGGGAAGGTATGGCTCTGCCAGATCAGGCGGGAGGACTCCTGCGGGTATGCGGTGACAGCAGGTTGGGTCTCGAAGAGCTGAACGAGGCGTTGATCGGTGTCGTACGCGGGCCAGCCAGGGTCGCCGTGGGCGGCGAAGCAGGCCCATGCGGCGCGCATCCGGGCGGACAGGGCCTCTGCCTCCGGCGAGGGTGTTCCACCGATCAGCATGGCGGGCTGGCCACGGTCCAGGTTGCCGAAGACGAGTGGTACGTCGAGGCCATGACAGGCGCCGAGGGCGCCGCCCATGCCTGGGGCGGACCAGGTCAGCTCGTAGACATGCGCGCGACCCCTGGCAGCCGTCTGGGCCTCGGCGAGGTGGAGCGACGGCATGCGGAACAGCCAATCGGAATGGACCAGTTCATACAGCTCGTTCGGGTCGGCCGCGGGGTAGGCGTCGCGGTAGCGGCACGCGCCGTCCGGGCCGGGTGCGAAGACCGCGAGGGCGTTCGCCGCCTGCTCCTCGCTCACCGTGCCGAGCAGACCGTTGATGGCGGTGAAGAGGCGATACTCGTCGCGGGTGTGGCCGACGAGGAGTTCGATGTCGCGGCAGGCGCCCTCGCCCAAGGCCTGCCACGGTGTGACGGCCAGGACCTCGCCGTCGACGACGGGCGAGAAGAGGACCGCGCTGTGCGCGGGCTGGCCCCAGCGTGCCGCCCACTGGTCCATCTTGGCGCCGACCGCGTTGGCGGCGGCGGGCAGCTGACGCGGGTCCACGCTGGACAGGTCGGCCACCGTGGGCCGCAGCCCCAGCTCGGCAGCGCAGGCGGCAGCGATGTCCGCGGCAAGCTCCGGCGAGAAGAACGTGCCCGGCACACTCTGCGCGATGGCTCGGCGGAAGAGCCCGGACGCGCGGTCCATCGCCAGCAGAGCGGCGACCGATCCCCCGCCAGCCGACTGGCCGAAAACCGTGACCCGCTCGGGGTCGCCGCCGAAGGCGCGGATGTTGTCGCGCACCCACTCGAGTGCGGCCACCTGATCGAGCAGACCCCGATTGGCGGGAGCCGCCTCGATCTGCGCGAAGCCCTCGATACCCGTGCGGTAGTTGAACGTCACCACGACGACGCCACCGTCTCGCGCGAGCCGGCCACCGTCGTACTCGGGGAGGCTGGACATGCCGATCTCGTAGCCGCCGCCCTGGATCCACACCATCACCGGCAGCCCCGCGCCCGGGTCGGGTTCGGGCGACCAGACGTTGACCGTCAGCCAGTCGTCGCCTCCCGCGTCCAGCGACAACGTGTCCATGCCGAAATGGCCGCCCTGCGGGGGCGGCGGCCCGTACGAGAGTGCCTCCCGCACCCCGCTCCAGCCACCCACCGGTCGCGGCGCGGCGAAACGCAACGCGCCGACCGGCGGTTCGGCGAACGGGATGCCACGGAAGGCCGCCACGCCCGCCTCCCGGATGCCGCGCAGCCTCCCGGCCGCCGCACGGACTTCGGGCCGGGATCCGGATGGCGTGGATTCGGCCGAGGTTTTCACAACGTCCACTCAAGCAGGCAGAGCGGATTCCAAGTACCTATTGAAGACCTGGGAACCCTTCGGCGGCCGGGCTGATCTAACGGCGCGGATCGTCAGCGTTGCTCGGTGACCTTGTCACCCTTGGGGCCGACGGCGAACCCATCTACCGCCCCACACCCTGGCCGTTGAGGTCGCCCGGCTTCTCGCCGCCCGCGAAGCCTCTACGACGGGCGGGCAGCCTCGGCCGCGCCGCACATAGCCGGTTCGTCGCGGCCCGGCAGCCGGCGCGACCGAAGGCGCAGCCGGTGCCGACGATCCATATCGTCACCCTCCCGGGGCGCTGGCGGCGTAGGGTGTCGGCCATGGTCGATGTCCTGGACGACCTGGTCGAGGAGCTGGATCGGCTGGAGGTCATCCTGTCCGCGCTGCCAGGCAGTGCATGGGGGGCGGCTTCGGCCGCGCCCGGCTGGACCGTCACCGACGTGGTGCTGCATCTGGCGCAGTCCGAGGAGGCGGTGACGGCGACCGCGGCCGGGCGGGACGTCGAGTTCGAGGCCCGGACCGGCGACGCGACCCTCGACGAGGTAATGGACCGGTTGGTCCGCGCCGAACGGGCGGCCCCGGCCGCCGTATTCGCGCGCTGGCGAGCGGCCCGCCGGGCGTCGGTCGCCACGCTGCGCGACGCCGATCCGCACCGGCCGCTGCGCTGGGCCGCCGCGGCGTTGCGGCCCCGGACCCTCGCCACGACCCGGTTGGCCGAGCACTGGGCGCACGGGCTCGACATCACCGGCCCGCTCGGCATCCCGTTCCCGGACACCGACCGGCTACGACACATCGCCTGGCTGGCGCACGCCACTTTGCCGTACGCGTTCTCGCTCGCCGGTGAGGTGCCGCGCGAGGTGTACTGCGACCTGGTCGGGGTGACCGGGTCGACGTGGCAGTTCGGGCCCGCCGATGCCGAGTCGAGGATCACCGGTCCGGCCGGTGCATTCTGCCGGGTCGGTGCGCAGCGCCTGGCCCCGGACGCCTCCGGACTGCACACCAGCGGCCCACATGCCGCCGCAGCCCTGCGGGTCCTTCGCACCTACGCCGCCTGATCCGTCCGAAAGCCTGATGACAGCCGAGCCGTTGAGCTCGTTGGCCGCCGCAGCACGGACAATGAGGACCTGCGCCCGCCACAGGCTCGCCATCGAGCTGGCAGCGTTGCAAGGGCCGCGCGAGAAGGGTTGCCGATGGAAATGACCGAGGAACCGGCATGGCTGCAGGTGCTCAGCACGGTGCTAATGCGCGCGCATCTGTGGCAGGCCGACCAGATCGCCGAGACGCTGGACGCCAGCATGACCGGGCTGGGCATCACACCCACCATCTACCTCGTCGACCACGAGCAGCAGGCCCTGCACGCCCTGACCCCGCCGGACCAGCCCCCGTTCGCGCCGGTGCCGGTGGACAGCTCGGTCGCCGGGCGGGCGTACGCGCAGATCCGTTGCCTGCCCGCCGGCGACTTCGAGCATCCGCGGCTGTGGGTACCGATGATCGACGGCACCACCCGACTCGGTGTGATCGACTTCCTGCTGCCCGCCGGACGGGATCCGGCCAGCCCGGTGTTGCAGCAGCGGTGCGGGCTGCTTGCCGGGCTGATCGGTCACCTGATCACGACGACGGTTCCGCGCGGGGACCACCTCCTGCAGGCGCGTCGGACCCGCCCGATGTCGATCGCCTCCGAACTGCTGTGGCAGCTGCTGCAACCGTTGACGATCGCCTGCGACCGTGTCGCGGTCAGCGCGATCCTGCAACCGTGCTACGACGTCGGCGGCGACGGCTACGACTACGCCATCGACGCGAACCTGGCCCGGCTCAGCATCCTCGACGGCGTCGGCAAGGGACTGCGTGCCGGCTTGGCGACCGCGGTCGCGCTCGCCGCGCTCCGCGCCGCCCGCCGCGACGGCCAGGACCTGGCAGGTCAGGCCCGCACGGCGGATACCGCCCTGGGCGAGGAGTTCACCGATGCCCGGTTCGTCACCGCGGTCCTCGCCGAACTCGACATGGACACCGGTGTGCTACAGGTACTCAACGCCGGGCACCCGGCGCCGCTGCTGCTGCGCGCGGGCCGGGTGGTGGGCGAACTCGACGGTGGCCGCCGCACACCATTGGGCGTCACCGAACCCCACATGCAGCCCGCAGAGCACCGCCTGGAGCCCGGCGA
The DNA here is from genome assembly GCF_047159595.1 of Krasilnikovia sp. M28-CT-15. Classification (NCBI taxonomy): domain Bacteria; kingdom Bacillati; phylum Actinomycetota; class Actinomycetes; order Micromonosporales; family Micromonosporaceae; genus Krasilnikovia; species Krasilnikovia sp. M28-CT-15. The sequence continues at coordinate 376,589 of NZ_BAAGAK010000001.1, read as the reverse complement.
TCAGATCCTGATGTACACCGACGGGATCACCGAAGCCCGCGACGCCACGGGGGAACTGTTCGGTGTGGACCGGCTGGCGGATCTGGCTGTGCAGCACGCCGCGACCGGGCTGCCCGCCCCGGAGATCGTGCGTCGGCTCTCGCACGCGGTCATTGAGCACCAGCACGGACCGCCGGCCGACGATGCCACGCTGCTGCTGGCCGAATGGTCCCCGGACGCCGCCCACCGCACCAACCCGCTGAATTCCTGAACCGTCTTCAAGGGCGCCCTGCGAAATGAGAGGCTCTGCGATGAATGAGCCGATACTTTCTGTCACTGCCAGGGATGTGGCCGGCGAGGTCACCGTCATCGCCGCGGTCGGGGAGATCGACCGGGATAGCCGCGACCACCTGCGCGACGCCGCCGCCGTGGCGCTGCACCACGGCCGGCACCGGCTCGTGCTGGACCTGACGGCCGTCGCATTCTGCGACTCCAGCGGCCTGGCCTTGCTCGTCGACCTGCACCGGAGTACCGCGGTACACCACGGCTGGCTGCGCCTGGCCGCCTGCCCGCCGCTGCTGCGCACCAGCCTGCACGCCACCAACCTGGACCGGCTGCTGCCGATGTACAACACCGTCGAGGACGCGGCCGCCGACCCCAGCCCGCCGAAACCATCCTGATCGACGGCCACCCCTGGCCCGCCCCTTCGACGCGCCCGGGCACCGATCCAAGCCACCTGCAGCCCGACCAAACCGTACGGCGGCGTTCTCCTCAGCGCGGTCCGGTGAGCGGCCACGCTCCCGCTCTCTGCTTCCAGTGAAATCAACGAGGGGGTGCCCTGGGGGACGCCGGGAGGGCATCGGTCGGCGTTCTGGTTAGGTGGCCGTCGTCGTCTGTGACGTTGTGGGGTCGAACGTCTGGTGGTCGCGGGTGAGGGCCCAAAGGACGTCGACGCGGCGGCGGGCGAGGGCGATGAGGGCTTGGTAGTGGTGTTTGCCTTCGGCGCGCTTCCTGTCGTAGTAGGTCCGGGAGGCGGAGCAGGTCCGGAGGGAGGTGTAGGCGGACATCCAGAAGACGTTGCGCAGGACCCGGTGGTAGCACTGAGGTCCGACAGCCACATCATCCGCCTGTGCCGATCCGAATCTCCCCGGAGCCGCCGGACCCCACTACCGGACACGAGAGCGGGTCGCGTCTCCAATGACGGCCACGACCTACGACGATCACCACGCAGCGATACACCGCCCCCGCTGGGCCTGGCCCGCGACGTGTCACGGTTACCGGTGTGCGGGCAGTCCGCCGGACCCACCCCAGCCAACGACGATTTCGATGAGAGTGACGGCGCTGCAGGGCCGGGAACGGGAACGCTGGCACCGAAACTGTCCGACGCCCGGTGTGGTCCGGCTCAGACAGCGGCTGCATCTGGGCCCAGCCGCGGCCGACTATGGGGAGGACCAACGCTGGGCCCTCGCCAGGGTGATGGCGTTCATCGCGACAATCTTCCATAGCGGGCCTGTCCCCGCTATGGAAGATGCCCTATTCCGGGTGGCCGGTGCCCGGTGGGTTCTGGTCCGCCGTGTACCCGGTCGATGTCGAGGGAATCCCGGATGTGCTTACGGTGGTTGGATGACGCGCACCCGGCTCTACCGCCACGGGAACCTCCTCAGCGAGGGCTTCCCCGTTGAACAGATATCCGAGCGTCTCGCCGAGGCCGACGACACCGTCGTGTGGCTGGATCTGTGCGGACCGACCGAGGACGACTTCGCAATGGTCCGCGAGGAGTTCGGCCTGCACGTTCTCGCGGTGGAGGACGCGCTTCTCCCCCATGAGCGTCCTAAGCTCGACCGGTACGAGAGCCACCTGTTCCTGTCCGCCTACGCGGTAGGTCTCGACGGCTCCACTGGGGAGATCATGACGAGTGAGGTGGCCGCGTTCGTCACCCACCGCGCGTTGATCACTGTCCGTAAGGACGAGCGATTCGACATCGACCAGCTCACGGCCCGCTGGGACGACAACGCCGACCTCGCGAAGTTCGGCGTCGCCTTCCTCCTGCACGGCTTGCTGGACTATCTCGTGGACGGCCACTTCGCCACGGTGCAGGAACTCGACAGCGCCATTGAGGACCTTGAGGATCTGCTCTTCGAGGAGAACCGCAGCAACATCGTCGCCGTGCAGCGACGAACCTACCGCCTGCGCAAGAGCCTCGTCCTGCTTCGCCGGGTGGTGCTTCCCATGCGGGAGGTGGTCAACACCCTCATGCGACCGACCACCCATGTCATCGACGACGCGATGCTGCCGTATTACCAGGACGTCTACGACCACGTCCTGCGCGCGACCGAATGGACCGAGTCGCTGCGCGACCTGGTCACCACCGTCCTGGAGACCAACCTGACCGTCCAGGGCAATCGCATGAACCTCATCATGAAGAAGGTGACCAGCTGGGCCGCCATCATCGCCGTGCCTACCGCTGTCACCGGCTTCTACGGGCAGAACGTGCCTTACCCCGGCTTCGGCCAGATGTCCGGCTTCATCGCATCCACTGCCGTCACCGCCGTCCTGGCCGGCGCACTGTACATCGTCTTCCGCCGCAAGGACTGGCTCTGAGCAAGGCTCAGCCTCGCCAGCGAACCCCAGCGCTGTTCAACGACCGGCCCGTAGGGCTCCAGGGTATGTGGCGATACCCCCATGGCCGCCATCGCCGCGGCGCCAGCCAGAGTCAGAAAGAAGCCGGGCATCCACGCCCACCCCAAAGTCGTTCGGGCTGCAGGCCACCGAGGGGTGACACCCGGACGCCCGCGCGCTAACCGGCAACCGCCTGCCACAGATCAGGCACCGCTGCGGCGCCGGTTCGGCCGGATCAGGCCGGCTCTGGCACCTTGTGCGGTGCCGGCTCTGGGACGGGATCCAGATGGCCGCCGTCGGTTTCCCACGCGTCTTCAGGTGCGTTGCTGACCGCTGCTCGGGCCGCTGGTGTACTGACCGTGAGAAGGATGTCTTGGGCGTGGACGAGGTTGGTGGTGGTGGCGGCCAGGATCATCGCCGCGTCGGCGGTGCCGCTGTCGGTGTTGGGTGCGACGACGAGCAGGTCGACGCGTTCGTCGCGGTCGCAGATCGCGGTCAGCAGGCTGAGCGGTTGGCTGGTGAAGTAGCCCAGTCGCAGCACCCGGCCATGCACGCGGAGGCGGCGGGGGTGGCTGTCCCAGCCTCCGGCTGCCAGTACGAGTCGGGTGACCGGGCCGCGGATCTTGTCGATGGCCAGGACCAGGCCGGGTAGTTCGGCGACGGGGTCGGTGCTGCGTGGCCACCAGGCGCCGTCGAGCAGGGTGCGTCGGGAGCCGGTGGGTTCCAGGCGCAGCCGCGGGACCGACGGTGGCGTCACCGAGACGAAGGTCATGCGTGCATCGGCAGTCGCGGATTTCATGGTCGACTCCTTTCACCCGCCGCCGATGTAAACCCCGAATTGAGACCGGTTGCGGGCTTGGTGGGGGGTGTGGGTGGTCCAAAGGGTGCCGAACCTCGGGGTGCCGAGCCCGGGTGTCGGTCTGGCGGTGTTGGTCTAGTTGGCGGTGTTGGTTGGACAGGCGGCGTAGCCGGGTGATCCGGACCGTGCCGACCACCTTGATCAGGATCGTGGCGGTGGCGGGCGGCGGTCGCCAGTCGCCGGGGCGAGCGGCAGGCTGCCGCTCATTCCCAGGACGTTGCCCTGCATCACCTCGGTGTCGACCACGCGGCCTCCGGGCTTGTCAGTGCCGGATAGTCGGTTGCCGGGCTGCGCGGTCGCCGAGATGCGGGTAGCGGATCATGACGAAGAAGGTGGCTGCTCCGATGGCGAGGCCTGCGACGGCGACGGTCCACAGCGGTGCGGCTTTGGCCAGGATGCCGCCGACGACGAAGGCGGCGAACAGGGCGACGGCGATGGCGTACGGGGTCATCGGCGCGGTGTGGGCCGGTTGGCCGGTGTCGGGTTTGGTCGGTCGGACGGTGGTCATGACTGCTCCTTGAGACTGGGCGGGTGTGGAGTTTGGACGACGGCGCTGAAGGCCGCCACGTGGTGAAGGGCGGGCCTCTGGCCCGAGGTACTTCTCGCCGGGCTAGCGGTGTAGGGCGTTGCGCCGGGCGGCCCCGATGGCTGCGGTGCCGACGAACAGGATGATCCCGATGATGGCCAGCCAGACCAGGCCGTTGATCGCGAATCCGACCACCGTCAGGATGAGCCAGAGCGCGAGTAGCACGATCAGTAGAACGAGCATTGTCTATCCCCTCTTGACCTGTGGGTCTTCTCATGGGGCAGTTGCGACGGCGGGCCGGCGGCGGGTCATCACTGGGCGTGTTCGGCGGGCAGCTCCCGGGCGGTCTCGCGCTGCTTGATGAGATCGTCGCGAGCAGCCTTGGCGGCGGCGGTCTCGCGCTGCTTGATGAGATCGTCGCGGGCCGCGTTGGCGGCGGCGGTCTCGCGCTGCTTGATGAGATCGTCGCGGGCCGCGTTGGCGGCGGCGGTCTCACGGCGGGACTGCTTGAGCCCGCTGCGCGCCACGCTGCCACGGCGGGAGGTACGACGCGCGCCGGCCAACAGCATGCTCAACCCGAACGCGGCGACCGCTCCGACCACGATGCCGTAGAGGAACAGCTCGCCGGTCGAACCGGTCACGGGGTAGCCGAACACGGAGAACCCGTCGCTGAGGGCGTGGGCCTCGCCGGCGTTACCGAGGACACCCGCCACGCCGATGATCGCCGCGGCGGCCAGGAGCAGGAGCCCAAGAATGACGATCATGGCACTCTCCCAACTACGTTGTAGACCTACAGTCAACGCCGCAGGTAGGCTGATGTCAACACCGTAGGTCTACATCCGTTGGACTATGATGGCCGCGGTCTCGAACAACATGCCGCTGGTCACGAACAACATGAGGGTGAGGCGCCGTCCGCCATGACCGCATCGCCGGATGACACCCGGGACACCAATGGCCGCATCAAGCTCACCCGCGAAGCGGTCCTGGCCGCCGCGCTGGAGATCATCGACCAGGACGGCGTCGACGGACTGTCGATGCGCCGCCTCGCACGCGCCCTGGACCGAGACCCGATGATCCTCTACCGGCACGCACCGAACAAGGCGGCCCTGCTGGACGGCGTCGCCGAAACCGTGCTCGCCCAACTCGAAGTCGACCGCACCGCCCCCGACTGGCAGGCGCAACTACGCGTCGTCGCCCACAACTACCGCCGGCTGGCGCTGACCCACCCGAACGTGGTGCCACTGCTGGTCACCCGACCCCTGGCCACCCCACTCGGGATGCGCCCGCCAGGCACCCTACGCGCCCTCGAAGACGTACTCGCCCTGCTCACCCACGCCGGGGTCAGCGGCCCCGACGCCCTGCACATCTACCGGGCCCTGTTCGGGTTCCTGCACGGGCACGTCCTCAACGAACTGCAAGAACTCGTCGAAAACCCGGACGAGACCACAGACCTGCTACGGCTCGGCCTGCACCGGCTCCCGATCAACGACTTCCCCCTGCTCCGCAGCCTCGCCCCCGTACTCGCCGACTACGACGGCGCCGCCGAACTCGACCGCGGACTGGACATCCTGCTCACCGGACTCGCCACCACCATCACCGGATCCCGGCCATGAACCGGGACTATCTCGCTAACGGTGTCTCCAGCGGCTTCAGGAGGTTTCAGCGGCCGGGAACCGGTCGCTGAAGGTGATGGCGAAGGCTCTGCGTTCCGCACCTCAAGGAACTGCGTCGGGTGCCTCCTTACTGGCCGCGAGGTTCGTGCGTTGTCGGATCGAGGCGTCGCGGGCTCAGGTGTCGGTGATGTTGGCCCGGGTGGCCGGGTCGGTGACGATGGTGTGGGCGATGTCGCCGAGGCGTCGGTTGTTGCGCCGGGCGTAGCCGCGGATGATCGTGAACGCCTCGTCGACGCTGATTCCGCGGGCTTGCGCGATCGCACCTTTGGCCTGTTCGATGACGATCCGGCTGTTCAGCGCACCTTGGAGCTGCTCGGTGAGGACTTCGCCGCGGCTGATGGCCCGTTCCTGTAGCAGTCCGATCGCGGCTACATCGGCGAGCGCTTGGATGATCTGTACGTCGCCGTCGTCGAAGCCGCCGCCCACCTCGGTGCCGAAGACGTTCAACGCGCCGATCACTTCCTTGCGGACGCTGAGCGGGAAGGCATGCACCGCGCGGAACCCGGCCGCTGCTGCGCGGGGGGCGAAGCGCGGCCAGCGGGCTTCGGCCTGGCGCAGGTCCGCGTTGATCACCGGTCGGGCGGTGGTGTAGGCGTCCAGACAGGGGCCTTCGTGGTTCTGGACCTGGAACAGTTCGAGGAGCTTGGTGTTCTCGTCGGAGGCTGCCATGAACTGCAGCTGGCCGTGCTGGTCGGCCAGCAACAGACCGACGGTCGACGCGCCGACGAGGTTCGCGGTGCGGTCGGTGAGCATGTGCAGAAAGTCGATCAGGTCGAACTCGTCGACGAGGGTGTCGGCGACCTCGACGAAGACCTTCGCGAGCCGCTGCGCGGAGATGATGGTCATGTGTGCTCCTGGCCTTGCTGACATAGGAGTGGCGGGTGGCTCACGATTGGTCGGGGTGGAAGCGGAGCCGGCGGGCGACGATGTCGCGGGCCACGTCGTTGAGGCGGCGGTTCTCCGCATAGGTGTGGGCCCGGATGCGGACCAGTGCCTCGGCAAGGGAGACGCCGAGTTGGACCATGACCATGCCCTGGGCCTGGAACAATTCGGGGCTGTGCTCGATCGCCTCGTCGAGTCCGTCGGCCGCCGCACCCGAGATGGCAACGTCCTGCCCGTCTAGCAGGGTCCTGACCGCCAGCTCGGAGAAGGTCAACGCCTGGCGCAGCTCCGCCCCGGTCAGCGGGCCCGCACGGGCGCGGAACACGTCGAGCACCCCGAGCCGGGCCGCGCCGACCTGCAACGGGAACGCGAAGACCGCGCGCACCCCTTCATCGTGCGCCGCCGGCGTGTACGCCGGCCACCGGTTCGCCGCCCCGTCAGCGAGATCTGGCACAAGGACCGGGCGGCGCGTCGCGAACGCGTCGATGCACGGCCCTTCACCGAGGACGAACTGGAGTTCATCGATCAGTTCGCTGGCCGAATCGGAGGCAGCCGCGACACCTCGGGCACCGTCCTCGGCCATCACACTCACCGCCGTCCCCGAGGCGGACAACACCCCCGCCGCCGCGTTGCAGAGCTGCTGCAACGCCCCCACGACACCGTCCGGGGTTTGCACCGCCGACTGACCCGCCGCGTGATCCCTCGCCCCGGCGAGGGGGTAGCCGGTGTCGCTCACCGAGGTCCCACAACCACCCGGCGGTGCCGTGGGTGAACGGGACAGCTACACATCGTCCGGTTCATGTCGCACCTTCCGAAACAAGTTCGGAGACCGGCCGAAACGAGTTCGGAGACCGGCACTGCCATGGTCCGGAGCAGCCGCGGGCCACGCGCCCGCCATCTCAGATCGACCATACCCCAGCTACCCGGAACGGGCCTGACGACAGCGTGGCGTGCGACGAGCGGTGGCTGGCACGCAGGCCCGGAGGAAACCGAGTCAATCGATGACAGCGAATCGGATGTGATGCGGGATGGCAGGGCGTAGTGTGATCGTGTCACTCCAGTCCCCGGTGGCGCAGTCCTGTAAGCGTTACGGACTCACGGCCACCTGAGGGGTCAATCATGACCGCGACCGCGCCTTCGTTGATCGTCGCCTGCCTGCGTCGCCGAAATTCGGTGTCACCATGACCGCGGCCACCTCCGCGGCACGGCGCGAGCAGGCCGCCCCATCATCAACGGATGAGCCGGGCCGGCGGCAACCGCGTCCACATGCCGGGGCGACCACGTCCACCCCGGACACTCACCTGCTTGGCGCAAGCCGGGCGCGCCCCGACGCATTGCTGGCCGGGTTGCACGGGTTGGCAGCCGGCGATGCGGGGAGGGCGGCCGCGCGGGCCCAGGTGATCGACTGGTATCTGCCGATGTCGGTGTATCTGGCCCGCCGCTTCGGTGGCCGGGGCGAACCGTTGGCGGACCTCACACAGGTCGCCGCGATCGGGTTGATCAAGGCCGTCGACCGGTACGACCCCGCGCGCGGCGTGCCGTTCGCCAGTTACGCGATCCCCACGATCGTCGGGGAGATCAAGCGGCACTTCCGCGACGCTGGATGGACCGTGCGGGTACCGCGTCGCCTGCAGGAACTCCGCCCGCGACTCGCCGCAGCCGCCGGGGACCTGGCTCAGGTCCTGCACCGTTCGCCCACCACGCAGGAGTTGGCGGCCCGGTTGGGTGTCAGCCGCGATGACGTCGTGGAAGCCCAGCGATGCGGCACCGCCTACCGGCCGCGGTCCCTCGAACAGCCGGTCACCGGCGCCGAGGACCTGCGGCTGATCGACACGCTGTACGGCACTGAATATGGCCTCGATGCGGTGGATCGGCGCGAGACGTTGCGGTGGGCGCTCGCCCTGCTGCCGGCCCGGGAGCGGCACGTCATCGGCTTACGGTTCGTCGGCGACATGACCCAGGCGCAGATCGCCGCACAGATCGGGGTTTCGCAGATGCATGTCTCACGACTGCTGACCCGGTCGCTGAGCAGGCTGCGCCACGCCATACAGGCCGACGACGCCGACGTCGTACACGGCGCCGGCCGGACGGGACTCACCTGCCAAGTCGTTGGTGCGGGTCCTTCGGACGGTCGTTGAACAGTGTCCAGTGACCGGCATGTCGGTCCGGGCTCCATCGAGTCGTTGCTGACGGTCGGGGGGTAGGTGGCGCCCCGGGCAGGGGATCTGCCCGGGGCACCATCGCGACCGTGTCCGCGCGTCATCGCAGCAACCTTGCACTCGGGCTCCCGAGCCCTGCGCACTCCGCAGCGGGGCGGCGACATCCGACTCTGCGAGCGGGGCGCGTGCTCGATCGCGCACCGGCGCATTACGCAGCGTAGGAGTCGCGGCCTGGAACTAGCCCCAGCGTGACGAGCGGGCACTCCGACACGGATGCAAGCTGGTGGATCGCCCCGGCCACCGGGCGCACCGTCGTGCCCTCGTTGCATGGGGGAAGTGCGGAGACTCCGGGATTCGAACCCGGGAGGGGCTTTAAGACCCCAACCGCATTAGCAGTGCGGCGCCATAGACCAGACTAGGCGAAGTCTCCCCCGGCGGCCCACGAGGCCACCGATCGTCGAGGATACCGGACCGCCTCGGCGCCCGGCAAAGAGGCTGCCATTTGGCCACGCCGATCACGAATCGACGGACCACGGGATTTTCACCGGGAGAAACCGCTGCGCCAGGGCTAGGCTGCGACGGCATGGAGGAGAACCAGCCCACGCAGCGCCCGTCGCGCGCGCGTAGCCCCCGGGCCGCGTTCAGCACCCCGGACGAGAACGCGCCGCCGGACCAGTCGGCTGAGCGCGCCGCAAAGCCCGCCCCTCCGGTGACGTTCCAGCCACCGTCCGGGGAGCCGGACACCCGGCCGCCGTCGCGGGCCGGCTCCGAGCGGGGGCGGGCAGCCCGGCGCTCCGCTTCCCCGGGTACGCCCACCGCCGCGCCCGGCGCCACCGCACCCGGCGGCCCCACAGGGAGCAGCCCCCGAGACCGCAGCGCTCAGGACGGTGTAACCAGCGACCCGGCCCAGAAGCCCGACCCGGCCCAGAAGCCCGACCCGGCCCAGAAGCCCGACCCGGCCCAGAAGCCCGACCCGGCCCAGAAGCCCGACCCGGCCCAGAAGCCCGAGCCGGCCGCCCGACCGGCCAGAAAGGCCCGTCCAGCCAAGAAGGTCGCGGGCACGTCGGCGAAGCCCCACTCGGATGCCGCGGCGCCGGGCACCCGGACCGCCAAGAAGGCAACCACCGCGAAGAAGCCCACAGCTCGCAAGTCCACGACCGCCCCGCGAACACCACCGCCCACCGCCACACGGTCGACACCCAACCAAGAGGCGCCCGCCGCACCACCCACGGCACCGCCCGCAGCAAAGACACCCGCTGCTCCGCCGACGACACCCGCTGCTCCCCCGACGACGCCCACCGCGCCGCCTACGGCACCCACCGCGCCGCCGCCGGCACCGGCCGCTCCGGTGGCGGCACGAGCCGCGGCACCCGCACCGCAGACCGCCGCCGCTGCGGGGCAGCCGCGCGCCGAATCGCCCGCGCCGGACACCCAGCCCCCGGACACCCAGCCCGCGGACACCCAGCCCGCGGGCGTCCGGACCGCGCCGGGACAGACGACCATCGAGGCGTGGGCCAAGATCCTCGCCGACCCCGGGTACGCACCCGAGCTGCTGGCGGTTGCCGCCGTGCAGGCCATCGGCCCGCGCGCCTGGGACTGGGCGCAGCGGATGCGTGCGGCCTATCCGACCGCGGGGCCGGATGCGATGGCCCGTCTGGCGGCGGCGCAGTTCACCCGGCTGGGCAGCGCGACCAGTGTCTTCGGGGCGGTTGCCGGGTCGCGTACGCCGGTCGCCCTGCTGGCCGCCAACGCGCTGGCGCACGCCGAGCTGACCTTGCACATCGCCGCCGCGTACGGCCTGAATCCGACCGATCCGGCGCGGGCGGCCGACCTGCTCGTGCTGACCCAGGTGCATACGACCCGGGACGCGGCCGAGCTGGCGCTGGTCGCGGCGCGGCGACCCGCGCATGAGCGCGGCGCGGACAGCGACCGCCCGCGTGGCTTGTCGCGGGCTGGCCGGATGGCGGGGCTGCAGGCGGGCGCGTGGGCGCTGCTGCGCACCGCGAACCGGTATTTCCCGGGCACCAGCCTGCTGGCCGCGGCGCTGACGGGCCGGTCGTCGGCGCGGAACATGGCGTCCAAGGCGACACTGTTCTATCGCGGCGCCGCCGGGCGCTGAGTCGCGGCCGGCTTCTCGTGGGCAGCCCCGCCGTGGCCCGCACGCCGTCGGCTCAGAGCCAGTGGAGCCAGGACGGAGGCAGCAGGGAGTAGCCGACGAAGGCCGCGATGTCCAGGATGCTGTGCGCCACGATCAACGGCATCACCCGCTTGGCCCGCACGAAGAACAGCGCGAAGACGACCCCCATGACCGCGTTGCCGACGAACGCGCCGAACCCCTGGTACAGGTGGTAGGAACCGCGCAGCACCGCGGACGCCGCCACCACGAGCGGGAGCTGCCAGCCGAGCTCCCGCAGCCGGGTCACCAGGTAGCCGACGACGATGACCTCCTCCAGCACCGCGTTCTTGATCGCGGCCAGGATGAGCACGGGCGTCGCCCACCAGACCGGTTGCAGCGCGGCGGGCACGATCTGCGCGTTGACGCCGAGCTGCGCGGCGACGTACACCAGCAGCAGGCCGGGGATGCCGATGGCCGCGGCCAGCCCGAAGCCCCAGCCGACGTCGAACCGGGGGCGGTTGAGGGTGAGGCCGAGCGTCTCGGTCGGGCGGTTCACCAGATAGAGGACCAACAGTACGGGCACCAGCGCGAAGAAGATCTCCAACAGCTGGTACGTCAGGTCCAGGTACGGCCGCGGCGACTGGGACGCGTTCAGCGTGGCGGCCTGCTGCGACAGCGGCTTGCCCGCCGTGAGCTTCGCGACGATGGACACCACGGAGTAGACCGCGGACTGGCCCAGCGACAACAGCAGGACGATCGCCACTTCCTGGCCGAGCCGGGTGCGGCTGGCGGGCCGTGATTCGGAGGTCACCGGATCACTCTATGGGGCGCATGATCCGTTCAATCGCTAAGCACAAACAGCTGGAAAAGGGGTAAGCGACGCGCCGATGAACCCGCGGCGTCGCACTTTGGGTACGTCGGGTACCCGACTCTGGTATTCCACCCTGAAGGCATGGGAGACCTCGCACGCTTGCTCAAGGAGAGCTGGAGCCTGGTCGAGGAACACCGGGACAAGGTCGCCGGCTACTTCTACGCACGCATCTTCCTGGCCCACCCCAACGTGCGTGACCTGTTCCCGGTGCACATGGACGTGCAACGCGCCCGTCTGCTCGGCGCGATCGTCACGGCCGTGCAGACCCTCGAGGATCCCGAGCGGTTCGACCAGTACCTGCGCGGGCTGGGCCGCGATCACCGGAAGTTCCATGTGGAACCGGCGCACTACGAGGTGGTGGGTGGAGCGTTGATCGAGGCGTTGCGGCATTTCGCGGGCGACCAGTGGGCCATCGAGTACGAGCAGGCGTGGGCCGACGCGTACGCGGTCATCGCCGCGAAGATGCTGGCGGGGGCGCAGGCGGACACCAACCCCCCGTACTGGCATGCGGAGGTGGTCGCGCACGAGCGCCGGTCCAGCGACATCGCGGTCTTCACCGTGCTGCCGTTGCAGCCGCTGGAGTTCCGCGCGGGGCAGTACCTGAGCATGGAATGCCCGCGATACCAGCCGCGGCTGTGGCGCACGTATTCACCGGCGAACGCGCCGCGGCGCGACAACACGCTGGAGTTTCACGCCCGCGCGGTGGGCGCGGGCTGGGTTTCCAGCGCCCTGGTGCGCCGCCTGCAGGTGGGCGACATGGTACGGCTGGCCGCGCCCATGGGCACGATGACGCTGGACCGGCGTTCCACCCGGGACGCGGTGTTCGTGGCGGGCGGCACGGGACTGGCCCCGATCAAGTCGCTGCTGGAGGAGCTGACCCGGTACAACCGGACCCGCTGGGTGCATGTGTTCTTCGGCGCCCGCGACCGCGACGACCTGTACGACCTGGCCGAGCTGAACCGGCTGGCCGCCCGCTATCCGTGGCTGTCGGTGGTGACCGCGTGCAGCGACGACCCGACGTTCGGCGGGGAGCAGGGCAACATCTGCGACGTGGTGGCCCGGTACGGCCCGTGGAACGAGCACGACTTCTTCATCTCCGGCTCCGGCCCCATGGTCAAGGCCACCCTGAAGACCCTGGCGGAGCTCCAGGTCCCGCCGATGCGCATCAAGTACGACAGCTTCTCCGAGATGACCTAGGCCCTAGTACGCCCAGGGCCGCCCGGTCTGCTGGTACTCCTCCACCGGCAGCAGGCTGTCGTCGGGCATCCGGTCCACGTACAGGCGGCCTTCCAGGTGGTCGATCTCGTGGCTGACCAGCCGCGCCATCGCCTGCTCGAAGGAGGTGATCACCCGGGTCCCGTCGAAGCGGGCGTGTTCCACCTCCACCCGTAACGGGCGCCGGACCAGGCCGCGGTAGTCGAAGAAGGACAGACAGCCCTCGTACCGGTCGTCGGTGTCCGACGATTCGCCGACCAGCCGGGGATTGAGCAGGATGACCAGCGCGCTGCCGCGCTCGGGTGGCCGGATCACCGCGGCCGCGACCGCGCGGCCGACCTGTGGTGCGGCCAGCCCGACCCCCTTGCGGAAGTCGTGTGCCCGTTCGAGCCGGTCGAGCGTGGCCAGCAGTCCGGTCACCGCGTCGCGGGCGGCGGCCTCCTCGCGAGGCAGCTGGAAGTGCCGGGCGCGCTGGCGCAGCAGGTCGGAGCCGCGCTGCACGATGCCGATGTCGCGCATCCGCTGGCTGGCCCGCTCCTTGTCCCACCGCTCGCTGGTCGTACCGGGCGATGGGACTGCGGGCTCGGCGAGGTCGGTGCCCGCGCCCGAGGGCGCGGGCGGATCATCCCCCGTGCCCGAGGGCACGGCTGGATCACCTCCCCCGCCGGGGGAGCGGGTTGGCGCCGCGGGCGGTGACGGGTCCTCCACGGTCGGGGCGCCGGGAGCGCGGAACCGCCACTCCAGCCGGTACCGCGCGTTGAGCAGGGGCGCATCCGTGGACCATTCGAAGATCGCCCGGTCGCCGTCGTTGTGCCGCCCGAGCGGCGTACGGACGGGCACCTCGGCGGCCAGCGACGTTTCCACCCCCCACACCTGCGGGTCGAACTCCACCGGGAAGTCGAGGCGCACGGTGAGGCTTCGGGTGGGCAGCCGGACCGCCCGCTGGAACCACTGCCCCCACTTCTGCTCCCCGACCGTGTACGCGTACTCGATCGTGGTGCGTTCGCCGGGGTAGAGGGGGAACCGCCCGTGCTCGTTCGCGAACAGCAGCCAGATCTCCTTGGCGGCGTCCCGGTCGAGCTTGACGTACCAGTCCATGGGTTCCACCGCGGCGCCCTCGCCGGCGTGTGCGGCCAGGGTCATCTCCTCGACCGTCAGGGGATGCGCGCGGTGGTGCCGGTTGGAGCCGGCGGGGTCGTGCGGGAACCGGTCGACGGCGATCTTCACCAGGTACCGGGTGACCGGTTCGCCGCCGGGGTTGTAGAGGTCGCGCCGGATCCGGCACCGGTATGCGCCGTTGGTGTAGCGCAGTTCGGCGATCTCCCGTTCGACGATCAGCCCGGTGCCGGGCGGCATCCACTGGACGGGCACGGGTGGGTCGCGGTGCAGCGCGGCGCCGCGGGCGTGCCGCAGCTCGTCGTACTCCCGGAACCGTTGCCAGATCGCGCCCCCGGCGGCGAGGACCGCCTCGGCTCGCCGGGCGAAGTCCTCCGTGGGCTTGTGCCGGCGGCTCTCGACATGGCTGACGTACGAGGGATCGAACCCCATGCGCGCGGCGAGCTGCTTCTTGGTCATGCCCCGCTCGTTGCGCCATTGGGCCAGCGCCGCGACGAACTTGTCCGCGGCTCGCTCGACGGGTGAGGTGGTCAACACGGTGTCCCCTTCGCCACGAGAGCTTCAGTGTCACCGCCGCTGCTGTCCGTAAGGGGCTAGTAGCACGTTGCCGACAGAAGCCTTGACGTGCGAAGCGGGCCGCCGGGGACGGTTGGTCGGGGACACCGAGCCGTCTGATCAGGGGCGCCGATCGGCCTGGTTAGGTTAGCCTTAACAAGGTATGGTGGTCGTCGCCGCGAGGTCCGCTCCCGGCGACTCGCACGCACGTGGTGAGGTGACAGCGGTGGTCCGGCCGACGAAGCGCTCCGGGGGGCACTCCCGCCCTCGGATCGGCGTGGCCAGGTGACCACGGCCATCGACCGGGGCGCGCTCACCGGAACCCCCTTCGCCGAGCAGCCGTTGGCGCCGGTGACCGCGACGTTGCGTGCCATGTTCGGCACCAGCACGGAGCTGCCCGGCCTCGCGCCCGACCTGCTGGTCGTCGACCCGTCGGGCTGGCAGCCGACCACCCTGTTGACGGACAGCCGGCTGGACACCCTGCTCGACGGCGCCGCCCGCCGCTGGCACGCGGAGCCGCACGCCGCGGCCGCGCTGGCCTGGAAGGCGTACACCTACTGGCTGGCGCTGCCGGCGGTGCTGGGCTGGGCCTCCGCCCGCCGGGTCCCGCTGCTGCGGGCTCCCGACGTACTCATGCATTTCGACGACCCCCGGCCGCTGGTCACGCTCGGCCTGCGCGCCGACATCGAGGTCGCGGTGCTGCCGTCGGACCCGCTGGCCCTCAGTGGGCTGCCTCAGATCCGCGTCGTGGCCGACGAGGCCGCCCTGCTGGCGACGCTGCGCACCACGCTGCTCGACGAGCATCTGACCCCGCTGCTGGACGCCATCCACCGCCGGGTGCGGCTGGGCAAGCGGACCCTCATGGGATCGGTGTCGTCCGGCATCGCGTACGCGGTGCTGCGTTCCGCCGACGTCCTGCCCGGCTCGTCCGCCGAGACGATCGACACCCTGTTGACGACGCTCGGCGTCGCGGACCTCATCGAGCTGGTGCCGGGCCGGGGCGGCAAGCTGGACGTGCAGCGCAAGACCTGCTGCCTCGCGTTCACCCTCCCCGACGCCAAGGTCTGTCAGGGCTGCTGCATCAAGTAGCGGCGCGGTTCAGCCGGCGTTTGCGGCCGTCAGCGCGGCCTTCGGGTCGTCCACCAGACTGCGGACGTTCCACACCCAGGCGCCACCGGTCCAGGTCGGCTGGAAGCCGAGCAGGTCGGTCATCACGCGCAGCATCTCGTCATCGCGGGCCTGGGGGGCGAGCACGACCACCCCCGCCTTCCAGAAGCGCAGGTCCGCCAGGGTCATCTCGCGCCGGGTGTCCGTGATCTCCGGGGTCGGGTTGCCCTGCTTGATCGAGGCCATCAGGCCGCTGGTCGGCCGCCAGGGCGGCGAGAACAGCGCCGTACGGTCGGTCGGGTCCAGCGGGTTCTGGTTGGGCAGCAGCGCGTACGCACCGGCGATCCGCATGTCCTGGTGGGTGTACGCGCTCCAGCGCAGCGGGTCCGGATAGCTGGAGTCGGGCAGCGGCAGGGCCACGACGGTGTGGTTGTCGTCGACGTACTGGCGCCAGGCACCGGAGGCCACGAAGTCGGGGACGGGCTCCATGGGCTTGGTGGTGAGCGGGGTCGGCGCGAGCGGGACGAGCGCCATCACCACCGCGGTGATCATGGCGACCCGGACCGGGCCGCGGGTGGACGGCTGGGTCCGGACCAGCTCGACGCCCCGCTGCACGCCCAGCGCCAGAACGATGCCGACCGCCGGGGCGATGGCCATCGCCCAGCGGGTCGGCACCGCCGAGTCGAGCACGGGGATGCTGTGCAGCACCGACCAGAGCCCGGGCACGCCGGTGTTGATGCCCCGCAGGTAGATCTGGGGCCCGAGGGACATGGCGGCGAACAGCAGCGCGATGCCGGCGAGGGCCACCACGGCGACGGTACGGCGCATCCAGAAGATCAGCCCGAAGAAGAGGATCACCAGGCCCCAGCCGAAGAACGCGTTCTCCTCGGAGGCGTTCTGCGCGAGGCCCGCATTGACCTGCCCCTGCCCGGCGATCGAGCGCTGCGAGTACGCGGTGAACGAGGCCAGGTCGGCGCCGAAGTTCCGGACGAACGGGGCGAGCCCCTTGTAGCTCTGCGGCCCGAAGAACTGCACGCAGAGCGGGTACGCCAGGACGGCGATGGTGAGCAGTCCGGCCACGCCGAGCCCGCGCAGGAAGGTGCGGATCTCGCCGGGGTGACCGCGCCGCCGGGCGACCGCCATGACGGCGCAGAACACGCCGAGGCCCACAGCGGTCATGAAGAGGACCTCGAGGTTGATGAACGCCTGCCAGACCAGGAGACCCGCGAGGATGACGCCGCCGCGGACGGCGCGGCCGGGCGTACGCAGCGCCAGGGTGCGCCAGATGATCAGCGGGACGAGGAACTGCGAGACGATGTTCGGGTGTCCGCCCGCGTGCGAGACCATGCTCGGTGCGAACGTGCAGAACAGCGCACCGACCCAGGCGGCCAGCCGCGAGGCGACGAACTGGCGGGAGAGCACCAAATACCATGATGTGCCGGTGCATGCCAACGCCATCGTAAGAAATACGTTGAACGCCACATGCGGACCGAACATCAGAGTGATCGGAGTCATCGGAAGGGATACGGCCAGCACCGAGGTGTTGGCCATCATGTTCACCCCGTCGGGGTAATTCATGCGATCAGAGAAGAACGGATAGGCGCCATCCGTGAGCACTCGTGCACCGTGTGCCAGCATCCACTCAAAGAAAGCCTGATCTTGCGGATCGTCACGCAACTCATGATCAAGGCTGAGCCACAACGGCGCGGTCAGGAAGAGCGCGATGGCGACGAAAGTGAGAATCGCGAGGACGTCTCGCCATTTGAGAGTCCGCCACCAGCGGGTGGGACGGTACTCTTCGGTCGCCCGGTCGGATACGGCTCGAACAGCGGGTTTGACGTCGACGGGCGCCGCCGCGACCTCGCTTTCCAGGGCGATGAGCTCTGCGTCCAGGTCCTCTGCGGCGGCCTCACGGTTCGGCAGGGCCGCGTGCCCACCAGATGACTGGCCTGTCGAGTCAATACCCGTAATCGTCATAGCGTCGGCGAGCCTAACCGAGGTTGGTAACGTTGCAGTGACGAGTGACCGATGCGTGATCGAGACGATATGTAGGGGCGTTTTCGGTCACCCGGCGGGCACGATGTACCACCCGGGACCATCCCGGGCAATGTCTCAATCAGGCAAACAATGGGCGGTCACCCCCCGCTCAACTTTCGGTCGCAGGCAGCGTCTGGTTAACTCTTCCGGTCCCGCTGTCCAGCAAGACGAGGGAACCCGACTTATGGCAGACATCACTGGAGACCAGCGGATCCAGTCCGAGGTACTCGAGGGCTTGGCGACGGCCGTGAACCACCGTCGCTGGTTCGTCGAGCTCGCGCTTCCGTATCTGGGGGACAACCCCATCGAGATCGGCAGCGGCCTCGGGGACTACGCGCTCGAGTGGTCGGCTCACCTGCCCCGCTTCACCGCGACCGAGGCGGACCCCGACCGGCTGGTGCAGCTCAAGGAGCGCCTGGTCGATCACCCCAGCATCGACGTACGCCAGATGCTGCTGCCCAGCACCGAGGGCGGGGACTACAGCGCCGCGGTGTCGTACAACGTGCTGGAGCACATCGAGGACCACGTGGGCGCGCTGCGCAGCATGGCCGGCCTCGTCCGCCCCGGTGGCCGGGTGATCATCATCGTGCCGGCGTTCATGTTCGCCATGAGCCAGGTCGACATCGCGACCGGTCACGTACGCCGCTACACCAAGAAGACGATGCGGGCCGCCATGACCGAGGCCGGCCTGACCATCGAGAAGATGCACTACGCGAACGCGCTCGGCCTGATCGGCTACTACGGCGCCACGAGCATCTTCAAGCTGGCCCCCAAGGAGGGCCCGATGGTGAAGGTGTACGACTCGCTGGTGCTGCCCGTCACCAAGGCCGCCGAGCGCCTGGTCAAGCCGCCGTTCGGCCAGTCCGTCTTCGCGGTGGCGCGCACCCCGCTCTGACCTTCCGATCGCCCAGGGGGCCGTGGACCGACGTCAGGTCCGCGGCCTCGGTCAGCCCCGGACCTGGAACGTCGGACGGATCGTCGCCCGGGCCAGGGTGTGGAACGCCAGGTTGAACCCGACCACCGCGGGGGTCGCGTCCGCGCCCACATCGAGTGAGTCCACGTCGATGGCGTGCACCGCGAAGACGTACCGGTGCGGCCGGTCCCCGGGAGGCGGGGCGGCCCCGCCGTACCCGGCGTCGCCGTAGTCGTTGCGGACGCAGAACGCGCCGTCCGGCAGCGGGTCGGCCCCGCGCTCCAGCTCGGTCACCGAGGCCGGCACGTTGACCAGGACCCAGTGCCAGAAGCCGCTGCCCGTGGGCGCGTCCGGGTCGAAGCAGGTCACCACGAAGCCGCGGGTCTCCGGCGGGAAGCCGGACCAGGCGAGCTGCGGGGAGAGGTTCTTGCCACCCACCCCGGGATGCGCGTGCAGCTCGTCGAGCGGCTGGCCGTCGGCCAGGTCCGTGCTGGTGACCGTGAAGGACGGCACCGGCGGGAGCAGGTCGTACGGGTCCGGGGCGGTGGGGCGGTCGAGACTCATGGTGATGTCCTTCCCTCAAGGCGTCCGCGGGAGGCCAGGCGTCCGCGGGGACCACGGTGGGGATTCCCACGACCGCCCGAGCGTAACCAGAACACGTGTCCAACGCCTTTCTGACCGGTTGCCGGTCGCCGCGTCACTCCTGCGGGGTTTTGCCAGGAAACGCACAGCCGGTGCGCTTGACTTCCGGTCCGCGGGGCAATACTTCAGTCGGACATCCGACCGGGTGCGTGTGGCCGAGATCCCCGCGCTCGGTGGCGATAGGTCGCCTGCGGCGGCCAGCAAGTCGGCACCCGCCCAGTGGGGACGGGTGCCGACTGCTGCCTACGGGTCCCCGGCCGGCGGCAGGCCGAACATGGGCAGGCAGGGCGCGAGCCCCTCGATGGTGACCGGAACCGTACGGGCGGCCGCCCATCCCGCCCGGTCGAGGCGCAGCCGCCGGCTCACCACCACCGCATCCCGCACCAGATGCCGGTCGACGCCGTCGTCGGCGTAGCCGAGCTTGCGCGACACACCGTAGGAGGCGTCGTTGTCGGCGAACGCCGCAGACGTCGCGTACTCGGCGCCGAGCCCCTCGAACGCCAGGTGCAGCACCGCCGCGCGCATCTCCGTGCCGTACCCGCGGCCGTGGTGCGACCGGCCCAGCCACGATCCGGTGCCGACCTCGCGCAGCGCGGCGAACCTGCTGGCGCGCACGTCCTGGGTGCCGACCACGATGCCGTCGGCGACCGCCACGAAATTCAGCGACCACTCGTCCGGTGTCCAGCGGCCCCACATCGACCAGTGCCACTGCAGCGTGCCGCGTGCCCGCCGGTCGGGCTCCACATCGGTCCACGCGTTCGTGAAAGGCTGGGTTTCCGGGTCATGCACCCCCTCGGCAGCGCGGTCGGCCAAGGCTGCCAGGTCGTCGAGGTCGGGCACTCGCAGTTCCAGGCGGGGCGTTCGCAGGCGCAGGCCGAACAGCGGCCAATGACTGTTGATCACGTGCGTGATTGTTCACCCGGCGCGGGCCGCGACGCATCGGGAATGCGCCGCGGCCGACGTGCGGCGGCCAGGGCGCCGCCGCACACCGCCGCCCTCAGAGCCGTTCAATGTGCAGACCGGAGTAGAGCCTGCGGTACACCACACCGGTACGCGGGTTACCCGCGTCGATCATCATCCCGCCGCCCATGTACACCCCGACGTGGCCACGCCCGACGACGAGGTCACCGGGGCGCGCCGCCGCGCGGGACACGGTCCGTGCCATGGCGGCCTGCGCTCCGGAGGAGTGCGGCAACCGCAGGCCGATCCGGGCGTAGGCCCGCTTGGTGAACCCCGAACAGTCGAATGTGTACGGACCCTCGCCGCCGGAGCGGTACCGCTTGCCGATCTGCGCCCAGGCGAACGCCAGCACCGGACCCATGCCACGGGCGGGCGGCAGCGAGACGTACTCGCCGCGGACGGCGTGGTGGACGGCGCGGCCGACGCGGTACCGGCGTTCACCGAATCCGTGCCGGGACCGTGTGGGTGCATGGTGGGCCCGCGACCGGCGCGCGTCGGCCGCCCGCCGGAGCAGCACGATGCGGGTGCTGACCCGGACGACCGCTCGTCCGGCCGCGCCGCGCACGACCGTGACCACCGGACGTACGGTCACCGAGCGCACCGCGGACCG
The DNA here is from genome assembly GCF_047159595.1 of Krasilnikovia sp. M28-CT-15. Classification (NCBI taxonomy): domain Bacteria; kingdom Bacillati; phylum Actinomycetota; class Actinomycetes; order Micromonosporales; family Micromonosporaceae; genus Krasilnikovia; species Krasilnikovia sp. M28-CT-15. Next base: position 355,750 of record NZ_BAAGAK010000001.1, on the reverse strand, counting down.
GGACACCCGGTGGGCACGGCGGCCCGCCTCCGCGGCGATCGGGTCCGACTGGGCGACGCGAACCCGCTCGGGGGGCGCCACCTGCGGCGGTGTCACCGCCTCCGCGGGCCGTTCCGTGGGGTCCACGGCCGGGGCGAGGACGGCGAGCGCGAGAGCACTCGCGGTCAACACCCGGCGGGTGTACGGGTGCGGCGGAGCCTGCCGGCGATGCCGGCCCGGCGCACTCATGCGGATCCCGGCGGTGAGCAGCACCTCGCGCGTGTACCGCTGCGGCAGGGTCTGCCTGCGGTGTCGGCCGGGTGCACTGGTGGGAGCGCCGGAGACCAGCATCCGGCGGCTGTACGGATGGGACAGAATCTGCCTCCGGTGTCGGCCCGGGGCACTCTCGCGAATCCCGACGGGCGCGGCCGGTGAAGTCGGCCGCGCGGTCGTCGCGCTGTCGTGCGGCGACAATGGGAACCCGGACTGATCTAACATTTCGTCCACCAGACGAACACACAATGTGGTTTCCGATGGGCGAAATTCCGCGAATTACTCTCTCCGGGGCGGTCCCCAATTCGCGTGACACACACATAAAACCGCAGGTCAGAACGTTTCTTGTCGGGTGCGGACAGTTGCCCCGTACGAGTGCCGTCGCCGGCCGAGGCCGCGGCACGGCTCAGCCGAGGAAGGCCGAGATCGACGCGCGCAGTCCGGCCGGGTCCAAACCGTGCGACCGGGCCTGATCGGTCACGCTGCCGTAGTGCCGGGTCTCCGCGCGCCGCACGCCCAGATGCAGTTCCCGGTGCGGCAGATCCGCCAGCGCCGCGGCCGCCACCCGGCTCGACGTACCGGCCAGGTACGGCTCGACCACCACGATCTCCGCGCCGGCCAGCGCCCGCAGGCCCACCACATCCAACGGCCGGGGAGTCGACGTGTACGCCACGGTCACGCCCAGATCGGCGACGGCGGCCAGCACGGGATCCAGCATCGGCCCCACCGCCAGCACCAACGGGGCGCCCGCGGGACCCCGCCGCACCACCTGCAGCCGCGGCGACACCGGGCGGGGGAGCCGGTTTTCCTGCGTGGACAGTCGCACGTAGACCCGGTCGTCCGTCCCGGCCGCGGCGCGCAGCAGCGGCGGCACCTCGTCGCGGTGCCCAGGAATGTGCACGGTCCAGCCGTCCAGAGTGTCCAGCAGCGCCACGTCGCCCGGCGAGTGGTGGGTGTAGCCGACGTCCGACGCGTCGTACGAGGCACCGATGCTGACCAGTACCGCCCCCACGTCCTGGTGACCCAGGTCGAGCTTGATCTGCTCGTACGCCCGGTCGACGAGGAACGGCGCGTACGAGTGCACGAACGGTCGCAGCCCGGTCAGCGCGAGCCCGCCCGCGACCCCGGTCATGAGCTGTTCCCGGATGCCGACGTTGAGCACCCGGTCGGGATGGCGGCGCCGGGCGGGCGCGAACGCGTCCGCCGAGATGTCGGCGAGCACCAGCGCGGTACGCGGGTCCTCCTCCAGCAGCGCGGTGGTCGTCTCGACGAAGGTCTCCCGCATGGTCAGCGTCCTTTCGGGGCAACGGTGGCGACCACGACGTGCGGCCGCAGCCCGTCGTGGCTGTTCAGCGCGTGGGCGATGGCATCGTGGTCGTAACCGTCCACGACAGAAGCGGACCAGCCGACGAAGCGGCCGGCGAGGCCGCCGGGCCAGCCGTGCGTGGCGGACTGGTTGTCGATGACGATCGCGGTGAGCCCGCCCAGCCGCGCCGCGTACGCGTACGCGATGGCCTCGTGGTTGGCGCCCTCGTCCAGCTCCGCGTCGCCCAGCAGCACGTACGTGCGGGTGTCGAGGAAGCCCTGGGCGCGCAGGCCGAGCGCGGTGCCGACGGCGAGACCGAGTCCGTGCCCGAGGGAGCCGGAACCGATCTCCACCCCCGGGATCAGGGTCCGGTCCGGGTGCAGACCGAGCCGGCTGTCGCGGCCGCCCAGGTCGTCGAGCCAGCTCTCCGGGATGAATCCGGTGGCCGCGAGGACCGCGTAGTACGCAGCCGGGCCGTGCCCCTTGGAGAGCAGGAACCGGTCCCGGTCCGGCTCGTCGACCGTGGCCGGGCTGACCCGCAGGACCCGGTCGTAGAGCACCCAGAGCACTTCCAGCGTGGAGTAGGCGCTGGGTGCGTGCTTCTCGTCGCCCACGAGGCGGGTGACGAGCTGTCGTGCGGGGTTGCCCCGCTCCGCGATGACGGTCATGCGGGTAGCCTGCAAGTTGAAGTTCACTTCAACTCAAGGGATGCCCGGCGTGGATTTGCTCACCATCGGCGACATGGCGGCGCGCAGTGGCCTGGCGCGGTCCGCGCTGCGCTTCTACGAGAGCGAGGGCTTGATCCGCTCCACCCGCACGAGCGGCAACCAGCGCCGCTATGAGCGCGCGGAGCTGCGCCGGGTCGCGTTCATCCGGATCGCGCAGCAGGTCGGCGTCTCCCTGGAGGAGATCCGGGCGGCGCTGGCGGCGCTGCCGCAGAACCGCACCCCGACCAAGGCCGACTGGGCGCGGCTGTCCGCCCGCTGGCGCCATGGCCTGGACGAACGGATCGCCCTCATGGAGCGGCTGCGCGACGAACTCTCCGGGTGCATCGGCTGCGGCTGCCTGTCGCTGCAGCGCTGCAAGCTGGTCAATCCCGGCGACTCGCTGAGCGAGCAGGGCACCGGCCCGCGCAAACTGCTGTCTGCGGGCTGACCTCAGGGCAGGAGCAGGATCTTGCCCAGATGATCGCTGGCCTCCATCAGCCGGTGCGCCTCGGCGGCGTCGCTCATCGGCAGCGTACGGTCGATGACCGGCCGGATCGCCCCCGCGTCGACCAGCGGCCACACCTGTTCGCGCACCCCACGGACGATCCGCGCCTTGTCCGCGACCGGACGGGCCCGCAGCGTCGTGGCGGCGATCGTGCCCCGCTTCGCCATGAGCGCGCCCAGGTCCAGCTCACCCGCGCGCCCGCCCTGCAGGCCGATCACCGTGATCCGCCCGCCGGGCGCCAGCACGTCGACGTTGCGGCCCAGGTAGGCGCCGCCGATGATGTCCAGCACGACGTCGGCGCCGCGGCCGTCCGTGGCGTCGCGGACGGCGGCGACGAAATCCGTGTCGGTGTAGTCGATCGCGAGGTCGGCACCGAGCGCCCGCAGCCGGTCGTGCTTGGCGGCGCGCGCGGTGACCAGGACCCGGGCACCGAGGGCCACGCCGAGCTGGACCGCGAACGTGCCGATGCCGCCACCACCGCCGTGCACCAGCAGCGTGTCGCCCTTGCGGAGCCGGGCGACGTCCACGACGTTGGACCACACCGTGCAAGCCACCTCGGGCAGCGCCGCGGACTCCTGCACGGACAGGCCCCGCGGCACCGGCAGCAGCTGGCCCTCGGGCACGGCGACCCGCTGCGCGTAACCGCCGCCGGCCAGCAGGGCGCAGACCCGCTCGCCCACGCCGTGATCGGCCACGCCGGGGCCGGTCGCGGTGATCACACCGGAGCATTCCAGCCCGGGGTACGGCGAAGCACCCGGCGGCGGCGGATAGTGGCCGCGCCGCTGCAGGACGTCGGCCCGGTTGACCGCCGCGGCGGTGACCTCCACGACGACCTCACCCGGCCCGGGCTCCGGGTCGGGAACCTCGGTCCATTCGAGTGCTTCAGGTCCGCCCGGCGTCTGGATCACGATGGCGTGCATGGGTCTACTCTGCCCGATCCGACCGACATCGGTGGCTCGCTTCCTCACCGCCGCTGCTCCCACAGGTGGATGGCCCGGTGGCCGACCGCCCGCCCGCTGCCACCCGGCGCGGGCTGGCCAGGTGGCCCTCCCGCGCCGGTCGAGGTCAGATCACGATGGAAGCTGCCACTGCTGGTTCGCGGCGCCGGTGCAGGACCAGATCTGCAGCCGGGTCCCGTTGGCCGAGCTGAGGTCGGTGGCGTCGAGGCAGGTGCCCGAGCCGGTGTTGACCAGGGCACCATTCGCGGCCGTCCACTTCTGCGCGTTCGTGCCGTTGCAGTCGTACAGCTGGGTCTTGGTGCCGTTGGCGGTGGCGCCGCCGGTGACGTCCAGGCATTTGCCGAGCGCCTGGACCGAGTCGTCACCGGCCAGGGTCCAGCTCTGCGCGGCGGTGCCGTTGCAGTCGTACAGCTGCACCGGGGTGCCGTTCGCCGGGTTCGCCCCGGCCACGTCGACGCATTTGCCGCCGAAGCCGGCGATCTGCCCCGAGCGGCCGGCGCCGCCACCGGACTGCGTGCCGGTCCAGGTGAACGTCGCCGACGTGCGGGCGGGCAGCGCGTACGTGAAGCTCTGCGCGCCCCAGTTCACCTTGACGGTCTGCGGACCGCCGGTGGTGTTGTACGCGATCAGCGCCTTCGACCCGTCCGCATTGCGGAAGGCGACGTTGGGCACGGCGCCGTTCGCGGTGGAGTCGATCCGGACCGCACCGGGACGGACGAACTTGGTCAGGTGCCCCATCGTGTAGTACTCGACGGTGTAGTCGACCTGGCCCCGCCGGGCGTCGTTGCGGTGCACCGTGACCAGCCCCGTACAGGTGCCGCAGCCGCCGTTGTGTGGACCCATGGCCTCGTCCACCGCCATGCTCCACTTCGTCCAGCTGCGCCCCCAGTTGCGGAAGTAGTCGACCAGGTCGCCCATGTCCTCGGCGTGCTGGTCAGCGACCCAGGTGCCACCGGAGTGCTCGGTGTTGTACTGGTTCACGCCCGGGAACAGCCCGTGCACTGTGGACTCTGTTGCCGGGTTGCCCCCGTAGTCGTGCCAGGCAACGCCCCCGAAGTTCGGGTGGCTGCGGATCGCGCTGTCGTTGATCAGGGGCGCCACCCACGCGTCGTACGTGTCGAAGTTCCAGTCGCCGATGAGCAACCTGGTGTCCAGGCCCGCGTTCTGCAGCGCGGGCAACAGGTTCGTCTTCGCGAAGTAGGCCAGCCCGGATGCGTTCCACTGCATCGACGGGTAGCCGGGGCAGCAGCCGGGCTCGTTCTGCTCCGTCACGTACCTGATCGGGATGTTCTGGGCCTGGTAGCCCTGGATGTACTTGACGAAGTACTGCGCGTACGTGCCGTAGTACTCGGCGCGCAACCAGCCCTGGCTGTAGGCGTTGTTGTCCTTCATCCACGGCGGGGCCGACCACGGCGAGGCCATGACGAACAGTGCCGGGTTCAGGGACCGCGCCTGCTTGGTCAGCGCCATGATGTCCGCGTCGCGGTTGAGCGAGAAGTCGTTGAGGTCGCAGCACGTGGTGTCGTACGAATAGCTGTTCTGGGCCAGGTCCGACGAGCCGATGACGTTGCGCAGGGCGCTGACGCCGATGCCCGCGTCCGGGTCGAACAGCTTGGTCATGACGTCGCTCTGAGTGGCCGGGGAGAGGGCGCCGCTGCCGCGGATGTCGAAGGCCGCGGTGTCGGTGATGGACGCGCCCGCTCCCTCGAACTGCTGGTACGTGGCGTTCTCATTGACTGTGATCGTCTGGTTGGCGGCACCGCCGCCGCTGGTGAAGGTGACCGACGGTTGCGGTTGCAGACCGCGGGTGACCGTACGCCCGGCACTGTCGCTCGTGGTGGTGAGGTACACGTGGACCTGTTCGTTCGCGGCGAGCGCGGGCCGGGTGGGGATGACCGCGGCCGAGGCGGCCAGGACGGTGACGGCGGCGAACCGCCTGCTGATGGGGGACATGGCGGGACTCCCTTGACCGGAGGTGGGGGCCTGACCGGATAGGTACCCAGCGAGAATTAACATTCTCGTCAATGTCATGTCAACCGCTGCGACGCTCGCGTCGGGGGTGTTTCAGCAGCTCAACGGTCTTTTCAATGGCTTAAAATAAGTTTCGGCGAAGGGTGGGTGGGGCGCTTGCCGCTAGGGCGGAGGCCATGCGAGCCGACGGCGACCGTCTGGCAAACTGGGAGGCACCGCTCGGGAGGGCTCGCCTAGTGGCCGATGGCGCCGGTCTTGAAAACCGGTATGGGGAAACTCATCGTGGGTTCGAATCCCACGCCCTCCGCACTTCCTGATCACGATGAAGGCCCCGCTGGCCTGCGGAAACGCAGACCCGCGGGGCCTTCGTCGTACCTACCCACGGTCTCACTGAGTCCCGGGTGATCTCGCTACGGCTCGTTCGTCACGGCAAATGTGCGGCCCGGGGTGGGTATGGGTGCTGTTTCGATGGTGATCGAGGTAAGTAGGGAGGCTGGGGTCGCTGACCAGCCGTTTCGGTCACGCTGGGGGTGTGGGTGGTCGGCATCTCGATGGGTGCGCTGATCAACGCAGCATCTATCAGCGGCCTGGTGTCGGCGGTACGCGGCGTCTCGTCGCGGGCCACTCGGTACTGAGTCCGGAACGACGTGTGACGGTGTTGTGCGCGTTCCCGCAGGTGATAGGTGGTTCACTGCCCGCTGCCGTGGGTCGGCAATACGGTCCGCGCGTGATCTTCTTCGAGGCTCTCACCATGGTCGGGATCGTGGTCCTGGCACTGCTCTTCGTCTTCTCGCGACCGATTGCCGTGACGGTCGCCTACCTCCTCAGCGTCGTGTTCGGGCTGGGTGACTCTGGCTAGACGTGTATCGAGGTCAACAGCGGAGGAGGCGGTCCCGGGGGGAGAGACCATGATCACTGTCGATTGTGGCGCTGGGTCGAGGCGTGACAGACCCCCCTATGTTCGGGCAGGGCCGCATCGAGGCAGGCCCAGAAATTGAGGAGAAAGTCCATGCAGCTCAGAAGAATGGTGCTGGTCGGCGCCGCGGTTGTCGGTACGGCGATCGGCGCTCTCGTCTCCGGTGGCGCGATCGGCGGCAGCACCGGAGCGGCCGCATCGGACACTGCCCAGCTCGCCGGCAGCGGTATCGCGGGCGGCTTTGGGGCGACGGCTCCCAAGGATCAGTCCACGGTCTCCCTTGCGGGCGGCTCGATCGGTGGCTTCAGCGGACGAACCGCGGAGCACATCCCCGGCCACGGGCAAGGCGGCGGCGGGCTCGGACGGGGTACGGACGTCATCTCCGGCATTGGTGCAGGTGGCGGCGGGCTCGGACGGGGCACGGACCTCACCTCCGGCATCATCGTCGGTGGCGGCGGACTCGGGCGAGGCACTGAGTTCCTCACCGGGTCGGGGCACGGTGGCGGAATCTTGGCCAGGGGCGGGGAAACCGGCACGCTCTGAGCGGACCACGCTGAACTAGTTGTCGTCGTTCAGTGGGTTCCGCCGTAGCGGGTGCCCCGCAGCAGGCGGTGGGGCACCCGCACAGGGGCAAATCATCTGGGAAGTGCTACCGGAACACCGGGTAAGAGATGCTCTCGCAGTCAGACCGCAGGTAACACCCGTTCGCGCGTCACCCCGCCCCGGCGCCCTACCTGACGCGACGAACGCGCAGAGAGGGCTCCCGGCCCGACGGGCTCACCCTGCGGCCGACCTGCCGCAGGGTGAGCCCGTCCGGTCACCACGTCATTCGAGATGCCGAGAACGCCGGGCCACCAGCAGGAGCCGGTGGCTGCCCAACCGGAACGGTGTCCCGTCCGGGTCGCCGTACAGGTCGGTGTCGCTGAAACCGGCCTCGCCGACCAGCCGGACGACCTCGGCCGCGGTGTATACGTGCTGCACCGAGGTGCCCCGGTGCTCCTGGTCGCCGCGGCGGAAGGTGAAATGGGTGAGCCATCGGCTGTTCGCGGCGTCGTACTCGTTGACCGAGACCGCCTCGATGCCGCCAAGTGTCATCGGCGGCTCGTCGAGTTGGAGTCCGGGCAGGAGCGACTCGGCCACGAATCCATAGTCGAGGACGAGGTGACCGCCGGGCACCACGATGGTGGCGAGGTCGGCCAGGAGCCGACGGCTGCCGTCGTGGTCGAGGTAGCCGAACGAGTTTCCCATGCAGATTGCGAGGTCGACCCGCAGATCGCCGGGGACGCGGGCCATGTCGCCCACGCGTAGGTCCACGCCGTCGAGGTCCGCCGCCGCCGCGCGGGCGAACGCGACCGCCTCGGTCGAGATGTCGATCCCCGTGACTCGATACCCGCGCCGGGCCAGGGCGAGCGTGTGCCGGCCGCTGCCGCACGGCAGGTCCAGCACCCGCGAACCGGGTTGCAGCCCGGCGACCCGTACCAGGAAGTCGACCTCGGCGTTCGTGTACTGCGGCGGGAGAGCGGCCCTCCAGAAGGCGTTCGGCAGCTCGGTGAAGAACTCGGTGTACCAGGTGGAAAGGTCCTCAGCCATTTCTGATCGCTCCATGATTCGGTGGCGCGGCGACACAACGCCGCGCGAAGAGAAGGCATGACAGAACCCGGGGTACGACAGCCGGAGGAAACCGGTGTCGCGTCATCCGCCCCGGGTGTCCCGGGCGGCCACCATGGCATCGCCTTCTACATCACCGCTGCCGGGCGGCGGACCCGCCTGGAGCTACGAGACTCGGACCATAACATTCCCGGCCGTACCAGTTCTCCTGGTGGTCGGCCGCGCCTGTACATGGCGAAGGCCCCGCCCGCCCGCTGAGAATGCGGGCTGGCGGGGCCTTCGGCCGTGGTGTCAGGCGGCGGCCGGGAGCAGGATCTTGCCGTCCTGCTTCGCGCAGCTGCCCCACTCGTTCGACGTGCTCACCTTCAACACGTACGCCCGCTTAGCGTCCAGACCAGTGAAAATCTTCGACAGCTTCGCGGTGGTCCACCCCGCCTGCGTCGTGCTCACCGAAGTGATCACCCTGCCGTCCGCGATCCGGACCAACTGCAACTGCGTCGTCACCTCGATCGACGGCGCCGCCAGATTGTCCGCCTTCGCACCACCACCGGACGCCACCAGGTAACCCCGCCACTGCGGCGCCGACATCTCAAACGTCGCCCGCGTCTTGTCCGCACCCCGGAACCCCCGCGCCTTGGTCACCACCGACGGCACCAGCGACTTCTCCGTCACCGCCACCTGCGCACCCTGACCCAGCGCGTCCTCCGCCCGCACCGAGATCCGGTACGTCGAGCACTTGTTCGGCGTCGACACCACCACCTGGAAACGACCACCCACCAGCGCCTGCGACGCCGGCACCACATACGAAGCCACCGTCGCGGACCCGTCGAGAACCTTCACCCGATAACGCGCGGCGAACGTCGTCGGCCTCCACGACACCACCGTCTGCGCCTCATTGACCGCCGACCGGACCTGCTGCACACCCATCGGGACGCCCGGCACCTGCGCCGCGGCCGCCGAAGCCGCCTGCGGAGCGGCCAGGAGAGCGCCGGCCAGGGCCACACCCGCGGTGGCGATCAGGCTCGACAGCTTCATGATTCAGTTCCCTTCAACGTCCCCGTTTTGCTGACAGGGGAAACGATGCCGGGCTTGATTCAACCGAAGCTCAAGTAGCTCTCTGTGTTCCCGCCAGTTAGGGAACCTGGCGTGGAAGCGCCCACGCTCCGACCTGGGAGCGTCACCGTACGGAGTTGGCGCCTCACCACCGGGGGTCGCACCTTCACTGTGAGTGAAGGACCGTCAGTGCTTCCAAGTCCGCGTACTGATGGATTTGACGTTGCCGACCTTGTCCCGCGCCCGCAGCTGGACCTTGATCTTCTTGCCGTACTTGGCGGTGTTGATCACGAACGAGTAGGCCGCCTTCGCGTCCGTCTTGGCGAGCTTGCCGTTGATCCACAGCTCCACCCGCAGGATGCCACTGCCCGCGTCGCTGGCGCTGGCCTTGACCGTGACCTTGCCCTTGACCCTCTTGTTGTTCGCCGGTCCGGACTTCCACTTCAGGGCCGGCGCCAGGTTGTCGGCGACCACGGTGCGGGTGTAGGCGGCCGAGTTCCCGGCCCGGTCGTAGACCTTCCACTGCAGCTTGACCACACCGTTGCGGCGGCCACTGTTGAACTTCACCGTGAACGGGGCGCTGTAGTCGCTACCGACGAATTTGCCGTCCGCGTACAGCGAGGCGTGGTCGATGCCGGAGCCGCCCGAGTTGTCGTGCACGCCTGTCGCGGTGACGGTGAGGGTGCCCCGGAACTTGGTACCGCCGGCAGGGGTGGTGCTGCCGATGGTGGGCGCGAAGCGGTCGATCAGCGTCACGACGGCCGCGTCCGCGCGGATCTCGCCGTACCGGACCCAGTTGCCGGGGCCCCGCGCCGTAATTTGCACCGCGTTCTCCACCGACCACGGATTGGCTGCCGGTTCGCGCGACTTCACCAGCGCGGCGACGCCGGACACCAGCGGGGTCGAGGCGGAGGTGCCACAGAACGTGCCGTACGCGCCGCTCCGGTTCTGCGCGGTCGTGCAGAACGGCGCGGCCACGTCGACCCAGCTCGGGCCGTAGTTGGAGCCGACGTCGCCGACCCCGGGGACATTGGTCACGAACCGGTTCCCGGCCGTGTCGGTGCCGCCGACCCCGATCACCCCGGCGTTGCCAGCCGGGTAGTTGATCTCCGGAAGCGCGTCGTTACCCGCCGCGGCGACCACCACGGCGCCCTTGGCGCGGGCGTAGTCGGTCGCCATCTGCAGCAGCCTGCTGGCGCCACCGGGGCCACCCAGCGACAGGTTGATCACCTTGGCGCCGTGGTCCGCGGCGTACACGATGCCGTCGGCGACGTCGTCGTCGAAGCCCAGGCCCTGGCTGTTCAGCACCTTCACCGGCAGGATGCGGCACTGCCAGCAGACACCGGCCATCCCGGCGCCGTTGTTGCCGCGTGCCGCGATGATGGAAGCGACCTCGGTGCCGTGGCCCTCGTCGTCTGACGGGTCGGCGTCGTCGTTCACGAAGTCCCAGCCCGGCAGCGTCGCGCCGGCGATGTCACCGACGGGGGTGACACCGGTGTCCACGACCGCGACCACGGTGCTCGCGGCACCCGTCGTGAACTGCCACGCGGCGGGCACCTGAATCTGCCCCAGCTCGCGCTGATCGGCGAAACGCGGGTCGTTCGGGGTCACGTCGAACTTGCTCACCTTGCGGTTCACCTGGACGAACGCGACGTTGTCGTCCGCCTGGAGCTTGGCCGTGATCCGGGCGACGTCGCCGGCCGGCACGGTGAGGGTGCGCGCCCGCAGCTTCGACGCCAGCCGCTGCGTGCCCTTGAGCCGGAGCCCGGACACGGCGAGGCGATGGGTCGCTCCCTCGAGACCGTCCGTGGAACGGAACCCGACGACCAGCCGGACCCCGCCCGCGTCCGCGCCCGCGTTCGCTGCGGGCGCCGCCGCGCCGATTCCCCACGCCAGCGCTGAGATCAGCAGCGCCGTCCCCATCCGATGGTTGCGCATTGTCGCCCTTTTCCCCGTACGCCCGACTAGGCGAGCCGTGTCGACCTGAAGCTCCGCCTGGCCGACGGTGCGCGGGGACTCTACCGGGAATCTGCGAGCATTCCGATCGACGGTGACGGAAGTGATACCTGTCCAGCCGCGACAGGTGCGATTGTCACCGCGGGTAGGCGCAGGGTCACGCCGCGATCACGGCGGCGTCCGTGGCGACCGGGCGGACGGCGGGCTGCGCGGGGCGCTCCCGGAACACGTGGCGCAGCAGCGAGTCCACCCGCCACACGTGGTCGGGCTCGGCCGCCCGGACGCGGAAGCGTTCCCGGACACCGTCGACCGCGGTGGCCGCGAGGTCGACCGTGTGCCGGCGCAGGTCGATGTTCCAGGTGACGTTGCTGAGGTGGCGCAGGTTCGCGTTGAGGTGCAGCCGCATCCGGCGCAGCACCCAGGTCTCCTGCGTGACCACCAGCCGGCGGTACGTGAGCAGCAGCAGGAAATCGCCGGACATGGCGTGCTCCGGGCGCAGGCAACGCGAGACCAGGATCGTGGCGTCGTCCGACTCGACACACCGGCGCAGGATCGGCATGTGCCGGCTCACGGTGGGAATGGCGACACCGGCTTCGGCGGCGGCGGGGAGGAACGTTCGGGAAAACACGTCCATGTGGCGTCTAACGGCGCCCCGGGGGCAAAGCTGCGGCCGATTCCCGATGAATACCGAATTACAGAATCTCGACGATCGTGGCGTTCGCCATTCCGCCGCCCTCGCACATCGTCTGCAGGCCGTACCGGGTTTCGGACTGTCGCATGTGGTGGAGCATGGTGGTCATGATCCGGGCACCGGAGGCACCGAGCGGGTGCCCGAGCGCGATCGCCCCACCCCGCGGGTTGAGCCGCGACGCATCGGCGCCGGTCTCCGCCAGCCACGCCAACGGAACGGGCGCGAACGCCTCGTTCACCTCGTACACCCCGATGTCGGCCAGGGTGAGACCCGCCCGCTCCAACGCCTTCGCGGTGGCCGGGATGGGGGCGGTCAGCATCATCACCGGGTCGTCCGCCGCCACCACCGCGGTGTGGATGCGGGCCAGCGGCCGCAGGCCGTGCGCCGACGCCCAGCGCGAGGTCGTCACCGCCAGCGCCGCCGCACCGTCGGAGATCTGTGAAGCCGAACCGGCGGTCACCACCCCGTCGGCGCGGAACGGGGTCTTCAGACCCGCCAGCTTGGCCAGCGTCGTGTCCCGGCGGATGCCCTCATCGCGGGCCACCGCACCGACCGGCACGATCTCGACATCGAACTCCCCCGCGTCCTGCGCCTTCGCCGCCGCGGCATGGCTGGCCAGCGCGTACTCGTCGAGCTGGGTCCGGGTCAGACCCCACCGCGAGGCCATCAGCTCCGCGCCGACGCCCTGGCTGAAGCCGTCCACCCCGTAGCGGGCGCGGACCGCCGGTCCGTACGGATCGCAGTCCTGGGCGCTGGAGCCCATCGGCACCCGGCTCATCGACTCCACCCCGCCCGCCACGACCAGGTCCGCCTGGCCGCTGAGCACGGTCGCGGCGGCGAAATGCACCGCCTGCTGGCTGGAGCCGCACTGGCGGTCCAGGGTCGTGCCGGGCACGGACTCGGGCCAGCCGGCGGCCAGCACCGCGTTGCGGGCCACGTTCCACGACTGTTCGCCGACCTGGGAGACGCAGCCCCAGACCACGTCCTCGACATCGGCCGGGTCGAAGCCGGCACGCTCGGCCAGGGCCCGCAGGACGTGGGCGGACAGGTCGACCGGATGGGTCTCCGACAGGCCGCCGTTCCGCCGGCCGACCGGGGTCCGCACCGCCCCGACGATCACCGCATCGCGCATACCGCCGACGGTACGCCCGGCTGTCATAGTGGGACCATGCCCCAGCGCTGGCATGTGAAGCCCGTCCTACCGGTCACCAAACTGCTCGGCGCGATCGCCGTGTGCGTACTGGTCCTGGCGTTCGGCCGCGACGACCCGGTGCAGTGGGTGCTGGCCGGGGTCACCGCGGCGGGCCTGTGCGGCTGGGCGCTGTCCGACCTGATCGCCCCGGTCCGGCTGGCGGCCGACCCGGACGGGATCACCGTCGTCACCGGCTTCGCCCGCCGTCGCCGCCTCGAGTGGGCCGCGATCGAACGGGTCCGGGTGGATCGCCGCCAGCGGCTCGGCCTGCGCAGCGAGTTGCTGGAGGTGGACGCCGGGGAGGCGCTGTACCTGTTCAGCGAGCATCAGCTGGGTGCGCCGCCGGACGAGGTGGCGCAGGCATTGGCCGCATGGCGTACCGGCGCGGCGGGTCAGAGCAGCACGGCGGTCCGGTAGAGGGCCAGGGCCAGCAACGCCAGCACGACCAGGGAGCAGCCGGCGACCTGGATCAGGGTGCGCCGGTTCTGGGGCGCGTACGCGAGAATCACCGCTACGACCGCACCGGTGGCGAGGCCGCCGAGGTGGCCCGCGACCGAGACGTCGGCCACCGCGAACGTGAAGACCACGTTGATGACGATGACCGGCAGGATCGGCGCGACGCTCAAATTCAGCCGTTTGAGGATGACGAAGAAGGCCGCCATGAGGCCGAACACCGCCGTGGAGGCGCCCGCGGTCATCTGGGCGGGCGCGGAGAACGCATACGCCGCGACGTTGCCGCCCAACCCCGCGATCAGGTACAGCGCGGCGAAGCGGGCCGGACCGAGCAGCCGCTCGAGCTCCCGCCCGAGGATCCACAGCGCGTACATGTTCATCAAGAGGTGCAGGACGCCGTAGTGCAGGAACATCGCGGTGACCAGGCGGTACCACTCCCCGGCCGCGATGCCGTGTACCGCGAGGTCGCCGGGCGGGCCGTAGATCGCGTAGCCGAGGACGGCCCCCCACTCGGTGAGCGGGGTGCTGCCCCCGAACAGGCCGCCCATCCCGCCACCGGCCACAGCGCCGGCGCCGCCGGTCGCGACCGACAGGATCATGACGGCGACGTTGACGCCGATCAGGGTCCGGGTGACCACCTCGGAGCCGCGGGTGACGCTGCCGCCGAAGGCGGTGCGTGCGGGCCGCTGACTCCGGCGGCCCTCCGCGATGCACTCCGGGCACTGGTGGCCGACCGATGCCTCGTTCATGCAGGAGGGGCAGATCGGCCGCTCACACCGCGTGCACCGGACGTAGGTCTCCCGCGACGGGTGGCGGTAGCAGACCGGGACCGTCGTGGGCACGTCACTCATGCCCACAACGGTACCCGGACGGGGTAATCAGCCCTCGACGCGCTCGATCTCCACTCGCTCGATCACGACGTCCTCGCGGGGCCGGTCGCCCGGGCCCGTGGGGGTGGTCGCGATCGAGTCGACGACCTTGGCGGACTGGTCGTCGGCCACCTGGCCGAAGATCGTGTGCCGCCGGTTGAGGTGCGGGGTCGGCGAGACCGTGATGAAGAACTGGGAGCCGTTGGTGCCCGGCCCCGCGTTCGCCATGGCCAGCAGGTACGGCCGGTCGAAGTGCAGCTCGGGGTGGAACTCGTCCGCGAACTGGTAGCCGGGGCCGCCCCGGCCGGTGCCGGTCGGGTCACCCATCTGGATCATGAAGTTGGGGATGACCCGGTGCGAGATCGTGCCGTCGTAGTACGGCCCGCTGCCCTTCTGGCCGCTGCGCGGGTCGGTGTATTCCTTGGTCCCCTCCGCGAGCTCCACGAAGTTGCGCACAGTCGCCGGCGCGTGATCCGGGAACAGCTGCAACCGGATCGGGCCGTGGTTGGTGTGCAGAGTGGCGTAAAGCTTCTGAGCCACGGGGTACTCCCGTCTGTAGGACAGTTCGTTGCGTAATTCGGATCCTGCCCCATGTGTCAGATCCGGATGCGCGGGGGTACCTGGGAAGGCAACATGGCCTAGAGATAACCCTCAGGAGGTGGGCACTGGTGTTCGCAACGATGCGCCGCAAGCGCCGCAACGCGACGATGAAGCAGGAACTCGGCCTGGGTGTCGAGCACTTCAAGCGGGCGGCCACCCTTGCCGCGCAGGAGACCAGCGCGACCATGGGGCCGAAGATCTCCGCCGCCCGGGACCGGGTGCACCCCGCCGCGACCAAGGCCCGGGACACCGCCACGACCAGCTGGGAGAGCACCTTGGCGACCCTGACGCCGGTGATCGCGGCCACGGCCGAGACACTGCGGCAGGCCGGCAAGGAAGGCTCGAAGGCGTCGCGCTCCGGCCGCCGGGGACGGCGCTCCGCGCGGATGAAGGGTAAGGCGAGGAGCCAGCGGTCGAAGCTGATCGGGCTGGCGGCGGCGGGTGTCGCGGTGGGGGCGGGCGCCGCCTACCTCACCCGGCGGCGCAAGGCCGCGCAATGGGACGAATACGACCCGGACCGTACGATGGCGGCCGCGGCCGAGTCGATCGGCGGGGCGGACGACGCCGCGTTCGAGCCGGTCGACCCGATGGCCGGCAAGAGCCCGATGACCGACCGCAAGACCGACACGGCGGGCCAGAACGGCACCTCCCCGCAAGGCCCGGAGGTGGCCCGGAGCGGCAAGCAGAAGTCGTGACCCTGGGGTCGCGGCCAGCTAGTTGCCCTGGACGTCACCCGTGCCCGTCCCGGTCGGCCGGGCACGGGTGACGTCCAGCGCTGGTCCCTGCGGCAGCAGCGCCACCAGTTGGGCCGGTACGGACTGCGGTGACACCCCGCCATAGCCGAGCTTGGCCAGCACCTCACGGTTCGCGACCGAATACCGGCGCCCGGTGTCGGTCACGATGCTCACCGTCCCGGAGCCGGCGGGCGCCGTGGGCGAGGCCAGCGACACGACCACCGCGCCCCGGCCGCGGGCCACATTCACCCAGTCGGCCTGCACCCCGCCCTCCACGGCCGCCGGGCCGGTCGCCTGGGTGCCCGCGGCGAAGGTCGGGTCGATCCGCAGCCCCGCGCCGTCGGCGCCCACCGGCAGGGTCATGCAGGCACTGCGTGCCGGCGCGGCGAGCTCGGGCAGCGTGGACGGCAGCGCGTTCGAGTCGCCGCGGTCGATGAGCCGGGTCTCGGACTGCGGCAGGTTGATGAACGCCGACCCGTCCAGGGACCCCTGGTTCGTCCCCTCGACGGTCTTCAGCAGCAGGGCCTGCACCTCGGTGATCGGGGCCGCGCCGTCGGCCAGCGCCACCTTCCACTGCTTGCCGTCCGTGAACAGCTGGCCGATGTCGGCGTCCGGCACCCCGGAGCGTTCGCCCCGGTTGTCGATCGACAGCGGCTTCAGGTCGGGGCCGAGCGGGATCGAGTTGATCCACGCCGCCGCCACCGGCCACGGCGTCCGGTCGCTCCAGTTGAACGCGCTGAGGACCGCGTCGTCCCGGTCGCCCGGGATCTGGAAGCGCCGGTTTCCGGCCACCAGGAAGGTCCGGCCGTCGGGATCGCTCACCAGCAGGCCCTGGGCGGGGCGGCCGTCGCCGGGCGCGGTGGCGAGCGTGCCGTCGGTCAGCCGCTCGCCGACCAGCAGGGTGCTGCGCGGGTCCTTGTCGCTGGCCGGGCCGCCGGTCGGCTGCGTGCAGATCGACCACGGCTGCACGAGCAGGTCGTCCGCGCCGGGCAGGGAGTCCGGGGCGTTCGGAATGCCCAGCGGGGCGCCCAGCTGCACCGCCGCCAGCCGCTCACGGGTGGTGGTCCGCAGTTCGGGGGTGGACGAGTTCGCGATGAGCAGCCCGGAGGCGTAGTTCAGTACCGGATGCAGCTTGTCGTCCGACTTGAGGTAGATGTACCGGGCGCCGGAGTCCTTCTCCAGGAAGACGACCGCCTCGTTGCGCGGGTTCTCGTTGCTCCGCCCGGTGATCAGGCCGTAGACCGCGGCGGCTCCCACCGCCACAGCGGCGATGACGAGGCTCACCAGCGCGGTCATGCCGGCCCGGCGCAGCGGCGAGCGGTGCGGGTCAGGGTCGTGCGTCACCAGCGCGGCAACGACCCGTTGCAGCGAGTACTGGTATGAGTGCAGCTGATCCTGACGCGACGGCACCCGGCCACTCTAGGGGGCGCGGCGCTCGCATGGGGGGCAGCGGCATGACCGAGCGCAGTGGGGCCACGCGGGCATGCCCGCCCGGCCCGGTCAGAGCCAGCCGTTGCGGCGGAACGCCCGGTACAGCAGGACCGAGATCAGCAACATGATCGAGACCACGACCGGGTAGCCGTACAGCCACTGGGTCTCCGGCATGTGCTCGAAGTTCATGCCGTACACGCCGGCGACGGCGGTCCACACGGTCGCGATGCCGGCCCACGCGGCGATCTTGCGCATGTCGTTGTTCTGGTCGACGGTCACCTGGGCGAGCCGGGCCTGCAGGATCGAGTTCAGCAGGTCGTCGTACGACGTGACCTGCTCGACCGTACGGGTGAGATGGTCGTGCACGTCCCGGAAGTAGCGGCGGATCTCCTTGGGCACCACCCGGCTCTGCGGTGCGGTGATCGTGGCCAGCGGCCGCTGCAACGGGACCACGGCCCGGCGGAACTCCACCAGCTCCCGCTTCATCTGGTAGATCTGCTGGATCGGGCTGCCGGTGCCGCGGGCGAACACCCGCTCCTCCAGGATGTCCAGGTCCGCCTCGACCTGGTCGGCCACCTCCAGATACAGGTCGACCACCCGGTCGGTGACCGCGTACGCGACCGCCCAGGGCCCGTGCTGCATGAGCGCGGCGCGCTCGGTCTCCAGTCCGGCCCGGACGGAGACCAGCTCGGAGGCGTCGCCGTGGCGCACCGTGATCACGAACTGCTCCCCCACGAAGACCATCATCTGGCCGGTCTCGACGATCTGGGAGGTCTCGGTCAGCTCGCTGTGCGGGACGTACCGGGCCGTGCGCAGCACCAGGATGTGCACGTCGCCGAACTGCTCCAGCTTCGGCCGCTGTTCCGCCTGCACCGCGTCCTCGACCGCCAGCTCGTGCAGGCCGTAGGTGCGGGCGATCGCGGACATCTCGGAGTCCGACGGCTGGTGCAGGCCGAGCCAGACGAACGCGTCGTCGCGGGAGCGTGCCAGCCGCAGTGCCGCGCTCGGGGAGTACTCGCCGGGCTCGCGCTTGCCGTCGACGTACACGCCGCAGTCGACCACCGCGCTGTCGGCGCACTGCTCGGCGCCCGGATCGGGGGAGTCCGCACTGCCGAGGAACCGGTTCATCGCCCGCACCGGGGCGGTCCAGGCCCGCGACAGCGACCGGTTGTTGCCGGTCGACCTGACCCGGCGCACGCTGCCATCGCTCATAACGCCTCCCCCTCCGCGCGTGACGGCCCGCCTGAGGCTACGCCAGCCCGGCGACGGCATCCGGACGCGCCGGTGGACCGGGGCCGCCGTGTCAAGGACGGGCGGCCCCGGGGCGGCGGTCGGAGGCGTCAGCCGCGGACTTCGGCGATCGCCGCGGCCAGGCGGCGTACACCCTCGTCGATCTGGTCCACGGTCACCGCCGAGTACGCCAGGCGTACGGAATGGTTCCCGCCGTCGAGCAGGAAGTCGCTGCCCTTGACGATCGCCACGCCCTTCGCGGTGGCCACCGGGAACAGCTTGTCCACGTCGATGTCGGAGGGCAGGTCCACCCAGAGGAAGTACCCGCCCGCCGGCTCGGTGAAGCTGGCGCCGGGGATGTGCGTACGGATCGACTCGGCCAGCACCCGGGCCCGCTCGCCCAGCGCCTCACTGACGGTCGCGATGGAGCGCTGGATGTCGCCCGACACGCAGAACTGGTGCACGATCGCCTCGGACACCATGCCGGGCGAGATGTACAGGTTGGTGGCCTTCTTGGCGATGGCACCGATCGTGTCCGCCGGGCCGACCAGGTAGCCGACGCGGACGCCCGGGCACACCGTCTTGGTGAAACTGCACGCGTGCACGACCACCCCGCGGGTGTCCAGCGACAGCATCGACGGCAGCGCCTCGCCACGGAACCGGATGTCCGCGTACGGGTCGTCCTCGAAGATCGTGAAGTGGTACTCGGCAGCCAGCTCCAGCAGGGCGTGGCGCTTCGCCAGCGACAGCGTCACGCCAGCCGGGTTCTGGTAGTTCGGGATGATGTGCGCCAGCTTGGGGCGTACCCCCGACTCGAGCAGGCGCCGCAGCTCGTCGACGTCGATGCCGTCCGGCTCGATCGTCACCTGGTGCACCTTGGCGCCCAGGTTCTGCAGGTTCAGCAGCGTCCGGTCGTACGTCGGCTTCTCCACCACCACCGCGTCGCCGGGCGTGACGAGGTGGTTGAAGAGGAACGCGTCCGCCTGCAGCGAACCGTTCGTGACGATCACCTGTTCCGGGGCGACCCCGTGCTTGTCCGCGATCCACTTTCGCAGCGGCAGGTAGCCGACCGACGTGCCGTACGCGGTCACCCCGGCCGGATCGGCCTCGAACGCGCGGACGGCCGCGGCCTTGAGCCCCTCGACATCGACGATGTCCAAGGAGGGGGCGCCACGGGCAAAGGAGATCAGCTGCTCAGCGGTCATACCGCTCAGCTTACGAGGCCGCTCTATACAATTTTCGCGTGCCCGGACCCCTACCGCTTCGTGTTGCCGGTGCTGTCGTCGTCGGCGCCGACGGCCGATTTTTCTTTCTCAAACGACCCCCGCAGCGAAAGCTTTTCCCGAATACCTGGGACATCGTCGGGCAAGAACCGGCAGGTGGACGACGGAATGGTCAGGCGTATCGCCGAGGACGGATTCGCAGTGCTGGCTACGCTCGGTAGCTGACACGCCGCTATCCTCGTCGTTCGACACCCCTGCTGTGGAAGGAACCCCATGATCGGTCTGGTACTCGCCGCCGGCGCCGGGCGCAGGCTGCGCCCGTACACCGACACGCTGCCGAAGGCGCTCGTCCCCGTGGACGGGGAGACCACGATCATGGACATCTCGCTGCGCAACCTCGCCGCGGCGGGCCTGACCGACATCACGGTCGTGGTCGGCTACTGCGCGAACGCGGTCGAGGAGCGCAAGGACGCCTTCGAGCAGAAGTACGGCGTCAAGCTCACCCTCGTGCACAACGACAAGGCCGAGGAGTGGAACAACGCGTACTCGCTGTGGCTGGCCCGCGACCAGTTCGCCCAGGGCGCGCTGCTGGTCAACGGCGACACGGTCCACCCGGTCAGCGTCGAGCAGACCCTGCTGGCCAACCGTGGCCCCGGCATCCTGCTGGCCATTGACAACGTCAAGAAGCTGGCCGACGAGGAGATGAAGACCGTCTTCTCCCCCGAGGGGCAACTCACCAGGATCACCAAGCTGATGGACCCGGCCGAGGCGTTCGGCGAGTACATCGGCGCCACGATCATCGAGGCGGAGGCCGCCGCGGGCCTGGCCGACGCGCTCAAGGCGACCTGGGAGCGCAACCCCGACCTCTACTACGAGGACGGCTACCAGGAGTTCGCCAACCGCGGCGGCGAGGTGCGCGCGGCCACCATCGGCGAGGTCGCGTGGGTCGAGGTCGACAACCACGACGACCTGGCCAAGGCACGGGAGATCGCATGCCGCTACTAGCCCGCAGCGTGCAGACCCCACTGCACATCCACGTACGCCGCGGCGCCGTCGCCGACCTCGGCCACATCCTGGCCGACGGACGGATCTCGGCAGGCGGCGACGTGGCGGTGGTGGTCGGCCCCGGCCAGGGCGAACGCATCGCGGACCTGATCCGCCCCTCGCTGGGCTCCGCGGACGTCTACACCACCGCGGGCGGCACGGTCGACGCCGCGCTGGAGCTGGCCGCGAAGCTGCGCACCCGCTCGTACGACGCGGTGGTCGGCATCGGCGGCGGCAAGACCATCGACGCGGCCAAGTACGCGGCCAACCGGTGGGGCATGCCGATGGTGTCCGTGGCCACCAGCCTCGCCAACGACGGCATCGCCTCCCCCGTCGCCAGCCTCGTCAACGACGGCATCAAGGGCTCGTACGGGGTGCACATCCCGTACGCGGTGATCGTCGACCTGGACTTCGTGGAGAACGGCCAGGAACGGGTCAACCGGGCCGGCATCGGCGACGTGATCAGCAACATCAGCGCCCTCGCCGACTGGGACCTGGGCCGCGAGGTGCGCGGCGAGCCGTTCGACGGGCTGGCCGCCTCGCTGGCCCGGATGGGCGCCGAGGCGATGCTCACCCACCCGGGGGACATGAACGACGACGGGTTCGTCACCGTCCTCGCCGAGTCGCTGATCTCCAGCGGCCTGGCCATGGCGGTCTGCGGCAGCAGCCGCCCGTGCAGCGGGGGCTGCCACGAGATCGTCCACGCCACGGACACCCTGTTCCCGGGCACCGCCTCGCACGGCGAGCTGGCCGGGCTCGGCGCGCTGTTCTGCACGTTCCTGCGCGGCGACGAGCGGCGCTTCGCCCAGATGGCGCAGTGCCTGGCCCGGCACGGGCTGCCCCGTACCCCCTCGGATGTGGGCCTGGACGCGGAGCGCTTCGTGGAGGTCGTCGAGTTCGCCCCGCGGACCCGCCCCGACCGCTACACGATCCTGGAACACCTGGCACTGTCGACCGACGAGATCCGCCGGAAGCTGGCCGAATATGACGACGCCCTCGCACAGCGCTGACCCGACCCGGACTCCCCCGGCCGCGGCGCCCACCGCGGCGGACTACTACGCGGTCAACCGGGGCGGTGGACTGTTCAGCGAGGCCGTCAGCCAGCGGCTGGGCGCGCGCATCTCGGTGGCCGCGCACAAGCGCCGCCTCGCCCCGACCGTGCTCACCGCCGCAAACCTGGGACTGAGCTGCCTGGTGTCGTTCGTGGTGGTGGCCGCGGCGCACCGGGTCGCCACCGGCGCGGTGTGGGCGTGGCCGATCGGCCTGCTCGCGCTGGTCGGCTGGCAGGCCGCGTACGCATTGGACTGCGCGGACGGGCAGCTCGCCCGCGTCACCGGGCAGACCAGCGCGGCCGGGGCGCGGGTCGACGTCCTGTGTGACGTGGCCGCGCAGATCTCCCTGGTCGCCGCGCTCTCCGCGACCGCCGCGGCGCAGGTCCCCGCGACGCCCGCGTGGCTGCTGGCCGCGTTCGCGGGCACCTGGATGGTCAACCTGGTCACCTCGGTCATGCAGAGCGGACCGCAGGCGGCCAGCATGGTGACCAGCACGTCGCTGCCGGTCCGGGTGATCAAACTGGTCCGCGACTACGGCGCGGTGATCGCCCTGGCGGGCGTGGTGCTGACCGTGGCGCCGCAGTGGACGGTCTGGCTGGTCGCCGCGTTCACCCTGATCAACGGCGCGTTCCTGGCCGCCAGCATCGCGTTCAGCGGCCGGGCCGCCCTGCGCGGCTGACCCGGGCCGCACCGCTCACCGCGATGTGCGGCCGGAGGCCGCCGCCACGTCGCGGTAGATCTCGATCAGCCGCGGGGTGAGCACATCCGGGTGGAACTCCTGGACGTAGCGCTTGCGGGCGTCCGATGCCAGCGCCGCCGCCTGCGCGCGGGCGGTCGGCAACGCCTCGGCGAGCGCGGCGACCTCCGGCGCCACCGCCCAGCCGCCGATCGGTCCCGGCTGTCCGGCCCCCAGCGGGTGCTGTCCGGCCCCCAGCAGGTAAGGAATCCCGCCCACCGCCGTGCCCAGCACCGGGCGGCCCGCCGCCATGGCCTCCAGGATCACGGTCGGCAGCACGTCGTTCCAGGTCGGCACGGCCACGACCACCGCGGCGGCACGCCGCGCCGCGACCATCCCGGCGGAGTCCAGCACCCCCAGGTACGTGACGTCGCCGCGCTCCGCGGCGGCCCGCTCCGCCAGCGGCCGCAGCTCGCCGTCGCCCGCGATGCGCAGCTCGCCCAGCGCCCCGTCCGGATGCCGCCGCCAGGCCTCCAGCAGCAGGCCCAGACCCTTCTCCGGGGACAGTCGGGCGGCGTACAGGAAACCGTCGCCGAGCGGATCGGGCTCGCCCGGGTCCGGCAGGCCGTTGGGCTTCACCACGATCTGCGGCTCGGCGATGCCGTAGTCGCGCAGGTGCTCGGCGATCCGGTCGGTCAGCGCGATGTAGCGGTCCACGGAACGCCACGTCGGCCGGTGCACCGCCAGCGCGGTGGCCAGGATCGCGCTCTGCGCCGCCGAGCCGCGGTAGCAGCGGTGCCGGACCGCGGGCCAGCCGATCACCTTGCCCCGGCAGTCGGTGCAGTTGTGCCCGTCCCGGAAGTACAGCCCCGACGAGCACACCTGGCGGTAGTTGTGGACCGTCTGCACCACCGGCACCCCGTGCGCGTGCGCGGTCCGCACCACCCACGGCGACAGCAACGGGTACGGGTTGTGCAGGTGCAGCACGTCCGGCCGGTGCTCGGCCAGCAGCGCCGCCAGGTCCCGCTGGGCGGCCCGCCCGTAGATCGGGGACACCGGCAGCAGCGCCTTCTCGGCGGCGGGCAGCTGCCCGATCGAGTCGGAGCTGCGCTGGAACGGCAGCACCTCCACCCCGGCCGCCGCGAGCTGGGCCATCTCGGTGTCGACGATGACGTTCTCGCCGGACGGGATCGCCTCCCGGTACCGGTTGTGCGCAACCACGACCTTCACGTGGGTAGACGCTACATTCGGGGGGTGCCGGAACTTCCCGAGGTGGAGGCGCTCGCCGCGTACCTGCGCGAGCGCGCGGTCGGCCACGCCGTGCAGCGCTTCGAGGTGGCCTCGTTCAGCGCCCTGAAGACCTACGATCCCGCGCCGGGCGCGGTGGCGGGCCTGACCCTGACCGGGGCCGGGCGCCACGGCAAGTTCCTCGACGTGCACCTGGGCGACGAGGTTCACCTGATCGTGCACCTGGCCCGGGCGGGCTGGCTGCACTACCGCGACGCGTTCAAGTCCGCGGCGCCACTCAAGCCGGGCAGCGGGCCCATCGCGATCCGGGTACGCCTCGACGACGGCTCCGGCTTCGACCTGACCGAGGCGGGCACCCAGAAGTCCCTCGCCGCCTACCTGGTCCGCGACCCGAACGAGGTACCCGGCGTGTCGCGGCTCGGCCCGGACGCCCTCGCGGTCGGGCCCGAGGAGTTCGCGCAGCGGCTGCGCGGCCGCAACGGGCAGGTGAAAGGGGTGCTCACCGACCAGGAGGTGCTGGCCGGGATCGGCAACGCGTACTCCGACGAGATCCTGCACGTGGCGAAGCTGTCGCCGTTCGCGCTGACCGGCAGGCTCACCGACGACCAGATCGCCACGCTGTACGCGGCGATGCGCGCCGTGGAGACCGACGCTGTCACCCGATCGGTGGGTCAGCGCGCCGCCGAACTCAAAGGCGAGAAGCGCGCCGGGCTGCGGGTGCACGCCCGGACCGGACTGCCCTGCCCCGAATGCGGCGACACCGTACGCGAGGTGTCCTTTGCCGACAAGAGCCTGCAGTACTGCCCCACCTGCCAGACCGGCGGCAAGCCGCTCGCCGATCGGCGCCTTTCCAAGCTCATCCGATAGCACGCCCGCCCTCACGCAGCGTGGCTATCGCCCGAAGTTGGTCTCCGCGAGAGAAAGCGGGCACAACGTCCCCTTCTCCAGGCCCGATCCATCGGTATAGTGGCCCGGTCCCACGCGTTGTCCGCGGCGCGGCCGGGGCCGGCGACCCGTCGGCACCGGACTGCCCGTGGCGGTGCGTAATGTTCTCCGGGGTCGCCGGTCACGTCGCCGGCCCGCCGGGAGGCCCGTACGGCGTCTCCCGGTCCCCGAAACGTCGGCGGGCGGTATGAGTTGCGGGAGGACGTAGGCGAGGTGACTGCGAGCCTCCATCGCCCGGCGCCCGAGAGCAGCCCGGCGCCCAAGAGCAGCCGGAGCGGCATGCCGTACGACAGCTTCGAGTGGCAGCAGGACCCACACCCGACCAACGGCGTGCCCCGGTCGGCGTGGACCCGTTCACACCGGCGGTTGTCGCGCTGGCACCGGCCGTACACGATGATCCTGGTCCTGCTCGACTTCGCCTCCGCGCTGCTGGCCAGCTACCTGGCGGTCCAGACGATCGACATCGACCGGGTGAGCGCCGGCTTCAACGGCGAGAAGCAGACCTTCTATCTGGCCGCCTACCTGCTGCTGCCCCTGGGCTGGCTGATCATCCTGTGGGGCAACGGCAGTTACGACCGCCGCTACCTGGGCCTGGGCAGCGAGGAGTTCAAACGGGTCGTCCGTGGGTTCGTCACGGTCGTGGCCGGGGTGTCGCTGCTGGCGTTCGCCACCAAGACGCAGCTGTCCCGCGGCACGGTCGCCGCGGTCAGCCTCAGCGCGCTGCTGTTCATCCTGGTCTGCCGCTACACCGCCCGGCAGATGCTGCACGTGGCCCGGCGACGCACCGGTCACGGCGCGCACCGGATGATCCTCGTGGGCACGCTGCCCGAGGCGCTCGAGGTCTACACCGCGGTCACCCGCAGCCCCGCGGCCGGGCTCATCCCGGTCGCCATCCATCTCACCGACGGGTACGGCGCCGCCCGCGGCATCGAAACCCCCGTCCCGGTGTACGCGGGCCGCGACGTGCTGTCGCTGGTGCGCGAGGTCGGCGCGGACACGATCGCGGTCTGCGGCTCGGCCAGCGCCGAGCCCGGCGAGCTGCGCCGCCTCGCCTGGCAGCTCGAGGGCACCGGCGTCGACCTGGTCGTCGCGCCGCAGCTCACCGACATCGCGGGCCCGCGGGTGCACATCCGCCCGATCGAGGGCCTGCCGCTGCTGCACGTCGAGGAGCCGACGCTGTCCGGCCCCGGCTGGCTGGCCAAGAACCTGCTCGACCGGGTCGCCGCCGCGTTCGGCCTGCTGCTGCTCAGCCCGGTGCTGCTGTTGGTGGCGCTCGGCATCCGGCTCTCCGACCCCGGCCCGGTGTTCTTCCGCCAGCCCCGGGTCGGCCACGAGGGCCGCACGTTCCGGGTGTGGAAGTTCCGGACCATGTACGTCGACGCCGAGGAGCGCAAGGCCAGCCTCAAGGAGCTGGAGCTCAACGAGACCGACGGCATGCTGTTCAAGATGAAGGAGGACCCGCGGGTCTTCTCCTTCGGGCAGAAGCTGCGGGCTTCCTCCCTCGACGAGCTGCCCCAGCTCATCAACGTCCTCAAGGGCGAGATGTCGCTGGTCGGGCCGCGCCCGCTGCCCGCCGACGACGGCGACTACCTCGGCGACGTCCGGCGCCGGCTGCTCGTGCGCCCGGGCATCACCGGGCTGTGGCAGGTCTCCGGCCGTTCCGACCTGTCGTGGGACGAGGCGGTCCGGCTCGACCTGTACTACGTCGACAACTGGTCGCTGACCTACGACCTGGCCATCATGTGGCGCACCATCTGGGTGGTGCTGCGCCGCAAGGGCGCGTACTGACCACCACCGCACCGCCGGGCGGCTTCGGCCGTCGGCGGTGACGGCACAGCTCATCAAGATCTGCTCGCGAGGCAGCGACGGCGGGCGATCCCTGCGGACGCCTGGCTTTTTGTGGTGCGGGACGACAGGATCTGCTGCGTGGGCACGCGGATCGGCACGGTGGGGGCGGTGCTGGCCGTCCTCGTCGGGCTGCTGGGCGCTGTGCTGGCCGTGGTCCGGCTGCGGGCCAGGCGCGGCGTCGCGACCGCCCTGCAACGGGCCACCTACGAGGTGCTGCACACCGCCGCGCTGGCCGCCGAGCCGCTGCGCACGGCGCGCAGTGCCGAGCACCCGGGGCTGACCCCGGCGGCGGCGGGCAAGGCGGCCCGACATCTGCGTACGCTGATCGGCGCGGTCGGCCTGGCCATCGCGGACGCGCGGCGGTGCCTCGCGTTCGACGGGCGCGGCGAGCACCACGGCGACCAGCTCACCGCCGCCGCCCGGCGTGCCGTCCGGACGGGTCGGTCCATCGTGCTGTCCAGCGCCGACCTGCCCTGCGACCGGGTGGACTGCGTCGTGCGCGGCGCGGTGGTCGCCCCGCTGGCCGGGCCGGACGGGCGGGCCACGGACGCGCTGGTGGCGGTCGCCGCCGACCAGCCGGCTCCCGGGTTCGTACAGGCCACCCTGGAGGTGGCGCGCTGGGCCGGGTCGCAGCTGGCACTGGCCGAGCTGGAGTCGTCGCGGGAACGCCTGGCCCGGGCCGAGGTACGGGCGCTGCGGGCGCAGATCAGCCCGCATTTCATCTACAACGCGCTGACCGCGATCGCCTCGTTCGTCCGGACCGACCCGGAGCGGGCGCGGGAGCTGATCCTGGAGTTCGCGGAGTTCACGCGGTACTCGTTCCGGGCGCACGGGGAGTTCACCACGCTGGCCGAGGAACTGCGCTCGATCGACCGCTATCTGACGATCGAACGGGCCCGCTTCGGTGACCGGCTCCAGGTGCGGCTGCAGATCGCGCCCGAGGTGCTGCCGGTCGGCCTGCCGTTCCTGTGCCTGCAGCCGCTGGTGGAGAACGCGGTCCGGCACGGCCTGTCCCGCAAGCCGGGTGTCGGCGTGGTGAGCATCGAGGCCCGCGACGCCGGGGCGGAATGCCACATCACGGTCGAGGACGACGGCGTCGGAATGGACCCGGCCACGCTGACCGGGGATGCCGCCGCGGTGGCTGACGGCGGCGCGGACGACGCGGGCCAGCACGTCGGGCTCTCCAACGTCGATGAGCGGCTGCGCTCGGTGTTCGGCGATCACTTCGGGCTGGTGGTGGAGACCGCGCCCGGGGCGGGGACGAAGGTGAGCATGCGGGTGCCGAAATTCCACCCGCAGGTGCGGGCGTGAGCCGCCTCGTGGTGCTCGCGGTCGACGACGAGCCGCCCGCGCTGGACGAGCTGGCGTACCTGCTCACCACGGACGGGCGAGTGTCGCAGGTGCACCGCGCGGGGGACGCGACCGAGGCGCTGCGGGTGCTGCGCGACACCGAGGTGGACGCGGTGTTCCTGGACATCCGGATGCCGGGGCTGGACGGGATGGAGCTGGCCCGGCTGCTGCACCGGTTCGCGCGGCCCCCGGCGATCGTGTTCGTGACCGCGTACGACGACGGCGCGGTGGACGCCTTCGACCTCGGGGTCACGGACTACGTCCGCAAGCCGGTCCGCGCCGAGCGGCTGGCGGAGTCCCTGCGCCGGGTGGCCGGGCGGCGCGCCACGCCCGTCGCCCCCGCGGCGGCCCAGGTGGACGAGCCGAGCATCCCGGTCGAACTGGCGGGCACGACCCGGATGCTGCCGCGGTCGGCGGTGCGCTGGGTGGAGGCGCAGGGCGACTACGCCCGCCTGCACACCGCTGACGCCTCGCACCTGGTCCGGGTCCCGCTGGCGACGCTCGCGGAGCGCTGGGCGGCGGCGGGCTTCGTCCGGATCCACCGGTCGTACCTGGTGCAGTTGCGGCTGGTCACGGAGCTGCGCCTGACCCAGTCCGGGTACGTGGTGTCCGTGGACTCGGTGGAGCTGCCGGTCAGCCGCCGGCACACCCGCGAGCTGAAGGACCGCCTGATCCGGGCCGCCAAGCACGACTGGACCCGTTGACCCACGCCCGCCTCCACAGGGTTGTCCACACCCTCGGGCGGGTTTTCCCCAGGGTTATCCACAGGGTCGGCGTCCTGGTCACCCTGTCCGCGCCAAGCGGCGGCCGATCTCCACCATTCGTTCACAACGCCGCCCCCCGGCCTGCACGGATGATCAATAGGCTCCTCATCCGAGGTCGGCGGGCACGGGGGACGCCGGTCTTGCACCGCCCGCGCACGATGCGGGGGCGGAACGGAGGGCGACGTGGAGACTACGGTGCAGCGACGGATCCTCGTGGTCGAGGACGAGCGGACCATCGCCGATTCGGTCGCGGCGCGGCTGCGGGCCGAGGGGTACGCGGTGGAGGTGGCCGGGGACGGCCCCGCGGCGGTGGCGGCGGCTCGGCGTACCCCGCCGGACGCGATCGTCCTGGACGTCATGCTGCCCGGCTTCGACGGCCTGGAGGTGTGCCGCCGGGTCCAGGCCGAGCGCCCCGTGCCCGTACTGATGCTGACCGCTCGCGACGACGAGACCGACCTGCTGGTCGGGCTCGCGGTCGGCGCGGACGACTACCTCACCAAGCCGTTCTCGATGCGGGAGCTGGCCGCGCGGGTGCACGCCCTGCTGCGCCGCGCCCAGCGCAACGCCGACCGGGCGGGCGCCGCGCCCCTGTGCCTCGGCGACCTGGAGATCAACCTGGCGGAACGGCGGGTCCGGCGCGCCGGGGCCGAGGCCCACCTGACCCCGACCGAGTTCGACCTGCTGGCGCACCTCGCCCAGCATCCCCGGACGGTGCTGCCCCGGGAGCGGCTGCTGTCCGACGTGTGGGGCTGGGCCGACGCCTCCGGCACCCGGACGGTCGACAGCCACATCAAGGCCCTGCGCCGCAAGCTCGGCGCCGACCTGATCCGCACGGTGCACGGCGTCGGCTACGCCCTCGAGGTGACCCGGTGAGGCTGTGGCGGCCACTCGACCCCGTACGGTCGATCAAGGCGAAGTTGTCCCTGGCGCTCGGCTTCGCGGGCGGGGTCGGGCTGCTGGTGTTCTGGTGGAGCATCGACTTCATGCGTGTGGAGCTGTCTTGGCTCGCGATCGCGGTGGCGCTGGCGCTGGTCACGCTGCAGGTGATGGCGCACGGGGCGACCGTGCCGCTGCGCGAGATGACCGTGGCGGCCCGGGCGATGGCCCGCGGCGACTACACCCGCCGGGTGCGCACCCGGTCCCGCGACGAGGTCGGGGAGCTGGCCACCGCGTTCAACCAGATGGCCGCGGACCTGGCGGCCGCGGACCAGCACCGGCGCGAGCTGATCGCGAACGTCTCGCACGAGCTGCGTACGCCGATCACCGCGCTCCAGGGCCTGCTGGAGAACATCGTGGACGGGGTGGCCGAGGCCGAACCGGAGATGATGCAGACCGCGTTGTCGCAGACCCAGCGGCTCGGCCGCCTCGTCGCCGAGCTGCTCGACCTGTCCCGGCTGGACGCGGGCGTGGTCCCGCTGGCCGGCGACCCGATCGACGTGGCGGACCTGCTCGCCGACGTGGTGCGCGAGGCGACGGTCAACGCGACCGGCGCGGGCCGGGAGGTCCGCTTCGCGGTGTCCGCTCCGAACGTCGTGATCCAGGGGGATCGTGAGCGGCTGCACCAGGTCTTCGCCAACCTGCTCGACAACGCCGCCCGGCACAGCCCCGCCGGTGGCACGGTGACCATCCGCGCCGAACGCCGCTCGGCCACCCCGTCGACGGCCGGTGGGCCACCCTTGGCCGCCGAACGCCGGGCAGGGCATCTGCTGGTCGCCGTAGCCGACGAGGGCGACGGCATCCCACCCGCGGAGCGCGAACGGGTCTTCGAACGGTTCACCCGCGGCGAACGCGCCACCGACGGCGGCACCGGCCTCGGCCTCGCGATCGCTCGTTGGGTGGTGCAGTTGCACCAGGGCACGATCGCGGTCGTCGACCCGGCCGGAGGACCCACGGCCGGGCGGGCGGGACCCGGCTGCCACATCCACGTGACGCTGCCACTGCAGCCCGCTTGACCAGGAGATCAGTGTGCCCGAAACACCCAAGCCACCGTCGCCGGCGCGCCCGCCCGCGCCGACCCAGACCACGCCGAGCCAGACCACGCCGAGCCAGACCGCGCCGAGCCAGACCGCGCCGAGCCGGACTCCGTCGAACTGGGGCCCGCCGACCATGTCTCCGCTGCACGGGCCCTGGGTCCCGGCGTCACTGTGGGGGCGCCGCTGGGCCGGACCGGGACGACCCGCCTCGCCGGCGACGCTGCTGGCGATCGTGGTGGCCGCCGTCGTCGCCGCGCTCAGCCTCCCGCTCGACCGGGGCGGCGTGGGATGGATGGTCACCGCGGCGATCGGCGTGACGGCGCTGGTGGTGGCGCGGATCGCGCCGTACCCGCTGGCGGCGGGGGCTCCCCAGCCGCTGGTGTCGTGGCGCGCCCCCACGCTGGCACCGTCCCGGTACGCCTGGTCGGTGGCCACGGTGCTGCTGCTCTCCGCCGGGACTCTGCGGGCCGCGGGCTGGCTGTTCGCACTGTGCGTACTGACCGCCGTGGTGACCAGCGCGCTGGCGGTGGCGGGGGGCCGGTCGCTGCGCGGCATGGTGGTGGCGACGGTGCTGGCGGCGTTCTCGGTGCTGCGGGCGCTGCCGTGGGTGGCCCGGGGGCTGGCCCGGATCCGGCGCGGCGGCACGGGCGGCTCCGGCATCCGGGTGGTGGCGACCGTGGCCGTGTCGGCCGCTCTGCTGGTGGTCTTCGGCGCGCTGTTCGCCTCGGCGGATGCGGCGTTCTCCCGGATGCTGGACTCGATCGTCCCGGACATGCGCGTGGACACCGTGGTGCGGTGGTGCTTCATCTTCGCGGTGACGGCGGGGCTGCTGTCCGGGGCGGCATACCTGCGTGCCGCGCCGCCCGATCTGTCCGGCTGGGACCGGCCCGCCACCCGCACCGTACGCCGTCTCGAATGGGCCGTTCCACTGTGCCTGCTGGTCGCGATGTTCGCGGTCTTCGTGGCCGTGCAGCTGGCGGTGCTGTTCGGCGGCGCGACCCACGTGCTGACCACCGAGGGCCTCACCTACTCGGAGTACGCCCGCAGCGGCTTCTGGCAGCTGCTCGTGGTCACCGGGCTGACCCTGCTCGTGCTGGCCGGGGCGGCCCGGTGGGCGCCGCGGGACAGCCGTACCGATCGGGTGCTGATCCGGGCCGTGCTGGGTGCGCTGGCCGCGCTGACCCTCGTGATCGTGGCCTCGGCGCTGCACCGCATGGACCTGTACGCGGACATGTACGGCCTGACCCGGCTGCGGGTGCTCGTCTCGCTGTGCGAGCTGTGGCTGGGTGTGGTGTTCGTGCTGGTGCTGGTCGCCGGGGTGCGGCTGCGCGGCGCCTGGCTGCCCCGGGTGGCGGTCGGTGCCGGGGTGTTCGCGCTGCTCGGCCTGGTCGCGGCGAACCCGGACGGGCTGATCGCGGACCGCAACGTCGACCGGTTCGTCCACAGCCATCGGATCGACACCTGGTACCTGTCGACGCTGTCGCCGGACGCGGTCCCCGCGCTGGACCGGCTGCCCCAGCCGGAACGCGACTGTGCCCTGGGCCCGATCGCACGTCGCCTGAACGCCGACCCGGACGACTGGCGCGGCATGAACTACGGGCGCTTGCGCGCCCGGGATCTCCTCGCCACCCGCCCGGCCGCACCGGACCACTCCTGCCCCACGCCCTACGCGATGGACTAGACCGCACTGTCCTCATCGGACCCGGCAGTGTTCATTCTCCCGAGGTCGAAGGCCCGCAGCAGGGTTTCCGCAGCGTCTGATGTGAGATGGCGGTCAGCCGCGCGAAGTCGATGTGCGTGCATGATCGTCAAACACCTATGCTTTCCCCGCCGGGGACCACTCCGGCAGCTCACTTCCGATGGAAACGGGGACTTCGTGCTGCTGCATCACACCTGGGCCAAGCGTGCTCTCACCGTCGCCGCCGGCGCGGCCTTGATCTTCGGCGCCAGCCCCATGCCGGCCCAGGCCGCCGTCACCCTCGCCACCCCCGGTGCGATCACCTTCTCCACCACCGGCGCGGTCGGCGAGGCCATGACTGACGGCACCACCTCGGGCCACCTGCTCAACTACGACCTCTACGCCAGCGATCCGCTGGAGGACGGCCACTGCGCCCGCTGGCAGCGCAAGATCGGAAACGGCGACTGGACGTGGATCGGAAGTTCCTCGTGCGGGGCGCGGAAGAAGGTTGCCGACGGCGTCGGCAAACTGCACTACATGTACCGAATCTGCCGGACCGGCGTCGGTAACTGCTCGCGGGCCGACGAACTGCCGTAAGCCCGATCCGTCGGGCGATCTTGTCGCCGGCGTGCCCGCTGCGGCAGCGGGCACGCCGGCGACGTGCGGGCCCTTTCGCATCCGCGGTCTTGACAACTGCCGGGCAGTCGCCAGACTGCGGGCATGGCCGGCGATGAGGCGCGGAGCCAAGACACCGCCGACGTGCAGCGACGCGTCCGGGTCGTGCTGGGCGAGGTGGCGTCCCGGCGGGCACCCGCCGACCGGGCGCGAACCGATCTCGCCGAGCAGACCCCGGTCGGGGAGGCGCTGGTCAAAGGGTTGATGCGGGCGCAGTTGGCGCTCGCCCTGCGACTGTCGCTGGTCGTGGTCGCCGGGCTCGGCTCCCTGCCGCTGCTGTTCGCGGTGGCCCCGGCCGTCGGCACGGCGAAGGTGCTCGGGATCAACCTGCCCTGGCTGCTGCTCGGGGTCGGCTCGTTCCCGTTCCTGGTCGCGGTGGGCTGGGCGTACGTGCGCTTCGCGGAGCGCAACGAGCAGGACTTCACCGCGGTGATCCGCAGGCCCGAGCCGTGAACCCGTACGTCGTCCCGGGGCTGGTCCTGGTCGTGCTGGTCACGATCGGCATCGGCGCGTACGGCCTGCGCGTCGCACGCACCACATCGGATTTCCTGGTGGCGTCGCGGTCGGTCAGCCCGAGCTGGAACGCGGCCGCGATCGGTGGCGAGTACCTCTCCGCCGCTTCCTTCCTTGGCGTGGCCGGGCTGATCCTGCGCTACGGCGTCGACGTGCTCTGGTATCCGGTCGGCTTCGCGGCAGGCTACCTGGCGTTGCTGCTGTTCGTGGCGGCCCCGCTGCGCCGCTCGGGCGCGTTCACCCTGCCGGACTTCTGCGAGGTGCGGCTCCGCTCGCCGATGGTGCGTCGCCTCGCCACGATCTTCGTCATCTTCATCGGCTGCCTGTATCTGGTGCCGCAGTTGCAGGGCGCCGGCCTGACCTTCACGACCGTCACCGGTGGCTCGTACACCTGGGGTGCGGTCGTGGTGGGACTGGTGGTGACGGCCAATGTGGCGCTGGGCGGGATGCGGGCGATCACGTTCGTGCAGGCGTTCCAGTACTGGCTGAAGCTGACCGCCCTGGCCGTACCGGTGATCTTTCTGGTGTTGCAGTGGCAAACGGACGGACGGCCCGCGGTCACTCCACCGACGGGCCCGGTCTTTCCCGCGACGACGACCGTCGAGATTCACCACGACGCGGTGTTGCATGTGGACGGTGCGATCAGGACGGTCCACAGTGGCGGCTCGGTGACTTTCGCGGCTGGAGATCCGGTGCCGGAAGTGAGCATCGTGGATGAACGCCGGGGCGACGACTGGCTGCTGCCCGGGCGGCAGGGCGGCCTGTTCGTCACGTACTCCCTGATCTTGGCCACCTTCCTGGGCACGATGGGCCTGCCGCACGTTCTGGTCCGGTTCTACACCAACCCCGACGGCGCCTCGGCCCGGCGCACGACGCTGGTGGTGCTCGGCCTGGTCGGCGCCTTCTACCTGCTCCCCACGCTGTACGGGGTGCTGGGCCGGATCTACGCCCCCCAGTTGCTGATGACCGGCCGCACGGACGCGGTGGTGCTGGTGCTGCCGGAAGCCGCCCTGGGCTCGGGCACGCTGGGCCGGTTGCTCGGCGCGCTGGTGACCGCCGGGGCGCTGGCGGCGTTCCTGTCCACCTCGTCGGGCCTGCTGACCAGCGTCGCCGGGGTGGTGTACACGGACGTGCTGCACGCGGACCGGGGCGGCTCGGTGCGTGACTTCCGGCTGGCCACCCTGCTGTCCGCGGCGCTGCCACTGACCCTGTCGGTGTCGGTGGCGAACCTGGACGTCTCCCGGGTGGTGGGTCTGGCGTTCGCGGTCGCGGCGTCCAGCTTCTGCCCGCTGCTGGTGCTGGGCATCTGGTGGCGGCGGCTCACGGATGTGGGCGCGGCGGCGGGGATTCTGGTCGGCGGCGGCGCGGCGATGACGGCGGTGCTGGTGACCGTACTGGGGCCGCCGCTGCACGGCTGGGCCGCCCGGCTGGTGGGCCAGCCCGCGGCGTGGAGCGTGCCGCTGGCGTTCGCGGTGATGGTCATCGGGTCGCTGCTGACCGCTCGGCGGGTGCCCCGCGATGTGGGCGCGACCATGCTCCGCCTGCACGCTCCGGAGTCACTTCGCCTCTAGCAGCGCTCACCACCAGGACCTTAAATAACTTTAAGTAACCTGAACTGAACCCCGCGACCCGGCCGTCCCGTACCTCACGGTGCTGCAACGGGCAGTGCTCATGACGCGAAGGAGCGGGTGCATGTATCGACGCGGGATGACGGGGCGAGCACGGAAGCTGATGATCGGGGCGGCGGCGGCAACGCTGGTCGGTGGCGCGTTCGCCATCAGTACGGGCATCAGCAGCGCCGGAGAGAACTGCGGCGGACTGGACCAGGCGCTGCAGAACAACCTCAACTTCATCGCCGGCCAGAAGGCGAACCCGGACGCCCAGTCGGACGCCCGCATCGCCAACCGCCAGGCAGTCGTCGACCTCATTCAGCAGCGTCGCGCCGCCGCCGGTTGCACCGCCAACGTGGCCGCGAACAACGGAAACGCGGGCCAGGGCAACAACGGCAACGCCGGGAACGGCAACAACGGCCAGGGCAAGGGCTCCGGGGAGGACTGCGGGGGCCTGGACAAGGCCCTGCAGAACAACCTCAACTTCATCGCCGGCCAGAAGGCGAACCCGGACGCCCAGTCGGCCGCCCGCATCGCCAACCGCCAGGCAGTCGTCGACCTGATCAACCAGCGTCGCGCCGCCGCGGGCTGCACCGGCAACGCCGGTCAAGGCAACAACGGCAACGCCGGCCAGGGCAACAACGGCAACGCGGGCCAGGGCAACAACGGCAACGCGGGCCAGGGCAACAACGGCAACGCCGGTCAAGGCAACAACGGCAACGCCGGCCAGGGCAACAACGGCAACGCCGGCCAGGGCAACAACGGCAACGCCGGCCAGGGCAACAACGGCAACGCCGGCCAGGGCAACAACGGCAACGCCGGCCAGGGCAACAACGGCAACGGGACGGGTGCGGGCGAGGTCGTCTGCAAGGGCTCGACCGTGACGACCACCGGCTCGGGTGGCAAGACGGCGCTGAGCGGCAACTTCCCGCCCGGCACGCAGCTGAAGGTCACCAACCTGGACAACAACAAGTCGATCGTCGTCCCGGTCGAGAGTGCGGCGGGCAGCTGCATCCTCCTCAACAAGGAGGCCTTCGACTCGATCCACGAAGAGGGCAAGCTGCTGATCCGGCGCGCCGTGATCGAACGGGTGGGATGAACGGGGGCTCACCCGTCATGGCCCGGACCAGCCTCTGAAGGCTGGTCCGGGCCACCCCCGCGGGGGCGTCAGCTCGTCAGCGCACCGATGATCAGCGACGGAATCCACATCAGCGCGTACGGCACGAGCACCAGCAGCAGCATCGGACCAGCCCCGCCCTGACCGGCGGCGAGGCTGGCACCCACCACGGCCACCAGCGTGGCGACGTTCAGCGCACGGATCCGCCGCGCGGGCGCCACCCGTACGTTCTGTTTCTGGCGGTTGGTCTTCGGGGTGACGAACCAGGACTGTGCCACGTTGCGGAAGCCCTTGACGTTCGCGATCGCGTACGTGTGCACCACGGACAGCGCGATCCAGCACGCGGCGGGGATGTACAGCAGGTTGACCCACTCACGCTTCTTGATGGCATGCACGACCAGCGGCGGAACGCCGCTGAACAGCGCGATCAGCGCGCCGATGGCCAGCGGCACTCCGACCGGCCGCAGCACCTCCTCGGGCGCCGGGACGGACCATCCGAGGGCCGAGCCCGCGACCGTGACCAGGGCGGTCAGCACGCTCCACAGCAGAGCCAGCTCGATGCCGAGCGCGACGGTGTAATACGCGTTCTGGCGCAGCAGGCTGAGCTTGGTGGCCAAGCCGAGCCGGGACCGCAGCACCGGGCGGAAGAACTCTTTGAACGTACGCGCGGAGCCGGTCGCCCACCGCTGCTGCTGCCGGCGGAACGCCTTGTAGTTCGGCGGCACTTCGCCGATGTTCGTCACGTCCTCCAGGAAGACACCGCGGAACCCGGCCAGGTAGAACCGGTTCGACAGGTCGATGTCCTCGGTCAGGTGGCCCGCCCGGAACCCGCCAACCTGAGAGAGCGCTCTCAGGTTGAACAGCGCACAACAGCCGG
This sequence comes from Krasilnikovia sp. M28-CT-15, assembly GCF_047159595.1. NCBI lineage: Bacteria > Bacillati > Actinomycetota > Actinomycetes > Micromonosporales > Micromonosporaceae > Krasilnikovia > Krasilnikovia sp. M28-CT-15. The sequence continues at coordinate 318,724 of NZ_BAAGAK010000001.1, read as the reverse complement.
TGAACAGGATCATGTGCTCCAGCCGCTGGCGGCCCGGCAGGTCGACCAGGTAGCAGGCCTCCTCGCTGATCGCCAGGCAGCGCTGGAAATGCTCACCCCGGCCGTGGTGGTAGAGGCGGGTGGTCTGCACGTACGCGATGTCCGGGGCGGCCTCGATGACGCTGAGGCAACGTTCGACCGCGTCGGTCTGCGGCCGCCAGTCGGCGTCCAGCAGGTACATGTAGTCGAAGCCGCGCTCCTGCAGATAGCCCTCGAGGGCCTTGAGGTTGCCCGCCTTGAAGCCGACGTTCTCGGCCCGGTGGAACAGGACGAACCCGTCGGACTCCCAGAGCTCGACGTCGTTGCCGTTGTAGCGCACCGGAGTCGGGCCCACGCATCCGCGTGCGGTGGCCAGCCCCCGCAACAGCGCGATGGTCTCGGGGTCCGTGGAGTCGTCACCGACGATGACGGTCTTGTTCGGGAAGGTCAGCCTTTCACAGGCGGCGACGGTGTCCGCGATGACGGCGCGCTCATTGAAGGAGACGACGACGACCGCCACGCGGGCGTCCGGACGGGGGGTCACGGTCGGCAGCGGCTTCTTGAAGAACGCCGCGATGCTGTACGCGTACGTGTGCACCGCAAAGAATCCGAAATAGAGGATCAGCAGGAGCGGAACTGACAGGAGAAGGGTGGAGACCATGGCGACCCACCGTACGGAGCATTTTTCACGGCGATTGAACGGAGACGTGTCCGTGGTGTAGCGCGACCGTGAGCCTGGTCGCACCCAGGCCGCATTCTCCGACCGAATGTCACGCCCACGCTACTCCCCGGCCGCGGTGAACGCCCGCTGGAACCAGCACGGCGGCGCACCGCCCGGCCAACATCCGACCGCCCGGCACGCTTCGGGCGCACACGCGGTCCGCCACGGGCACTCCCCATTGCCAGATCAACGGCATCTCGCCGCACCCCATCATCCATCACGATTCTCTGCAAACAGGGCGGTCCGCTCAGGGCAGTCGGCAGCTCATCCGTCAGTCCGGTGGATACGGTCGCAGGCCAGCACGGAGCACGAAGACGATGCGCCGCTGAACCGCCCTTCCACGGCTGTCGAGGACGTAGCCCTCCAGCCAGACCCAGCCTTCGTACGTGGCACGACGATCCACGCGGACGATCCGGAGAGTGATTGCCCGGCGCCCCTGGATTTGGACGCTGGCCGCGCCGCCGACGCGCACCACGCGCCCCGGCTTCAGCCACGCCTCGCACATCGCACTCTCCTTCAAGACAGGGCGCACCGCTCCGTTGGTCGTGCCGCACACGAAACATCGCGGCGCACCCCCGGCTCACCCACCGCCGCAGAGACGATCCTCAGTACGTCAGCGCGGAGCTGAAGCCAGCCTTACACATATTGTGTAAGGCTGCAGCAGGACCACCCGAACGAGCACAACGGATTCCGTTCGGGCAACATGGCTTGGAGCGGCGTAGCAGGAGGCGATCGGGATGACGGACCAGCGCGGCGAGACGACGTCCGATCAGTACATCCGCGCGAGCACGGGTAATGCATGGTCAGCAGATGCCGCCGTCCGCGGTAAGTCAGGCAGCCAGCGCCTGCTCGAGGTGTCCGTGACGGCGGACGTCCCCGACTCCGTCCGGGCCGCCCTGCGCTTGCGGGACAGCGACCACACGGTTCGACGGTGCCGGCTGATGCTGCTGGACGATCGTCCGGTGGAGATCGCCGCGTCCTACTATCCGGCCTCCATCGCGGCTGATACCGATCTCGCCAGGCCAGGAAAGATCCGCGGGGGTGCCGTGGCCGCGCTCGCTGCGCTGGGCCACGCGCCGGTCGACGTCTTCGAGCAGATCATTGCCCGCCACCCGGAGGCCGACGAGGCGGAGCTCCTCGAAGTCGAGTGGCACGAACCGGTCCTCGTCCTGACCCGGACCAACGTCGACGCCGGAGGCCGAGCCGTCGAGCACGCAGTCAACTGTATGGTCGCGCGGCTGTGCGGGCCCGTGTCCTACCGGATGCGACCATCGACTCCGTGAGCTCTCCGGTTCCTGACGACGGGGTACGGTCCCGACAACGCCAACTGGCAGGCGATCTGCGCGCGCTCATCCTGTCCGGGGACATCGCACCCGGCGCCCGGCTGCCGACCACCGCCGAACTCACCCGGCGGTACGGCGTGAACAACATGAGTGTCACCCGCGCGATTGCCATCCTCAAGGCGGAGGGCCTGGTAGAGGGCCAGCGCGGCCGAGCGGTTCTGGCCACGCACCGCCGCCCCACGGTCGTGCGGGCCGCCCACTACGCGGACCCGCCCGCGCCCAGCGAGCCGTATCCGTGGATCACGGACAACGCCGCACAGGGACGGTCCGGCTCGTCACGGTTGATCGAGGTCGGCGAGCGTCCAGGCACCGCTCAGGTCGCAGCAGCGTTCGGTCTCACTCCCGGGGAGGCGGTGGTGGTCCGCCACCAGGTGTTGCTACTGGACGAACAACCGGCCGAGCTGGTGTGGACGCATTACCCCGTGGACATCGCCCGCGGCACCGTCCTCGCGCAGAACAGGCGCATCAAGGGCGGCTCCCCGGCGGCGCTTGCGGCGCTGGGCCATCCACTGCGGAACGCGGTCGACCAGGTGGCCGCGCGATTCGCCACCGTTGCCGAGTTCGTCGCGCTGCAACTGCCCGAGGACGTCCCGGTGCTACGTCAGTTCCGGGTGGCGTTCGACGACAGCGGCCGTGCGGTCGAGGCCACCATCATGATCAAATCGGCACAACACTATGAGGTGCAGTACGACCTGCCGGAATCACGGTAGGCACTCATCAGGAGCCGCACGGCCACCAAGATCCACAATGGCGGCGTCAGCGCGGGGCGGCGTGCGCTTTCGGGCAGCAACCGGGGCAAGTGTTGTTTCCCGCGGCAACCGGTCGGCTGCGGCACCCTTCGTACGGTGCGTCGGCAGACCAGAATGGGGCCGTGAACCCGATCGAGCCCGGAGCGCAGATCCACTCCACGGATCCGTTCGCCACCCCCGACCAGGAGCGCTCCGCGCTGCGCCGGATGCGCGGCCGGTTGGCCGCCCCGGTCACGCTGTGGACGACCCCGGGCCCGGCGGGCCTCACGGTCTCGTCGCTGGTCGTGGCGGACGGCGAGCCCGGCCGGATCGCCGGGCTGGTGGACGAGGAGAGCGACTTCTGGGACGCCGCGTCTTCGGCAGGCCGGTTCGCGGTCACCCTTCTCGACACGGACGACCAGCAGCTCGCCGACCGCTTCGCGGGCCTGATGCCCGCACCCGGCGGGCTGTTCGCGCAGGACGCCTGGACCGACACCGACTACGGGCCGGTGCCCGCCGGTGCACGCACCTGGGCGGGGTGCCGCCTCGACGGGTCCCGGCCATACGCCTGGTCACTGCTGGTGGAGGCAACCGTCGAGACGGTACGGCTGGACGCCGCACCGGATCCGCTGGTGCACTTCCGGGGCCGCTACCGTCGCCTGGCCGACTGACGACCGATCGGCGCAGTGGGACGCCCGTTCGGCGCACGTCCCGACCAGCCTCCCCCACCTGGCCGGCCTTCCTCCGTACGGTGCGCGAAAGACCCGCCCCCACGAAGGTGGTGAGCCACGTTGACCACGGAACTGACCCCCGATGACCCGGCACCCGCGACCGGGGACATCACGACGGCGGAGAAGTACGTCGCCGTCCAGCAGTCCCCGGAGTTCGGGGAGCTGCGCCGCAAGCTGCGCCGGTTCATCTTCCCGACCACGATCGCATTCTTCGGCTGGTACGCGCTGTACGTGCTGCTCTCGGCGTACGCGCGGGACTTCATGAGCATCAAGATCATCGGCAACATCAACGTCGCGCTGGTCTTCGGCCTGCTCCAGTTCGTCTCGACGTTCCTGATCGCCTGGTACTACGCCCGGTACGCGGCCGAGAAGCTGGACCCGGTGGCCGACAGGATCCGCGCCGACATGGAGAGCGGGGCCGACGTGGCCGCCGGGGAGGTGGCGTGATGGAGTCGCACCTGTTCGCCGCGGAGGCGACGTCGTCGACCTCCCGTACGCTGACGATCACGCTCTTTCTGGTCTTCGTCGCGATCACCCTGGGCATCACGGTCTGGGCCAGCCGGCAGACCAAGACCGCGACGGATTTCTACGCGGGCGGCCGGTCGTTCTCCGGCTTCCAGAACGGCATGGCCATCGGCGGGGACTACATGTCGGCCGCCTCGTTCCTGGGCATCGCGGGTCTGATCGCCCTGTACGGCTACGACGGCTTCCTCTACTCCATCGGCTTCCTGGTCGCGTGGCTCGTCGCGTTGTTGCTGGTCGCGGAGTTCCTGCGCAACTCGGGCCGGTACACGATGGCCGACGTGCTGGCGTTCCGGATGCGGCAGCGGCCGGTGCGCACCGCGGCGTCGGTCTCCACCATCGCCGTGTCGATCTTCTATCTGATCGCCCAGATGGTCGGTGCGGGGGCGCTGGTCAGCCTGCTACTGGGCATCAAGGCGGACACCACCTTCCTGGGCATGGACGCGGACACCGCCAAGGTCGCCACGATCATCCTGGTCGGCGCCCTGATGATCATTTACGTGGTCGTCGGCGGGATGAAGGGCACCACGTACGTGCAGATCGTCAAGGCCGTGATGCTGATGTCCGGCGCCCTGGTGATGACGCTGCTGGTGCTGGCGCACTACAAGTTCAACCTGTCCACCCTGCTGGGCGACGCCGCCAAGGCGTCCGGCAAGGGCGCGGCGTTCCTCGAACCGGGCCTGCGGTACGGCGTCGAGAAGCCCACCGCGCTGGAGACGTTCTACAGCAAGATGGACCTGTTCTCGCTCGGCATCGCCCTGGTGCTGGGCACGGCCGGTCTGCCGCACATCCTGACCCGGTTTTATACCGTCCCGACCAGCCGCACCGCCCGCAAGAGCGTGCTCTGGGCGATCGGCATCATCGGCACCTTCTACCTGTTCACCCTGGCCCTCGGGTTCGGGGCGGCGGCCCTGGTGGGCGGCAAGGAGATCACCGCCCAGGACAAGGCCGGTAACACCGCGGCCCCGCAGCTCGCCCAGGCGCTCGGCATCGAATACTTCGGCGGCCAGACCGGCGGGGCGGTGCTGCTGGCGATCATCGCGGCGGTCGCGTTCGCCACGATCCTCGCGGTGGTCGCGGGCCTGACGCTGGCGTCGTCGTCGAGCGTGGCGCACGACTTCTACGCGAACGTGATCCGCCGCGGGCAGGCCTCCGAGCGTGACGAGGTTCGGGTGGCCCGGATCGCGGCGCTGGTCATCGGCGCGATCGCGATCGGGCTGTCGATCTACGCGCAGAGCCTGAACGTGGCGTTCCTGGTGGCGCTGGCGTTCGCGGTGGCGGCCTCGGCGAATCTCCCCGCGATCCTGTACAGCCTGTTCTGGGGCCGGTTCAACACCTCCGGCGCGCTCTGGGCGATCTACGGCGGCCTGATCTCGGCGATCGTGCTGGTGTTCTTCTCGCCCGTGGTGTCCGGCTCGCCGACCGCCATGTTCCCGGAGCACGACTGGCACTGGTTCCCGCTGAACAACCCGGGCATCATCTCCATCCCGATCGGCTTCTTCTGCGGCTGGCTCGGCACGGTGATCTCCAAGGAGCAGGACAGCGTCAAGTACGCCGAACTGGAGGTGCGCTCGCTGACCGGCTACGGCGCACACTGATCCGCCCGGGGCCGGTGCGGATCGCGCACCGGCCCCGGTCGCTATCGTGTCCGGCATGGCAGTCACGCAGAGGTACGGCCCCGGGCATCGGATTCTGGTCAGCGGCGGCGGCGGCTTCGTGCCCTCGCACGTGGTGGACGCACTGCTGGCGCGCGGGTGCACCGTCGTGGCGCTGGACAACTTCGTCACCGGCTCCCGGGACAACCTGACCCACCTCGCCACGGAGCCCCGCTTCACGCTGGTCGAGGCGGACGTGACCGAGGGACTGCCACCCCACCCGGCGCTGGCCGACCGGTTCGACGCGATCCTGCACATGGCGTCACCGGCCAGCCCCACGGACTTCGCCAAGCTGCCGATGGAGATCCTCAAGGTCGGCTCGATCGGCACCATGGCGCTGCTGGACCGCGCGGTCGCCGACGCCGCCCGCTTCCTGATGGCCTCGACCTCCGAGGCGTACGGGGACCCGCTGGTGCACCCGCAGCCCGAGACGTACTGGGGCAACGTCAACCCGATCGGGGTGCGGGCGGTCTACGACGAGTCGAAGCGGTTCTCCGAGGCCGCCACGATGGCGTACCACCGCTTCCACGGGCTGGACACGGCCATCGTGCGGATCTTCAACACGTACGGGCCGCGGATGCGCCCGGACGACGGCCGGGCCATCCCCACCTTCATCAGCCAGGCGCTGCGCGGGGCCGCACTGACCGTGCAGGGCACCGGCACCCAGACCCGCTCGATCACGTACGTGGACGACCTGGTCCGCGGGATCCTGCTGCTGCTCGACTCGACCGAGACCGGGCCGATCAACTGCGGCACCGAGCATGAGATGACCATGCTCGACCTGGCCCGGCTCATCGTCGAGCTGTCCGGCAGCAGCTCGACGATCGAGTTGGTGCCACGCGCCGCGGACGACCCGGAGAAGCGCCGCCCCGACCTCACCCTGGCCCGCACGCTGCTCGGCTACGAGCCGCAGGTCGGGCCCGAGGAAGGGCTGCGCCGCACGATCGAGTTCTTCAGGAACTGATCATTTCGGGCAGGTAGTGAACTTCTCACGGAGCGTAATTGTCTCCTCCCTTCGTGCCGCGCCAGTGTCGATGCACGAAATGCCTGGATGGGCTTACGTAACCTGAGAGCATGTCACCGACCACGTCCTCCTACGGCTCCGGCCGCGCCTCCGTTCCCGGCGCCGCTCACCCCGGCTCCAGCCGCACCTCGGGCCACGCCGGTGTACCCGGCGCCTACCGCGAGCGCGCTTCCCGCCCCGACGGGCGTGACGGGTGGGCCGGTGCCCCCGCCGGACCCGGCGGCCCGCCGCCGCGCGGGCCCGGCCGTGGTGGCGGTCCCGGGCGGCCGTACCGGGGCAAGCCGAAGCCGCGCTGGGGGCGGATCGCGCTGGTCGGCGGCATCGCGGTGATCGTCATCGGCGTGATCGCGGCGGTCACGTTGATGGGCTACGCCAACGGCCTGGACAACGACCTGAAGCGGACGAACGCGTTCGACCAGATCACGGGTGGCCGCCCGGCCAAGACGGTCGACGGTGCGCTGAACATCCTGCTGGTCGGCAGCGACTCGCGGGACCCGGACGCGGCCAAGGACTCCACCAATGCCTGGCGCGCGGACACCCTGATCCTCATGCACATCCCGGCCGACCACGGTTCCGCGCAGCTCGTGTCGATCCCCCGCGACCTGTACGTGCAGATCCCGTCGGAGAACAACGCGCCGTGCAGCAGCGGCAGCCGCAACAAGATCAACGCGGCGTTCGCGTTCGGCGGCCTGCCCCGCGCGGTCCGTACGGTCGAGTGCTTCTCGGACGTGCGCATCGACCACGTGATGGCGATCGACTTCGGCGGGTTCAAGGAGGTCACGGACGCCCTCGGCGGGGTCGACCTGAAGGTCGAGCAGACCATCACCTCGATCCACAAGCCGCACCGGGTGTTCAAGAAGGGCACCATGCACATGGACGGCACCCAGGCCCTGGACTGGATCCGTCAGCGCAAGCAGTTCGCCCGCGGCGACTTCGCCCGCATGCAGCACCAGCAGGAATTCCTGAAGGCGCTGATGGACAAGGCCGCCAGCACGGGCACGCTGACCAACCCCGGCAAGCTGAACGACTTCCTCAAGGCGGTCACCGCAGCCGTCACGGTCGACCAGGACTTCTCGCTCACCGACATGGCGGTCCAGTTCCGCAACATCCGTGGCGACAAGCTCACGTTCATCACCAGCCCCAACGTGGGCAGCCAGACCATCGGCGGACAGAGCGTCGTGGTCAGCGACCGGGAGAAGGCACTCGCTTTGTACAAGGCGGTTTCTGCCGACAAGATGACCGAGTGGATGTCTGCCAACCTGCCCAGCGCCGCGGCGAAGGCGGGTAAATAGCGACTGTGTGTCGCCGCACAAAAGCGGCACACAGGACGGGCATTCGACGCGGGCCGGTGGAAACCACCAGCCCGCGTCGTCCGTAAACACTCTGTGTCACGGACTTGAAACGCGGGAGGACTCCCGCGATATCGAAGTTGAACGTACAGTGGTTCGGCCCCCTTCCCGATCTTCTGGAGCTCTGAATGACGGTCGCCCCCCCTCGACCCCCCCAGTCGCAGGATCGGGACGCCGTCCGCCAGGACGGGCTGATCGCGCCCGCCGCACCGCCGCGCAAGAAGCGCGGCAGCCCGCTGTGGGCGCGCCTGACCGTCGTGCTGGGCACACTGCTGATGCTGGGCAGCGGAGCGGGTCTTCTCGGCAGCAAGTGGGTGATCGCCAGCGCCACCGGAGCGATCACCCAGGACAACCTGATCGGCGACACCAAGAAGGCGACCACCGGCAAGGGCGGCGACCCGCTCAAGGGACCGATCGACCTGCTGCTCATGGGCGTCGACGCGCGCAAGCGCTGGGCGGTCGACGACCTGCGTTCCGACACGATCATCGTGCTGCACATCCCGGCCAGCCACGACCAGGCGTATCTGGTGTCCATCCCGCGTGACACCCAGATGCAGGTGCCGGCGTTCGCCAAGAACGGCTACCCGGGCGGGGTCTCCAAGGCCAACGAGGCGTTCTTCCACGGCGCGCAGAACGGCGGCGGCTGGGCGGGCGGCGCGCAGCTGATGGCACAGACCATCAAGGCCAACACCGGGATGAGTTTCGACGGCGCGGCGATCATCGACTTCGCCGGTTTCAAGAGCGTCATCGAGGCGCTGGGCGGCGTACGCATGTGCGTGGACCAGCGGGTCAAGTCCAAGCACATGGTCTGGGTCGACGACAAGGCGCTGTTCCTCGCGGAGGCCCGCAAGACCGGCAAGCCGACCAAGCCGATCTGGCACGAGGTCGGCTGCAAGAACATGGAAGGCTGGGAGGCGCTCGACTACTCCCGCCAGCGGTACGGCCTCAAGAACGGCGACTACGACCGGCAGCGCCACCAGCAGCAGCTCATCAAGGCCATGGCCAAGAAGGCCAGCACCAGCGGAGCGCTGGCCAACCCGCTCAAGGCCACCGGGCTGATCAAGGCGGCGGGCCAGGCGTTCGTGCTCGACACGGGCGGGGTGCCGATCCAGGACTTCATCTTCGGGCTCAAGGGCATCGCCGCCAACGACCTCGTGCTGCTGCGCACGAACAAGGGCACGTTCGCGGGCAACGGCGCGGGCCGGGAGACCATCACCCCCGAAAGCATGGAAATGTTCAAGGCGGTCCAGGAGGACAAGCTCGGCGAGTTCATCGTCAACCACCCGGACGTCATCGCGAACGAGAAATAGTCCTAGGCTGAGAGCCGTGTTCGGACCACAGGTACCCAGCGTGAGCGCCGCCGAGGTCGACCCCGGCGCCTACCTGATCGATGTGCGGGAGCCCGACGAGTGGACCGCCGGGCACGCGCCCGGGGCGCACCACGTACCGATGATGGAGATCCCGGCCCGGATGGCCGAGGTGCCCACGGACGCCGACGTGGTCGTGGTGTGCCGCTCCGGCGGCCGCTCCGGCCAGGTCGTGTCCTACCTGTCGGGCAACGGCTGGGACAACGTGCGCAACCTCGACGGCGGCATGCAGTCCTGGGCCGCGGTCGGCCGCGACATGGTCAGCGAGAACGGTCAGCCGGCCCGCGTCCTGTGAGCGCCGACCGTCCGCTCGTGTTCGCGCACCGCGGCTCCTCCGAGGCGCTGCCCGAGCACACGCTCGCGGCGTACCTGCGCGCCCTCGACGAGGGGGCGGACGGCCTGGAATGCGACGTGCGGCTGACCCGCGACGGGCATCTGGTCTGCGTCCACGACCGGCGGCTGGACCGGACCAGCAACGGCCGCGGCCTGGTCAGCGGCAAGACCCTCGCCGAGCTGGACGAGCTGGACTTCGGCTCCTGGCACCCGTCGGCCGGTGACGACCCCCTGGACGACCCCCCGGACCCGGACCGCACCCGGCTGCTCACGCTCGATCGGCTGCTCGGCGCGGTCCGCGACAGCGGGCGCCAGGTCCGCCTGCTGATCGAGACCAAGCACCCCTCCCGGTACGGCGCCGACGTCGAGCGCCGCCTCGTGGAGCTGCTGCGCCGCCACGGCCTCGCCGACCCCCGCCCCGACGACCCCGTACGGGTGACCGTGATGTCGTTCGCCGCGCTCGCGCTGCGCCGCGTCCGGACGCTGGCCCCCGCCATCCCCACGGTGTACCTGCTGGAGCTGCTGCCCCCGGGAGTGAGCAAGGGCCGCCTGCCGTTCGGGGCGCGGATCGCCGGTCCGGGTGTCGGTCTGCTGCGGACCCGGCCCCAACTGGTCCCGGCGCTGCGGGCCGCCGGGCACGGCACGTACGTGTGGACCGTCAACACCGCCGACGAGCTGGACCTGGCGCTCGCCCAGGGGGTCGACGGGGTGATCACCGACCGGCCGCGGTTCGTGCTGGACCGGCTCGGCGCCGGCTGAGCACAAACCAGCCGAGCGAGTGACATTGTGGCCAAGATCCACCAGCCGCCCTGCCGAAATTTCCGGAACCGAGGCAGACTCGCAGACATGCCCCAGCGACCCGACTACGCCGCGCTGACCCGGGGGCAACTCGCCGTCCTGGACCGGATCAACGCCGGCGCGGCGGGGGTCGCCGTCCTCGAGGACGTCGTCCGGCTGGCCTGGGAGGTGCTCGACGGCGCGGGCGCCGGCTTCGCCGAGTACGGCCCGGAACACGGCCGGATCATCGCCGCCTGCGGCACCTGCGCCCACGTGCTGGGCCGCCGGGTGCACCGGGTCGACGACGAGCTGGCGCGGCACCGCAGCCTGCTGGTCACCCCAGGCGCGCTGAACGACGAATTCACCGGCCCGGTCGGCGCCGAGGACGTGCCCCGGGTGCTGGCGGCCCGCGCGGACGCAGCGGGCACGGTCGTCGGCGCGCTGTACGTGTACTTCACCGTCGCCGCCGAGCCACCCGGCCCGGAGCAGCACGCCGTGCTGGAGCTGCTGGCGACGCTCGCCGGACGGCTGTACACCCATCCCAACGGCCTGCCCGCGTACGGCGACGACGCCGAGCTGGCCCGCCGCCAGGAGGACCGGGACCTGTTCGTCGCCGTGACCAGCCACGAGCTGCGCACCCCGGTCACCGTGATCAAGGGGTACGCGGACACCCTCACGAACCACTGGGAGTCCCTCGACGAATGCGGGCGCCAGGAGGCGGTCCGGGTGATCGGGGCCCGGGCCGGTGAACTGGCCCGGCTGGTGGACCGGCTACTGGCCGCGACCAGCGAGGAGGGCGACGTCGCCGGCACCCCGCCCGGCCCGTTCGACCTGGTCGAGGCGCTGCGGCAGGCCGCCGACGAGCTGCCCGCCGACCTGCGCCGCCGCCTCGTGCTCGACGACCTGCCCGCCGAGCTGCCCAAGGCGTACGGGGACCGTGCCTCCCTGGCCACGATCCTCACCGAGCTGGCCACGAACGCGGACAAGTACTCGCCGCCGAACACCCCGGTGGAGCTGCGCGCCGAGGCCGATGAGCAGACCGTGACGTTCCGGGTGTGCGATCGCGGCGCCGGAATCCGCCCCGAGCACGTGGAGCGCGCGTTCGAACGGTACTGGCAGGGTGAGTCCGGTGACCGGCGCCGGCACCCCGGCGCCGGGCTGGGTCTCTACCTGGTGCGGCGGATCGTGGAGCGGCAGCGCGGCTGGGTGGCGCTGCGCCCGCGCGAGGGCGGCGGCACCCTGGCCGAGGTCCGGCTACCTCGCGGGTAGACGGCGCCCCGGGTTTGGCGGGCGGTCGGGTCTGGCGGCCCCTCGGGTTTGACCGGGGCGGGTGGCCGACACGATGGGCCGCGGCGGGGCGCAGCGGATCGCAGCGCCTAGGCTGATGCGCCATGAGCAAGCGTCGAAAGGGCCCGCAGACCGAGCCCAAGCGCCAGAAGGTGCGCGACATCTTCGTCGCCCGGCCGTTCGAGGGCCTCGCCGACGAACCGGAGTGGATCGCGCTGCGCGAGCTGGTCCCGGCCGCCTCGGCGCCGTTGCGCCTCAAGCCGGAGATCACCGCGGAGTACGGCGACCGCCCGGTCACCCTCTCCACGGTGCTGCCGATGGCGTGGCCCGCGATGATCCGCCGTGACGGCGAGGTCTTCGTCGGGCTGCAGCGCCACGTGCAGTCCGGTGACGTCTCCCGCGATCTCGCGGTGGCGATCCTGTGCGCGCTGCGTACCGAGCCGGGCGAGACCGTGGCGGTGCCCGCCCTGCCCGGGCCGGGGCCGCGGCTGCAGGACATCCTCGACGACGGGCCGCTGGACGTCACCCTGCACCTGACCTTCGAGTACTGGCTGGACGCCGAGCAGGCCGACGACCCGGGCGTGGCGGCCTCGCTGGAACGGGCCAACGCCTCCATCTACCCGACCGAGCGGCTGGCCGCCGCACCCGCCGCGTACTGGTGCCGGGTGCCGGACAAGGCGCATGTGCGCTGGGTCATGCCGGATCCGGAGGACGCCGCGCTGGACGCGCTGGCCCGGCTGTCGGCGGCGGGCGAGCTGACCCTGGGCGAGGCGACCCGGTTCGCGGGGATGTTCCGGGCGCACGGGCTGCTCGTTCCCGTGTGGGACGTGCCGCGCGAGCTTGAGGCGGCCGACTGGGAGGCCCCGCTGGCCGACTTCGCGAAGCGCTACCGGGACACGCTGGGAGAGACGGCGCCCCTGGACGCGGCCGCCCGGCGCGCCAAGCAGGGCCTCGTCGGCCGCCAGCTCACCCTGCGTTAGACGCCCAGGCGGCGAGCGGGGCGCGGGCGATCGGGCAGCTCATGCAGCGCGGACCGCCGCGCCCGGAGCCCAGCTCCGAGCCGCTGATCGCGATGACCTCGATGCCCGCGCGCTCCAGTTGGGCGTTCGTCTCGACGTTGCGCTCGTACGCGACGCAGAGCCGGGGCGCCAGCGCGAGGGTGTTGTTGCCGTCGTCCCACTGCTCCCGTTCGGCGGTGACCGGGTCCAGGCCGGTGTCGATGACGCGCAGCCGGTCGATGCCCATGGCGGCGGCCGCCGCGGCCAGGAACGGCTGCGGCCCGGCGGCTTCCGGCGCGCCGTCCGGCCCGGCCGTGACCAGGTACGCCTGCAGGGTGTTCGCGACGTTCGGATACATCACCACCGCGTCGACGTCGACCATCGTGCACACCGTGTCCAGGTGCATGGTGGCCCGTTCCTGGGCGATCGGCACCGCGAGGATGGTGTGCGCGAGCCCGGCGGCGAAGACCCGGTGGGCGAGCCGTTCCACCCCGGCCGGGGTGGTCCGCTCGCCGACCCCGACCGCCAGCACCCCGGGCGCCAGCAGCAGCACGTCGCCGCCCTCGACGTGTTCCAGCTCCGGGGTGTAGAGCAGCTCGGTGCCCGCGAACCGGGGATGGTGCCGGTAGATCGCCCCGGTCAGGGTGGTCTCCCGGCGGCGGGCGGGCATGGCGAGGCTGGTGACCGCGACCCGGTCGGAGATCCAGACCGACGAGTCCCGGGTGAACAGCAGGTTGGGCAGCGGGTCGATGACGAAGTCGTGGGAGTCCATGAGTTGGTAGACCAGCCCGCCCGGGCGCCCGGGGCCGGGTTTGACCTCTTCGTGGGCGAGCCCGGCCATGAGCACCCGGGCCAGTTCGGGCGGGCCCAGGTCGGCCAGGTGGGCGGCGACCCGTTCGCGCAGGATGTCGCCCAGTCGTGGGGTGTCCAGCACCTCGGCGGTCAGCACGGCCCGCGCCTCGGGCACCGCCAGCGTCTCCGCCAGCAGTTGGCCGAGGTACAGCACCTCGACGCCGCGCTCGCGCAGCGCCGCGGCGAACGCGTCGTGCTCCTCCTGGGCGCGGCCCACCCACGGGATCGCGTCGAAGAGCAGCGAGTCGTTGTTCCGGGGCGTCAGCCGGGCCAGCTCCGGCCCGGGCCGGTGCAGCAGGACCGTACGCAGTGGGCTGACCTCGCTGTCGACATGGCCGGTCACAGGCCGAGCCTAGGCCACCGCCGACCGCGCTTCCGGCACGCGCCGCGCTCGCCAGGTGACGTTGTGCGCCGGAATCGTGGGACAGGGCTGCGTCCGCCAGTCAGGGGAGGCTAACTTGGTGACGACTACCGAGTCCTGTGGGGAGACCGAGGCACGGAATGCATCATGAGCAAGAAGAGGCCAGGCATGAATGCGGCATTCATCCCTACTCACTCCGCTTTCAGTCTCGTGGGATGTCTTGCTTCCGTGTGGGGTTGAACACCTACGGTAGTGACAAGAGAGCCCGATGGACCTTTTGCCGGAGGTCGCAGTGACTGTCTTCTCCGCCCGCCCCGCCACCCTGCCCGTACCCAGCAGAGCCCTCACCCCCGTTCGTGGGCCCCAGCGCGACGCGCCGCCCACCGCGCTCGAGGTGCCCCGCCTCAGCCCGTTCGACTGGGCCCGCCGCCGCCGCGCCGAGCGGGAGGCCCGCCGCGTGGAGGCCGCCGGTGCCCGCGCGCTCACCCGCCTGGACCGGCTCGGTCCCGCCTGGCACATCGTCGAATGGCCGCGCACCGACTCCGTCGGCAGGTACGAGCCCGACCCGGTCGACGACCGCGCGGGCTTCCTCGCGATCGGCCCCGGCGGCGTGTACGCGGTCACGGTCGCCGACCACGGTCGCGCCCGCGTCCTCATCGCCGGTGACGTCGTCCAGATCAACGGCAAACGCCCCGCGTACGTGACCGAGGCGCGCCGGGACGCGAAGCGTGCCGCCCGCGCGATGTCCGCCGCGGTCGGACTCTCCGTGCCGGTGAGTCCCGTCCTGGCGTTCGTCGGCTCCGGGGTGATCAGCGTGCACGGCCTGCCCAAGGACTGCCTGGTGGCCACGCACAAGGAGCTGGACCGGCTACTCATCGCGGGCGGGGCGCGGATCTCCTCGGCCACCGCCGGAAAACTCTCCGCGGTCGCCCGCCGTCCCGACACCTGGTCGAATGCGCCCTACCGTCCGGTCGGCGACTATCGCTGGCACGGCACCGGACAAACGGCCGCTGACAAGCGTTCGGCCCGCCGGTAACGTTCGGAGTCAGTGCACGGACCCGTGCGCAGGCTTACAGGGAGGTGCGGGTGGCGCACGTCGAACTCTCACTCTCAGGCGCGTTCGTGCCGCAGGCGCGGACCCCGGCGGAGGCCGAGTTCGTCGGCGGCATCGACCGGTGGACGTCCACGGTGACGGCCGCGGCCGAGCCGTGCCTGGTCATCGACGTGACCTCCCGGATCCTCGCGATCTCGCCGTCGGGCAGCGAGCTGCTCGGCCTCGGCACCCCCGCCGAGGCGGTGGGTCAGCCCCTGCTGGGCGGCGTGCTGCGGCTCATCGACTTCACCGCGGGCGCGGGCGAGTTGTCCGAGCCCGAGGTGGAGAAGATCCCGCCGCTGCTGGCCATCCGCAGCGAGCGGCTCGCCCGCGGCCTCCTGCGGGTCAAGCCGTCCACCGACTCCGCCCACCTGACCGTCGACGCGATCGCCACCCCGCTCTGGCACGGTGGCCACGTTGTCGCCTCGCTGACGTTTCTCTCCGCAGTCCGATACTGACCGTCCGTGGCCGGATGTCGGGTTGTGGCGATCAACGCACCCGCGAGGCATTGGGCGAAGCACGCGGGGAACGTACTCTTCCCTCATGTTGGATCTGGAGCTGCTGCCGGAGGAGTATGCGGTGTGCCGGCTGCCAGCCGGATCCGCCCTGCCCGCGTCGTTGAGCAGCGGGCCGGACGACAAGGGCGTCATCTCGGTGACCTGGGCCCCCGACGAGCTGTCCGTCATCTGCCCGGCCGACCGGGCGCCCGCCGAAGCGGTCGCGGAAACGCCGTGGCGCGCCCTGCGTGTGGTCGGCCCGCTCGACCTCGCCCTGACCGGCGTCCTGGCGTCGCTGATCGGGCCGCTGGCCGAGGCGCGGGTCAACATCGTCACCTTCTCCACGTACGACACGGACTACCTGCTGGTCCCGACCGTGCGGCTGCGCGAGGCGATGGACACGCTCACCGCGGCCGGACACCGCATCGCCGGCTGATCCATCGACCGTCATGAGGCCCTACCATGGGGCCGTGGCACGCCTGCGCGTACGCCGAACCGCCGCCCGGCTCGTGATGACCGGGACTCTCGCCGCTCTCGCCGGTTGCGCGGGCGCACCCCCGCAGCCCCTGCCGACGGCGCCGCCGCGGGCGCCCGACGAGGTCAGCAGCGCACCGTCGGCACCGGCGTACGCCTCACCGCCCGGCGGGCTGCCCAGCGCCGGCGTGCCGGGTGTCCCACCCGCCGGCCCGCCGAACGGGGTGCCGCCGACTCTGGCGACGCCGCCGACGACGACGCCCGCGCCCACGACGACGCCACCGCCGTCACCGGCCGGCCCGTGTACGAAGGGGCCCGCCGCGCAGCAGGTGCTGGCGCTGATCAACGGTAAGCCCGGCATCCCCGACACGCCGCTGAAGGTCGCCGAGGGGCCGTTCTGCGAGCAGTCGTGGCAGTTCACCACGGTGCGGCTGGCCGCCGAGAATGCGGAGCAGGACGAGCCGTTGTTTGTCGTCAGCCGGGGTAAACCGGATGCGTTGCGTCTGGTCGAGGCCGGTGCGGACGTGTGCAGCGACCGGGTCCAGGCCGACGCACCACCCGGCATCAGGGTCCGGGCCTGCGGCTTCTGATCGCCTGACCCGCCGGGGGACGGGGCCTTCCCTGGCCGACGGTCCCGCATCGCTGATGGACGCCCGTTATAACCGATATGAGCGTAACGTGAGGCTCGGTCCAAGATTTATGGACGTGATGCGCCTCAGAAGGGACATCGTGATGAGCACGGGATCCCGGGCCACGTCCCGAGGCGGCCCCGGCTCCCGCCATGTCCATCCGATGGTCCTACCGGCGGTGGCGACCAGCGGACTGGCCCTGCTGACCCTGGGGGCCGAGCCGCACCTGCTGTCGTTCGGCGTGATCGCGCTGGGCCCCTGCCTGGCCGCCGTGTCCGGCAGCCCGGCAGCGGTGTTCTCGATCGGTGTATACGCCACCAGCCTGGTCGTCGTGGTCTCCACGTACCAGGGCCTGTGGGGCACCTGGGATCAGATCCTGCGGGTGGCGGTCACGATCGCGGCCACGGTCATCAGCATCGTCATCGCCCGGCACCGCCGCCTGCTCGAAAGCAACTCCGCCGCGGCCGTCAAAGACCAGGTGATGCTGGCGGCGGTCCTGGAGGCGTCCAGCGACGCGGTCTACACCGCGACAACGGAGGGAACGATCACCACCTGGAACCGGGGCGCCGAGGAGATCTACGGCTACACCCGAGCCCAGGCGATCGGGTCCAGCATCCAGATGCTCGCCCCGCCCGACGACGGCACGGCACTGCTGGCGATGTTCGCCGAGGCGGCCGAAGGGCGGCGCAGCGAACAGATCGAGGTCGTCCGATTGAACCGCGACGGCGGGTTGTTCGATGTCGCCGTCATGCTGGCCCCGGTCCGCGACACCGCCGGGAACGTGACCGCCGTGGCCTTCATCGAGCACGACGTCTCTGCCCGCAAGCGGGCGGGCGCCAAGGAACGGGCCGCCCTGGAGCGCACCCAGACCGCGCAACGCCTGGAGAGCCTGGGCCAGCTGGCGGGGGGCATCGCGCACGACTTCAACAACCTGCTGGCCATCATCCTCAACTACAGCCAGTTCGCGGCCGAGCAGATCCCCACCGACAGCGAGGCCCGCGACGATCTCGCCCGCGTCCTGCGGGCCGCCGAGCGGGCCCGCAGGCTCACTCACCAACTGCTCGTCTTCGCCCGCAGCGAACGCACCGAGCCCGCCATCATCGATCTCAACGACGTCGTCATCGAGGCCAACGACCTGTTTTCGCGCACCCTGGGTGGCCACATCCAGCTCGTCACCCGGACCGCCGAGCAGCCGACCACGATCATCGCCGACCGCAGCAGCATCGACCAGGTCCTGTTCAACCTCGTCATCAACGCCCGCGACGCCATGCCCGACGGCGGGGTGCTGGTGATGGAGGTCGATCACGTCGAGATGGCCCCCGACGAGGTGGGCTACGCGCCACCTCCCCTGTCGGGCCGCTACATTCGGCTGACGGTCAACGACACGGGGACCGGAATGTCGCCCGAGGTGGTCAACCGGGTCTTCGAGCCGTTCTTCACCACCAAGGCGAAACACGAGGGTACGGGCCTCGGGCTGGCCACGGTCTACGGCATCGTCACCGACGCCGGGGGCAGCATCCGGATCGCCTCCGAACCGCACGTGGGCACCACCTTCTCCGTCGTGTTCCCGGCCGCGGAGGTGACCGGCCTGCCCGCCGACGTCGTGGCGGACCGGCCCGCCGGTCACGGCAACGGCGAACGGGTGCTGGTGGTCGACGACGACGAGACCGTCCGCGAACTGATGGTGCGCATCCTCGACCGCAACGGGTACAAGCCGGTACCGGCCGCCCATCCGGAGGCCGCGCTGACGCTCGCCGACGAACCGTTCGACCTGCTGCTGACGGACGTACTCATGCCGCAGATGTCCGGGCCTGAGCTGGCGGAGCGGTTCAAGGCCCGCCAGCCGGACATCCCGGTGCTGTTCGTGTCCGGCTACACCGACGGGAACGCCGGGGTGCGGCGCGCCACCGGCGGCATCCTGCTGCACAAGCCGTTCACCACCGAGAGCCTGCTCGGCAGCGTGCAGGATGCGCTGACCGGTACCGGCGTGCCGAGCCGGTGACGGCACCCGGGCGTGGGACCGGGGCACGGCCGACGACCGCGACCGGCAGGCGTCACTAAGCTGGGCCCATGCCGGGAACCCCGCCGACCCGATACGTCTACCTCGGTCCCGAGGGGACCTTCACGGAGCAGGCGCTGCGCACCATCCCCGCCGCGGAGCGCGGCAGCCGCATCCCCGCCCGCAGCGTGCCGGAGGCCCTCGACGCGGTGCGCTCCGGCGAGGCCGACGCCGCGCTCGTGCCGCTGGAGAACTCCGTGGGCGGCGCCGTGCCGGTCACCCTCGACGAGCTGGCCACCGGCACCCCGCTGGTGATCACCCGGGAGGTCGTCCTGCCGGTGGAGTTCCAGCTGGCGGCGGCGCGGCTGATCCCGCTGCACGAGATCCGTACGGTTGCCGCGCACCCGCAGGCGTCCGCCCAGTGCCGCGCGTTCCTGCGGACACATCTGCCCGACGCCGCGGTCGTCGACGTGCTCTCCAACGCGGCCGCCGCGATCGCGGCCGCGGCCGGCGAGTACGACGCCGCGATCTGCGCGCCGATCGGCGTGCCCCGCAACCGGCTGACCGTGCTGGCCGACAAGATCGCCGACCGACCGGACGCGGTCACCCGGTTCGCGCTGCTGTCGCGGCCCGCGCCGCCGGGCGCCCCGAGCGGCGACGACATCACCTCGCTGGCGGTCTCGATCGCCCACGACCGGGTCGGTGCGCTGCTGGCCGTGCTCACCGAGCTGGCCGTCCGCGGCATCAACCTGAGCCGCATCGAATCCCGCCCCACGGGCGAGCAGCTCGGCATCTACGTGTTCTTCCTCGACTGCACCGGGCACGTCGCCGAGGCACGGCTGGGCGAGGCCCTGCAAGGCCTGCGCCGGATCTGCGCCGACGTGCGCTTCCTCGGCAGCTATCCGCGCCACCGATGGTCGGCCGCCGAGACGGTCCGGCCGACGGATCCACCGACCGGACTGTCCAATCACGACTTCGCCGACAGCGCTGCGTGGCTCGCCCGCCTCCGCGCCGGCGAGCCCGCCTGACACCGCGCCCGCGCGTGGGCGGCGCCCGGAAACGGTGAAGAGTTCGGGCCGGCACCGCACCCGAACTCTTCGAGATCCGCCTGCGCGGCGATCGTCAGCCGAGCAGGCCGCCCAGCAGGCCGCCCTGCTGTTGCTGCTGGCCCGACCCGGCGCCGGCCAGGCCACCCGGGGGCTCCTCGGACGGCTGGACCACGACGAAGCCCTGGCCCGCGAAGCTCATCGTGAACCGCTCGCCGGTGGTGCGGCCCAGCAGCGTGCCGAGGCCGAGCTGCTCCGCGCGGTGGTAGCCGGTCTGCAGGTTGGCCGACCAGCAGATCGCGGCCTGCGGGTCCACATAGGTGGGCTGATCCACACTCAGCACGACCGGGCTGCCCTTGGTGGTGACCGCGATCCGGCCGTACCCGGTGAAGACGCAGTTGAAGAGGCCGGCGTTGGACATCATGCCCGCGCCCTGCACCATCTTGATGTCGTACTGCAGGGTCGAGTCGAACGCCAGCACGTTGGCGCCGTTGATGGAGAGGGCGTCACCCGGCTCCAGGTCGATGAGGTGGATGTCGGCGGCCCGCTCCGCGAGGAACACGTCACCCCGGCCGCTGACCCGCATCAGCGGGACGCCCTCGCCGGTCAGCTTCTGCTTGAGGAACTTGCCGAGGCCGCCCGAGCCGAGCGCCTCGAACTGGACCTGCCCCTGGTACGCGACCATCGATCCGGTCCGCGCCATGAACTCGCCGTTCAATTCCGCCTTCAGCAGCTTCGAGTTCTGCAGCCGCAGACCGGGCTGGGCCGACTCCTTCTCGAGGTTGTCCGCCGAGAACAGGTCACTGCGCATGTAAGGCCCTCCTGTGTTGGTGTGCGACCCAGCGTAGAAGCAGGTCACAACACCGTCACCGGCCGTTCAGCCCCATCCCAGCTCATGCAGGCGGTGATCGTCGATGCCGAAATGGTGCGCGATCTCGTGGACGACCGTGATCGCCACCTCGTCGATGACGTCGAGTTCCGTGCGGCAGACGTTCAGTGTCGGCCGGCGGTAGATCGTGATCCGGTCCGGCAGCACCCCGGCGTAGTCCCAGCCGCGCTCGGTGAGCGCGTGGCCCTCGTACAGTCCGAGCAGCTCGTCGTCGCCGTCCGGCGGTGTGTCCTCGACCAGGATCACCACGTTGTCCATGAGGTTGAGCAGCTCGACCGGCACCTCGTCGAGCGCCTGGCCCACCAGCTCCTCGAATCGCTCACGGCTCATCTCGACCGGCACAGCGCCCATTGTGCGTCATCCGGGCACGCGGAGGAATGATCGGCGCGACCGGTGCGGTCGGGTGTCCGACAGACACGCCGAGCGCACCGGCCACGAGCGGATCACGCCAGCGAGGCGTTGAGGCTGATCTCGGCGCCGGGGGAGAGCAGGCGCGAGATCGGGCAGTTCTCCTTGGCACCGAGGGCGATCTTCTGGAACGTGCCGTCGTCGATGCCCGGCACGTCGCCGACGGTCTCCAGGTCGATGCGGGTGACCGTCATCCCGGCGTCGGTCTTGTCCAGGTGGACCTTGGCGGTGGTGTCGACCGCGGTGGGCGGGAACCCCGCGTCCGCGAGGCCCTTGGAGAACGCCATCGAGAAGCAGCCGGCGTGCGCGGCGCCGATCAGCTCCTCCGGGTTCGTCCCCTGGCCCTCCTCGAACCGCGACGCAAAGGAGTAGTTCCCGGACAGGCCACCCTTGCCGGTCTTGATCGTTCCGGTGCCTTCGGTGAGGTTGCCGGACCAGCGGGCTGATGCAGTGCGAATAGGCATGTACCAGACGCTAGTCCATTCCGGGTGTGCTGGCCGCCGAGGCCGGGGCCGGGCCATGATGGATCTCATGTCGGCCGGGGAGCAGCCTGCGGTGGTCGAGTTCGGTCGCGACGACGAGTCGGGT
The DNA here is from genome assembly GCF_047159595.1 of Krasilnikovia sp. M28-CT-15. Classification (NCBI taxonomy): domain Bacteria; kingdom Bacillati; phylum Actinomycetota; class Actinomycetes; order Micromonosporales; family Micromonosporaceae; genus Krasilnikovia; species Krasilnikovia sp. M28-CT-15. Next base: position 297,035 of record NZ_BAAGAK010000001.1, on the reverse strand, counting down.
GCCGGACGGCCGCGACGGCACGTCACCGCGTGGGCCGCCGGGCTGGCCGCGGACCGGCGCCTCGTGCCGCTGGCCGCCGCGCTGGGCGGTGTCGCGCTGTTCGCCTCGCTGATGTCCGAGTGGCAGGTCACCGCCGTGGACGCCACCGTCTTCGGCGACGGCCAGGTGGGCACGAAGCCGCTGCCCGCCACGCTCGCCGACCTGGGCGTCTGGGGCGCCGGCTACCTCGCCGGGATGTTCCCGCTGGTGGCGGCCGTGGTGCTGGTGCTGCTCGGCCCGCAACCCGGCCGCCGGTACGCCCGGCTGGCCGGGCTCAGCACCGCCGGGGTCCAGCTCGCCCTTCTGGCCGGGGTCGCGGCCCACCTGCGCCACACCAGCGGGGTGCTGGGCAACGTGTTCACCATCCAGCTCGGCGACGACCAGCTGAAGCTCACGTACGGGCGGGGGATCTGGTGCGCCCTGTTCGGGGTCGCGGCCACCATGCTGGCCCTGTACCTGGCCGGTCGGCACCTCGGACCGGGCGTGGATCCGGAGCCCGCCGACGGCGCGGAGGCACCGGCCGCGTCCCCGGTGTGGTCGTGGCGGCGGCCCCGCGACACCGACGACGAGGGCCCGCCGGAGGCCCCGCACGGCCTCACGGTCACCCCCGCCCAGCCGTTCCCGCCCGACACGGCGGAACGCGACGAGTCGACCTGATCGGGACGGCGGGCGATATCGGGCTGAACGCCGCCCGGCGGCGCCGGTAGGCTCACCTATCGTGATTGACCTGCGTCTGCTCCGCGAGGACCCCGAGCCGATCCGTGCCAGCCAGCGCCTGCGCGGCGAGCCCACCACGGTGGTCGACGACCTGCTGCGCGCCGATGAGGACCGCCGGGCCGCCACTCAACGCTTCGAGGCCGTGCGGGCGGAGCAGAAATCCCTGGGCAAGCAGGTGCCGAGGGCCACCGGCGACGAACGGGCCGCGCTGCTGGCCCGTACCAAGGAGCTGGCTGCCGAGGTGAAGGCGGCCGAGGCCGCCGCGGCCGACGCCGACCAGGCACTGCGCCAGGCTCAGCTGGCCGTGCCCAACATCGTCGAGGACGGGGTGCCGCCCGGCGGCGAGGACGACTTCGTGGTGCTGCGCGAGGTCGGCCAGATCCCCGACATTCCCGACCCGAAGGACCACCTGGAGCTGGGCGAGGGGCTGCGGGCGATCGACACCGAGCGCGGCGCGAAGGTCTCGGGCTCGCGGTTCTACTACCTGACCGGCGTCGGCGCGCTGCTGCAGCTCGCGCTGCTGCAGATGGCGATCCAGCAGGCGGTCGAGCACGGCTTCACGCCCTCGATCACCCCGGTGCTGGTCAAGCCCGAGTCGATGGAAGGTACGGGCTTCCTCGGCGCGCACGCCAGCGAGATCTACCGGCTGGAGGCCGACGACCTGTATCTCGTGGGGACCTCGGAGGTGGCGCTCGCGGCGTACCACTCGAACGAGATCCTGGAGCTCGACGGCCCGCAGCGGTACGCGGGCTGGTCGTCGTGTTTCCGGCGGGAGGCGGGATCGCACGGCCGGGACGTACGCGGGATCCTGCGGGTGCACCAGTTCGACAAGGTGGAGATGTTCTCGTTCTGCCGCCCGGAGGAGGCGCAGGCGGAGCACCTGAAGCTGCTGGCCATGGAGGAGGAGATGCTGGCCAAGGTCGAGATCCCGTACCGGGTGATCGACGTGGCCGCGGGCGACCTGGGCAGCAGCGCGGCCCGCAAGTACGACTGCGAGGCGTGGGTGCCGTCGCAGCAGCGCTACCGGGAGGTCACCTCGACCTCGAACTGCACCACGTTCCAGGCGCGGCGGCTCAACATCCGCTACCGCGACTCCGACGGCAAGCCGCAGACCGTGGCCACCCTGAACGGCACGCTGGCCACCACCCGCTGGCTCATCCCGATCCTGGAGAACCACCAGCGGCCGGACGGCTCGGTGCAGGTGCCCAAGGCGTTGCAGCCGTTCCTCGGCGGGCGCGACGTCCTGGAACCCGTCCGGTAACTGGATCGGAATCTGGCGGCCACGAAACGTGATGGCCGCCGGTGGTGGGCCGGGTGTAGCCTTCTCCTTCCGCCCTCCGCGGGGGTTTACCACCCTCGGAGGTAGAGATGGTCAAGCCCGGCTTGCCGAAGCTCATCGCGACCGATCTCGACGGCACGCTGGTGCGCAGCGACGACACCGTGTCCCCGTACACCCATGAGGTGCTCGACCGGGTCCGGGCCGCCGGAATCCGGGTGGTCGGGGCCACCGGCCGGGGCCCCCGGCTGACCGGGCTGACCCGCACCGACATCCGCGCCGCGGAATTCCTCGTCCTCGCCCAGGGCGCCTGGGTGATCGACCAGAGCCACCCGGACGAGCCGGTGACCCTGCACACCCGGCGGCTGTCCGGGCGCGCCCTCGCTGGCATCCTGGCCGACCTGGAGGCCGCGGTCGGGCCGCTGTCCGTGCTGGTGGAGGCACTCGACTACGACGACGCCCCGCTGTGGGGCGACCGCGACCCCACCTGGCGCTACCCGGTGGTGATCGAGGAACGGCCGCGGGAGGTCTGCGTGGCCGTGGACGTGATCAAGGCGTTCGCCCGGTGCGCCGACTGCGACGTCGACGACCTGCTGGCCACCGCGCAGCGGATCGTGCCGCCCGAGGTGGCGTCGGTCACCCAGGCCGGCATGAACTACATCGAGATCTGCCCGCCCGGGGTGGACAAGGGCGCGGGCCTCGCGGTGGTCACCCAGTCGATCGGCGTCGATCCCGGTGACGTGCTGGTGTTCGGCGACATGCCCAACGACCTGCCCATGTTCGCCTGGGCGGGCTGGGGGCGGGTGGCGGTGGCCAACGCCCACCCGTCGGTCCTCGCCGCCGCCGACGAGGTGACCCTGGCCAACGACGCCGACGGGGTGGCGGTGTTCCTGGACAAGCTACTGTCGAGGTGATGTCCGCTCCCCCGCCGGTACGCCTCGTCGCCTCCGACATCGACGGCACCCTGATCCGCACCGACGGCTCACTGAGCCCGCGCACTGCCGAAACGCTCGACCGGCTCCACGGCAAGGGGATCCCGACCGTGCTCGTCACCGGTCGCCCGCTGCGCTGGCTGCGCCAGCTCTACGACCAGCTGGCCGAGCCGCTGCCCGCGGTCTGCGCGAACGGGGCGATCGTCTACGACCCCGACACCGATCACGTGCTGCGCGCCGCCCCGCTGGAGGTCGAGCTGCTGCTGGAGGTGACCAAGCGGCTGCGCGAGGCCGTCCCGGACGTCGCGCTGGCCGTCGAGGTCGAGGACGGCCGCAAGTTCTGGTACGAGCAGCGGTGGCCGATGACCTGGGAGGCCGAGCACCGCAACGTCCGGGTCCTCGCGACGCCCGAGGAACTGACGACCGTTCCGGCGGTGAAGCTGCTGGCCCGCTCGGTCACCCAGGCGCCGGACGACTTCTACACCCTGGTCGGCCACACCCTGGCCGGGCTGGCCGAGGCCACGCACTCCTCCTCGTCGGCGCTGGTGGAGATCTCCGCGGCGGGGGTGACCAAGGCGGCCGGGCTGGCCTGGCTGTGCGAGCAGGAGGGGTTCACGGCCGACGACGTCGTGGCGTTCGGGGACATGCCCAACGACGTGCCGATGCTGAGCTGGGCGGGCCGGTCGGTGGCGATGGGCAACGCCCACCCCGCCGTTCGTGAGGTCGCCGACGAGGTGACGCTCACGAACGACGAGGACGGGGTGGCGGCGTACCTGGAGCGGCTGTTTCCGCTCTGATCTTTCGTTACAGGTACTGGCCGGTGCTGTGTGCGGTGCCCTCGCCGCCGGAGCCGGCCTGGCCCGGCATGCCGGGGATGATGCCGTTCGGGCCTACCGGCAGGGCCGGGCGTCCCGAGCGCATCTGCTCCAGTTGCAGGCGGGCCGCCATCTGCTGGGCCACCAGCGCCGCCTGGATGCCGTGGAACAGCCCCTCCAGCCAGCCGACCAGCTGGGCCTGCGCGATGCGCAGCTCGCCCTCGCTGGGCGGGGTGTCGCCGTTGAACGGCAGGGACAGGCGCTCAAGCTCCTCCTGCAGTTCCGGCGCGAGGCCGTCTTCCAGCTCCTTGATCGAGCGGTGGTGGATCTCCCGCAGCCGGCTGCGGCTGGCCTCGTCGAGCGGCGCGGCGCGGACCTCCTCGAGCAGCTGCTTGATCATGCTGCCGATGCGCATGACCTTGGCCGGCTGCTCGATCAGATTGCCGGGGTCCTCCGGGTTGACCTCGCCGTTGGCGTCCACCGTGCCCATCGGGCGGCCGTCGGGACCCACGACGATGACGGAGCCGTCGTCACGCTTCTCAGGGGTGGGGGTGTCGTCGGTCATGCGTTCCATCTTCCCGCACGGCCGCTAGCTATTCGCCACGGGCGTCATGCCGCGACGCGCAGCAGGGCCATAGGATGTGACCTGGCAGCCTGAGGGGGGTCGATGGTACGAACGTTCACCGCCGCGGTGCACCGGGAGGACGACTGGTTTGTCGCCCGCTGTCTGGAGCTGGACGTGGCCAGCCAGGGGGAGATGCGGAAGGTCCTCCAGGCACTCGCCAAGGCTGGCTTCATTCATGACGGGCGATGATCAGGGGCGGAGTTCGGCTACGGCGCACTTGACGCTGCCGCCGCCGCGCTTGAGCTCGGACAGGTCCACGGTCACCGGGGTGTAGCCGGCCGCCCGCACCTTGTCGGCCATGCCGGCCGCCTCGGTGTTGAGCACCACGTTGCGGCCGTCGCTGACCAGGTTCAGGCCGAACGCCTCCGCGTCGGCCCGGTCGGCCAGCACCGCGTCCGGGAAGAGCTGGCGCAGGACCCGCTGCGAGGCGGCGGAGAAGGCGTCCGGGTAGTACGTGACGTTCCGGTCGTCGAGCGCGGCCAGCGCGGTGTCCAGGTGGTAGTACGCCGGGTCGACCAGCTTGAGCGAGACCACCGGGCGGCCCAGGACCTCCTGCGCCTCGGCGTGCGCGGCCGGGTCGGTGCGGAAGCCGTACCCGGCGAGGATCAGCCCGCCGTACGCGTTCGGCAGGTACGCGAAGTCGCCTTCGCCCTCGTTGACGAACGCGGGGTCGGCGAAGCGCCACGCGCCGCTGGCGTAGAAGAGCTGGTGGAAGGCGGCCTCGGCGGCGCGCTGCGGGTGCTTGAAGCGGGCGCCGTACACGGTGCCGTCGACGGAGAACGCGCCGTTGGCGGCGAACACCATGTCGGGCAGGCCGGGCTGCGGGCTCAGCACGTGCACCTGGTGCCCGAGGTCGGCGAGTGTGTCGTGCAGCATCTGCCACTGCTTGAGGGCCAGCACCGGGTCGACCGGAGCGGTGGTGTCCATCCAGGGATTGATGGCGTACTCGACCGTGAAGTGCTCCGGCGGGCACATCAGATATGTCCGGGTACGCGGCATCCGCTCCGTGTGACTCATGAGGTAAAGGGTAGGTACGCTGAGAGGAACGAAACAGGTCGAAGCCTTGCTCGTCGGAGACGAATCGTTGCAGATGGACGCCGTAGACCAGCGAATCATTGCGTTGCTCGTGAATGACGCCCGCGCGTCCTACGCCGAGATCGGGGCCAAGGTGTCCCTGTCGGCGCCGGCCGTGAAGCGCCGCGTCGATCGCCTCCGCTCCAGTGGGGTCATCAAGGGGTTCACCACCGTCATCGAACCGGCCGCCGTGGGCTGGACGACGGAGGCGTTCGTGGAGCTGTTCTGCACCGGCCGGACCACGCCCGCGCAGATCACGGTCGCGACCCGGCGCCACCCCGAGGTGGTCGGGGCGTACACCGTGTCGGGGCAGGCGGACGCGCTGGTGCACCTGCGGGCCGCCGACATCGGCCACCTGGAACAGGCCCTGGAACGGCTGCGGGCCGAGCCGTTCGTCACCTCGACCCGCAGCATGGTGGTGCTGTCCCGGCTCGTCGAGACCCCCACCCAGGTGCCCGCGCCGAACTGAGCCGGTCTGGAAATGAAGCGGAACCGGGCGGGTCCGCCCGACGTCCCACCGACATGCCTGCCCCACGCTGGACCCGCCCGTTGCTCTGCGGCGCCCTCGCCGCCACGCTGCCGCTGAGCGGCTGCACCTCGCGCCCCGCACCGCCCCGGCCGATCAGCACGATCTCCGCCGGGGCGCTGCGGCTCGTGGCCTTCGACTCCTGCCAGCAGCTGCTCGATGACCTGCGTTCGCACACCAGGAAGGCGGTCGGCCCGTGGGGGTTGCCCGGCGCGGGGGTCGCGGACGCCAGGGCGGACAGCGCCCGCGCTGTGGAGAAGGGGGGCGCACCCGCCCCCGCTCCCGCGGCACCGCACTCGGACACCAACAATCACGAGCAGGACGCCGATGAACCGGACATCGTGAAGACCGACGGCCGGCGCATCGTCACCCTGACCAGCGGCAGACTGCAAATCGTCGACGCGGCCAGCCGGAAGACCACCGGCCGCCTGGACCTCCACGTCGCGGGCGACCCGCAACTGCTGCTGGCCGGGGACGTCGCCCTGGTCCTGGTCCGCTCCGCCGACCTGGAGGCCGCGATCGACCGCGTCGGGCCGCCGATGAGAAGTCAGGCGCAGCTGCTCCTCGTCGACCTGCGCGGCACTCCGCGGGTGATCAGCCGCTACACCGGCGACGGCACGCTGGTCGACGCCCGGCAGACCGGGACGGTGGCCCGGGTGGTGCTGCGATCGATGCCGGAGATCCAGATGCCGGATCGACCCGAGAGCGTCGAGGGCGATCGGACGGCGGCCAACCGTACGGCCGTCGGCCGCGCGCCGCTGAGCGCCTGGCTGCCCGACTGGTCCGTCACGACGGGCTCCGCCACGACCTCCGGCCAGGTCGGCTGCGACCGGGTCAGCCGGCCCGCCGACTTCTCCGGCACCTCCCTGCTCACCGTGCTGACGTTCGACCTGAACGCGCCCGCGCTCACCGACGGGGACCCGGTCACGGTGGTGGCCGACGCCGACACCGTGTACGGCACGGCCACCAGCCTCTACCTGGCCGGCGACCAGCGGTGGCGATACGACACCGGGCCCGAACCCTTCAGCACACCGAAGGCCGGGAACACTGACATCTTCCGCCTGGAGCTCACCGGCGCCGACCGTCCCCGGTACGCGGCCGCCGGATCCGTTCCGGGCCGGCTCGTCAACCAGTACGCGCTGTCGGAGTGGGACGGGCGCCTGCGCGTCGCGACGACCGACGACAGCACGTCCGCCTCCGCCGTCCGGGTGCTGGAGCAGCGCGGGGACACCCTCGCACCGGTCGGCGTCGTGGACGGTCTGGGCCACGGCGAACGGATCTACTCGGTACGGTTCATCGGCCCGCGCGGCTACGTGGTCACCTTCCGGCAGACCGACCCGCTGTACGCGGTCGACCTCGCCGACCCGGCGCACCCCGCCGTCACGGGCCAACTCAAGATCACCGGCTACTCGGCGCACCTGCAGCCGGTCGGCGAGGGGCGGCTCATCGGCGTCGGCCAGGAGGCGGACACCGCGGGGCGGGTGACCGGCACCCAGGTGTCGCTGTTCGACACCACCGATCCGGCCCACCCCAGGCGCCTGGCCCAGCACCACATCGCGGACGGCCAGTCCGAGGCGGAATGGGACCCGCACGCCCTGCTGTGGTGGCCCACCACGCAACTGCTCGTGGTGCCGGTCACGACGTACGATCCGCGTGGCCGCAGCATTCCCACCGCGTCGGCGCTGGCCCTGCGGGTGACCGACGGCGGGCTGACCGAGGTCGGCAGGATCGCGCAGCCGCGGGTGGTGGACGCCGTCGCCCCGGCCGTGCGGCGCACGCTGGTGGTCGGTGACGTGCTGTGGACCGTCTCCGACTCCGGCCTGCAGGCCTCGGGCCTGTCCACGATGGACCGCCTGGCCTGGCTCCCGGCGTGACAACGGGCGCGGCCCGCCACCACGGACCCAGATCGTCATCTGAAGTCGCCGGTGGCGGGCCGCGCCCGCCTCACATCAGCGCGAGGAGCACTGCACCCCGTGCAGCACCGACGAATGCACCGCCTCGTCGAACATGCCGATCGGCACGATGGTCAGCCGGAAGTCGTGCTTGCCGGTGCCCGTGCAGTCGTACATCACTCTGGTGTCGCTGCGGTCCCGCTTCACCTCGGAACGCGCGACGACCTCCCAGCCCCAGAAGCGGCTGCGCTCGACGGAGACCTGGATGGTCGTCCCGCCACAACCGCTGCGGTCGTTCACCCGGCCCGTGCCGCTGACAAAGTCGACGGACTCGCTGATGCGGCTGACAGCCAGCCGGCAGTGCGGGTTTCCCGGGTCGGTGGCGGCGCTCGCCGCGCTCGGCACGAGCACACCGATGGCGGTGGCCACGGCGGCCGTCGCCGCGGCGATCGTCTTTCGTCCCGGCCGCATCAGAACAGCTTCACGCGGGACGAGGTGCGGACGTTGGTTCCGTTGGTCACGATGACCTTCGTCTCCAGCATCGAGATCCGCCCGTCGCTGGACGCCGAGAACGTCTCGTCCGAGACCGAGATCTTGCACTTGTCCGTGTTCTTGCAGGTGTGCTTCAGGGAGACGTTCATGTCGGTCTTCTCGCCGTTGCAGGTGATGCTGGCGTTGACCCCCGGGGCGCCGCCGGAAACACCGCCACCGACGGTGCCGCCGCAGGACAGCCGCTTGCCCTCGGCGTGGAACTGCAGTTCCACGGTGATCTTCGGGACGGACTTGCCGCGACCCGCGGGGCCGCAGTCGTAGGCCGTGCCGGTGGCGATCGAGGTGACCGTCACATCGCCGCCCTCGCTGCTGATCTTCGTCGTCGAGTTGTTCGCCTGCAGGAACGACTCGTACGTGTCGGAGGCCTTGGCCTTGTAGCAACCGGAGTGACCGGTCTTACCTTCCTTGGCCCAGGCCGCAGCGGGAACGGCGATGATGCCGAGGGCCACGACCGGGGCGAGGACCGCCTTCATGAGGAACGTCTTCATACACCTCTCCAAGCACACAATTGCACCAGTCGGCCAGGGCTTCGCGCCCATTCAACCGGGTGATCGCCGTGGGCGGCTCAACGACTCCGGAGCCGCGTACGGATTACTTCCAGACCTGCAGGACCAGGAGCCGGTAGCCCGGCGAGTCGGACTGGCACCGCCAGTCGGTGTAGGCATCCTTCTTGTCCTTGTTGACGGCCTTCTTGCCCTCGGCCTCACAAGTGGACTTGTTCCGGTACCAACCCACGTCGTACCAGGCCCCTGCGGCTTGAGCCGCGGTACCCGGGATCAGCGCCCCGGCCGTCAGGACAGCGGCCGTGGCCGCACCGAACAGTCCTTTGCGGATTCTGCTCATGACACCCCGATTCGATTTCGTCGCGCGCTTCTATCGTTCCCCCGCCGTGACTGTGGAACTCAGGAGGGGCATGAGCGCGAGCCGCAGGCAAAGTAGCAAATCAATTGATGTCCACGGTTTGACGCATTGCCCCGACGAACTACAAAGTCCTCAAAAAGGACAGTGAACAATATCACCGTAATTTGACGTCAATCAATGCAGGCAGTTCGGCGACGATTCGGGGCGACAATTCACCTATGTGGACCGACGAGTATCCGGTATCGCGATACCGGTCCGCAGCCACGTGGGGTGTGCCTACAGATACATACCGGTGCGATGCTCGCCGTCGGTCCGGCCCGCGGGCTTGTCGCCCTCGCCGAAGAAGCGCTTACCGCCGAACTCGCCGTGCAGCCGATCGTCCAGTTCGTCCGCGAGACCGGTCATCACCTGCACCGCCAGCATGAGATGGGTGGCCTGGAAATTGCGGCCGAACACCGGGATGGAGGCCCACACGGTGTCCTGGGCGCAGTACAGGCGACCGATCGGCATGCGGTTGGTCAGCTCGGACAGCTTGACGTACAGCTGCTCGGTCGGCTCGACCTCCGTGAGGATCGGGGAGAACACGTCCACCAGCGGTGGATTGTCGCGGACCCGGACGAACACCATCGCCGACCCGGCCCGGATGCCGATGTCGCCGTCGGTGTCGACCTGCAACTGGTCCACTGTGGTCTTCGACATCGTGGCGACGACCGTGCGGACCCGCTCCTCCAGCGGAACGACCTCGTCGGCCGCGTTCGCCAGCGCCTCGGTCAACACGCCGTCCTCGTCGAGGTCGGCGAGGTCGATGGCCTGGCCGACGCCCGGCTCGTGCCGGGCCGTGCCCAGCGGCGGGCTCTCGAGCGGCTCGTCCTGTTCGTCGTGCACCAGATAGACCAGGAACGCGGGGTGCGGTGCGCCGTACACGTCGCGCAGCGTGCGGGTGACGACCGTGGCGAGCCGGTTCGCGGCGGACACCTCGGTGCGCAGACCGAACGAGTCACCCGAGCCGGGCAGCACCCCGGGCGGCGACCAGCCGAGCGCGACCAGGTCCGCCACGGCGGACCGGTCCATCCGAAAACCCTCCGGCAGGGCGGCGTTGCCGACCGCGAGCGCCTCCACCACGCCACCGGAGAGCAATCGCAGGCTCACCGAGTAGATGGCCGCCCCGGTGCCGGACGCGGTGGGGTCGAGGGTGAGGTCGACGTGCGCGCCGGGGGAGAGCGTGGGCAGCAGAGCGGCGAGCGCACCGGCGAACTCACGCCAGGCCTCGGTCACTTTGGCCCGCAGGTCAGCCGTTGTCGGCTCGTCGAGCAGGCCGCCTTCGGGCTGCTCGTGCGCGTCATCCACGGTCATGATCGCCACCTCCGTCCCCGTCACCCTACCGAGCGGCGAGCTCGGGATTCACGGGGTCGGTGGGTCGGCGACGACGGGCTGTGCGCCCGCCCGCTGCGGCCAGGCCAGGGCCAGGGCCCGGATCCGCGCGGCGACGTCGGCCGGGTCGGCGCCGCGCCCCACGGCCAGCCCCATCAGGTACGCCGTGACCGGCGCGCCCGGCCGCAGCACCTGGTGGGCGACGTCACGGGCGACGTCGAGCAGCGCCGCGGTGTCGACCTCGGCGGGTGCCACGCCGACCTCGGCACCAGCCGCCGCCAGCCAGGCCTCCAGCTCATTCATCGCATTCACTCCCCGGCCACCTGGTCGCCCGGGTGGCCCTGATCGTCGGGTCGGGGGACGGGCAGGCGGTCGGACTCCACGCCTCACCGACGGCGAGGAGGATCATCGAGCCCGCAGAACTCATCGAGCCCACTGTTCGGCCGCGCGCAGGTCGTCGTCGGTGTCGCAGTCGAACCAGGGTGGCGGACCCGGCCGTCGCCACGAGACGTCTATGAAGCTCAGCTCGTCGAGCAGCTCACGCATGGGTGCGCCGTGCAGGTCGCCCCGTTTGCCGGCCAGCCGGTCGACGGCGTCGCGCAACGCGGCCGTACGCCACACCCCGCACAGCGACTGGCGGCGGCCCTCGGCGTCGCGGTACAGCGCGCCCTGCATGGGTGCGGACTCCACCGTGAGACGCAACACATCGACCGCCTCGCCGGTGAGCAGCGGCAGGTCCGCGGCCAGCAACGCGGTCAGCGAGACATCCGCCGGAACGAGGGCCAGCCCCGCCGCCGTCGCCGCCACCGGACCTCCACCGGGCGGGTCCTCGCGCGTGGAATCGACGTGTACGGGCAGATCGGGAGGCACCGGGCCGACCACCACTCGCGGGTCGGCGTCGTGCACCGCAGCGAGCACCCGGGTCAGCATGGACTGCCCCGCGACCGTCAATGCCGGCTTGTCCGCTCCGCCCATTCGACGCGCCGCACCACCGGCCAGAACCACCGCAGCAAATCCCCCCACGTACGTACCGTATCCCGGCCGGGACAGGAGCGTGACCGCACCGGGAACCCTGCCGCTGCACGGCATAGGGTCGGACCATGGCGCGCACGATGAACCGGCGACCGGTGCTCCGCATCGATCTCGACTCCGCGGGCGCGCCCCGGCACCGGCCGGACGACCTGGCGGCCGAGGAGCCGCTGGAGATCCGGGTCCGGCGGGCACCGCTGACGGTCACGATGCGCACCCCCGGCCAGGACATCGATCTCGCGCTGGGCTTCCTGTTCACCGAGGGCGTCATCCGGGGCGCCGCGGACGTGGTCACCGCCCAGCTCTGCGCCGGGACCGACGCTCCGAACACGTACAACGTGATCGACGTCGTGCTCGGCCCGGACGTGCCGCCGCCGGTGACGGACCCGAGCCGGAACTTCACCACCACCAGCGGGTGCGGGGTATGCGGCAAGGCCAGCATCGACGCGGTACGAACCCGGTCGCGGTTCGCGCTCACCGAGGATCCGGTCACCATCGGTGCGCACATGCTGGCCGAGCTGCCCGGCCGCCTGCGGACCGCGCAGCGCACCTTCGACCGCACCGGCGGTCTGCATGCGGCCGGGCTGTTCGACCCCGACGGCACGCTGGTCGTGTTGCGCGAGGACGTGGGACGGCACAACGCCGTGGACAAGGTGGTCGGGTGGGCACTGCGCGAGGGCCGGCTGCCGCTGCGTGGGCACCTGCTGCTCGTCTCCGGCCGGGCCAGCTTCGAGCTGACCCAGAAGGCGTGGATGGCGGGGCTGCCCGTGCTGGCGGCCGTCTCCGCGCCCAGCACGCTGGCCGTGGAGCTGGCCGAGGAGGCCGAGATGACACTGGTGGGATTCCTGCGTGGCCGCTCGATGAACGTCTACACCGCCCCCCACCGCGTCACCTGCTGACCTCGCTCGAGATCTTGGTCAGTTCGCGCCCCCGGGCGGGCGGAAACCGACCAAGATCCGGCCAAGCTGGAGTCCGGACCTGGCGGGCGAGCGCGGATTGTCAGGCCGGTGCCGGGCCATCGGGCACGACGACACGGGGCCAGCCCGTGACCGCCGCGGGGTCGACGGCGTAACCGAGGACGTCCTCCAGCAGCCGTGCCATCGGGTACCGGGGATCCTGCACCAGCGCCCGGTCCACCGCGACGCGCGCCAGCGCACCGAGCCCCGCCCGCCACGCCGCGAACGCGGCTAATCTTCTAAACACCTCATCAGGCGAGGAGGACCGATGCGGGCGTCGCTCAATGTGCGACTCAGCAAGGCGGCAGGCAGCACCAACATGTCCCGGGACGGCATGATCGCCGACCTGCGCGCCCTGTGCGCGCGGGAAGGCTTCGAGGAGATCGCCCTCCACGTCGATGACGGCTACACGGGCTCACTGCGGGACCGGCCGGGGTTTCAGGCATGGCTCGCCGATGCCCGCGAGGGGCGCGCTGACGTCCTCATCGCGTGGCACGTAGACCGGATGACGCGAGAGGGCCTGAACGTCGCAGCAGCGCTCCTGGACGTGGTCGAGGGCAAGGACCCGGCCACCGGCAAGATCGTCAGTCCACCAGTCCGGCTCATGGACACCAAGGGGCTCGACTCAGCGGACGGCGAAGCGTTCCGGATGTTGTTCGTTATCCGGGCGGAGATCGCTCGGGCGGAGCGGGAGCGGATGCGTGACCGCACCCGATCGGCAGTCGACCGCCTGCGGCGGGCCGGGCGGTGGCCTGGCGGTGCTCCCCCGTACGGCTATCGCGTCGTCCCTGCGGCGAACGGGGTCGGGAAGACGCTGGCGGTCGAGCCGACCGAAGCCGCTGTCGTCCAAGAGGCGGCTCACATGATCTTGGCTGGGCACAGCCTGGGACGGGTGACGCGCTGGCTCAACGAGCGCGGACATAAGCCCCGGTTCTCGAACACCTGGCGCCGGGTCTCACTGACCCAGATGCTGACCGGTGACGCCCTAACGGGCGCCGTCAGCATCGGCGGCAAAGTGCTACGGGACGACACCGGCAAGCGGTTCACGCCGTTTCCCGAGGTGCTTGACCTGCCAACGGTGCTTGCCCTTCGTAAGGCGCTCGCGCCAAAGGCGGCGGCGGGGCCACGCGGCCGGGCGCCCGCCCGCCTGCTGAGCGGGATCATCACGTGCGGATCGTGCGGGGCGCGGCTCTATGTCGCCACCCCGGGCCGGGATCGGGGAATCGTCTATAGGTGCAACGCGCGAGGTCAGGGGCAGCTCTGCTCGCGGTCCGTGCACATCGACGCGCCGCGGGTTGAGGAGTTCGTCGCCGGGGAGTTCTTGGCATCCTTTGCCCATGTGCCGATGACCGTCGAGCGTGTCACGGTGACCGGTGACGGCGATCTCGCAGAAATCGATGACCGTATCTCGGCCGCTCTCGCGGACATGGCGATGGCGGCGACGCCAGAAGCCTTCGCTCAGCTACAGGAGTTGCAAGCGGAACGGGCGCGAATCGAGGCCGCACCACGCAGAACTGTCGTTGAGCGGGTGCCCACCGGGCTCACGCTGGGCCAGGAGTGGGACCGACGAGGCACCGAAGGTCGCCGCGAACTGCTTACCGACGCTGTCGGGGTCCTGGCGGCCAATCCTGGGCGACCGACTGGGCGCCAGGGGTTCGACTCCAGTCGAGTGCTGCTCCGCTGGGCCGAGGGCGATCCGGACCTCGAATGAGAGCCAGACGCACGAGGCCCCGCCCGGAGACTTCCGGTGCGGGGCCTCTGACGTTCACCGACCTTGGGCCACGATTCTGACTGGTCTACCAGGAAGGGCAACCTCGCCGTGCGTCGGCGCGTTGCGGCGTCGGCGCTGGTCGTCGGGCTTGGGGGTGTGCAGTGTGCCGCGAGCCATTGGTCCTCCTTTCACATCACCCATCGATAGGGCTTGGTCAATCTCGGCCGGTTCAGCCACTACCGCCCCGTCCACGAGTGCCCGCCCGCGGATACCCTGCACGGGTGACAGCCGGTCGCCGCCCACCGCATAGTGGAACGGTCAGGCACTGTCGAGCGTCCGCCGGTCCGCGGTCGGTTCGGCGGGCTACCCCCACCCGCCAGGGAGAACATCGATGGACCCCGTCGGCACCGGCGCCGGGCCGGTACACCGCTTCGCGGTGAGCACCGACGACCCGCAGGAAGCCGTCGAGATCGTGCGGAGCATCTACGCCGACACGCGGATAAGGATCTCCGGTGACGAAGCCACGTTCTCCTACCGTCACCACACCGTGCAGGCGGGATCGCTGGCGGTGGACACGGTGCGGCAGCCGATGAGCGTCGACATCGAATGTCCGCCGTTCGACTCCCTGTGTGTCATCGCCCTGCGCGGCGGACAGTCCAGCTTCCGTGTCGGCACCGAGCAGACACAGGTCGGGCCGGGTGACGTTGCGGCGAACCCGGTCGGGGTGCCGTTCTCTGGGTCTGTCCGCGATGTTGACACGATGATCCTGCGTATGCCGGTCGCGCCGGTCGCGGCCCGCGCCGGACTGGATCCAGACCGGTTCCGGCTCACCTCCGTGGTCCCGTTCAGCCCGGCCCTGGGCCGCCACTTCCGGTCCACCATGGACTACGTGCACCGTTCGCTGCAGGCCGAGGACACCGCCTTGATGCATCCCCTGGTCCTGGCCGGGGTGATCGACCTGATGGCCAGTGCGGTCCTAGCGACGTTTCCGCACGCCTGTGACCATGAGGGTCGGCCGTGGATCGGGGCCGCTGCGGTCCGCCGCGCGGTGGCGTTCATCGAGGCGAACCTGGCCCAGCCGATGACCATCGGCGACATCGCCGCCGCGGCCGGGGTCAGTGTCCGCGCCCTGCAACAGGGCTTCCGTGAGCAGTTGGGCGTCTCGCCGGTGGGCTACCTGCGGCGTGTCCGCCTGGCCCACGCCCACGACGAGCTGCGCGCGGCCGACCCGGCCCGCACCGGGGTGTCCCGGGTCGCGCATCGTTGGGGCTTTGGCCACCTGGGCCGGTTCGCGGGCTATTACCGCGCCGTCTACGGGTGCCCGCCCTCGGAGACCCTCCACAGGTGACAGCCAGTGGCCTCGTCAGTTGGCGCGGGGCATAGTTGAACGGCAGGCAAACGCAGAGGAACCCGTCGATCCCCGGCCGGTTCGGCGGGCTAGCCGACCAGCCAGGGAGGAGACAATGGATCTCCGTGGTACCGACGCCGGGCCGGTGCACCGCTTCGAGGTGGCCACCGACGACCCGGAGCAAGCCGTCGAGATCGTCCGCAGCACCTACGCCGACACCCGGATGAAGATCTCCGGAGACAAGTTCACCTTCTTCTACCGACAGCGCAGCGTCAGCGTCGGACCGCTAGCGGTCGACGACGTGACCAGCCCGATCGGCGTCGACATGCAGAGCCCGCCCTTCGACTTCCTTTGCTTCATCACGGCGGGCCGGGCTCAGGCCAGCATCCACACCCGCGACCTGCACGTGGACATGACCGCCGGAGACACCGTGGTCGCCCCGATGGGTCAGACGCACAGCTCCTTCGCCCGCGATCTCGACACGGTGGTCCTGCGGCTGCCGGTTGCGCCCGTCGCGGCCCATGTCGGGCTCGATCCGCGCCGGTTTCGGTTCACCGACATGAGCCCGATAACGCCCGCGTTAGGCCGCTACTTCCGCGCCACCATGCAGCACATCCACGCGCAGCTGCACGACCCGGACACGGCCCTTGCTCATCCCCTCGTGTTGGCGGGCGCGATCGACATGATCGCGGGCGCGGCCCTGGCAACGTTTCCGTACACCTGCGGCCATACCAGCCGGTCAGGGGCACAGGCTGCCGCAATCCGCCGCGCGGTCGCGTTCATCGAGGCGAACCCCGCCCGGCCGCTGACCATGGCCGACATCGCCGCTGCGGCCGGGATCAGCGTCCGCACCCTGCAACAGGCCTTCCAACGCCACCTGGACACGACGCCCCTGCTGTACTTGCGGCGGGTACGGCTCTCCTACGTCCACGAGGACCTGCAAGCCGCCGACCCGACCAACGGTGACGAGGTCTCCGCCATCGCCCGGCGCTGGGGATTCGGGCACCTCGGACGGTTCGCCGCCTACTACCGCGCGGTCTACGGCCACTCGCCCCGGCATACGCTCCGTAACTGAACGCGCTTCATGGCGCGCCGTTGGCGACCTCTATGCCCGTACAGACCCCGAGACGCTATGCCGCTTCGGTGCGGGAGCAAACCAGCGGGGGTCTATCCCCCAGGGGCGGCCACCCTCTGTTACCGAATCTCAAATGATGCTCGGGCTCGTGGTGCCGTGTCGGGTGTAGGTCGCAGGGCGGCCCGACCGCGCTCGGGCGGCCGGGCCGTGTGCGATGTCAGTGCGGCTTTCGCAGCCGCTCGATCACTTCGACCGGGTCGAAGGGCTGCTGGCTCTGCCGTGGGTGGCGACCGGCGACGAGTTCAAGCTTGATGGCTGCTTCCGGTGTCAGTCCGGCCTCGGCGCCGGACTGTGCGCGGTCGCGTGTGCAATGGCGAGCTGGCGCGCTTGAGCGTGGATCTCTGCGGTTCGGTCGGCGGTGATGCGTTCGGCCAGCTCAGGCGGGAGGCCGTAGCGCTCCGCTGCGGGGCGATCATCCAGCTGCGGTCGGCGCGCGGCTCTTGGTGGCGGCGTTGGCGGGCGTCGTCGGCTTCAGCGACGACGCGGGCGACGCGAGCCTGGTCAGATTCCGGTCGTCGGGGGCTCATCGGCGCGGCTGCCCGTCCAGCACGATCGGCTCGCGGCCCCGGTCGTCGACGGGGACTGCTAGGTAGCGGGCGTGCGCGGACGCGACTGCCTCGTCAGGTTCGGCAAGCGGATCACGGACCGCGATGTCGGCAGGGATGCCAGCCGTCACGGCAAGGACGTCATGCCACGACATCGCCATCCGCATCGGGCGTCCGGGTTCGTTGCGCGGGTCTGCTTTCTCGACGCGGTGGTAGTGAGCGCCCACGGTGTGCTCCATCCGCACGCGCCGCGTCTCGTCCGGTTCGGTCCCGACGTACGAGTAGTCGAGCATCTGGAGTACGTCAAGGGCCGCTTGCGCGGCGGCGTAGTCGGCCTGTGCCGTGCGACCGGACTCGGCGGCCCGCGTGGCGAGTGCTGGGGCGTGCGCGGCGACGATCGTCCGCAGCGTGTCGCGGTGCACGGGGATGAGCTGCTCGTATCGGTTGCCTGCGGTGACGGCTACGCGGGTGGCCGCGTTCAGTTGCTCGGTGGCGATGCGGACGCGCTCAGCGTGCGCGATGGGGTCGAGCGGGCTGGGCGGTTCCTCACCGTCGCGGACGGCGCGGCGGATCGCAATGGCGCGGTCCTCGGGCTCGTCCTTGACGGCCTGGAGAGCGTCGGCGAACGGTGCACGGCGGGCGTCGGCGTCCTCGAATGCCCGGCGGGCGTCGCGGATGTCGGGCGGGCACTCGGGCGAGGCGAGTACGTGGGGCGGGAGGTCACGCTCAAGGTCGATAGGGCCGTCGTCTCGGCCGTAGACAGTCAGTTTCGCCATGGTCAGTGTCCCTTCGGGCGGTGCGGGGGGTGCGGCGAGCGGTCCGGAGTGGGTTCGGTCACGCGTCCGTGTATCGGTAGACGGGCGTGGCGCCCTGGACGTGGACGACGCGGTAGCCACTGCGCATCGCGGCGACGGCATCGCGGTTGACGACCAGGGCGGTCGGCCGGGAGGTCGGCGCGACTGACGGACGGCGTCGCCTGCGGCTGGGCGTTCGGGTGTGGCGAGGGATAGCGGCCTCCTTGGTGGCGCGGGCGATTGGCGGGCGGCGCGCCTGCTGGCGGCGTCGGGGCGGACCGGGGCGGAGCCGCCAAGTGGCAGACACGCGGCGGCTCCGCTCACGGAAGCGCTGGCCCAACGGCGCGCTCTCCTCGGCGTCCCGCCAGACGGCCGAGGGTGTGCACCGCGAACTTGTCCCGCCCGCAGCCGAATGCCGCGCGAGGCTCCAGGTGAAGGGCGGGACGTTCTGCAAGTCGGCCAGGTCGGCTCAGCCTGTTCACGCAACATCGCGGCGGCATGGGTTGCTCGCTTCGGCGGGCGCGGCCGAACCGCGACACGGTCCAGCGGGAGCAGGACGAGGTTCTCAAGAGGCCCGGGTCGGTGGGCGGTGCCGTCGGTCGAGGTGACGAAGTGACGGAAGTTGCGTCACTCTCTATTGCTGCTTAAAGGAGGAGAAGGAATTTGAAGAAGTAATAGGAGAGTGACGTTCGTTCCGTCACTTCGTCACGCGGCCACGGCGGCGCCCACGGCTGCGCCCGCGTCGACCATCGGCCATACGTCGTCGCGCCTGCTCAGAGGTTCGTGGAGCGCCGAACAGCGCAAAGGGCAGGACGGGGGACGCATCGAGATCTTCGCGTCCTCTGTGGATCTCCCAGGCCGCAGACGCCGCGCGTGGCGTCGGGCTACATGATTCGGCCTCCGGCCAGGTATGCGGTCTCTCCGAGGGCGCGTGCCTGCAGAGCCGCGGCAATGCGCGGGGCGACGTTGGCGGGCAGACACGCTGCCGCCTCGTCGGGCGTGCGGAACACCCAGTCGTCGAGTTCGCCTGCTGCCAGGGTGATCTCGACATCCGGCGAGAGTTCGCCGCAGTCGAAGGTCAGGCTGATGATTGCTCGGGGGCGTTTGCCTTCAGGTGGGGCCCAGTCCACGACGAGCAGGGCGCCGGGTCTGACAGTGAGGCCGAGTTCCTCATGCAGTTCGCGGGCGCAGGTGTTGTGGGGATACTCGGTTGCTTCGACGTATCCGCCGGGGAGTGACCAGCCGTCTCGGTACGTGGGCTTCACCAGCAGGACGTGGTCGGTGCCGGTGGCGGTGATCAGGGCGGCGGCTGCGGCGTGGAAGGAGGGCAGTTGCGCGTACCAGACCTCAGGCTCGACCCACGTGTTCATGGGGCGACGGTAGTCGAGTTTGCCCGCTGCGCTCACACAGCGACGGCGAGGGCGCTGCGGTGTTCTTCGAGAAAGTCGGCGACGCCCGCGACCGAACGATGCGGTGTCAGCCCACGGGCGAACTCGGCGAGCCGGTGGCGGACGCGCCCTGAGCTGATGGTGCGGCTGTGCTGGATGGCCTCCTTACCGAGGAGGCAAGCTTCATCGAGATCGCCAGCGGCGGCATGGGTGGTGGCGAGCAGAGCGGTATGTAGCACCCGGGTTCGAACGTTTCCCGCCGGAACGTCGAGTGCGGCGGGTCCGTAGCGGACGGCCTGGCGGTGTAGCTGAAGGTCACGGTGGCAACGCAGCGCCGCGCCGGCGAAGTGCGCGGGGCTGAAGTACCCGGCCCAAGCTGGTGCGTCTCCTGGTCGGGATCTGGCGAGAGCGCGGGCGGCCCTGGCCAGGACCCTGGTGCAGGCCCTCCGGTCGCCGGCCATGGCGTGCGCGCTCGCTTCAGTGGTGTGCAGACGGGCAAGGACGGAGGCGGGGGCCCGGCCAGCGCCGTCAAGCGCGGCGCGGGCGAGTCGTACTGCTTCGGGGCCGTGGCCGAGGTAGATCGCCTGGGTGGCGAGGTTCGCCAGCACGTGAGCGCCGTAGAGGGCATCATCGGCGGCCTTCGCCAGGCGCAGCGCCGTGGTGAAGTGGCGTTGGGCGGCGCCGTGTTCACCAGCGTCGTAAGTCATGAACGCGAGTTGCCCGGCGATGGTGGCGGCAGCGGTCATCAGCCGTCGTCCGACCGCGTCGGTGTAGGTGCCGTGCAGCATCGGGCTGACATTTCGGTACAGAAAGTCGCTCATCAGAGTGCGTGTGTGGTGAGCGCCGCCGCCGTGTTGGCGGTCGAGCTCGGCGAACTGATCGGCGAACAGTTGCAGCGCCGTGACGTCCGAGTCGAGGATCCGTCGGCTCCCCTGGTGCGCCACCGTGGCGTCGGCGGGGTCGAAGCGCCAGGCGAATCCGGTGTTTAAGGCCGCTGCGACGACGAACGGGGTGGCAGCCACAAGGTCTCCGCGCTGCACTGTCATCCTCCACAACCGGCTGCCGACATCGACCGCCTCTCGTGGCGAACCTGGGTAATGCAGTCCGACCTGCGTGCCCTCGCCCCCGAGACCGAGGGCGTCCACGGTGATCGTTCGGCCGATCCTGCGGGCCAGAACCGTCGTGATCAGCTCCTGGATGTGCCGGTCCGGGCAGCGCCCCCGGAGCCACCAGTAGACGGTCGAGGCGTCGTAGCGCAGGTGACCATGGTCGCCGGCCGCGTGGTTCACCTGGCGGGCGAAGGCGCCATGCGCGTATCCGTACCCAGCCTCGTGCAGCAGCGCCTCGAGTTCGTGGTTCGTGACTGGTCGCACCATCGGTACCTCCTGTGCCAACGGAGTCACCATACGTGGTCCGGATTTGATCATCTGGGTGCGCGCAACCCCGCACAACCTGTGCCCTGGATCAGCATTCCGGGGCAAGGCTCGCCTTCTTACGAGCAGGCCGGAAATCTGGTGATCTGAGGGCAGCCCCCTTCGATGGGAAGGCGCTCATCGAATACTTCTTCAGCAGCGGAATGGTCACGCCGGTCCTCTGTCTGGTGCGAGTCGGCCCGCGCGGATCACCCCAACGGTGCTCGGCCGACATCGACAAATCCGGTCCGGTTCAACGAGAGGTATGACGTCATGGCTTACACGGTCAGGGGAACCCCACCATCTGCGCGTACCGTCAGTGCGCCTTTGACGCCGCTCCCTGCGCTGCCGAAGCGAGTCCGCGGGGCGTCGCTCCATCCAGGCCTTCGGGCGGTCGGCCGTGCGGCCGTGGTCTACCCGCCCGAGTCGGCACCGTTGGAATCCCTGCTCACCGCGTTGCGGGCGTGGGAGCCGAGCCGGGGAAGCGCGGTCGCCCATGGTGGCCGATAGGCCCCGACCGGGCGTCACGTTGCGCCTGGCGGACGAGGACTACAAGTACGGCGCTGGACCGATCCTTTGTCGTGTCGAAATGGTGATTGAGCCATGCGACTACGGCGACGATTTGACGTGGTGGCGCGTGTTCGGGAAATGCGCGAAGGGCACGCCGGAGCATCACGGCGGCTGGCAAGGCCGCGAACTCTACATACGCGGCCCTGCGTTCACGCAGGAAATTTGATCATTGTGCCGAAAGGCGTGCAGATGGCAAGACTCTACGCACCGTCCGCTTCCTGTGGTGCGTAGCCTCCCATAACCCCTCGGAGCAGGAGGTACAGAAAATGACCATCACCGCGGACATGCCGGGTGCGATCGTCGCGGACCCTCGAACGCTTGTCTCGGCTGAGGTGTTCGACAAGATCGCCCGCTACTTCGCCGCCAAGCAGGAGGTCACTCAGACCTACGCCGAACGAGCGACCGAGCAGTTTCTGATCTTCCTCAAGGCATACGCCGACGCGCACGATAACCCCGGCTACGGCATGACACTGCCGTCCGGCGAGTCCTACCGGGTCGTCCCGACCCGCCCGGTCGATGCCGTGTGGCACGCCGCTCTCCAGATCAGCGAGCCCTACACCGCAGCCTGTCACGAGGTCGCGGGCCACTACGTGCACCACCGCCCGATCCTGACCGAGGCCATGCAGGACGGCACCGCCATGACCTACACGCTGTCGGCATTGCACGCGACCGGCTACCCGGTCGACATGGAATTCTGGAGCGGCGAGGCCGAGTCCTGCTGCCCACCCAACCCGCCGCAGCCCGGTATCAACGCCTGACCGATAAGGATCTCCCTTGCGCAGTGACTGGACCGCCTTGCCGGAGGCCGTCACCACCGAGATCGCCGACCGAATCGGCGGAGCCTTCGAGGTGACCCCGGCCGTGACCGGCGACCACGCGGAGATCGCCTCCGCCGTCACCGGGCCGAACGGAACGGTGTTCATCAAGGCTGCCTCAGCCGAGACGAACGTTCTGACACTGCGCTACGAACTGGCCGTCACGAAGGCCGTTGGCCGGTATCCAGCCGCGGTCCTGTGGGACTTCCAGTCCGATGGGTGGTTGGTGGTGGGGACCGAACATCTCGACGGTCCCCACGCCGATCTGTCCCCCGGAAGTCCGGATCTTGATCTGCTCACTGCGACATTAAACGAACTTCAGGAGACCCCCGCGCCGGGCCGACCGTGGTTCACCCCTGAAGCCCGGCTCGGGTTCGGGCACCCGGCGATGACGGGCGCGATGGTCATCCACTCTGACCTCAACCCGACCAACCTGATCGTGACCACGGACGGCCTGCGGATCGTCGATTGGGCATGGGCGACCAAGGCCGCTTCGTGGGTCGAACTCGCCCTGCTTGTTCAGTGGCTGATCGGCAGTGGCCACAAGCCCGAGCAGGCTGAGAACTGGCTCGCGAGGTTCCCTGCATGGACTGCGACTGATCCTGAGGTGTTGGACGAATTCGCGTCCAAGAACGCCTCGAAGTGGTCGGCCAAGTCCCGGCAGA
This sequence comes from Krasilnikovia sp. M28-CT-15, assembly GCF_047159595.1. Classification (NCBI taxonomy): domain Bacteria; kingdom Bacillati; phylum Actinomycetota; class Actinomycetes; order Micromonosporales; family Micromonosporaceae; genus Krasilnikovia; species Krasilnikovia sp. M28-CT-15. Next base: position 273,987 of record NZ_BAAGAK010000001.1, on the reverse strand, counting down.
GCCCTCATCAGTGGGTACACGACCTTGCGGCCTGGACCGGCAAGTGGGCGGCCCACCGGCGCCTTCGTTCCCAGTGACTGAGCTGAGGGATGTAGACGTCGCACTATGAAGCCATCGGGGGCATTGGTCCGTTAGTCTGATGCGGTGTTTGCCGGACACCCGGTGAAACTCAGCAGGCAGGCGGGCGCCAGCAGGTACGGCGGCTCGACCCGGCGCAGCACGTCCGTCCACATCGTCACCCGCCACGGCTGGGTGCCGATGCGTTCCCATGCGTAGTCACGCACCGGCAGGTGTATCAGCAGCACCCCGAGCCACGCGACCTGGTCGTCGGCCAGGCCCCGGCCCGACCGGTAGGACCGCTCCGCCGCCCGGACCGCCGTCCGGCCGGCGTGGCGGACCAGCCGGGCGAAACCCGCCTCGTGCAGTTCCCGGGCCATGAGATCGGCCAGCCGCCCCTGGGCCCGGGCGGTCGCCGCGGTCATCGCCGCCCGGTCGGCGCCCGTCACGGAGGCGAGCTGGGCCACGAGGGCGGCCCGGTCCGGCAGCGCCACCTGTCCCGCGAACGTGGCGGCGGCCGCGACCGCGCTGTGCCCGGGCGGGCACGGGCGACCGTCCGGCGGGCAGCAGGCGGGCTCGGTGCACCGGTACGACCAGTAGCGCCCGTCGGTGACCCGCAGCTCGTCGTGCACCACCAGCCCCTGGCGGCGCAGCGCCTCGGCGGTGCGCGCCACGGCAGGGGTGACCCGGTCGGCCGGGCCGTACCCGATGACCGTGGCGCCGTCGACGCCCTGGCGGGCCACGACCTCGGCGACGTGGTCGGACTCGGTGCGCAGCTCGTCGCCGGGCTGGTCCGGCTCGGGCAGGTCATGACGGGCGGCGAAGCGCACCCGCGGCCCGCGGACGGCGACCACGGTGATGCTGTCGGCCGGGTGGAAGCCGAGCAGGAACGGCACCGCCGCGATGAGTTCGGCGGGACTGCTGACCTTGAGGGTGCACTCGGGTGTCATGCGGGGCAGCGTGGCGCGGCCCCGGCCTCCCGGGCGTGCCGATCCTCGGCCTGTGGACGACACGCCCGTCATCCACAGGCACGGAGCGTAACCGCCCAGGTCAGGAGCGGAATGACAGCTCGTGCAGTTCGACGCTGTCGGGTTGCCACGCCTGGGTGTCGCGGCCGAGGTCGAGGGTCAGCTCGATCGCGGAGACGACGTTGTACCCGGCCGCGTGCAGGCTGCGGATGGCCTCCACGTTGCGCGACTCGGGGGAGATGGTCAGCGATTTCATGTTGCGGCGCCGCGCCTCGTCGGCCACGTGCCGCAGGAGTTTGCGGCCCACCCCCTTGTGCCGGTGGGTCGCGGTGACCACGATCGGCTCGACCTCGCCCGCCCGGCCCCGGATGACCAGCCCGACCAGGCCGATCACCCCGTCGTCGGCATGGTCGGCGACCCAGACACCGCCCAGATCGAGCCGGGTGAGGTACTCCTCGAACTCGGCTCCGCCGTCGTCACCCTTGCCGTTCGCGGTGCCGTACATGTTCGTGTGCTGGCGGGTCAGCTCGGACCACAGCCGGCGTGCCGCGCTGTGATCGGTCGGCCGGTACGAACGCACTGCGACAGGGTCCATGCCGACATTTTGGCTCCGAATCGGGCAGCTCGTAACCCGAAGTGGAAGATGAGGGCGTGGATCTGGCGTACCTGCACGCGCACCCCGAGCACCTCCCGACATTTCTCACCCATCAGCGCATCCGGGAGACCCCGGTGGGCGGCGGCGACGTGTGCCACGCCGCGCGCCTGACCTTGGACGACGGCACCTCGCTGTTCGCCAAGACCTGGCCGCGAGGTGCCCCGCCGGAGGGCTTCTTCGCCGCCGAGGCGAGCGGGCTGCGCTGGCTGGCCGAGGCGGGCGCCGTGCCGGTGCCGGAGGTGCTGGTGGCGCTGCCGGATCTGCTGGCGCTGGCGTGGGTCGAGCCGGGGACGGCCACCCCGGCGGCGGCCGAGCGGTTCGGCCGGGAGCTGGCCGGGCTGCACCGCGCGGGGGCGCCCGGGTTCGGCGCCGCATGGGCCGGGTTCATCGGCCCGCTCGCGCAGGACAACTCCGCGTCTGCCGGGCCGTGGTCGAGCTGGTTCGGCGAGCACCGGCTGCGGCCGTACCTGAAGATCTCGGCCGATCGCGGCGCGCTGGCGACGGCGGACGTCGCGGCCGTCGAGCGCGTCATCGCCGACCTGCCCGGGTACGGCGCGGACGAGCCGCCGTCGCGGTTGCACGGCGACCTGTGGCCGGGCAACGTGCTGTGGGCCGCCGACGGCCGCGCGTGGCTGGTCGACCCGGCGGCGCACGGCGGCCACCGGGAGACGGACCTCGCGCAGCTCGCGCTGTTCGGCGGGGCGCCACACCTGGACCGGATCCTGGATGCGTACGCGGAGACCTGGCCGCTGGCCGACGGCTGGCGGGCGCGCGTGCCGGTGCACCAGCTGCACCTGCTGCTCGTGCACACGGCGGTGTTCGGTGAGACCTACCGCGCGGCGGTGCGCACGGCCGCCGACCTGGCCCTTCGCCTCTGAGGGGTTGTGGGACTGACGACGCCGGCGCGGAAATGTCGGCCCGACGGGCTAGATTCGATCGGTGAGCGAGGGTAGGTCCGTGACCCGCACCGCCGAGTGGGTCGACAGCGCCGGGCGGGTCGACAGCGCCGGGCGGCTGGATTCCGCCGGGCGGGTCGACGCCGTCGGGTCTCTCGGCGCGGTCGGAACCGCCGAGTGCCTCGACGCGGTGGCGCCCAGGGAGCGGGTCGGTGCCGCCGAACCTGTCGGCCGTCCCGGACCGGCCGACCGTCCCGGACCGGCTCAGCGGGCCGCCGGAGCAGCGGAAACCCCCGTGGCCGAGCAGGCTGCGACGTCCGAGCGGGCCGGAGCCGGGCCACTGGTGGACCGATTCGGTCGGGTGGCGACCGATCTGCGGGTGTCGCTGACGGATCGATGCAATCTGCGCTGCTCGTACTGCATGCCCGAAGAGGGTCTGGCCTGGCTGCCCCGGCAGCAGCAGCTCACGGACGACGAAATGCACCGGCTGATCCAGATCGCGGTGGAGCTGCTCGGGGTGACCGAGGTCCGCTTCACCGGCGGCGAGCCCCTGATCCGCCCGGGGCTGGTCGACATCGTGGCCGCGGCCGCGCGGCTGTCCCCGCGACCGCGGCTGTCCGTCACCACCAACGGCATCGGGCTCGACCGGCTCGCACCCGCCCTGCGCGACGCCGGGCTGGGGCGGGTCAACGTCTCCCTCGACACGCTGTCACCGGAGCGCTTCCAGACCCTGACGCGCCGGGACCGGCATGCCGACGTGCTGGCCGGTCTGCGTGGCGCGGCGGCCGCCGGGCTCACCCCGGTGAAGATCAACACCGTGCTCATGCGGGGCATCAACGACGACGAGGCTCCCGCACTGCTGCGTTTCGCGCTCGAGCATGGGTACGAGTTGCGTTTCATCGAGCAGATGCCCCTGGACGCGCAGCACCAGTGGGACCGGCACACCATGGTCACCGCGGCGGAGATCCTCGAGTCGCTGGAGCCGTTCGGCCTGGAACCCGACACCGTTTCACGTGGAACGGCCCCGGCCGAGACCTGGCTGGTACCGGGCTGGACAGCCGCGGACGGGGGCCCCGCCCGGGTCGGCGTGATCGGCAGCGTGACCCGGCCCTTCTGCGGCGACTGCGACCGCACCCGGCTGACCGCGGACGGCCAGGTGCGCAACTGCCTCTTCGCCCGCGAGGAGTCCGACCTGCGGGCGCTGCTGCGTGGCGGCGCCGACGACGCGGAGATCGCGCGGGCCTGGCAGACCGCCATGTACGGCAAGCGGGCGGGACACGGCATCGACGATCCGGCGTTCCTGCAACCGGCCCGACCGATGTCGGCGATCGGAGGCTGAGCGGTGTTGACCGTCCGCTACTTCGCCGGGGCGCGCGCCGCGGCCGGGGTCAGCACCGAAGGCGTCGACGCGGGCACGCTCGACGATCTCGTGGACCGCCTCACCACCCGGCACGGTGAACGCCTCGCGGTCGTCCTCAAGGCCGCCAGCTACCTGGTCGACGGACTGCAGTGCCACGACCGCGCGGCGCTGCTGCCGACCGGCGCGACCGTCGACGTCCTGCCTCCGTTCGCGGGGGGCTGACCGTGATCGCCTTCGTCGCCGTGGTCCTCGCCGTCCTCGGGCTGATCCACCTGTACCTGTGGAAGCGGCTCGTCCGTGACCCGCTGCGACCGGGCCGGGCCCGGCGGATCGGCGGAGCCGTGGTGGCTCTGCTGGCCGCGCTCGTCCCGGTCACCCTCCTGCTGACCCGGGGTGGGAACGCCGAGGTGGTCGGCTGGCTGGGATATCTGTGGATCGCGCTGATGTTCTACCTGCTCATCGTGCTGCTGGTGCTGGAGGTGCCACGGCTGTTGATCGGGTTGTGGCTGCACCGCCGGTCCGCCGCCGGGGCGGAGGCGCCAGCCACAGCCGCAGCCGGAGCGCGGGTGGAAGAACCCGTCACGGCAGCCGCCGTCGCGGTCCCGGCCGTGGACCCCGCACGGCGGGAGGCGGCCTCGCCCGGGATGGGCGCCGAGGCTGCCGACGGGCCGCCCGAGCGCGCGGGGGTCGACCGACGGCTGCTGCTGGCGCGCGGTGCGGCGATCTTCGCGGGGCTCACCGCGGCAGGCATCACCGGCTACGGCGTACGCACCGCGTTGGGGCCGCCGCGCCTGGACCGGGTGCGGATCCCCTTGGCCAAGCTTCCGCGGGGGCTGGACGGCACCCGGTTCGCCGTGGTCTCGGACATCCACCTCGGGCCGCTGAGCGCCTCGCACCACGTCGGCCGCATCGTCGACATGATCAACTCGCTGGACGCGGACGTCGTCTGCATCGTCGGTGACCTCGTTGACGGCAGCGTGGCGGAACTCGGCCGGTACGCCGAGCCGCTGGCGCGGATCAAGTCCCGGCAGGGCGCCTACTTCGTGACCGGCAACCACGAGTACTACCGCCCGGACTACCAGGACTGGGTGCAGGAGGTCGCTCGGCTGGGCGTACGGCCGCTGCAGAACGAGCGGGTCGCGCTCGGCGGGCTCGACCTGGCCGGGGTCAACGACCTGGCCGGGGCGGTGTACGGGCAGGGCCCGGACTTCCGCAAGGCGCTCGGTGACCGGGACCCTTCCCGCCCCGTGATTCTGCTGGCTCACCAGCCCGTGCAGGTCCACCAGGCCGCGAGCTTCGGCGTCGACCTGCAGTTGTCCGGCCACACCCACGGCGGCCAGATGGCACCGTTCAACCTGGTCGTCAAGGCGGAGGGCCAGCCGGTGGTCAGCGGCTACGGCAAGGTCGACGGCGTCCCGCTGTACGTGACGAACGGCGCGGGCTTCTGGGGGCCACCGGTGCGCGTCGGCGCCCCGCCCCAGGTGACGCTCGTCGAGTTGCGTACCCCGTGACAGTGAATTCCCGGCGTTGCCCGACGGCGCGGGCGGCCACGATCGAGGATGCGTAGTTGACCGGCCTGCCCGCGCGGCCCTCGCTGCGCCGCGGCGGAGGCGGTCATGCGCACGCGGATCGAATGGGTCACTCCGCGCGTGGCGGCGCGCGCGTACAGGTGTGCCCATGACAGGATGCGGCGTGCCCTCGTTCAGCGCAGGGTCCTCGGTCACCGCGGACACGTACGTCGCGGACCTGCACATTCACTCGAAGTACTCGCGCGCCTGCAGCCGTGACCTCACGCTGCCCAACCTCGCCTGGTGGGCACGCCGCAAGGGCATCGCGGTGCTCGGCACGGGCGATTTCACGCATCCGGCGTGGTTCGAACACCTGCGGGAGAGTCTCGTACCCGCCGGGCCGGGCCTGTTCCGGCTCACCGACGACCTGCGGGGCGGCGTCGAGCAGCGCCTGCCGGGTTCGCTGCGGGACACCCCCGAGGCGAGTTTCATGCTCAGCGTCGAGATCTCGACGATCTACAAACGGGACGACCGCACCCGCAAGGTGCACCACCTGATCTACATGCCCGACCTGGACGCGGCCGCGCGGTTCAACACCGCCCTCGGCCGGGTCGGCAACCTGACCGCGGACGGCCGCCCGATCCTGGGCCTGGACTCCCGGGATCTGCTGGAGATCACGCTCGAGGCCAGCCCGGACGCCTACCTGGTACCCGCGCACATCTGGACCCCGTGGTTCTCCGCGCTCGGCTCGAAGTCCGGCTTCGACGCGATCGCCGACTGCTACGCCGACCTGGCCGACCAGATCACCGCCGTGGAGACCGGCCTGTCGTCGGACCCGGAGATGAACTGGCGGGTGTCCAGCCTGGACCGCTACCGCCTGGTGTCCAACTCGGACGCGCATTCCCCCGCCGCGCTGGCCCGCGAGGCGACGCTGTTCACCGGCACCCCGGACTATTTCGCGATCAAGGACGGGCACACCCTCGCGGGCACGATCGAGTTCTTCCCCGAGGAGGGCAAGTACCACGCGGACGGCCACCGCGCCTGCGCCGTGAACTGGGAGCCCGCCCGCACCCGGGAGGCGGGAGGCCGGTGCCCGGAGTGTGGCAAGCCACTGACCGTCGGCGTCCTGAGCCGGGTCGAGGACCTGGCCGACCGCCCGCCGGGCGCCGGCCGCCGCCCGCAACGGGTCGAACACCTCATCCAGCTGCACGAGATCCTCGGCGAGATCAGCGGGGTCGGCCCCAAGTCCAAGACGGTCGAGTCGCAGCTCAACCACCTCGTCGCCACGCTCGGCACCGAGCTGGACATCCTGCGTACGGTGCCGCTGGACGCGATCGGGCAGGCGGGCGGCGAGCATCTGCGCGAGGCGATCGACCGGCTGCGCCGCGGCGCGGTCCGCCGGGTCCCGGGCTACGACGGCGAGTACGGAGTGATCACCCTGTTCGAGCCGGGGGAGCTGCGCAACCGGGCGAGCGCCCCGCAGGCCGAGACGCTGTTCGACGTGCCGGCCGCGGCGGCGGTCCCTCAGCAGCGGCGGTCCGAACCGCAGCTCGGCCGGGTGCCCACGCCGAAGGTGCGCGAGCCGCGCAAGACCGTACCGGCCCCGGCCCCGCCGCTGCCCCCGCCGCCGAGCCCGCACGAGCCGTTCGAGCCGATGCTGGCCGGGATGGAGGAGGTCGGCACGGGGCTGCTGGACCGGCTGGACGCCATGCAGCGGGTGGCTGCGTCGGCGCCCGGCGGGCCGCTGCTGATTGTGGCCGGTCCCGGCACGGGCAAGACCCGCACGTTGACGCACCGGATCGCGTACCTCTGCGCGGAGCTGGGGATCTTCCCCGAGCGCTGCCTCGCGATCACCTTCACCCGGCGGGCGGCCGAGGAGCTTCGCGTACGGCTGTCCGGGCTGCTCGGCGACGCCGCCGAGGACATCACGGTCGGCACGTTCCACGCGGTCGGGCTGGCCATCCTGACGGAGAACGCGAAGGCGGCGGGGCTGAGCCCGGGGTGGCGGATCGCGGAGGACGCCGAACGCGACGCGGTCCGGGAACAGGCCGGTGACGACACGGCCGCGTACACGAAGCTGCTGCGCCAGCGGAACCTGGTCGACCTGGACGACCTGCTCACCCTGCCGGTCGCGCTGCTGCGCGATGATCCCGCGCTGGTGCAGCAGTACCGGGACCGGTGGCGCTGGATCTTCGTGGACGAGTATCAGGACGTCGACGAGGTGCAGTACGAACTGCTGCGCCTGCTCAGCCCGGCCGACGGCAACCTGTGCGCGATCGGCGACCCGGATCAGGCGATCTATTCGTTCCGCGGCGCCGACGTGGGGTATTTCCTGCGTTTCTCGCAGGACTTCACGGATGCCCGGCTGGTCCGGCTGACCCGCAACTACCGCTCGTCCGCGCCGATTCTGGCGGCGGCGGTGCAGGCGATCGCGCCGAGCACGCTGGTGCGCGGGCGGCGGCTCGACCCGGCCCGGCTCGACCCCGAGGCGCCACTGGTGGGGCGGTACCGGGCGAGTTCCGCGGCCGACGAGGCCGACTTCGTGGTTCGTACGGTCGACGAGCTGGTCGGCGGGCTGTCGCACCGTTCGCTCGACTCCGGACGCGTCGACGGCCGGGCGGTCGTGCCCGGCGCGCTGTCCTTCTCGGACATCGCGGTGCTGTACCGCACGGACGCCCAGTCGGGTCCGATCGTGGCGGCGCTGGCGCGCGCCGGGGTGCCCGTACAGAAGCGGTCCCACAACCGGCTGCGCGACCGCGCCGGGGTGCAGGTGCTGGCCCGCGAGCTGCGTCACGCGGGCGGCCTGGGCGGCTCGCTGGCGGCCCGGGTGAAGCTGACCGCCCAGGTCCTGGCCCAGCGGTACGCGGCGCCCACCCTGGACGGCGAGCAGCTCGCCCCGGAGGACGTCTGGGCGGCCGCGGATCTGCTCATGCCGCTGGCACAGCGGGTCGGTGACGACCTGCCCCGCCTGCTGCAGGAGATCGCCACGGGTGCCGAGGTGGACGCGCTGGACCCGCGCGCCGAGGCGGTGAACCTGCTGACCCTGCATGCGGCCAAGGGCCTGGAGTTCCCGGTCGTGTTCCTGGTGGGCTGCGAGGACGGGCTGCTGCCGCTGCGCTGGCCGGGGGCGGCACCGGACGCCGACCAGACCGCGGAGGAGCGGCGGCTGTTCTTCGTGGGCCTGACCCGGGCCCAGGACCGGCTGTACGTGACGCACTCGGCCCGCAGATTCCGGCACGGCAGCGAACGGGAGCAGGCGCCGACGCCGTTCCTCGACGCGATCGACGCGGGACTGTTCGAGCGGATGGGTGACACGGTCCCGGCGAGGCCGCGCGACCGCCAGCTCCGCCTGCTGTAGCGCGGGTCAGGCCGCGAGCGCGCCGACGACGGCGCCCGCCAGCAGGGCCGGGCCCAGCGGCAGGGCGGTGCCCCGGCGGGCCCGCCCGGAGACCAGCAGGAACAGCGCCGCGGGGCCGTTGACCAGGTGCGGCGCCACCATCCCGACGGCAACGGCGGGCCAGCCGAGGTAGCCGAGGGGAAAGGCGAGGACCGCGGCCAGCTTGACGTCGCCGAAGCCCAGACCCTGCCCGGGCAGCAACGCCACCATCAGGTACGCGACGCCGGCGAGTCCCGCCGCGGCGGCGGCGCGCCCCAGCCGCCCCGGCTCCCCGCCGCCGAGGGCCAGCGGTACGAGTGGCGGCACGACGACCGCGGCCAGCGCCCCGACGAGCGGGTCGGGCAGCCGTAGACAGCGCAGATCCACCGCGGCCAGCAGCACACCGATCGGCACCGCCGCCAGCAGCGCGGGCAGTATCGGCACGGTCCCCAGCGCCAGGGCCAGCACCGCGGACGCGCTCGCACCGGCGCCGACCACGGCCAGGTCCGCCGGCGATCCGGCGCACGGGCACGGGCTCCCGGCGCGGACCCATCCGCGGTGCCCGGCGGGGAAAGACCGCTCGCACCGGGCGCAGACCGGCCTGGGTGCAGTCCCGAACGGGACGCTCAGCCGGTACGCCACCCGGGGCAGGAACGCGCTCGCGGCGGCGCCGTACCCGGTAGCGAGGATGACGATGGGTAGCGACATGACCATGGACCGTATCGGCGGCGGACCGCATCGGCGGGTCGGGTTGCCGACAGCGGCGATCGTTCGGGCGGTTGTCGCCGGAATGATCCATGGTGGGCGCGATTCCGGGACAGAACGCGGAGCCGCCGCACGCTACCGTTGCGGGGCAGCGAACGTGTGCCAGGAGGACCCCGATGACCCAGAACGGCCCGAACTCCGGGCGGCCGTGGCCGGCCGGCGGACTGCCGGGGTCCGACGAGCCGTACACGGAACCGTCCGACCCTTGGGGCGGACACCCCACGGCGCCGCCGGAGGGTGGCTGGGGCGCCCATCCGGTCTCCGTGCCGACCGACACCGGGGCGTCGGCAAGTTATCCACAGCCGTACACCTCCGCGCCGACCGGTGCGCCGGGAGGGTGGACGCCGCCGGGCGGGCCGCAGCCGCGCCGCCGCAACGGCCCGATCCTCGTCCTGGTGGTGGTGCTGGGCCTGCTCATCTGCGGCGGTCTCGCGACGACCGCGTGGCTGATCACCCGGGACAAGGGACAGAAGCAGCAGTCCGGCACGCTGGCGACGCCGAGCGCAGCGGCCACGGGTGTGGGGGCGGAGCCCGGCAGCAGCTCGGACGCCCGGTTCGTGTCGAAGGGGCAGTGTGTCCGTAACGAAGGCACGGTCGCCTCGCCCATCATGAAGATCACGCCGTGCGCCTCGGGCACGTACGAGGTGCTCAAGCGGGTGGACGGGCACACCACGGGCGAGGACGACGCCAAGGTCAAGTGCAGCAAGGTCACGGGGTACACCAAGTGGTACTTCTACGACAGCGAGCTGGACAGCCTCGACTTCGTCCTCTGCCTCCGCGAGAAGTAGGGCTCCCGAACGGTAGGTCGTTCTAGCGGTTTCTAGCCGAGACGCTAGAAAACCTTAGAAGCCCGTCGAGTCCCGTCTCTAGCAATTCGGCTAGACAGCCCGATACGGTGCTATCCGTGGATCCGGTACGGAACCCGTACGCGCCCGGCGCCGGGCAGCGGCCCCCCGAGCTGGCGGGCCGCGGCCGCGAACTGGACGCGTTCGACGTCGTCCTCGAACGTGTCGCCCGGGCCCGCCCCGAACGCAGCCTCGTCCTGACCGGCCTGCGCGGCGTCGGCAAGACCGTACTGCTCAACACGCTGCGCTCGGCGGCGATCGGCCGCCTGTGGGGCACCGGCAAGATCGAGGCGCGCCCGGACCAGTCGCTGCGCCGCCCCCTGTCCGGCGCGCTGCACATGGCCATCCGGGAGCTGACCCCGCACCACCGCGACCCCGACCGGGTGGACGAGGTGCTCGGCGTCCTGAAGGCGTTCGCGCTGCGGGCCGGCGACTCCGGCGCGAAGCTGCGCGACCGGTGGTCCCCCGGCATCGACGTCCCGCCCACCCGGGGCCGGGCCGACTCCGGCGACATCGAGATCGACCTCGTGGAGCTGTTCACGGACGCCGCGTCGCTGGCCACCGACGTGGGCACCGGCATCGCGCTGTTCATCGACGAGATGCAGGACCTGGGGCCCGCCGAGGTCTCCGCGCTCTGCGCCGCCTGCCACGAGCTGTCCCAGCTCGGCGCCCCGCTGATCGTGGTCGGCGCCGGGCTGCCGCACCTGCCCGCAGTGCTGTCCGCCGCCAAGTCGTACTCGGAACGGCTCTTCCGCTACCAGCGCATCGACCGGCTGGACCGGATCGCCGCCGACCACGCGCTGTGCGCCCCGGCCGCCCGCGAGGACGTCGCGTACGAGCCGAAGGCGCTGGACCTGCTCTACGAGAAGTCCGGCGGATACCCGTACTTCGTACAGGCGTACGGAAAGGCGACCTGGGATCACGCGCCCACCTCACCGATCACCGCCGCGGACGTCCGGGTGGCCGCCCCCGAAGCGGAGGCCGAACTGGCGGTCGGCTTCTTCGGCTCGCGCTTCGAGCGCGCCACCCCGGCCGAACGCGAGTACATGCGGACCATGGCCGCGCTGTCCGGTGAGGCGGCCGACGACATGGACGCCGCGGTGCCCACCGCCGACATCGCGGGCGCCCTGAGCCGCCGCCCGGCCAGCCTGTCACCGGCCCGCGACGCGCTCATCAAGAAAGGGCTGATCTACTCCGGCGGGCGCGGCACGGTCGCGTTCACCGTCCCGCACTTCGGCCGCTACCTCAGGACACAACCGGCATGATCCGTCCGGTGCGGGTATAACCAGCGGTATGAAGCCCGTACGCAGCGCAGCCCGCGCCATGCTCGGCGCCATCTTCGTCACCAGTGGGATCCGCATCGCCCTCGACCCCGGCTCCCGGGTCGACATGGCCAAGAAGGTCACCGACCACGTCAGCCCGCTGATCGAGCGGGTGGACTCCCGGCTGCCCAGCGACGCGCAGAGCCTGGTCCGCCTCAAGGCGGCCAGTGACGTGGTCGCGGGGCTGCTGCTGGTCAGTGGCCGGTTCACCCGCCCGGCCGCGGTGGTGCTGGCCGCGGGCCTGGTCCCCACGACCCTGGCCGGGCATCCCTTCTGGACGATGTCCGAACCGGAGCGCGGTCAGCAGCAGGTCCACTTCCTCAAGAACCTCGGCCTGCTCGGCGGACTGCTGCTGGCCGCGTCAGACACCGAGGGCAGGCCGGGCCTGCGGTACCGCACCTCGCACGCGGTCGACCGCTCGCAGCGTACGGTGCAACGCTCGGTGCGCCGCGCGGTGCGGACCGCGAAACGAGAGGCGAAGATCGCGGCGGCATCGGCCACCGTCGCGCGGCGGTTGCCGCACTGAACAACCTCCCCGCCGCTCCCGGCGTTAAGCATCGGGGGCCGTCGGCGTTTGCCCGGGGCCTGCCAAGCTCGCGCCGCGGGCCGTGCCGGACCTGATCCGCGCCGCCCCTCGAGGTCCGAGCGGACCAGAGAGCGAGAGCGACGGGGGGTCGCGCCATGCCGGCGATTGTGGAGCGTGCGCGCCGAACCGCGCGCACTCACCGGAGAGCGGCGCGGCTCGCCGTGGCCGCGCTGGCCTGCGCCGGTGTCGGCATCGCGGTAGCCGCCCTCACCCATCGGTACGGCCTGGCCGGTCTCGCCCTCGACCGCGCCGCCGCGCGCAACTGGCTGGCCGGCGACGGCCTGTACGACTACCGCGCACCGGACAGCGACCTGGGCACCGCGGTCACGCCGGTCGCCGCGTTCCTGCTGCTGCCCGCCGCGTGGCTGCCCATCACGGTCGCGGGCCAGCTGCTGGCGCTCGCCGGGATCGCGACCCTCGCGCTGACCCTGTACGCGCTGGCCGGCCCGGTGGCCCGCCGGTACGGACGGCCACGGTGGCGCGCCGTGCTGGCGGCGGGTGCCCTGGCCCTGCTGCTGGAGCCGGTCCGGGCGGCACTCGGACTCGGCCAGCTGGACGTACTGATCTTCAGCCTGATCGTGGCCGACGTGGTGGCGTTGCGCCGCCACGCCTGGGCGCGCAGCCGCGCCGCGTGGTGGCCGGGCCGTCCTCGCCCACCCTCGCCACACGTCGGCGCCCCGGCCCGGCCACCACGGCGCTGGTGGCAGCGGGGGACGTGGGCCGGGGCGGGCATCGGCGTCGCGACCGCGCTGAACCTGAGCCCGATCCTGTTCATCGTCTACCTCGCGGGCACCCGCCAGTGGCGAGCGGCATGCACCGCGGTGGCCACCGCGCTGAGCCTCGGCGTGGTCGCCGTGCTGGCCGCTCCACAACAGAGCGCCGCATGGCTCGATGAGGTGCTGGGCCGCCTGGACCGCCGGGGCGGGATGGCCTCGCCCGGCAACCAGTCGCTGGCCGGTGTGCTGGCCCGCCTGTACGACTCGGCCACCACGCCGGTGCTGCTGTGGCTGTCGGTCGCCTCGCTGCTGCTGGCGGTGGGTCTGCTGCGGGCCCGGTCCGCGCACGCGGACGGCGACGAGATCGCGGCGTTCACCCTGGTGGGCCTCACCGCGGCCATCGTGGGACCGGTCACCGGCACGTACGAGCTGATCTGGGTGGTGCCGGCGGTGCTGATCCTGGTGGACGCGGCGTTCCGGCAGCGGGTCGGCGCCCGGCGCCCGTGGCCGGGGCGCCCACCCGGTTTCGCGGGAGCCGGGTACGCGGTCGCGGCCGTGCTCACCTACCTGCTGTTCGTCACCACTCCGATGTGGACGGTGTCCGGCGCGGGCGGGGTGGTCGGGACGATCGGCGGCAACGCGTACGCGCTGGCGATGATCCTGCTGATCAACGGGCTGCCGACGCGGGCCGGGGCGGCGCCGGCGTTCCCGGTCGACCGGCCCCGGACGGCGCCGGCCGAGTCGCGGCCGAGTCCCGCGACGACCGCGCCGCGCTGACCGGGTTCAGGGGCAGTTCACCCACTCGTCGGTGCCGTCCGCGAAGACCTGCCGCTTCCAGATCGGCAGCCGGGCCTTCACCTCGTCGACCAGTCGCCCGCAGGCCGCGAACGCCGCCCCACGGTGCGCCGTGCTGACCGCCGCCACCAGTGCGACGTCGCCGATCCGCAGCGTGCCGATGCGGTGGGACACGGCCACCGCATAAACGGCCGGGTCGGCGGCCACCTCCGCGGCCACCTCCCGCAGCACCGCCTCGGCACTGGGGTGACCCTCGTACTCCAGCAACGTGACGCCCCGGCCGTGGTCGTGGTCGCGGACCACCCCCTGGAACGAGACGACCGCCCCGGCCCGCGGGTCGGCCACCGCGCGCTCGTGCGCGGCCAGATCCAGGTCGGTGTCGCTGACCGCCACGATGGTCACGGACGGCTGCTCGACGGTCATGGCAGTGCCTCTCTGGCCATGCCCTCCCGGCCCTCGCTGCGCTCGGTGCAGTCGGTCATGGCAGTGCCTCCTTGGCCATGCCCTCCCGGCCCTCGCTGCGCTCGGTGCAGTCGGTCATGGCCGTTCTCCGGGATGCAGGGGTAGTGGCAGGAAAGGCACCCGGTCTCCGGCGGTGGCCTGGGTGCCCGGGCGCACCACCACGAACCCGTGCGCCTGGGCCAGCCCGCGCAGCATCGCGGAGCCGACATGACCGACCGGGGTGGCCGTGCCCCGGTGCGGGTCGAGAGCGGCCAGGGCCAGATGGGTGAACCCGCCCCGCCCCGCGACGTCGGCACCCGCGGTGACCTGGGGCAGCTCGGGTAGCTCCCGGCCGTGCAGCCCGGCCAGCAGCGGGGCCACCAGCGACACCAGCGCGATCACCGCGGACTGGGGGTTGCCGGGGAGCCCGGCGACGAAGCGGGCCCGCCCGTCCGGATCGGTGACGCGGGCCAGCAGCATCGGGAAGCCGGGCCGGACCGCGACCGTGTTCACCACGTACTCGGCGTCGAGGGCGGCCAGCGCCGGGTGCAGGTGGTCGACCGGCCCGTGCATCGTGCCGCCGGTGGTGCAGACGAGGTCGGCCCCGGCGAGCGCGGCGCGCAGCGCGTCGACGTGCGCGTCGAGGGTGTCGCGGACCGGGCCGGCCACGTCGTCCGGGCCGACGGTGGCGCCGTAGCGGCGCAGCCAGCCGGGCACCTGGGGGCCGAGGGAGTCGCGGACCCGGCCATCGCCGGGCACCCCGCCGGTGAGCAGCTCATCACCGAAGATCAGTACGGCCGCGCGGGCCGCCCGGCGCACCGCCAAGGTCTCGTGGCCGCAGGTGGCGGCTAGCCCGACCACGGCCGGGTCCACCGCGGTCCCGGCACCGAGCAGCTGTTCGCCGCGGGTCGCCTCCTCACCGGGCAGCCGCCATTCGGGCGCGCTGCGCGGGGTGCCGGTGACCAGGCCGTCGGCGTCGCGGCCGGACTCCTCGACGCGCAGCAGGGCAGCCGTGCCGGACGGGACCATGGCACCGGTGGCGATCTCGACGCAGGTGCCGTCGCCGGTCAGCGGCGCCGGGGTGTGCCCGGCAAGCACCCGGCCGACCGGGCGCCAGGGTGCGGGGCCACGCACCGCCCACCCGTCGATGCTGGACGTGGGGAACGCGGGCAGATCGGTCAGCGCGCACAGCGGCTCGGCGAGAGTACGCCCGTCAGCCTCGGCCAGCGGCACCCGCTCACCAGGCCCGGCTGCCGCCCGGCCCGCCTCGTACGCGCTCCGGCGCGCCTTGTCCCAGTCCACCGGGACGCCCTCAGCACTCACCCGATCAGCCTAGCCACGCCGGGCGGTCACTCGCGGCCGTGGTCGCCGCCGCGCAGCTGCTGCACGGTGTGCGCCAGCAGCGGGCCGAGCACGGCGAGTCCGTCCCGGGCCCCGCCGGTGGAACCGGGGAGGTTGACGATGAGCGTGCGCCCGGCCACCCCGGCCACCCCGCGGGAGAGGGCGGCCGCGGGCACATTGTCCCGTCCGTACGCGCGCAGCGCCTCCGCGATGCCCGGGATCTCGAAGTCCAGCAGCACCCGGGTCGCCTCGGGGGTCCGGTCGGTGGGGGTGACCCCGGTGCCGCCGCTGGTCAGCACGACGTCGACGCCGTCGGTGACCGCCGCACGCAGCGCGTCGGTGACCGGCTCGCCGTCCGGGACCACGACCGGGACCGGTTCGACGTCGCAGCCGAGGTCGCGCAGCCCGGCGACCAGCAGCGGGCCACTGGTGTCGGAGTAGATGCCGGCCGCGGCCCGGTTGGAGGCGACCACGACCCGGGCCCGGATCGCGGGGGACGTCACGGGCGATCCTGCGGGCGTACCCATTCGCCGGTCTTGCCGCCCTCCTTGCGCAGCACCCGGACGGCTTGCAGGCTCGCGGCCGGGTCGACGGCCTTGACCATGTCGATCAGGGCGAGCCCGGCGGTGGCGACCGCGGTCAGCGCCTCCATCTCGACGCCGGTGCGCTCGGCGGTCTTGGTGGTCGCGACGATCTCGACACCCGCGTCGGTCACCTGCAGGTCGACCGTCACCCCGTGCAGCCCGATCGGGTGACACAGCGGGATGATCTCCGGGGTGCGCTTGGCTCCCATGATTCCGGCGAGGCGGGCCACCGCCAGAGCGTCCCCTTTGGGCAGGCCGTCGCCCCGGAGCAGCGCGACCACCTCCGCGGTGGTGTCGAGCCGACCGGCGGCCACGGCACGGCGGGCCGTGACCGCCTTGGCGGAGACGTCCACCATGCGCGCGGCCCCGGTGTCGTCGACGTGGGTGAGCAGGGATTCGTCGGGCATACCGGGAGCTTATAGAACGGCCGGCGAGCTGGGGTTAGCGCGATCGCCACCGGCACAGCACAATTTCCCCACGACAAATTTCGCTGATTTCCCGCTGCTCAGCAGCCATCTGCTCGTTGATAACCAGAGCCACCCAGATCGCTATTGTCAATGCTTTCAGGTTTGCGGGGCGTTATGTCCGGTAATCGGAACACTCTGGTTTGACCCGGTTGCGGATTGCGTTCAGTCCGTGCCCGGACGCGGATTGTGATGGCGGCGATGGTCGATTCTCGTGTTCTGCGCATACCGGCACGAATCACTACCAAAACCGCGCGTGCCCGCATAACGTTCCCTCTGTCGCGACGCGAACCGGTACGTAGGGGGTTCAGGGGCCCGCGAAGCTCCTGACGGGACGGCGAGGGAGACGGCCATGCGCAGCAACGAATGGGAGTGACTGACCGTGCGCCGGCGTGCACGTGTCGATACGCTGATGTCTGAGCCATGAGAGATGTGCTGGGTATCCGATGTGCTCGGTTATCAGGAGTCGGATGCGATCCGCGAAGAGTCTTGACGACGACGTGACCGATCGACAGCTACGGCTGTTCGTCGGTCTCGTCGTCGTGTTGGCGATGTTCGCGGCGGTCGTCGACGCGACCCTGCCCGTGCGCCCACGTCCGGGCTGGCCGGACGCCCTGCTGCTGGTCGCGATCTGCGGCGGCACGGTGTTCGCCCACCGGCTGCGGGTCCACGTCCGCGTACGCTCCAACGGCGAAGCCGTCGCGTGGGCCGAGGTCCCCGTGCTCGTCGGCCTCGCCCTCGCGCCCGTGCCATGGGTCGTGCTGGCGGCCGTGGCGGGTGCGCTCATCGACAAGGTGCTGCTCCGGCTGCCACCGCGGAAGGTCGTCTTCGCCGTGGCCAAGGAGGTGCTGACCGCCACCGCCGCCGGCCTGGTCCTGATCGCCTCCGGTATGGACCATGCCGCGGACCGTCCGCATTTCAACCCGATCGCGCTCACGCTCGCGTTCGGTGCCATGGTGATCGTCGACGACCTGGTGTTCTTCCCGCTGATGGCCATCGTGCAGCAGGCCCCGATCGCCCGGGTCGCCCGGATGAATCTCGACGTCAAGATCGTGGGGCACGTCTTCCGCCTGGCCACGGTCCTCTGGGTGGTGGCGGTCCTGGCCTACCGCGGCGACCCGCTGCTCCTGCTGCTCGTCCCGCTGCTGATCGCCTGCGTGCACCTCTGGCACTCGCGGCGGGTACGCACCCGGGTCGAACGGGAATCCTGGCAGCGGTTGTCCCGCGCGATCGACGCCCTCAACGTCCCCGACCTCACCGAGGTGCTGCACCTGGCGTCCACCCGGGCGGCGCAGATCTTCTCCGCCGACGACGTGGAGATCGACTTCGCGGACGGAACCAGCGACCGGGTCGTGCGCGGCGTGGAACGCGGCGTGACCTTCGACGGGCCGGCGCCCGCGGCGTCCACACCGGACGGCAACCTGATCACGGCCGAACTCCAGACCACGGATGGCAGCTACCGGGCGGGCGAACTGCGGCTGCGCTTTCGGGACCGGGTCAACTTCACCGAGTTCGAACAGTACAAGCTGCGCACCTTCGCCTCGGCCCTGTGCACCGCCATCCGCAACGCGCAGGCGTACGCCGAACTCGCCCGGATCTCCACCGAGAACGCGCACGCCGCCACCCACGACCCGCTCACCGGCCTACCCAACCGCCGCAAACTGTACGAACGCACCAGCGCCAGCATCGCGGACGGCGCCGGGGGCGGCATCCTGGCTCTGCTGCTCATCGACCTGAACCACTTCAAAGAGGTCAACGACACCCTCGGGCACGCGGCCGGTGACGCCGTCCTGCGCGAGGTCGGCCGCCGCCTGCAGGACGCCGCCCAGCCCGGCGACCTCGTCGCCCGGCTCGGCGGCGACGAGTTCGCGATCCTGCTGACCGGCCTGCCCGCCCCCGCCATGGCGGCACACCGGGCCGAGTCGATGCTGGCCCAACTCGACCGCACCATCGAGGTCGACGGCATGCAGCTCACGGTCGAGGCGGCCGGCGGCATCGCGCTGGCCCCCGGCACCGGCGGGGTCGAAGAGCTGATGCGCCGCGCCGACGTGGCGATGTACCAGGCCAAACGCTCCGGGCGGCGCACCGCCACGTACGCGCACGCCCGCGACACCGCGGACCTCGGACGGCTGATGCTCGGCGGCGAACTGCGCCGCGCCGTCGCAGAACAGCAGTTCGTGGTCGACTTCCAGCCGATCGTCGACCTCGGCACCGGCGAGGTGATCTCCGCCGAGGCACTGGCCCGGTGGCACCACCCCCAGCACGGCCACCTCCGGCCGCTGGACTTCCTGGAGACCGTCGAACGTTCCGGGCAGCTCGCGGCATTCGCGGACGCCGTGCTCGACCAGTCGCTCACCGCGTCCGGCGCGTGGCGGGAGGCGGGCTTCGACCTGCCCGTGGCGGTCAACGTGTCCCCGCGCAGCCTGCTCGATCCGCAGTTCCCCGCGGCCGTCCTGGCCCGCCTGCACAACCGTGCCGTACCCGCCGACCGGCTCGTCCTCGAACTCGCCGAGACCCTCACGCTCAGCCAGCTCGAAGTCGTCGAACGCGCCCTGAGCGAGCTGCGCGACGCGGGCGTGCGGCTGGCGCTGGACGACTTCGGCAGCGGAGTCTCGTCACTGTCGGTGCTGTCGCGCATCCCCGTGCACGAGCTGAAGATCGACCGGGAGTTCGTCCTGGCGGTGGAGACCTCCCCGGAGGCGGCGGCGGTCATCCGGTCCACCGTGGATCTGGCCCGCAGCCTCCAGCTCACGGTCGTCGCCGAGGGCGTGGAGAGCGAACCCCAGCGACACGCCCTGTTCCGGCTGGGCTGCGTCGCCGGTCAGGGTCACCTGTTCGCCCGGCCCATGGGCGCCGGGCGCCTACTGGCGGCGCTGCGGCGCGGCTCCGGGGGCCGCCCCGGGGTACTGGCTGAGGCCCTGCATGAGACCGGCGCCGTGGTGCGCCTGCCCCGCCGCAGGGCCCACGGGAGATCGTCTCTGCCACACTTGCCCGCGTGATCTCCGCCCCCGGCCGACTGCTGAGGCGCGTCGACCGGGCCGTCGACGGCCTCGTCGGCGACCTCATCCTGTACGCGGTGTCCGCCGCATTCGCGCTGGCCACCGCGCTGACCTCCACCCTGCTCCCGCACCGTGGCTGGGGCGCGATCGCGGTGTGGGCGTATCTGATCGCCGCGGTGGTGGTGACCGGCCAGCTCCTCGCCCGGCGCTTCAACGGCCACCCGCTCGGCACCGCACCGGGGGTCGAGCAGCCGTCGTCGGCGGCGGCCCGCCTCCTGCCTGGAAATCGGCCCTCGAAACCTCCCTCCCGGTGGGGATCACCCTCAAACCCGGCCTGGAGCGGGCGCGCCCCGCTGGCCTGGCTGGTCTGGGCCGGGGTGGCGCTGCTGCCGCTGATCGTCGAAGCGGTGCAGCGCGCCGGCGGGCGCACCGACCGCGCCCAGGAAGAAGTGCTGGTCGTCGAGCAGATGGGGCGGCGGCTCCTGGAGAGCGGGACACCGTACCTGGGGCGCGACGCCATCGCGGCGCTGCCGGAGTCGGAACGGCTGCTCGGGTACGCCCCGTACCAGCCGGGCATGGCCGTGTTCGGGCTGCCCCGGGCCGCCATGGGTGGCGCCTGGTGGACCGATGCCCGGGTGTGGTTCGCGGTGGTCACCGCGGCCGCCCTGATCGCCGCGGTCGTACTCCTGCGGCTTGCCGACCCGGCCGCACGGGTGCGCGCCACACAGTTCGCGACGGTGCTCCCGATCTGCGCCCTGACATTGGCCACGGGCGGCGACGACCTGCCCGTTCTCGCCCTGTGCCTGCTGGCCCTCGCGTGCTGCGCGACCGGCCGGTTCGCCGCCGCGGGTGTCGCCGTCGGGGTGGCCGCCGCGGCCAAGCTCTTCGCGCTGCCCGTCGCCGCCGTACTCGTGGTGTTCGCCCTGACCGCCCGGCGCGGCCGCCGCCTGCTGCCCGGGGCCATCGGGCTGCCGTTGCTGGCCCTGCTCCCCGCACTGCTGGTCGACGCGGACGCGCTGACGGAGAACGTGCTGCGCTTCCCGCTCGGGCACGGCCTGGTGCACAGCCCCGCGCAGTCCCCGTTCCCCGGCCAGCTCATCGCCTCGGCCCTGCCCGGCGGCCGGTACGTCGCGGCGGCGCTGCTCGGCGCGGCCGGGCTCACGATCGCGATGCTGCTGCTGCGTCGCCCACCACGCACGGCCGCGACCGCGGCACTGTTCTGCGGGTACGGCCTGCTGGCCGCGATCCTGCTCATGCCGACCACCCGGTTCGGCTACCTGCTGTATCCGCTGGCGCTGCTGGCCTGGACGCCGGCACTCAGGAAGTACTCAGCCACAACGGCACCCCGCGATGACGCGGCCTTGTACCGTGTGTGAGATGCAGATGACCTGTCCGAAGTGTCACGGTGAGATGCGGCAGTACGAGCGCAGCGGGGTCACGATCGACCAGTGCACCGAATGCCGCGGCATCTTCCTCGACCGCGGGGAGCTGGAGAAGCTGTTCGAGGCCGAGGCCAACTGGAACAGCCGTCAGGCGGCCGGCCGGCCACCGCAGTCCGGGGCTCCGCAGCCCGGGGCGTACGCGCCCCCGCCGCCCCCGCCCGCCCACGGCGGCTACGCTGCGCCACCCGCGCCGGGTCACCACGGTGGTGGCTACGCTCCGCCGCCCCCGCCGGCTCCGTACGGGGCTCCGGCCGCGCATGGGTATCCGCCGGCGGCGCCCGTCTACGGGCACCACGGCCACTACCGCCATCATGGGCATTACCGGCATCACGGTCACTACCGGCGCCGGAAGAGCTTCCTGAACGAACTGTTCGACTGATCGCCCGAACCACCGCGAGTCAACCGGGGCCGCTTGTTCAGCAGGCGGCCCCCGGTGATCGGGGTTCGGACGTCGGGCCCGGCAGACGCCACGGGTGTTGGTCGCATTGACCGCAGTCAGACGATCGCCATGTCGACGAAGCGGGACAGGTGAAGTTGCGCCGCCACAGTCACCGTGTCGGTCGGCCCGTTCCGATGCTTCGCGACGATGAAGTCCGCCTCGCCGGCGCGCGGCGATTCCTTGTCGTAGTAGTCGTCGCGATGCAGAAGTATGACAACATCGGCATCCTGCTCGATTGATCCACTTTCCCGCAGATCGGACAATTGGGGCCGCTTGTCGGTACGTTGTTCGGGGCCGCGGTTCAGCTGGCTCACCGCGATCACCGGGCACTCGACCTCTTTGGCCAGCAGCTTGAGTCCCCGCGACAGGTCGGCGACCTCCTGCTGGCGACTCTCGGTGCGCTTCGGGGAGGTCATCAGCTGCAGGTAGTCGACGACGATGAGCTTGAGGTCGTGGCGCTGCTTGAGGCGGCGGGCCTTGGCCCGGATCTCCATCAGGTTCATGCTCGGGGTGTCGTCGACGAAGATGGGGGCTTCGCTGATCTCGCCCATCCGCCGGGCCAGCTTCGTCCAGTCGTCGTCGGAGAGCTGGCCGGAGCGCAGGACGTGCAGAGGTACCCGAGCCTCCGCCGACAGCAGCCGCATGACGATCTCGATCTTGCTCATCTCCAGCGAGAAGATGGCACTGGCACAGTTCGCGCGGATCGCGGCGTTGCGGGCGAAGTCCATCGACGCAGTCGAGTTGTGGGTGGGAATCATTGATCGACCGGCGAGGTACATGTGATCCGCGTTGTCCACCATGATGCAGCGAACGGGCACGCTCGGCACCGGCCGGACGTCAACGATGTAGCGCAGGCCCGTTCGTGCTGTGGTTGTGGTCCGGCAGCGCGTTCGGTGCGCCTGTTCCTTGTGGGCAAGCCGGAACACGCGATCCGCCGTGGAGAAGTTCAGGGTGTACGCGATCGAGGAGTCTGGCTTTCGCCCAGGAACGGGCTTGGTGGTCAGAGAACACCGGTAGCCAAGGCCAACAACCAGTTCGCGTACGTCAACCGCAAGGCGTTCCGAGGTAACAGTGAACTGAAGGCTGCCTGTCGGTGTGACGGTGCCGTCGGCGTCCATCAAGCCCGCAAGTAGCGCCCTGCGCTGGCTCTCAGACGATCTGAGGTACGCCATCGGGATGTGCTTGTTGGCCGACATTTCCGGGTCTGCGGTCGTGAACCCGCTGCCATCAGCGGATCCGTCGCCCAGCCAGGCACCCAGCGTGTACGGCGGGACAGGGAGATCGCTTCGATGCGCCAAGGCGAGCGGCTGACAGTTGTCTACCGAGTGGTTGAGCCTGCCGTCTGTCGGAAAGCGCAGGGTCCGCGCGATCTGCTCCGTAGAAACCACGCCAGGGTGGTCCGCGGTGGTTTCCGCGTTCATGCGGCGCCGAACACGCTGATGCAATGCCTCGAACAAGGCACGGCTCGAATATGCCTGGACTTGCCTGCTCCACGGCTCCCCCCGGCGGGTGTACTGCCGTGTCAGTGTGCCCACCGTGCCGGCCTGCTTGGCGACGGTGTGCATGACGGGCAGCGCGTTTCTGGCTTCCTCGCGCCGCTGGAAGGCGAGCGTGTTCTCGCTGCGCTGCCGCCGTGCGGCCCGCGTTGCGGTCTTCCACAGATGTTCGCCGTCTGCGACGATCACCGACCCGTCGGAGAATTCGACTTCGTAGCAGCGCCGACCGTGGAGGATCGGAAACGCCTCGACGACCTTCGTCGGCCGTCCGTCCTCGCCGAGAACCACGTCGCCTACCGTCAGGCGTCCCATCGTCGTCCATCCGTCCGGCGTGGGAATGGGCGTATCCAGAGCAAGCGCCTTTCCCAAACCCGGCCGACCCGCGACGATGATCAGTTGGCCCGGGTGCAGGCCGTTGAGCAGCCGGTCCAGGTCGGAGAACCCGGTAGGCACGCCGGTCATCATCCCGTTGGTGGCACCGACCGCCTCGATCTCGTCGAGGGTCGGCTGGAGCATGTCGGCGAGCACCGCGAAGTCCTCGCTGACCCGCCGCTCGGTGACGTCGTACACCGCCTGCTGGGCCAGGTCGACGATGTCGTCGACGTCGCGCCCACCATTGCCGCCGGTGCCGTACCCGAGCTGGACGATCTTCGTGCCCGCTTCGACGAGGCGGCGGAGCACGGCCCGCTCGGAGACGATCCGGGCGTAGTAGGAGGCGTTGGCGGCGGTCGGAACGCTCTCGATCAGCGTGTGCAGATACGGCACCCCGCCGACGCGCTGCAGGTCGCCGGAGTCGGCCAGGGCCGCCGCGACCGTGATGCCGTCGGCCGGCTCGCCGCGACCGTACAGATCGAGAATGGTGTCGAAGACCGTGGCGTGCACTGGCCGGTAGAAGTCGTGGGACTTGAGAATCTCGACGACGTCGGCGATCGCGTCCTTGGACAGCAGCATGCCGCCGAGGACGCTCTGCTCGGCGGCGATGTCCTGCGGCGGCGACTTGTCGAAGCCGCCGCTCGGGGCGCCGTCGCGTGGCGGACCGCCGCCGCCCGGAGGGCCGCCGCTCGCGCCCGCGCCGGCCGGGGCGCGGCCCCCCGGTGGAGACGGGCGGGAGTCTGGCCGTGCGTCGTCGGTGACCGACACTCCGGACCTCCCCCAGCTCGCCGTTCGCGCCGTCGTGATCGAACACCCGGGGTCTGACATTTTCCGGCTGCCCGGCTCGGCCGTTCCGGGGAATTCTCCACGGGGGGCCGGGCACGGCGCGGTAACCATACGGACCCGCGGGCCACCCGCCCAAGCCGCGCGGTGGACGGCCCTCGGGACAACCTGTGGAAAGGCCGACCCAGCCTGTGCGCGGTCCTGTGCACAGCCTGTGTACAACGGCTGGGGACGCTGCCGCGCCAGGGCACCTGACGTGCGATTTCGCCGTCCCCATGGTGTGGAGAGGAAAAAGGTGGGCGGCTGTTGGCCGCCTCGCCGAACCGGTCCGGCGAGGCGTCGGAACACGCCATGAGCTGCGGCGCGGGGCATGCTGTGGAGGCCGGGCAACGAGAAAGACTGCCTTGCGTGACGAAGCCGTCGCGTCAGGGCGTTGCGGTTCGGCCTCGCGGACGTCACCCTTTTGTCGTGGACCAACGGGAGTGGGACTACGGCGCCCGCCTGCCGCGAGACAGGCGCACGCCGGAGTCGTGGTCCCCAACCGCCGGTCCAGAAAATCCCGAATCAGATGATACGTCCCTGACTACGGGTTCTGTCACTGACACCGGCAGCATGCAGCCGATCCCCGAGGCCGTCGCCTGGTCGCGCCGCGCCGACCAGTGGGCGCAGCAGGCGAACCTGCCCGCGACCACCACGGATCAGAACGGGCAATGGCAGTCCGTGAGCCGCTGGTCCGAGGTCGTGCCGACGACCCGCTCCGGATATCCCGCCGACGGCGTCGGCTGGCGTACGGAGACCGCCGAGTGGCAGGCCACGACCGAGACCGCACGCTGGCGGCAGACGACGGAGTGGCGCTCCACCTCCGGCACCCATGGTTGGCGATCCACCACCGAGGCGTGGCAAACCGGCAGCGCGGGCGCGGCTGACCTGCCGCCGCAGGTCGCCCCACCGACCACCGGCCGACGGGCGATTTCGAGTTCGGCGTGGCAGTCCCCGGCTGCGGACGACCCGGCCGGGGGCCAGGACTCCCGCCAGCCCGCGGCCGACAACGGCAACGGCGCGGCGGCTGGCTCGCCCGCGCCCGACCCACCATGGCAGCCGGGCGGCGACACCCGCCCGGCGTGGCAGCAGTTCGCGGCGCCGACGCCGCCCTGGCAGCCCGGCGCCAGCGCGCCGTGGCAGCAGCCGGCCACCACGCCGGGCTGGGAGCAGGGTGGTGCCGCGGCCACGCCACCCTGGGAACAGGCCGGTCCGGCCGTCCCGCCCTGGGAGCAGAGCGCCGCGAGCACACCGCCGTGGCAGCAGGACACCGGCCGGTCGACGCCGAGCACTCCGGCATGGCAGCAGCTCGTCGATACGGGTCCGTCGTGGCAACAGCCTCGCGAGGAACCACGTTCCGGCAGCTGGTCGCGGACGGATGGCGCCTCCGTGCGCGATCCGGAGAGTACGGCGAGCTGGCAGCGCGCCGAGACGACACCGAGCTGGCAGCAGCCCGGGCCCACCCCCGGAACCGCACCGGGCTGGTCCGCTCCCGCGGAGCCGGGCTCCTGGGCCGCGCCCGCGCCCCACGACTCCGGCCGCCATCTGGTACGCGACGACGACCGCGAGCGGTGGCGACAGGAGTCGGCCGCCGGCACCACGGGCCTGGCTGACCAGTCGGGGCGCCGGCGCCCGCCGGAAGGCGGTACGGGCTGGTCGACCCGTACGGAGGCGGACAACTGGGCCGGGCACACCGACACCGGCACGATGCCCGCGTACACCGATCCGGGGCAGTCGACGTCCCGCGGCTGGCGCCCGGGCCAGGAACCGCCCGCCTCGCAAGGCTGGGACGCGGAACCGCAGCGGCAGTGGGACGCCGACCCGGGACAGTCCAGCGCACGCCTGCGGCGTACGGAGCCGGAACGCCCGCCGTCGCGCAGCCGGCGGGCCGAGCCCGACCCCGAGGCGGCGAACTGGCGAGCCGACCTGGCCACGCCGGACCGGCGCTACGAGGACGACGACTGGCGCCGTGATCCCGACACGGGCCAGTGGAGCCTGTTCGAGGAAGACGAAGACTCCGCGGAGCGCACGGACCGTGCGCCGCGGCAGCAACGCCCTCGCCGCGACCCCGGTCCGGCGTCGGACCCGTGGGCGGACGGCGCCGCCGAAACCGGCGTCATCCCGCTGCCCTGGCAGCCGCAGGAGCCGCGCACCGACGGCCGGCGGTCGGCTCCGGACGCGACCGAGCCGCCCGCCCGGCGCCGTGGATACGAGCCCGAACCCCCGAGCGGCCAGCGCGGATACCCTCCCGAGCTGCCGGACGGACAGCGCGGATACCAGCCCGAGCTGCCGAGCGGACAGCGCGGGTACGAGCCCGAGCTCCCGACCCGGCGACGCGGGTACGAGGCGGAAGGCCCGGTGGGCGGGCGTGGTTACGCGCCGGAGCCGGACGATCGTCCTGGATGGCGCGACGAACCCCGCCGCGGCACCCGCGCGGGCGAATGGCGCGACGAGTCCATGCGCACCGGGCGGCCCGGAGAGTGGCGCGAGGAGCCCCGCCGGGAGGCGCGTACCGGGGAGTGGCGCGACGCGCCTCGCCGCGACGACGGCGCCGCGGGCAGCTGGCGCGATGAGTCGCGCCGCGGTGGACGGCGCCGAGCGGGTGATGACGACGACGATGACGACCGTCGGGCGGCCGGCGACGGCGGTACCGGCGGGCCGCTGGACCCCGAGGCCTGGCGCCGTGATTCCGAGCCGCAGCCGGAGCGCGACAACTGGCGGATGACCCGCCTGGAGGACGCGCCGACCCAGGCCTGGCGGCAGGAGCTGCAGGCGGAACTCCGCGCGGAGCTGCGCTCGGACCAGCGGCCGTCGCCCGGCGAGGCCGCCACCGAGATCCGCGCGCTGAACCCGGGCCCGGGCACCACCGGCCGGGACCAGCCGGGGTCGGGCACCGCGAGCTACCGCGACGGCAACACCGGCGACTGGCGGCGCGAGATGGCGGCGCAGGGTGGCCTGACCGACGGCTCGTCCCGCCCGTCGTCGCAGAACCCGCCGGGGCGTGCCGCCGGCAAGGCGTCCGTACCCGTCTCCGGCAGGCCGGCGGACAACGGAGGTGGATCGGCCGCACGCGCGGAGTCGCGTGAGCCGATGCTGGTCGGTGCGCGTTCGGCTGGCCGCTGGCAGGATCCGCCGGACACCCAGTGGCCGCCGCGCCCGGTGACCGCATACGAGAGCGCGGCGACCGGCTCGTATGAGCGTCGCGCCGTCGGTGGTCTGGCGGCCGTGTCGGAGCGGCGGCAGACGAGCCTGCTGGAGCCGGATGAGGACGAGATCGAGGAGGACACCGGCGGGCCGCTGGCCGCGGTGGGTTACACCGTCATCTGGTACGGCGTCCCGGTGGTGTTGTTCGTCCTCGCCATGCTGGTGCTCAACGGCGCCCAGCAGGCGCACGCGCTCGGCACGCTGGCCAAGGCGGCTCCGCAGTTCGCGCTGTCGCTGGTGCTGAGCATCGCCGTGGCTGTCGGCTTGCGCCGGGCCAGCGGCTCGTGGAAGGCCGCCAGCGTCGGCCTGGCCGCGGCGGTCGTGGGCGGTGGCATCGCCACGGTGCTGACCTCCGCGATCACCGGCAACTCTCTGAGCTGACGCTCTGCGCGTCCGGGAACAGGGTCCCACGCGGCCGGGCGACACCACGAACCCCGAAAACGCCGACAGGCGCACCGGCTGAGCCGGTGCGCCTGTCGCAGTGTGCCTGTTACTTGGCGGCGACCACGTTCACCGGGAACGTGGCGGTCACCTCGGGGTGCAGCTTGACCTGGACCTTGTAGGAGCCCGTGGTCTTGATGTGGCCGGGCAGCTCGAGGCGCCGCCGGTCCAGGGCCGGACCGCCGGCGGCCTTGACCGCGTCGGTGATCTCGGCCGGGGTGATCGAGCCGAACAGGCGGCCGCCGTTGCCGGAGCGCGCCGTCAGCGTGACCTTGAGGCCCTCGAGCTGGCCCTTGACCTCATTGGCCTGGCCGAGGTCGCGAATCTCGCGGGCTTCGCGGGCCCGGCGGATGACCGCCACCTGCTTCTCGGCGCCCTTGGTCCAGGCGATCGCGAAGCCCTGCGGAAGCAGGTAGTTGCGGCCGTAGCCGTTCTTGACCTCGACGATGTCGCCGGGGGTCCCGAGACCCGACACCTCATGGGTGAGAATGATCTTCATCTGGGTGCCTCCTCTCAGCGCGCCGAGGCCGTGTACGGCAGAAGCGCCATCTCGCGGGCGTTCTTGACCGCGCGGGCGATCTGCCGCTGCTGCTGGGAGTTCACACCGGTGACTCGCCGAGCGCGGATCTTGCCCCGGTCGGAGATGAACTTCCGCAGCAGCTGGGTGTCTTTGTAGTCGATGTAGGTGATCCCCTCCTTGTCGAGCGGGTTCACCTTCTTCTTCGGCTTGCGCAGTGCCGCAGCCTTCGCCATTGCTCTTGCTCCTGATGTCATGTCGCGTGCCGGGCGGCAGGGCCGCCCCGCCCGCTAGAAAGGTGGCTCGTCGTCGAAGTTGTTGCCGCCGCCGGAGCGGCTGCCGGAGGGCTGGGCAGGGGCAGCCGTGGCCCAGGGGTCGTCGAATCCGCCGCCCCCACCGCCGCCGTTGGCCTGCTGCCGGTTGCCACCACCGCCGGAGGCGCCGAAGCCGCCCCCACCGCCGCCGGAGCGCGACATCTTCTGCACCTTCGCCGTGGCGTAGCGCAGCGACGGGCCGATCTCGTCGACCTCGAGCTCGATGACGGTGCGCTTCTCACCCTCGCGCGTCTCGTACGAGCGCTGGCGCAGCCGGCCCGTGACGATGACGCGGGCGCCACGCTGAAGCGACTCGGCCACGTGCTCCGCGGCGTCGCGCCAGATGTTGCACGCCAGGAAGAGCGGCTCGCCGTCCTTCCATTCGCCGGATGCCTTGTCCAGGAACCGCGGCGTCGATGCGACGCGGAACTTGGCGACCGCCGCACCGGACGGGGTGAAGCGCAGCTCAGGGTCGTCGGTCAAGTTGCCGATGACCGTGATGGTGGTGTCTCCTGCCATGACCTTCTCCTCGCGTCCTCGCGTTTGCTGGGATGAGACTCGCAGAGTCCTACGACAGAAACGACGGGGACGGTAAGTCAGCGCGTCTCGGGCCGGATGACCTTGGTACGCAGGATGGACTCGTTGAGGCGCAGCTGACGGTCCAGCTCAGCCACGGCCTCCGGCGTCGCCTGCAGGTCCACGACGGCGTAGATGCCCTCTGACTTCTTGTTGATCTCGAACGAGAGCCGGCGACGGCCCCACACGTCGAGCTTCTCCACCGAGCCGCCCGCGGTACGGATCACGTTCAGGTACGTGTCGAGCGACGGGGCGACGGTGCGCTCCTCGAGACTGGGGTCGAGGATCACCATGAGTTCGTAATGACGCAAGACGTTCTCACCTCCTGTGGGCTTAAACGGCCACGGTCTCTCCGTGGCAGGAGGTCTTGCTGTCCGCCGCCGTGCGACGTCGTGGTCGACCCACAGCAACGCCGTGGAGCGATTGGCCCACGGCGGTCACCCGGCGGACCGGGCAAGCATACCGGCGCGCCCACCGAGCGCAAAAACCCGCCGAACAAACCGGAACGGCCCCGTCCGGGCAGGGACGGGGCCGTTCGTGGGAGAGCCGCGGGGCGTCCGGTCCGCTTTCGCTGGGTGGGACCTGGGGAGGAACGACCACACCGATGAGGTTGGACGCAGCCGCCCCGCGGAGCTTTCTGACCGGGAGTCTACGCCATCATTGCCCGAGATGCACGTTGCGCCACTATTGCCCGAATCGTGCCTGAAGACACTCCCGCGGCGCAGACCAGAGCGGTCAGCGCCAGCAGGCCGATCGGGGCATCGTCCGGCACCGGCGGCAACGCCGTGGGCTCCCCGGCGCTCACCACCGCCGCCGGCCCAGCGGACGTCGTGCCGGGGACGGCATCGGTGGTCGGCGGACCCTCGACCGCGGTCACGCCGGTGGCCAGCGAGCTGGGGCCGCCCGGCGGAAGCCCCGCGATCACGGGTGCGGCGGCCACCGTGTCCCTGCGGGTGGGGCCATCCTGGGACCCGGCGTTGTTACCGCCGACCGGCTCGATCACGGCCGTGGTCGGTGCGGTCGTGACCGGTACCGGTCGCGGCAGGGTCGGCCGCGAGGTGCCCGGCCGGACGGTCGGGGGCCGCTGCGGGCGGGTGGTCTGGGTCACCGGCGGCGGCACGGACGAACCAGCGCCCACCGAGTTCGACGGCGTGCCCTGGCCGGACGGGGTCGTCGTCACGTTGGGGGAGCCGGACGGCACCGGGATCGGGACCGGCACGCTCGACGGCGGCACCGAAGTCTGCGTGGGCGGCGCGACGACCGGCGTCGACTCGTCGGTCAGTGCGCACGTCGGGT
This sequence comes from Krasilnikovia sp. M28-CT-15, assembly GCF_047159595.1. NCBI lineage: Bacteria > Bacillati > Actinomycetota > Actinomycetes > Micromonosporales > Micromonosporaceae > Krasilnikovia > Krasilnikovia sp. M28-CT-15. The sequence goes on along the minus strand of NZ_BAAGAK010000001.1, from coordinate 243,390 downwards.
CGTCCGTCGGTGCGCTCAGGGCCCGCACGAACGTCGCCTCGGTGGCGCCGTGGCGGCTGACCGGCTTGCGGTGGGTGCCGCGCTGCGCCACTACCCGCTGGGGGCTGGCGCCCCGCCTTTTCGCCCGGACCCGTTCGGCCCGGGCCGTGACGACCTCCAGGTCCGGTGTGGATTTGCAGGCCAGCTCGAGGGTGTGCGCCCCGAGGGACGCCCCGGGCCGGCCCTCGGCGGACTGCTCCGCGCTGGCGTTCTCGTTCGTCAGCAGCGGGGCGCCGAGAAGCAGGCCGCCCAGCGCCATCGCCGCACCCACGTGTCGGAACTGACGCGACATGCACCCATCTCCCCGGTTCGGCCGGCCTGCACCGGCGCATTGACCTGCAGAATCCCTCGGTTAACGAGACGCGGAGGAGCCCGGTGACGCACGGCGTCGCCGACTGGTGCATCCGGTTACGTCGTACCCCCGTCGTAGGCTCGACCCATGCGCATCGGAGCCCATGTCGATCCCGGCGACCCCCTCGCCGAAGCCGCCGCCCGCAACGCGGACGCGGTGCAGTTCTTCCTCTCCGACCCGCAGGGCTGGAAGACGCCCGCCCCGCGCCCCGACGCCGAGGCTTTGCGCGCCTCGGACGTGGCGGTCTACATCCACGCGCCGTACATCGTGAATGTGGCCACGCTCAACAACCGCATCCGCATCCCGAGCCGCAAGCTGCTGCTCACCCACGCCCGGGCGGCGGCCGAGATCGGCGCGCGCGGCCTGATCGTGCACGGCGGCCACGTCGGCGACGGCGACGACCCCGCGGTCGGCGTCGACAACTGGCGCAAGACTTTTGCGTACGCGGAAAAGGAGGGCGGCCTGCCGCTGCCGGTCCTGATCGAGAACACCGCGGGCGGCGAGCGCGCGATGGCCCGCCGCTTCGACAACCTCGCCCGGCTCTGGGATGCGATCGGCGAGTTCGGTGCGGGCTTCTGCCTGGACACCTGCCACGCCCACGCGGGTGGCGAGGAGCTGCTCGGCATCGTCGACCGGGTGAAGGCCATCACCGGCCGCATCGACCTGATCCATGCGAACGATTCGAAGGACCCGTTCGACTCGGGCCGCGACCGGCATGACAACCTCGGCAATGGCAAGATCGGGCCGGACCTGGTGGTGGCAGTGATCCGTGCGGCCGGGGCACCCGTCATCGTCGAGACGCCCGGTGGCGCGGCTGGCCAGTCCGCCGACATCGCCCTGCTGCGGGAGCGGGCGGGCAGCTGACGCAGCGGCAGGAGGTGATGGCGTGACAACCGACCAGCCGCAGCTCAGCCCCGACCCATCGGCCATGGCCGACCAGCCCGCCAACACGCCGACGAGCGAGCGAAGACCCACCGAGGCACCAGCTTCGGCGCAGCCGGGGGACAAGCTGGACCAGGGCCGCTCGGAGCTGCCCGCCACCCGGCCGCCCGGCGCGCCCCCAGATCCGTGGACCGCGTTCGCCACCACCCCGGAGCGCACCCCCGGCCGGCTCCGTCGAGCCGTCCGCGCCCTGCGCCGCGGCCTGATCCACGAGTACGCCCTGGCCGGCTACGCCTCCCTGCTCCTCGCAGTGGCGATGACCTGGCCCGCCCTGCGCTACCCGCTGCGCACCCTCCCGCAGGACCTCTACGATCCGTCCCGCCAGGCCTGGCAGGTCTCCTGGGCCGGACACATCCTGATCACCGACCCGGCCCGGCTCTGGCACGCGAACGCGTTCTTCCCCCTGCCTCACTCGTTCGCGTTCGGCGACAGCCTGCTCGGCTACGCTCCCGCCGGGATGCTGGGCACCGGACCGGACGCGGCGGTGCTGCGCTACAACATCCTGTTCGTCCTGGCCCACGCGCTGCTGACCCTGGGCGGGTACACGTTGATCCGCCAGCTCGGCGCCCGGCGCACCGGTGCCGCGGTGGGCGCGGTCGCGTTCGCGTACGCGCCGTGGCGGCTGGCGCAGGAGGGCCACCTCGACATCGTGTCGGTCGGCGCGATCCCGTTGGCGCTCGCGATGCTCGCCCGCGGGCACGGCTGGTCCCTGCGGTACGGTTTCCGGCCCGCCCGACGACGCGCCCGCTGGGCCGTGGCGGGCTGGTTGCTGGCCGCCTGGCAGATCAGCCTCGGTTTCGCGCAGGGCCTGCCCTTCGCGTACGTGCTGGCTTTCCTGGTCCTCGTCGTGCTGGTCGCGGCGCCGATCCGACGACTGCGCCGCCGCGGCCAGGGCCCGGTGCTGGGGTGGCGGCTGCTCGTCACCGACCTGCTGGGGATCCTCATCGTGGCCGGTGTGGGGCTGCTCATCGCGCTGCCCTACCTGCGTGCCGGGGCCACCGGCCCCGCCGGGACGGAGGTGCGGTTCTTCTCGCCGCCGGTGCACAGTCTGCTCATCGGCCCGGCCGAGTCCCGGATCTGGGGTGCCGCGCATGCGGTTCCGCGCGCGTCGCTGCGCTGGGCCGCCGAGATGAGCCTGTTGCCGGGCTTCGTCCTGTACACGCTCGCCCTGGTCGGCCTGGTCTTCTCCATCTGGACCTGGCGTCAGCGCTTCGTCATGCTGCTCGCCCTCGCGGCCGCGGTGGTGCTGACGCTCGGCACCACCGTCTTCGACGGCCGCTGGACGTACCTGCCGCTGTTCGGCCACCTGCCCGGCTCGTTCGGCGTGCGGATCCCGGGCCGTCTCATGCTCTGGGTGACCCTGCTGCTGGCCGTGCTGGCGGCGGGTGCGGCCGACGAGTTCGTCCGGCGCGCCGAGCAACTGTCCGCGCAGCGGATGCCTCCGTGGCCGGGCCCGTGGCTACGCGCGGCCACGCTCGTGCCACTCGCTCTGGTGCTGGTCGAGGGCTGGGGGGTCACCGCTCATCCGGTCGTTCCCCTTCAACCCGAGGCCATGCGTACGGTCGCCAGCTCGACTCTGGTGCTGCCCACCTTCACACTGAGCGATCAGACCGTCATGCTCTGGTCGACGTCGCGGTTCCAGCCGCTGGCCAACGGCGGTGGCGCGTTCGCCCCGGCGCACCAGGCGGAGCTGCGCCGCAACGCGGTCACGTTCCCGGACCAGGCCAGCATCGCGTACCTGCGCGGGCTCGGGGTGCAGACCGTGTTGCTGGTGCGCTCGCAGGCGGCGGGCACCCCGTGGGAACGCGCGGGCGATGTTCCGGTGGATCCACTCGGAATCACCCGGGAAGACCTGGACGAGGACACCGTTCTGTTCCACATCCCCTGACATCAGTCAGACGGTGACGGGCACCTCGGGCGGCTGCGGGGTCGACGGGCGCTGCGGCCGGCGCAGCTGGGCCACCCACGGTGCGTCCGGTGCTCCGTCCAGCTCACCACCGTCCGGATCGTCCGCGTACGTGCTCCGGACGGCATCCCGCTCCGGCCGCCACATGTCCCGCACCACGAACCCGCAGAGCACCGCCACGGTGATCAGGCGCAGCGTCGATGCCAGCACGAACGTCCCCTCCGGAATGACGGGCTTGCCGCCGGCCCCGAGCAGTTCGGCATAGAACGCGGTGAAGTACCCGATCTCGGCGACGCTCCAGGCGAGGATCGCGCCCCACCGCGGGCGGGCCAGCACGATCAGCGGCAGCAGCCACAGCACGTACTGCTGGGACCACACCTTGCTGAAGATGAGGAACGCCGCAACGACGAGGAACGCGGCCTGGGACAGACGCGGGCGCCGGGGCGCCAGCATGCACACCACGGTGACGGCCAGGCAGCTCAGACCGAACAATGCGTACGTGACCCAGTTCAACGCGGGAACGTGGTCACTGAGCCATTGGAACGGGCCCTGGTTCCCCGGGGTGCCGGTGTTCCACTTGCCGTCGAGGTAGCGACCGATGTACCAGAACGTGCCCCAGTCGACGGGGCGCTCGGTGTTGAGGTCGAAGAACCGGTTCCAGCTTGTCCGGTAGGCCAGGAACACCGGGAGGTTGACGATCGCCCACGCGGCGACCGCCGTACCGATGGCGGTGAAGGCGGCCCGCAGCCGGGCGGAGCGCAACCCGAGAACGAGGATCGGGCCGAGGATGAACAGCGGCCACAGTTTGGCGGCCCCGCCGAGGCCGAGCAGAATCCCGGCGAGCGCGGGCCGCCGCCTGGCCCACGCGTACAGGCCGAACATGGCCAGTCCGATGGCCAGGAAATCCCAGTTGACCGTGGCGGTGACGAACAGGATCGGTGACAACGCGAAGATCGCGGCGTCCCAGGGTCTGCGGCGCCGCAGAGCGAGGATGACCGCGGCGGTGGCGACCGCCAGTGCGCAGAGTACGAACGCGTTGGCGTTGTAGAACCACTTGCCCTGGTTGATGCCGGGGAACTTCTGGCCGAGCGCGTGCACCGGCAGCCCGAGCGCCCCCATGAAATAGCCCGTGACCACCGGATACTCCACGGCGTGGTCCCGGTACGGCACCTTGCCCTGGTTGAGTTCCTCGGCGTAGTACAGCGCCAGCACATCGGTGTAGCAGAACCGCGTGTACTGGATGTTCTTCTGCCAGTCGCCGTCCTGGCACGGCGACTTCTGCACCCAGTGCAGCGCCAGGGTGAGACAGGTCAGGGCGAGGACGATCCGCGCCGCCGTCCAGAAGCGGTTCGGCCGGGCCTCTGGCGGCACGGCATGGCCGCCCAGTGGCCCGCCGATCGCCTCGGAGAGCCCGCGCACGAAGCCGTCCGAGGATGCGGGGTGGTCCTGCGATCCGGACCGTTCGACGTCTGTGGACGACTGCGTGCTCATGACTGGGAATCATGCCCTACCCGGACGCGCGAAGAGGGCGCCGCACGCCGAACTGCCCCGCGCCTGGGTTCCGCCGTAGGTGGTGAAATGTGAGGTGGATACCGGACCCGAGTGGGCCGTCGGCGCAATGACCAGACGACGACGCAAAGGCGGGGTGGGGGAATCAACGGATGTGCCGGGCGCACCGCCGGCCAGGATCACGACCTGAAACTGCGCCCCGCGCGTCGGCATGATCCCGGGAACGGCCGCAGACGGCGGTCCTCGGCGGACGTCCTGATCGATCGGACGGGTCGCGATGCGGCCCGCCCGATCGGTGTCGGTCTCACTCAGAACTTGGCAGTACAGCCCAGGAGGTTCGGCGTGTTGTCGAACTCACTGTCGTACTCCCACCGGCACGCACGTGCTTTCATGCCTTTGTCGTTCACCATCCGAGTCCAGGTGGAATCCCCATCGTCGTACGTCAGGCGCTTCCTACCGCTCGAGTCGAAGCTTTCCACGGTGACGTAGCCCAACATTCCGGTCCTTGTGTTCCTGGCCCAGGCGGTCCGACAGAACGGGCTGTATCGCAATTCGACGCCGGAGAACGTCCCCTTCGTCACTGCATCGGAGCCGCACGTCGGCGAGCCGGCCCTGCCGCCAACCTTGTAGGACTGCGGATCCTTGCCGTCACAGATCGCTCCGCACCCGGCAGGCGCAGCCTGTGCCGGAGAGGCAACCATGAAGCTTGCCGCGATGGCAAACAAAACACTGATCAGGAGAGTTGCTCTAATCCTCAGCAAGACTACGAGTCCCCGTTTCCTTGTCGCGCGATTGCCGGATCTCCACTGTGCACCGGATGGCCGTGGACGCGCCGACGCGGTCGCGCGCCGGAACCACAGTGGTCACCGACGCGGGATTGCCATGGCAGGCCCCGTCAGGCCTCTCGATCGTCCAGCGCCGATGGATGCTATCCGGCCGAGAACTGGGTCGGCATCTGAATTTCTGCAGTAGGACCCGCACCACAGTTGCCAGCGACAACTCAGGCGCCATCGTGATTGCGGTGATCCGTGGCGACAGCCCGGTGGCGGACATCAAGAAGCGGATCGTCGACTATGCGCAATCCAGGAACGGTGAACGCTGGACCTGAGTGACGACGGCCTGGACGCGGTCGAACATGTCAGCGGGGCGCTACTGCCCGTCGAGATGCGACAGTGGTGGGGTCGGCACGACGGCGTGCACCGCCGTGTCCAACACCCGGCTCGGAAACTGTTCGCAGTCCATACCGGCCGGACGAGGCGAGGGACACGTCGTCTGCCCGAACCGTGGCTGATCCATCCAGCCACGCGCCCACGACTTTGCACGCTCCTCTTAACAGGATCGCGAGGTGCATGCAGGGGTCGTCGAACATGCCCATCGGCGAGTCAGGTCAAGGCACCGTTGGGCAGCATCCTGCCCCTTTTCGTCCGTGATGGTCCCAGGCGCCAGCGAATTCACCATGATGGGCCGGGCTCTTTGATCGAACCCGGCCCATTGTGCTACCCGCCGGCTCCGGGCGTGCTGTTGGTATCCGGCGTATTACCGTTGAGGAACTGGCCGGGGAACGTGGTGGGTGGATCGCCGCCGTTGTTGTTGTTTCCACCGTCGTTGTTGCCACCGTTGTCACCGCCGGGCCCGTTGTTCCCGCCGTTGTTCCCGCCGCCGTTGTTTCCGCCGTTGTTCCCGCCGTTGTTGTTTCCGCCCGGGCAGAGGAAGCCGATGAGGCACTGCGGCTGCTCGACCGGCGGCGGGGGCGCCACGCCGTTCTGGAACGGGCTGTTGGGATCACCGGTGCGCTGACGTTCCGGGAAGCGCTCGACCTTCCAGTCGAGCTTGTCCGTGACCTTGTCCATGAACATCTTCCACACCGCACCCGGCGTGCTGCCGCCGATCATGCCCTTGCCGGTGCCGTCGGGTCCCTGCTTCAGCTGGACCTTCCCCTTAGCGCCACCGATCCAGACCGCGGCGGCCAGTTGTGGGATGCCACCAACCATCCACGCGTCACCGTTGCCGCGAACGGTTTCGCCCTTCTTCTTGATGTTGTACTCCCAGGTGCCGGTCTTGACCGCGGCAGGCCGGTTGTTGCGCAGCACCTTGTTCGCGTGGTCCGGGATCTTCTGCATGACGCCCAGCAGGTCGCTCATCTGGTCCGCGGGGAATTCCGGAACACCTTTGACGTTCTCGTGCCAGAACGCGACCATCTTGCCGGTGACCTCATCGCGGCGGCTGACCGTGGAGATGAAATGGGCCTTGTGGTAGACGCCGCCGTTGATGAGGGTCGCGATTCCGTTGGCGTGTTCCAGCGGCAGGACCCGGTACTGGCCGAAGCCGGTCTCCGGAGCGAAGTACTTGTTCCAGGTCGAAGCGTCGGTCTTGTCCAGGTCGATCATGAGGCCCTGGGGATTGCTCTTGAGGCTGTCGGTCCAGATGTGGCGGATGCCTGCCGACTTCGCCGCCTCCAACACCGCCGACGGCCCGAGCTTCTCGGCGATCCAGTAGAACGGGAAGTTGTACGACTGAATCGTCGCCTTCTCCAGCTGACAGAACGCGATCTGACCATTACACACGGTGCCGGGATCCGCCCCCGCGTTGCTGATCTTCCCGCCCTGCAGGCGTTCCAGATTGCCATTCCAGTGGGTCTCGAACGAGATGCCCTTCTTCAGGCCCGCCGCCAGCGTGTACGGCTTGAAGGATGAGCCGGGCGACTGGCCGCCGCCCTTTTCATCGATTTCCCCCGTGTCGCCCTTCATGTATCCCGCGTAGTCGAGACCATTGGGATCGTCGCCGCCGTAGTAGGCCTTTACCTGGCCGTCGGACGGATCGATGGCGACGAGCGCAGCCTGGTACGAACTCGGCTTGTCGTGCATCGGAGACTCATCGCTGGACCGCCGCGCGGACTCCTCCGCGGCCTTCTGGATGTCCGGGTCGATGGTGGTCTTGATGTCGAGCCCGCCGCGACGCTGCTCGTCGTCGTCGATGCCCATTTCGCGCAGTTCCTGCTTGACATGCCGGATGATCATGCCGACCGGCTTGTTAGCGGCGTCGCCGCTGGACTTGCCCTTCTCGATCGGACGCAGCCCCAACTTCCGGTCCGGCCAGACCGCGGCGGCACGCTGCTCCGGGGAGATCCACTTCATCTCCAGCATGTTGTTGAGGGTGTACTGCCAACGGTCTTTCGACGCTTGCGGGTTGATGTTCGGGTCGAATCCCTGGTGGCCACCCTTGACCGGCTCGGGCTGCTTGATGATCGAAGCGAGAACCGCCGCCTCGGAGATCGTGAGCGCCCTCGGGCTGTCCGGCGGGGCGAGCACAGACTTGCCGAAGTAGCCCTGCGCCGCCGCCTCGATGCCGTACCGGCCTTCGCCGAAGTACACCGAGTTCAGGTAGAGGCCCATGATCTTCTGCTTGTTGTACTTCGACTCGAGCTTGCGGGCGATCACCGCCTCGCGCAGCTTCCGGTTGTAGCTGATGTCCTTGAGGTCGGCAGCGTGCCGCGCGTACTGCTGGGTGATCGTCGAGGCGCCCTGCTTGTCGCCGCCGGTGAAGTTGTTCCACGCGGCCCGGGCGATGCCGAGGAAGTCGATGCCGTGGTGGTCGTAGAAGTTCTTGTCCTCGGCGGCCGCCACGGCGTGCTGAACCATCACGGGGATGGCCGCATCCGGGACGACGGTCCGGTTCTGGCTGCCGAGTTTGGCGAGAACCTTGCCGTCACTGTCCCGAACGGTGGTCGACTGGTCCTCGGACTTCTGCTGTGGCAGGTCGACACCGTCGAAGAACCAGGTGCCCCCGACGACGCCGGCGCCCAGCAGGATGACCACGACCGCGGCCGCCGCCGTGAGGACGTTGGTGCGCCGCCGGCGCTTGGCAACCTTCGTCAAGTCCTTGCGGTTCGGACGGCCCACGCCGCCGCCACCGTGCTCGTCGAACCCGCCGAAGCCGTCCGGACCGGCCGACGGACGCACCGCGGCACGGGCCACGGCGGCCCGGCCACCGTACGATCCGGTGCCGCCCGCGGCGCCGTACGCCGCGCCGACCCGCGCCGAGCCGACTGAGGCGGCGCCGACCGCGGCGCGGCCGGCGGGTGCTCCGACCGACGCCGAGCCGCGCGGCGCCCCGACGCTGGCCTGACCTGCGGTGCCACGCCGGTACGCGTCCGGGGCAGGACGGGCTGCAGCGCGGGACGGGTCGCCGTCCGGGCCGGTAGCAGCGGACGGCCCGGGCACTCGGGCCCGGGCGCGTGCTGACTGCGAGTCGCCGTTCGAATTCATTCAGTCACACCTACCGGTCGCGGTGGCACGCCCGAAAAGCCGGGAAGGGCTTCCGGGGGCTGCGCCACTAGCGGTCGTCGTGGGCTGCGTCCGCGCAGCCGCGCTGTCAGATGCCAAGAATGACCGATTGCGGCGCTGGATGCCCGTGTCGGTCGGGGTCGTGTCGACGTTGGCGTTAGGGGGGCGAGTCACCATCGGCCCTCCCGGCGCTGCGACGACGACCCTGCCTCGTGGTGGCGGCCCGAGGAAGCCGAGGCGACGGCCTCGACCCTGTCCAGTTCGTCGGCGTTGAGCGCATCCCGGCCGAGCAGATACTGCTCGGTGAGGTGGTTCCACGCACAGGAGCGGCACACCTCCACGACGAACACCTGGAACTCACGCAGCGTCATGGCCAGCACGGGCAGCTCCGCGAGCTTGCGTGCCTGTCCAGCCGACTGCTTGAGCTCATCGCCATAGATGTAGTGCACCAGGGTGAGGTTGTCGTGACGGCAGATCGGGCAGCGCTCGTCCGTGGGCTCGCCGTGGAATCTGGCTGCATTCTTCAGGTACGGCGACGCATCGCAGACTTCAAGCGTTCCGACCTTGCCGTTACGCACGTCACGCAGCAGCGCCCGCTTCTGAAGCGAGTAGTCGACGACCTGCCGCTGCGTGCGCATGGCGAAGAGAGTACGCGCTCGTGTCCCGTACGGCGACAGGCGTCACTCAGCGTGGCGCAGTGACCGCGTAGCCGCGATCATGTTGCGGCCGGAGCGCTCGCGTTCTAACGTGACGATGTATCGGCCCGATACATCGTCCCGCAATGTGCGGCCGCAGATCCGGCGAGGAGGTGGCGACGTGCTCGAACTCGCCGTCCTCGGCCTCCTTCAGGAGGCCCCCATGCACGGGTACGAGCTACGCAAGGAGCTTTCCACCAAGCTGGGGACCATCCGTGCCGCGATCAGCTACGGCACCTTGTACCCCACGCTGAAGCGCTTGAACACCGCCGGTTGGATCAGCGAGACCGCGCCGGAGGACGCGATGGTCCCACCGCTGACCAGCAAACGCGGCCGGATCGTGTACAAGATCACGGCCGAGGGCAAGGAGCGGTTCGCGGAGCTGTTGGCCCAGGCGGGCCCGGAGACCTACGACGACGCCGGCTTCGGCGTACATTTTGCGTTTTTTGCCCGGACTGACCAGGCAACCCGGCTGCGGATCCTCGAAGGCCGCCGCCGCCGGATCGAGGAGCGCCGGGAGGGTCTGCGTGACGTCCTCTCCCGGGCCGCGGATCGGCTCGACGCGTACACCCTCGAACTGCAACGACACGGACTCGAAGCGTGCGAGCGCGAGGTCCGCTGGCTGGAGGAGCTCATCACGAACGAGCGCTCCGGCCGGTCCCCGGCCACACCGGCCGCGGAGACATCCCCCGAGAACCCGCGTCCGCACCAGGACCGGCCGTGATGAACAAGGAGGCAATCGCGATGGGCTCCGTCCGCGTCGCCATCGTGGGTGTGGGTAACTGCGCCTCGTCCCTCGTGCAGGGCGTCGAGTACTACCGCAACGCCGACCCGAACGACCGTGTTCCGGGTCTCATGCACGTGACCTTCGGCGACTACCACGTCTCCGACGTGAAGTTCGTCGCGGCGTTCGACGTGGATGCCAAGAAGGTCGGGATGGACCTGGCCGAGGCGATCGTTGCCAGCGAGAACAACACCATCAAGCTGTGCGACGTGCCGCCCACCGGCGTCACCGTGCAGCGCGGCCCGACCTTCGACGGTCTGGGCCAGTACTACCGGGAGATCATCGAGGAGTCCTCGGCCGAGGAGGTCGACGTGGCCCAGGCGCTGCGCGACGCCGAGGTCGACGTCGTCGTCTCGTACCTGCCGGTGGGCTCCGAGAAGGCCGACAAGTTCTACGCCCAGGCCGCGATCGACGCGGGCTGCGCGTTCGTCAACGCGCTGCCGGTCTTCATCGCCTCCGACCCGGAGTGGGCAAAGAAGTTCGAGGATGCGGGCCTGCCGATCGTCGGTGACGACATCAAGAGCCAGGTCGGCGCGACGATCGTGCACCGGGCGCTGGCCAAGCTGTTCGAGGACCGCGGGGTCGAGCTGCTGCGCACGTACCAGCTCAACTTCGGCGGCAACATGGACTTCATGAACATGCTGGAGCGCAACCGCCTGGTCTCCAAGAAGATCTCCAAGACCCAGTCGGTGACCAGCCAGATCCCGCACGAGATGCTCAAGAGCGACGTGCACATCGGGCCGTCGGACCACGTGCCGTGGCTCGACGACCGCAAGTGGGCGTACATCCGGCTGGAGGGCCGCAGCTTCGGCGACACCCCGCTGAACGCCGAGCTGAAGCTTGAGGTGTGGGACTCGCCGAACTCCGCCGGTGTGATCATCGATGCGGTACGCGCCGCGAAGATCGCCAAGGACCGCGGGATCGGTGGGCCGATCCTGTCGGCCAGCTCCTACTTCATGAAGTCGCCGCCGGTGCAGTACAACGACCACGACGCCAAGGAGTCCGTCGAGGCGTTCATCCGCGGCGAGATCGAGCGCTAGTCAAGCCGAGGATCCGCGTCGAGGGACCCCGCCCGGAGCCCACGATCGGCTCTGTGAATTGACGTCGAGGACGCAGCCACGCGCTGCGTCCTCGACGTTTGTCGTGCATCCGGTGCTGCGGCGATGGCAGGCGTTCTGCCGGCCATTCAATTCCAGCGTGGCCGGGGAGCGAGAAGCGGAGCGTGGAATTGCGCACACAGCCTTCGCGACGGACGCAGATGAACAATCACGATGAGGACAGCGCGCCGTCCTCATCGAGCGATACCAAACGCTTTAATTGGTCGCAGCACCGATCATGCTCGGGCGACAGTACGCATGGCCACAGCGATGTTGATTCCAGTCAGACAACCTCGGGCCAGCATTCTGCACCGCCGGCACCGACCGCGCCACCGATTTTCGTGCCGCCCCCCGCACCACTGCGGGCGGTGACCACCGAGCGATGCGACTGCCCTATGTGAACAACGCAGCGCCCAACGGTCGCCACAACGGCTGGCGTCAGGCTACTGGTTCTGCGCGGCCGGCATGCGCTGAGGATCTTATGAATTGACATACTCCGCTATCGCTCCTAGGGTCTGTGGCGGCACCTGCCCGACAACCAAAGAGACATCAGTCAAACTACGGGGAGCTTGGTTGGCGATGTTCCGAACGAAGCGGTAACCGCATCACCCGTTGCTTGGCTAACGGGTCGGATATCAGCATGAGCATCGGGGTGCGCCTCCATCGCGGTGGGCTGGAAACGCTCATCTGAGTACTGCCACCCGGACGCAGCACAGTTGGCGGCGTCATCACCTCCGATGGCCTAACTCGACGCCGCACCCGCACGTGGTGAGGCGGGCAGACAGAGCGGCGCAGTGCACATCGGACACGGCCGACCGGGACATCCGCGGTCGGCCGATCTTTCATGTGCCCGGCACGCATGCTGCTTCCCCCCGACTGACCACATTCCGGTCGATTTCTCTGCTCGGGTCCCGACCTTTCGACGACGGAAGCAGCGTCCTCGCGAGGCGGTGCCCACCCATGTCAACAGCGATCCATGTCTAAGAAGAGGGTCATGTGAGACGACGAATAGGCACGTTGCTGGTCGCCAGCCTGGCGGCTACCGCCGGACTGACCGGTGGCCGGGCGGCGGCCGCGAGCCCGCAGCAGGCAGCTCCCACCCCGCCACCCGCGCAGCAGGGTTCGCAGGCCCCCGATGGGGTGGCCCCAGCCGACCGCCCCGGCGTCATCGGCAAGGACTGGAAGACCTCCGGCGACCGCATGTGGACCACCGCCGGCGACGCGACCGGGTTGCATCTGCTGGCGGCCGACGCGAAGGCCGGCTACACCTGGCGGACGGTGGCGACTCTGGCCGAGCCGGACATCATCACCGACCAGTGGATCGGCAATGCGTGTCTCACCGGTTCCGGTAAGCGCGCCGTCGTGGTGTACGAACCCAGGCACTTCGCCAACCGGACGAATCTCTTCGACCAGGGCGCCTTCGCCGCTGTGGTCGACATGGCCTCGGGCGAGGTCACCAAGCTGAACATCAACGTGAGCATCGCCTACTACAACCCCGGCTGTGGATCCGACGAGACAGCCACGCTGACGCAGAGCGGCGCCGCTGAGCTGGGCCGGACCCGCATCCACGTCGTTGACACCGCCGCGCGGAAGATCACCACCCGGGTCGAGCTACCCGGGCAGGTCACCTCAGCGGTTCCGGTCCTCGACAAGATCGCTGCCTATGACGGCACGCGCATCCTCTCCATCAACCATGATGGAAAGGCATCGACGCTCACCAAGGCGGCGGGCGCGATCGCGCACCTGACTGCCGATGGCCACGGTGGGCTCACCTACCTGGAACGCGCCGAACAGACCACGGTGGTGCGTCATCTCGCCGCAGCGAAGGCCACCGTCCAGGAGATCGGACGCGGGTCGCTGTCGGACGTCTCGCTGGCACGTGGCACCGGCGGCCGGGTGTTCATCACCGGCAAGCCGCAGCAGGTGGGCACGCTGCCGCAAGGAGTCTCTCCGATCACCTCGCCGACCGACGCGGAGATCTCGACCACCGGTGCGGCGATCCTCACGCCCGCCGACCGCGCCGCCGACGCGCCCGCGGACGAGGACGGCAGCGAAACGGTCGGACTCCACGCGACCTTCCGCGCTACCGGACGTAGCGCGGACTTCGCGGTCGATCCCACCGAGCGCGTCAGCGCGCGGCAGGACCAGGGTCAGCGCCCGGCTCCGCAACTCAAGGCGCTGGGAGCCCCGGAGAGGGTGGCCGCCGCAGCCACCGCCGGGTCCGCCACCGATCCGACCGAGTCCGACCGATACTGTGCGGTCTCCCGGAACGATCTCACCGCGCAGGTCGAACAGCCGATGTGGACCCAGGTGGAATGGGCCGCGAACCTTGCGGTTCAGGGCAACCTCACCTTGACGCGCCCGCAGAACTGGCATGGTTCGGGTCTGCCCGCCTGGTCTCCGCAGGCACTTGAGAAGCCGATCGACCTGGCGGGCGGCGGCCATGTTCCGGCTCAGATCCTGCTGGGCATTCTGGCCCAGGAGTCGAACCTGTGGCAGGCGTCGTATCACGCACTCGAGGGCGTGCCCGGCAACCCGCTGGTCGGCGCCTACTACGGCAACCGGACCGGCTGGTCGATCAACTTCGAGAAGGCCGACTGTGGGTACGGCGTGTCTCAGGTGACCGACGGCATGCGCAAGGCCGGGCGCACCAAGCCCGGCGAGAAGGCACGGCCCGCGGACGAGCAGAAGGCGATCGCGGTCGACTACGCGACGAACATCGCCGCAGGTCTGCGCATCCTGCAGGAGAAGTGGAACACCACCCGCAACGCCGGTATCACCATCAACGACGGCAATGCGGCCCGACCGGAGAACTGGTTCGCCGCGGTCTGGGCGTACAACAGCGGGCTGAACCCGCAAGCCTCCACGGGGAACACCACCGGATGCAGCCCCGGCCCGTCGTGTACCGACAGCCGCGGAAACTGGGGACTGGGTTGGGGAAACAACCCGGCGAACCCCGACTATCCGTTCAACCGCAAGCCGTTCCTCGACGGCGACGGTGACGGCAACAACGGCCAGGCCGATGCGGCGAATCCCCAGCGGTGGCCGTACCCCGAGAAGATCATGGGATGGGCGGCTTACCCGATCGTCAAGTCGGACTACCGGCGGCCGGGCTTCTACACGGCCGCATACCGTCAGGCGTTCTGGAAGACCGGGCCGTTGCGTACCTTGGGCATGAAGCCGCCGCTGACCACGTTCTGCAGCGCGCAGAACAACTGCACGACGGCGAACGGCCAGCCGAACGGCGCGGGTCTCTGCAAGTACACGGACTATCACTGCTGGTGGCACTGGCCCGCGAGCTGGGAACCCAACTGCGACGACACCTGTGGGTTCGAGAACCCCAATCCGAACTACACGGCCGGGTCGCCGGAACCGGCCCGCGGAAACCACTACCCGCCGATCTGTACCCGACAGGGGCTACCCGACGGGTCGCTGATCGTCGACGACGTGGAATCCGACAGCCCGCTCGTGCGATCGGACGAGTGCTCCCCGGGCCGTGTGTCGACCCAGGGCAAGTTCTCCTTGACGTTCAACGGCACCGCGGTGGACTACCCGTCGAAGATCGACTTCCACCAGCTGGGCACCGGACTCAACGGTCACGTCTGGTTCTCGCACGAAGAGAGCGTCACCCTCGACAACCTGAGCAAGGTCGGTGTGACCGGGCGGTGGGCCTTGGAGCAGCCCATGAACCAGTGGGCAAAGGTGTGGGTTCACCTTCCGCACACGATCGGTGAATCCCAGCAGGCCCACTACAAGATCGACCGCGGGGAGAACGCGCCCGCCGCCGCTCGCTACAAGTGGCGGGTCATCGGCCAGCACCGCGGAGGCAGCGAGTGGGTGTCACTCGGCGCCTTCCAGATGCAGGGCAAGCCGTCCGTCTCGCTGAGCAATGTCACTCGGACCGAGGACTCGACGGCCGGTGTGGACAACATCGTCTGGGACGCCGTCGCTTTCCAGCCACTGCCGAAGAAGCCGACGGACTTCGTCGTCGCGATGGGTGACTCGTACTCGTCCGGCGAGGGGATCGTCGACGACCAGGTCACCGGCTACTACCCCGATTCCAATCACAACAGCAGTTCCTCGGGTGACAATGCGTTCCGCAACGGCTGCCATCGCTCGCCCAACGCGTGGTCCCGGCAGGGCACGCTGGCGGATGACTCGCGGACCATCGGGCAACGCGATAACGACCAGGACAAGTCGATGGACTACCACATGGTCGCCTGTTCCGGCACCCAGAGCGAACACATGCTCCCCAGCGCGGAAAATCCCATCACGGGGCGTGTCATCAACGACCCGGACACGGGCCGGCCGTTCACCAACGGGTGGGGAGAGGCGGCAGGACGGGCCGGGGGGTCGATGCGCGAGGTGACCCAGATGGACTCCGGGTTCCTCGACGAGAACACCACGTTGGTGACGATCACCGTCGGCGGAAACGACGTGGGCTGGAGCGGCGTCGTGCAGCAGTGCTACATGTCGCTGTCGATTCCCGACTGCATGGAGCAGGACGACGACGAAGGACATCGGCTCCGCGATTACGTGCCGGAGGTCATGGAGCAGAAGCTTCGGCCGACGCTGGTGACCATGCTTCGCGCGATCACCACGATGGCGCCGAATGCGAAGGTCGTCCTGATGGGCTATCCGAAGTTGCTCGAGGCGCCCGGAACATGTCTCAACGTCACCGGCCCGATCGGAATCGGAATTAGCCCTACGGAGACCGCGTGGCTGAACCAATCAGCCGTGGAGATGGCCGCGCTGGAGAATGAAATCGCTACCACAGCGCGGCAGACCGGGATGAAGGTGTGGTACGCCAACCCGATTCCTGCCTTCGAAGGTAAGGGCGTGTGCGCCTTGCCCGATCTGGACTGGGGAATCCATGGAGTGAAATTCACCAAGGGTCCCGGTGAGAAGCCAAACGGCCCATCGTCGGACACATTCCACCCGACGCAACGCGGCGGCAGGCTCTACCGCGACGCGCTTAACACCACACTGCGGACGATGGGCAGTTGATCGGACGGGAGGTGGCCGCCGCGGTCAGGTCGGCCACCTCCCGTCACAAGTCGGAGGCCGCCCACAACATGGCCACGACGAGCAGCACCCCGTACCAGAGCAACGTGGCGATCAACGCACCCGCCGCGAGCATCGCACCAGCGAGGAATATCGGCAGACCGCCACCGCGGCCCACGCCCCGCCCGCGAGTCCAACCGATCAACACTCCGGTGACAGCGCACGCGAACGGCAGGTAGGTCACCACGGGATAGGCGGCCGACCACGGCGGGCCGGCGTTACGTTGCGGGTATGCCCCCCAAAAATTGAACAGGACCGCTATCAATCCCAGCGCTCCCAACCCGAGACCGCGACCCACGAGGCCCACATTGGATTTCGTGACCGCCCAGCGATCGAGGCGGGCCAGACGTGATTCCGCTGCCTTCATGGATGCAAGCCTATCGGGCCTGCGCAGCCCATCAAGTGGAGACGTCGCCCGCGCCTTGTCGATGAACCTTTAGCGTTTGCACGGTCGCAAATATGTCAATTGACATATTTGCCTGCTTTCACCTACGTTCGGCCGAGCTTCGGTCCACAGTTTAGAGAGTTAGACATGATGCTTCGCAGAATTCTGACGGTGGCGGCTTCCGCCGCACTCACCACGGGCCTACTTACCGGCATCTCACCAGCGGCGCCTGCTGCCGCCGCACTGCCCGGTTGTGTCGACACCGGATGGGCCATCGGCGCCGAGCACCGGATGCAGATCCAGGTTCCGTGGGATCGCAACAACCACACGAACTGCACGCTCCAGAGCGGTGCCCGTAACGACGGCGCCCGGGCGCTGCAGCGAGCGCTGCACTACTGCTACCACGAGAACATCGCTGTCGACGGCGACTTCGGCGATGGGACCAAACGCGCACTGAGGCGGGTGCAAGGACGACTTCACGTTACTGCGGACGGCGTGTACGGTCCCCAGACCCGCCGGAAGATGCTGTTCGCATCCGACATAGTCGACAGCTTCGACGCCTGCGACAAACTCGGCGAATAGCTGGGCAGTGTCGGCAGATAGAGCCAGCTGCCCGCCACCCTGGTTACGGCCGTCCGACGACGCTGATCCGCATGATGTTGGGATACGCCAAGAACCTGACGTCGAATCGTTTGAAGGAGGCGGACTCCTCCTTGCCGTTACGCGGATGCGGCTTCCCGGCCAACCAATCGACCACAGCCGCGAGCGCGCGCGGCTCCGCCTCCCGCACCACGGTGCCATCGGCCTGAACGGTGGTGATCATCGGCAGCTCGCCGGTCGTGCTCGCCGCCGCGCCGGGAGGTGTCGTGGGGGCTGCGTTCGCGGCCACGGGCGCGGCTCCAAGGAGAACTGTCAGAGCGGCACCGACGTGCAGCAGCCGTGTCCCATTGGTTGGCAATTGAATCCCCTGCCGGGTGAGGTGATGGGAAAATGGGATCTCGACGGCGAACCGGGCTGTGCTTCGCACAGCCCGGTTCGTCAGGTAAGGCGTCAGACCCAGCGCTGGTAGGCGCTGTCGACGTTGCAGGTCTTCATGACCACGTCGTGGGTACCCGCCCCGGCGAGGCACAGGTGCTTCGACTTCTTGGTCCATGCGCCGAGGCTCTTGAAGGCGATCTCACCGTGGGTGTGGAAGACTTCCCACTTTTGGTAGTCGCCGTCGTTGCAGTCGTGGAACCAGGCGTCGCCCCCGGCAGACGCGGCGTGCTCGTCCAGGCACCGGTGTGCGCCGCGCTTCTGCTGAATCTGGACGACCTTGTGGCCGTTGAGGGTGCCGCGGTCGTGCACGACGAAGTCACTTCCGCCGCACGAATCGCCTTCCGCAGCCTTCAGGATCGCCTTACCCTCACGGCTCGACGACGGGTGCAGAAACCTGGTGTTGCGAATGCCGGAGTTCTCGTAGTACTCACCACACCGGTCTTCGGCGCTCGCCGGACCGGCCACGCCGACCGCAGCGGTCGTCGTGACGAGAGCCGTGGCGAGGATGGCGCTGAAACGCGAGGTACGTGTGCGGCTGTTGGCAAGGCGCATGCTGTGTTCTTCTCCATTCCAGGGGTTCACCCGTCACCGTTCACGGATGAGCTGACCGCCTGCCGGCGTGACCGGCTCTCGTCAGCGCGACTCCGCTGGTGACAGCTTCCACGGGGTGCTGCCGATCGCCTCGATGATGGGCGGCTCGGCCAATCTGGACGGTCGGTCCTGTGCGGCAGTAATGACCAACCGTCGGGCACGCCGCCGCCAGCAGAAATGCTTGAGCTATCAGTCCTTGTGCAGTGTCGAACGGGCGAAGCGCTCCGCCCCGAATCGCGACGTCCTGCTGCGCGCCCAGGCACCACGGCACTGATTTGCGCGCACACTCGGCACAGTGGCCGCAACCGGTTCACCGGCCTCAACCGGGGCGGCTGCCAATGTTCCGAACGGTGCCAGATTCCTCTGGCGCACTGATTTGACGATCATCGACAATCCCCCGTTTGACTCATGTCGATCATGAAGTCGGGAGGATCGTACACGAGGCCGGGGCAGCCATGCACAATCGTGATTCTCCCCGCAGGCCGCCGCACCCATCCGATGTGGACGGTCGGCCGATGCGATGAAATCGCCCCTCGATCCTTGACAGGTGTTGGTCTGGTCCGCCCGCTCACCGATTGGGCGGCACCCACGCCGCCTCGAACGTCACCCGGGCCTCCAGCTCCAGCAGTTTGCGTTTGCGATCCAGGCCGCCGCCGAAGCCGACCATCTTGCCGCCCGCCCCGACCACCCGGTGACACGGCACGATCAGCGGCACCGGGTTGTGATTGCATGCCGTCCCGACCGCCCGGGCCGCGCCGGGATCGCCCAACGCGGTCGCGATCGCCCCGTACGTGATCGTCTCCCCGTAGGGGATGCGGGCGATCTCGGCCCACACGGCCCGCTCGAACGCCGAGCCACCCATCAGCTCATACGGCACCGTGAAATCCGTCAGCTCGCCGGCGAAATACGCCGACAGCTGGTCGAGTGCGGGATGCGCACCGGCGGGCCCGGGGGAGGCGCCGAACCGCACCCCGACCACGACGTCGTCCCGGACGGCCACCCCGAGCGGACCGATCGGCGAATCGATGACCAGTCGCATGCCGCCAGTCTTCCCCCGGGGTACGACACCTTCTACCTATGGCCGTGCTCGCGCGCCCAGCGCAGCAGCTCCGCCTCGGCCTCCTCGGGCGGCAGCGGGCCCCGGTCCAGCCGCAGTTCCTTCAGGTACTTCCACGCCTGCCCCACGATCGGTCCGGGCGGGACACCCAGGATCTCCATGATCGCGTTGCCGTCCAGGTCCGGACGGACCCGGGCCAGATCCTCCTCGGCCGCCAGCCGGGCGATCCGCTCCTCCAGAGCGTCGTAGTCCGCGGCCAGGGCCGCCGCCTTGCGCCGGTTGCGGGTCGTGCAGTCCGACCGGGTCAGCTTGTGCAGGCGGGGCAGCAGCGGACCGGCGTCCGCGACGTAACGGCGCACCGCCGAATCGGTCCACTCGCCCCGGCCGTACCCGTAGAAGCGCAGGTGGAGCGCCACCAGCTCGACCACGTCGGAGATGACGTCCTTCGGATACTTCAGCGCCCGCATCCGTTGCTTGGTGTACCGCGCCCCGACCACCTCGTGGTGGTGGAAGCTGACCCGCCCGTCGCGCCCGACCGCCTTGGTCGCGGGCTTGCCGACGTCGTGCATGAGCGCCGCCATCCGCAGGACGAAGTCCGGTCCCTCGTCGCCCTCCAGCCGCACGGCGTTGCTGACCACGATCAGGGTGTGCTCGTACACGTCCTTGTGCTGAGCGTGTTCGTCGATCTCCAGCTTGAGCCCGGACAGCTCCGGCAGGAAACGGTCCGCCAGGCCGGTGTCGACCAGCAGCCGCAGCCCGCGCACCGGATCG
The DNA here is from genome assembly GCF_047159595.1 of Krasilnikovia sp. M28-CT-15. NCBI lineage: Bacteria > Bacillati > Actinomycetota > Actinomycetes > Micromonosporales > Micromonosporaceae > Krasilnikovia > Krasilnikovia sp. M28-CT-15. Next base: position 222,877 of record NZ_BAAGAK010000001.1, on the reverse strand, counting down.
GTGCCACAGAGCAGCTTGGTGAACTCGTCGCGGATCCGTTCCGCGGTGATCCGGTCCAGGTCGGCGGCCATCGCGGTCATCGCGGCGACCACGGCGGGCTCTACCGCGAAGCGCAGCTTCGCGGCGAACCGGGCGGCCCGCAGCATCCGCAGCGGATCGTCGGAGAACGACGACTCCGGCGTGTCCGGGGTACGGATGACCTGCTCCGCGAGGTCGCCCAGCCCGCCGTACGGGTCGGTGAAGACGTGCCCGGGCAGGCTCACCGCCATCGCGTTGATGGTGAAGTCGCGCCGCCGCAGGTCGTCGAGCAGGTTCGTGCCGTACGCCACCACGGGGTTGCGCGTGACCCCGTCGTACGCCTCGGCCCGGAAGGTCGTGATCTCCAGCCGCAGGCCGTTCTTCTGCACCCCGATCGTGCCGAACTCGCGTCCGGTCTCCCAGATGGCGTCGGCCCAGCCGTCGACCATCCGCAGGGTGTCCTCGGGGTGGGCGTCGGTGCAGAAGTCGAGGTCGTCGCCGAGACGGCCGAGCAACGCGTCGCGCACGGACCCGCCGACGAGGTGCAGTTCGTGACCCGCGGCGGCGAAGCGGCGGCCCAGCTCGTCGGCGACAGGGGAGACGCGCAGCAGCTCGGCGACAGCGTTGCGCTGGGCGGCGGAGAGGGAGGAGGCAGGCGTTGACATGGGACGACCAGCGTATCGGTCGTGGCGGTGACCGGCGGCAGCGGGCAGGATGGGCGCCGTGCCCGTTTCCGAGGCGCTGCGCCGCCTGAGTGAGGACCCCGCGTTCTGGACGGGCGCGACCGGCCTGCCGCCCGACCCGCCTGCCGCACCCGGCACGCCCGGTGTGCCGCACCCCGGCGGCGCCTCCGGTCCGGCGCCCGCCGAACTGCGCGTGCCGCTGCCGGTGACCGCCGGGTACGGCCTGGTGCTGGAGATCGACCTGGTCGCGGGCGAGCGCACACTCGGGCTGCGTGTCCCGGCCGGCAGCGAGCCGATCCAGCTGGGCTGGACCGGGCCGGGCCGGGCGTACCCGGCCGCGCTGCGCTGGTGGGAGCTGGATCTGTGCGCCCGGGTGATCGCCCTGGAGGATCCCACCCTGCCGCATCCGGGACTGGTCGTCGCCCTGCTGTCGCCGTTCGCCCCGGCCACCCCGGACGACGACCCGGCGGAGATCGCCGCGGTGCGCGCGGCCGCGTACCGCGCGCTGCGCCGCGACGTGCCGTCCGGCTCGGGACCGGAGACCGCGGGGCCGGAACAGGAGCCACTGCCCATCTTCGCCGACGACCGCTGGTGGCCCCGCGCGCAGCAGCCGTCGCCACGGGTGCTCGACGACGCCACGGTGCGAGCCCTGGCCGCCCCGGCCGAGGTCCACCTGGAGGTCCGCGGCGGCCACCGGTTTCCCCGCGACGAGCTCGCCGACCTGGTACGCCGGGCGGCCGAGCGGCTGTCCGGGCATGCGCGGGACGACTGCTACGCCGCCGCCCGCCCGCTGGCCCGGCACATCGCGGGCACCGGGGACCTGCGGCCCGTGCCCCGCCTGCTGGCGACGCTGACCGAGGACGGCTGCGACCACCCCACCGTCCTGGACGCCCTCAGCGAACCCCTGGTGACCCTCGAGGCGTGCTGGATGGTGGAGACCCTGGCGGGCGCGGCGCCCGGCACCCTCCTGCGCCGACACGTGTGAGCGTGACCTGGCTAGATTGGCGGGGTGTCCGTACCTGACGAAGCCCGGCCCAGCGGCGGCCTGTACCGCAGCGCCCACGCGGCGGGTGGCGACGCCGTGCCCGCCGCGGACGGCGTGACCCTGATCTCGGTGGACACCCCCAACCCCGGGGCGGCCGTCACGGGGGAGCAGGCCCTGCCCCCGGAAGACCTGCCGGACGAGACGAGTACGGCCGGAAACAGCGCGATCATGGCGGCCGGCAGCCTGGTCAGCCGGGTGATCGGGTTCGCCCGGAACTCGCTGATCGGCATGACGCTGGGCGGTGTCGTCGGCAACGCGTACACCACCGCGCAGTTCCTGCCGGGGCAGATCTACGAGCTGCTGCTCGGTGGCATCCTGTCCAGCGTCCTGGTGCCGCTGCTGGTCCGGCGGCGCAAGACCGACCCGGACAAGGGTCAGGAGTACACGCAGAAGCTGCTGACGTTCGCGGCGACCTGCCTGGGGATCGCGACCATGCTGGTGGTGATCGCGGCGCCGGTGGTGACCGCGATCCAGTCTCGCCGCGGCACCCCGGCGTACCAGGACCTGGTCACGTCGTTCGCGTACCTGATCCTGCCGATCATCTTCTTCACCGGGTTGTCCGCGCTGATCGGCGCCGTACTCAACGTCCGCGGGCACTTCGCCGCGCCGATGTGGGCGCCGATCCTGAACAACCTGGTGGTGATCGCCGCCTGCGGCGCCTTCATCCTGTTCTTCGGCACCGACAAGGGGCTGTCGCCGGAAAACATCACGCCCGCACAGATCGCGGTGATCGGGCTGGGCACCCTGCTCGGCATGGTCGCGCAGACGGCCGGGTTGCTCCCCGCGCTACGCAAGGTCGGTTTCGCGTGGAAGTGGCGGTGGGACCCGCGTGGGCTGGGCCTGCGCGAGGTCGGCCGGCTGGGTGGCTGGATGCTCTGCTATGTCGGGGCCAACCAGGCCGCGGTCTTCGTCGTGGTGAGCCTGCTCAACGGCTCGTCTGGCGGGAACGAGGCAAGCGTCATGGCCTTCAACAACGTGTTCCTGCTGACGATGATGGCGCACGGCATCATCGGGGTCTCGGTCATGACCGCCCTGCTGCCGCGTATGAGCACGGCGGCCGCCGAGGGCCGGTACGCCGACGTCAGCGGGGACCTGAGCCGGGGCATCCGGCTCACCGTCTCCGCCCTGGCCCCGATCGCGGTGGTGTACACGGTGCTCGCCGCGCCCCTGTGCGTGACCCTGTTCCAGGGTGGCAAGTACACCCCCGAGCTGACCTTCGCGACCGCCGGGGTGCTGCGGGTGGCCGGGTTCGCGGTGCTGCCGCTGTCGATCAGCTACCTGTGCACGTACACCTTTTATTCTTTGCAGGGCAACAAGACCGCGGCGCTGATCAACATCCCGGTGGTGGTGCTCCGCATCCTCGCGTACGTGCTGCTGTTCGCGGTGCTGTCCAGCTCGCTGACGGCCGCCGGCATGACCGCCGCAAACGCCTTGTCGTATGTGGCCTCCGCGCTCATCTCGCTGGTCGTGCTGCGCCGCCGGATCGGCCGGCTCAATCTCGGCTCGGTCGCCGGTGCGCTGGCCCGGGTGCTGCTGGCCGCCGTGGTGGCCGCCGCCCTCGGTCTGCTCGTGGTCCGGCTGCTGCCCGGCGGTGCACGCCCGGAGCGTGGCGCGGCCATCCTCCAGGTGGCGGTCGGCGGGTCGGTCATCGTCGTGACGTACATCGTGGCGGCCGCGCTGCTGCGCGTGCGCGAGGTCAGCCAGGTGATCGGCATGGTCCGCCGCAAGCTCGGAGTCTGAGTCCACCGCAAACTCGGACTTAGAGGCTGTGGACAACCTTGTGGACAAGCCGCTGAACAGCCCTGTTGTTGTCACCGGATGGCCGGTACCCGATCGGCCGCCGGCCTCGGACGGGTGCCGCGCCCGGGGTTGACCTGTGGGAGGCTGGCTCCGGCCGGGTAAGGTCGTGTCGGACACGTGTGTACCACGGAGGAGGACCGGTGACCCAGGTCGGCGAAGGCCACGAGACCGCGGCCGATGGGGCCGGTCCGGTCATGACCTTCGGAACCTCCACCGTCGGCGAGGTCCTGGCCGAGCGCTATCAGCTCGAGGACCACGTCAACAACGACAGCGCCGGACGCCAGGTGTGGCGCGGCATCGACGTCATCCTCCGCCGCCCGGTCGCGGTGGTGCTGCGGCACCCCGGCGGGGAGTCGGCCACGGAGATGCTGCAGGCCGCGGTCGACGCGAGCCGGGTGATCCACCCCAATCTGGTCGGCGTCTACGACGCCATCGACGAGGGCGAGCGGGCGTACGTGGTCCGCGAATGGGTGGACGGCGCCGCGCTGCGCGAGCTGGTCAGCACGAACGGACCGATGGATCCGGCGCGGGCCACCGCGATCGCCCGCTCCATCGCCGACGCGCTCACCGCGGTGCACGCCACCGGCATGGTGCACGGCAACGTGCACCCCGGCACCACCCTGATCGCCGACGACGGCCGGGTGGTGCTGGCCGACGCCCGTGCCGACGCGGCGGACAGCATCGAGGCGGACGTCCGCGCGGTCGGCGGGGTCCTCTACTACGCGCTGACCGGGCGCTGGCCGCACGCCGAGGTGGGCCGCTCCGCGCTGCCCGACGCGCACCGCGACGCCGCCGGCACCATCGCCGCGCCGCGCCAGGTCCGCGCGGGCGTCCCGGCGTACCTGGACGACCTCACGATGGACCTGCTGGACAGGCGGGTCACCGCCCCCGACGCGCAGGCGCTGGCGGCCGAGCTGGCCCGCCTCGACGCCGCCGACGAGGACTACGAGGACGCGGGCCCGCTGCGGTTCACCCAGGGCACCTCGGTCGAGCCGGTCCGCAGCACCCGCAAGATCGCGCTGGGGATCGCGGCGCTGGTGGTCATCGCCCTGCTCGGCCTGATCTTCGGCATCAACGCCATTTCGAACTCCGACAAGGGCAAGCCGGCCGGCACGCCCCAGGCGGGCACGAACCAGACCGGTCCCGCCGGCGGCGCCAACGGCGACGGCGCCAACACCCCCGCGGCGCCGCCGCAGAAGATCCCGCTGACCGCAGACATGGTCCGGATCGTCGACCCGCCGCCCGGCACCCGCGACGACGCCGGGGAGGCCGCGAAGACGGTCGACGGGGACGACTCCACCGCCTGGGAGACGCAGGGCTACTTCTCGCCCAAGTTCGGCAACCGCAAGGCCGGCATGGGCGTCTTGATCAACCTGGGCCAGGCGCGGTCGGTCAGCGACGTCCGCGTCGAGACCTCGGCGCCCGGTGTGGCCATGGACATCCGCACGGGTGACAGCGACCCCGGCGACAACTCCGCGGGTGACGACAAGATCGTCAAGGGCTACAAGCGGATCAGCGACGACGACATCGAGAAGACGACGGGTACGGACAAGGTCTTCACCGGCTTCGACGAGAACCAGAAGTACCAGTACATCCTCGTCTTCCTCACCGAGCTGCCGCGCGGCGACGACGGCAACTACCGGGTCAACGTCAACAAGATCGAGGTGTACGGCAACTGACCCGGCCGCCCGTCTCCGCTACATTGCTGGCGTGACCCAGCAGCGTGACGCGCACCCCGGGACGGAGCCGCTCACCCCGAGCGACGCCGAACTGCTGCGCGCGCACGTCGACGGCGACCCGGACGCGTTCGGTGAGCTGGTCCGCCGCCACCGCGACCGGTTGTGGGCGGTCGCGCTGCGCACGGTCGGCGACCGCGAGGAGGCCGCCGACGCGGTGCAGGACGCGCTGCTGTCGGCGCACCGCGCCGCCGCGCGGTTCCGCGGCGAGTCGGCGGTCACCACCTGGCTGCACCGGATCGTGGTGAACGCCAGCCTGGACCGGTTGCGCCGCCGCCAGTCCCACCCGACCGTGCCGCTGCCGGACGGCAACCGCGCCGACGACACCCCCTCCGCACCCGAGCCCGCCGCACCCGCCCCGGACCACGACACCGCCCTGATCGTCCGCGCGGCCCTGGCCGATCTTCCCGTCGATCAGCGCGCCGCGATCGTCCTGGTCGACGTCCAGGGGTACGCGGTGGCGGAGGCCGCCACGATCCTCGGGGTCGCCGAGGGCACGGTCAAGAGCCGGTGCGCGCGGGGCCGGGCCCGGATGGCGCTGGCCCTGGCCCACCTGCGCCGCGGCGACCGAGACGACGGTCACGACACCGGCGGGAACCGTACGGGCGCCCACCGCGTCCCATCGGGGTCGGGAGTGACAGGGCCACTCCCACCCGCACCCGAGGGGAGGCGCGACCAGTGACCGGGGCCGACTTCAGCGACGTCGACATCGACCTGCTGGCCGACTATGTCGGCGGGCTCCTGGACGGCACCCCGGAGGCGGTGGAGGTGGCCGCCCGCATCGACGCCGACCCGCAGTGGCGCGACGCGCACGAGGCGATGCTGGCGGGCATGGCCGCGGTCGGCACCGAGCTGCGCGCGATGGGCGCCGCCCCGGCGCCGATGCCCGCGGACGTGGCCGCCCGGATCGACGCCGCCCTCGCCGAGCAGGCAAGGGACACCGGCGACGCCGCCCTCGCCGAGCAGGCAGAGGACACCGGCGACGCCGCCCTCGCCGGGAAGGCGAAGGGCACCGGCACGGATCCGGCGCCCGCGCCGGGACGCGGGCGGCATCTGGTGGCCGTACCCTCCGGGGGTGCCCGGGTGGGCACGGCCCGGCGGCGGTGGCGCTGGGCCGCGCCGATCGGGGTCGCGGCCGGTGTGCTCGCGTTCGCGGGCTTCGGCGTCAACCATCTCGTCGGCCCCGCTTCCGAGAAGGCCGACACCGCCGGCGCCCCCGCCATGCTGGCGCAGGGCGAGGCCGACGTGGCCACTCTGCCGGACGCCGACCACATCGCCACCACCGGCACCAACTACGCCCCGGACACCTTGCGCCCCGACGATGCCCGGGCGCCCTTCGCACCCAACCCCGCAGAGGACCGCGCCGAGCCTGCCACGAAGGGCGCCGCGCCCAGCGTCGAGGCCTTCGCGGGTGACGTCGCCGCGCCGCTGCAGCGGCTCCGCGCGCGCGACGCGCTGCAGGCATGCCTCGACGCGATCGTCCAGGAGTACGGTGCCCGGCCGGTCACGGCGCAGAGCATCGACTACGCCCGCTTCGAGCAGGCTCCGTCGCTGATCGTGCGGTTCACCGGGCCGGACGGCACGTGGGTCTGGGTGAGCGGCCCGGACTGCGGGGTGCCCGGTGCCGGGGCGGCCACCCGATTCCGGGTGAAGGTAGGCTGACCCGCACCGCGAATCCCGTCGGGTGAGCTCGACCACGGGCCTCTGCCGCGCGGGAATGACGCGTCCTTACCATGAGGTTCTAGCGTGCGGAGTCGCCGGACGCCCGGTGACATCGATCGGAGGAGTCGGCAGTGGACGAGGTCCGAAACCTGATCATCATCGGCTCGGGACCAGCCGGCTACACGGCGGCGCTGTACGCGGCCCGGGCCAACCTGAATCCGCTGGTCATCGAGGGCGTGCAGTCCGGCGGCTCGCTGATGACCACCACCGAGGTGGAGAACTTCCCGGGCTTCCCCGAGGCCGTCATGGGTCCCGAACTGATGGACAACATGCGTAAGCAGGCGGAGCGTTTCGGCGCCGAGTTCATCACCGACGACGTGACCCGCGTCGAGCTGTGCGACCGCCCGACCGAAGCGGGCAGCGAGGGCCTCAAGACGGTGTGGGTGGGCGACACCACCTACTTCGCCCGCGCGGTCATCCTCGCCACCGGCTCCGCGTGGCGCCCCCTCGGGGTGCCTGGGGAGCAGGAGCTGCTGGGTCACGGCGTCTCGTCGTGCGCCACCTGTGACGGCTTCTTCTTCCGCGGGCAGCACATCGTCGTGGTCGGCGGCGGCGACTCCGCCATGGAGGAGGCCACGTTCCTGACCAAGTTCGCGGAGACCGTGACCATCGTGCACCGGCGCGACACCTTCCGAGCCAGCAAGGTGATGCAGGTCCGGGCGCTGAACAACCCCAAGATCAAGATCGAGTGGAACAGCGAGATCGAGGAGATCCTCGGCGCCGAGGGCAAGGTCGTCGGCGTACGGCTGCGCGACACGCAGACCGGGGCGACGAAGGTCCTCGATGTCACCGGCGTCTTCGTGGCCATCGGGCACGACCCGCGCAGCGAGCTGTTCAAGGGCCAGGTCGAGCTCGACGCCGACGGCTACGTCACGGTGGAGAGCCCGAGCACCAGGACGAACATCCCCGGCGTGTTCGCGGCCGGTGACCTGGTCGACCACACGTACCGGCAGGCCATCACCGCCTCCGGAACGGGCTGCGCCGCGGCCCTGGACGCCGAGCGCTTCATCGCCTCGTTCATCGAACTCTGAGCAACCGACAGAAATCCCGGAGGTACCTGGTGGGAGCTACCAAGGCGGTCACCGACGCCACGTTCGCCAGCGACGTGCTGCAGTCCCAGAAGCCGGTGCTGGTGGACTTCTGGGCCGAGTGGTGTGCGCCCTGCCGCAAGGTCGAGCCGCTGCTGGCCGAGATCGCCACCGAGATGGGCGACAAGGTGGAGATCGTCAAGGTCAACATCGACGAGAACCCCGAGACCGCCCGCGCCTACCGGGTGATGTCCGTGCCGACCCTGACCATGTTCAAGGGCGGCGAGCCGGTCAGCTCGGTGGCCGGCGCGAAGCCGAAGGGCGCCCTGATCAACCTGATCGAATCGGCGCTCTGACGCCCGACCACAACGCCCCCGCGTCCGGTGGGACGCGGGGGCGTCACCATATCGTGATCCCCCGCACGGATCGTCGATCGATGCCCGGCCCCGCCGGATTGTGCGCGGTACGCTCCGGAGGTTGCCCTTCCGCCTACCCCCGAGCCCAAGGGAGCCGCGCGTGCGTGCGATCCGACGTGGAGATTCCGGACCGGCCGTCGAGGAGATCCGGTCCATCCTCGTAGGGCTCGACCTGCTCGAGCTTCGGTCCGACGTCTACGACGACGCGACCGAGACCGCCGTGCGGGCGTTCCAGCAGAGCCGCGGCATCGGCGTCGACGGGGTCGTCGACGCGGAAACCTGGCAGGCGCTGGACGGCGCCCGCTGGACCCTCGGCGACCGCACCCTGTTCCAATCCATTCCGGCCGCGCTGACCGGCGAGGACGTCCGCGCCCTGCAGGAACGGCTCATGGAGATGGGCTACGACACCGGCCGCGCCGACGCGATCTACGGCGCGCGCACCGCCCGGGCGGTGGCCCAGTTCCAGCGTGAGGTCGGCCTGACGTCCGACGGCTCATGCGGTCCGCAGACGATGCACGCGCTGCGGCGGCTCGGCCGCAAGGTCGTCGGCGGCCGCCCCCAGTGGCTGCGCGAGGCCGAGGCGTTCCGCCAGTCCGGCCCCAACCTGATGGGCAAGACGATCGTCATCGACCCGGGCCACGGCGGCGGCGGCGACCGCGGCGTGGTGGTGCCCGACGGCCCGCTGCGCTGGACCGAGGCCGATCTGGCCTTCGACCTGGCCGCCCGTCTGGAGGGCCGGATGGCCGCCGCCGGCATGCGGGTACACCTCACCCGCGGGCCGTCGCCCGCCGAGGCCATGACCGGCGCCCAGCGCGCCGAGCTGGCCAACAGCCTCGGCGCCGACCTGCTCATCTCCCTGCACCTGGACGGGCACGACAACCCGGCCGCGGACGGTGTCGCCACCTACCACTTCGGCACCGGCAACGGCCTGACCTCCACGGTCGGCGAACGGCTGGCGAACCTGGTGCAGCGGGAGATCGTCGTGCGCACCGGGATGCGCGACTGCCGCATCCACGCCAAGACCTGGGAGCTGCTCCGGCTGACCCGGATGCCGGCGGTCCGCGTCGACTTCGGCTACCTCACCTCGCCGGTCGAGCGCGAGCGAATCGTCGACCCGCTGTTCCGCGAGCAGCTCGTCGAGGCGATCCTCGCCGCGGTGCAGCGGATGTACTACCCCGTCGAGCAGGACGTGCCGACCGGCTCGATCGACGTGCGGAAGCTGCGCATGGTCCTCGCCCAGCAGGCCTGACTCAGGACTGGCCTGACTCAGGACTGCGAGGAGCGGGTCGCCGCGGCCGGGCGTACCGGGCGCAGCAGGGTGTCCGGGCTCATCGAGCCGAGCAGCTTCTCCAGGGCGTACTCGACGTCGGACTTCCAGGACAGCGCGGTGCGCAGTTCCAGCCGCAGCCGCGGGTAGCGGGGGTGCGGGCGTACCGTCTTGAACCCCACCGACAGGAAGAAGTCGACCGGGGCGACGCAGCTGCCCGCACCTTCCTCGCCGGTCTCGCCGAACTTCGCGTCGCCGAACGCCTCGATCGCCTTGATCCCGCGCTTGGTGAGATCGCGGGCCACACCCTGCACAAGCATCCGGCCCAGCCCGCCTCCGGCGAACGCCGCAACCACATGCGCGGTGGTCAACAGCACCGCGTCGGCGGACACCGGGGAGGTCGGGAACGCCATCGATCGCGGCACGTAGGCCGGCGGGGCGTACATGACGTAGCCGGCCGGCATCCCGTCCACGTACGCGAGCTTGCCGCACGAACCCCACTCCAGCAGGGTCTGCGACACCCACGCTTCCTTCTCCAGACCGGGGTCGCCGGAGGCGCACGCGCGCTCCGCGGAGACGGGGTCGAGTTCCCAGTAGACGCACTGACGGCAGGGCCGGGGCAGATCCTCGAGGGTGTCGAGAGTCAGGTTGACCAGGCGTCGCGACATCGGCGGACCCCTCAGCATCACGGAATGTCCGGTTGACGAAGCACGGTCCTGTTCACGTGCCCGTCCGCGCCCCCGTCGGATACTACGCCGTAACGGCCTTGAACGGCACCGATCGGACCTCGGTGACAGGCCACCACCGGCCGGTTGGCAGGCGGCCCTCCGCTCGGCGACGACTAGCATGAATGCCATTGTCGCCAGTTTCAGAAGGGGTGAACGGCATGACCGGTACGACCCAGGACGACTACACGGACCGATATGCGCGGCGGGTGCGCGGGATGACCGCGTCGGAGATCCGCGCGTTGTTCGCCGTCGCCAGCCGCCCCGAGGTGGTGTCGCTGGCGGGCGGATCGCCGTACATCGCGGCGCTGCCGCTGGACGCGGTGGGGGAGATGCTCGGCCGGCTTGCCGCCGAGGAGGGCACGACCACGCTGCAGTACGGCATCGGCCAGGGCACCGCCGAGCTGCGCGAGGGCATCTGCGAGGTCATGTCGCTGTCCGGCATCGACGCCTCGACCGGAGCGTCGCCGGACGACGTGGTGGTCACGGTCGGCGGGCAGCAGGCGCTCGACCTGGTGGCACGACTGTTCCTGGACCCGGGCGATGTGGTGCTCGCCGAGGGGCCGACGTACGTCGGCGCACTCGGCGCATTCCAGACCGCCCAGGCACAGGTACGCCACGTCGCCATGGACGCCGACGGGCTGATCCCGGCAGCGTTGGAGGCAGCCATCGCCGAGACCGCCGGGCGTGCCAAGTTCCTGTACACCATCCCGACGTACCAGAACCCGGCCGGCGTCACGCTGACCGACGAGCGGCGCGAACAGGTGCTGGACATCTGCGAACGGGCCGGGCTGCTGGTGGTCGAGGACGACCCGTACGGGACCCTGAGCTTCGCGGGCGACGCGCCGCGACCGCTGCGGGCGCGGCGCCGCGACGGGGTGTTCTACCTCAGCACGTTCTCCAAGACCTTCGCGCCGGGCCTGCGGGTCGGCTGGATCCTCGCGCCGCATGCCGTCCGGGAGAAGCTGGTCATGGCCAGCGAGGCGCAGATCCTCTGCCCGAGCGCGTTCGCGCAGGCCGCGGTCGCCCGGTACCTCGCCACCATGCCGTGGCGCGAGCAGATCAAGTCGTATCGGGAGATCTACCGGGAACGCCGCGACGCCCTGCTGGACGCACTCGAGGACCTGATGCCCGCCGGCACGACCTGGACCCGACCCGAGGGTGGCCTGTTCGTGTGGGCGACCCTGCCCGAGGGCCTGGATTCCAAGGCGATGATGCCGCGGGCCATCGCCGCCCGCGTCGCCTACGTTCCCGGCACGGGATTCTTCGCCGACGGCTCCGGCGCCGGCCACATGCGGCTCAACTTCTCCTTCCCCGCGCCCGAGCGCATCCGCGAAGGGGTCCGCCGGCTGGCCGGGGTCATGGAACAGGAGCTGGCGATGCGCGCGGTCTTCGGCGCCCCGACCCGGCACCGCCGTCGTGGGCACGCCGGCGCGGACACGCCCGGCCCCGACTTGGCATGATCAAGTTCATGGGTACGGAGGAAGATGTGCGTGTTCTGGTCCTGGCCGGCGGCCTGTCGTACGAGCGGGACGTGTCGCTGCGTTCGGGCCGGCGGGTGCTGGACGCGCTTCGGGCCGCCGGTCTGCAGGCGGAGATGGCCGACGCCGACGTGGCGCTGCTGCCCCTGCTGCAGGAGGATCCGCCGGACGCCGTGGTCATCGCGCTGCACGGCGCCACCGGGGAGGACGGTTCGCTGCGCGGGGTGCTGGACCTGTGCGGCGTGCCGTACCTCGGATGTGACGCCCGCGCCTCCCGCCTGGCGTGGGACAAGCCGTCCGCGAAGGCCATGCTCCGCGAGGCCGGCATCCCCACGCCGGACTGGGTGGCGCTGCCGCACGACCGCTTCTCCGAACTGGGCGCGGTCGCGGTGCTCGACCGCATCACCGACCGGCTCGGCCTGCCGCTGATGGTCAAGCCCGCGCAGGGCGGGTCCGGCCTCGGCGCCGCGGTCGTCCGCGACGAAGCCGACCTGCCTGCGGCGATGGTCGGCTGCTTCGCGTACGACTCCACGGCGCTGGTCGAGCGGTACGTGCCCGGCATGGACGTGGCGGTCTCCGTGGTCGACCTCGGCGACGGCCCACAGCCGCTGCCCGTCGTCGAGATCGTCCCGCGCAACGGCGTGTACGACTACGCCGCCCGCTATACCGCCGGGCTGACCACGTGGCACACCCCGGCGCGCCTGGACCCGGCCGTCGCCGCCCGGGTGGCGTCGACCGCGCTCGCCGCGCACGAGGCCCTGGGTCTACGGGACCTATCCCGGGTGGATCTGATCGTCGACGCCGAGGGTGAGCCGCACGTGCTCGAAGTCAATGTCTCGCCGGGTATGACGGAGACGTCGCTGCTGCCGCTTGCCGTGCAGGCCGCCGGTCTGGATTTCGGGAAGGTGATGGCCGCGCTGGTCGGCCGCGCAGTCGCGCGTGGCTAGCCGCTACCGCTAACCGCACCCGGCCCGGCGTACCGCTCGGGCCGGGTGCCTCAGTCAGGTGTCCCGGGACAGCAAAGTTAGGCCGGTGCCTCGGTCACGTCGGCGTCTCCGGCGTCTTCTCCAGAGTCGGGCCTCGGCGGTTCCGGGTCGCCCGCGCCCTTGGCGGCGGCGCTCGCACCGATGGTGGGTTCGGCCTTGTGTTCGTCGGTGCGAAGCGCGTCGGCGCGATCCGCACCTGAGCCGGCGCGTGGTTTCCCGTCGTCGCGATCGGCTTCGTTGGTTCCCGTGCCCGTCGCCTGCACGGAGGCGGGCTTGGCGCCGTCCGTTCGTGCATCGCTCGGCTGGCGCTCAGCCGCCTCCGCATCACCGGCGTATGCGGACGCGCCGTCCGTGGGCCCGCCGTCCGTGGGCCCGCCGACCGTGGGCCCGCCGTCCGTGGGCCCGCCGTCCGTGGAGGGCGCGGTCCGTCCGTTGGTGGGTTCCGCGTTGGCAGTTCGTCCGGCGCCGGTCTTCGCGTTGACCGCCGGCGAAGTGCTGCCTTCCGTCGTGCTCGTTTGAGTGCCGCCGGTCTCTGTCTGGACCGCCTGCCGGTCGGCGTTTTCCGTGTCAGTCGCCAGCGCGTCGGCGGCCTGCGTGATGTCCGGCTGCATGTTGGCCGGCTGCGCGCCGGTTTCGGTGTCGGCTGCCGCGGTGTCGGCGGTGTCGGCGCGGACCGTCTGCGGGTCCGATGCTGCGCGGGTGGGCATCGCGCCGAGACTCCCCGACGACGCGGTGGGTGAGTCGCTGATCGTCGAAGGGGCCTGCCAGGCGATGTGGGGCGGTTCAGCGATCGCGCGTCCCCCGAACTCACCGAGCCACGCGGCCACCAGTGCCAGACTTTCGCGCCATTGCTGCTCCGGCACGACCGGAAGGATGTCGTCCCAGAGAGAGAGGAACGTGCCGCGGAGCTGGAGTCGGCCGTAAGGGCGGGCGAGGAACCACATGTGCAGGTGTGCGGAGCCGTCGCCCCAGCGGTTCACGTGGACACGAGCAACGCCGTCGAGCGAGCGGATCGCGCGTTCCAGCCGTACCGTCATGACGCCCAGCTCGGCAGCCAGCAGATTCGGCAGGTCACCGAGGTCGAGGTGAGATCGGCATTCGAGGATGAGAACCACCGGTAGTCCGGTAGGTCGGTCCATCGCGCGGACACGCCACCGGTCACTGACCCAGATGTACGCATCATCCGGCGTGTTGCAGGCCACGCAGTCCGTGGCGTCCTCGCCGCTGCGCGGTGGTTCGACGGCGACCGGATCGGCGAGAGCCTTGACCCTCATGTCCCCCTCGAAGGGGAACGAGGGCCAGCGCGTGAAGTCGGGGAGCGGGGGATTCTTGTCGGGCACGTGGCTGACCCTAGTCGAGCTGGCGAGCACTGTCCCGGCTCAATTTGAGTGAACTCCCTTCCCCGGGTCAGCCGTTCAGGGGGCGCCCAGGACTTCGATCGGGATCACCATGTGTGGACGGTCGACCCGTCGGCCCAGTTGTCCACAGGAGTTATCCACAGGCCCGATGGTTTCCCGTGAAACACCACGTAGAAGCCAGGGCGCGCCTGTGGATACACCCGTGCATCCGCGGCGAGGCATCGGCCACGTTTCACGTGAAACGGTGGGCCTTGGGGGTCTCAACAAGACTTACGCACAGGCTGTGGATATTCATCAGGCGCGTGGCTTCGCCAAGTCGTCAGAGTCGAAAAGTTGAGTGAACTCCGGACTCGGAGGTCGGCCGATCCGAGATCGTCGACCGCACTCGCGAGGCATGGACCTCGTCACCCGCTCGGCTGGCACCAACTGAACTGCCCGGCAGTGAGATCTCTGCGGCGCCCTCGGTGGGGGACGACGCCGACCCGCGGCCTCGCCAGGACGGCCAACGTCGCGCGTTCTGTTTCACGTGAAACCGGGCACCGGGCACCGGGCACCGGGCACCGGGCACCGGGCACCGGGCACCGGGCACCGGGCACCGGGCACCGGGCACCGGGCACCGGGCACCGGGCACCGGGCACCGGGCACCGGGCACCGGGCACCGGGCACCGGGCACCGGGCACCGGGCACCGGGCACCGGGCACCGGGCACCGGGCACCGGGCACCGGGCACCGGGCACCGGGCACCGGGCACCGGGCACCGGGCACCGGGCACCGGGCACCGGGCAGATTGTGTCCGGGCGTTTCACGTGAAACAACGCCCCCACGGTCCCCGCGAAGCCCCAAGGGCTTCCCATTCACCGGTGAACGGTCGCGGGCAGCGCCGTCGGGAACTGGCGTCGCTACCCGACCTTCTGGTGGAAGACTCGAGCGATTCCGGGGTGCCATTAGACCGCGGGGTTCGCCGCAGGATGTGAATCCGCCGTGACCGTCGCCTGCTTCCCGCACACCCCTTCTATGCCAGCGTGGCGCCGCATCCGCGTCGTCAGGCTCAAGGCAAGGCGTCCGTGTGCGCATTGCGTTGCGCAAGCCCCCTCCATCGAGGTCCCTCGCCCCTGAGGTTGGTCCGTACCCATGACATGAGCCCAAGCCATCCGCTGCACCGGAGGGCGTGACCCGATGCCTGGCGTCGAGCCAGCCCGGCATCTTGAGGCGTCGGTTCAAACCTGGCGTCTTTGGCCAAGTGATCTCGCACCTCCCGAACATGGTCAGCCCTGCCGAGTTGGCAATCGCCATGCTGCCCAGGCGAACCGCACTTCCCGGTGTTTCACGTGAAACCAGCACGCAGCCTTCAGCCGACCGCCTCCGGGTGGGTTGGGACCCCGGCAACTCGCCAGATGGCCAAGCCACTTTGACGCGCTGCGGGGCGTGCCACTCAGCAGCGTGAGACCAGCCGGGGTCCCACACGGGCCCGATGGAAGGGAACGGGGTCGCGGGTTTGACCCAAGGCAACAAGGGGCAGCCCGGAGAGCCAGCTCGGCCCACACTGCATCCGGGGCCCGAACACCATGGGGACATCCGCGTCACAGCAGGGGCAGCGACGGGCAGGCGCCGGAATCGATTCCCCAGTTCCAATGGCCAACGAGGTCTACGGAATGTGGACCCGCGCGAGCGCCTCATGGCCACCCGAGGGCCTCACACACTGCCCGCCCACGGGGCTGTATGGCACGGCACCGAACCCCCAACCACATCGGCTCCCTCGGCTACGGAGATGCCCAGCAAGTCGATGATTCGTCAGGGCATTCGACTCGCCGGGTCGGCCGTTGACGCTGGAAAGAACCACCGATCAGAACGGCCACCACCTGAATCACCGATCCTGTCAGTCACAGAGAGCCCGATGCACAAGGCCTCGGGGGAGGTCCTCGTTTCACGTGAAACAAGAACGCCGGATGAGGTTCGCTACGTCAGCACCAGTGCGCGCGACCTAGGCACCGAGATGCGAAGCGTCGGCTTGGTAGGGCCGTAGGGCGTTGCGCTATCTCCTGCCTCGATCCAGGGACGCTCAGAGTTCAAGCATGCCGACAGTCTGACCTCCCGCTCTGCTCGCCGGTCGGTCGGAATCCCAGCTTCAGATAGAACTGTTCGGGCCCACCAAGACCAGGCTCCCAAGTGACGTATGCACGGGTGCCCCCACGTTCACGGATCTCTTGGCACACCGCATCAACGACGAAGCGCCCGTGACCACGCCCTTGAAATCAGCCGCGATGTTCAGGCGCCACAGTCCCGAGCGCCGGTCGCCGGGATCACGCTCGGGCGCCCATGGAATGTCGAGGAATCCCATCAGGAAGCCCACGAGCTGATCGCCGTCGTAGATCAGCCTCGGCCAGGCGTAGTCCGCGAAGACATAGGCTTCGGCCAGCGACTTGACCACCGGCTCAACCAGATCCTCCTGATCGGAGCGAACGGACAGCGCCAGAGCTGCCTCGTAGTTGCGCGGGGTGATGATCCTCCAGTCGTCGCATGAGGGCGCAGGCTATCGGCTCTCAACCGCGCGAGCGAGGAAAGCCCGGCCCCATCCGCTGACCGGAGGAGACTCTCGTCGTCGCCGGTCGCGCCAAGCTCACCGGCCAGCATCTCGCTGACCGTGGCATCCTTCGCCTGCGGCAGGAATGCAGGGGTGGGGAAGTCAATGAAGGCGGCAAGTTCTACGAGAAGCACATTCGGCACACAGCAGCGCGCGTTCCCAGCCGGCCCATGGTTGGCAGGCAGGGCATGTCCGATTCGCAGCACCGACTCACATGAATGGCGGCCACGGCCAGAGCGGATAGGCGAGCCCGGCTCGCAATAGTTCAAACGCGGCCGCCAAATGCACATTTCCGCGAGGTCGGATTGAATGCGGCCACAAAAGCCAGGTCATCCAAATCTCAGGAGAATCGTTCTGGGAGAACCGCATCCACAGACCGGAGACAAGCCTCAGCCAAGGCTGAAGGCGTGCGGAGTAGCTTTCAGCCACCTTCGAAACAGGGTTCTTCGCAGGCGCGGTGGAGCTGCTGGGTAGATCGTGCACCACACCCTGGAGAAGAGCGCCAGGGTGTGGTCGCCAGGCCGGCACGCTGATCCGAGACCAGATGAAAAGGCGGCACGCGACCTCAGGATCGCGTGCCGGTCTTCCGTTCTGGGTGGGATTACCCGCCTACCTCGATGGCGAGAGCACTACTCGCCTTCGCCACCCTCCTGGTCGACGCCGATCATGCCGACGATGCGCTCCAGGTCATCGACCGTGGCGAACTCGATGGTGATCTTCCCCTTGTTGCGGCCGATGTCGACCTTGACGCGGGTGTCGAAGCGATCCGACAGCCGCTCTGCCAAGTCGTTGAGGGCTGGCGCATGCACCTTCGCCCGGCGAGTCGGCGCGGCCTTCTTCGCCGGACCGTCAGCGAGGGCGAGCGACACGAGTTCCTCGGTGGCGCGCACGGAGAGACCCTCGGCAACGATCCGCAACGCCAGCTTCTCCTGAGCCTCGCCGTCCTCGAGGCTAAGCAGCGCGCGAGCATGCCCGGCGGACAGCACACCGACCGCCACCCGGCGCTGCACCGGGGCTGGCAGGTTGAGCAGACGAATCGTGTTGGAGATCTGCGGACGGCTCCGGCCGATCCGACGTGCGAGCTCCTCGTGAGTGGCGCCGAACTCGTCGAGCAGTTGCTGGTACGCGGCCGCTTCTTCGAGGGGGTTCAGGTTCGCCCGGTGGATGTTCTCCAACAGGGCGTCACGGAGCATGGCGTCGTCGCGGGTGTCCCTGATGATTGCGGGAATGGTCTCCCGGCCGATGGCCTGCGCAGCACGCCACCGCCGTTCGCCCATGACCAGCTCGTACTTGCCTTCGCCAATCTCCCGCACCACGATCGGCTGCAGGAAGCCGACCTCTTGGATGGAGAACTTGAGTTCCTCAAGCGCCTCTTCCTCGAAGACATGCCGGGGCTGTCTCGGGTTCGGCTCGATCGCGGATACCGGAAGGTCCGCGAAGTGCGCACCCGGCACGGGTGCCAGCTCCTCGTCGACGACTGGTGACTCGTCGAGCGATTCGACCGCACGGTCGGGCTCGCTGGGCGGAGTGAACTGCGCCGGAGGAGCGGAGACCGGAGGAGCGGAAACCGGAGGAGCGGCAGCGGGAGGGTCGACCGGCGGCGCCGGGGGTGCCGCCGCCACCTCCGGAGGCGCCTCTTCGGTGGCAACGGCCGCACCCGACGGCGGCGCCGTGGGGATCAGCGCGCCCAGGCCCCGCCCGAGACCTCCCCGTGGACGGTTCTTCATGCCGTGCCTCCCGTGTTGACCCCGCGCATCGCAAGCTCCAGCGCTGCCTCGAAGTAGCTGGTCGCGCCCCGCGAACCCGGATCGTAGGTCATCACAGACTGGCCGTAGCTCGGTGCCTCCGACACCCGCACGTTGCGCGGGATCACCGCCTCGAGCACTTTGGCGCCGAAGTGGTTACGTACGTCTTGCTCGACCGCGTCCGCCAACCGGGTACGGCGGTCGTACATGGTCAGCAAGATGGTCGAGACGTCCAGCGCCGGGTTCAGGTGCTGACGCACGAGGTTGATGTTGTTGATGAGCTGATTCAGACCTTCCAGTGCGTAGTACTCGCACTGGATCGGGATCAGCACTTCCTGCGCCGCCACGAGCGCGTTGACCGTCAGAAGGCCCAGCGACGGCGGGCAGTCGATGAAGACGTAGTCGAACGTCTCGGGGTGCGCGGCGATGGCACGGGCGAGGCGCGACTCGCGGGCAACCACGGAGACCAGCTCGATCTCAGCACCAGCGAGGTCTATGGTCGCGGGCACGCACCACAGGTTCGGGATGCCCTCGACCGATTGGGCCACCTCAGCCAGCGGAACATTGTCGATCAGGCAGTCGTACACGTCCGGGACGCCGGCGTGATGTGGCACGTTGAGCCCGGTCGACGCGTTGCCCTGCGGGTCCAGGTCAACCACGAGGACGCGGTTGCCGTGCAATGCGAGCGCCACCGCGAGGTTCACGGTCGTCGTGGTTTTTCCGACGCCGCCCTTCTGGTTCGCCACGCACAGGATGCGGGGGTGGTCCGGGCGCGGCATGGTGATCTCACCGCTCGGGTTGAGGATCTGCACGGCGCGCAGCGCCTCCATGGCCAGGGGGGGATCAGCCTCGTCGCCACCCGCTGTTTCACGTGAAACATCCTCGTCCGACGACGCCGAACCGGCTGAGCCAGCTGGCGACACCTGTACCGCGGCAGAGCCTGTCGGCGGCCCCGTACGTGGTGCGGGCGCGGGCCGCCTCGCTTCCGAGGCACCGCTCTCGGCCGAGTCATCCGGGACCGTGGTCGGCGTGCCGTACACCTGACCCGATGCCTGGCCTCCGTGTCCGTTTGCTACGCGTGGCTGCGGCACGCCGTGTTCCCCCTTGTCGAACCCCAACCCGGGCTGATCGGAGACAGTGGATGGATCGGTTTCACGTGAAACACCGTTCCACGTCCTGCGGCCACCGTCGACACCTCTGCCGTGCTCCTGCACCGTCGTATCCCTGCCTGGTCGGAATGGGTCGGCACCGCGAGCACTCACCGTGGCACCGTGTGGCGATGCGTGCGGTCCGGCAGAAGGCGGTGGAGTGACGCTTCCGCCCACCGACTGCTCCACACTATCGACGCGCGGCCAGCCTACGGCCGCGGGGCGAGGCTCGCCACGATTCTCCGCCTGATAGGCCCCTGAGGGCGACCCCGGCTCGGCTTCGAAAACCATGAATCCCGCCACGAATCGCAACGCGACCGCCCCCGGCGGCGGTCCGGCTTGCGGCGGCCACGGGTCCCGAACGCCCTTCTCCCGGACGCCATCCGAACCTTCCCGGGTCGTGGCTATCTGGGGATGGCGGACACCAGCGACCGGAACGGGCCTCTCGGCGACGTCCGGCGCACCGCCCATTGTCATAGGTTGAATGGCGGGAGCCGCAGACGTCGGGGGCGCCTCCAGCGCCACGACGGCAGACTTGGCAGTGGCAGCCCCACTGAGCGACGAGACCGCCGCAGACGAACCACCAGGGGACGAGACCGCCGCAGACGAACCACCAGGCGACGAGACCGCCACGGACGAACCGCCAGGCGACGAGACCGCCACGGCCGGACCGCCAGGCGACGGAACCGTGGAAGGGTCGGCCGCTGGGGCGCGCGACGCTGCCGGATGCGCCGGCTCAGCGACAGCACGTGGGACTCGTCCGGCTCGCTTGCGTGCGCCCCGTCTGCCCATCTATCCCCTCCGCGTTCTCCCTCGTCCAGAGCCACGTCCTTCGCCGCCGCGCGGGCGCCGCCCCGTACCGGCCGCCCGCGCGGACGACCTTGACCGTGGCGGCACGACGTCCCGTTCCCGCACGACCTCGACGACCGTGCTGGGGGGATCGATCACCCCGGTCCCGCAGGACCGGACGACCGGGTCGGAGCCACCGAGGCGGTTGATCGCCTCGCGGTGCTCCGCCACCTCCTCCGAGGCCGAGGCTCCCTTGAGCGCCAGCAGCCTGCCGCCCACCGCGGCAAGCGGTAGGCACCAGCCGGCCAGTCGGTCCAATGGAGCGACCGCTCGGGCGGTGACGACGTCAGCGGCGACGGGGGGCCCGCCGGCAACCTCTTCCGCCCGGCCGCGGACGACCGTGACGGTCGCATCGAGGCCGAGCGCTGTCACCGCCTCGGACAGGAAGGCGGTACGCCGTGCCAGTGGCTCGACCAGGGTGATGGTGAGGTCCGGCCGGGCCACAGCCAGCACGATACCGGGCAAACCAGCACCGGATCCGACATCCACCACATAAGCGCCTTTAGGGATCAGATCAGCCAAGACCGCGCAGTTGATCAGGTGCCGTTCCCAGATCCGCGGAGCCTCGCGCGGGCCGATCAGGCCGCGGATCACGCCGTCCGTGACGAGCAGGCGCGCATAGGCGGTGGCTAACGGAAGACGATCCCCGAACACCCGCTGCGCGGCCTCGGCGAGTTCCGCGGGAGGCTCGGCGGCGGCGGACGGGAATGGCGTTCCCACCGAGGTGGCGGGCGAGTGCGCAGACGACGGCGGCCCGGGCCGTTCAGCACCCGGGCCGCCGTCGCCCACGCCGGAGCGTGGTGTGGTCATCGCGTCAGTCAGCCGGCCGGACCACGATGCGCCGGTTCGGCTCGACACCTTCCGACTCGCTCTGCACGCCCGCGATCGCGTTGACGACGTCGTGCACGCACTTGCGTTCGAACGCCGACATCGGATCGAGCCGTACCGCGTCGCCGTGCTCCTTGACCTTCTCGACCGCGTTACGCGCGACCGCCGCAAGTTCCTTGCGCCGCGTCGCCCGGTAGCCGCCGATGTCGAGCAGCAGGCGGCTCGGTGAACCGGTCGCCCGGAAGATCGCCAGTCGGGTCAGTTCCTGAAGCGCCTCCAGGGTCGCGCCGCGCTGGCCGACGAGCGGCTGCAGACGGCCGCCGACGACCTCGACCATCGGGCGTCCGCTGGAGACCAGTTCGTCGATGTCGCCGTCGTAGTCGAGGATGTCGAGCAAACCCTCGACGTAGTCGGCGGCGATCTCGCTCTGCCGGAACAGGTCGCTGTCGGAGGAGCCACCCTCCGACTTCTGGTCCGGCTGGTCCCCGGCCTCCGGTGCGCTGCCGTTCTCGGCAGTAACGCCGCCCGCCTCCGAATCGACTGCCTCGCTCGACTCGGCGGCGCTGGGCGTGCTGGTGTCGGTCACGGTGTCATCTCCGTACTCTCGTGCCGGACCTGCCGGTCCGCTGTTTCCCGGGTCGGCGGTGTCCGTACGCCGGCACGGGCAGGTCTGTCCGGGCAGGGGCCGCGCTGCGGAACGTGGGCCCGCGCGCTGGCTTACCCCTGGGGCTTGTTCGCCGGTCTGGCGCCCTTCTTGGGGTTCGTCGGCTTGGCACCCGGCTTGGGGGCGAGGGCCTTGGTGTCCGCCACGGGGTTGGTGGCCTCGGTCTCCGCGTTCGCCTTGCCGCGACCGAACAGTCCACCCGTGCGAGCCGGCTGGACCGGGCTCTTCGGGGAGCCGCCCTTGCCGGCGCCGGAGCCACCGGCGGGACGGGCGCCCGAGCCACGTGTGCCGGCCATCTGCGGCGGCGGGAACTTCCGCAGCACCCACTGCTGCTGGGCGAGGGTGAACATGTTGTTCGTGACCCAGTAGATGATGACACCGATCGGGAACAGCGAGCCCGAAACCAGCAGGGACAGCGGGATGCCGTACAGCATCAGGCGCTGGATCATCTTCTGCTGCGGGTCCTCGGCCCAGCCGGTCTTGAGGATCATCTGGCGGCTGGTCAGATACGTGGTGGTCATCATGACCAGGACCAGGATGCCCGCCACGACCTTGACCGTGGCGCTGTGCGCACCGAGGGCGGCCAGCTCCTCGGCGGTGGAGCCGAACTTCGACGGCAGGGGCGCGTTGAACAGCGCCGCCTTGGCCGCAGCGTAGAACTCGTCCTTCGTCCAGCCGTACAGTTCCGGCTGGGTGTTGGTCGGGCTCAGGCGGCGCAGCACGTGGAACAGGCCCAGGAAGACCGGGATTTGCAGGAACATCGGAAGGCAGCCCATCAGCGGGTTGGCCTTCTCCGTCCGGTACAGCTCCATCATTTCCTTCTGGAGCGTCTCCCGGTCACCCTTGTGCTTCTCCTGCAGCTCCTTGACCTTGGGCTGCAGGGCCTGCATGGCCCGCTGGGACTTGATCTGCTTGACGAAGACCGGGAACAGGATGACCCGGACTGTCACCACCAGGAACACGATGGCCAGGACCCAGGTCCAGTTGGTCCCCAGGACCCGGGACTCGGGGATGCCGATGGCTGCCCACAGGTCGTGCCAGCGCAGGAGGATCCACGAGATCGCGTAGTAGATCCAGTCGAGACTCAATTCATGCTCCAGTCACATCGGCAGGACGGCGACGCTGCGGATCAGGCACCGGGTCGTACCCGCCGGGGTGGAAGGGTTGGCAGCGCAACAGCCGCCAGATCGCCAGTCCGGTCCCGTGCAAAGCACCGTGCCGCGCCAACGCCTCCTGGGCGTAGGCACTGCACGAGGGGTAGAACCGACAGCGGGCCGGCAGTGCCGGGCTCAAATACCGACGGTACGCGACGACTGCACCGATCATCAGCCGGGCGACCAGCGAGGCGCGCCGCGTCGTGCCCGGCCCCACTTCCGGCGGGCACCCGCCCGGCGTGGGATCTGGCGAGTCCGTGCTCATCGGCCCCGCCCTCGGCGCGGTGCCCGCGCGGCGGCCAGCGCCCCGGCGAGATCGGCATCGAGCGTTTGACTGGACGCCGCGGCGGCTGACGGCAGCGCGCGAACCACCATCAGGGTGCCTGGCGGCAGGGCGTCGAGCCGGGGCCGGACGAGGTGGCGCAGTCGGCGCCGGACCCGGTTGCGAACCACCGCATTGCCGACCGCCTTGGACACGACGAAGCCGGCGCGCGCCGGGAAGTCGGAACTCCCGGCAGGCGCCGGCTCGTCAGAGATCGGTGGAACACTCAGGTGGACGACCAAGGTGCCTCGTCCGGCTCGGCGGCCACCGCGAACCGCTGCGGCGAAGTCGGTGCTACGCCGCAGTCGTTGCGCCGCGGCCAGCACGATTACCTGGGCATTCCGGCCCGACAGGCGTCGGCTCAGGCCGACAGCTTGTCGCGGCCCTTGGTGCGGCGGGCGGCGAGGATCGCACGGCCGGCCCGGGTGCGCATGCGCAGCCGGAAGCCGTGGGTCTTCGCGCGCCGGCGGTTGTTCGGCTGGTAGGTGCGCTTGCTCACGTCAGAACTCCGTCTTCGTGCTACGTGCAAAGGGGATCGGCTGCAAGACGCCACTTTAGCAGAGCGCGGCGGAGCAACCGTTCGACCCTACGCAAGCTGGATCCGCTGGTCAATCGACTGCGGGAGCGACGTGCCAGGGAGCGCAGGCCAGGCGTCCCACCTGCCGTTCATTCCGTACGGTCGATGAACGTTGGCACCTCGCACGGGCGGACACCGGTTGAACCCGGTGCCGCCGCGCTGTTAGCGTGCCCGTTTGCTGGTCTCCGAGCGCTGATCGCATACCGCATAGAGGGGACCAAAACCGGACAAGGCGGTGAATCGTTCGGCACGGTGAGCCTGTTTTCCCGCGCCAGCACAGGCTCCGGGGAATCTGCCGACCATCCGGCCGGGGAGCGACCGCCAAGGTGTGCACAGGTTGTGGATAACCTGTGGACAGCCGGCGGCGCCGTGCACGTACAGCACGTATGAATGTGCTGGGTTGGGGGAGCCGGTCGGCCGCCCGTGTGGGTGACGACGGGCAGAGGCGGATAGCCGGACAAGGCACCGGGACGTCCGGTGGCGATGGGGGTGGCGCGGCGGTGGCCGATTCGGTCGACCTGAGCAAGGTCTGGACTGCGGCGACGAACGAGCTGGCCGACGAGATCGTGTCGGGCCAGCAGCGGGCGTACCTGCGACTCACCCACCTGCGCGCCATCGTCGAGGACACGGCCCTGCTGTCCGTCCCGGACGCCTTCACCCGCGACGTGATCGAGTCGCGGCTGCGTCCGGCGATCACGGACGCACTGTCGCGCCGGCTGGGCCGTCCGATCCAGGTCGCGGTCACGGTGCGCCCACCGGAGGACGGCTCCGGCCGCCCCGGCACGGTGTACGGCACGCCCCCGCCCGAGGGCTACGGCGCCGCCGCGTCCGAACCCGGGGACCGACCCGACCACTACACCGACGACCGCGACCCCGGCACCCCCCCACCCGGGTACGGCGCAGAGCACCTCCCGTACCCATCAGAGGAGTACGACCCGCAGCGCTACGCCGCGGCCCCGACCGGGTCCGCGCAGCACTCGTCGCCGCCGCCGCGGGCCGTGCCGGCCGCCCGCGACGCCCGCGACGCCCAGGACGCACTGTTCGCCGCGCCCGTGCCGCAGCAGGCCCAGATGCCGGCCCCGCTGCCCGCCCACCCCGCCGCGCCCCACCCGGGACCGGGCCACTCCGAGCCGGAGGCCCCGCCCCGGCAGTCGCCGCACTACCCGGAGCCCACCTACGCCGAGCCGCAGTACGCCGAGCCGCCGCGCGAGTCCGCCGGGCGCCGGATGGTCGCCGACCCGGGGCACCGGCACGACAGCCAGCGGCGCGACGAGCGCCCGCCGGGGCGCGACGAGGCGCCGCGGATGGGCCATGCGGGCGACAACGGTCCCGGCCGCAGCCCGGTGGACATGCGGGCGGGCGGCAATCCGCGCCCGGGCGGGGACGGCGGCAACCGGCTCAACCCGAAGTACATGTTCGAGACGTTCGTCATCGGGTCCTCCAACCGCTTCGCGCATGCCGCGTCGGTGGCCGTGGCCGAGTCACCCGCGAAGGCGTACAACCCGCTGTTCATCTATGGCAGCTCCGGGCTGGGCAAGACCCACCTGCTGCATGCGATCGGGCACTACGCCACCACGCTCGGGCACGCCCGCAGTGTGCGCTACGTCTCCACCGAGGAATTCACCAACGACTTCATCAACAGCCTGCGCGACGACAAGACCCAGGCGTTCCAGCGGCGCTACCGCGACGTCGACATCCTGCTGATCGACGACATCCAGTTCCTGGAGAACCGGGAGCGCACGCAGGAGGAGTTCTTCCACACCTTCAACACGCTGCACAACGCGAACAAGCAGATCGTGATCAGCTCCGACCGTTCGCCACGGCAGCTGGCCACGCTGGAGGACCGGATGCGGACCCGGTTCGAGTGGGGCCTGCTGGCCGACATCCAGCCGCCGGATCTGGAGACCCGTATCGCCATTCTGCAGAAGAAGGCGACCCAGGAGCGGATGTACGCCCCGGACGACGTACTCGAGTTCATCGCGTCCCGGGTGTCGAACTCGATCCGGGAGCTGGAGGGCGCCCTGATCCGGGTGACCGCGTTCGCCAGCCTGACCCGCTCGCCGGTGCAGCTGTCGCTGGCCGAGGAGGTCCTGCGGGACTTCATGCCGGACGGGGCCGGGCCCGAGATCACCGCCGACCAGATCATGGTCTCCACTGCGGACTACTTCGGCGTCAGCCTGGAGGACCTGCGCGGCCACTCGCGGTCCCGGGTCCTGGTCAACGCCCGTCAGGTCGCCATGTACCTCTGCCGGGAACTGACCGAGCTGTCCCTGCCGCGGATCGGGCAGGCATTCGGTGGCCGTGATCACACCACGGTCATGCACGCCGACCGCAAGATCCGCCAGCACATGGCGGAGCGTCGCTCGCTCTACAACCAGATCGCCGAGCTGACCAACCGGATCAAGCAGAACACCTGACGGCGTCACGCTGCCTGCACGGGTCGGAGCCCTTGAGGGCACCGACCCGATTTCGTACGCCCAGACGCCTGCCGGCGGGCGACCGCCTGGGGGACGGGTGCACAGCCCGGGGACGGCCGCGGCCGGCAGCCGCACGTCCGGGCGGTTATCCCCACAACGCCTTGTCCACACAGCGCCGCAACCCGACTGTGTCGTGCCAACGTTATCCACCGGCTGTCCCCAACGGTTGTCCCCAGCCGTGGACAACCGCCGCGGGCGTTCCCCACAGATGTGGATTACCCATGGGGAAATCGATGTGGACAGACACTCACAGTGACGACTCTGTCCACTGCTTGTGGAGGAGTGTGGATGGCCTGTTGAAGGTTCTGGGGACGACGAGTCGGTGTCGTCGCGGCGTTATCCCCAGGGCCGGGGACAACCCCCGTGGATTTCCGGTGGACAGCCGGTGGACAACGGTGGACAACCGCCGCCGGGTCGGCGACTGTGGACGCGGACCACGGTTCCGACCCGGGTTACCCACATGTGAAACACCGGTGGATAACCCCCTGACCAGGGCGAACGGCAGTTCTCCACACTGTGCACAGGGCCGATGAAGACGACTAGTTATCTCTTCTAAGACAACAAAAACCAATCATCAGCGTTGGGGAAGGTGTGGATGGGTCGCAACTGGCCCGCCCATGTCAGGCTCAGTTCTCAGCACCGGGGTCGGGCGCGGGGCGGGACCGTACGCGCCCTAGAGTTCGGTGGTCCGCCCCTATAGAGGAAGCGTTGCGGAGGACAGCATGAAGTTCCGGGTGGAGCGAGACGCGCTCGCCGACGCCGTGGCTTGGACGGCCAAGAGCCTGCCCAGCCGTCCCTCGGTGCCGGTGCTCGCCGGCGTCATGCTGCGGGCGGCGGACGGGCGGCTGCACGTCTCCGGTTTCGACTACGAGGTCTCCAGCCAGGTGAGCGTGGAGGTGCAGGCCGACGCCGACGGGGCAGCACTGGTCTCCGGCCGCCTTCTCGCCGAGATCACCAAGGCGCTGCCCGCCAAGCCGGTGGACATCGCCGCGGTCGGCGCGCATCTCGAACTGGTCTGCGGCAGTGCCCGGTTCACCCTGCCCACCATGCCGGTGGAGGACTACCCGACGCTGCCGGAGATGCCGTCGTCCACCGGCACGGTCGACGCGCAGGCGTTCGCCGCCGCGGTGGCCCAGGTCGCGATCGCCGCGGGCCGTGACGAGACCCTGCCGATGATGACCGGCGTCCGGGTGGAGCTGAACGGTACGAGCCTCGCCATGCTGGCCACCGACCGCTACCGCCTCGCCATGCGGGAGATGGAGTGGAACCCCGGGGACCCGGAGATCAGCCTCAACGCGCTGGTGCCCGCCAAGACCCTCAACGACACCGCCAAGGCGCTCGGCCCGGTCGGCGGCGAGGTCACCATCGCACTGGCCCAGGGCGCCGCGGGTGAAGGCATGATCGGGTTCGCCGGTGGCACCCGGCGAACCACCAGCCGGCTCCTCGACGGCGCGAACTACCCGCCGGTGCGTTCGCTGTTCCCCGCCAGCCACAACGCGGAGGCGCGGGTGCCGGTCGGGGCGCTGGTCGAGGTGGTCCGCCGCGTCGCCCTGGTGGCCGAACGCACCACCCCCGTGCTGCTGAGCTTCAGCGCCGACGGCCTGGTGGTCGAGGCGGGCGGCACCGAGGAGGCGCGCGCCAGCGAGGCGATGGAGGCCACCTTCACCGGTGAGGACCTGACCATCGGCTTCAACCCGCAGTACCTGATCGACGGCCTGCAGAACCTGAACGCCCCCACCGCGGTGCTGTCCTTCGTCGACGCGTTCAAGCCCGCGGTGATCTCGCCCGCCGGTGAGGACGGCGAAATCGTGCCCGGATACCGCTATCTGATCATGCCGATCCGGGTAACGCGCTGATACTGAGCTGAAGTACGCACACCGTAGGGGGACATCATGCAGCTCGGCCTTGTCGGTCTCGGCCGGATGGGCGGCAACATGCGGGACCGGATGCGCGCCGCCGGTCTCGAGGTCATCGGGTACGACCACCACAAGGAGACCAGCGACGTCGCCAGCCTCGCCGAGCTGGTCCAGAAGCTCGCCGCGCCGCGCGTGGTGTGGACCATGGTCCCGTCCGGCGAGATCACCGAGGGCACCATCAACAAGCTGGCCGAGCTGCTGTTCCCCGGCGACATCGTGATCGACGGCGGAAACTCCAAGTTCACCGACGACGCCCCGCGCGCGGAGCGGCTCGAGGCCAAGGGCATCCACTACCTCGACTGCGGCGTCTCCGGCGGCATCTGGGGCAAGACCAACGGGTACGCGCTGATGGTCGGCGGCGACGCCGAGATCGTCGCACACTGCCGCCCGATCTTCGACGCCCTCAAGCCGGCCGGTGAGTTCGGCTTCGCGCACGCCGGACCGCACGGCGCCGGCCACTACGCAAAGATGATCCACAACGGCATCGAGTACGGCCTCATGCACGCCTACGCCGAGGGGTACGAGATCCTCGACGCCTCCGAGCTGGTGCAGAACGTCCCCGCCGTGATCAAGAGCTGGCGCGAGGGCAGCGTGGTCAAGTCCTGGCTGCTCGACCTGCTGGACCGGGCCCTGGACGAGGACCCGCAGCTGGCCGGGATCCGCGGCTACGCCGAGGACACCGGCGAGGGCCGGTGGACCGTGGACGAGGCCGTCCGGCTCGGCGTGCCGGCCAACGTGATCGCCGCCTCGCTGTTCGCCCGGTTCACCTCCCGCCAGGAGGACTCGCCGGCCATCAAGGCGGTGGCCGCGCTGCGCAACCAGTTCGGCGGCCACGCCGTCAAGCGCTGAGTCAGCCGTGTACGTGCGCCGGGTCGAGCTGACCGACTTCCGCTCGTACGAGCGGGCGTCGGTCGACCTCGAACCCGGCGTCACCGTGCTGGTCGGCCCCAACGGCACCGGCAAGACCAACCTCATCGAAGCCCTCGGGTACGTGGCCACCCTGGACAGTCACCGGGTCGCCACGGACGCGCCGCTGGTCCGCGCGGGAGCGGCCGCGGCGATCGTCCGCTGCGCGATCGTCCACGAGGGACGCGAACTGCTCGTCGAGCTGGAGATCGTCCCCGGCAAGGCGAACCGGGCCCGCCTCAACCGCTCCCCGGTGCGCCGGTCCCGCGAGGTCATCGGCGCACTGCGCATGGTCCTGTTCGCCCCGGAGGACCTGGAACTCGTCCGCGGTGACCCGTCCGAGCGCCGCCGCTACCTCGATGACCTGCTGGTGGCACGGATGCCCCGGTTCGCCGGGGTGCGCGCCGACTACGACCGGGTGGTCAAGCAGCGCAACGCCCTGCTGCGCACCGCGTACCTGACCCGCAAGGTCGGCGGCACCCGCGGGCAGGACCTGTCCACCCTGGCCGTCTGGGACCAGCATCTCGCCCACCACGGGGCGGAGCTGCTGGCCGGGCGGCTGGAGCTGGTCACCGCGCTGGCACCGCACCTGACCAAGGCGTACGACGCGGTCGCGGCGGGACGGTCGGCGGCGTCCATCGCGTACACCTCCCGCCTGGGCGACGTCCTCGCGCCGGATCGCGCGGCACTGGAACAGGCCCTGCTGGAGGCGCTGGTAGAGCAGCGGGCCGCCGAGACCGAGCGGGGCGTCACCCTGGTCGGCCCACACCGCGACGACGTCGCGCTGACCCTGGGCGACCTGCCCGCGAAGGGGTACGCGAGCCACGGCGAGTCGTGGTCGTTCGCGCTGGCGCTGCGGCTGGCCGCGTACGACCTGCTGCGGGCCGAGGGCATCGAGCCGGTGCTCGTGCTCGACGACGTCTTCGCCGAGCTGGACACCGGACGCCGGGACCGGCTGGCCTCGCTGGTAGGTGATGCCGGCCAGCTGCTGGTGACCTGTGCGGTGCCGCAGGACGTACCCGCGACCCTGCGCGGCGCGCGCTTCGACGTCGCCCCCGGGACGGTGACCCGTGCCGGCTGACCGCGGCCCGGCGGGGTCGTTCGGCTCCGAGAGGCCGGACGAGCCCACCCAGCCCGGCCGCCCGCCCGCCTCTACCGGCGGGCCCTCCACCGGCGGGCCGGAAGCTGGCGGGCCGAAAGCCGGCGGGCCCAGCACCGACCGGGCGGGTGGCTCCGGCGACGGGCAGGGCACGGCGGGGGCGGCCGGGCCCGAACTCGCCCGGGCGGTGCTGGACGCGGCGCTGGCCAAGCGCCGCGCCGCGCAGCGAGCCCCCCGCCGCTCCGGCGCCGGGGGCGAGGGCGGCGGTCGGCGGCTACGCGGCTATTCCGGGCCCGGACCCGATCCACGTGACCCGCAACTGTTCGGTGCCGTCCTGGAGCGGCTGATGAAGCAGCGCGGGTGGCAGAAACCCGCCGCCGAGGCCAAGGTGTTCGGCGACTGGGAGAAGGTCGTCGGGTCGGACATCGCGGCGCACAGCCGCCCGGTGAAGCTCGACGCAGGGGTGCTCACGGTCGAGGCCGAATCCACAGCCTGGGCCACCCAGCTGCGCCTGCTCGCCGGGAACCTGCTCAAACGGATCGCGGCCGAGGTCGGCAACAACGTGGTCACCCGGCTCAACATCCACGGCCCGGCCGCGCCCTCGTGGAGCCGGGGCCCGCGCCGCGTCCAGGGCCGCGGCCCTCGAGACACCTACGGCTGACACTCGCTGTCGCGCCCGTAGGCGGTCGGCCGGGACGCGGCGGTCGCCACCGCCCGCGCCTGCGCCACCCGCCGCGCGGGCGGCCGGCACGTCGATGGGCTGGGAGCGGTCAGTAGTCGGCGAAGACGGCGAAGCCGCGTTCGGCGCAGCGGCGGTAGAAGCCGGCCAGCACCGCGAGCTCGGTACGGGCGAAACTCCAGTGCGGCGCGTTCCCGGCGTCGTCGCGCAGTGCCGCGAGCCGGTGGTCCAGCCACCGCAACTGCTGCTCCGCGAGCCGTCCACCGGCCACCGCCGCGCGCATCACTGCGGCCACACTGTCGAACGTGACCAGGTCGCCGTACTCATGGTGGCCCTCGACGAAGCGTTCCAGCCCGCCCGCGATCCACGCGCAGCCGTCGGGGTCGATCACCGGGTCCTCGTCCTCCGCGGCCGCGTCCGTCGCGTAGAGCACGCCGTCCAGACCCAGCAGCAGATCGACCAGCTCGGTGTACGCGGTGGCGCGCACCGTACCCGTCTTGGCTATGTGCAGCGCGAGCGCGCCGGTCGGCGCCGCGATGTCGGGCGCCTCCGCGATGCCCCCGAAGTCGACGAACTCGGCGGGCGCCACCGGGTCATAGAACTGGTTCGTCCGCGGCCAGCGCACCGCGACGTTGTCCAGGCCCTTGTCGTGCGCCATGGGGGGCCACCTCCTCGACCTACCCTTGCGGCCGTCCGGCCGTACACCGGCCCGCGCGGGGAGGTTACGACACCGCCACCGGTGGCCGTGAGGCAGTGTCGCAGCGCGTGGCCCTCGGGTGCGGCAGGCGCGCCCCACCGGGCGGCGCCCGATTCCGCGGCCATTGCGGTCGGGCACCTCTTCCGTGTAGGGGGAGACGTGGGAGGCGGCCTGCGAGCCGCTACGGCAATCTGAGCCGCCCGGAAAGGGTGCCGGACCCCCGTGAACTCGCTCCAGCGGAGTAGAATCGCCGAAGACCGGGAAAACGCCAGCATGACGATGATCCGTCACGCTGCGCGATTTTTCCAGCCGATCACGATCCGCGGGTGACCGCGGCGACCGGCGCGGCTCTGCTCCACCGGTGGTCCGCCCCTTCCCGCGGGTTGTCATCTGTGGTGCACCGTGCGCGTCGGCCGCCAGCAGCCGCCCGCCGACCCCGGGTCCGGCCCGCACGCGGGCCGGGCAGGAGAAAGTGGCCGACGTGGCAGAGAAGAAGCACGAATACGGTGCCGAGTCCATCACCGTGCTCGAGGGCCTCGAAGCGGTGCGCAAGCGTCCCGGCATGTACATCGGCTCCACCGGCGAGCGCGGCCTGCACCACCTGGTCTGGGAGGTCGTGGACAACGCCGTCGACGAGGCCATGGCGGGCTTCTGTGACACCGTCGACGTCGTTCTGCTGGCCGATGGCGGCGTCTCCGTCACCGACAACGGCCGCGGCTTCCCGGTCGACCTGCACCCGAAGCTGAAGAAGCCGGGCGTCGAGGTGGCGCTGACCGTGCTGCACGCGGGCGGCAAGTTCGAGGGCACGGTGTACAAGGTCTCCGGCGGCCTGCACGGTGTCGGTGTCTCCGTGGTCAACGCGCTGTCGACCCGGATGGCCGTGGAGATCCACAAGTCCGGTTTCGTGTGGCGCCAGCAGTACTCGGCCTCCAAGCCCGGCCCGCTGGAGAAGGGTGAGGCCACCACGACGACCGGCTCCACGGTCCAGTTCTGGCCCGACCCGACGGTCTTCGAGACGGTCGACTTCGACTTCCAGACCATCTACCGCCGGCTCCAGGAGATGGCGTTCCTCAACCGCGGCCTGACGATCAACCTGCTCGACCAGCGTCCCGGCCAGGAAGACGAGAACGGCAAGGCCCGCGAGGTCACCTTCATGTACGCGGGTGGCATCGCCGACTTCGTGCGCCACCTCAACGCCACCAAGACCGCCATCCACAAGTCGGTGATCGAGTTCGGCGCCGAAGCGAACGAGGAGGGCATGGCGGTCGAGGTCGCCATGCAGTGGAACGAGTCGTACGGCGAGTCGGTGTACACCTTCGCCAACACGATCAACACGCACGAGGGCGGCACACACGAGGAGGGCTTCAGGGCCGCGCTGACCAGCATGGTCAACCGCTACGGCGCGGAGAAGAAGCTGCTCAAGAGCGACGAGAAGCTGTCCGGCGAGGACATCCGCGAGGGGCTGGCCGCGATCATCTCGGTCAAACTGGCCAATCCGCAGTTCGAGGGTCAGACCAAGACAAAGCTGGGCAACACCGACATGAAGGGCTTCGTGCAGAAGGTTGCCAACGACCAGCTCGCGGACTGGTTCGAGCGCAACCCGGCCGAGGCCAAGATGATCGTCACCAAGGCCTCCCAGGCCGCCCGGGCCCGGATCGCCGCTCAGCAGGCGCGCAAGCTGGCCCGGCGCAAGTCGCTGCTGGAGTCCGGATCGATGCCGGGCAAGCTGGCCGACTGCCAGTCCACCGACCCGCGCCTGACCGAACTGTTCATCGTCGAGGGCGACTCGGCCGGTGGCTCGGCCAAGTCCGGCCGCGACAGCATCACCCAGGCCATCCTGCCGATCCGGGGCAAGATCCTGAACGTGGAGAAGGCCCGGATCGACCGGGTGCTGAAGAACAACGAGGTCCAGGCGCTGATCACCGCGCTGGGCACCGGCATCCACGACGAGTTCGACATCGCCAAGCTCCGCTATCACAAGATCGTGCTGATGGCGGACGCGGACGTCGACGGCCAGCACATCCAGACGCTGCTGCTGACGCTGCTGTTCCGCTTCATGCGCCCGCTGGTCGAGGTCGGTCACGTCTACCTGGCCGCCCCGCCGCTGTACAAGCTCAAATGGAACAAGAAGGGCGATGACGCCCAGTACGCGTACTCCGACCGGGAGCGCGACGGTCTGATCGCGTTGCGCCAGCAGAAGAAGCCGAACGCCAAGCCGGACGACATCCAGCGGTTCAAGGGTCTCGGCGAGATGAACTTCCAGGAGCTGTGGGACACCACGATGAACCCGGCCACCCGGACGCTTCGTCAAGTGACACTGGATGACGCCGCGGTCGCCGACGAGTTGTTCAGCGTGCTCATGGGCGAGGACGTCGAGGCGCGCCGGACGTTCATCCAGCGCAACGCCAAGGACGTGCGCTTCCTGGACATCTGACGGCAGTTCGGCGGTCATCGAAACGCCGCCGACCTGTGGTTATACACAGTCCCCCACTACTTTCCACAACGTTATCCACAGCGAAATGCGTAGCTCGGCCCTTGATGTCGGGTTCTACTGCAAGTAAGGGTTAACTGTGACGGACACTCCCGAGACCCCGGGCGACGAGCCCCAGGACGACGTCGGCGGCGGCGTGACCCAGCGCATCGAGCCGGTCGGCCTCGAGGTCGAGATGCAGCGCTCGTACCTCGACTACGCCATGAGCGTCATCGTGGGCCGCGCCCTGCCCGACGTGCGCGACGGCCTCAAGCCGGTGCACCGCAAGATTCTGTACGCGATGTACGACTCCGGTTTCCGCCCGGACCGGGGCTATGTCAAGTGCGCCCGCGTCGTCGGCGACGTCATGGGCAACTACCACCCGCATGGTGACTCCTCGATCTACGACGCGCTGGTGCGCATGGCGCAGCCGTGGTCGTTGCGCTACCCGCTGATCGACGGCAACGGCAATTTCGGCTCGCCCGGCAACGACCCGCCGGCCGCGATGAGATATTGTGTTATTTCGGACACTTTGGTACGAACATCGCTTGGCACGGTGCGGATCGGCGACATCGTCCCGGACGCGGCGCCGAACTCCGAGACCGACATCGACCTCAAGGTCTTCGACCGCAACGGAGACCCGGTCCGGGCCACGAAGTTCTTCCACTCGGGCGAGCACCCGACCCTCACGCTGCGCACCCGCGAGGGCTTCGAGCTGACGGGTACGCACAACCACCCAGTGTTGTGCCTGGTCAGCGTCGGCGGCGTGCCGACGCTGCTGTGGAAACTTCTGGAGGAGATCCAGCCAGGCGATCGCGTCGTCATGCAGCGGGTCGTGCCCGACGAGATCGGTGTGCCGATGCTGGAGCACGTCGAGGCGGCGGTGCTGGCCGGTGCGTTCGTCAGCGAGGGCTGGGCGTCGGAGACCCGTGCGGGCTTCAACAACATCGACGCCAGCTTCTTCGCTCGCGTGGTGTCCGCATACGACATCGCCGTCGGTGGGCCGCGTTACCTCCAGCGCCGCCCGATCGCGTCGGGCAGCCTGCTGCACGAACTCGACATCCAGAACCTAGAAGCGCTGCGCCGCAGCGTGCTCGGTGAGCTGATCGGGACGCGTAGCGCGGCCAAGTTCGTCCCATCGTTCGTGTGGGCGGGCCCGGCCACGGTGAAACGGGCGTTCCTGCAGTCCCTCTTCGAGGGTGACGGCTCCTCGTCGCTGCTGCCGCGCAACACCATCCAGATCTCGTACTCGACCCGCAGCGCGCGTCTAGCGGCGGAGGTCCAGCAGTTGCTGCTGGAGTTCGGCGTGGTCGCCCGGCAGTGCCGTGACGACAACGGTGAGATCAAGGTCGTCATCACGAACCGGCGGGACGCTCGCCAGTTTGCGCTCCACGTCGGCTTCCTCGGCCGCAAGCAGGCCAAGCTGCAGTCGGAACTGGGCTCGATCCCGGCGACCAGCACGGCGATGTCCGGCGACCACGTGCCGTTCGTCGGCGACTTCATCCGGACGTACGGTGCTCGTCGGTGGACCGAGCGTGACTGGCTGGTCAAGCACAACATCGACCGCATCGAGCGCTGGGAGCGTGACGGCGCCGAGATCGCCGCGCGGATCACCGAACCCGGTGTCCTGGACGTCGTCGAGCCGCTGGTGGACGGCCGCTTCTACTACGCCGACGTGGCCAGCGTCACGGACGGCGGCGTACGCCCGGTTTTCAGCATCCGGGTCGACACCGACGACCACGCGTTCGTGACGAACGGTTTCGTCAGCCACAACACGGAGTCGAGGCTCGCGCCGCTCGCGATGGAGATGCTGCGCGACATCGACGAAGACACCGTCGACATGCAGGACAACTACGACGGGCGGGCGAAGGAGCCCACGATCCTGCCGGCGCGGTTCCCGAACCTGCTCGTCAACGGGTCCGAGGGCATCGCGGTCGGAATGGCCACCAAGATTCCGCCCCACAACCTGCGCGAGATCGCCGCGGCGGTGCAATGGTGCCTGGACAACTTCGAGGCGGACGAGGCGACCACACTGGACGCCCTCATCGACATCGTCCAGGGTCCGGACTTCCCGACCAGGGGCCTGATCGTGGGCAAGTCGGCCATTCAGGACGCGTACCGGACCGGGCGCGGCTCGATCCGGATGCGCGCGGTCGTCGAGGTGGAGGAGGACGCCCGGGGGCGTACCAGCCTCGTGGTGACCGAGCTGCCGTACCAGGTCAACCCGGACAATCTCGCCGAGCGGATCGCGGAGCTGGTCAAGGAGGGCAAGCTCACCGGGATCGCGGATATCCGGGACGAGTCGTCCGGGCGTACCGGTCTGCGCCTGATCCTGGTTCTGAAACGCGACGCGGTCGCCAAGGTCGTGCTGAACAACCTGTACAAGCACACCCAGTTGCAGGACACGTTCGGCGCGAACATGCTGGCGCTGGTCGACGGGGTGCCGCGCACGCTGAACCTGGCGCAGTTCCTGCGCAACTACGTGGCGCACCAGATCGACGTCATCCGCCGGCGGACGGCGTTCCGGTTGCGCAAGGCCGAGGAGCGGGCGCACATCCTGCGCGGCCTGGTGAAGGCGCTGGACATGCTGGACGAGGTGATCGCTCTGATCCGGCGTTCGCCGACGGTCGAGGACTCGCGCCAGGGCCTGATGCAGCTGCTGGACGTGGACGAGGTGCAGGCCACCGCGATCCTGGACATGCAGCTGCGGCGGCTGGCGGCTCTGGAGCGCCAGAAGATCATCGATGAGTTGGCGAAGATCGAGGTGGAGATCGCCGACCTTAAGGACATTCTGGACAAGCCCGAGCGGCAGCGGTCGATCATCTCCCAGGAACTGAAGGAGATCGTCGACCGGTGGGGTGACGAACGGCTCACCCAGATCATCCCGTTCGACGGTGAGGTCTCGATGGAGGACCTCATCGCCCGCGAAGACGTCGTGGTGACGATCACACGTACGGGGTACGCGAAGCGCACCAAGATCGACATGTACCGGTCGCAGAAGCGCGGTGGCAAGGGCGTGAGCGGCGCGTCGCTGCGCCAGGACGACATCGTGAGCCACTTCTTCGTGATCTCGACCCACGCGTGGATCCTGTTCTTCACGAACAAGGGCCGGGTGTACCGGGCCAAGGCGTACGAGCTACCAGAAGCGGGCCGAACCGCCAAGGGCCAACACGTCGCGAACCTGCTGGCGTTCCAGCCCGACGAGCACATCGCCCAGGTCATCCAGATCGCGAATTACCAGGTCGCACCGTATCTTGTGCTGGCAACGAAGAATGGCCTGGTGAAGAAGACCCGGCTGGAGGAATTTGACTCCAACCGGAGCGGTGGCATCATCGCCATCAACCTGCGGGAGGACGACGAGTTGGTGGGGGCGGCGCTGGCCAGTGCGGAGGAGGACCTGCTGCTGGTCTCCAAGCACGCCCAGGCCATCCGGTTCAACGCGTCGGACGAGGCGCTGCGGCCGATGGGCCGGGCGACCTCAGGTGTCATCGGCATGCGGTTCACCGGCGAGGACGAACTGCTGGCGATGGAGGTGGTCCGCGAAGGGCTGGACGTTTTGGTCGCCACGAACGGCGGGTATGCCAAGCGGACGCCGATCGAGGAGTACCCCGTCCAGGGGCGGGGTGGCAAGGGCGTACTGACCGCGAAGATCACGGAGCGTCGTGGTGGCCTGGTCGGTGCGTTGGTAATCAGCCCGGAGGACGAGCTATTTGCCATCACCAGCAATGGTGGAGTCATCCGGACTCCCGTGAAGCCTGTACGGCGCACGCGGGATCGGAACACAATGGGGGTCAAGCTGATGGACCTCCCAGAAGGTGTAACCATCGTGGCGCTTGCTCGCAATGCCGACGAGCCTGACGAACAGGACTAGTTGATGACGGAGACCACGGCGAAGTCGGGGAGTTCGGGGACCTCGACAACCCCGGTCGATGCGGAGCCGAAGAAGGACGGTTCCGCGCCGGCCGGACGCGAGGCCGCCGGCCGCGCGACAGTCCCCGCCACCGACTCACCGTCCCCGCCGAAGTTCACGCGTGCGCCGGGCATGGCCCCGCCGCCGAATGAGCCGCCCGCCGATGGGGACGCCCCGGCGAAGGCGGACCGGCCGGCAGGCGCGCAGGCCGCGGGGATCGCGAAGGGTTCGGCAGCAGTGCCGGTCGTCACCAAGGGCGGCACCAAGGGCGCGACCCCCAACGGGGCGGCTGCGCGTACCGGTGTCCTGCCTCCCGTCTCGCCCGGCGCCGCGCCGCAGCGGCCCGGCGTGGCGGCCCCGGACGGCAAGCGCCCCGGCGCCACCGCCACCGGTGCGGCAGCGGTCGGCGCGGCCCGGGTGTCGGAGACGGTGCGCGCCGCCCGGTCCACGGTCTCGTCGGCCGCCGCGCGTGGCCCGCGCCGCGCCCGCCTGAACCTCAAGCGGATCGATCCGTGGTCCGTGATGAAGTTCGCGTTCGCCGTCTCCGTGGTGATCTTCATCGTCGTCGTCGTCGCGACCTCGGTCCTGTATCTCGCGCTGGACGCCATGGGCGTCTGGAAGGAGATCAACAAGGGCCTGGGCGACCTGGTGAGCGCCAGCGGTGGTGCCGGCTCGACCAACTCGGGCTTCCGGGTCACCGCGTGGGGCGTCATCGGTACGTCGATGCTCATCGGCGCGGTGAACGTGGTGCTCTTCACCGCTCTCGCCACGCTCGGGGCGTTCATCTACAACGTCTGCGCGGACCTGGTGGGTGGCATCGAGCTCACCCTGGCAGAGCGCGACTGAACGGTGCGGAAGGGGCCTGCCGCCTGCCGTGCGGCGGTCCCTTCCCGGTCCGTTCGCGCGGCGGGGGTCCCGGTTTGGGGGTCCAAGTCGGGGTACGGTAACCTTCGTGTCGCACTTACGGGGCTATAGCTCAGTCGGTTAGAGCGCAGAGCTGATAACTCTGAGGTCGCTGGTTCGATTCCAGCTAGCCCCACCATCGTGCCCGGCAGTCGCAGATCGAGAGGTCCAGCCATGCTGAAGAAGCTCCTGATCATCGTCGGCGTGGTTGGCGCGGCTGCGCTGATCGTCAAGCGGGTCAAGGCGTCCAGTGACGAACGTGCCCTCTGGCACGAGGCCACCACGGCCACTGACCTGCGCTGACATCAGTCCCGGGGCCCTAGCTCAACTGGCAGAGCACCGCCTTTGCAAGGCGGGGGTTACGAGTTCGAGTCTCGTGGGCTCCACCAGTACAAACAGGGTTTCCGCCCAGGCCCGAGTACAGCCACCCGTACAGCCAAGGGCTCACGCCAGCCCCTCGCCGAGGACCCGATCAATGGCCGAGGTGGCCTGCCGTGCCCGCGCCGACAGGACATGCCCGTAGGTGTCCGCCGTCAGCCGAATCGTGGAGTGACCCAGCAGCTCCATCACCGTCCGTAGCTCCTCGCCCTGATCGAGCAGGTACGTGGCAAACGCGTGCCTAAGGTCGTGCAGGTGCAACCACGGCAGACCAGCGGCGTCGCGCAGCTGCTCGAACCTTCTGTTGACGTTGCGCGGCTCACTCGCCGTGCCGATGGAGCTGGCGAACACGAGGTTGAGGTCCTCCCACACCTCCCCGGCAGCCAACCGCTCCCGCGCCTGCCGTACCCGCTGCCGCTCCAGCGCCCGCACCGCCAGCTCCGACAGCGGAAGCGGCCGGGCCGACCGGTGAGTCTTGGGCGGGACGAACCGCAGGCCCTGGTCGGTCCGCTGCAACGTCTGCCGAACGGTCAGGACGCGGTCCGGAAGGTCGACGTCCGACCAGCGCAGTCCGAGAAGCTCTCCACGCCGCAGCCCGGTCGCCAGGGCCAGCACGAACAGGGACTCAAGCCGGTCACCCGCCAACGCGTTCAGTAGCCGCCTAGCCTCCTCGGGATCGAGCGCTCGACGCTCGGCCCGGCCGAGGCTCGGAGGCTTAGCCGCCTTCGCCACGTTGCGGGGTACCAGGTCCAGCCGTTCCGCATCACTCAGCGCGACCCGCAGGACACCATGCACCTTGACCACCGTGGCTGGGGCCACTGCCGAGCGCAGCGCCGTCAGGAACCGCTGCACGTCTCGGGCCGTCAGCTTGTCCAGCTTCACCCGCCCAAGCGCGGGCACCAGATGTGTCCGGACCACCTGCCGGTAGCGGGCAAGCGTTGACGGCCGGGTGCCGTCGTGGGACTTCACGTCACGAAGCCACTCCTCAAGCCACGCCGCCAGGGTGCGCGGCGGGGCGGCGAGGTCCACACCGAGCTGGAGTTGCCGCCGCAGGTCGTCCCGCTTGAGCACCGCCGCGGCTTCGGTCTTGGCGTAGACGTACTTCCGCTTCCGCTTGCCGTCGACCCAGCCCAGGTCGACCACCGCTGCCCATACTCCCGGCCGCTGCTCATACACCGAACCCTCGCCGTGAGCGCGACGTCCCTTCCCCGTCACCGCAACACCTCATCGGTCGCCGAAAGAAGCTCGTCGATCGCTGCTAGCGGGATCAACCGTGCACGCCCAGCCTTGATCGACCGAAGCTGACCCGAGCGCAGCAGAACGTACACAGTGTCCCGGCACACGCCCAGCAGCTCCGCCGCCTCGGCGGGACGGACGCTCCTCCTCTTCATCGCGGTTCCTCCTTGGACATGGGTGCGGGACGGGTTGCCGAGACATCGGGAGTGGGTGGGTCGCCGCTGGCGTGTTGCCGAGCGGAGTTGAGCTGGGCGCGGCGTTGGATGCGTTGGCTGATCGCACGCAGCAGGCGGTGTTCCAGCGGTGGGAGGTCCGGGTCGTCGGGCCGGGCCATCTCCCACGCGACGGGTGCCGGCGCGGCCGTGCTGGGGTCGGCGGCCGGGGCGGTGGCCGCGTCGTCGGTGACGCCGAGGAGGGCTTTGACCCAGGCGTGGGCGTCGGCGCGGTGGTCGGCGAGGGTCTT
Source organism: Krasilnikovia sp. M28-CT-15 (assembly GCF_047159595.1). Classification (NCBI taxonomy): domain Bacteria; kingdom Bacillati; phylum Actinomycetota; class Actinomycetes; order Micromonosporales; family Micromonosporaceae; genus Krasilnikovia; species Krasilnikovia sp. M28-CT-15. Next base: position 181,611 of record NZ_BAAGAK010000001.1, on the reverse strand, counting down.
GCCGGACCAGTCCCGTGACACCAGGACGCGGCGGCCGCCGATGCCGAGGGTGGTCTTCTGGTGGACCCGGCCCTTGCAGTTGCCGGGGCGCAGCCGGCCGTGGGCCTTCTTCGGCTGGACGCCATAAAGCAGCCAGTTCGCGCACCGCTCCGAGCAGGGCGTGACGCGCAGCTGGTGCCAGAGCCGGTCGAGGTGGTCGCGCTGCGGGTCGGAGGTGGTGGTGTGGCAGTCGGCGGCGGCTTTGGTGACGTACTTGGTGATGTAGCCGATGGTCTTCTCCACATCGTTGGCGCCGGGTTCGACGCCTTTGGCTTTGACCTGCGGCCCGAACGTGGCGACGTGTGCCGGGACGCTGTCGGGGTCGGCGTCGATGGCGTCGAGGGCCTGGTCCCAGGTGGGCAGCGGGGTGCGGGTGTCCGGGTCGACCCACGCGAACGCGGTGGCGTCCCACACGGGCGGGCGGTCGAGCGGATATTGCAGTCGATCAGCGACCGGCCACCACACCTGGTGGTAGGTCGCGGCGGCCACCCGTTCCAACATGGCGCGAGGGATGGTTCCCCGGATCGCGAAGTGGGCGTGCGGAGCCAGGCGCCGCTGCGGTTCCACGCACCCGGCGTACTGGACGTTCCAGCCAACCGCACGGCGCAGGTTCTGCATGAAGCGGTCGAGCAGGCGGGGGAAGTGCACCGCGTCCCACGCCGCGCGTCGGTAGTCGTAGGTGCCTGGGTCGACGGGCGTGCCGAGCTGTGGGTCGTCTTGGGTGTGCCGGCGGCGGCAGGCGCAGGGGCGTCCTGGGTGGATGGAGTGGACGGGGCCGTAGGTGTCGAGGGTGAGGGTGAGCCACATGGACGGCTGGTGCACCGACCCGTCCGTGCCGGTGTAGGTCCTGCCGACCGTGCGGGCTTGGACCTTCTGGCGGGGCAGGTCGGGCACGTCCTGACGCCGCTTCGTGGATCGCTTCCGGCGGGGCCGGTCCGCGCCGTCGTGGCCCTGGTCGTCGTCGGGGTTGCTGTGCGGGGGTGCGATCCGGCCACGGAGCCCCTCGGCGGCGATGGCGTCCTCTACCTCGGCGATGGCCTCGTCCAGCTCGGTGACCTGATCCCACTCGGCGTTGCGTTCGGCCTGGACGCGGTAGAACTCGAAGTGCGCGCGCAGGCTGATGAGCGCCTTCTGGTCGTCGGTGGCCGGCGCGGGTGGGGGTAGGGGTTCATCGGTGCGGTGCCAGCCCTCACGGATCTGGACCTGCCGGTAATGCCGGGCGCGTTTGGCGCAGGGCGGGCACTTGGCTTCCAGGGTCGCCCCGCAGGGCAGGTCGATTAGCTCGGTCTGTCCGGTGGTCAGGTCGGTGCGGCGCAAGGCGATCGGGCGAATGCAGACGCCGTGCTCGGCGGCGAGCTGCTTGAGCGCGTCGACGGCGCGGGGCAGGGCGAGCCGGGCGGCCCGCGAGCCCGGCCGGACCTGCGGTCGGGGGGCGGGCGCCTCGGCCGGGGTGATGGGCAGGGTGGGTGCGGTCACGGGCGTGGTTCCTCCTCTGCGGGGCCGGTGGGCGGGGCGGGTCGGACGTTCAGGTACAGGCGGGTCCGCGCGGTTTCCTGACCGGCCGGATAGGCGCGGGAGACGGCGGTGATGTCGATAAGCCGCGACTCGGTGAGGGCCTGGAGCACGGCGGCGCATTCGGTGGGGGTGCCGACGAGGCGGATCTTCATCGGGTCACCGGCCCGATGACGGGGGTGCCGTTGAGGCGGGTGAACGCCTCGGCGGGTGCCGGGACCACACCCGACACCGGGGCCGCGGCCCGGGCTGGGGTCGCAGGCAGCGACGGTGCGAGTGGGGCCGGGGCATGGTGCTCGGCCGGGGCGGGTGCCGCCTTTGGTGGCGCGGGCTCGATCACGCTGGCCGGGTTGGTCCCGGACGGGGTGGTGAAGACGAGCTTGACCAGGGCCATGAAGGCGAGGGCGGGGACGGCGGACAGCAGCCAGCCGGACGGGCTGGGTTGGGCGACGGCGAGCTGGGCGGCTAGAGACAGCGCGGCGGCGGCGATGAGCAGGGCCAGCGGGTAGCCGATCGAAGCGCCGGCGCGGCGGCGTCGTTTGATGGTGAGGAACGCGGCGACGGGGACGAGTTCGCTGATGACGGCATTGACCCAGCCGAACGCGTCGGGGGTTCCGGGTGGGGTGTGGCGCATGGTCCAGTCGTGGACGTGGGTGAACGACGCCCACCCGGCCGCCACCGCCACGACGGTGAGGATGGCGGCCAGGGTGAACGTCTCGACACGATCCGCCCGACCCATGCCGGTCGCGGTTGCGGTGGTCATCGGTTGACCTCCGGTCGGGTGCGGCCGGGAAGGGCGATCAGTTCGACGCCATCCGGCACCGGGATGGCGGTGGTGGTGTCGGTGTCGGTGTCGGTGTCGCGGGAGTAGCCGAATCCCAGGTCGTCGGCCAGGGGCGTGGTGATCTCGTGGTGGCAGTGCTCGCACATCAGCGGGGCGGGGCGGGTGATGGTGGGAGCGGTCATGCTGCACCGCCTTCGGTGGCCTCGCCCTCGATGACCCGGAACCGGCCATAGGTCCGGGCCATCTCTTTGATCTGCTGGTCGGTGAGGTAGGAGAACCGGACCCGCATCGGGGTCGGGTCGCCTTCCAGCGCGACGTATCCGACGCCGGGCTGCGACTGCGGGATGCGGTCGCACAGGGCGCCGCGGTCACGCATCCCGTCACCGAGGACGAGGTCCACCTCGGGCGGTTCCGAGAGGCGCAGCGCGATCCGGGTGGGGAACAGTCCGCGGGCGGGAAGGACTTCTTTGCGGGGGTCCTGGATCGCGGCGATGACGTGGACGCCGACGGCGCGGCCCTGGGAGAGGACGATGCCCATGGCGGCTTTGATCCGGTCTTTCAGTTGGCGGTCGGTGAGGTAGTGGGTCAGGTTCGCCAGTTCGTCGATGACGAGGACGATCAGCGGCTCGGCGGTGCTGGGTTCGTGTTGGCGGGTCTTCGATGCCAGGCGTTCGGCCCGGTCCTGCGCTACTTTGGCGGCTTCTTCCAGGAGTGCGGCCATGGCGGCGAAGTCGCGGGTGGCGAAGCGGGTGAACATGGGTCGTCCCATGCCGAGTTCCATGCCGCCCTTGGGGTCGATGCCCCACAGCTCCACCAGCCCCGACGCCACGCCGCCGGCGAGGGCGCGGATGAACGACCAGATCACCGAGCCCTTGCCCGAGCCGGTCGCCCCGACCACGAGGACTTGGGTGCCGAACAGGCGCAGGCAGTAGGGGGTGCCGTCCTCGCACAGGCCCATGGGCAGGGCGGTGAAGTCCGGCACGGCCGGGATCGACAGCGGCGCGACCGTGGCGCAGAGGGTGTCGCCGCGCAGCAGGACCAGGACCACGGTCCCGAACACCGGGCCGGGGATGGCCTTGACCTGGCGGACGCCGAAGGTGTGCGCGAGGCGTTCGGAGGCGCGGGCGAAGTCGTCGGGGATCTGTCCGGTCACCATCCGCACCAGCACCAGGTCCGACCCGGCCCGGCAGCGGACGCGCTTGAGGGCGGGGATGACGGTGTGCCGGTCGTACGAGACGGCGAGTTTCGCGGTGACCATGGCGGCCTGCCAGCGACGCCGATACACGAGGCGGCGCCAGCGGGCGAGGATCGGCCACCACCCGAACCGCAGACACGATGTCTGGTGCCCGAACCACCACCCCGTGCCAATGGCCGCGGCTGATCCGAACAGGATGGTGAGGCCCTGCCACCCATACCGCACATACAGCCAGGTCAGGAACGTGGTGGGCAGGGTGACGTACCAGAACCGGACGTACGCCCTGACTGCCCAGGCGAGCGCTTTGACGAGCTGCCAGGCGATGACTGCCCACAGCGGAACTCGCAGGACCGGGGTACGGACGTTGAGCGAGGAGGTGGGGACCTGCTCGCCGCGGATCACGTTGACCAGGGGCATGGTCAGCACACCTCCCTTCCAGCGAGGGCGAACAGGGAGCCTTGCCCGGTGGCAGGGCGGCGGGTAGCCCGGCGCCGCACCGACCGCGGCACCGGCACAACGGCGGGGAACAGATCCGCGACCGAGACCGGACCGGTCGGTGGAGCGGGGATGTGCCGGCACATGGTCGGCAGCCAGCGGCCCCGGCCGAGCACGGCCCGCAGGTCGGTGGTGTCGCAGACGTGCGGGGCGATCAGGTCCGGGTCCAGGCACCGCAGCCTGACCACGGTGCGAGCCAGGGACGCGGCAGCGGCCGCGATCTCGACCAAAGCAGCGACCCGGACCGCATCGGAGGGCACCGACGTGTAGACCTGGCGGGCGGCGGTGACACCGGGAGCGGCGAGCAGGGCGACGGTGCGGCGGTGGGTCTTCACGCGATCACCTGCTTGCGGACCGCGTACCGCGCGGCCGCACGGCGCAGCGAGGCTCCGCCGTCGTTCCTGCCGCCGAGTACGGCGGTCACGACGGTGCCGAGGTAGCCGGTCAGGAACGCGTTCACCGCGTCGATGCGGTCCAGCCGGGTGCGGCAGTGCGCGCACGCCTCGGCCAGGTCCGCGCGGGCCTCGGCCAGCTCCCGATCGGTGAATGCCGGACCGGCGGACGAGGTCTGGCAGCGCGGGCACCGGTCGGTGTCCGGGGCCAGCGGCACGAGCTGGTCACAGGTGGTGCAGGTCCGCCACACAGCGGACGGTGACGTCGTGACGCGGGCAGCGTCGACTACCTTGGGCATTACAGCCCCTTCCGTTCAGAGCGGATCAGGTTGAGTGCGCGGGGGCGGGGAAACTTCTTGGCGGATGTGGCCCCACCCCCGACGCGCGGGTAGAACTCAAGCGGCCTTCGGTTTCGCGGCCGAGCGCGGCTCGCTGATGCCTGTCGCGCGGATCGTCCAGCCCAGGCGGGCCTTGCACTTGTGCGGCTTGCCCGGCTCCGGTGCCTTGCACCGCTGCGAGTCCGACCAGGGCGAGATCGTCACGTCGGTGAACTCCACCAGCGGCGGATAGCCGGGCATCGCCGACGGTGGCGGCACGGGCTGCACCGGCGCGACGACCTTGACCTTGACCTCCTTCGGCCGGCCGAACTTGCCCGCCTCCGGGTCCAGGTCCACCACCGTGGCGAGCCAAACCCTTTCGCCGGTGTCCTTGTCCCGCGCTTGGTCGTCGGGCTGGTTACGCCGGTCGAAGTCCGTCGCGGGTTCCACGCCCAGGCACAGGCAGCCGTGCGGGAACACGAAGTCGAACGGGACCGGCACCTTCACCGAGTTGGGAACTGCCATCAGGCTCACACCCCCCTGGGTTGCGCGGCTCGGGCCTCCCGGCCGCAGACGTAAGACGTCGTACGTCTACGATAACGCGGCGATGCATGAGACACAAGACGTATTACGTCTATCCTCGGATCGCAAAGTTGCAGGCAGACCCGTAGCGTGTGTCTCGTAAGACGTCCTACCGGGGAGCGCCAGTGCCGATCGAAACGCCGAGGTCCCAGTACGCGCAGATCGCGGACGAGCTGCGGGACCGTATCCAGGACGGCACCTACCAGCCCGGGAGTCTGCTGCCCAGCGAGCAGCGGCTCGCCGACGAGCTCGGCGTATCCCGCGTCACGGTCAACAAGGCAGTCACCCTGCTGCGATCGTCCGGTGACGTGAAGGTCCGGCGCGGCTCAGGCACCTACGTGCGCAGCTTGCCGCGTATCACCCGAGACGCCAAACGCCGCTATGCAGCACGCGAGCAGGGCACTGGCGCCGGGCAGGTCGAGGTCGCCTCGCTGGACCTGCAGTCGAGTACCGACTACCGGGAGATCCGCCGCGTGCCACCTCCGGTGGCGGTCGCGCAGCTCCTGCAACTCGATAGCGGCGAAGACACGCTCGTCCGGCGCCGGGTGCTCTACGCCAACGACGAGCCCACGCAGATGGCCGACTCGTACTACCCCTGGTCGATCGTCGGTGGCGACGACGCGCTGATGAAGGCCGAGGTCGGCAAGGGCGGTTCATACTCCCGCCTCGCTGACCTCGGCCACGGCCCGGTGCGCTTCACCGAGGACGTGACCGTGCGGGTACCCGACGACGCCGAGCAGCGACTGCTCGACATCGAGGCGACGCTGCCGGTGTTCGAAATCTGGCACGTGGCGTACGACGCGAAGGACCGGCCCGTCGAGGTGTGCATTCACGTGATGCCCGGTCACCTATGGTCGCTTCGCTACGACTGGGACGATGCGGCCCGCGCGGGGAAGCGGAAATGATGGAAGTCCGGCTCGGCACCGAAGCCGCCCCCGGCCGGGCGGCCAACGAGGACGGCGCTCTGGTGGTCGGTGACCTGGTCGCAGTGTTCGACGGGGTCACGCAACCCGCCGATCTCCGCAACGGGTGCGCGCACACCCCTGCCTGGTACGTGCAGTGCCTGGCCGGGAAGCTCGGCGCAGCGTGTGGCGAGGAACCCGACGCGGCTCTGCCCTACCTGCTCGCCCGCGCCATCGACGCGGTCGCGGGGGAGCACCGGGGCACCTGCGACCTGGGGCATCCCGGCACGCCGGCGGCGACCGCGTGCCTCCTTCGCGCTGGTGACGATCAGGTCGAATACCTGGTGCTCTGTGACAGTCCGTTGGTTCTCGACCTCGGTGACAGGACCGAGGTCGTCAACGACCTGCGCTTCGACCAGGTCATCGCCGACGTGCGGCAGGCGGCCCTGGTGCCCGGCGCGGTCGGTACCGCCCAGCACGCCGAACGCATGAAGACCGCGGCCACTCGCAAATGGGAGTACACCAACCAGCCGCACGGCTACTGGATCGCCGCGGCGGACCCCCGGGCGGCGTACGAGGCGGTCACCGGCACGGCACCGCTGCACGGGCCTGGACGGGTGCGCCGCGCGGCCCTCCTGACCGACGGTGCCTCCGCGGCCGTCGAGCAATTCGCCCTTTACGACTGGACCGGCCTGCTCGACGTCCTCACCACCGCAGGTCCCGCCGAGCTGATCCGCCAGATCCGCACCGCCGAGCACGCCGACCGCGACGGACGTGCCCAGCCGCGCTACAAACGCCACGACGATGCCACCGCCGTCCTCTGCCTCTTCGACGAAGGGAAACCCGCATGACCCCGCCGGAACGCCCCCGTCATTCCGTCAGCGTCGCCGCCGTCATCACCGACGAGGGCGGCCGGGTCCTGGTCGTCCAACGCCGTGACAACGGCAAGTGGGAGATCCCGGGCGGCATCCTCGAACTCGGCGAATCCATCCACGCCGGGATGCGCCGCGAGGTCGAAGAGGAAACCGGCGTCATCGCCGAACCCGAACGCCTCACCGGCGTCTACAAGAACCTCCGCCTGGGCGTCGTCGCCCTAGTCTTCCGAGCCCGCATCCTCAGCGGCCAACCCCGGCCCACCGAGGAGAGCGCCGCCGTCGACTGGTGGAGCGCCGACGACGTCGCCGAACGCATGGGCGAAACCTTCGCCATCCGGGTCCTCGACGCCCTCGACACCACCGACGTCGCCGTCCGCCTCCATGACGGAGTGCACCTCCTTGCTGAGGAAGTCACCCCACCAACCCGGTAGGCCCGATTGCGCTGGCTCGTCCGTATTCCCTGTTCCCATGCTTCCCGACTGATGCCTGACAGTGGATCTAGGATTGATCTGTGGCATGGCTCCACAAGCCGCGAGCTCGAGTGGAGGGCGGAGGACGGCGGTGGAACTTTGGGAGTTCCTTGACCATCTTCAGCGGCGCCCGGGGATGTGGGGGCTCGACGGCTCGTTCGGGCAATACGCCGCGTTCCTTGAGGGATACGGGACGGCTGAAGGCCGCGCGTTAGAGGGATGGCGGGAGTGGTTGGTCGTCCAACTCGACGGCGGCAACAACCTGGGGTGGCAGGGGCTCGTCCATCGGCTCGCTCTGCCCGACTGGGAACCGGGGTATTTGCCGCTCGACGAGGTTCAAGACAAGGCCGTGGTCGTGGCTCTTTTCAGGCTGTTGAATCAGTTCGTCGCGGAGCGCGAAAGCGGCGGAGGAGCTTTGTCGGTAAAGGCTGTCCACCAGGCGTGGATGGAGCGCCAAAGTTGGTATCGGCCCCAAGAACCGTCGTAAGGCTGCCAGGTGATCGCCAAGCACTGGTGGGACGCGAGCAGCACTGGAACACGAGGGATTGGTCGACGATCGGCTAGGAACTCTTGGGAGTGATGGGTCGCTTGATGCTCTCGGGGGCTGAGCTGCCGTCGGTTCCGGTGTAGTAATGAGAGACGCTCGAGTTGCGTCGGGTCTCTTCGATTGCGGCGTCCATCTCCTCTTGCGAAATCGGGCCGCCGAACTCAGGCGCAGACGGTTCCGGTTCCCCACCTGACCGGAGGTTGCCTCCGATCCACGTCCGTCGCTGATTCTCAGGAATCGGGTTTTCCTTACGGTCGCCGTGCTTCTCGCCGTTCGCCTCAGCGGAGGTGGTCGCTGCCGCCGCGGCTGCCTACACAACAACGACCATCAGGATGCCGAATAGCGCGTGACGAGCTCTCATTGCCACCTCCGTCAGCGTGCCAGCGTCACTTCCTGAGCGTCACAGTCAGGCTCGGCTGAGTGATTCATGCTAGGCATCCGATCAGACAACACGGCGCACAGACCTGGACTATGCGCCTGCACTGATGCCTTCGAGTCGCAGGTTCACTGGGCGCATGACTTTCGCACATCACCCGGCGAAGGACAAGAAGGTTGATGCCAGTACTGCCGATTTCGCCCTTTCAGTATCAAGGCGCCGCTGACGCGGCGCACCGTGGCGCGCAGGCCGGTCGCTCGGGGCCGCTGCGCGGCCCGGTCCGCCTTACGCCTTCGGCGACGGCGGCCGGGCAAGCCCCGGCACCGGTACCCGCGCCCGCACCATCAGGGGACGATGATCCGAGGTTGACCATCGGGCAGCTGCGGATCGGCATCGAGGACCAGGGCGACGACGAGATTGGCCGAGCGCCGCTGCGCTCGGCCTGCTGGCGACCTCCGGTCGGCATCGGCCGGCGCGGCGGCGCAGGATTCGGGTTCCATGGTCAGACGCCTCCGGCGGGGGCACTCGGAGCTCTGGGATGGTGGAGCCACCCCGCCCACCGTCGACCCAGGCGGAGCCGAGCAGACCTGCCTCAGGGCGGCAAGGTCGTTCGGACGTAGGGCGCTCCACCTTGCCGCCCTGAGGCAGGCCCGCTCCACGGTGTATGGGTCGACGGCAGACGGGATGGCGGAAGCACGGGGACGCTGGCGTATGCCATTCAGTCCCAGCGGCCGGGCAAGCGAGGGAGCATGAACGGGCACGAACAGGCTTCTGACACATCGGTTGAGCAGGCGATTCGGCCCCTAGGGGACGTGGAGGCAAGTGGTGAGCCCTGACGATGATGAACAGCGCGCAAGGATGAGGTTCCTCAACGCAGGGACCGCGTTCTTCCGCGCCGGGCAGGTGGCTGCGTGGGCGGGAGTGGTCTACGTCATCGTTGCAGTGGTGCAACGAGTCACCGGCTAACGTCGGGGCCGCCGAACGGACTCGGAGCGGTCCGACGACGGCGCGTACCGAAGCCGTGCCATTGGCGTGCCATTGGGCTAGGACACCAGAGGACGGCCGTGGTCATCACGGACCACCCTGACCTGGACAAGGCTGGACCGATGAGCCGTTGATCGGCAATTCCCAAGCTGACAGTGCGGGTTCGATTCCCGTCACCCGCTCCACGACAATGGCGGTGTGTGGGGTCGACGGCGGACGGGATGGGTGGAAGCCGACGCGGTAATGGGGCCGATTCCGCTGATGTGGGTTCCCGAGGGCCGATACGCTCCGCCGTATGTCAGGTGGGACCATCGGCGACACCTCTGTGACGCTCCGCGTTGACTACTGGCAGTTGGTGGTCGGTGTCGTGGACAACGAGATATCGAACGCTGTAACGGAGGAGGGCACCGAGGACATCGTCGAAACCGCATGGCGCGTGAGGGGCGCTGTCTGTGCCCGCGCGTCTGGAGGCGACGGGTACTTTCTTCCCGGCGATCAACGCGTGAGCGTCGCGCTGGGCGAGCCGGATTGGACCTTCGTCACGGTTGCCTTGTCTGAGGCGGCGGATAGGGCCGATGACATGACTCCAGGCGTTGACCCCGATGGCACGGAGCAGCGTGAGGTGCTGGCGGCCATAAGGTCCGAACTCGCGAGGAACGCGTCCACGGGCGAGTAGAGCCGCGAAGCTGACGGCCGTACAGCCATCAGTACAGCCAAGCCGACCGACACCGGGCGCGGGACAGCGGCACCGACCGACTCCCGGTCCAGGTCAGCGACCAGCACCGACACCGACCGACAGGCTGCGCGATCTTTGCAAGGCGGGGGTTAGGGGTTCAAGTCCCCTGGGCTCCACTTCTTGTGGCCTCTGACCAGGCCAACGCAAGGCCAAGATCGTTGGGCCCACATCCGGGGCCCGCTGGACGTCCTTGGGTCGACGCGCTCCACGATCAGCTTGGTGGCGAAGTAGTGCCGCAGCTCGCGTGAGCCACCACAGGACGTCGGTCTGTGTGATCCGCGGGCGACGCCGGGGAAGGCGGGCTTCAGGTGCATGCGGAGGTTCGACTCGATGCGCCGATGGTCTCCAACCCCAGGTGATGTTCCGCGCCTGGCGCCAGCGGTCCGCATAGGACGGGAAGGTGATGTTCCGCTCTGCATGGTCGATCGCGGACTTGAACCGGCCGACGTCGAGGCTGCGGCGGCGCGGGGCATCGCACGGCGTTGATCTGGCAGCGTCGGTCACTCCACGCGAGCGATCGGACGGTTCGTGACTTGCAGAGGCGGATGGAGCCGTACGGCGAGGTGCCAGAGGTGAAGCGCTTCAACGAGCGGGCACGCAGGTCGCAGAGCGTCGGCTGCCCGGTGTAAGTTCGGAGATCGCCTGGGTGGATGCGACTCAGCCGAAAGGCGGCCACCAGGCCCGAGGTGGCCCTTGCCGCTACCCGTTCGGGACCGTTGACGGACTCACCTACCGGCCCGTGGACGCGCCTGCCACTTCTAGGCTCACCCGAATGATCAAGATGCGGTTCGCGGCCTCCGGGACTGCCGCCACCATGGCCCGGGGTGGCGCAGCACTCGCGATCGGTGGGGTGCTTGCCCTGGCCGCTGCCGGCTGTGCGGGTCAGGTGAGCGGCACAGGATCGGCGGATGTTCAGTCGCTCGCCTCGACCGAACCCGCGCCAGAGCCGCGGCCGTCCAGCACACCCCAGATCCACCCGCACTGGCGATCATGCGCCGGCGAACCATCCATGCGGCCTCAGGACGAGGGAAACGACGCCGCTCCGCTCTCGCACTTCGCCGACTCCTTCCGCCCGGTGGCCGCCGTCATGTGCCGGGAAGACACGCGGCGGCGGCCGGACGGTGGCACGGACGCGATCGCCGTCGAGGACCGCGCCGACGACGTGGCAGCCCTGCTCGCCGCGCTGCGTCTGCCCGACGAGCCGCCGCCGTCACTGGAGGCGTTCACCGGCGAGGTGCCACCTCCGGAACCAGATGCGATGTGCACCGCGGATGGTTACCTCCCACCGCGGTTGGTGCTGCTCGACGGCCAAGGCCGATGGGTGCGCCCCGGGATTCCCCGCGACGCCTGCGGAAAGCCCCTGGCTGAGGCCGACGCCGCCATGGACAAGCTGAAGTGGACGCGCGTCAGCACACGGGTACTCGGCGAGGTCGAGTCAGCCGAGGCCGCCGCGAGCGGATGCGATCAGGTCCACACCGACATGGTCTGGTTCACCGGCTTCTACCCGCCCACCCGGCAGGGCGATCTCGCCCCGTTGGCCGACGACGCCGCATCAGTACGACTATGCATCTACCACGTGAAGGCGAGTGAGCCGGACAACGACAAGCCGCAGGGCGACTTCGTCTCCGGCGGCCTGCTGCCGACCAGCCGATGGGCCGCCGTCAAGCGAGCGGTCCAGACCTCCGGCAAAGCGACAACATGCACCACCCCGGCAAACCGGTTCGCCCGGCTGGAAACCCCCCGGGGTGACATCTACGTGGAACTCGACGGTTGTCGACGCCTCGTCGCCCAAATCGACACGATCTGGCAAGCATCCCCGGACCTGCCCGCACTGCTCACCAAGCCATAACTCGTCGTGCAGCCACGGGGGGTCAGTATCTCCACGGCGGCCCGGGGGTCGGCCGCATCCGGACCTCGGCCCGTGTTGGCCGCCGGTGACCGGGTCGCCGTGGCGTTGCTCCGCTCGCGAGAGGTCCTGCCCGCTTCTACGCTGATCGGGTGGACAGTTGGGTGGAGCGGGTCGGTTCGACGGTCACCGTCAACGGCGTTTCCGCCCTCCTGATCGCGGCGGATCCGACAACCGGCACCCTGGACGTCGAAGTCAAACATGATCTTGGGGTCGGTCCGTTCGACGTGGTGCAGCTGATCCACGCGCCGCCGGTAAGCCGATGGTGGGCGGCGGTGCGCAGAGTCGACGGCGGCCGGGTCCAACTGGGCCGCCCTACCAATGATGAGACCGACCGGCGCCGGTACCCGCGACGGGAGCTGGAACTTCCGGTGACGGTGTGGTGGCCCGACACCCCGGCGGAGAGCGTCGGGCGCACCCTCGACGTGTCGGTCGGCGGCTTCGCCGCTGTGCTCGACCACCCGCCACCGGAGGGTGTCGACGTGGCGGTGCGGATAGACGGCTTCCATCAGCCGCTGCTGGCCATCGCCCGGTGTATCTCCGTGCAGGACCGGCAGGCCCACTTCGCCTACACCGATATCGGCGCGCAGGAGTCGGAGTTGGCCCGGCACCTGGTTCTCACTCGGCCCGCCCGCACCTGGGACGGCACCAGCACCGACGCGGTGCTGTGGTCCAGCGTCGGCGTCCAGCGGGTCACGGCCAAGCCGACCCGGGTAGCCTGCGTGGTGTCCGGCGCCCAGCAGTGCCCAGCCCGCAAGGAACACGTGATCCTGAAGATCAACGACGCGCTGCTTCGGGCGAGGGTGGTCTCAGTCGCCGGCGGGGTGGCCCGACTCGCCTGGCTGGACTGACCCGACCCGACCCCGGCCCGGTCGAACTCTGAGCCCGGGAATGCGGGCATGGCGAGGGCCTGTCGTACGCCAGTGCCGCGCCCAGCTGACAGAGATCGCAAGGGGTGTGTGAGCGTAAATCGGGGTAAAATTTTCGGCCGTAGGGCGCCCACGGAAGCTCAGTACGGGGTGATCACATGGCGCTCATTGTGATTGCTGAGGACGAGGACGACTTCGAGCCCTGGTTGTTCGTGTGCTGCGTCGGGCGGGCCATGAGGTGATTGAGGCGCCCGACGGGGTGGATGCACTACAGGACGTGCGGGAGCGGCGCCCCGACGCAGTCGTTACCGACATCGACCTGCCGAAGATGTCCGGCGTTGAACTCTGCAACGCCATCCGTGCCGATGCGGCCACGGCCCACCTGCCCGTGATCTTCGTCAGCGGGAGTCTTGTGCCGGGCGACCGCCGCGCTGTCGAGGCACGAGCCACCTCGCTCTTGCTCAAGCCATTCCTTGGCCAAGACCTTGTTTCGTGCCTGGAAATGGCGCTGGCCGCGGGGCATGACGATGGGCGGCCGCCGAGGGAGTGTCCGTAGCTCCGGAGCTGCAACTCTGGCGTCGTCGAACGAGGTCCCCGGGTGCCCGCTCGCGGATGGCCTTTCAGAGCTTCGCGACGACGCGGAACCGCTCCAGCACCACCTGCGTATCATCACCCACCGTGAAATCGGGGTTACCCAGCCAGCCGCGGTAATCCGGCCCGTGCCAGTAGGACTCGTGGCCGGCACGCCAGGCGGCAATCGACTCGTCCCCTTCGCCTTCGTCGCGGACGTGGTCGAAATCGACGTCGCCGAGCCGGGTGACGCGCACGTCAGTCACCTCGACCACCGCAACCCTGCGGCCCGCCGAGTCCACCACGGCCGCTCGGGTGCTTACGACCGAGCGGTGGCTCACCGCCGAAACTCAGGGCAGTGGCACGGTGGAATTCACCGGTTCCGAGGCCGAAGCACCGGGGACCGGCGGGTGGGCTGGGGACGCCGGGGCATCGGTGTCCGGGAGGAGGCTCCACGCGCTGACCCCGATCCGGCCGGTGCTGCCCAGGTCGAGACCGCCGTCCGGAGCGACGACCTGGGACGGGCGACCGGCCAGCGGGGAGATGCCGAGGAACCGTACGGTCACCGGTGGCTTCCGGATGTCGTCGTAGGTGTTGCGCCAGGCCACGGCCGTACCGGCCCGCTGTCCCGGCTTCAGCACCACCGGTTTCGGCGGGCCGTCCCACGGCAGGGCCGAGCCGACGATCTCCTTGACCCCGTGCAGGACCCGCACCTTCAGCCGCGCCCGGTCCTCATCCAGGGACCGCACGGCCGGGTAGCCGTTCAGCCGGTAGGTGCCTGACCCGCAGTTGACCAGCGCGATGCTGAGCACCCGCAGCCCCATCGCGGCGTCTCCCTGGCCCACCTCGAACCGGACCCCCTCGGGCGGGCACGGCACGGCGGTCACGGCCGGGATGGCGGACCGGGATGGCCTCGGCTCCGACACGAGCGCGGGCGGCTCCGAACCTGTCGAGGTCACCGGGCGGGCGCAGCCGGCCAGCAGCGCCGCGAGGGCGAGCGGCACCGCGACGCGGTGGGCCCGGGGTCCGATCACCGCACCATTCTTCCCGGCCCGGGCAACCCGCGTTCATCCGTCCGGAGAGCAGGCCGGGCCGGGCACCTACCGCGGGATCGCGGTCCGGACGATCACCACCCGCTCCGTCTCCCTCGCGTCGACGAAGTCCTGCGCGAGGTAGAGCCAGTCGCCGTGTACGGCCACCAGATCGGCGTGGCCGGCGGCCGTGGCGACGCGGCCTTCCGGCGTGACCCGCAGCACCTCGGCATCGCCCTGCTTCCAGCGGTCCTTGCGGGCCTGATCGAGCACAGCTCGCTGGGTGTCGTTCGCGGCACCGTCCCAGTCGAACGAGCCCGGCAGCCGGTCGCCCTCACTCCGCGAGTTCGTCAGGTAGAGGTCGCCGTTGGCGTCGGCAACCAGGCCCGCGTTGTCGGCGGTGTGCACCAGCCCGGTGGAGGTGCCGGCGAGCGAGATGTGCAGCCGAGCGGCCGGACCGCGGTCCTTCCACGGGGTACCCGACTCGCTGGCCTCGGCGCCCGTGGCGTGATCGCCGGGGAGGTTGCCGATGACCGCGTACGCGGAGCCGTCGGGCTTGACCCGGACGACGCCGCGCCCGACCGCAGCGTAGAGGGTGCCGTCCGGGGTGACCGCGAGCGGAACGTTGCGGCCCGAGTCGACCGCGAGGTCGGTGCCCCTGATCCCGTCCGGGAAGCCTTCGGTCACGCTGGCGGGGTGGCCGTTCAGGTCGCGGCCGAGGACAGTGCCGAGCCTGCCGTTGCTGACCGTGCGGACCAGCTGGAACGTGTCCGGGTCGACGCGGTTCTCGACGATGTACATCCGGTCGTCGGCGGAGACGGCGATGCCGTCCACGGAGTTGGTGAACGCGCCCTCGGCCGGGGCACCGTCCGGGGCCGGGGTCCGCGGCCCGCGGTAGGTCGCCCGGTCCGGGCCGAACCGGCGTACCGTGCGGCCGTCGGGCTCGATGCGCAGCACGTTGCCCGGCCCCTGCACGAGGCTGACGTAGACGCTGCCACCCGGCCCGGTGGCCATTCCGCTGACGGTCTTTTCGTGCAGGTCCGGCACCACGACGTGGGAGAGCTGCCCGTCCCGGATCGTCCACAGGGTGAAGTCGATGCCGGTGCGGGTCAGTACCCGCAGCGCCGCGGCGTCGTCCATGGCCATGCCGATGAGCCGCCCGCTGATGGCCGCGTCCGCGGCCGAGCTGCCCGAGCCATCTCCGGCCCCGGCCACCACCTCGATCCGCTGGGGCGGCTGAAACGCCAACGTGTCGCCGGGCAGGATCACGACGAGCAGCATGGCGATGGCCGCCGCGCCCCAGTACCGCCCGTGCTGGGTGACCCTCGCGGCCGAGCCGGACAGCAGCCAGGGGCCGAGCCAGGCGCCCCCGGCGGCCGCCCCGATCGCCGCCGGGATCGTCATCGCCGGGTGCGGCCACCACGGGCCGTCCTGCGGCGCTTTCAGCGTGCCGACACCCGAGGCTGCGAGGACCGGCGCCGCGCAGATCACCGCCCCGGCGAGCCGGGCCGCCCATCCCGGCGGCCACCACCACGGGGCGAGCGCTGCGATGACCACGCCGGAGACCAGCCCACCGATCAACCCGCAACCGATCCCGAAGATCAGGCCGATCGGTAGGACCAGGGGCAGCCGGACGAACGCGCCCAGCCGGTCGCCGGGGGCGAACTCCACGATCATGGCGATGCCGAAGAAGACCAGGCTGGTCAGCATCCCCGCCAACGCGCCGATCGCGAGGCCGCCGGCCACGGTGCGGCCGAACGCTCGGACGGCCGCGCTCGCCCCGACGGGCCGCTGCGGGACGTCGACAGATTCAGGCGCCATGGGTCGCACCATAGGTGATCATCAAGGCGCGCCGATCCTGGGTTTCGATGCGGTGGGCGGTGAGCACCGCCGCTCGCCTGATCCCTTGGTGGTGTTTCCCCGTGTGCACGGCACCCAGCATCACAGGCCGCCGCATCCATGTCGCCGGTCGTCGGGAGGATTTACCGTCTTCGAACACGGACCGAACCGCCCTCGCGGTGTGGACCCGGCATCGTGGGTGACTGACGCCGCCCGCGACGATGTGGCCGGAATCGAAGGGCTCACGACGGGGGTGAAAGTGTCGAGTGTGGACATCCTCGTGGTCGGCACCTGGGGTGTCTTCGTCCTGGCGAACGTGGGTGCCCTGGTCGCCGGGATTCGGGTGGATCGCGCCGTTGCGCGGGTTGTGACAGCACTGCATGAACGCCCCGGCGGTCTCTATCCCGCCACGCTGCTCGCCTACGGCCCGCGCGACACCGCTGCCGCTGCCTGGGCCGCGGTGCACCGCGCCCGGCAACCCTTCCCGACCGGCAAGACCGGCCATCGGCTCACGGCCCTGGCGCTGCGCGTTCTCCACAGCGACCGTGGTCTGCAACACATCAGGCAGATCACCCAACGGCAGAAATTCCACTGGGTACACCTGTCGGAGGTTCAATGGCTGGCGTCGCGACTGCCCGGGCGACCACAGGATCTCGTCGTCGACCTGACTGTCGAGGTGGTGGTGGCGCCGGCCGTCGTGATTTCCGGCTGGTTCGCGCTGTACCTGGCTGGCTGGCTCATCGCGAGGCTCGTCGACGGTGAAATCCAGCTCCACGGTCTGATCGATTGGCTGGTCGGGCTCCCGGGCATGTTCGCCCTGCCGCTGGGGGTGTGGTTCGGCGGCTTCCTGCTGATGCTCGCCGTGCAGGCGGCGCTGTGGTGGCCGGCGCGCCGGCTGTGGCAGCTGACGATACGCAGGCGCGCGGTTCGGGTGCTGCGCCGCGAGCTGGGCGACGCGTACGACCCGTTCCTCGCCGACCTGCGACGGGACGGCTCGCGCCGGGTGTGACCCGCGGCAGCTGCGGTCCCGGTGCCGCACAGCGGGCGGTGGACACCGGGACCTTTCCGCCGCTGGCGCCGTACCGAAATAAGCCGTGCCAAAACCGTAGTCAGGCGGTCTTGTCGCGGTACGCCGTGCCCTGGAAGGTGAGGGAGCCGTCGCGGTGCAGCAACCCGCGCCCGAAGTGGTTCTCGTCGTCGGTCGTCGAGATGGCGGGGCCGACGGCCGCTCCGATGAGCCCCAGCGACTTCATGCCGACCAGTTGCGTGAGCGCTGTCTGGGTGAGCTTGCGCGTGGCCGCGTTGTCGAGGAAACGCTCGTCGTCGATCGAGCCGACGTTCCAGCTGTTGAAGAACACCGGGAGGCTCTGCCCGATCCGCGCGCTGACCTTGGCATTGATGCGCTGGAGGTGCCAGGCCAGCGTCGGGATCCGGCGGGCGCAGACGTCGTCGCTGATGTCCCGGTTGCACAGCTGCTGCTCGGACCAGGCGAGCGCATCCGGGCGCGGCATCGTGCCGGCGGCCACGAGCCCCCAGTCCGGGTTGGCGGTGGTGACGGGGGCCGCCAGGAACGTGTAGCCGGCCGGCGCGATCCTCTTCAGGTCGGGGACCGTGCGGTTCCAGTCGTCGAGGAACTGCTGCGTGTCCATGCTGCCGCCGGTGAACTCCAGGTAGACCTTCGTGTTCCCGAACCGCTGCTTGGTCTGCTCGACCCAGCGCTGCGCCGTGTTGTCGGTCGAGCTGGAGGGCAGCGCGATGCTCAGGTACGGGGTCGCGCCCGTGCGCTGGATGGCCGTGAGAACGCTGGTGATCGTCTGGTCCGTGGCCTTCCAACCCGTGTCCACCACCAGGACCGGCACGCCGAGGGTCTTGAGCGCATCCTGGGCGGCGGTGTTGTTGACGAAGTCGTTCAGGTGCCCCACGGCGGCACCGAAGTACGGCGTCCGGGCCGTGGCTGCCACGGCCCGCTTCGGCGCGTCGACCGGATCGGTGACGCTCAGCGCCCCCAGCCCGACGACCAGTGTCCCGGCCAGAATGAAGCGGCCCGCCGCGCGCCGGAATACGGACGCCCCCGCGGCGCCGGATCGCATCTGCATGACTGATGAACCCCTTTGAGGAATCGGGCGCGTTGAATGTCGCGCCGTGGTGACGCTAGGCATCGTCGCAATCGCCCGCAAAGGCGCGCCTGCACGATCGGGCAACCATGTGGACCTTGAGGACGGCACGCCCAGGCATTGCTGACGTGGCGGATCCGGCGGCGGCGTTAGCGTGATCGCATGGCTGATTTCGTCGGCGCCGGGGCCGGATGTCCACGGTGCGGGAGGTCATCGAGGGCCTGACCGAGGCCTCGCTGGGCGCCGACACCGAGCCGGTCGACGCACCGGGGTGGCCGCAGCCGCGCAGCTATCCGGTGCGGCAATGTCTGTCGATTGTGCTCAATGAGGAGTGGGAGCACCGGCGCTACGCCGAACGGGACCTGGACGTCCTGCTCACGCGTGCCGCGTGAGTGCCACGCCGCTGCGAGCGACATCACCGGCAGCCGGGCTCGGAATCGCGCGACGCCGAGAGACGATGATCGGCGTGACGACTGCGACGTGGTACCGCGAATTCGCCGAGGTGGAGGCGCGCGGGGTGTCTCCGGCCTACGAGCGGCTGGCGCACGCGGTCGCCCGCGACGATGAGATCATCGCCCGGCTGGACACGCTGCCGGAGCGCAAGCGGCAGCCGAATCTTCTCTTCGGCGCGGTCCGGCTGCTCGGCGGCCCGGTGCTGGATCCGCGTGCGTTTCACCGGTTCGTCGTGGCGAACTGGGCGGCGCTGGCCCGGGAGATGTGTGCCCGGGCGACCCAGACGAACGAGGCCGGGCGGTGTGCCGTCCTGCTGCCGGTGCTGGCCACGCTGCCGCAACCGCTGGCCCTGCTGGAGGTCGGCGCCTCCGCGGGACTGAACCTCTACCCCGACCGGTACGCCTACCGGTACGGCGAGCACGTCATCGGCTCCGGCGCACCGGTCCTGGACTGCGCCGCCACCGGGGTTCCGCTACCGGCCACGTTGCCCCGGGTGGTGTGGCGTGCGGGGCTGGACCTGAACCCCCTCGATGTGACCGACCCGGCCGATCTCGCCTGGCTGGACGCGCTCATCTGGCCCGAGCACGACCACCGCCGGGCACGGCTGCGGGCCGCCGCCGCGGTGGTCGCGGCGGATCCGCCGCTGTTGCGACGTGGCGACCTGGTGGACGATCTTCCGGCCCTGGCCGCCGAAGCGCCCGCCGACGCCACGCTGGTGGTGTTCCACTCGGCGGTGCTGTATCTGGTTCCGCCCGCGCGCCGGGTCGCGTTCACCGAGGTGGTGCGCGCCCTGCCCGGGCATTGGATCAGCGTCGAGGGGCCGGAGGTGCTGGACTTCCACGTTCCGGAGGCGTTGCCGGAGCCGGGCGGGCGGCTCGTGGTGGCGCTGGACGGGAAGCCAGTGGCCCGGGCGGGCGCGCACGGCCAGGCGATGACGTGGCTCGGATGACGGGGGCGCGGGCGCCCGGGTAGCCGGTGCGTCTGGCCGTTCGGGTGTTGTGCGGCGCGGGCCGCGGGCGCGAGCATCCACATGTGGCGATGCGTCCGGGTGCGCTGCTGACGACCGGTGAGGCGGCCGTTCTGTTGCGCTCGTCGCGGGCGCACGTCGTGGACCTGTGCCTGCGCGGGCTGCTGCCGTACGTGCGGGTGGGCACCGAGCGGCGGATCCGGCGCGCCGACCTGGAGGCGCTGATCCGGCCCGGTCTGGCGCTGGAGGAGCTGCGCGATCTGTGGCTGCACCGGGCGGTGGCGGGGAAGCTCGCCGCGGATCCGGCCGGGGTGCTGGCGGCAGCCCTGGGTAACGTGCGACGCCTGCGCCGAATGAACCCCGAGGGCGGGGCGTGGCTGGACCGCTGGGAGGTCGTGCTCGAGCAGGGCGCTGAGGCGGTGCTGGACGCGCTGACCTCGTCCGCGCGGTACGCCGTGGACCTGCGCCGCAGGTCGCCGTTCGCCGGGGCGTTGACGGAGCGGGAACGGCGCGCGGTGCTGGCGGCGTTCGCGGAGAGCCGCCGGGAGCGGGCGCGCCCGATGAGCGCGGAACACCGCGAGCACGTCCTGCAGCGCGTCTGATGGTGCGATCGCGAGCGGGCTGGCGGGCTTGACCGGTGACGCGTGGTTCATCCTGCTGACATGACGACTACGACGGTGCTGGTCACCGGAGCGAGTGGCACCCTGGGCGCCGCCGTCCTGCCCCGCCTGGCGGTCGGGGATCTGGCGGTGCGGCCGATGAGCCGCCGGGCCCGCAGCGGCTGGGTGTCCGCGGACCTGGCCACGGGCGAGGGCCTGGCGCAGGCGGTGCGCGGGGTGGACGCGGTCGTGCATCTGGCGTCGGGGGCGGGCCGGAACTCCGGTGGTATCGACGTCGAGGGCACCGGTCGGCTGGTCACGGCGGCGCGGGCCGCGGGGGTGGGGCACCTGCTCTACGTGTCCATCGTCGGCGTCGACCGGGTGCCGGTCCCGTACTACCGGGCCAAGCTGGCGGCGGAGCGGATCGTCCGGGCGGGGGAGGTGCCGTGGACGATCCTGCGGGCGACGCAGTTCCCGCAGTTGATCGACCGCCTGCTGACCGCGTCGTCCCGGCTCGGGGTGCTGATCGTGGACCGTCGGGTGCTCGTGCAGCCGGTGCACCCGGCCGACGTCGCGGAGCGCATCGCGTACCTGGTGGGGGCGGGGCCGGCGGGCGCGGTGGAGTTCGGCGGCCCCGAGACGCACACGTTCGGTGAGCTGGCCGCGGCGTGGCGGCAGGCCCGTGGGCTGCGGCGCCCCTTCCTCCCGGTGCGGATTCCGGGTCGTGCGGGGCGGGAGCTGCGGGCGGGTGCGCTCACCACGGCGGCGCGCCCCGCCGGCACCCGGACCTGGCATGACTACCTCGCGGGCGTGGACCGGTGAGCCCGGGCGGCGGCGCATGATCTTCGACACCTGAGCGTTGTCGGCCGTCGGCGGTTGCCGCGCTTGCTTCAGTTCGGCCAGCGGGGGCCGATGGGACCGAGGTCTGGAGGGGGGTGGGCCCGTGACCTGCAGCGCGCCCGGTGCCGAGGAGCTGTCGGCTGCCCTCCTGACGATGGAGAACATGATCGTCTGGGATGCCGAGGCCGGGCTGGCAGCCGCCACCGAGCTGGAACGGCAGGCCGCCGCGCTCGGCGACGAGGCACTGCTGGTACGTGCCCGGCTGTGCCGGATCTGCATGGAGATGCGCACCGGGGACCTTGCGGGCGCCCAGCGGCAGTTGCACGGAATCCACGACTGGGCGGTCGCCCACGACGACCGCAACATGCAGGCCCGCACCCATCTGAACTGGGCGAACATCCAGCGCTTGTCCGGTGATGTGGCCAAGTGCCTGGAGCATTCGGTGATCGCTGTCGAGCTGCTCGACGAGTCCGCCACCCCGTACATGCTGATCAATCACCGGACCCGGCTGGCCGACGCGCTGGGTCTCAACGGCGCGATGGACGCGGCGCGGATGCGGTACCGCCAGGCCGAGGAGCTGGCCCGGGAGCTGGATCAGGGCGAGCTGCTCACGATGCTGCTCAACAACTGGGCGTACACCGAATACAGCAGCGGCGAGTTCCCGCGGGCCCAGGAGGTGGCCGCACGGCTGTGTGAACACGCCGCCGAGTACGGATTCGAGCTGGATCCCGCGGCGCTCGACACGATCGGCGCGATCCAGATCGAGAACGGCGAGTACGCCGCGGCCGAGGAGACGATGCAGGCGTGCCTCGCGCAGTACGAGGCCGGGTTCAGCGACGACGCCGATGATCTGGCCGAGTACCAGCTCACGCTGGCCCGGGCGCAGCGCGGGATGGGCGCGACCGAGGCGGCGCAGGCGAGCCTGGACGCGTCCCGGGCCCTGTGTGTCGAACGGGAGCTGCACGACGTCCTGGTCCGGGTGCACCAGGAGCAGGCGGAGGTGCACGCCTTGCGCGGGGAGTTCGCCGAGGCGTTCGCGATGCACAAGGCGTTCTTCGCCGCTCGCGAGCGGCTGGGCTCGCTGCAGCGGGAGGCGCAGGCGCAGACCCGGCTGGCGATGTTCGAGACGGCCGAGGCCAGGGAGGAGGCGGAACGCTTCCGTGAGCAGGCCCGCCGCGACCCGCTGACCGGCCTGCGCAACCGGCGCTACGTCGACGAGGAGCTGCCCGTCCTGATCGCCGGGGATGCCGACCTCACCGTGGCCATCGTCGACCTGGACTTCTTCAAGCGGATCAACGACGAGCTGTCGCACGATGTCGGCGACCAGGTGCTGGTGCGGGCGGCGCGGGTGCTGGAACGGGAGCTGGCCGCCACGACGCCGGACGGGTTCGTGGCACGGCTGGGCGGGGAGGAGTTCCTCGTGGTGCTGCCGGGGACTCCGGTGACCGCCGCGACCGCGCGGCTCGACGACCTCCGGCGGGCGGTCCGCGGGTCCGGCTGGTGCGACATCACCGGGGAGCTGCCCGTCACGGTCAGCATCGGGGTGGCCGGTGTGCACGAGGCGACCGCCCGCAACCAGCCCGCCGTGCTGGCCATCGCGGACCACAATCTCTATGCCGCCAAGCACGGGGGACGCGACCGGGTGGTAGCGGGACGCGGGCCGGGGCACCGTCCGCGGGCGTACCGGGACCGTAGCCCGGCGTAGAAGATCATCGATGGTGTTTCACGTGGAACATCATCGACGACTGTCGACGGCCTCCCGGCGCAGGACCTCCTCGAACGCGGCACGCAGCACGGCGGGCTCCTGGGCGCCCTGCAGCGCGTATCGGCCGTCGACGATGAACGTGGGCACGCTCGTGATGCCCAGCCGGTCGGCCGCGGCCTGGTCGGCGTGGACCTGCTCGGCCCCGGCACCGGAGCCCAGATGGGCCAGCGCCGCCGCCTCGTCGAGGCCGATCGCGCCCGCGAGCCGGGCCAGCGCCGGGTGTGAGCCGATGTCGATCCCGTCCGCGAAGTGGGCCCGCTGTACCGCGTCGAGCATGGCGGCCTGGCGACCGTGGTGCGCGGCCCAGGAGATCAACCGGTGCGCGTCGAAGGTGTTCGCGGCGACCGCGCGCTCGAACTCCACGGTCAGCCCCTCGGCCGCCGCGACCTGGGTGAACTGCGCCCACATCCGCTCCACCCGGGCCGGCCCGCCGAAACGCGCGGCCAGCACGGCCTTCAACGGTACGGGCGACGGCACCGGCGCACGGTCGAGCTGGTACGCCCGGAACGTGACGCTCGCGTGGGCGCCGAACTCCGCCAGCGCCCGTTCGAGGCGCCGCTTGCCGAGGTAGCACCACGGGCACACGATGTCGGACCAGACCTGGATGTCCATCTGCACTCCCTGCCGGATCAGGCCGCCTGCTCGCGTACCTGGCGCTTGAGCCGCGCCAGGATCGCGGTGCCACCACGCACCCGAAGCGGGCTGATGGCCTGGTCGAGCCCCATCCGGGCGTACAAGTCGTCGGGGACCGCGAGGATCTCGGCCGCGCTCGCGCCGGCCAGCCCTGCAGCGAGGATGCCCGCGAAGGCGCGCGTCGTGGGCGCCTCCGGCGGGCAGTCGAAGTACGCCCGCACAACCCCGTCCGGTTGGACCTCGGCGCGCAGGAAGAACGCGGTCTGGCACTCCGGGACCTGCTCCATCCCGTCGTGGCCGGTGAGTTCGGCGGGCAGGGCCGGCACGGCGTCCGCGAACTCGAGCAGCATCTCGAGCACGACCTCGCGCGGTGCGGAGGCGAACTCATCGATGATCTCGGCGAGCTGCGGCGGCATGTCGGTCACGCCTCGACCCTACGCGGGCGGGGCACGCCGACGCGGGACGTCGAGAGCAGCACCACATCGATCGCCGCCACAGCGCCGGTCGCCACGCAGGGCCCGCCGCCGGGCGCTCCAGCGGCAGCGCACCGCCCCGGACCAGCGCGTCAGCCACGCCGCGAGGGCCCGGGACCGGCGTGCCCGCATCGCTGCGGGACGCCGATCCCGGGCCGGCTACTGCGCGGTGGTGAGCCGCCGGGGGACCTCGGCCAGCCGGACCTCGTCCCGCTGGCCGGTGCGGCGGTCGCGCAGCTCCACGTACCCCTCTGCCAGGCGGCGGCCGACCACGACGGACCGCGCGATGCCGATCAGCTCGGCGTCGGTGAACTTCACCCCGGCCGACAGCTGGGGCCGGTCGTCCACCAGCACCCGCAGCCCGGCCGCGGCCAGCTCCGCACCCAGCGCCAGCGCCGCCTCGGTCTGGCCGTCCTTGCCGGTGGCGACCAGATGCACGTCGGCGGGCGCCACCTCGTCGGGCCAGATCAGGCCGCGCTCGTCGTGGTGCTGCTCGGCGATCGCGGCCACCGCCCGGGACACCCCGATGCCGTAGGAGCCCATGGTGGGGCGGACCGGCTTGCCGTCGGCGCCCAGCACGTCGACCTTGAACGCGTCGGTGTACCGGCGCCCGAGCTGGAAGATGTGCGCGATCTCGATGCCCCGGCGCATCGTCAGCTCACCGGCCCCGCAGGCGGGACACGGGTCGCCCGCACGCACCTCGGCGGCCTCGATGGTGCCGTCCGGGGTGAAGTCGCGCCCGGCCACCACCGAGGTGGCGTGCTTGCCCGCGGCGTTCGCACCGGTCAGCCACGCGGTGCCGGGGGCCACCCGGGGATCGGCGAGGTAGCGCAGGGCCAGGCCCTGCGGGCCGATGTAGCCCTTCACCAGCTCCGGGCGGGACGCGAAGTCGTCGAACATCGTCGCGGTGGCCGGGCTCAGCGCCGCGTCCAGCCGTTTGAGGTCCACCTCCCGGTCTCCGGGTACGCCGATGACCAGCAGTTCGTCCTCCGCGCCGGGCCGGTGCACCGTGACGACCACGTTCTTCAGGGTGTCCGCGGCGGTCCAGTCCGTCCGCCCGTCCAGGGCGCGCTCGTTGGCCAGCGCCACCAGCGAGGCGATCGTGGGGGTGTCCGGGGTGTCGTGCACGGTCAGCGGGCCGGTGGCGGCCTCGGCGAGCACGGGCGCCGGGGTGGTCACCGCCTCGGTGTTGGCCGCGTAGTCGCAGCGGGTGCAGCCGACGTACGTGTCCTCGCCCACCTCGGCGGCGGCCAGGAACTCCTCCGAGGCGGAGCCGCCCATGGCCCCGGACATCGCGGCCACGATGGTGTGCCGGAGACCGAGCCGGGCGAAGACCCGCTGGTAGGCCCCGCGCAGCTCGGCGTACGCGGCGGCCAGCCCGTCGTCGGACAGGTCGAACGAGTACGCGTCCTTCATCAGGAACTCGCGTCCGCGCAGCAGCCCCGCCCGGGGCCGCGCCTCGTCCCGGAACTTCGTCTGGATCTGGAACAGGATGAGCGGGAAGTCACGGTACGAGATGGTCATGTCCTGCACGAGCAGGGTGAAGAGCTCCTCATGGGTCGGCGCCAGCAGGTACTCCGCCCCGCGCCGGTCGGTGAGGGTGAAGATGTCGTCGCCGTACTCGGTCCACCGGCCGCTGGTCTCGTACGGCTCGCGGGGCAGCAGCGCCGGGAACGCCACCTCCTGCGCGCCGATCGCGGTCATCTCGTCCCGCACGATCGCGGTGACCCGGTCCAGCACCAGCTTGCCCAGGGGCAGCCAGGTGTAGCCGCCCGGGGCGGCGCGGCGGACGTACCCCGCGCGCAGCAGCAGCCGGTGGCTCGGCACCTCGGCGTCCGCCGGCTCCTCGCGCAGGGTCCGGAGCAGCATGGTGGACATTCGCAGCAACATGTCCGCAGCGTAGGGAAGGGGGACGGGGTCGGTCACGCCGGTTTCGGGGTGTCGGCACCGTCACGCTCCCGTGCATGTGCGGTGCACTCAGTGCAAAAATGACCCACGCATCGAGGTGAGCGGACGTTAAGGGGGCGGCCGATGGGCTGGCGCAGCTTCGTGGCGATGGGGGACAGCTTCACCGAGGGGATGGACGACGCGTACCCGGACGGCACGTACCGGGGGTGGGCGGATCTGGTCGCCGCGCGCCTGGCCGTCGAGAACGGCCCGGACTTCGGGTACGCCAACCTGGCCATCCGCGGGCGCCTGCTGGACCAGGTGGTCGCCGAGCAGGTCGAGCCGGCGCTGGCGATGGAGCCCGACCTGGTGAGCTTCGCGGCCGGCGGCAACGACGTGCTGCGGCGCAAGGCCGACCCGGCCGCGCTGATCGAGCGCATCGACCCGGTGATCGGGCGGATCCGCGCCACGGGCGCAGACGTGATCCTGTTCCGCTTCGCCGACGTCGCGTCCCAGCTGCCCGGCCAGCGCCTCGTCGGGCCGCGCGCCGCGGTACTCAACGACGGGGCCAGGCGGCTGGCGGACAAGCACGGCGCGTACCTCATCGACCTGCATGACGATCACACCTTCCACAACCCCTTGATGTGGAGTACGGACCGGCTGCACCTGTCCGCGGGCGGGCACCGCCGCGTCGCGGGCCACGTCCTGCGCGCGCTGGGGGTCGAGGTCGACGAGGAGTGGCTGCTGGCGCCGCCGATGCCCGCGCCCGCCCCGTGGCTGACGGCGCGCAGTGCGGACCTGCGCTGGGCCGGGCAGTATCTGGCGCCGTGGCTCAAGCGGCGGCTGACCGGCGCGTCGTCGGGTGACCTGGTGAGGGCGAAACGGCCGTCGCTGGCACCGGTGCAGACGGTCGAAAAGGGATAGCCTGAGCGACATGTCCGTTGCGTATGATCCGGCGCCGTCCCTCCAGGCGTACGCCCACCCGGAGCGGCTGGTCACCACCGACTGGCTGGCCGCGCACCTCGGCACGGACGGCCTCGTGGTCGTCGAGTCGGACGAGGACGTCCTGCTGTACGACACCGGGCACATCCCGGGTGCCGTCAAGGTCGACTGGCACACCGAGCTGAACGACCAGGTCACCCGCGACTACCTGAATCCGGCGGCCTTCGCGGCGCTGTGCGAGGCCAAGGGCATCGGGCGGCACGACACGGTCGTCTTCTACGGCGACAACTTCAACTGGTGGGCGGCGTACGCGCTGTGGGTGTTCAGCCTGTTCGGCCACCGCGACGTACGGCTGCTCGACGGCGGGCGGCAGAAGTGGATCGCCGAGGGACGCGAGCTGAGCCGGGACAAGCCGGCGCGCCCCCGGGCGCAGTATCCCGTGCCGGAGCGCGACGACGCACCGATCCGGGCGTTCCGTGATCAGGTGGTGGGGCACATCGCCAGCGGCAACCCGCTGGTCGACGTGCGGTCCCCGCAGGAGTACACCGGCGAGCGCACCCACATGCCGGACTACCCGCAGGAGGGCGCGCTGCGGGGCGGGCACATCCCGGGCGCGTTCAGCAAGCCGTGGAAGTCGGCTGCCAACGACGACGGGACGTTCCGGTCGGCGGACGAACTGACCAGGATCTACCGGGACGAGCTGGGCCTCGTGCCGGGCGACGACGTGATCGCGTACTGCCGGATCGGTGAACGGTCCAGTCACACCTGGTTCGTGCTGCACCACCTGCTGGGCTACCCGAAGGTGCGCAACTACGACGGCTCGTGGACCGAGTGGGGCAATCTGGTCCGGGCCCCGATCGTGCGGGGGGACCGGCCCGGCGGCCTGGCCTGACCCGGAGCCGCAGACGGTTCGACGGCGCTGTGTCGTACGTAACAGTCGTGCCGGGCCTGCGGCGCACGAAGTGTCGCAGGCGCATCGCGCGTCTGCTGGCCGAGGCGCTGAAGTCGATGGGCCGAATGGACGAGGCGGCGGCATTGCGGGAGCGCGAGGGGCCCAGGTCACTGAACGGTCGTTCAGGGAAAGCCTTGACAGCGGGTTAAAGTTTCCGGGTGACGGTAGACCAGCAGCAGCGGACGACGGCTCCCGCGCCCCGGCGGCGCTCACGCCGCGAGGAGATCCTGGAGATCGCCGTGGGGCTCTTCGCGTCCCGCGGCTATCACGGTGTGTCGATGGACGACATCGGTTCCGCCGCGGGCGTGACCGGCCCGGCCCTCTACCACCACTTCGCGGGCAAGGAGGCCATGCTGGTCGCCGCGCTCGTCCCGGTCAGTGAGGGGCTGCTCAGCGGCGGCAAGTCCCGGGTGTCGCGGCACAACGGAGACGCGCAGGCGGCGCTCGCCGACCTGATCGACTTCCACGTCGACTTCGCGCTGGCCAACCCGGCCGTCATCGCACTGCACCTGCACGAGCTGGACCGGCTGCCCGACGAGCCGCGCCGCCAGATCCGCCGCCTCCAGCGCCTGTACGTCGAGGCGTGGGTGACCGTCCTCGGCGAGTTGCGCCCCGACCTGGACGCGGGCGAGCGCCGGGTGCTGGCCCACTCGGCGTTCGGCCTGATGAACTCCACGCCGTTCCTCGGCGGCGAGGTGGACCGGCAGCGCCGGGCCGCCCTGCTGCGCGAGGCCACCGGCCACGCCCTGCTCGGCCGCTGACCGACCCACCGCCCACCCCACCAGGAAGAGCACCATGATCCAGTCTTTGCTCGTGGCCAACCGGGGCGAGATCGCCCGCCGGATCATCCGGACCGCCAAGCGGCTCGGGATCCGGGCGATCGCGGTCCACTCCGAGGCGGACGCCGGCATGCCGTTCGTCGGAGAGGCCGACGAGGCGGTCTGCGTGGGACCGGCCAACCCGGCCCAGAGCTACCGCAACACCGAGGCGATCCTCGCGGCGGCCAAGTCGACCGGTGCCCAGGCCATCCACCCCGGCTACGGCTTCCTGAGCGAGAACGCGGACTTCGCCCGTACCGTCGAGGAGAACGGCCTGATCTGGGTCGGGCCGTCCGCGGACGCGATCACCGCGATGGGCGACAAGATCAACGCTCGGAACCTGATGGCCGCCGCGGGCGTGCCGGTCGCACCGGGCACCCAGGACCCGGCCGCCACGGTCGAGGCGGCGCTGGAGGCGGCCGCCACGATCGGCTTCCCGGTGATGGTCAAGGCCGCGGCGGGCGGCGGCGGCATGGGCATGGCGGTCGCGAACGATGAGGCCGGATTGCGCACGGAGTATGAAAAGGTACGCGGCTTCGCCGAGCGGATGTTCGGCGACGGCTCGGTGCTCATCGAGCGCTACTTCCCCCGGGTGCGCCACGTCGAGGTGCAGATCCTCGGCCTCGCCGACGGCCGGGTCGTGGCACTGAGCGAGCGCGAGTGCTCCGTGCAGCGGCGCAACCAGAAGCTGGTCGAGGAGGCCCCGTCCCCGGCGGTGGGCCCGGAACTGCGCGCACGCTTCCTGGCCGCCGCGGTCAAGGCGGGCGAGGCGGTCGGCTACCGCAACGCCGGGACGGTCGAGTGCCTGCTCGACCCGGCCACGGGCGAGTTCTTCTTCCTGGAGATGAACACCCGCCTGCAGGTCGAGCACCCGATCACCGAGCTGATCCACGGCCTCGACCTGGTCGAGGAGCAGCTGCGGATCGCCGCAGGCTTGGCGCCGACGTTCGACCCGGACGCGCTGACCAGCACCGGGCACGCGATCGAGCTGCGGATCAACGCAGAGGACCCGAAGCGGTTCCTGCCCGGCCCCGGCAAGGTCACCACCTGGGTGGAGCCGTCCGGCGACGGCGTCCGCGTCGACTCCGGGTACGCCGCCGACACCACGGTCACCCCGTTCTACGACTCGCTGATGGCCAAGCTGATCGTGCACGGCACCGACCGGGCGGACGCCATCGCCAAGGCCCGCGCGGCCGTGGCCGGGTTCGAGATCGTGGGCCCGAAGAACAACCTGCCGTTCTTCGCCGAGCTGTTGGAGAACGACGAGTTCCTCGG
This sequence comes from Krasilnikovia sp. M28-CT-15, assembly GCF_047159595.1. Classification (NCBI taxonomy): domain Bacteria; kingdom Bacillati; phylum Actinomycetota; class Actinomycetes; order Micromonosporales; family Micromonosporaceae; genus Krasilnikovia; species Krasilnikovia sp. M28-CT-15. The sequence continues at coordinate 151,472 of NZ_BAAGAK010000001.1, read as the reverse complement.
CGGCGACTACGACACCGGCATCGTCTCCCGGATGAGGTGAGCCCCATGACCACGGTTTCGATCCGCGAGGTGGCCCCGCGCGACGGGCTGCAGAACGAGGCGCCGATCCCCACCGACGCGAAGGTGCGGCTGATCGACGCGCTGTCCGGCACGGGCGTGCGCCGGATCGAGGCGGTCTCGTTCGTGCATCCGAAGGCCATCCCGCAGATGGCCGACGCGGACGAGGTGTGGGCGCGCGCCTGGCACAACCCGGACGTGCGCTACTCGGCGCTGATCCCGAACACCCGGGGTGCGCAGCGGGCCATCGCCGCCGGGTTCACCGAGATCGAGGTCGTGGTCTCGGCCAGCGACACCCACAACCGGAAGAACCTCAACCGCTCGACCGAGGAGTCCCTGGACGACATCGGCGCGCTGATCCCGCTGGTGCACGACGCCGGGGCGACGCTCGAAGTGATCGTCGCGACCAGCTTCGGGTGCCCGTTCGAGGGTGACATCGACCCGAAGCGGGTGGCTTCGATCGTCGAGCGGGTCCGCGCGGACGGCGCGGACCGCATCGCGTTCGGCGACACCACCGGCATGGGGACCCCGCGCCGGGTCCGCGACCTGCTGTCCGAGGTACGCCCGGACCTGCTGCACTTCCACAACACCCGGGGTACGGGGCTGGCGAACATCCTGACCGCCCTGGAGCTGGGGGTGACGGAGTTCGACGCCAGCGTGGGCGGCATCGGCGGCTGCCCGTACGCGCCGGGGGCGTCGGGGAACGTGGCCACCGAGGAGGTCGTGCACATGCTGCACGACATGGGCATCGACACCGGCATCGACCTGGACAACCTCATCACGGTCGCGGAACTGGCCGAGGACCTGCTCGGCAAGACCCTGCCGTCGGGTGTGCTGCGGGCGGGGCCGCGTACCCGTCTGGTCTGACGTTTGGGCGCTACTTGCCGAACATGCCGTCAGTGCTCCTGCTTCCGCTTCAGTTGATCCTTGTCGCGTTGTTTCGCCAGGTCGGCCTTCCATTTGGCCAACAGATCCTGCCGTTCTTCGTGGAGATTCTCGACCTCGGCGATCGGGAACTTTCCGACGATCCAGCAATGGTCAAGAAATTCCAGACCGTTAGCCTTTGCCCAGTCGTCGTCCATGCCTATGAAAGTGCCGGCGATTTCGTCCTCGCTGCGGGCGGAGGCGCGGAAAGGTTCACCGCGCCAGCTGAAGTACCAGGTCGTGCTGTACCACGCCTCGAGATCCAAGGGATCGATCGGAATCCCGTATCCACCGAGCTTCTCGTCGTATACGGCACCGTCCGGGTCTGGACCGTCCGGACGCAGTCGGATGAGGAAGTACTTCCGCTGCAACCCGATCCCGCTGCTGCCTCGCATCCGGTACTCCCGGCCGTGCCAGACTGCCCGGGTACTGCCGTCCTGCATTTTTTCGAGCCCGCTCACGCTCCTCGTCCAGTTCAGCTTGTCGCGTTTCCGCTTCTGCCGAGTCTTCCATTTGGCCAGCAGATCCTCACGCTCCTCGTGAAGGTCCTCGACCTCGCTGAGTGGGATCGCCCCCTGCGCCATGCCCCGTTCCATGACTGTCAGCCCGTTGGCGGCCGCCCAGGTCTCCGTACCGAAGAACCGGCCGTCGATCAGGTCGCCCCTGCGGCTGAGCGCGGAGAACTGCTCACCACGCCACGTGAAGTACCAGGCCCGCCGGTACCACGCATCCAGGTCCTCTAGATCGATGGGGGTGCCGTACCCGCCCAGTTCCTCGTCGTAAATGAGGCCCTCCGGGTCGCGTCCACCCGGATGCAACGCGACGAGGAAGCTCCGCACCCGTCCGACACCGCCGCAGCTGACCACTCGGAAGTCTTTTCCGCGCCAGACCGCGACCGCGTCGTTCGGGAAGCTGACGCGCTCACCGTCCACCCGGTCGTCAGGATCGAACTTCTCCTCGCGCATGACGTGTCGTTCCTCCCCCGTGAAGAGCCCCAGAACCTAGATCACCCGCAGGTGACCTGCAACCGGGGGTCGACCGGGGTTGCCTTGGACGTCACACGCAGAATGCGCTAGCCTAACGATCGTTCAGGTGCGGCTCGGAAGGGGATGACGTGGCCATCGACGGTGAGGCCCTGGCTCAGGTACGCAAGCGGGTGGCGGCCGGCGGCGCCGAGCGCTACCACGCGGCAAATGCGGCCAAGGGCAAGCTGTTCGCCCGCGAACGCATCGCCCTGCTCGTCGACGAGGGCTCCTTCGTCGAGGACGGTATGTACGCCAACGCGCTCGCCGACGGCCTGCCCGCCGACGGCGTGATCACCGGCAACGCCCGCATCGACGGGCGCGAGGTGTGCGTGATGGCCAACGACTCGACCGTGAAGGCCGGGTCCTGGGGCGCCCGCACGGTCGAGAAGATCATCCGGATCATCGAGCGGGCGTACGCGACCGGCGTGCCCATGGTCTACCTGGTCGACTCGGCCGGGGCCCGGATCACCGACCAGGTCGACCTGTTCCCGGGCCGCCGCGGCGCGGGCAAGATCTTCCACAACCAGGTCAAGGCGTCCGGCTCGATCCCGCAGGTGTGCGCGCTGTTCGGCCCGTCCGCGGCCGGCGGGGCGTACATCCCGGCGTTCTGTGACGTGGTGGCGATGGTCGAGGGCAACGCCAGCATGTACCTGGGCTCCGACCGGATGGTCGAGATGGTCACGGGCGAGAAGACGACCCTCGAGGCGATGGGCGGCGCCCGGGTGCACTGCGCCGAGTCCGGCGTCGGCCACTTCCTGTGCAAGACCGAGCAGGACGCGCTCGACGTGGTGCGGCGCTACCTGTCGTACCTGCCGGCCAACTGGGAGCAGCAGCCGCCCGCCGCCGAGGCGGGAGAACCGGCAAATGTGGATCTTGCAGCGCTGGTGCCCGCCAGCGAGCGGCAGGCGTTCGACATGCGCCGCTACATCAAGGGCCTGGTCGACGAGGGCTCGTTCCTGGAGATCCAGGCGCTGTGGGCCAAGGAGCTCACGGTCGGCTTCGCCCGGCTGAACGGCGAGGTCATCGGCATCGTCGGCAACAACTCGATGTTCAAGGGCGGGGTGCTGTTCGTCGACTCGGCGGACAAGGCGACCCGGTTCGTGCAGCTGTGCGACGCGTTCAACGTGCCGCTGCTGTTCCTCACGGACGTACCCGGGTTCATGGTCGGCACCGCGGTCGAGAAGCAGGGGATCATCCGGCACGGGGCGAAGATGATCAGCGCGATCTCGGAGGCGACCGTACCCAAGATCTGTGTCGTGGTCCGCAAGGCCTACGGCGCCGGGCTCTACGCGATGGCCGGACCCGGCTTCGAGCCGGACGCCACGATCGCGCTGCCCACCGCGAAGATCGCCGTGATGGGCGCCGAGGCGGCCGTCAACGCGGTGTTCGCCAACAAGATCGCGGCGATCGCGGACGAGGACGAGCGCGCCGCGTTCGTCGCCGAGCGCCGCGCCGAGTACGAACGCGACATCGACATCATGCGCCTGGCCAGCGAGCTGGTTATCGACGCGATCGTCGAGCCCGCCGAGCTGCGCGCCGAACTGATCCGCCGGTACCACGCCGCCCGCGGCAAGGACCGCACCTTCTCCCGGCGCCGCCACGCCGTCACCCCGGTCTGAGCAGCGTCACCACTCTCCCAGAGGTCACCCCTCCTCCAGAGAAAGGCAACGTCATGGTCGACTTCCGGCTCAGCGAGGAGCAGGAGGCACTGCGCGCCAGCGTGCAGGAGTTCGCCCGCGAGCAGGTCGCTCCGGTGATCGCGGAGCACTACGAGCACAAGACCTTCCCGTATGAGCTGATCCGGCAGATGGGCAAGATGGGCCTGTTCGGCCTGCCGTTCCCGGAGGAGCACGGCGGCATGGGTGGTGACTACTTCGCCCTGTGCCTGGCCCTGGAGGAACTGGCCAGGGTCGACTCCAGCGTCGCGATCACCCTGGAGGCGGCGGTCTCGCTGGGCGCCATGCCGATCTTCCGATTCGGTACGGCCGAGCAGAAGGCCCGCTGGCTGCCGCAGCTGACCAGCGGCGAGAACCTGGCCGCGTTCGGGCTGACCGAGCCCGGCTCCGGTTCCGACGCCGCCGCCATCGCCACCCGCGCCGTGCTCGACGAGAAGACGAACGAGTGGGTCATCAACGGCTCGAAGGCGTTCATCACGAACTCCGGCACGGACATCACCGCCCTGGTCACCGTGATGGCGGCGACCGGCACCCGGCCGGACGGCAGCAAGGAGCTGTCCACGATCATCGTGCCGTCGGGCACCCCGGGCTTCACGGTCGCGCCGGGCTACTCGAAGGTCGGCTGGTGCGCGTCCGACACCCACGAGCTGTCCTTCGACGACGTGCGGGTGCCCGCGGAGAATCTGCTCGGCCAGCGCGGCCGGGGCTTCGCCCAGTTCCTGCGGATCCTCGACGAGGGCCGGATCGCCATCGCGGCGCTGTCGGTGGGTCTGGCGCAGGGCTGCGTGGACGAGTCGGTCGCATACGCCAAGCAGCGGCACGCGTTCGGCCAGCCGATCGGCAACTACCAGGCCGTCCAGTTCCTGATCGCCGACATGGAGCTGCGGGCGCACACCGCCCGGGTCGGCTACTACGACGCCGCGTCCCGGATGCTGGCCGGTGAGGACTTCAAGCGGTATGCCGCGGTCGCCAAGCTGCACGCCAGCAACGCCGCGATGGACAACGCCCGGTACGCCACCCAGGTGCACGGCGGATACGGCTTCATGAACGAGTCCGCGGTGGGCCGGTTCTACCGCGACGCCAAGATTCTGGAGGTCGGCGAGGGCACCTCCGAGGTGCAGCGCATGATCATCTCGCGTGATCTCGGTCTGTGAGGGCATGTAGGGGATCCGACCGTGGCGCGGTCCGATCCCCGACATGCGGCCGTCCCGGGTCCCCTCGGATAGACGCGGGTGCCTAGGTTCATGGCATGACCTCCGAGCACGGCACCGGCGAGCCGGGTGCGCGATTCGGTGCCGTGCTGCGCAGCCACCGGAAACGGATCGGTCTCACCCAGGCGGAGCTGGCGGCCCGCGCGGCCATCGGCGTGCGTACCGTGCGGGATCTGGAACGTGGCCGGGCCGCGCGCCCGCAGCGCACCACGGCGGTGCTGCTGGCCGACGCGCTCGGGCTGGCCGGTGCGGACCGGGCGGAGTTCCTCGGCGCGGCCCGGGGGCAGACACCCCCGGTGCCACCCGCGGTGGCCCCGGCGGGCGACCAACCCGACCCGGTGCCGGTCGTCCGGCTGCCTCCGGCGGGCGAGCTGATCGGCCGCGACGCGGACGTCGACGAGCTGGTCGACGAGCTGGCCCGCCCGGCGTTCGACGGCATCACCATCGACGGGAACGCCCGGCCGGTCCCGGGGCGCCCCGGCGGGATCACGCTGGTCGGCCTGGCCGGGGTGGGCAAGTCCGTGCTCGCGCTCGCGGTGGCGCACCGGATCGCCGCCGCCCACCCCGCCGGGGTCGCGGGCATCGTCGTGACGGACGGCTCCACGGCCGGGGAGATCCTCGGCGGAGTGGCCGCCGTGTTCGGGGTGGGCCGGCCCGACGATCTGCCCGCGCAGCTGGCGGGCCGGTCCGCGGTGCTGCTCGTCGACGCGGTCGAGCGGTCCCCCGACGCGGTCGCCGAGGCGCTGTCCCGGCTGCGCGAACGCGTGCCCCAGCTGCGGTTCCTCGCCACCGGGCGGCATCCCGTCGGCCTGCCCGACGAACGGGTCCGGCCGGTGGCGCCGCTGGTCGCCCCACCGGCCGAGGCGGGGGCGGTGGCCGGCGAGGCGGCTGCTTCACCGGCGGTCGCGCTGTTCCTGGACCGGCTCGCCCGCGTCAGCCGGACCCCGGCGGGTCCCGACGAGGTCGCGGCCGTGGTGACCCTGGTCCGGCGGCTCGGCGGCCTGCCGCTGGCGATCGAGCTGGCCGCTGCCCGGGGCCGGGTACTGACCGTCGCCGAGATCCTCGACCGGTACGGCGACCGCGTCCTGGACCTGTCCCGCGCCGCCGCCTCCCCGCCCGAGACCGTGGTGTCGCTGCGCGACGCGGTGGACGCCAGCTACCGCCTGCTCGACCCCGCCGAACGGGACGCGCTGCGCCGCCTGGCCATGTTCCGGCACCGCTGGTCGCTTCGGCTGGCGGAGCAGATGCTGGCGGACGGCCCGACCGCCGGCACGGATGTGGTGCACCTGCTGGACCGGCTGCTGGGGCTCGGCCTGCTCAGCGTGCGGGGGACCCGATCGTCGCGGTTCCGCCTGCTGGACGTGGTGCGCGACTTCGGCACGGAACGGGCCGCGGCGAGGGGCGAGCTGAGCGGGTTCCGGCGCCGCCACGCGGCCGTCCTGGCCGATCTGGCGCAGCAGGTGGCGCCGGAGCTGGTCGGCGGGGATCTCGCCGCGGCGGCGGCCCGCCTCGACGACGTGGCGGGGGACCTCGGTGCCGCGCTGACGTTCGCGGCCGGGGAGGACCCGCACACCGCGCTGCGCATCGCGTCGGCGCTGCCGCGCTGGTGGCGGTTCCGGTCCCGGGAGGTGACCGGCCGGCAGTGGCTGCGCCGCCTGCTCGACGACCCGCGTACCGCCGACGCTGATCCCGCGGTGCGGGCGTGGGCCCACGCGGGCCTGGCCCAGCTGGCCCCCGAGCACGGCGCCGGGCCGCAGGAGCGGGACGCGGCCCGGGCCGCGCTGGCGGGCTTCGAGCGGCTCGGCGACCCGGCGGGGCAGGTGACCGCGCATCTGCTGCTGGCCGTACCGAACCCGGGCGCGGGCGGGTACGCGCCGGCCCGCGGGCACGCCGAGGCCGCGCTGGCGCTGGCCGGCAACCACGCCCGGCTGCGCGACATGGCGGTCGCTCAGCACCATCTGAGCTGGCACGAGATCCGGGTCGGTGACCTGGCGGCGGCGCGCCGCCGGCTGGCCGAGGTGGAGCGGCTGGCCCGCCGGTGCGGCGAGTACCGGCTGCGCGCGGTGGCGCTGGCGGCGCTCGCCGAGGTGGCCCGTCTGGACGGCCGGACCGAGGACGCGGAACGCCTCGGCCGCCGGGCGGTCGACGAGCTGGACACCGTGGGCCTGGCCGCTCCCAATCACCGGCGCCGGGTGCTGGCGACCATCGGCCTGGCCCTGGTGCGGGCGGGCCGGGTCGTGGAGGCGGTCGCGGTGCGCGACGAGTGGGACTCGGGGCCGGGCCGGTGTGGCGCACTCCCCGGGGCGGACCTGCCGGGCAGCGGGTTTCCGGGCGCGCAGCCGCCGAGCGCGGAGTTCTCCGCGGCGCTGCTGGACGGTGCCATCGCGGCCGCTCGCGGCGAGAGCGAACGGGCGGCCGCCTGCTTCGCCCGGGCGGCCGACACCCACGCGCCGGGCGGTGACCCGCGGGACCTGGTTGCGGCCCTGGTCGGGCTGGTCTGCTGCGCACCCGAACCGGAGGCGCGGCACAGCGCGCTCGCCCGGCTGGTGGAGCTGTGCCGCGCGACGGGAATCACCCTGCTGCCCTGGGAGCGCGCGTTTCTACATGCGGCCGTGTCCCCGCCGCGGGGGACGACCGGCGCTGATCAGCCCCCCGACGCGCCGGTCGCCACTCCCGTGCTGGCAGGCGGCGAGAACGATGACTCCCCCGTCGGACCCGTCTCCGCCTCGGTCGCGCCGCCTCCCCCCGGCTGATCACCCTAGCCGCGGGTGATCAGTGATTTGGCCGGGATGAAGTGGTTTGGACCACGCCGTCCGCCGGGTTCTGCCGGTAGTTCAGCCGGTTACTGACGGGGAGCGGTGATCGCCTCGATGTCGGCGCCGGTGCTCCCGGCGGTCGCGCACGGGTTCACCGCGTCCCGGACGATCCGCAGCGTTTCGAGCATCTGGTCGAGCTGCTTCGGCTCGAGCTGCCCGATGAACCACTGCTGCACCAGTTCGAGGTGACCGGGCAGCACCTCGTCGAGGCGTTCCAGCCCGGGCTCGGTGATCACCGCATACGAGCTGCGGCGGTCGCTGGGGCAGGCTTCCCGGCGGACCAGGCCGTCGCGGTCCATGCGGTCGACCACGCGGGTGACCCCACTGGTGGACAACGAGGTCTGCCCGGCGAGATCGGTCATCCGCAGGCGCTGACCGGGTGAGCGGGCGAGGCGCATGAGCACCTCGAACTCGACCGGGGAGAGGTGGTGCTGCTCGAACTGGGCGGCGAATCGGGTGGTCAGGCCCGTGTACGCCTCGGCGAAGAGGCCGACGGCCGTGAACCGGGGGTCATCGAGGTTGGTACGCACCCATCCAGCGTAACACCGGGCACTTGACAGACGGAATATTGCGGAGCGTATAGTTGCTACGTCAAACAACTTCATCCATCGAGGCGCCGGGCAGTTGGCCCGGCACCCGCTCCGAGAGGAAATACCGCCATGACCGAGTCCGTCGCCAGCACCCGCGAGTTCCAGGGCCTGCAGATCCCGGCCGCCGGGACGTACGAGCTGGACGCGGCGCACAAGCGCGTCGGCTTCGTGGTGCGCCATCTCATGGTCAGCAAGGTGCGGGGCGAATTCGCCTCCGCGAGCGCCACCGTCACCATCGCGGAGGACCCGTTGCAGTCCTCGGTCGTCGCCACCATCCAGACCGCCAGCGTCAGCACCGGCCAGGAGGATCGCGACAACCACCTGCGCACGGGCGACTTCTTCGAGGCCGAGAAGTACCCGACGATGGAATACCGCAGCACCGGCATCAAGTCGTTCGAGGGCAACGAGTTCGTCCTCGACGGCGAGCTGACCATCAAGGGGATCACCCGGTCGGTCCCGCTGACCGTGGAATTCGAGGGCGTCGGGCGTAGCCCGTACGGATTCGATGTCTTCGGTTTCAGCGCCACCACCGAGATCGACCGCGAGGACTGGGGCCTGACCTACAACATGGCGCTGGAAACCGGCGGCGTCATGATCGGCAAGAAGATCAAGATCGAGATCGAGGGTGAGGCCATCCGCCAGGCCTGACATCCGCTGACAGCAGCGGCGCCGCTCCAGTGGGGGGAGCGGCGCCGTTTGCGTATTCCGCGGCACAACTAGCGGGTGGCCCGGCAGGGATGGCAAGGTGAACCGAACGCGTGCGTTCGCTCACAGAGTGGTGATCGAAGACCGCTTTTGTCCCTGTCGTGGAAGTCGGCAACCACCTACCGTGAGAAACTCACGACGCACCGTGCCGGGAGGGCAGATGGGCAAGGACCTCTCCGACGCAGCCTTCTCCAAGGAGGATCGTGCCCGGTATCGGCAGAAAGTCCGCCGGTGCCTCGACGTGCTCGCACTCATGCTCGACGCCGCCGCATTCGAGGGCGAGAACCGGATGACCGGCCTCGAAATCGAACTCAACCTCATGGACGCCGACGCGGAACCGGCGATGCGCAACGCCGAAATCCTCGCGAACCTCGGCGACCCCGCGTTCCAGACCGAACTCGGCCAGTTCAACCTGGAACTCAACGCCCGGCCGCGGCTGATCTGCGGCGACGGATTCGCCGAGTACGAACACGCCATCCTGGAGAGTCTCGGCCGCGCCGAGGACCGCGCGGAGAAGTCCGACAGCACCATCGTCCTCGTCGGCATCCTCCCCACCCTCGGGCCCGAACACCTCGTCGAGGGCAACCTGTCCGCCAACGAGCGCTACCGGGCCCTCAACGACCAGATCGCCGGAGCCCGGGGCGAACAGTTCGCGGTCGACATCCGGGGCACCGAGCGGTTGCAGGCCGCGAACGACTCCATCGCGCCCGAGGCGGCGTGCACCAGCGTGCAGTTCCACATGCAGGTGCCGCCGGACCGGTTCGCCTCGTACTGGAACGCGTCCCAGGCGGTGGCCGCGATCCAGGTCGCGGTCGGGGCCAATTCGCCCTATCTGTACGGTCGGCGCCTCTGGGCGGAGACCAGGATCGCCCTGTTCCAGCAGGCCACCGACACCCGGCCCGAGGAACTCAAGGCCCAGGGGGTACGTCCGCGGGTCTGGTTCGGCGAGCGGTGGATCACCTCGGTGTTCGACCTGTTCGAGGAGAACGTCCGCTACTTCCCGCCGCTGCTGCCGGTGCTCGACGACGAGGACCCGGTGGTGGTCCTGCACGACGGCGACGTACCCCAGCTCGGCGAGCTGCGCCTGCACAACGGCACCGTCTACCGCTGGAACCGTCCCGTCTACGACGTCATGAACGGCCGCCCGCACCTGCGCGTCGAGAACCGCGTGCTGCCATCCGGGCCGACCGTGGCCGACATGATGGCCAACGCCGCGTTCTACTTCGGGCTGGCCCGCCAGCTCGCCGAGGAGGAACGCCCGATCTGGACCCAGCTGCCGTTCGCCGCGGCGGAGGACAACTTCCATGTGGCGGCCCGGCGGGGGATCGAGGCGACGGTGCACTGGCCGCGCCTCGGCGACGTCGCGGTCACCGATCTCGTGCTCGACGAGCTGCTGCCCAAGGCGGGCGCCGGACTGGACAAGTTCGGCGTCGCCCCGGCGCACCGGGACCGGCTGCTGGCGATCATCGAGGGCCGCTGCCGTACCGGTCGCAATGGCGCGATCTGGCAGACCGAGACGGTACGGGTGGCCGAGCAGCGCGGGCTGGATCGCGGCGCGGCGTTGCACGAGATGCTGCTGCGCTACATCGAGCTACAGCACACCAACGATCCGGTGCACACCTGGCCTGTCGCATGATCACTGTCCACTGTGGCCTCCGCGTGCGCCCAGGGGGTGACGTCACCGGTCAGACAGTCGCCACACCTCAGGCTTCGGGGTCGTCCGGTCCTGGCCGTGCCGGTGGCTGATCAGGCGTCGGAGTCGTCCTGGCCGGAGCGGCGGCCGAGCCGGCGCAGCAGGCCACGCTTCGGCTCGGCAGCGGGATCGTCCGGGTTGATGTCGGCCACGGGTGGTTCCGCCGGGGGCGGCGCGACCGTGGACCGCGACTCCGGGGCGTCCTTCCGCGACCCCGCGGGGCCCGCCTGGGAACCTCCGGACGATGTCGCGGCGCGGCCCACCGCCTTGGCGCCCTGCGGCCGATCCGGCACCGGCGTGGGGCGCGGTTCGGGCCGGGGTGCGGTCGGCGGTGGTGCCGTTGGCGGCGGGGTGGCCGGCGGCGGCGCGGTCGGCAATGAGGTCACCGGGACGGGCGAGGTGCCTCGGCCGGACACCGCTGACGGCGCCGCCTGGCCCGGACCCGCGGGGCTGGGACTCGCCTGACCAGCCTGGCCGGGGGACTTGCGCGGTGGCTTGCCCGGCGCTGCCTTACCGGACCCCGCCTTGGCGGGAGCGGCCTTGCCCGCTCCCGTCCTGCGCACGGCGGCCCCGCCCGGCGCGCCTTTCGCGGGCGTGTCCCTCGAGGTGTCGGCGGAGGTCGCGTCGCCTGGCTCGTCCCGGGCCGCCGCGGCCCTGCCCCGTGCTGACTTCGCCGGCGCGGTCCCACCCTCGCGGGCAGTGGTGGCGGTGTCCGCGGCACCGGCGCCGCGGGTGGTTTCCGGCTTCCGCTCAGCGGCGTCGCGTTGCCCCGGCACCTCGCGTTCCTGCGGGCTGCTGCCCGACGCGGACCGCCGGACCCACCTGCCGGTGGGTGCCGTGTCCTCGGCCGATACCGCCTGGCCCGGCACGGTGACGCCGCGCCCGGCGAGCGCCTGCGCCGTGGCCCGCCGCTCCGCGAGCGCCACGGTCGCCGCGGACCCGGCGAGGCCGAAGACCACCGCGTACGGGGCGATGAGGTAGGCCGACTCCATGGAACCCAGGGACCCGGTCAGCTGCGGCGCCAGGGCGAGGAACGCGGTCGCCACCAGCAGCGGTCCCACCGCACCGGACGTGGCGGCCCCGACGCCCCGGTCACCACGGCGGACGGCTCCGACGGCGCCGATCACCCCGAGGACGGCGGCGGCCAGCAACGTGAGCAGCGCGCTGGGCAGGGCGATGATGCCGTACTGGGTGCCGGGGGCCGCGAACTGCCAGCTGTTGAGGTAGGTGGCCGACGGCCGGTGCAGGGTCAACTCCGCGATGACCGCGGCGGCGGCGAGAATCCACAGCCACGTAGCGGTGGCGACGAGGTTGGCTGCGGCGGGACGCGACACCACGGCCCAGTACGCGACGACAAGTCCGAGCACCACGCCGAGCAACGCGTATCCGGCGGCGACGGTCTGCGGCGCGAACGTGTCCGGACGTACCGCGGCCCGGGCGGGCAACGCGATGAGCGCAACGGTGAGCAGCGCCCCGAGAGCGGCGGCGCCCGCCAGCGCGAGGCGCCACGGCCCGCCGGTACGCGTCGGCATCCGGCCCGCGAGGACGGCACCGAACACGGTGGCGCTGGCCGCGATCCAGGTCGCCCAGCCGAGACTGCCCAGCCAGACGCTGTCTTCCACGCCCGCGGTGGTCGGCCACTCGACCACGCCCAGGCCGTACCCGAGGCCCAGCTGAGCGGCGCCGGTCCCCGCGGCGATCCCGGCCGCTGCACCGGCCTGCACTGTCCTGCCCCTCTCGGCCATGCCGGGCACTGTAGCGGCAGGTGACGATGCCTGCGAATCGGTCGCGGTCCGCCGCAGCAAGGTCACGCTGCGGCTTTGTCCGCGGATACCGCGCGGCGCGGCCGGGACGGGTTACGTTGAGCCCGGCAGGGTGCGAGGGAGAGGATCCGGCGATGTCCGACGAGCAGGGGCGGCGCCGCGAACCGGACGGCGAGGCGTCCGAACCGGACGAGACGCGCCCGTCCGGCCCCGTCCCGGCCACCGGAAACCAGCCGGACGACGGCCCCCGATCGGGCGATGCCGCGGGACCGGAGCACACGGATCGGACCGCCGCCGAGCAGGCGGGCCCGGAGCCGACAGCATCGACCACCGGTCCGGTCGGAGGCGACGAGTCGTCGGCGCCCGGCCCGCCCGCGGGCGGCGATGCCACCGCGGTCATGCCGACACCGGTCGGCGCCGACCCGACGACGGTGCTGCCGGGCGCGCCCGCGGACGATGCCACCGCGATAGTGCCGCCCCCGGCCACGGACGACGCGACGACGGTGTTGGACTCGGCGGCAGGCGACGCGACCGCGGTGCTGAGGCCGGCGGGCGACGACGCGACGGCGGTGGTGCCGGGCGCGCGGGGCGACGATGCGACCGCGGTGCTGCCCGGTGCCGTCGGCTCCGAGCCGGGCTGGGGGGCGGCGTGGGCGGGACGGGCCGAGGTGCGTCCGCCGCGACCGAGCGCCGCCATGGGCGACACCCGGGAAGAGTGGGCGGTCCCGGCCGACCGGGAGCCGCGTGGCCGCTGGTGGCTGCCGGTCCTGGTGGGCCTCGTCGTGGTGGCGTTGCTGGCGCTGCTCGGCTGGGGTGTCTTCCAGATCCTGCGGGCGCTGAACCACGACGAGGAGGCGCCCGCACCCGTGGTGACCTCGTCCGCGGGGGCGCCCCCGTCGACGGCGCCGTCCTCGGAACCGTCGCCGCCGTCGTCGCCCCCGTCCACGGCCGCCACCACGAGTCTGCCGCCGACGACGGAGCCGACCGGGCCGACCGAGGTGACCGTTCCGGCCCTCAAGGGACTTTCCGTGCAGGATGCGCGGCAGGCACTTGAGCGTACGGGCCTGGCATACCGGGTACGGTTCGTGCGCAGTGAAGCGCCGCCCGGCACGGTCATCGACAGTGATCCGGCCGAGGGTCAGCAGGTGCCGCCGGACACCACGGTCACGCTCATCGTCTCTGCTCCGCCCTCGCCGTCCGCCGAGCCGTCGTCGACTCCGACGGGCACCTCCGGCCAGCCCGACCAGGACTGACCACGGCGGCCTCGATCAGGGGTGCCGGTGTCGGTTCAGCGGTTGGTGCGCAGCGCTCGGGCGGGGACCGCACCTGAGGTCAGGCCGGGCTGGCGGCCGTTGCGGGCGCGCGGGTCGGGCGCCTTGCCGACCTGGCGCAGCCCGTTGGCCTGGACGAAGATCGACCGGCGTTCGACCGCGTCACCGGCGGAGTTGAGCTCGTATCCGTCGAGCCAGACCCATCCTTCGTAGGTCGGCCAGTCGTGAACCCTGATCACCCGGAACAGCATCGGCGCGGAGAATTGGACGCTCGCGGCCTTCGTCACATGGATGACATCACCGGACCGAGGAAGCACGTCAGCTCCTGTTCTGATCTCGTCTCGGGGTGAACGCTTGGCTGCACAGTGGACGCAGATGCTCCAGTGTGCCCAGGTCATGCTCATTTGCAACCATCCGATGATGCCAATCATCATGGCGGTTACGGAAACGTCGCCTCCGCCGGTCGGGCCGAAGTCGCGGGCGGTCCGGGAACGGCTTCCCGGCAGGTCCACCCGGGACCAACGCTCGACCGGCGCCCCGCGAAACGGCGTCACTGCTGCGTGCGGTGCGTCGGCCCGGCCGCGTCGCCGAGGCATATCGCCTGGAACATTAGGTGACGCGCGGCCTACAGAAAGATTGCACTACCGATCCGATCGATGCAAGTTGCATGTCAGCCGTCCGTGACTATTTGATCACGCAACACGCTTGAAGGATCAAGAGATCAACAGACAGACTGGCATCGACGCCGCCGTCGGGGGGAAATCGTGCCGATCCCCCGTAGATGTGGCGCAGTTTCCCGGAGGTTCAGTGTGATCCAGCGCCGCAGTCCCACGATCCGTCGCCGTCGGCTCGGAGCTGAGCTTCGCAAATACCGCGAATCAGCCGGCGTGACCATCGACGTGGTGGCGGATCGGCTCGGCTGTTCACCGTCCAAAGTGTCTCGGATTGAAACGGGGCACACGAGTGCCACCCCTCGTGATGTCAAGGACATGTTGGACATTTACGGTGTCGACGGGGCTGCATCAGAGGAATTGGTGCAAATTGCCCGTGAGGCCCGGCAAAAGGGCTGGTGGCATCCGTACAGCACCGTGCTGGTGGGGGCGTATGTCGGACTTGAGGCGGCGGCCTCGACCGTGCGTGCGTATGAGCAGCAGGTGATTCCCGGCCTGCTGCAAAGCGAGGAGTACGCGGCGGCGATGATCCAAGCTGCTCGATCGAGTGACACACAGATGGAAATCGACCGCAGAGTCCACGTCCGCATGGCCCGGCAATCGTTATTGATCCAGGACGATCCGATCGATCTTTGGGTGGTGCTGGATGAAGCCGTACTGAGTCGTCCGGTCGGCGGCGACGAGGTGATGCGGGATCAGCTCGTGCGCCTGGTCGAGGCGGCGAAGTTGCCGAACGTGACCCTGCAGGTGCTGCCGTTCGCGGCGGGGGCGCACGCCGGCATGGACGGGACCTTCGCGATCCTCGACTTCCCCGACGAACAGGACCCCGCCGTCGTGTATGCGGAGAACGCGACCGGCGGGTTGTTTCTGGAGAAGAGCGACGAACTGCAGAAGTACGGCTCTATCTTCGACACCATCCGAGCGACCGCCCTCACCCCCGAGGCGTCCACGGAGATGATCGAAATGCTGGTAGAGGAGCCATTGTGGAAATTGAGACCAAGGGTTTCCGGATCGATCTGAGCCGCGCACAGTGGTTCAAGAGCAGCCGTAGTGGACCGAATTGCGACAACTGCGTCGAGGTCGCCTTCGTCGACGAGGCGATCGCGGTGCGCGACTCCAAGAATCCGCAGGGCCCCGCCCTGATCTTCACGGTCGCCGAGTGGGATGCATTTGTCGGCGGGGCTAAGGACGGCGAGTTCGACCTCTGAGTCGTCATCTCGGCACCGGGCGGCCGGCTTGCCCGGGACAGCGCTCCCGGGCAAGCCAGCCGCTGGCGAATGCGGAGGTTCGTCCGGTTTTCCGCACCCGCGTCGCCGTCGCCCCATCGCACCCCGCCTCGTTGAACGCTCGAAGCGCGGACCGGACCGCGCGGAACCCACTCATTACTGGGGAACGGCGGGGCGGGCGCTACACAGCGAGCGAGGCGGGCGGAACTGATGTCGATTTCCGAGAATCTGAACAATGGCGGCTCCTCGGCGCAGGACCGGTTCAGCGGTGGGGTGAACGCCTACCGGCAGAACCGGCGCGACGCGCTGTCGGCCGAGTCCGCCGATGCGGAGCTGATCGGCCGGAGTCTCCCGCCCAGCCTGCCCTCGGGCCTGCCGACCCGGTCCCCCGGCATGTCGCAGAGCCTCGAACCGACCAGCGCCCTCGACCGTGCGGCCAAGCTGCCGTCGCTGGACCTGCACGGCCTGACCGAGCCGGTCTTCCCGCCGCCGTCCGGCTGGCACGAGCCGAGCCGGACCATCGAGCCGAGCCGGACCATCGAGCCGAGCCGGACCATCGAGCCGAGCAGGCCGATCGAGCCGGGCCGGGCCCTGGAGCCGAGCCGGGTCGGCGCGGCGAACCTGTCGATGGCGGACCACCCGCTGCTGCGCGGCCTGCTGCTGGAGCTGCCGGCACGCGGCACCATGCCGCCGTCGGACTGGCTGGACCGCTGGTTCGAGGCGGCGCGTTCGATCCTCGAGCTGCTCTACGTACAGGAAGCCAAGCGCGGCGGCTGACCGACGCCGTCCGGTTCCTCAGCCGATTCGGGTCGCGCGCCGCCGGATCGGCGCGAGCACCAGCAGGCTGAGGCGGCTGTGCCGCAGAGCGTGGCGGACGCCGACCGCGACCGCCGCCAGCGTGATCGCGGTCCCGGCGAGGTATCCGTTCGGCGCGATCGGCATGTCCATCGCGGCGATGGGCAGGCCGATCAGGGCGGTGATGCCCGTGACCTGCAGCGGAGTGGCGACCAGCGGGTGCGCGGCCGCCGCACGCAGCGCCGGCGGCAGCGGGGCCCGCGGTGCGGTGGTGAACGCGCCCGCGCCGCGGCGCAGGATGATCAACCGGCGCAGCGTGGTGACCAGCACGACCATCGCGGGTACGGCGGGAAGCAACGTCGCCGTGGCAGCCGCGGACGGCCCCGCGACCACGTGCGCCACGACGGGTACGGCGAGGAACGCCGCCGCCCCGGCCAGCACGAACAGGATCAGCGTCCCGGCGCGCCGACGGAGATCGCGGGCCGAGGCGGCGGCCGGCAGGGCGTCGGCCAGCAACCCGGCGGCCAGCCAGATCACGGCGAGGGCGCCCGCGAGGGTGAGGTCCACGGCGGTGTTCACGTAGCCAGACTTCACCCGGCGGGCGCGGCGCGAAACCGGGTTATGTCCGGACCCGCACCCGTAGGGTCGCGCGATCACTCGCCTCGTTCGGCCCGATTCCTACCATTTAGCCGATCCAGCGGTCCGCCCGTTCCAGGCCATGGGGGTCGCGGGCGTGGTGTCGCTCAGTCCATTGGGCGATGTGGACAGTGACCCCTGGTGCCTCGATGAGCCATGTCCTAATGTCGGGTGCCAGCCGCCGGGGTGACCCGGGGGCGCGGACCCGACCTGGGGAGGTCGGCCGGGGTTCCTACGTGATGCGGCGGGGCCCCGGCACCGGGCCCAGGGCACCCCGAGCGGGCGCCCCGGGTCGGGGGCTGTCATACCGCGAAGGTGGGCACCCGCTCCGTCGCGGGCGCCGGCGGGCGGGCCCGCCACAGGCCGGACTTCTGCGCGGCCAGGCGCGCCAGGTACGCCGGGTTGAGCAGCACGTACCGCTTCCACAGCCGCTTGGGCTCGAGGCCGAGCCGCCACAGCCACTCCAGCGCGTACCGCTGCATCCAGGCGGGCGGGTTCTTCAGCAGGCCGGCGTGGTAGTCGAACGCCGCGCCCACGGCCAGCAGCGGCATGTCCAGCAGGGGACGCATCGCGTACGTGAAGACCTCCTGCCGGGGGCAGCCGAGGCCGACCAGCACGACGCGGGCCCCGGACGCCGTGATCCGCTCGGCGATCTCGGCGTCCTCGCCGGGCCGCACCGCGCGGAACTTCGACGCCTCGACCCCCGCGATCTTCAGGTCGGGGAACATGCCTTCCAGCGCGGGGACCAGGCGGTCCAGCGTCGGCTGGGTGGAGCCGTACAGGTAGACCGGCAGGCCCTCGGCGGCGGCGCGCTCCAGCACCTTCAAGGTCAGGGTGGGGCCGTACACGCGGTCGGCGAGCTGGGCGCCGTGCACCAGGTTCAGCGCCCAGCGCACCGGCTGGCCGTCCGGGGTGACCAGGTCGAAGGAGTTGAGCCGGGCGTTGTGGGCGCGGTCCTGCACCCCGGTCATCACGCCATGCACCGCCAGCGCGGTGACCGCGAAGTGGTGGCGCTCCCGGGCGGCCGTGACGATCTGCTCCGTGGCGGCCTCGTAGTCGACCGCGTCGACCAGGACGCCGAGGACGCTGCGCTTGCCCTGGGCGATCACTGCGCGGGCACCCACTTGTCGACGTTCGCCTCGTAGATCTCCCGCAGGATCATCGGCACGTCGTACACCTGCTTCCAGTCCGGGTAGTCGGCCTGGAACGCGGCATTGGAGCCGATCCACCACTTGTGGTCGCCGACGCGGTTCTGCTCCACGTACTCCGTGATCATCTGGTGTCCGCTGATCTTCTCCGCGATCGCGAACGCCTCCAGGTGCGAGCTGTTGGAGAAGCGGCCGCCGCCCAGGTTGTAGACCGCGGCGCTGCGCGGGTTGCGGAAGAACGCCTCGAACGCGGTCAGCACGTCGTGGCTGTGGATCGAGTCGCGGACCATCTTGCCCTGGTATCCGAAGATCTTGTACGTGCGGCGCTCCATGTTGCAGCGCATCACGTAGCCCAGATACCCGTGCAGCTCGGTCGCCGAGTGCGCCGGGCCGGTCAGGGTGCCGCCGCGGAACACCACGGTCTTCATGTCGAAGTACCGGCCGTACTCCTGCACCATGACGTCGGCGGCGACCTTGGAGGCGCCGAAGACCGAGTGCAGGCACTGGTCGATCGACATGTCCTCGGTGATGCCGTCGTAGTACGGGTGGTCCGGTGCCAGCTCCCAGCGGGTCGCCAGCTCCGTGTAGGGCAGCGAGTTGGGCCGGTCGCCGTACACCTTGTTGGTGGAGCAGTGGATCACCGGGGCGTCGATGCAGTGCTCGCGCACGTTCTGCAGGACGTTGAGGGTCCCGACCGCGTTGACGTCGAAGTCGGTGAACGGGTCGCGGACCGCCCAGTCGTGTGACGGCTGCGCCGCGGTGTGGATCACCACCGCGATGTTGCGGCCGTAGTGCGCGAAGATCTTCGCCAGCGCGTCCCGGTCGCGCAGGTCGATCCCCTGATGGGTGTACGCGGTGCCGAGCTCGTCGGCGAGACGGCGCACGTTCCACGCGGTCGACGCCTCGGGTCCGAAGAACTCCTGGCGCATGTCGTTGTCGATGCCGACGACGTCGAGGCCGAGCCCGGCGAAGTGCCGGACCGCCTCGGAGCCGATCAGACCGCCGGAACCGGTTACCAGGGCGACTGCCACGTACGACACTCCGAGTCTGCGGGGACGGGGAAAATCAGGTGCGAGCATAACGCGACGGTGCTCACACCTGGCTTTTCACTCGTTTGGGCCGCGCGGTCGGGCGGCCCGTACTGATCAACGAACAAAGGGCCCCGCGATCATCGCGGAGCCCTTGCTGGTGGTGGGGATGGGGGGAGTTGAACCCCCACGTCCTTTCGGACACACGGACCTGAACCGTGCGCGTCTGCCATTCCGCCACATCCCCGTGGCCTTGTTGCCGATTACTAGGTGCGACAGACTACGCTGTCCCACGTCACACAGCGAGCAGATAACGCCCCGTGACGCCAGGAGAGATTAGCACGGCGTCGCGGGCTGTCATACGAGGGTCAGAAGTGCCGGCTGCACTTGCCGCGAGATGCGCGAGCGGCGGCCGGATACCATCATGTCCTCGGAACCCGAGGAGGAGCCGGTGAGCGTGCTGCAGCGCTTCGAGAAGCGGTTGGAAGGCCTGGTGGAAGGGGCCTTCGCGAAGGTGTTCAAGGGTGTCGTGCACCCGGTGGAGATTCTGAATGCCATGCAGCGGGAGGCCGAGGCACACAAGGCCATCCTCGCGGGTGGCCGCACGCTGGTACCCAACCGGTACGTGATCGACCTCTCGCCGTATGACCACAGCCGTCTGGCGCCGTACGCGGCCGCGCTGGCCCAGGAGCTGGCCCAGTCCCAGGCGGAGTTCATCGGCGAGCAGGCGTGGACCGTGTACGGCGACGTCATCGTCGAGATCGAGCGGGGCGACGGGCTGGACACCGGCATGTTCCGCGTCACCGCGGAGGTCTACACCGGCGGCGAGGTCGCCCCGGTGCAGCAGCCGTCGTACGACGCGGCCCCGGCCTACTCGCCGTACGACCAGCAGCAGGGCGGCTACCAGCAGCACGGGCACAACGGCCGCAGCGTCGGCCTGGTGTCCGGCGACGGCCGGACGTACCCGCTGCAGATGGGCTCGACCGTGATCGGCCGCGGCGACCAGGCGAACCTGCGCCTGCCCGACGTCGGCATCTCGCGCCGGCATGCCCGGCTCGACTACGACGGCAGCCAGGTGGTGCTGACCGACCTCGGCTCGACGAACGGCACGATGGTCAACGGCCAGCGGGTCTCCGCCGTGGCGCTCAACCCCGGCGACATGATCCAGCTCGGCACCACCACGCTGACGTTCCGAGTGGACGGCTAGCCACCTTGCCCGAATTCGTCCTCACCGTCGCCCGCTTCGGATTCCTCATCCTTCTGTGGATCTTCGTGTTCACGGTGGTCGGGGTCATCCGGCGGGATCTCTTTGCCGGGGTCCGCTCCAAGAGCATCGTCGCCAGCCCTCGGGGGGTGGGTGGCGCGGTGCTGCAGGGCCGTCCGGCCAAGGCGAAGCGCGGTAAAGCGGCACGGCAACTCGTCGTGACCGCCGGCCAGTTGGCCGGGACGCGAATCACTCTGGGTGAAGCCCAGATCACGATCGGTCGGGCCGAGGACTCGACCCTGGTCATCACGGACGACTACGCGTCGGCCCGGCACGCTCGGCTGGTGCCGCGGGACGGTCAGTGGTTCGTCGAGGATCTCGGCTCGACGAACGGGACCTATCTCGATCGCGGTAAGGTCTCCGGACCCACTCCCGTCCCCCTTGGCGTGCCGATTCGCATCGGGCGCACTTCTCTTGAGTTACGGCCATGACCCTGACCCTGCGCTACGCCGCCCAGAGCGACCGCGGTCTGATCCGAGACGGAAACCAGGACTCCGTCTACGCCGGACCGCGGCTGCTCGCCGTCGCCGACGGCATGGGCGGCATGGCCGCCGGTGACGTCGCCAGCAATATCGTCATCGCAGCCATGGCCCCGCTGGACGAGGACGTGCCGGGCGACGCGCTCGTCGACGCCCTGCGGCATGCCGTCGGCACGGCCAACCAGCAGCTGCGCGACACCGTCGACGCCAACCCGCACCTGGAGGGCATGGGCACCACGCTGACCGCGGTGCTCTTCTCCGGCAGCAAGTTCGGCATGGTGCACATCGGCGACTCCCGGGCGTACCTGGTGCGCGGCGGCGAATTCGCCCAGATCACCAAGGACGACACGTACGTGCAGATGCTGGTCGACGAGGGGCGGATCAGCCCCGAGGAGGCCAGCAGCCACCCGCAGCGGTCGCTGTTGACCCGCGCCCTCGACGGCCGGGACATCGACCCGGAGTACTCGGTGCGCCAGGTGCTCAAGGGCGACCGGTATCTGATCTGCAGCGACGGGCTCTCCGGGGTCGTCAGCGCGGAGACCATCGCGGAGTCCATGCGCACCATCGCCGACCCGCAGGAGTGCGTGGAGCGGTTGGTGCAGCTGGCCCTGCGCGGCGGCGGCCCCGACAACATCACCGTGGTGGTCGCGGACGCGACCGACGCGGACATCGTCGAGCAGGCTCCGATCGTGGGCGGCGCCGCCGCCCGGGACCGCGGCAACTCCACCCGGGCGGACAGCTCCAGCGCCGCCGCCCGCGCGGCCGCGCTCCAGGGGCCCCGGCCCGCCCAGCCCGAGGGTGCCGCGGAGGACCGCGAGGATCCGGAGCCGCGGCGGCATCCGGTGCGCACCAGCATGCTCATGCTGCTGTTGTTCGCCACCCTGGGCGGCGGGCTCTGGCTGGGCTGGCAGTACACCCAGGACCAGTACTACGTGGGCGCCACGTCCGCCGGTCAGCTCGCCATCTTCCGGGGCGTACCTGGACAGATCGCGGGTCTCGACCTGTCCAGCGTCAACGAGACCAGCGCCGCGCGCCTCGACGACCTCACCACGGTCGCGCAGGATCGCGTCAAGCAGGGCATCCACGCCGACAGCCGCCCCGACGCACGGCGCCGCCTCGCGGAACTGACCAGCGACGTGCCGACCAACCCCAACCTCAAGCCGATCTGCCCACCCAGCGGCTCGCCGTCCGCGACCACGGCACCCACCATCACCGCCCCGGCGGAGTCGGAGCCCACCACGCCGCCGCCGGCGGACCAGACCACGTCACCCGCGGCGGGGAAGACCACCCCGCCGGCGGCCGGGAAGGCTTCGGCTCCCGGTCGGCCCATCGCCGCGTCCACGCCGGCCACCGTGCCCGTGACCACCCCGGACGCTCAGGCTTCCACCTCCGCCCCGCCGGTCGTCGATCCGGTCGGGTGCCGGACGGTCGACTGAGCGCCCGCACACGAAGTCTGGGGACCCCTTCTTGACCGCGCCCGCCGTACCGGCTGCCACACCCGCGACCACGGGTGAGATGTCGCGTATCCCGGGAACGAAGACCCGGCGCAACGCCGAGCTGGGGCTGCTGGCCTTCGCGATGCTCTTGGTGGCGGTGTTCGCGGCCACCGTCGAGGCGAACCAGCTCGGCCACGTCGGCTCCGCGTTCTGGGTGCCGGCCGCACTGCTGGGGCTCCTCTTCTTCGGCCTGCACATGGTGGTGCGGTTCACCGCCCCGTACGCGGATCCGGTTCTGCTGCCGGCGGTGGCGCTGATCAACGGCATCGGCGTGGTGTTCCTGCGCCGCCTCGACCTGGCCAAGGCGATCGCCAACAAGGAGGCCGTGCCGGGGGTGTTCGCCCTCACCGGGGGCCGCCAGCTCGCCTGGACCCTCGGCGCGCTGATGCTGGCGGCGATCCTGCTGCTCGTGATCCGCGACCACAAGGTCGTCTCCCGGTACGCCTACACCCTCGGGCTGGTCGGCATCGTGCTGGTCATGCTGCCCGCGGTGCTGCCCCGCAGCCTCTCCGAGGTCAACGGCGCGAAGCTGTGGATCAAGCTGGGCCCGTTCTCGATCCAGCCCGGTGAGTTCGCCAAGCTTGCCCTGGTCTCCTTCTTCGCCTACTACCTCGTCCGCAAGCGCGAGGTGCTGTCGCTGGCCAGCCGCCGCTTCATGGGCATCGACTTCCCGCGCGGCCGTGACCTCGGCCCGGTCGTCACGGTGTGGCTGCTCTCCCTGCTCGTGCTCGTCTTCGAGAAGGACCTGGGCACCGCCCTGCTGTACTTCGGCCTGTTCGTCGTCACCCTGTACGTGGCGACCGAGCGGGCCAGCTGGCTGATCATCGGCCTGGTGATGTTCTTCGGCGGCGTCTACGTGGCGTACCTGCTGGGCGCGGCGGTCGGCGGCCCGTTCAAGAACTTCTACGACCGCGCCTCCGTCTGGCTCGACCCGTTCAACAGCGCGTTCTACAACCGGCCGGTCGGCGGCAGCTACCAGCTGGTGCAGGGGCTGCTCGGCCTCGGCACGGGCGGGATGTTCGGCTCCGGCCCGGGCGCGGGCTCACCCGGACAGGTGCCCGAGGTGCGTACCGACTTCATCTTCGCCGGTCTCGGCGAGGAGATCGGCCTGTTCGGGCTCTCCGCCCTGCTCGTGGCGTACCTGTTGATCGTGGAGCGGGGGCTGCGCGCGGCGATCGGGGTGCGCGACTCGTTCGGCAAGCTGGTCGCGGGCGGCCTGGCGTTCACCCTCGGCTTGCAGGTCTTCGTCATCGTGGGTGGCATCACCGGACTCATTCCGCTGACCGGCCAGACGACGCCGTTCCTGTCCGCCGGCGGCTCCTCCCTGATGGCGAACTGGTTGCTGATCGCGATGCTGCTGCGGATCTCCGACGCCGCACGGCGGCCCGAGACCGGCGGCCCGGTCGCCCCGGCGGGCGGGCTCAAGCAGCCGCCCGCCCAACTGCACGGCGCCATGACGGAGGTGATCAAGCCGTGAACGCACCACTGCGCAAGGCCGGCGTGGTCATCCTCGTCCTGTTCGGGCTGCTGTTCGTCAACCTCAACTACGTGCAGGCGTACAAGGCGGACGCCTACCGCACGAGCGACTACAACGGCCGGGTCCAGGTCGCCGAGTATCAGCGCCCGCGCGGCGTCATCGAAGCCGACGGCGGCCAGCCGCTGGCGCAGAGCAAGCCGACCGACGACACCCTCAAGTACCTGCGGATCTACCCCAGCAAGCAGGTCGAGGCGTGGGCACCCGTGGTCGGCTACAAGCCGGTCAACGGCGCGGCCACCGGCATCGAGCGCAGCGAGAACGACTTCCTCGCGGGCACCAGCGACACGCTGTTCGCGGACCGGGTCAGCGACATGTTCACCGGGGACAAGACCGGCGGCGGCAACGTGGTGCTGAGCCTCAAGACCAAGGCGCAGGCCGTGGCGTACCGGGAGCTGGTCAACAACCAGCGGGGCGTGGGCAAGGGCGCCGCGATCGCGATCGACCCGCGTACGGGCGCGGTCCAGGCCATGGTGACCATGCCCAGCTACGACCCGAACCCGCTGACCAGCCACGACCGGAAGACCGCGGCGGCGGCGTACGACAAGCTGATCAAGGACAAGGACCAGCCGCTGCTGAACCGCGGCACGGCGGACACGAAACCGCCGGGGTCGACGTTCAAGACGATCATCTCCGCGGCCGCGTTGCAGAACGGCTACGACGTGAACACGGAGATCCCCGCGGGCGCGATCTACCGGCCGCCGGGGACGACGACCCCGATCCGCAACGCCGAGGACGAGGTCTGTCCGGGCGCCCAGGTCACCCTGAAAGAGGCGCTGACGACGAGTTGCAACACCGCGTTCGCGCAGCTCGGCGTCAAGCTCGGCGCGGACACGGTGAAGAGGACCGCGCAGGCGTTCGGCTTCGAGCAGAACGACCTGACCGTCGGCAACCTGCAGGACGGCGGCCTGCCGGTCGTGGCCAGCAAGACCGGCGACATGCAGAACCCGGACGGCAGCACGGACCAGGCCGCCCTGGCGCAGTCCTCGCTCGGCCAGGCGAACGTCCGGATGACCGTGATGCAGGGCGCCCTGATCGCCGCGACCGTGGCCAACGGCGGCCAGCAGATGCGGCCGTACCTGGTGCAGCAGCTGCTCGACGCCGACCGGCGCCCGCTCTACACCGCGAACCCGAAGACCCTGCGCAACCCGGTCGACTCGAACGTGGCGGGCAAGCTCAAGGAGATGATGGTCAGCGTCGTCGAGAACGGCACCGGCAAGCGGGCCAGGATCGACGGCATGGAGGTCGGCGGAAAGACCGGCACGGCGCAGAACGCCGCGGGCGCCGACCCGCACGGGTGGTTCATCGGCTTCGCGTTCAACTCCAAGGGTGAACCGGTCTCCGCGGCCTGCGTCATGCTGGAGAACGTGCCCGGTGGCCACGCCAGCGCCGAGGCCGCGCGGATCACCGGGCTGATCATGAAGGCCGCGGCGGGTCAGGGAGGGGACTGAGATGATCAGCCCTGGCGTGACCCTCGGGGGCCGCTACCGCCTCGACGAGCGCATCGCGGGTGGCGGCATGGGTGACGTGTGGCGTGCCACCGACGAGGTGCTCGGCCGTACCGTCGCGGTGAAGATCCTGCTGCCCGCACTGCTGGAGGAGCCCGGCTTCGCGGAGCGGTTCCGGGGCGAGGCCCGCACCATGGCCACGATCAACCACCCCGGGGTGGTCGACGTGTACGACTACGGCAGCGACCAGCAGCTGGCGTTCCTGGTCATGGAGTACGTCGAGGGCGACGCCCTGTCCCGTACCCTCAGCCGGGTCGGCCGGCTCACCCCCGGCCGCACGATGGCGCTGGTGGCCCAGGCCGCGGACGCGTTGCAGGCCGCACACGCCAACGGCATCGTGCACCGCGACGTGAAGCCCGGCAACCTGCTGGTCCGCCCCAACGGCACCCTGGTGCTCACCGACTTCGGCATCGCCCGCTCCGAGCTGGTCGGCCAGCTCACGGTCGCGGGTTCCGTGCTGGGCACGGCCTCCTACATCTCCCCGGAGCAGGCGTCCGGCGGGGTGGCCACCCCGGCGTCCGATGTGTACGCCCTCGGCGTGGTCGCCTACCAGTGCCTGTCCGGGCACCGGCCGTTCGACGGGACGACGCCGATCGAGATCGCAATGAAGCACGTCCGTGACATTCCGCGGCCGCTGCCCCCGGACATCCCGCCCGCGGTCCGCGCGATCGTCGACCGGGCCCTGGCCAAGGACCCGGCCGCCCGCTGGCCCACCGCCTCGGCCATGGCCGCGGTCGCCCGGCAGGCCGCGTCGTCGCTGACCACCGCGGCCCAGCCGCCCGTGCCCAACGGTTCCGTGCCGGTCAACCGGCCGCAGTCCGGCAGCCCCGCGCAGAACCGCCCGCAGGGCACCGCACCGGTGTCGAACCGCCCGCACTCCGGCGCGCCGTCCTCCGGCCCGCCCGGGCACCCGATGTCGGGCCAGGCCCGGCCGCCGTACCCGCCGGTGCCCCGACCTGTGTCGGGCAGTCAGGCGCGTGGCGCGGCGTCCGTGCCGCAGTCCGCCCAGTTCGGCCAGCCGTTCGTGCCGTCGGCGCCGCAGCCGCCCGTGCAGCAGCAGCCGGCCCCGCAGAGTTCGGGCAGCCGACAGGTGCTCATCGTGCTTGCCGTGGTGCTGTTCCTGCTGGTCCTGCTCTGCGCCGGAGTCATCTCCTTCCTCCTCAAGCAGGGCAATACGAACTCCCTTGGTGTTGCCCGGACCACGGTCGTGGTGGCTGCTGAACCGGCGGCGGGGTCGTACCGTGCTATTCAGCAGGTTGGCGGAGCGCGCAGCCTGGACCCCGCAAGCGAAGGACGGCAGACGCTATGACGGCGCAGGCCCGCCTGCTCGGTGGCAGGTACCAGGTCGGCGAGCTGCTCGGATACGGCGGCATGGCCGAGGTCCACCGTGGCCGCGACCTCCGGCTGGGCCGGGACGTGGCGATCAAGATGCTGCGTACGGACCTGGCCCGCGACGCCACGTTCCAGGAGCGCTTCCGCCGGGAGGCGCAGAACGCGGCCGCCCTCAACCACCCCGCGATCGTCGCCGTCTACGACACCGGCGAGGAGGTCTCCTCGACCGGGGAGAAGCTGCCGTTCATCGTCATGGAGTACGTGAACGGCCGCACCCTCAAGGAGGTGCTGGCCGCCGAGCAGCGGATCCAGCCGCGTCGTGCCCTGGAGATGATCGCGGACATCTGCGCCGCGCTGGAGTTCAGCCACCGGCACGGCATCATTCACCGCGACATCAAGCCCGGCAACGTGATGCTGACCCAGAACGGCCAGGTCAAGGTCATGGACTTCGGCATCGCCCGGGCCCTGGCCAGCGGTGCCACCACCATGACCCAGACCAGCGCGGTCATCGGTACGGCCCAGTACCTCTCCCCGGAGCAGGCCCGCGGCGAGTCGGTCGACGCCCGCTCCGATGTGTACGCCGCCGGTTGTGTGCTGTTCGAGCTGGTGGTCGGGCACCCCCCGTTCACCGGGGACAGCCCGGTCAGCGTCGCGTATCAGCATGTCCGGGAGGACCCGCGCCCACCGAGCCAGGTCAACCGCGAGGTGCCGCCGGACGTCGACGCGATCGTGCTCAAGGCGCTGGCGAAGAACCCGCTCAACCGCTACCAGAGTGCGCAGGAGATGCGCGCGGACGCGCTGCGCGCGGTCGCGGGCCGTCCCGTGATGGCCACCCCGGTGATGTCCGAGGCCGAGACCATGGCGCTGGGCGGGCCGATGTACCAGCAGTCCGGCCAGACCACGATGACCCGGCCGATCCCGGGTGCGATGCCGCCGCGGCCGCCGCAGCGGCGCAGTTCCTCGTTCGTCGTGGCGATCCTGTCCGCCCTGGCCGTGCTCGCCATCGTGGCGGCCGGGGTCGGCATCTGGCTCAACAACAGGGACAACACCGGCCAGCCGCAGGAACCGGTCAAGGTCGCCATGCCCAAGCTGGTCGGCCTGACGCCCGCGGTGGCCAAGGATCTCCTTGGGGCGAGGGGCCTCACCGGCATCACCGAGGGTGAACCGGACACCAGCGACGACTGCACGCAGGGCAAGATCACCAAACAGGACCCGCTGGCGAATCAGCTGGTCGAGAAGACCGTGACCGGAACGTACGTCGTGTGCACCGGGCCGGAAGTCGTGCTGGTGCCCGACGACCTCGTGGGTTCGACCCAGGACTCGGCGCAGAAGGCCCTGATCAAGGCGCACCTGGATCCGGTGTTCGTGAGCGTGAACAGCGGCCAACCGCCGAACACGGTGATCTCCGTGGAGAAGGCCGGATCGCACGTCAAGCCCGGCACGAAGATCACGGTGCAGATCTCCAAGGGCAATGTTGTGGAGGTTCCGCCGCTCAAGGGGAAGACCGAGGCGGAGGCGCGGGCCGCGCTCGACGCGGTCGGGCTGAGCGCTTCTGTGGAGGATGGCCCCCCGTCGGACACGCCCGGCCTCGTCGTCGACCAGAACCCGAAGGCGGGCCGCAAGCTCGCCAAGGGCGGCACGGTCAGAATCTTCGTGAGCGTGCCGCAGGTCTCGACGCCACCGAGCAGCTCCGCCCCGCCGACTCCGGGCGACACCACCGATCCCGGGGGCGGCGGCGGGGACGGCGACCCGCTCGGCGGGCTGCCTCAGCCATAACGTTGTCGGGGGCGTGGCGCCTCGGCCGTGACGCGGCCCAGGCGTGACGCGGCCCAGGCGTTACGCGGCCGACGCGGCCACAAGTCATGACGCGGCGACGCGGCCCAGCCGAGCGTGTGGCCCGGAAACCCTCAGGCGGCGAAGGCCGCCCGGCGGCGGGCCTCCACGTCGGCGGCCAGTTCGGGTGCCCGGTCCCGGGCCTGGGGCAGGCCGCAGGCGGCCAGCCAGTTGGCCAGCATGGTGTGTCCGCCTTCGGTGAGCACGGACTCGGGATGGAACTGCACGCCCTCGATCGGTAGCTCCCGGTGCCGCATCGCCATGACCACGCCGGACTCCGTCCAGCCGGTCACCTCGATCTCGGCGGGCAGGGTCTCGGGCAGCACCACCAGCGAGTGGTACCGCGTCGCGGTGAACGGGTCGGGCAGCCCGGCCAGCACGCCCGCACCCTTGTGCCGGACCGCCGAGGTCTTGCCGTGCAGCAGTTCCGGCGCGCGGGTCACCGTGGCGCCGTACGCGGCCCCGATCGCCTGATGACCGAGGCAGACCCCGAACAGTGGCAGCTTGCCTCCGTACGCCGCGATGACGTCCATGGTGATGCCCGCGCGTTCCGGCGTGCCCGGGCCCGGAGACAGCAGGATCCCCGCCGCGCCGAACCGGCCGACCTCGGCCACGCTGATCTCGTCGTTGCGCCGGACCTCGCACTCCGCGCCCAGTTGTCCCAGGTACTGCACGATGTTGAAGACGAACGAGTCGTAGTTGTCGATCACGAGGATGCGCACGGCGTCACCTGTTGCTCGGGCTCGGTGCTGGCTCGTTCGAGTGGGTGCTGTACGGGATGTCGTCCGGGCCCAGCCCCGGATCGTCCGCGCCGGGCACCGCGTTCGGGTCCTGTTGCGTCTGCTCGGTGCCGACCTGCACGTCGTCGAACGGCAGCAGCGGGGTCGCCCACGGGAAGACCACGTACCACAGCAGCGTGCCGACGGCCGCGGTCAGCACGATCGAGCCGGTGAGCTTGCCCCAGAGGCCCCCGGGGAGCTTGCGCCAAATCCAGCCGTACACGGCTATTCCGCCTTGATCTCGGCCGGCTTGCCGGCGTCCGCCACACCGGGATCGCGCTTGGACGAGGAGACCAACTCCGCGTGCACGATCAGTCGCTCATAGTTGTTGAACTTCGGGTTGCAGGTGGTCAGCGTCAGCAGTGCCTTGGTGGGTTTCACCCCGGGCTTGTCCGGCACCGGCGCCACCACCTCGACCGCCGACGGCTTGACGATCTCCTGGTTGGTGACCCGGTAGACGAACCAGTCGGTGCGGGTCTCGACGCCGACGACGTCGCCCTTCTTCAGCTCGTCCAGCCGCCAGAAGATCTTGCGGATGCGGTGGCCCGCGACGGAGAAGTTGCCGACCTTGCCGGGCAGGGCCGTCTCCGGGTAATGCCCGGGCGCATACCGGATGTCCTGCGGGCGGACGCCGTTGACGACCACCCACTCCTTGTCCAGCTTGGGGATGTAGAGGCGTCCGATCAGGTTCTTGCCGGGGGCGGCCGGGGCGTTCTTGGCCGGGCCGGTGCTGGGCGCCACGGTCGGGTCGGCCCACTGCTGGTCCAGCTCGTTGCCGAGGGAACTCTGCTCGGCGTCCACCTCGGCCGAGTTGCCGAACACCTCGTACCCGGCGAAGAGCAGCACGACGACCCCGAAGGTGATCATCAGCTCGCCGGAGACGCGGATGGCCGAACGGATCCGCGAGCCGAACGTGGGCCGGGTCAGCTCCGAGTAGACGCTCTTGTACCCGTCCTGGGTCTGCTCCGGGTGGAGCTTGACCACCTTCTCGCCGCGGCGCGGCCTGCCGTCGTCCGGGTCCGCCGCGGCGTCGGGCGGCTCGGCGGCCACCGCGGCGGCTGCGGCCGCCACGGACGCCGCGCCGACCGCGACGTCAGCCCCGCCATCGGGCTTGGCCGCCTGCGGCGCAGCGGCCGGTGCCGGGGCGGGGCCGGGGTTCGCGGCAGGGGTCACCGAGGGCAGTAGGCCGGTCGGTGCGTCGACGGTACGCAGGACCGCCGTCGCCGTCGGATCCGCCTCGCGTGGCGCCGGGTTGAGCCCCGGTGGGGTCCCGAGCCGCAGGCCCGCCGGTGGTTGTGGCGCGCCGGTGGGGTAGCGGCGCGGCTGACCGTCGAGGGGTGACACCGGGGTGGCTGACCCGGGCGGCGCGGCGCCGCCCACGGCCTGCGGCGGCGTCGCCTCCCCGGACCGGTAGGTGCCACCCTGGGCGCCGACCTGCGCCCGCCCGCGCCGCGCTGGTCCCGACGGCGGCGGTGCGCCATGTGGTGACGCGGCGTGCGGGGCTGCGGCGTGCGGGCCCGCGGCGTGCGGGGCTGCGGCGTGCGGGCCCGCGGCGTGCGGGGCTGCGATGTGCGGGGGCGGGGGCGGGGTGCGCGGGGCCGCCGGGTGCGGCGGGGGGTTGTGCAGCGACGCGGCATGCGGCGGGGCGCCGTATGCCGAGGCGGCCTGGGGTGGCGTGGCCCCCGGGCGCGCGGCGTGCGGCGGCGGGCCGGGGGTCGGCTGGCCCGTTGCGGGCGGCGGAGGCACGGAGGCCGCGCCGACCACCGGGTAGGCGCTACGCATGCCGGGGACGCCGCCGCGTACCCGCGGCTGCTCCCACCCCTGGCGGGACGCGGGAGGCTCGGGGGCCACCTGGTTGTCCGGACCCGGGGAGGTCGTGCCGCCGAGCCCGAGCGGGGGGTCGAGCGGTCCGCCCGGCACCCCACCCGGAGCGGCATCCGAAACGCGCGGAATGTAGGCAGTGTGCGCATCACCGTCGGGAGCGCGGTGTCGACCGGAGCCGGGGGCACCCTCCGGGTACTCCTCCGGCGGGAGCATCACTCGGCCACCCGCGCGGATCGGAGGTCACTCGATCCGTCGTACGCCCGCACTGTCACGTTCCCTTCGACGGTTTCCTGATAGCCGAGGCCGAAGTCGGCGACTGCATCGCGGAACTGTTGGACACCTTCCGCCGATTCCAACGCCTGATGCAGTGCTGTGGGTTCGCCGATCGCAGTGATCTTGAACGGTGGTGAGAACACCTGGCCATGGAGCAGCAGGGTGTTGCCGACACAGCGTACCGCGCTCGTGGAGATCACGCGGACATCCATGATCGACATTGCCTCGGCCCCGCCGGCCCACAGCGCGTTGACGACCGCCTGGACATCTCCCTGGTGAACCACGAGATCGTCGTTGCCCGGAGCGTCCGGGCCCGTGCCCGCGTCGCGCCGGGGGGAGTCGTTGAGCACCACCGTGAGGCCGGGGCCACGGACCGTGGTGAAGCCCGCCGCGGCGCGCTGGGAATCGGCCAGCTGCCGGGCGTGCTTGACCGGCTGATCCACCACGGCGAGCTGGCTGGCGGACTGGTCGACCTCCGCGCGCAGGGTCGCGGCCTGCCGCTCCCGCCCCGCCAGCCGTTCCCGCTTGTCCGCGATGAGCTGGGCCAGCTGCGGGCGCCGGTCGTCGCGCAGCGCGGTGCCGTCCGCCGTCCGCGCGGACGTGGTGAAGAGCAGTCCGGCCGCGAGCGCGATCAGGGGTACGCCGACGGACCACCCGCGCTGCCGTTGCCCGACCCGCCGGGGACGCAGGCCGCGAATCGCCCGGCGCAGGACGAGTCGCCACGAGGGGGTGCCCGTGGTGTACTCCACGTCGGTGTCCTCCTCCAGATCGCCGATTGACCGGTTCGTCCGTGGCCGCCGGACATCTTTGTGCCCGGCCGGTGCCTGCACCCGCGCCGACTTGACTACGCTAACTGCCGAACACTATTCGCCACGGGCAGCATTCGGGGTCCCCGGAGCCGCTCAGCGGTGGGTCGTTCGCCACTTGTTGCCCTCAGGAGAACACCGTGCCGAAGTCACAGGTTCGCAAGAAGAAGGTTTACACCCCGCCGACGGACATCCGCCCGTCGACGACGGCGCAGTCCAAGAAGCCGAGTCCGGTGTGGGTGCCGGCCAGCGCGGTCGCCCTCATCGTCATCGGTATCAGCTGGCTGGTGGTCTACTACCTGTCCGAGCAGCAGTACCCGGTCGAGGCGTGGCGTTACTGGAACCTGGCCATCGGTTTCGGCTGCATGGTGGCCTCCCTCGGCATCCTGTCCCGCTGGCGCTGACCGTCCCGCTGGCGCCGACTCGGGGACCCAGGCGATAGCGTCAGCCCACCCGATCTGATCGACTGCGCACCCCGGCATCCGCTCGGGGTGCGCTTTCGCACTGCGGGCCGGCGTGGCGGGCGGGTTGAGGGATTGCGGCACACGCCACGGTGCAAAAGCATTACTCGTGGGTAACATGGGGCGGCTCCCGCAAGCCGCACCGAGAAGGGCGCAACGCAGATGCACGCTGTCCAGATCGTCGCCACCGTCCTGGCGGCCGCCATCACGGTGGTCGCCGTAGCCCTGGCGGTGCGCGCGGTGCTGAAGATGACCTCCGTCATCCGCCTCGGCCAGCCGGACCCGGGTCGCTTCGAGAACAAGGGCACCCGCACGGTGACCATGCTCAAGGAGACCGCCGGGCACACCCGGATGTTCAAGTGGGGCGTGGTCGGTGCGGCCCACTGGTTCGTGATGGTGGCGTTCATCGTCCTGTCGCTGCTGGTGATCGAGGCGTACTTCGAGGTGGTCGACCCCGATCTCGGGCTGCCGCTGATCGGCGACCTCGCGGTGTTCGGCCTGCTCACCGAGATCATCGGGGTGCTGGGCGCCGTCGGCATCGCCGTACTGATCGCGATCCGGCTGCGCAACCGGCCGGGCCGCGGCCGTGGCCTGTCCCGGTTCACCGGCTCGACCATGTGGCAGGGCTACTTCGTCGAGTGGATCATCGTCGCGGTCCTGATCTGCGGCTTCCTCATCCGCGGCTTCAAGGCGGCCACGGGCCACCTGGAGTTCCCCGTCTGGGCCGCCCCGGTCAGCCACGCCATCGGCGAGGTCCTGCCGGCCTGGGAGGCCGGGGCCACGATCGTCGCGCTGATCAAGATCTGCATCTCGATGACCTGGCTCATCGTCATCTCGCTGAACGTCACGATGGGTGTCGCCTGGCACCGCTTCCTGGCGTTCTTCAACATCTTCTTCAAGCGCTCGCCGGACAAGCCCGCCGGCTCGGGCCTGGGCGCACTCAAGCCGATGACCAGCGCGGGCAAGCCGCTGGACTTCGAGGAGGCGGACCCGGAGAAGGACCAGTTCGGCGTCGCGCACGTCGAGCAGTTCACCTGGAAGGGCCTGCTCGACTTCTCCACCTGCACCGAGTGCGGCCGCTGCCAGTCGCAGTGCCCGGCCTGGAACACCGGCAAGCCGCTGTCGCCGAAGTTGCTCGTGCTCTCGCTGCGCGAGCACGCGTACGCCAAGGCGCCGTACCTGCTGGCGGGTGGCGGCAAGGACCTGACCGGCGAGGAGAAGGCGACCGAGGACCAGCTCAAGGGCGTCGACGTGCTGGCGCTGGCCGAGGCGGAGCGGCCGCTGATCGGCGGCGCCGACGAGCAGGGCATCATCGACCCGGACGTCCTGTGGTCCTGCACCACCTGCGGTGCCTGCGTGGAGCAGTGCCCGGTGGACATCGAGCACGTCGACCACATCGTCGACATGCGCCGCTACCAGGTGCTCATCGAGTCGAGCTTCCCGGCCGAGGCCGGCGTCATGCTGCGCAACCTGGAGAACAAGGGCAACCCGTGGGGCGCGCCGCAGAACACCCGCGAGGACTGGACCAAGGGCCTGGACTTCGAGGTGCCCCGGGTCGGCGAGGTGGAGGACTTCGAGTACCTGTTCTGGGTCGGCTGCGCGGGCGCGTTCGAGGACCGGGCCAAGAAGACCACCCGGGCGGTGGCGACCCTGCTGCACGAGGCCGGGGTCAACTACGCGATCCTCGGCGAGGGCGAGACCTGCACCGGCGACCCCGCCCGGCGCATCGGCAACGAGTTCGTCTTCCAGATGCTCGCCCAGCAGAACGTGGAGACCCTGAACGAGGCGTTCGGCGACCGGCCGACGAAGAAGATCGTCGCCACCTGCCCGCACTGCTTCAACACCCTCGGCAACGAGTACGAGCAGGTCGGCGGCAAGTTCGAGGTCGTGCACCACACGCAGCTGCTGGCCCACCTGGTCGCCGAGGGCAAGCTCACCCCGGTCCAGCCGGTCGACGGCGGGGTCACCTACCACGACCCGTGCTACCTGGGGCGGCACAACCGGGTCTTCGAGGCGCCGCGCGAGGTGCTGGGCACCGCCATCGAGGGCGGGCTCAAGGAGATGCCGCGCAACTCCGAGCGTTCCTTCTGCTGCGGCGCCGGCGGCGCCCGCATGTACATGGAGGAGAAGATCGGCAAGCGCATCAACGTGGAGCGCAGCGAGGAGGCCCTGGCCACCGGCGCGAAGACGATCGCGGTGGGCTGCCCGTTCTGCTACACGATGATCAGCGACGGGGTGACCGGCAAGGGCGAACAGGACAACGTCGAGGTCGTCGACGTCGCCTCGGTGCTGCTGCGTTCCATCAAGGGCGACGCATCACCGGCATAGGTCTTCACGGTCCGTGGCCGCGGTCCGGCACAATGAGTGCCGAGGTGAGATAACCGATCATGGACGGCCTGTTCCTGACCGCGGCGCTCCCGTTGGTGGCCTTCGCGCTGCTCACGGTGGGCAATGCGTTCTTCGTGGCGGCCGAATTCGGGCTCGTCACGGTCGACCGCGTCGAGATCGACCAACGCGCGAAGGCGGGTGACCGCCGGGCCCGTACCGTCCAGCAGGCGCTGCGGGAGCTGTCCTTCCAGCTCTCCGGCGCCCAGCTCGGCATCACGATCACCGCGCTGCTCACCGGCTACCTGGCC
The DNA here is from genome assembly GCF_047159595.1 of Krasilnikovia sp. M28-CT-15. Taxonomy (NCBI): domain Bacteria; kingdom Bacillati; phylum Actinomycetota; class Actinomycetes; order Micromonosporales; family Micromonosporaceae; genus Krasilnikovia; species Krasilnikovia sp. M28-CT-15. The sequence continues at coordinate 116,012 of NZ_BAAGAK010000001.1, read as the reverse complement.
GAGCCCGCCCTGTCCAAGCTGTTCGTCCCGCTGGTCGAGCCGCTGGCGCGCGGCGCCACGGACACGGTCTCGCACGTCCTGGCGCTGGTCGTGGCGACGCTGCTGTCCATGCTGTTCGGCGAGCTCGTACCGAAGAATGCCGCCCTGGCCCGGCCCATGCGGGTCGCCCTCGCCACCGCCCGCCCGCTGCGCCGCTTCTCCCGGCTGCTCACCTGGGTGATCGCCGCGCTCAACGGCTCCGCGAACTGGCTGGTCCGGCGGCTGGGCATCGAGCCACAGGAGGAGCTGGCCAGCGCCCGCTCGCCGGAGGAACTGGGCCTGCTGGCCGCGATCAGCGCCCGCGCCGGGGCGCTGCCGACCGAGACCGCGACGCTGCTGCGGCGCACCATCCGCTTCGGCGAGAAGCGGGCCGCGAAGGCGATGACCCCGCGCGTGGACGTGGTCGCGCTCAAGACCACCGCCAGCGTCGCCGACCTCATCACGCTGGCCCGGGAGACCGGCCACACCCGCTTTCCCGTGTACGAGAACACCCTGGACATCGTCATGGGGGTGGCCGGGGTGCCGGACGCCCTCGGTGTGCCGCCGGAGCGCCGCGCCGCCACCGCGGTCTCCACGGTGGCCCGCGAGCCGGTGTACGTGCCGGAGAGCCTCGACCTGGACAAGGTGCTGGCCGCCCTGCGCGCCGCCGACGCCGACCTGGCCATCGTGGTCGACGAGTACGGCGGCACGGACGGCGTGGTCACGATCGAGGACCTCGTCGAGGAACTGGTCGGCAACATCGCCGACGAGTACGACACCGATGAGGACGGCTTCGCCGAGACCGGCAGCGCCGAGCTGACCGCCCCGGGCGGGGAGCGCACATTCCTGGTCGACGGGCTGCTGCGCGAGGACGAGGTGGCCGAGCAGACCGGCTTCGCGCTGCCCGAGGGCCCGTACGAGACGCTGGCCGGGTTCCTGCTGTCGCAGCTCGGGCACATCCCGGTGCCGGGGGAGTCGCTGGTCTACCAAGGCTGGGAGTTCACCGTCATGGAGGTCGACCGCCACCGCATCGAGCAGGTCCGCGTGGTCGCCCCGCCGGAGCCCGACGATGAGTGAGCTGCTCATCGCCGCCCTCCTGCTGCTGGGGAATGCGACGTTCGTCGGCGGGGAGTTCGCGCTGATCGCCTCGCGGCGTACCGCGCTGGAGCCGTTGGCGGCCACCAGCAAGCGGGCCCGCTGGGCCCTGTCCGCGATGAACCAGATCCCGCTCATGATCGCCGGGGCGCAGCTCGGCATCACGATCTGCTCGCTGGGTCTGGGCGCGATCGCCGAACCGGCGCTGGCGCACCTGCTGGAGGCCCCGTTCCATGCGCTCGGCCTGCCCGAGAGGGCGGTGCACCCGGTGGCGTTCGTCATCGCCCTGGCCATCGTGGTGTTCCTGCACACCGTGGTCGGCGAGATGGTGCCGAAGAACATCACGCTGGCCGGGCCGGAGCGTTCCGCGCTGTGGCTGGGCCCGTACATGCTGGCCTTCTGCGTGGCCACCAAGCCGGTGCTGACCGCGATGCGGTGGGCCGCGCGGGCCGTGCTGGCACTGTGGAAGATCGAGGCGACCGACGCGGTGAAGACGGTCTTCACCGCCGAAGAGCTGGCCGGCATGGTCACCCAGGCGCGCAGCGAGGGCCTGCTCGGCTCCGAGCAGTACGCCCGCATCCACGCCGCACTGGGGCTGGCCGACCGCACCGCCGGGGACGCGCTGCGGGCCTGGGCGAAGACCATCACGGTGCCGGACGACGTCACCCCCGCCACGCTCGAGGCACTGGCCACCCAGAGCGGCCGGTCCCGGTTCCCGGTGGTGCAGCGCGGCACCCGGCGGGTGCTGGGCTTCGTACACATCAAGGACCTGCTGGGCGACGACGCGGCGCAGCGGCACGAGCCCGTCCCGGCGACGATCGTCCGCCCGCTGGCGGTGGTGCCGCCAGAGCGTTCCCTGGCCGACCTGCTGCTGGCGATGCGCCGCGACCGTCTGCACATCCTGCTGGTCAGCGACGGCCGCGTGCCGCTGGGCGTGATCACACTGGATGACGTCCTGCACGCCGTGGTCGGAGAACCCGCCGTTCGGCCGACCGCGTAGGGGTAGTTCGCCGCTTCTCGGCGCGGTAGCCGGGGGTGCGGGTAGCGCGGGATGGGCGCATCCGGACAATAGGGGAATGCCTGACAACCGACCGCTGAGCCGGCGTATCGGCCCGCTGGGAGCCATCGCCGCCACCGGCATCCTCGCCGCGGGACTACTCGGGGCCGGCCATCTCGCGACGCGCCCCGACCCGGCCCCACGATCGGGGGCGCAGCCCGCGTTCGCCGTGGTGCCGCCGCCCGCACCGGGTGTGCTGCCGCTGTCCGAGTCGGCAGCGCCGTCCGCCCGCAGCGGCGCGGTGCTGGTGGGCATCGAGCCGGTCTCGGTGCGGTACACCTTCGACGCCGGGGCGGGCCACCCCGTCACCGACACGAACGGGGAGCACGAGCTGCGCGTCCTCGGCCAGAACGGCGGCACGCTCTCGCTCGTGCCGCAGGGCCTGGGCCTCGCGGTCGAGTTCCCCGAGCGGTGCCGGCTGTCCCGCGAACGCGACTGCCCGCGGGCCATCCTCGAGGGCGAACGCGACGACGCGCTGAACCCCGGAACCCGCCCGATGCGCTATGGCGCCTCGGTCAACATGGCCCGCGCGGATCTCGCGGACGGTGCGAACGTCCTCCAGAAGGGGTACTCCGTCGGCGGGGTGGGCCAGTTCAAGCTCCAGGTGGACCACGAGCAGGGGCATCCCAGCTGCGTGGTGGTCGGCCAGACGCACATCTACCGCGCGGAGCCCGCCCTCGACGTGGCCGACGGGGCGTGGCACGACCTCGTCTGCGAACGCTCGGCCACCCGCCTGGCCATCATGGTGGACCGCGTCGAGCGCGCCTCGGTGCCGGTCCCGCACACCCTGTCGATCGCCAACGCGGAGCCGCTGCGCGTCGGCGGTAAAGGCCCCAACAAGGGCAATGATCAGTACGCCGGCCAGATCGACAACGTCTTCCTCGACATCCCCTGATCGGGGGTCTGCTTCCCCGCGCCAGGAGCGACCGTCAGGGGCGCGGGGTGGGCCAGGTGCGCCAGTTGTGCGAGCTGCGGCTCGGGGTCGGACCGCGCTGCCCCTGGTAGCGCGAGCCGTACACCGCCGACCCGTACGGGTGCTCGGCCGGCGAGGAGAGCCGGAAGATGCACAGCTGGCCGATCTTCATGCCCGGCCACAGCTTGATGGGCAGATTGGCCACGTTGGACAGCTCCAGCGTGACGTGCCCCGAGAAGCCGGGGTCGATGAAGCCCGCCGTGGAGTGCGTCAGCAGCCCCAGCCGCCCGAGGCTGGACTTGCCTTCGAGGCGCCCGGCCAGCTGGTCGCCCAGCGTGATGACCTCCAGCGTCGAGGCGAGCACGAACTCGCCCGGGTGCAGCACGAACGCCTCGCCGTCGGCCACCTCGACCTGCGCGGTCAGGTCGTCCTGCTGCTCGGCCGGGTCGATGTGCGTGTACAGGTGGTTGTTGAACACCCGGAAGAAGCGGTCCAGCCGCACATCGATGCTGGACGGCTGCATCAGCGCCGGCTCGAAGGGCTCCAGGGCCAGATCGCCCGACTTGATCTCGGAGACCAGGTCACGGTCGGAGAGCAGCATCGCCACACTGTACGGCCTGCCCGAACGAGTACATTCAGTGGCTCCGTCGAACGTATGTTCGATATCATGTTCCCATGGCATCCTGGTCCCAATTCGCCGCCGCCGAGCCCCGGCTCGCCGCCGCCGTCCGCGCGCTCCTGCAGCAGTACGGCCCCGGCCTGGGCTACCTGGCGACGGTCCGCCCCGACGGCGGGCCGCGCCTGCACCCGGTCTCCCCGGTCATCACGGACGAAGGGCTGTACTGCTTCGTCATCGACTCCCCGAAGCGCCACGACCTGGAACGCGACGGCCGCTACGCGCTGCACTCGTATCCGCCGGAGGAGACCGACGACGAGGCGTACCTGTCGGGGGTCGCGGTTCCGGTGCTCGACCCGGTGGTGATCAACCGCCTGGCCGCGGCGCTGCACGCCTCCCCGACGGTGGACTGGCGCCTGTTCGAGCTGATGATCGAGGTCGTCATGATCCGCCGTCACGGCCCCGCGGGCGCCGTGCTGATGCCCACCGCGCCGCGTGCCCGCGCGGTCACCCAGACGTGGCATGACCCGGCGACGGGGTTATCCCGGCCGCTGGCCGGGGTGCGGTGAGGCGGTTGCGCCACGAGTGCCGGGTATCGGGTACAGTGGGGCGGCCCGCGGGTGTAGTTCAATGGCAGAACATCAGCTTCCCAAGCTGACAGTGCGGGTTCGATTCCCGTCACCCGCTCCACGTATCGCCGCAGGACACAGCCCTGTAAACGGCCCCCAATCCATCGATTTCGATGGCGGGGCCGTTTTTTGCTGGGGAACAGGGTTTCCTACCCCTCCGTGGCTCGCTCGGCACGGCGGCGCACGGGTCGCCCCTACACGATGGACCGCGCCGCGGACCCTCCAACAGAACGACAACTACCGGCGCCAGCACACCGGCGCCACCTGAACCTCGCCTCCGGTCCTTCTTCAGCCAGGAGGGGGCCCATTCATTCTGATCCACGTGCGGAACACCCCTCCGGGCAGGCGAGTTCTCTGCCGGCATCCATCCGGTCGGCAGGCCCCTCGGGCCGCAGCGGGCTGCCGCGGCCGCCGCTGGGTGCAATCTCGGATCTTCGCCGGTACGCTCCCCCGGCAGCCTCGCCACTTGCCTGCGCAGCCCGACCGCCGTCACCGGCGGTGAGCCATCGATCATTCCACGTATCCGCAGTCGAGAGGCAGACCACGACATGACGGCGGTATCAGGCCAGCCACCCCCCGTTGCGGATCCGGCGGTCGCCGGGCACGTGGTGGAAGAGGATCAACGGGCACTGTTCGGGCAGTCGACTGCCGTTTTCGCGTCGCTGGCGGGGCCGGCGCACCTGGTGGAGACGGCGAACCCGGCGTTCTTCGCCGCCATCGGCGACCAACGGGCTCGCACCGGGGTCCCGCTCGGGGAGCTGATGCCCGAAACGGCCGATCAAGGCGTGATCGTCGTGCTGGACGAGGTCTACCGCACCGGTGAGCCCTATACCGGCCGTGACGTGCGGTTCGTGCTGGGCAGCGGCCCGCACGCGCGGGAGGCGTTCTTCGACTTCAGCTACGAGCCGCGCCGCGACGCCGGTGGCACCGTGACCGGGATCCGGGTGATCGGCGTGGAGACCACGCAGGTCAAGCAGGCCCAACGGCTGATGGCCGAACACCGTGCCCTGCTGGAGCAGATCGCCCGGCAGGCACCCCTGACCGAGGTGCTCGACGGGATGGCCCGTCGCATCGAGAGTCTCGCACCGCAGGAGGTGCTGGTCTCCGTCCTGCTCGCCGATCCCGACGGCCGGCACCTGCGTCACGGCGCCGCGCCCAGCCTGCCCGACTTCTACAATCAGGCCATCGACGGGATCGCCACCGGTGAAGGCGTCGGCTCCTGCGGCACCGCCGCGCATCGGCGGGAACCGGTCATCGTCACCGACATCACCACCGACCCGTTCTGGAAGGACTTCCGGCAGCTGGCCGGCCGGGCCGGACTGGCCGCCTGCTGGTCCACGCCGATCCTGGCCCGCGACGGCAGCCTGCTGGGCACTTTCGCGATGTACCACCGCACCCCACGGGTCCCGCAGGACGCCGACCTCGCCCTCGCCCGGGTCTTCGCCGGCACCGCCGCCCTCGCCATCGAAAACCACCACAGCGAGCAGGCGCGGCGAGCCGCCGAAGCACAGGCCAAGGCGGCCCATGACGCTCTGGCCAAGGCCGTACGGGCGGAACGGGAACTGCGCGCCGATGCGGAACAACGCGCCGCCACCGCCGCGGAACTCACCGCCCGCATGCGCGCCGCCGCGGCCACGCAGGCCGCCACGCCGCACCCCGAACGTTGCCAGCTCGGGGGCGCCCGCGGGTGCACCGCGCCCGCCGAGATCAAGGTCGCTGATTCGTGGGGCGACGCGGCGTGGGGCTGTCCCGCTCATGTCGAGGAGGCGATCCTCAACGTGCGGTCGGTGTTCATCGCCAGCGAACAACTCGGCGGCTTGGCCGCCTACGTCAACCGCTGACCTGCTCGGCAGGGGTTGCGAGGCCCCGGCCCCGCCTGGTGGGCGGTGCCGCAGCCCGGTGACAGTCGCCGAGGCCGAGGCTTGGCCCTGGAACCGGCCACGATGCTCATGTCGCGAGGGTCAGGTCCTGTCGGTAGATCGGTGGAATGGCACCGCGACTACGTGAGTACCGGCTTCGGGCAGTGCCGATGGCGGGCATCCGTACGCAGCTCCGTGACGTTGCCGACTGCCTGCCCGCGCTGCGAGGTCGCTGGTTGGTACTTGGCCCCATTGGGTATCTTCGCCACACAGTCCGTTGCCCGACCGGAGCCAGGGGACCTGCCGACCATGAGCGAACTGACCGCCCACCTTGATCTACCCCTGGATGTGGAGGCGCCTGCGGCTGCCCGCCGTGCGGTCACTGCCGTGCTCGGCAGCTGGGGATTCCACGACCCGGTGTGGCTCGAGACGGCGGCGATCGTGGTCAGTGAACTGGTCACCAACGCGGTCCGCCACGGCGGCGGCGCGGTCGCGCTCGCGGTCGAGGCCCACGATGAGCGGGTGGTGCTGTGCGTGGCCGACGGCTCGTCGGTGGTGCCGCGGCACCGGGAACCCGGCGGGGACGGCGGGCGCGGCCTGGCCGTCATCGAGGCTCTGGCCGCGCGCTGGGACGTGCGGGACCATCAGGGTGGCAAGCAGGTCCTGGTGCAGCTGGAGCCCTACCCCGGCCCGCTGCCCACCCGATCCGGAAGCGGCAGGGCAGAGACGGCATGAACATCACCAGGCACACCGGCGCTGCCGGCGAGGTCCGGCTGGCGCTGGCCGGTGAGCTGGACCTGGCCACCGTGGACCGACTGCACCAGCACGTCAAGCAGGAGATCATCGCTGACCCGCCGCCGCGCCGGCTGGTGATCGACCTGACCGGGGTCACCTTCTGCGACTCCACCGGGCTGGGTGCGCTGCTCAAAGCCCAAGCCGTGGCCACCGAGAACGGCACCACCTTTCTCGTGATCAACCCGAGCGGGATGACCCGCAGGCTGATGCAGGCGACCGGCCTGCACGACGTGCTGACCTCAGCCCCGAGCTGAGAGCTGCACGCGAGCTCGGCTCAGCGAGCCGAAATCCTCCGCACCGGGTTGTTGCGAGCGTGTGCGTGGGGCGGGCAGGTGGCCGTGGCCGCTGAACGCAAGAAGGTCACCGGTGCTGGCGCTCGTCCCGAGGTTCCCCCTGCCTTGAGATCAAGTGCGACAGCCGCAGGCCGACAGTGGTGGCCCTGACGGTTCTCCCGGCATCTCGGCATTGGCTTTCCGCACCACTCACGGAGCGTGATTTGTGACTCATACTTTCGGCTAGCTCTGAGACGATCATTCGGCTAGGGTCATGTCGCCGAACGGGTATCCGCACTGGCTGACCGACCGGAGGACCGACTGATGACCACGACATCTGTAGCGCAGACCAACCCGCCGTCCGCTACTAACGGTGACAACCTGACCAGCGACCAGGCAACGAGCGTCGCCGGCGACCTGATCAACGCGCTGGCCGCGATGCCCGTCGGTCACCCCTCCCACTCAGCGCTTCGAGAGCAGACCATCGAGGCGTGGCTGCCGCTGGCCCGCCACCTCGCCCACCGCTACGCGGGTCGCGGCGAACCCACCGACGACCTCGTTCAGACCGCGACGATCGGGTTGATCAAGGCTGTCGACAGGTTCGACGCCAGCCGTGGGGTCGACTTCGCCGGCTACGCCATCCCGACCATCGTCGGCGAGATCAAGCGGCACTTCCGCGACCGCACCTGGTCGATCCGGGTACCGCGCCGGCTGCAGGAACTGCGCCTGCAGATCACCGAGGCCAACAGCACCCTGACCCACAGCCTGGGCCGGTCGCCCCAGGTCGCGGACATCGCCACGCACCTCGGCATCACCGAGGAGGAAGTCCTGGAAGGCCTCGAAGGCGCTCGCGCCTACAACGCCACCAGCCTGTCCACCCCGATCGGCGCCGAGGGCACCGCCGAGCTCGGCGACACCCTCAGCGATGACACCAACGAGTACGACAACGTCGATCTGCGCGCCACCCTGGCACCGGCTCTGGCGACGCTTGACGACCGGGAACAGAAGATCATCACGTTGCGTTTCTACGGCAACCTGACCCAGTCCCAGATCGCCGAGCAGGTAGGGATCTCCCAGATGCACGTCTCGCGGCTGCTCACCAAGGCTATCGGCAAGCTCCGGGGGCACCTCGACGCCGACGTGTTTCAACCACACTGAGGATGCCTGCCGCCCGAACCACAGGCGGGAAGGGCGCCACAGCGATTCAGGCCAAGAACAGCGGCCGAGCAGCACGGCGACTCGCCGTGTCAGCAGGCCCCGGGCCCGGGCCCGGTGTTCTGCACCACCGGTGCGGGTGGCCGTCTTGTGCGACTCCCGCTGGCGGTCCATGATCGGCGGACCCCACTCGAAGGAGGCGCGCCATAGACCACCACAGCCGCGCCGGTGCCATCGCACCGTACCGCTCCCTCGGTGGATTGACGCGGTGACCGACCGGTTCGCCGGCCCGCGCTCGTCACCGACCGCGGTGGACCGGTCTGAGCGGCTACGCGTCCTTCTGGTCGAGGACGACGACGGCGACGCATACCTCGTCCGGGAGCTGCTCGCCGAGACGGACATCGCGTTCGACCTGCTGGTGGCCACCACGCTGAGCGAGGCCAGCGCGCTGATGGACGGCGTGCACTGCGTCCTGCTCGACCTCGGGCTGCCCGACGCCGAGGGCCTCGATGGGCTGCGCCGGCTGCTCCTGGTCGCCGGCCCAGCGGCGGTTTGTGTGCTCACCGGCCGCACCGACGAGCACCTCGGGGTCGCCGCGGTCGCTGAGGGTGCGCAGGACTACCTGGTCAAGGGCCAGGTCGACGGGGTGCTGCTGAGCCGGGCGCTGCGGTACGCGGTCGAGCGCAAGCGCGCCGACGAGAACTCCCAGCGGCTGCGCGAGATGGAACTGCTTCAAGCCGAGTCCGCCCGGCTGGAGCGCGGCCTGCTGCCGCAGCCGCTGATGGAAACCACCGAGGTCGCGGTGCACACGTTCTACCGGCCAGGGCGGGCACTCGGCCTGCTCGGCGGCGACTTCTTCGACGTCGTCCAGATCGGCGCGGACCGGCTGCACCTGATCGTGGGCGACGTCTGCGGACACGGCGTCGACGAGGCCGCGCTGGGCGTGGAGCTGCGCGTCGCGTGGCGGGCGCTGGTCCTGGCCGGGGTGCCTGACGAGGAGATCCTCGGCGCGCTGGAACAGGTCCTGATGAGCGAGCGTCGCGCCCGGGAGATCTTCGCGACCGTCGCGTCCGTAGTTCTCGACCTCGGCCGCGACCGGGCCACCGTCCGCCTCGCCGGGCATCCGCCGCCGGTGCTGCTGCGCGCCGGTCGGGCCGAGCCGGTCGCGGCACGCCGCGGCATCATGCTGGGGGTCTGCCCCACCCCCACCCCGGCCACCGAACTGGACTTCTCGGGCGCCGACTGGTCGCTGCTGATGTACACCGACGGCCTCATCGACGGACACGCCGGCGCCGGCCCCGAGCGGCTCGACGTGCCCGGCCTGTGCACGCTGCTGGACGAGCCGGCCGGCCACGGGATCGCCGTGCCCGACCTCCCGGGATGGCTGGTCGGCCGCGCCGAACAGGCCAACGGCGGGCCACTCGCGGACGACGTGGCCATGCTGCTCATCTCACGAGGCGGTGGCCGATGACCTGGGTCCGGACGTGGACGATTCGCCGCCGGCTGATCGTGCTGTGCGTCACCGTGGGCCTCGTGCTGACCACGCTGGGCGTCCTAGCCCTGGTCACCGCCGCTCGCGCCAACCAGCAGATCGACGGGCTGGTCCACCGCACCGGCCCGATGCGCACCGCGGCGGAGAGCCTGTACACGGCGCTGGTCGACCAGGAGACGGCCGTGCGCGGCTTCGCGATCAGCGGCCGGGACAGCAGCCTCGCGCCGTACATCGAGGGGCAGGTGACCGAGCAGCAGAGTTTCCGGCAGATCGAAGCGGCGTCCGGCGCCGACCCGGCGATCCGGGACGCGATGCGCGACGTCCAGCGACGCGCCGACGCCTGGCGGGCCGAGGTCGCCGAACCAGTCATCGCCGCAGTCCGCCGCGATGGGCCCGGCTCCGTCGAGATCATGCGGCTGGCCGCGGACACGACCGCGTTCGATCCGGTCCGGGCCGCCGTCACGCAGCTTCAGCACCGCATCGCCACAGTACGTGATCAGAAGGTCGCCGCCGCCCAGGAGATCGGCAGCACGCTCCTGGTCCTGGAAACCGTCGGGGCCGGGGTGGTCCTGCTGGCCGGCGCGCTGTTGCTGTTCCTGCTGGACCGTATGGTCACCCGCCCGATCGTCGAGCTGGCCACCCAGGTACGGGAGGTGGCTGCGGGCAACTACGAGCGGCGTATCACCAGTGGTGGCGCGCCGGAGCTGGTCGCGCTGGCCGCGGACGTGGACGCGATGCGCCGCCAGATCGCTTCGGAGCTGGCCGAGGTACGCGAGGCGCGGGGGCAGGTCGAGTGGGTCAACGACCAGCTCAAACAGCAGGCCGATGAGCTGACCCGGTCCAATCGCGACCTGGAGCAGTTCGCGTATGTCGCCTCGCATGACCTGCAGGAGCCGCTGCGCAAGGTGGCCAGCTTCTGTCAGCTGCTGCAGCGCCGGTACTCGGGCCAGCTCGACGAGCGCGCTGACCAGTACATCGCGTTCGCGGTGGATGGTGCGCAGCGCATGCAGCAGCTCATCAACGACCTGCTGGCGTTCTCCCGGATCGGGCGGTTGACCGCCGGGTTCGCCGAGGTCGACCTGAACCACGTGATGGAGCAGGTGTCCGCCCAGCTGGAGTCGCGGGGCGGCACGATCGAGTGGTCCGAGCTGCCTCCGGTCGAGGGGGAAGAGCCGCTGCTCACCACGCTGTTGGTCAACCTGATCGGCAACGCGTTGAAGTTTCGCCGCCCCGGCGTTCCCCCGGTGGTGCGGGTCAGCGCCGAACAGGGCGAGCGGGAATGGCGGATCAACATCCGGGACAACGGCATCGGCATCGAGGCGGAGTTCGCCGACAAGGTGTTCGTGATCTTCCAACGGCTGCATGCCAGGGATGCCTACGAGGGCACCGGCATCGGGCTGGCGATTGTCAAGAAGATCGTCGAATACCATGGCGGCCGGATCTGGCTGGACCTCGACGTACACGAGGGCACCTCGATCTGGTTCACCCTGCCGATGCCGGCTGAGGTGCCCACGGAACCGGCGAAGGAGAGATCCACATGACCCGGCAGGAAGGCTCCCTCATCGAGGTGCTGCTCGTCGAGGACGACCCGGGCGACGTGCTGATGACCCAGGAGGCGTTCGATGAGCACAAGGTCCGCAACCGGCTCACCGTCGTCCCCGACGGCGCCGAAGCCCTCGCCTACCTGCGCCGAGAGGACGAGTACGCGGATGCCGTCCGACCCGACCTGATCCTGCTCGACCTGAACCTGCCCCGCCGCGACGGACGGGAGGTGCTGGCCGAGATCAAGAAAGACCCCGACCTGGGCAGGATCCCGGTCGTGGTGCTGACCACCTCGGCCGCGGACGAGGACATTCTGCGCAGCTACCAGCTGCACGCCAACGCGTACGTGACCAAGCCGGTCGACTTCGAACAGTTCATCGCCGTGATCCGCCAGATCGACGAATTCTTCGTCAGCATCGTGAAGCTTCCGCCCCGCTGAGCGGACTTGGCCGGCTGTGGGGAGACGGCACCGGGCCGTCCTGGGCCCTGACTGTCCGAACCTGAACCGGCTCCCTGGAAAACGCAGCGCCGCGACCAGTCCGGCGAGTTCCTGAGCGGCTTGGTCGGTGACGTCAGCAGCCCGCCGAGCAGGACGCCACCGGTGGTACCGAGGGCGGACATCGCGCTGTAGACGGCCATCGCCTTGTTGCGCGGCGTGCCCGCCGGGAACGTGCTGGCAATCAGCGCGAGCGTGTTCGGCGCGACCAGCGCCGCCTGCGACATGGCGAACTGCGCCACGGTGACCCACTGCCGGTGCTCATCGGGTCGGGTCGGTCCGGCTGGTCTGTCCTGGGTCGGGGCCACGGCGGTGTTCGCGTCGTTGTTGGGTGTCGTGGCGAATCTGGTTGGCGTTCTGCGAGACGGTGGTGACCTGGTCGGCGAGGCCGGCGTGCTGGGTTTGCAGGTGTTCGTGGACGGCGGCGAGCAGGGGAAGCAGGGCGGCGGGGTCGGCGGCGCCGAGGGCGTGGTGCAGCCGGTCGAGGCTGGGTTGGGCGTCGGGTCCCAGGTCGGTCAGGGCGGTGATCTGGCCGGCGAGTTGGCGAAGGTCGGCGCTGTTGGCGCGGGCCCAGTCGGTGATGGCGCGGGTGCCGGCGCGGCGGTCGCGTTCGGCGGTGACGCGCTGGTCGGCGGTCGCGCCGGTGTCGTCGTGGTCGGTGCGGCGGATCCGGAGGTAGCGGCGTTCGGCGGCCTGGCGGCTGGCCACGCCCATGGCGGGGGCCAGTTCGGCCCAGCTGGTGCCGGCTGCGCGGGCGGCGGCGATGAGTTGGGGTTCCCAGGCGTCGAGCCGGTCCCGCAGGTGCCGCAGGGTGATCAGCGCGGCCAGCGCCGCTTCCCGGGTCGGGAGTTCGGGTGCGCTGGTGGCGGCCAGGATCCGCGCGAGGGCGGCCTGATTGTCGGGACCATCGGGTTCACTCATCGCCACTCCGTCATCTTTTCGATGACAACCTGGTTGTCATCGTTCCGATGGCATGATACAACGGGTGGTGAGCGCATTGGCACCCTGTAGTCGACAGAGCAATCGGAGGTGGATCGATGTTGATGCGCACCGACCCGTTCCAGGAAATGGACCGGCTGACCCGGCAGTTGTTCGGTGAACCCCAGCCCGGCACCTGGTCCCGGCCCGTCGCGATGCCGCTGGACGCCTACCGCGCCGGCGACGAGTACATCGTCGCGTTCGACCTGCCCGGGGTGGCCCCGGAGAGCATCGACGTGGACATCGAACGCAACGTGCTGACCGTCAAGGCCGAACGGCGCCCACTCGATCTGGGCGATGACGCGCAGATGCAGGCCTCCGAACGGCCCCTCGGGGTGTTCTCCCGACAGCTGATCCTGTCCGACGTGCTCGACAGCGAACGGATCCGGGCCGGCTACGACAACGGCGTGCTGGTCCTGCGGATCCCGGTGACCGAGAGGGCCAGGCCGCGCAAGGTCACCGTCGCGGTCAACGCTGACGAGCCCACCGCGATCAACGCCTGAACCGGCTCCCGTCTACCCGGCTCCTCGGGAAGAACCCCTGGAAAGGGCGATGGCCGTGGACTGCGCAGTGATCGGCATCCCGCCGGGCGCCACACCGGTCGAGGACGCCTTCATCGACCTGGTGTGCGCCGACGACGACCTGGTGCGTGGCGAGTTCGACGCGCTGATCGCCGCGTCCTGGCCTACCCCGCCAGCCGTGCCACCGGTGCCGCCGCGGCCCGTGCCCTGGCCGTCCGGCCTCGTTCGCCTCCTCGGCGAGGCCGCGCGCCGGCTGATGGGCCACGTGCCGGACACCGAACGGCGCCGTCAACGCGCCCCACCGTGAACCCGGCGACGGCGGCCGTGACCGCGCCAGCGCCAGGACCTGACACGCCAGCGGCAGGACCAGAAAGGGCAGGTGATCGCCTCTGAATCAGACATGACAGGTTGCATCAGAGAGCAAGAGTCATCATCCACTCCATATGTACCGCCTGACGGAGCCCGCGGCGCTGTGGTTCACGGCGCCGCGGGCTCCCTTCATCATGAGTCAACTCAGTCCGGGCGGCCGGTGCCCTCAGCTTCGAGCGGTTTCTGCCGATGTAGCGGCCCGTGACTGCGAGATACCCGTCGGCCCGGGTGGTGACCGCGCTCGTCGGTATCGCGGCGGTCCTGGTCGCGTTGTCCGTCATGGCGAACCGATTCGCCGCTGGGAGGCGGTATGACGCCGCCGGGGTCACCGACGGCGGCGATGCGCGCGAGGGCCCCGGTGTGCAGCTGACCCCCCGACGCGTTCCACCTCCTCAGATCACCCTCGACCCAGGCGCGGTCCGCGTCCTCGAGCAGTTCGTCGCCGCGCAGAAACCCTTTGTTGATGCGGTTCCCCTTGGCAGCGTCCAGACCCTCAGGGACGACTTCGGCCTCTCGGCATGGCTCCAAGCCGACCACGCGGGAAACGGCGCCCACGTGGCGTCGTACATCGTCCGGATCAAGAACGTCGGGACCACGCCGATCGATTGTTCATTCTTGACCCGCAATGCAGCGTTGGTCACCGGCGGGGACACATGGCATCCACACGAGGTACGAACCCTCACGACCTGGAGTGCTCCACCGTCCGCACTCGCGCCGGGCGCCGAGTCCCGCCTCGTTCTCACCTTCAAGATCCCAGTCTCCACCGACAGGCACGGCGACCCTGTGCCGCTGTGGGCCGATCCCCTTCGCGGCGTACTCTCCGTGCGCATCGCGCCGGACCACCACGCGAAATGGTTCCTCTGACGCCCTGATCCAGTCGGATGCCCGGGCAGCTGTCAATCCAGGGCCGGTGAGCGAGGCTGATGCCGTCGGCCAGCGAATCCGGCTCCGCGTGGCGTATGCCACCTCACCAATGACGGATCGGCAAGGCGGCACCGTCGCTGCTTCGTACCACCGCCCTGCTCCCCAGCGGTGCGACCAGCTGAAAGTCGACCCAGGCCAGGTTGTCGACGGTGCCCACACCCGCGCACGGCCCAGTGGGATCCTCACGGCTCACGACCGCCCCCACTGTCACCTCCGTCGGCGTCTCCGTGGCCTCGACCTCGAACTGCCCCACGCAGTAGCCCTCTTTGGTCCAGGGCACCCCCACCAGCACCGCGAGAGGGTCACCGGGCGGGTTCAAGAGGGTGACGACCTGTGGCTCAAGCCGTGTTTCGGTCACCGCCAGGCGCGCCAGTGGTCCGATGCCCTGCAAGCCCGCCGCCCCGGCGCCGACCGCGGCACAGGCCAGCGTGGTGGCGGCCACGACGAGCCGACGGCGGGTAACGCTCACGGGCACCCCTCCCCAGCGACGGTGCGTGACCGTAGCAACCGCTGAGCTGCGACGACAACCCCGTGATGGCCAGGGTGTGGCGTACGCCAGACTCGAACCCCGTTACGCGCCGGGGTCCCAGGCGACGATCTGGTCGAAGATGCGGCGGTCGCCCTCCAGCTTCAGGGAGTTCAGAGGGATGCGGCCGTAGAAGGCCAGGACCAGGTCATTGGCCGTGCCCCAGGCGGAGGCGTCGGCCGGGTCCGGGTCCTCGCTGGCCGCGGACGTGTGGAGGCGGGTGACCCGTGCGCCGTCGCGGTCAAGCCGAACACGCAGGGAACGGCCCTCGCTGGCGTGGTAATCGATGACGGCGGGTTCGTGCGGCCAGGCGACGTCCGTTGCGCAGCAGGTGAACTGGAACTCTTCGACACCGTCGAGGGCGACGTCGTCCGGTAGCGGCTGCGGGGCGCCCAGGGTGAGTTGGGCGTCGTAGGTGTGCACCGCGACCTCCTGAACCTGGTGCCGGGCGACGGCGCCGGAGGTCTGCGGCGACTGCGAGTCCCCCCACCACGTCCAACAACCGCGATCCGGGCCGGCCTCGTGCAGCGTGCTCGCCAGTTGCTCGATGGAATCGGTCAACCAGGCCACGAGAGCTTCGCGATCGCGAGGCGCACCCTTGCCGTCGTCCCATGCCGAGGTGGCCGGGGGTGCGTCGGCAGGCCCTGCGGCGACGATGGCGGCCGCTTTGCGGCGACCCATGCCCAGGTGCTGCGCCAGATCGAAGAGAGTCCACCCGGGGCAGGTCGGCACCGGCACGTCGAGGCTGGGTGCGGAAGCGACCGCGGCGCGAAAGGCGGCCGATCGTTCGTCGATCATGCGCAGCAGCTCGGGGAAGTTGAGAATCGTCTCCACCGGGGCTGTCTACCATGATGCCCCGCCGACCGGACGGCAATTTCGGGTACCTGACGCCGCAAGATCGCGGCCCTTCTTGATCTGCGCGCTGAACGCGTCGGCGATGGCTCGTCGGCGCTCCTGGGCGGTGCACGCTCACGGTAGTGTGGCGAACCATGTCGAGCAGCGGGGAGGCGCGGCTGTGTCGAGGTCGACAGACGACCAGATATCCGACGCCATAACCGCCATCAGGGATGAGTCCCGGCGGTGGTCAGCCCTGGTGCAAGCCCGAGCGGCAACGTCCCGGGTGGCAGTCAGGCGGACCTGTCTGCTGGTCACGGCACTGTCCACAGTGCTCCTCGTCTGCGCGGTAGCCGCCAGTGCCATGACGGCCAGGCTGGCGGTCAGCGGCACACTGGTCGCCGTACCCATCTTCGTAGCCGTCCTGGGACTGAGCGGTTCGCTGTCGCTGTACGTCGTCGGCGCCGCGGTGGCGTACCGATCCGTCGCGAGCGGTCAGGCGCCGCCGGCACGCATGCGGATCATGCTTGCCGTCACCATGACCGGCCAGACGTTGTCCATGGGCACCGCACTGGCCACAGCTCTGGCCGGTGTTCTGGTCGCCCTCAACGGGTCGCCGTCTGCTGCTGTCCTGGCCGCGGGCGTTGCCGTCGGCGTCGCTGTCCTCGGACGGAAGATCGCAACCATCATCCAGCAGGCAGCAACGCCGTAGGGTCACCTGCCGAGCAGGTCCGGCGCCACGACTGCCGTGGCATGGGGAAATGGATGGGTGGGGCCGCATCGAGCTGGTAGCTTGCAGTCGACCGTGACACCACCCGAGGAGGTGAGACCCATGAACGTCGTATCGATGTGGGTGCTCCCCCTGCCCGTCACGGTCGGGTGATTGACGGAGGTATCGCCGGGAGCGCCTAGACAATCAGGCACTCCTGAAAGGCGACACCATGGTTCACAACGTTGCTCTGGTGCTCGGTGCCGGTGGTTCCGCCGGACAAGCGTGGCAGATCGGCGTCATCGCAGGCCTGGCCGAAGCCGGTCTCGACCTGGCGGAAGCCGCCGATCTGGTGATCGGCACCTCGTCCGGCTCCACCACGGCGGCGCAGGTGCGCAGCGGGATACCAGCGGCCGAACTGCTGGCCTCGGTCCTCTCCGCGCCGGTTCAACCGGTCGGACAGCACCGGGAACGGCAACCGTCCCCGCCGATGGACACGGTGTTCGAGCGGATGCGGGCCATCGGTGCCGCCGCCACTTCGGCCGCCGATCTGCAACGGGCGATGGGCGCGTTCGGGTTGGAGAGCGACTCCCGACTCGGACCTGCGGCGGCGCGACAGCGGCGGGCACTGGTCGCCGCCCGGTTGCCCCGCCATGAATGGCCGGACCGGCCGATGATCGTGGTGGCCCTCAACGCGCACACCGGCGAGTTGGTCGCGTTCGACCGCGATTCCGGCGTCGACCTGGTGGATGCGGTGACCGCGGCCATCGCACTGCCCGGTGGTGCCCCCACGCACAACATCAACGGCACCCGCTACATCAACGGCGGCGTGCGCTCCGCCGACAACGCCGACCTCGCCTCGGGCTATGCGAACGTCGTGGTGCTGTCGCCGTTCAGCGAACGGCGCGGGCCACTGCCGGAGGGCCAGTTCGAGGGCCTGCGCAGATTTCCGGGCGCGGACCTGGCAAGCCAGGTCGAGGCCCTGCGCCAGCAGGGCAGCCACGTCGAGGTGATCACACCGGACGCCGATTCCCGAGCCGCAATGGGTACGAACCAGATGGACCCGGCGACCCGCATCCCGGCCGCCCGTGCCGGCTTCGCCCAGGGCAAGCAGGAGGCGGCCCGCGTGACACTCCGCTGACGGTGACCCGCCGCCCGCTGATCTGACCTGCGCGGTCGCGGCGCCCGGCCGGCCATCCGGACGCCGTGACCGCAGGCTCAGGTCGAGGCGGGATCATTGACGGCGATTAGTTGCCCCGTCGCCCCGAGGATGTGCGATATCCGTGCTTGATTTCGACCGGTACTTCCTGGAGCTCGAAGCCGAAACCGCGAGCTTGGCCAGGTTGGCGCGCGACGCGGACGGTCAGCGTCCGATCCCGACCTGTCCTGACTGGACATTGGAGCAGTTGGTGGGGCACGTCGGCCGCGGGCACCGGTGGGCGGCCGAGATCATCCGCCAGCGCCTGCTGGAGCCGATCCCCATGCAGGAGGTGGACGTGCCTGCGGATCCGGATGAGCGAAGCGATTGGTTGATGGCGGGCGCTCGGATGCTCGCCGACGCGGTACGGGTCGTGGGACCGGAGCAGCCCGTGTGGACGTGGCAGAAGGACCGGTCGGCGGGCTTCTGGCTCCGGAGGTTGCTGCACGACGAGGTGGTGCATCGCTTCGACGCCGAACTGGCCCTCGGCATCAAGGGTGACCTGGCTGCGGATCTTGCGGCTGACGGCGTGTCCGACCTGCTGGAGACTGCCGCGACCCTGTCCAGGCCGGACATCGGTGTCTCCAGCGCCTTCGTCAACCTGGCCGGTGCCGGTGAGTCACTGCAGTTTGCCGCCACCGACGCCGATCTCGGGTCGAACCGCGAGTGGTCGGTCGTTCGCAGCCCGGCCGGTGTCACCTGGCGCAACGGCCGCGGCCGGGCGGACGTCGAGGTACGTGGGCCCGCCCTCCACCTGTTGCTCCTGCTCAATCGCCGCCTGTCGGTGGAAACGGCGGACGTTGAGATCATCGGCGACCAGGAGCTCTTCGCGCAGTGGTGGTCCAACAGCACCTTCTGATCGCCGGGCCAGAGGCCACAGCTCGTGACACCGGGACACGCCCGCGGGGCGGACCGTCGACGGCGGAACTATGGAAAAGTGGCCTATACCGCCGCAAGTGCGTATCGGTAGATCGATCGCATGGGAGTCAACGGCTATGACCGCCATCGACGAACCCGCCCTGGACGAGCGGATGATGCAGGCCACGATCGGCGCACTCGAGCTGTTCGGGATCTACCTGGGCAGCCGGCTGGGCCTCTACGACGCGCTGCGCGGGCGGGACGGCAGCACGTACGGCGAACTGGCCGAGGCCGCCGGCATCGCCCCCCGGTACGCGCGGGAATGGCTGGAGCAGCAGGCGGTCGCCGGGATCCTCGGCGTGGACGACGTCACCGCCGAGGCGCAGTCGCGCCGATACCGGCTGCCCGAGGCGCACGTCGGGGTCCTCACGGCGCCGGTAGCCCCGGATCATCTCGCGCCGCTGGCCCGCATGGTGGTCGGCATCGCCTCCGTACTGGACGAGGTGGTGGACGCCTACCGCGCCGGGACCGGCGTGCCGTACGCCCGCTACGGCGCCGACTTCCGCATCGGGCAGGGCGGCATCAACCGGCCCGCGTTCGCCTCGGCGCTGGTGCAGGAGTGGCTGCCCGCGCTCGGCCCGGCTGCGCAGCGGGTGTCCGGCGGTGGACGGCTCGCCGACCTCGGCTGCGGGCAGGGGTGGTCGACCCTGGCGGTCGCGCAGGCGTATCCGCGGGCCGAGGAGCGCCCGGACCCGCCGTGGATCTGGGTACCGCAGGGCTGACCCGCGAGGCCGTCGTCCACGCCGGGCGAGTCGGAGGACCGGGCAGGCCGCCCGGCCCTCCGAAGGGCTCACGCCAGAACGCGTACCGTTCCCGAGTAGACGATGATCGACCAGGTGCAGTCCGAATACGTGTCGATGTCGAAGTATCCGCCGCGCGCCCCCTGGTGCCCGTTCAGGGTCAGGGTCCCGGCCGCCTTCGCGGAGCTCACCGATTCGAACCCGAACGAGTCGCCGTTCCAGCGCAGATACATGTACCCCCCGGCCGGGCACCGGTAGGTGACCACGGCCCGGTAGTCGACGGTGGGGAGGAACGTGCGCGGGCCCTGCCAGGAGCTGTCCGTCCCGGTGTAGGTCACGATGGGCCGGGGGACGGGGTGCAGCACGGCAACGGCGTCGAGGCGGGCCGCGGCGGCCCGGGTGGCCGTGCCCCGGTACACGGCGCGCCACGTGCCGGAGTACCGGGCCGTGGTCCGCGTGCTGAAGTACCCCTTGTCGTCCGAGTTGGCGAATCCGGTGAGCACCCAGGTGGTCGCGGTGGAGCGCCGGAAGTAGAAGTAGATCCGCGACCGGTTGCCGGTCGCGCCCAGCCACACCCGTCCGGAGAGGGTCAGGGCCTTGCCCTGGTCCGCGGGCTCCGGTGCCGCGTTGAAGGTCATCTGTACGGGTGCCGGTGCGGCCAGCGCGGCCGGACCGGTCATGCCGATCAATGAGGCGGCCGCCGCCGCGGCACTGAACCAGCGGATGATGTTCCGGTACATCGTGACGATGCCTTTCGGGTCGGCGGGGAGGTCATCCCAGCCAACGCGGCGCTGCCGGCGATCGACGCCCCGAATTATCCGATTACGCCGGAAACCACCGTTTCAGGATCGGCCATCCGGTGCTCGCCGCTCGTACGATGGCCATCGTCCGTCACCGGTGAGAGGAACCACCGTGTATCTGATGATCTCCACCTATCTCGCGCCGCTCGACGAGATCGACCAGGCCCGCGCCGACCACCTGGCTTTCCTCGGCGAGCTGAGCGAGGCGGGCGTGCTGGTCTCGGCCGGGCGGCAGGACCCGCCGGACGGCGGCGTCGTGCTGCTGGACGCGGCGACCGCCCAGCAGGCCCGGGACCTGATGGCGGACGATCCGTACGTGCGGCGCGGGCTGGCCCGCTACGAGCCCGTCGGCTGGCGGCCGACCGTCGGGGTGCTCGCCGACTGGACGAGCGGTCAGGCCACCCCGCGCGACTAGGCTGCTCCCCGGCGATCCCGTCGTTTGTGGATCATCGTCAAGCTGATCTGCCGGACGCGGCCCGGCGGCGAGGACACCCACAGGCCCCTGCGTGGTGGCGCCCCAGCCGAGCGCTGCTCAGACGGGCGCATCCAGCTCGGCGCCGGTCAGGAGGCCGCGCAGGTTCAGTTCGGCCGCCGTGGCGGGGTCGCACTCCTCGACGATCACCGCCGTACCGATGACCGCCGCGCCGCAGGCCGCGGCGAGCGCGTGCACGGCCCGGGCCTGAGCGCCCGTGGCGACCCAGTCGTCCACGACGAGGACCCGGTCGGCCGGACCGAGCAGGCGGGTGCGCAGACCGAGCCGCTGCCGCGCGCCGCGGTGGTCGGAGGGCACGTCGGCCCAGGTCATCGGCTCGGCGATGGGCAGCCGCACCCCCTCCCGGTACGCCTCGACGAAGCCGGCGCCCGCGGCCCGTGCCACCAGCGGCCCGACCAGGAAGCCGGTGATCTCCGGGGCGATCACCACCGTGGGCGCCGAGCCGGGGAACAGCCCGGCGAGCGCGGGGCCGAGCCCGTCCAGGATCGTGGGATCGCGCCACCAGCCGGACCGGTCGCTCACCAGATACCCGCTGTCCGGGCCCGGGTCGGTCCACCGGAACGCGGCAC
This sequence comes from Krasilnikovia sp. M28-CT-15, assembly GCF_047159595.1. Classification (NCBI taxonomy): domain Bacteria; kingdom Bacillati; phylum Actinomycetota; class Actinomycetes; order Micromonosporales; family Micromonosporaceae; genus Krasilnikovia; species Krasilnikovia sp. M28-CT-15. The sequence continues at coordinate 94,494 of NZ_BAAGAK010000001.1, read as the reverse complement.
GCAGCTGATCACGCAGGTCGCTCGGCACGCGGACATCCTGTCACCGCCGCGTGCGCCGCGCCCGTCAACCGGCATCCGCCCGCGCAACGTGCGCAGACTCCGCGTCCAAGGTGATGCAGTCGCTCGCGTCGATCAGGCATGCTGTTCGGCGAAGCCATGCCTATTCTCCCGGCGGGCAGACGCTCGCTCAGCCCAGGATCCCGCGCCGGACTCGGCGCGGCCCTCGTGCTGCTTGCCGTCGTGTCGGCGGTGGAGCTCGCGGACGGCCGCGAGGTGAACTTCGTCGGCCTGCTGGCGGCGGTGCCGTTCCTGGCCGCGGTGTTCGCCTCCTGGCAGACCGTCCTCGGGGCGGGCGCGCTGGCCGCGCTTGTCGGCACGGGGTTCGCCGGGTCGCACGGCCGGTTCGACATGGTCGGCATGGTCAACGTGCTCGGGGTGATGCTGGCGACCGGCATCGCGGCGACCGTGGCCACCATCCGGCAGCGCCAGGCCGACCGGATCGCGGAGCTGGTCCGGCTGGCGGCCGTGGCCCAGCAGGCGGTGCTGCGCCCGATCGGCCCGCAGGTCGGCTCGCTGGCGGTGGCGGGCCGCTACATCTCGGCGTCGGCCGCCGCCGACATCGGCGGGGACCTCTACGAGGCCCTGGACACCCCGTACGGAGTGCGGATCATCATCGGCGACGTCCGGGGCAAGGGCCTCGACGCCGTGCGCCTGGCCAGCATCGTCCTCGGCTCGTACCGGCATGTGGCGTACGAGCGGGCGGATCTGCGCGCAATCGTCGCGGACCTGGACCGGGCGGTGGCCCGCAGCGTCGGCGACGAGGACTTCGTCACCGCCGCGCTGGTCGAGGAGCGGGGCGGAACGCTGACGATCGTCAACTGTGGACACCCGGCCCCGCTGCTGTTGCGCCGGGGCGAGGTGATCGCCCTGGAGCCGCCGGCGCCCGCGCCGCCGCTGGGTTTCATGCCGGTGGCCCGGCCCCGCGTGGAGCGGCTGGAGCCGGGCGACCGGTTGCTGCTGTTCACGGACGGTTTGGGCGAGGCGCGCCGGGAGGGTGAGTTCTTCCCGACCGCGGACCGTGCCTGGCGGCTGCTGGGTCACGGCACCGTAGGTGACGGGCTTGCCTCGCTGGAAACCGCTCTCGTGGACTGGGTCCACGGCCGGTTGGACGATGACATCGCCCTGGTCCTGCTGGAGTATTCCGGCCGCGACGGCGGCGCCTCCGTACCCATGCCGAGCTGGGAGGTCGGCGCCGCCGGCAGCTGAGTGATCCGGTCAGGCCGCGTCCGCGGGTGCGTCGTCCTCCGGCGCCTGCGCCGCGGCGCCGTCGGAGTCCGGGTCCCGCCCGGCCGGCCCCGGCACGACCGTGACCTGGGCACGCGCGGTGAACTTCTCGGCCTGGCGGTGCCGGCCCACGTATGCGCGGGGCTGCTGGTTGGCCTGGCGTGGCTCCGGAATCAGACTCTTGATCGTGGCGAACATGGTGACCTCCCCAGGTCGTTCGCCGCCATGTCGGCGGTCGGCGAGCTGTCCCTGCTCTGCGAGGTACGCGTGTGACGCGTACATCGGGAGCAACGAGCCGGGGCGCCCGCCGATACTTCCGGGCGACCCGGCGACCGGCAAATGACCGAAAGACGACTCCGGTTGTACCTGATCGAGGGCGTTTAGTCCGCTTTTTGACGTGCGGCAAAGATCTCACGCGGGTTGTCGATGCCTACCCGCGGGTAATACAGTGTTGGTTACTGACGAGTAACTCGCGTTCGGGAGGCGGGGCCAAGCACCATGACTCACTACAAGAGCAACCTGCGTGACCTTGAGTTCAACCTCTTCGAGGTGTTCGGGGCTGATAAGGCCTTCGGCCAGGCGCCGTTCGACGAGATCGACGCCGAGACCGCGCGCGACGTTCTCGCCGAGGTGAACCGCCTCGCCCGGGAAGACCTCGCGGCCAGCTACGCGGACGCGGACCGCAATCCGCCGAAGTTCGACCCGGTGAACCACACGGCGAACCTGCCGGAGTCGTTCAAGAAGTCCTTCGCGACCTTCATGGCGTCCGAGTTCTGGCGCCTCGACCTGCCCGGCGCGCTCGGCGGCACCCTCGCCCCGCGCTCCCTGTGGTGGGCCATCGCCGAGCAGGTGCTCGGCGCCAACGCGCCGATCTGGATGTACTCCTCCGGCCCGTCCTTCGCGCACGTCGTGCACGTCGAGGGCACCGAGGAGCAGAAGAAGTGGGCCAAGCTGTTCGTCGAGAAGCAGTGGGGCTCGACCATGGTGCTCACCGAGCCCGACGCGGGTTCGGACGTCGGCGCCGGTCGCACCCGGGCCATCCCGCAGCCGGACGGCACGTGGCACATCGAGGGCGTCAAGCGCTTCATCACCTCGGGTGAGCACGACCTGAGCGACAACATCATCCACTACGTACTGGCCCGCCCGGTCGGCGTCGAGGGTGTCGGCGGCCCGGGCACCAAGGGCCTGTCGCTGTTCATCGTGCCGAAGTTCCACTTCGACCCGGAGACCGGTGAGCTGGGCGAGCGCAACGGCGCCTTCGCCACCAACGTCGAGCACAAGATGGGCATCAAGGTCAGCAACACCTGCGAGATGACCTTCGGCGAGCACGGCATCCCGGCCAAGGGCTGGCTGCTGGGCGACGTCCACCAGGGCATCCGCCAGATGTTCATGATCATTGAGTACGCCCGGATGATGGTCGGCACGAAGGCCATCGCGACCCTGTCGACGGGTTACCTCAACGCGCTGGAGTACGCGAAGAACCGCGTCCAGGGCGCCGACCTGCTGCAGAACGCGGAGAAGGACGCCCCGCGCGTCACGATCACCGCCCACCCGGACGTACGCCGCTCGCTGATGCTGCAGAAGGCGTACGCCGAGGGCATGCGCGCCCTGGTGATCTTCACGGGCACGTGGCAGGACAAGGTCGCGATCGCCGAGGCGGCCGGGGACGAGAAGGCCGCCAAGGCCGCCGCCCGGGTCAACGACCTGCTGCTGCCCCTGGTCAAGGGCGTCGGCTCGGAGCGGGCGTACGAGCTGCTCGGCCACGAGTCGCTGCAGACCTTCGGCGGCTCCGGCTTCCTGCAGGACTACCCGCTGGAGCAGTACGTCCGCGACGCCAAGATCGACACCCTCTACGAGGGCACCACGGCGATCCAGAGCCTCGACCTGATCTTCCGCAAGATCGTGAAGGACCAGGGCCGGGCACTGTCCGTCCTCGCCACCGAGATGCAGTCCTTCGTGGAGACCGAGGCCGGCAACGGCCAGCTCAAGGAGGAGCGGGCCGCGCTGGCCAAGGCCCTCGGCGAGCTGCAGGCCATCCTCGGCATCGAGATGGGCTGGCTGCAGGCCGTCCAGGGCGGCGAAGCCCGCGAGCTGTACAAGGTGGGCCTCAGCTCCCGCCGGGTGCTGCTGGCCATCGGCGACGTCGTGATCTCCTGGCTGCTGCTGCGGCAGGCCGAGGTCGCCCTCAAGGCGCTCGGCGGCGAGCTGAGCCCGGCGGACAAGAACTTCTACACCGGCAAGGTGGCCGCCGCCCGGTTCTTCGCCCGGGAGATCCTGCCGCGGGTCGGCGCGGACCGCCGGATCATCGAGAACACCAACCTCGACCTGATGGACCTGCCCGAAGAGGCGTTCTGAGGCTGACCCTCCCCCCTGAGCGACGGGGGCCGGCGGACAAGGGTGTCCGCCGGCCCTCGGCGTTTGTACGGGTCTTGTTGCCCGCGTGGCGTCGGCGTCCTGCGCCGTGGTGTTCTCGCGGGTTGTCAGGCGCGGGCGGTGTGTGTCTGCACCAGGGGTAGCGCCCCCGGCTCGGTCTGCGACCACGCCAGGTCCGCCCGGTGCACCGCCAGCCCGGCGGTCCGCAGGCCCGCGAGGCCGAGCTCGCCGTCCGAGGTGCCCAGCAGCAGGGAGACGTCGGACATCGTCGGGTTGTGACCCACCACGAGCACCGTTGCGGTCCCCTCAGGCACGGTCCGGAGCAGGTCGATGACCTCGGTGCGGCCGCCCGCGTACAGGCCGGGGTCGTAGCGCACCTCGGGCGCGGAGCCGGCCGGGTCGGCCTCGGCCAGCGCCACCGCGACCGCGTGCCAGGTCTGCCGGGTCCGCATGGCGGGTGAGCAGAACACCAGCTCCGGGCGCAGGCCCTCGGCGGCCAGCCAGGCTCCCGCCGCGCCCGCGTCGGCCTGTCCCCGATCGGTGAGTTGCCGCTCGATGTCCGGCAGCTCGCCGGGCGTCTCCGCCTTCGCGTGGCGCAGCAGTACGACGGTGCGTGCGGTCATGCCGACAGCTTGCCTGATTAGCGGTCGATTCACCGGGGTAAACACGCGCGTCGACGTACCGACGAGCCAAGGAGGCCCCCATGGGGATCGGCGGAAGTATCTTTCTCCTGGCATTGGGGGCGATTCTCGCGTTCGCCGTCAATGCCGATATCAGCGGACTCGACCTCAATGTCGTCGGCTGGGTCCTCATGGCGGCGGGCCTGGTCGGGCTGATCGTCACCATCTGGTATTGGAACAGCCGGCGCCGCGCGGTCGTGGTCAACCAGGCCCGCCCCGGCGTGGTGGGCGGCGGAACAGTGACCGAGTACCGGGAGACGCGCCGCGACGACGTGCCGCCGCCCCCGCCGCCCGGCTACTGAACGCGGTGGGCGGCGGTCAGGCGTACAGCGCGAAGTAGATCGCGATGTGGTGCAGGATCGCCGCCACCAGCGTGCAGGCGTGGAAGAACTCGTGGTGGCCGAAGACCGTCGGCCACGGATTGGGCCGGCGCAGGGCGTAGAACACCGCCCCGATGCTGTACGCCGCGCCACCGGCGGCCAGCAGCACCAGCACGGTCACGCCGCCGTGGTGCAGGACGTCCGGCAGGATCGCGACCGCGGCCCAGCCCAGCCCGAGATACAGCGGCGCACCGGCCCACCGGGGTAGATGCGGCCAGATCATCTTCAGGGCGACCCCGCCGAGTGCGCCAGCCCAGATGATGGCGAGCATGACGTCGCGGGTGGCGGGCGGCAGCAGCAGGACGCAGAACGGTGTGTACGTGCCGGCGATGAAGATGAAGATCATCGAGTGGTCCATGCGCCGCATGATCTGGTAGCCGCGGTCGGACCAGACCCGGCGGTGGTACAGGGCGCTGACGCCGAACAGTCCGCACACCGTGAGGCTGTAGAGCAGGCAGCTCAGGAACGGTGCGACGCCGGGACGGCTGGCCGCGATGGAGCACAGCACGATGCCGCACACCAACGCGACGAAGAACGCGTACTGGTGGAGCCGGCCGCGCAGGCGCGGTTTGCCGAGGTCGGCCGGCGTCATCCGGGACGGGGCGGAAGTCGTCACGGCTCTAGGTTACGGCACCGTAGGTTACTGACAGGTAGTGTTTGCGCTCACGACCCGGCCGCTTCGTCCAGGCCCCGCAGGACCAGCGGCAGGCGGGCTGGCGCACCCTCCTCGACAACTACCGGCACCCCCCAGTCTTGCCTGGTCAGATGGCATGCGGCGTGTTCGTTGTCAGAGTCGCACGTGGCGGCCTGGGCAACAACCTGCAACACGCCGGAGGTCACGGCAGGGTTCACCACCAGCCGCCGGGACAGCTCCGTGCCGACACCCTCGCCCGCCAGCAGCAGCTCCGGGGGCGACGCCGACACCTCCAGCCGGGTGGACGGACCGTACGTATCGTCCAGCTTCTGTCCCGGTGCCGGGGTGAAGACGATGTCCAGCGTCACCTCGCCGGGCGCCAGCGGCGACGCGGGGCGCTCCACCCGGTGCCGCTCACCGGCCACCGTCCGCACCGCCCCCGGCGCCAGCCGGGTCAGCCGGTGCGCGGCCGACTCCACCACGAGCACCGAGCCGTCGGAGGTGACCAGCACATCGCTCGGCTCCGCCAGCCCGGCATCCACCGTGGAGACGGTCTGCGCCAGCGGGTCGAACCGGCGCACCGCCCCGTTGTACGTGTCCGCGACCAGCACGGAGCCGTCCGGCAACGCGGCGACACCCAGCGGATGCTGCAACAACGCCCCCTTGGCGGGACCGTCCACGTGCCCGAAGTCGAACAGCCCCTGGCCGACCGCGGTGTGCAGGACCCCGTCCGCGATCCAGCGCAGCGCCGACGTCTCGCTGTCCGCGATCCACAACCGGTCCCCGTCCGCCGCGAGCCCCGACGGCTGCGCCAGCCACACGTCCGGCAGCGGGCCGTCCCGCAGCGCCTCGACCGTGGTGCCCGCGTACACCCCGGTGGTGCCCCGTGCCGGGTCGAACCACCAGAGCTGATGGATGCCGGCCATGGCGATCACGATCCGGCCGTCGTACCAGGCGACGTCCCACGGGGAGGACAGGTCCGCGGCGAGCGCGTCCTGCTCCGGGCCGTCCGGCGCGGCGCGCCACTGGCGGCCCGTTCCGGCCACCGTACGGACCTGCCCCGTCGCCAGGCTCACGCCGCGCAGCAGATGGTTCACCGTGTCCACGACGACGACGTCGTAGCCGGCCCCAGCGGCGACCGGGACGGGCAGCAGGCACATGCCCTGTGGCTCGGAGAAGGTCGCGGCGTCCGCCGGGCCGTCGGCGCGGCCGCGGTCGCCCGTGCCGATCCGGCGCACCACGCTCTCGCCGTCGGCCGCCAGCTCGACCAGCGAATGCCGGGCCGAATCCGAGACCAGCAGGTGCCCGGAGGGCAGTTCGATCGCCTTGCCGGGAAAGCGCAGCGTCGTGTCCGGCGCGGGCGGCGGCACGTACGGGCCGTCGCCGCGGCGCAGCGTGCCCGCGGCCTCATGCTCGGCGATCAGCTCGTCCAGCAGCCGGGACAGCCCCTCGGCGTGGCCCTCCCCGGCCATCGAGGCGACCAGGTAGCCGGCCGGGTCGATCACCGCGAGGGTGGGCCACGCCCGGGCCGCGTACTGCTGCCACATCTCCATGTCGGCGTCGTCCAGGACGGGGTGGCTGACCCCGTACCGTTCGACCGCCGCGGCCAGGGCCTGCGGGTCGCGCTCGTGCTCGAACTTCGGGGAGTGCACGCCGATGACCACGAGCGCGTCGCCGTAGCGCTCCTCCAGCGGGCGCAACTCGTCGAGCACGTGCAGGCAGTTGATGCAGCAGAACGTCCAGAAGTCGAGCACCACGCAGCGTCCCCGCAGCGACTCCAGGCTCAATGCCTCGCCGCCGGTATTCAGCCACGCCCGGCCACGCAGCTCGGGTGCACGTACGCGGGGACCGGGGGTGGAGGGGCGCGCGCTCATGGCGTTCAGTGTGCCAACGGGCGGGATGGGTCACCACGCGGGTCGGACACGCGACAACGGGCCGTGGTGTGGCTCGCCCGGGGTCGGCGGAGCGCGGGTCTACCATCCGGTTGGTGACCGCATCTGCTTTGTCCACCGATGTCGGATCTGCACCGGCGGCCTCGCCCGTTCTCGCCCCCCGCCAGTACGCTCTCGATGTACTGCGGATCGTCGCCATCTGCGGCGTCGTGGGCATCCACGTCGTCGGTCTGTACATGGTGAACAAGCAGGTCCGTGGCAGCGGGAGCTGGTGGATCGCGGTCGGCATCGACGTCGGGGCGGTGTGGACCGTGCCGGTCTTCGTGATGATCAGCGGTGCGCTGGTCCTCGCTCCCACGGCACACCGTGCCGGGCCTGCCGCGTTCTATCGCAAGCGGTTCGCGCGGATCATCCCGGCGTTGATCGCCTGGCATGTGACCTACCTGGTCGTCCGTGTGGTGTTCAGGGGCGAGGAGCTGACGCCGAGCGGTGTCGCCCGGATGGTGATCGACGGCAAGGTCTACACAGCCCTGTACTTCCTGTGGCTCATCGTCGGGCTGTACGCCGTGGCGCCGGTGCTGGCCGCGTTCCTGCACGCCGGTGGTGAGCGGCGCGCGAAGATCATGGCCGGTGTCGCCCTGGGCTGGATCCTGGTGGCCTTCATGATCCCGAACCTGGCCGGAGCGATCGGTCTGAGCCGGCCGGTCAGCCTGGGCGCCTGGAGCATGTGGTGGCCCTTCGTCGGCTTCTTCCTCGCCGGGTGGGCGCTGCGCCGGACCCGGCTGGGCGCCCGCGGCACCGCGGTGGTCGCGCTCGTCGGGCTGGCGACGCTCGCCCTGACGATCTGGTGGTACGGGGCCGGATACCCGCACGCCGCGCTCGGGGTGTTGTTTCCGGTGAGCCACCTCGGTGCGACCACGGCCCTCGCCGCGCTCTGCGTCTTCACGGTGGCGGTGAGCCTGGGCTCGCGGTACGAACCAGGCCCGAGGATGGCGGCACTGCTGGTGCGCCTGTCCGAGGCCTCGTTCGGCGTGTTCCTGGTTCACCTTCTCGTCCTGGCGTTCATCCAGTGGGCCGTGCCCGGCTTTCCGATCGGCAGGTCGTTGTCGGCGACGCTGATCGCCTGGGGGCTGGTCGTGGTGACCTCGTTCGCCATCTCCATCGGCGCGTCGAGAGTTCCCTACCTGCGCACCATCTTCTAGACGCGCGTGCTTCCCGTGGCGGGTGCGGGAAAGCCGCGGCGGCGGGTGGCCCCGCCGCCGCGTGTGTCCGAACGTCCCGTCAGCCGTAACGCCCCGGCTGCGCCGCGCGAGCGGTCAGCCGTTGGGCTTGAGGCAGAGGACCTGCGTCTTGTTGTCCGAGGTGGGATTCAGCACGTACGGCTGGCCCGGGTCGGGGCACTTCTCCTTGGCGTCCACGATGGACACCACCGAATAGGCCCCGCCGTCACCGCAGGCCGCCTTGACCGCGTCATCGCCCGAGCGCTTCACACAGTCGCCCTGGCTGACGCTGATACCGCCGCCGCTGGTGTCGGAGCCGGAGCCGCGCGAGATCAGCCACACGACGCCGAACACGAGTGCCAGCACGATGGTCGCGCCCAGGACCACCAGGACGGTGACCGGCAGCACTCGCACGTGCGGGGTGTCGGGCTTGTCCGGGGTCGGCGCGGCCGTGTCGGCCGAGCCGGGCGCGGCGGTCGCCTCAGACTGCCCGGCAGGACCCGGCCAGGCAGCCGCTCCCTCCGGGCGCGCTGGACCGGACCACTGTGCGGTCGCCTCGGATCCGTTGGCGCCGGACCACTGTGCGGTCGCGTCGGATTCGCTGGCGCCGGACCACTGTGCGGTCGCCTCCGACCCGGTTGCGCCGGGCCATTGTGCGGTCGCGTCGGGGCCTGGCGGGGTCACCGTGGCACGGGTCGCCGGACCTGGGAACACCCCGCCCAGCTGCGGCCGATCCCCGGGGGCGCCCGGCTGCGGCGCGGCCTCCGGCACGGGTGGCGCCGGGTAGCCGTCCACCATGGGCGGACGGGAATGCATCGACGGGAGTGCGGGCTCCGGCACGTACGGCTTGTCCACCGGGTTTCGGCCCGCCATGTCCGTGGTGTCCTCGCTGTAGCGGTCCAGCGAGTTGTTCCGTCCCCGGCCCGCGCCGTCCGTCGCGAACTCCTGGTGAGACCCGCTCGGCTGCTCCGGTGCCGGGGAGGCGGGAGCGAAGGGCGGCGCCACTCGCGCGCTGGCCGCGGCCCGGGCAGGACCGTGGTTGCCGCCGGGCGGTGGGGTCTTCGGACCCAGCGGAGGAAGGTCCTGGGACGGACCGCCGAGCTCATCGGCGGCTTCGCCGCCCCTGCGGCCGGGGAACGGCGTCACCGGCGGCAGGCCCTCGTCGGCGGGTGCGGCGGGGCGACCGTAGACGCGCGCCTGCGGGGGTGCGGCGGGTGGTGGCCCGTCCGCGTCCGGCGCCACCCGGCTGTTGACCGGAACGGAGGCGCTGGCCGACACCGGTCGCCCCGCGCCGGGCGCGGAGCCGGACGGGTCGCTGGGGTCCCGCGGCTGCGGGACGCTGCGGCGTGCCTCGGCGATGAGCGGACCGCCGTTGCCGTGAGCGGCACCCGGCGAGCCCGGCGCGGCGGGTGGCCCGTCCGCGCCGAACGACGCGCCGGGAATGCGCTGGGCGAAGCCACGGGCGGCATCATCGTGGTCCGGACCACCGGATGGTGCGCCCCCGGATGCCGACCCGCCGAACGCCGGGCCAGCCGATGCCGTGCTGCTGGACGCTGGGCTGCCAAACGCCGGGCTGCTGGACGCCGGGCTACCGAAGGCCGGGCTGTTGGACGCCGCGCCACCGAAGGCCGGGCCATGGGATGCCGGGCTCCCGAAGGCCGTGCCATGGGAAGCCGGACCCCCGGAACTGGGACGGCCGGGAGGGGCGGGTGCCGTCGGCGGGGCATCGAACGGCCCCCGACCGTCGACGGGTGGGGCGGTGAACGGCCGAGGCCGATCGAGCGGCGACGGGCCGTCGAGCGGTGTCGACGCCGGCCCGCCAGCCTCCGGGTCGCCCGCGGGACGGCGGGTGCGAATCGGCAGGCCGTTGTCGGCGACTCGCTCGCCCAAAGCATCGGCCGAAGCGGTGGTGCGCGCCGCGAAGCCCCCGCTGTCGCCGAGGAGCGAGGGGGCAGGGGCGTCAGGGAGATCTCCGAGCGTGGCACCAGGGACTCGAGGCTGCTGGTCGCCGAAGGGCGCGGCGCCGGACAGGCCGTCCCGGTCGGCCGGCGATTCGGCGGACCCGCGGGCGCCGGGGAAGGTGCCGCGAACGTCCGGGCCGAACCCGCTGACCTGCGGCGCGCCATTGCGCCCCGATTCGTCCGAGTTCCGGGGTGCGCGAGGCGGCTCGAAGCTCGAACCCCACACCGGTGCCGGTGAACCGGCGGCGGAGGCGGGCGGCGCGAACGGCGACGAGGGCGCCGGACCACGATCGTCGCCGATCATGCCGCGGGTGGGCGAGCCGGGGGCGAACCCCTGGATGTCCCCCACCGGGCGGTCCGGCGGATTTCCGCCCGCGGACGGGCTGCCGAGCGGGCCACCCTCAGCGGACGGGCTGCCGAACGAGGGGCGGCTGTCGAACGGGTCACGGTCTGCGGGCCGGTGCTGGTTCGGCTCCTGCGACGCGGCGAACGGGTTGCGCTCCGGCGCCGGGAAGGGTGCGGCCGGGGGTGGCGGGGCCCACGCCGAGGGTGGCGACTGGTCCGCGGCCGGGCTGCCCGGGAACGCGCCGGGGTCACCGGAGAAGGGACGCCCGCCCGGGACCTCGCCCGCCTGACTGGGCGGGGGCACCGCGGGGACCACGAACGGCGAGCCGCCGTTCGGAGTCGCGTGCGGCGGCGGGGCGTAGACGTTGGGGTCGGCGGGCGGGACCTGCGCCCGGCCAGCGACAGGAGGTACGTGCGCCTGCCCGGCGGCGGGCGGGAGCTGCGCCGATCCGGCGGCAGGCGGAACGACATGCCCAGCGGCGGGCGGAAATGGTGCCTGCCCGGGAGCGGGCGGGAACGGTGCCTGCCCGGGAGCGGGCGGGAACGGTGCCTGCCCGGGAGCGGGCGGGAACGGTTCCTGCCCGGCGGCCGGGCGGCCGGGCGGCGGGTTTCCGTCGGAATCGGGCGGGAACCAGTCGGCGCCGAACTGCTCGGCTGCTCCGCCCGACGTGGCCTCGGCCGGTTGTCTACCGGCGTGCTGCCCCTCGGACGTCATACGCGCCTCCTCCATACCTGTCACCGTGCCGGCCTCGCACACGCACGCGGCCGCCCGGTCCGTCGGACCGGCGACCGGGCCGAACTGCCCCGGCCGGGCCGTGCGGGGTCGCCGGCTCCGGGAAGGAGCGGTGGCCCCGGTCGCCCTCCGGCCGGCCACGCCGGGTAAGGCGACCAGTGCCCCACCGTACCGGGCGGTGCGGGTCGTCGGAATCCCGGTGTACTTCCTTAAGGTGCTCGTAAACCGGCGCTGGTTGCGCGAACCGGCGCCGCGACCTGTGGGTTTGCGATCACCGGCGGTACCGGAAAAGTTGGCCTGTCCCGATGGCGGATGGCGCCGGGGAAAGGCGACGGCCCGCCCGGTTGGACCGGGCGGGCCGTCGTGCTGTCTGGGTCAGATCGGCCGGCGCTGGGCGAAAATCGCGATCTCGTCCCGCATGGCCTGGGTGGGTGCCGAGTGCCAGGCGCGGTCGATGGCGCGCTCCTGACGCTTGGCGATTCGGCGGCTTCGGATGCGGTCCATGGTGCTGCTCACTGTCACTGCCCTCGTCTTTGCTGCTCGTCTTCGTGGCACCACCAGTGTGGCGCACACGAGGACGAGGCGGCAAACGATTATGGGGTGACGGTGCTTACTTCACCTAAGGATCGAAGGCCGGGAAACCCACTTGCCGAATAAACATCGGCGGGTCTATGTCCAGGACAGCAGTGCCCCCTCGGGGTCCGACAGGAACGTGCCGACGTCGCGCAGGAACTTGGAACCCAGTTCGCCGTCGACGATCCGGTGGTCGAAGCTGAGCCCCAGCGTGGTGACCTGACGGATCTTGATCTTGCCCTTGTGCACCCACGGCATCGGGCGGATCGCCCCGAACGCCAGGATCGCCGACTCGCCCGGCGGCAGGATCGGCGTGCCGGTGTCGACACCGAAGACCCCGACGTTCGTGATCGAGAACGTCCCGCCCTGCATGTCCGCCGGTGGGGTTTTGCCCGACTTCGCGGTCTGCACCAGAGCGTTGAGGGCGTCGGCCAGCTCGCGCAGGGTCAGGCGCCCGGCGTCCTTGACGTTCGGCACGATGAGACCCCGCTCGGTGGCCGCGGCGATGCCGAGGTTCACGTACTCCTTGACGACGATCTCGTTCGTCGCGCCGGACCACGTCGAGTTGACCATCGGGTGCCGCCGCAGCGCGACCAGCACCGCCTTCGCCACCAGCAGCAACGGCGAGACCCGCACGTCGCGGAACTCGGGCCGACCCTTGATCTTCTCCAGGGTCTTCATCGCCCGGGTCACGTCGAGCGTGAGGAACTCGGTCACGTGCGGCGCGGTGAACGCCGACGCCACCATGTTCTCCGCGGTCAGCTTGCGGACGCCCTTGATCGGGATGCGCTGCTCACGGGTGCCGTCCCCGGCGGCCACCACCGGAGCCACGGCGATCGGCTCCGCCTCGACGGCCGGGCGGGCCGCTGCCTGCTGGACGTCGTCCCGCGTCACCGAACCAAGCGGTCCGGTGCCGGTGAGCGCGGCGAGATCAATCCCCAGGTCCCGGGCCAGCTTGCGGACCGGCGGCTTGGCCAGCACCGGCCCGGCGCGGTGCGCGACCGGAGCCGGGGAGACCGGAGCGGGCGCGGGTGCCGCAGGTGCTGCCACGGCAGCGGGGGGCACGGGGCTCGCCACGGCGGCGGGTGCCGCGGCCACCGTCTCCGTGCCGGTGACCCGGGGCCGCCGCTTGGCCGCGGTGTTGCGCGGGCCGTACCCGACCAGGATGGCCGTGCGGCCGCCCGGCGCCGGGCCGCCGATGAGGCCCGGCTCCACCGCGCCCTCGGCGGGCGCCACCTCCACCGCCGCCAGCGACGCGGCGGACGGCACGGGGGCGGCCGGAGACTGTACGGGCTCGTCGACCGGGCCCGCTCCCGGTTCGGTGTCGATCGCGATGATCGGCGCGCCGACCTCCACGGTCGTACCGGCCTCGTGGTAGATCTTCGTGACCATGCCGGCCCACTTGGCGGGGATCTCCACCGCCGCCTTGGCGGTCTCGACCTCGACGATCGGCTGGTTCAGCTCGATGGTGTCGCCCACCTTGACCAGCCAGGACAGGATCTCACCCTCGGTGAGGCCCTCGCCCAGGTCGGGCAGGTTGAACTCCTTGATCCGCGACATCCGGGTCACCAGCCGAACGTACGGTCGACGGCGTCCAGCACCCGGTCGAGGTCGGGGAGGTACTCCTCCTCGACGCGCGCGGCCGGGTACGGGATGTCGTAGCCGGACACCCGCAGCACCGGGGCCTCCAGGGAGTAGAAGCACTCCTCGGTGACCCGGGCGGCGATCTCCGCACCGAGGCCGACGTTGCCCGGAGCCTCGTGCACGACCACGCAGCGGCCGGTGCGGCGCACCGACTCGAACACCGGCGCCAGGTCCAGCGGCGAGAGCGTACGCAGGTCGATGACCTCGAGCTCGCGCCCGTCCTCGGCGGCCGCGGTGGCGGCGTCCAGGGCGGTCTTGACCATCGGGCCGTACGCCAGGACGGTCGCGTGCGTGCCGGGGCGGATCAGCCGGGAGGCGTGCAGCGGGTACGCGCCGGACAGCGGGGCGTCCAGCTCGACCGGGCCCTTCTCCCAGTAGCGGCGCTTCGGCTCGAAGAAGATCACCGGGTCGTCGGACGCGATGGCCTGCTGGATCATCACGTACGCGTCGGTCGGGTTGGCGCAGGTCACGACCTTGAGGCCGGGGGTGTGCGCGAAGAGCGCCTCGGGGGACTCGGAGTGGTGCTCCACCGCGCCGATGCCGCCGCCGTACGGAATCCGGATGACGATCGGCACCTTGACCTTGCCCAGCGACCGGTAGTGCATCTTCGCCACCTGGGTGACGATCTGGTCGAACGCCGGGAACACGAAGCCGTCGAACTGGATCTCGCACACCGGCCGGTACCCGCGGATGGCCAGGCCGACCGCGGTGCCGATGATGCCGGACTCGGCCAGCGGGGTGTCGATGACCCGGTCCTCGCCGAAGTCCTTCTGCAGGCCGTCGGTGATCCGGAAGACGCCGCCGAGCTTGCCGACGTCCTCGCCCATGATGACGACCTTGGGGTCGCTCTCCAGGGCGCGGCGCAGGCCGTGGTTGAGGGCCTTGCCCAAGGTGATCGTCTCGGCCATCAGTGGGCACTCCCCTCGAACGATGCCTGGTAGGCGGCGAACTGCTGACGCTGCGCGTCCACCTCGGGCGAGCCGTGGGGGTAGGCGTTGTCGAACATGGTGACCGGCTGCGGGTCGGGCATGGCCAGGACCCGCTCGCGCAGGGACAGGGCGATCTTGGCGGCCGAGTCGTCGACCTCGGCGAAGTACGTGTCGTCCGCGAGTTGCTGCTTGGCCAGGAACGAGCGCAGCCGCAGGATCGGGTCCTTGGCCTGCCAGGCCTCGACCTCGCTGGCGATCCGGTAGCGGGTCGGGTCGTCCGAGCTGGTGTGCGCGCCCATCCGGTACGTGTACGCCTCGATCAGGGTGGGGCCCTGGCCGTTGCGGGCGTGGTCCAGCGCGGCGCGGGTCACCGCGTACGTGGCCAGGACGTCGTTGCCGTCCACCCGGACGCCGGGGAAGCCGTAGCCGGCCGCGCGGCGGTAGAGCGGGATGCGGGTCTGGCGCTCCAGCGGCTCGCTGATCGCGTACTGGTTGTTCTGGCAGAAGAACACCATCGGGGCGTGGAACACGCCCGCCCACACGAATGCCTCGTTGACGTCGCCCTGGCTGGTCGCGCCGTCACCGAAGTAGGCGATCACGGCCTCGCCGTCGGGGGTGCCGGTCTTGCCGTCCATGGTGATGCCCATGGCGTAGCCGGTGGCGTGCAGCGTCTGCGAGCCGATGACGATCGTGTACGTGTTGAACTTGAACTCGTTCGGGTCCCAGCCGCCCTGGTCCACGCCGCGGAACAGGCCGAACGGCATGATCGGGTCGATGCCGCGGCAGTAGAGCACGCCGTGCTCGCGGTACGTGGGGAACGCCATGTCCTGCGGGCGCAGCGCCCGGCCGGAACCGACCTGGGCCGCCTCCTGCCCCAGCAGGCTGGCCCAGATGCCCAGCTCGCCCTGCCGCTGCAGCGCGGTCGCCTCGGCGTCGAGCCGGCGGACCGTGACGAGGTCGGAGTAGAGCTCCCGGTACTCGTCGTCGGTGAAGTCGACCGAGTACGTCACGCCGTCGTCGGTGGTGACGCTGTCGACGCGCTCCCCGTCGGGGGTGAGCAGTTGGACGAACCCACCGGCCGGTGCGTCGGCCCCGGGTTCGCTCGTGCCCTTCGCCATCCGTGTCTCCCTGTTCCAAAATCTGGGCCTGCGGCGGGTGTTGCCCGTCCGCGCGGCTGACCACGCCTCCGGCACCCGCCGGAAGCTGTATCGCCGCGCCTGGCCCGGGTGGGGTTGCCGCGCGGCGTTGTCAGCGGGGCAGGCCCCGCCGGGGAGCGACGGTCCCGCCAGGCGCCCCGCTGGTCGGCGAAGGCGACGGCGGCGGTGCCGTCGCCCCCCATCCTGACAGAGAACGTGAGTGCCACCACAGGTCGGGTCGATCACAGTCGGGAAATCTTCGCGAGCGATAGGCAGAACCCTTTGTCCGGTTAAGCACTTTTCGTGTGGTCACGAACGTACGAACGGCGGAGTTGTGCCGCTGCCGAACCGCGGAACCGTCGTTCACCTCAGCACTGGGACAGATAGCCGGATGCGATTTCGTTGATCTTCCGGCGGCTCCCCGTTCAGAGATCGGGTGCAGAGGAGGGTGCAGGTCGTGCCGGAGCCGGACGACGACGACGGACTCGTGCCGCCCATGAAGGTGCTGCGCAAGCGCCTCAACGGCGTCTACCGCGCCGACGGGCTCACCGCGCCGACCCGGCGCTACATCCTGATCGTCGTGTTGCTGGTGGGGCTCGCCTCGCTGCCCACCCTGGCCGCCATCACCGCCGGCCGCGACTCGATCGGCCGGGGCCGTTCCGGCGCGATGGACGTCCCGTTGCTGCCGCCCGCCTCCTCGGGCCCGGTGCGGCCCGTGCCGGGCGGTGTCCCGCAGGCGACCCCACCGGCCAGCACCGGCACCGGCGCGCAGCCGGGGGACACCCCGCCGTCCGGTGGCGCAGACACCGAACCAGCGCACCCCGGGCCGTCCGGATCGGAGGGTCCGGAATCCGACTTCGAACGGTACGGCCACATCCGGCCCCGGCCGGACCGCACGCCGTCGGAAGCCCCGGAGCCGGGCGGCACGCAATCCTCCGGCGGTGGACGGCCGAACGGCGCGCCGTCGAGTGGTGGCAAGCGCGCCGGATCGCCGTCGGGTGGGGGCACCGGATCACCGTCGGGCGGGGGCAAGCCCGGTGGATCGCCGTCGGGTGGCGGCAAGCCCGGGGGTGTCCCCTCCGGCAAGCCGAGCGGAGGGACACCGGGCGGCGCCCAGAATCCCGGCACCCCAGCACCGGGCGAAGGCGGAAACCCTGGCACACCGGGCGAGGAAGAGAACCCGGGCGCACCCGGGGAGGGAGAGAGCCCCGGCACGCCGACCCCAGGCGAGGGGGAGAACCCGGGAACGCCGACACCGGGCGAGGGGGAGAACCCGGGAACGCCGACACCGGGCGACCCCGACCCCGACGACCCACCAGGCTCAGGTGAGCCTGGGACTCCACCGCCCGGGGACCCCGAACCGCCGGGACACCACCCGCCCGGCGAGCCGGATGATCCGCCCGGACCGGCACCCTGGTGCACCGACGACGGCGAATGCTGGACGCCGCCCGGCCCCGGCGCCACCCCGAACCCGGACCCGTCCGCCGAGACATGGAGGTCAGGCATGGCTGAACGACCGCGCAACCTGCGTTTCGCCACCGCCGCGGCGCGTGCCCACAACAGCCACCGGTTCACCGCGTACGGCGACGAATGCGCGCCGGGCCGCCCGTACTGGGGCAGCCACCGGGCCGGGGACCGGCGGTGGGACGACTACCGCTGGCCCGGCTCCCGGGCGGGGCGGCACCACGCCGACCCCGACGACCCGGCGCCGTGGTGGTGACTCAGGACGGGTCGTCGTTCAGCCGGTGCCGGTTGGCGTCGATCCAGGCATCGATGGCCGCGGTGTCGTTCGGGTCGACGCCCTCGGAGATGAGCTGGGCCACCGCGGCGGTGGCCGGGCTGCGCCGTTCCCCGGTCGCGTAGAGGCGGACGAATTCGTCGATCATCTCCTCGACCACCGAGTTCGCCTGCTCGACCGCCGCGTCGGGCAGGCCGCGCCGCCGGGTCGCGTACGCCGACCAGGCCCGGGTGACCCGCGGCAGCATCGCGGCGTCGTCCATGTCCAACACGGCCCGGCGGTGCACCCAGTCCAGCAGGAACAGCCCGGCGACCGCGGGACTCCAGCGCAGCGGGTCGGCGCCGGGCAGGCTCATCGCGTGGTCGAGGATCAGGCTCAGGCAGAAGTGCAGTGAGGACAGCTCGTCGTCGCTCTGCATCCCGCTGAGCCCGCCCTTGCTCGCCTCGGGTGCGGAGAGGAAGTCGCGAATCAGCCGTTCACGGTCGGGATGGGACAGTTCGTGCGGCTCGGGCAGCGGCGGCGTGGTGGCGGCGGGCAGTAGCGCCAGCCGGGCCGCCGCCAGGGCGCGGTCGGTCGCCAGGGATCCGTCCGACGGCAGGTCGCTCAGGCCGTCCGTGATCCGCAGATGCCGGCCCACCTCGACCCGCACGCGGCCCGGATCCTCCTCGCGGAACCAGGTCAGCTCGTCGGTCGCGCACATGTCCCGGACCTGGCCGAGGATGGTCTGGGCCGACCCGCCCACGAAGACGTCCTTGGTGATGCCGATGTTGTGGTCGACCAGCGCCACGACCGCATGGTCCGGGCCGCCGTCCCGGCCGTCCTCGTACGCGAACGTGATCAGATAGGAGGTCTGATCGCCGTACACGTCGCCGTACGCGTAGCAGCCGGTCGGATGGACCCGGCCGAGTTGCGCGCTCCACGCCGGGGCCTGCGGGCCGGGCCGGACGTCGGCGGCTCCCGCGGCGTCCGGGACCAGGGTGGCGAAGACCTCGCGGATCGTGGTGGCCGACGCGGTGCGGCGGCGGGCGGTCGCGGTGAGGAAGCGGCCGACGAACTCGCGTACGGCCGCGGCGCGGTCCTGCTCGGCGACCGCGTAGACGCTGCCCAGCAGGGCCGTGCCGAGCATCTCGGCGTCCAGGGCGCAGTCCAGCTTCGCCACGTCGCGGGCAGCGTGCAGGACCGCTTCGTACGGAGTCTGGGGTGCCGCCATGCCGCTCAGCGTACCGGTCCGGGCGCGCTGTGCAGCTAGTCGGAACGCACCGCGATGAGCGCCTCCCGCGCCTGCGCGTACCCGTTGAGCACCTCGCGGACGGGCGCCACGACGTACTCCCGGGCCACCTCGGTGACCGCCACCCGCAGGCGCTGCTCGGCCCGCCGCCGGGCGCGCCGGGCACCCACGGCGATCACGGGCTTCAGCAGCCACGCCAGCAGCACACCGAGGATCAACCCGCCGAGCAGCAGCAACGTCGGCAGTGGCACCGTGCCCACGGTCGGATGGTGCGGCTGCGGCAGGCCGAGCGCGCGCAGCGCGTACCCGGTGATCAGCCAGCCGAGGCCGGCCAGCGCGGCCAGGGTGAGCAGCCACTGCAGCAGGCCGGCGGCCCGCCACCACAAGGGGGTGCGGCCCAGGCCGAGATCGGTGGCGGCGACCGCCCGGTCCAGCGCGTCCGGCAGATCGCCGGCGCGCGAGCGCGCGGCGGTGTGCAGCGGCGGTGCCCACACCGCGGGCAGCGCCGCGGCGGCCCGCGTCGCGACGGCCCGCACACTGAGGGTCACCGCAGCGCGCTGCGCCGCACTAGCCTCCGGCAGGGAGGTACGGGCAACCGGCGCGGGCGCGTCCGTGCCCGGGTTGTCGCCCTGGTCCGAGGGTGGGCTGCCCAGGTGCAGCCGCCGCAGCGGGTCCGGTCGCAGGCGGCTCAGCCCGCGCACCAGCGGCCAGCCCGTGCTGGCCACGGCCCGGTGCCGGTACGCGTTACCCGCCGCCTCGGCCACCGCGGGCACCCCGGCCGAGGCGGCGAGGGAGCCGGCGAGCTGGCGTACGGTGGCCCGGTCCACTTCGTCCTCGGCGGCCGGTGGCCCCATGGTGGCCGCCAGCTGCTCGCCCACGGTATCCAGGTCACCGGCGAGCCGGCGCAGCGCGGCCTGCCGCCCGGCCACGGTCTGCTCCAGGGCGGCCCGCAGGTCGGCCAGCATCCCCGGCTGCTTCGCGGAGGTGGCCAGGACGGGCGCGCCGCCCAGGCCGTCCAGGTCGAGCAGGCGGGTGAGGTCGGCGACGACCAGGTCGGTGTCCGAGGAGGACAGCCGGTCGGCCTGGTTGAGCACCACGATGGTGATGTCCGCGTGCCGCCGGAACTGCCGCAGGTACGCCTCGTGCAGGATGCGGTCGCCGTACTTCTGCGGGTCGACCACCCAAATCACCAGGTCGACCAGGCCCAGCAGCCGGTCCACCTCCAGCCGGTGGCCGCGCTCGACCGAGTCGAAGTCCGGCAGGTCCAGCAGCACGAGGCCGTGCAGGGTTGCCTCGTCGTCGCCGTCGAGGGCGCTCTCGCGCAGGAACCGTTGCCGGGGCAGCACGCCGATCCAGTCGAGCAGCTTGGCGGCCGGTTCCAGCGGGCCCCAGACGCACGCGTGGGCGACGCCGGTGGTGGGGCGGCGCACGCCGACGGGCGACAGCTTGAGCCGGGCCAGCGCGTTGAACAGGCTGGACTTGCCGCTGCCGGTGCTGCCCGCGAGCGCGACGACGGTGTGTTCCCGGGACAGGGCGAGCCGGTTGCCCGCGCGTTCGACCAGGGTGTGTGCGGCCACCAGATCGTGGTCCGGCAGGTACGGGTCGACCGCGCGCAGGAACCGCTTCAGCGCGTCGAGCCGGTCTGCGGTCCGTGCCGCGTCCGCCTCCGGCTGGTCGTCGCCGGTCAGCGCGTCGCGGACCCGGTCCACCAGGTTCACGGCGTACCCGCCTCGGCGGGTGTCGGGACGGTCAATGCGAGATCCTCCCGGGCGCTCTCCACGTCGGTGGCGGCCCGGCGCAGTGCGGCGCCGGGCTCGGGGTCCAGGCCGGTGGCGGCGGTCCGGTCGCGGTACCGGGCGGCCTCGGCGTCCAGCAACGCCTCCACCCGGGACAGCAGGTCCGCACGCGCCCGGGTGGCCAGGGTACGGATCGCCTGGTCGCCGAAGAGAGCCTCGAGCACCTTCTGGGCGGCCACTGTGGTGCCTGCGCCGACGGCGACCTCGAGTCCGGTGGGGATGAATGCGGTCGCGGTGAACACCGCGACCATCACGGCCAGTCCGGCGCCGTTCACCGCGTACGCGGCCCCGCGGGCGGTGGCCCGCTTGTCTCCGCCCTCGGTGCGCACCAGGTCGAGCACGGACTGCTGCCAGTCCCGGATCACCCGTTCCGCCCGCTCGGGGAGGTCGGGGGAGGGCTGCTGCAGTTCGGGGGCCAGCAGCGCGACCCCGGCCGGATGCGCCTGCCAGGCCGCGTACGCCTGCTCGGCGGCGTCGGCGGCGAGGCCGCGCAGCAGCGTCACCAGCTGGGATTCCAATGCCATCTGCAGGTTCTGCCCCGGGGCGGGGCGGCCCGTGACGGCGGAGACGATCCGGTCCCGCAGCTGGCCGACGCGCGACTCCAGGCTGCGCAGGAACTCGCCGGTGCCGAGGAACTCCTGCCAGCGGGCGAGCACCTCCCCGCGGAGCAGGCGCCCGTCGCGCAGCCCGTCCTCGACCGCCCGCCGCGCCGTCCGGTACGCCGCGGCGACCCGCTCGTCCAGCGACACCGCGGCGGCGGCCTGTTCGTCGGCCGCGGCCGCCAGGCCCTCCACGGCGGGGCGCAATGCCGCCAGGGCCCCGTCCAGGGTCTGCCGCACGACCGTGGCACGGGCGGTCGCATCCGCGGCGAGCTGCGCGAACCAGTCGCGCAGCGGCCGGACGACGTCCTCGGCCAGCAGGCCCTGACCGTCGAGGGAGGTCTCGGGCAGGACGAACAGCGGCGCGGCCGCCATGTCGTGCGCGGCGAGCATCTCCCGCAGGTGCGCGGAGACCTCACCGGCGGCCTCGTCCGGCACCCGGTCGAGCACGAGTGCGATCACGGTGCCGCGCAACCGCGCGGTGGTGAGCAGCTCCCACGGGACCGCGTCGGCGTACCGGGCGGCCGTGGTGACGAACAGCCACAGGTCCGCCGCGGCCAGCAGCTGGGCTGCCAGGGCCCGGTTCCGGTCCACGACGGAGTCGATGTCCGGCGCGTCCAGCAGGGCCAGCCCCGCGCCGAGGGCGGGCGCGGCGACGAGCTGCAGCGCGCCCGGGTCCGAGGTGGACTCGGCGGTACGCGTCAGCCCCGGCAGCAGCTCTCCCTGGCGAAACCAGGCGAGGTCGGCCGAGTGGCTGACCAGCACGGGGGAGCGGGTCGTCGGCCGCAGCACGCCGGCCGGGCTGACCGGCGCCCGGACCAGGCTGTTGACCAGGGTGGACTTTCCCGCGCCGGTGGAGCCGCCGACCACGACCAGCAAGGGGGCGTCGAGCCGGGTGAGCCGGGGCAGCAGGTAGTCGTCGAGCTGGGAGACGAGGGCGGCGCGGACCCGTCCGGCCTCGTCGGCCGACGGCATGACCAGCGGGTACGCCGTACTCTCGAGGGTCTTCCGGAGCTGGGTGAGCGCGGTCGCGAGCCTCCGGACGGCGGCGGGTGGCTCGGCGGCGGCCGGCGTGGTGGGCGCCGTGTTGTCTCCCGCCGCCGGTTGTGCGTCGCCGCCCGCTCGGTCTCCGGGCTGGGCATCCCCGAGCTCAGCAGGCTGATCCCCACCCTCGGCGGGCTGGGTGCCGCTGGGCTGGGCGTCACGGGGCTGGACGTCACGGGGCTGGGCGTCACGGGGCTGGCTGTCGCTGGGCGGGGCGTCGCGGGGCGGAGAGTCCGGAAGCGGGGCGTCGTCGAGCCCGGCCGCGTCCGGGGCCGGTTCGGTCGGCGGTTGCGGTCCGGCTGCGTCACTCATGTCTGTCGATGTCTCGACCGGGGCCGTGTTCCTTCGGGCGGTGGCCTCCGTCACCCGCACCTTGGGCTTTCTTCCGGCGGTGGGACCTTCGAGGTCTGGTGCGGGGGCGACGGCGGGCAGGGCCGACGGTCCGACCGCGTCACCGTGCGTCGTCACGGGTAAAGCGTGCCCGATCTATGCAACGCAGACAACAGGTGCCGCCCGGCCGTGACCGGACAGGTATGTCCCTTCCCTGGACTTGCGCGGGGTAGGCTCAAGTCCGACTTGACGGTTGCCCCTGGCGTGGCATCATTGAGTCCGATCCACTCAACTTGAGAGCGCATCCCTCGGGCAGCGCCCAACGGCCCGGGGACAACCAGGCCCGCAAGAAGCGAGGAAGCGAACATGGCACGTGCGGTCGGCATCGACCTCGGCACCACGAACTCCTGCGTCAGCGTTCTGGAGGGCGGCGAGCCCACCGTCATCGCGAACGCCGAGGGCTCCCGGACGACTCCGTCGATCGTCGCCTTCGCGCGCAACGGCGAGGTGCTCGTCGGTGAGGTCGCCAAGCGCCAGGCGGTGACGAACCCCGACCGGACCATCCGTTCGGTGAAGCGGGAGATCGGCACGACCTGGTCGATCGACATCGACGGCAAGAAGTACACCCCGCAGGAGATCTCGGCGCGGGTGCTGATGAAACTCAAGCGCGACAGCGAGGCGTACCTGGGCGAGCAGGTCACCGACGCGGTGATCACCGTCCCGGCGTACTTCAACGACGCCCAGCGGCAGGCCACCAAGGAGGCCGGCGAGATCGCGGGCTTCAACGTCCTGCGCATCGTCAACGAGCCCACGGCGGCCGCCCTCGCGTACGGGCTGGACAAGGGTTCCAAGGAGCAGACCGTCCTGGTGTTCGACCTCGGCGGCGGCACCTTCGACGTCTCGCTGCTGGAGCTGGGTGAGGGCGTCATCGAGGTCAAGTCGACCTCCGGTGACAACCACCTCGGCGGCGACGACTGGGACCAGCGGATCATCGACCACCTGGTCAAGACGTTCCGCGGCGAGCACGGCATCGACCTGGGTCAGGACAAGATGGCGCTGCAGCGGCTGCGTGAGGCCGCCGAGAAGGCCAAGATCGAGCTGTCCGCCGCCACCACCACCAGCATCAACCTGCCGTACATCACGGCCGGCCCGTCGGGCCCGCTGCACCTGGACATGAACCTGACCCGCGCCGAGTTCCAGCGCATGTCGCAGGACCTGCTGGACCGCTGCAAGGGGCCGTTCGAGCAGGCGATCAAGGACGCCGGGATCAAGGTCGCCAGCGTCGACCACGTGATCCTGGTCGGCGGTTCGACCCGGATGCCCGCGGTGAGCGACCTGGTCCGCCAGCTCACCGGCAAGGAGCCCAACAAGGGCGTGAACCCGGACGAGGTCGTCGCCGTGGGCGCCGCCCTGCAGGCCGGCGTGCTCAAGGGTGAGGTCAAGGACGTCCTGCTGCTCGACGTGACCCCGCTGTCGCTGGGCATCGAGACCAAGGGCGGCATCTTCACCAAGCTGATCGAGCGCAACACCACGATCCCGACCAAGCGTTCCGAGGTCTTCACCACGGCCGACGACAACCAGCCGTCCGTGCTGATCCAGGTCTTCCAGGGCGAGCGGGAGATCGCGGCGTACAACAAGAAGCTCGGCACGTTCGAGCTGACCGGCCTGCCGCCCGCGCCCCGCGGCGTGCCGCAGATCGAGGTCACCTTCGACATCGACGCGAACGGCATCGTGCACGTGGCCGCCAAGGACATGGGTACGGGCAAGGAGCAGAAGATGACGATCACCGGCGGCTCCGCGCTGCCGAAGGACGACATCGAGCGCATGATGCGCGACGCTCAGGACCACGCCGACGAGGACAAGAAGCGGCGCGAGGACGCGGAGACCCGCAACCTGGCCGAGCAGCTCCAGTGGCAGACCGAGAAGTTCCTGGCCGAGAGTGGCGACAAGCTGCCCGAGGACACCAAGGGCAAGATCAGTGATGCACTCGGCGACCTGCGCAGCGCGCTCGGTGGCACGGACATCGACAAGATCAAGTCCGCGCACGAGGAGCTGGCCAAGGTCTCCCAGGAGGCCGGTTCGCTGCTCTACGCCCAGCAGAGTGCGGAGGGCGCCGAGGGCGGTGCCGGTGCCGGTGCGGGCGGCGAGCAGGCCAGCTCCGGTGCGGGTGCGGGTGCGGCCGGTGCCGGTGCCGGTGGCGCCGACGACGTGGTGGACGCCGAGATCGTGGAGGACGACAAGAAGTGAGCACCGCGGACGACGAGAACGAACCTCAGGCGGCAGAACGCGTCGTCATCCGCGACCGGCGCAAGATCGACCCGAGCGCGAAGGACTCCGCCGCCACGGCCGCCAAGGCCAAGGAGTCCAGCGGCGGGGGCGCGCACCGGGCTCCGGGGCAGGAGGACGACGACGCCGCGGGTGCCTTCGGTGCCGAGCTGGGGGCGCTGCGTACCGACCTGGAGGAGCGCACCCGCGACCTCCAGCGGGTGACCGCCGAGTACGCCAACTACCGCAAGCGGGTCGACCGCGACCGGGGCGCGGCGGCCGAGCAGACCATCGGTTCGGTGCTCACCTCGCTGCTGCCGATCCTGGACGACCTCGACCGGGCCCGGGAGCACGGCGACCTGGTCGGGCCGTTCGCGACCGTCGCCGAGGCGCTCACCGCCGCGCTGGGCAAGTACGGGCTGGCGGCCTTCGGCGAGAAGGGCGATCCGTTCGACCCGACGCGGCACGAGGCGGTCGCGCACCAGATGTCCGCGGACGTCACGGAGCCGACCTGCATCGAGGTCATGCGTCGCGGCTACACGCTGGGCGAGCGGCTGCTGCGGCCCGCCCTGGTCGCGGTCGCCGACCCCGCATGAAGGTTGTAGGAGTCCCGTCCGCCGCGAGGCGGGCGGGACCGTCGGGTTGGAGGGGGTGGACTAGATGAGTTCGAAGGACTGGCTGGAGAAGGACTTCTATGCCGTTCTCGGGGTGGGCAAGTCCGCCTCCGCCGACGACATCAAGAAGGCGTACCGCAAGCTCGCCCGCCAGTTGCACCCCGACCACAATCCGGGCAACCACGAGGCGGAGGAGAAGTTCAAGGCGGCCTCCGAGGCGTACGACGTGCTGTCGGACGACAAGAAGCGCAAAGAGTACGACGAGATGCGCTCGCTGTTCGGCTCCGGTGCGTTCCGCCGTGGCGCCCGACCGGGCGGTGCGCAGTTCGACCCGTCGGACCTGTTCGGCAACTTCGGCGGCGCCGGTGCCCCCGGTGGTCCGGGTGACCGCAGGTTCGGCGGCGCCGGCTTCTCGGACATCTTCAGCTCGATCTTCTCCGGCGGGGGTGCCGGTCCCCGGCGTGGTCCGCAGCGCGGCCGCGACGTCGAGGCCGAGGTGACCCTCGACTTCGCGCACGCGGTGCAGGGCACCACGCTGCCGCTGACCCTGCGTTCGCCCGGGGTCTGCGACACCTGCCACGGCAACGGGGCCAAGCCGGGGACGATGCCCCGGACCTGTCCGGCCTGCCACGGTTCCGGCCTGATCTCCCGCAACCAGGGTTCGTTCAGCTTCTCCGAGCCGTGCCGGGAGTGCCAGGGCGCAGGCACCATCGTCGACGTCAAGTGTCCCGAGTGCCGCGGCACCGGCGGGGTCACGAAGAACCGGACGATCAACGTACGCTTCCCCGCCGGGGTCGCGGACGGCCAGCGGATCCGGCTCTCCGGCCGGGGTGAGCCGGGTGAGCGCGGCGGCCCCGCGGGCGACCTGTACGTGCAGGTCAAGGTGCGCCCGGACGACCTGTTCGGGCGCAGCGGAGATGACCTCACGCTCACCGTGCCGATCACCATCGCCGAGGCGGTGCTCGGCACCGACCTGCCCGTGCCGACCTTGGACGGCACGGTGACGCTGCGGGTGCCGCCGGGCACGCCGAGCGGCCGCAAGCTGCGGGCCCGCGGCAAGGGGGTCGCGCGCCGCGACGCCCCGGCCGGGGACCTGCTGGTCACGGTCGAGGTGCAGGTGCCCTCGACGATCTCCGACGAGGCGCGGGACGCGTTGGAGACGTTCGCCAAGCTCACCCCGCCCGCCGGGCGGGATCGCATCGAGGCGCGACGGCGCCGCTTCGGGTAGGACGGGTCGGCGGTTCGGGTGGACCGGACAGCAGGAGGTGGCACATGTACGAAGAGGTCGAGATCTCGGTGGAGCAGGCCTCCGACGCGAAGGTCCTGATCATTTCCGTGGCGGCCCGGCTCGCCGGGATGCACCCGCAGACCCTCCGGCAGTACGACCGGCTCGGGCTGGTGCAGCCCGGCCGGGCCGGGGGCGGCGGCCGCCGGTACAGCGAGCGGGACGTCGCGCTGCTGCGGGAGGTGCAGAAGCTCAGCCAGGATGAGGGCGTCAACCTCGCCGGCATCAAGCGGATCATCGGGCTGGAGCAGCTCGTGGCGGACCTCCAGCAGCGGATCCTCGACCTGGAGAGCCAGCTGGACGACGCGTACACCAGGATCGCCCAGCTGGAGGCGGTCGGGCCGTACCCCGGGCGGGACCTGGTCCGTCAGGACCGTCCGTCGACCGCCTTAGTGGTGTGGCGCCCGCGCCGCAGCGCCGACCGCTGACGCGATACGGCGGCGGCCCCGGGTGACTCCGGGGGCGCCGCCGTATCGTCGCGCGGCGGAGCGCAGCCGCACGTCCGGGAGGTCTCCGGCGCCATCACCCGCGCGCCGTGGCCCGGGAGCGGTCAGCGGCGGCCGAACAGGCCCAGCCGACGCGGATGCCGGACCAGGCCGCCCTCGATCCACTCCTGGTATTCGAACAGTTCCGGCCGGGTCATCAGGACCCGGCAGTTGTGCGCCCAGATCGACATCGGCTCGTCGCCGACCTCCTCGGCGCGCTCGATGTACTTCTTGAGTCTGCGCTTGCGCTGGCTGGACGCGTTCGGGCGGACGCCGTCGGCCGCGTAGATGTACATGCAGTGCAGCGCGAACCGGCGAGCCGGGCATTGGCGGTCCATCGCCAGCTCGAACAGGGTCGGTGCCAGCACGTCGCCCGCGATGAGCAGATCCCAGTCGGGCGGCATCGCGTCCAGCGGAACGGCCTCCGGGTGGTACGCCCATGCCTGCAGTTCTTCTGGCCGCGGATCAACCGGGTTGGCGAATCCGAAGAATGTCGACTCACGCACGCTCACGCCGCCGCCCTCGCCCTGCCCTGTAACGCACGGCGCACCACGCCGTGAACTGCCTCAATAACACGAAGTTGTCGCCGCGACACGGTAGCGCGACCAAACCGCGCTGCGGAAGGCCCCAGGATCACATTCCGGTACTGAGAAGTAGCAATGCGCTGCGTGCCGGCGCGGAAGGCGGCGGGCAGCGCTCAGTCGCCGGTCGGCAGCGGCTCCGGTGGGCGCCGGGTGGCACCCATCCGCCGCCGCACCGCCGTCTTGAACCACGCGTAGTCGGGCAGTCGCGCCAGCAGCGGTCCGCTGACGACCGTGATGAGCACGTACGCGGTGGCCAGTGGCGCCAGCCTCGGCTCCAGCCCCGAGGCGACCGCCAGCCCCGCGATGACGATCGAGAACTCGCCGCGGGGAATGAGGGCGAGCCCCGCCCGCAGCCGCCCGGGCAGGGCGATGCCGACCCGGCGGGCAGCCAGATACCCGGTCAGGATCTTCGTGGCCGCGGTGATCGCCGCGAGCCCGAGCGCGGGCAGCAGGACGGCCGGCATGTCCGCCGGGTTCGTGGAGAGTCCGAAGAACACGAAGAACACGGCCGCGAACAGGTCCCGCAGCGGCGTCAGGATCTGCGTGGCGTGGTGGGCGACCGGCCCGGACAGGGCGATGCCGACGAGGAACGCACCGACGGCGGCCGACACGTTGAGCCGGGCGGCCACCCCCGCCACGAACAGCGTCAGGCCCAGCACGCTGAGCAGCAGTGCCTCCGGGTCGCGTACGGACATGAAGCTGGAGATGGCGTTGCCGAACTTCAGCGCCACCAGCAGCACGGCGGCCACCGTGGCGAGCGCGATGGCGAGGGCCTGGACGCCGCCGAGCACGCCCATCCCGGCCAGCAGCGCGGTGACCAGCGGCAGGTAGAAGGCCATCGCAAGGTCCTCGATGACCAGCACCGACAGGATGACCGGGGTCTCCCGGTTGCCGAGGCGGCCCAGGTCGCCGAGCACTTTGGCGATCACCCCGGACGAGGAGACCCAGGTGATGCCGCCCAGCACGACGGCCGCTTCCAGGCTCCAGCCGAGCAGCAGCGCGAACCCCACCCCCGGCAGGGCGTTGAGTACGCCGTCGATGACCCCGGCGGGCGCGGCCGCGCGCAGGTTGCCGACCAGTTCGGTCGCCGAATACTCCAGGCCGAGCATGACCAGCAACAGCACGACCCCGATCTCGGCGCCGATCGCGATGAACTCCTCGCTGGCCGAGAGCGGGACCAGGCCGCCGTGGCCGAAGAACAGCCCGGCCAGCAGGTACAGCGGGATCGGGGACAGCCCGACCCGCCGCCCCAGCCGGCCGAGCATGCCGAGCGCGAACAGCACCGCGCCGACTTCGACGAGCAGGACCGCGGTGTCGTGCACGGCGCGTCAGTCGCCGTTCTCGCCGGCCAGGATGGCGGTGACGCCGTCGAGGCCCTGGCGGGTGCCGACCACGACGACCACGTCGTTCGCCTCGAAGATGAAGGACGGCCCGGGCGAGGCGATGACCTCGCGGTCGCGCAGCACGGCCACGATCGAGGCGCCCGTACGGGTGCGGGCGCGGGTGTCGCCCAGCCGGCGGCCGACGAACATCGAACCGGCCGGGATCGCCACCTGCTCGGTGAGCAGGCCGGCCGCCTGCTGGCGCAGGCCGGACAGCTGGCCCAGCATCAGCGAGGCGCCGAGCACGTCGGCCAGCGCCTCCGCCTCGTCGTCGGTGAGCGGGATCGAGGCGAGGCTGGCGTCGGGATCGTCCACGTCGTAGAGGACGAGGTCGCGGCGACCGTTGCGGTGCGAGACCACCCCAACCGTACGGCCGGACGACGTGACCAGGTCATGCCGGACACCGATGCCCGGGAGGGGGGTCTGCTCTACCCGTACGCGCACCCGACCACCGTATCGGACCGCACTGCGCCCGGTGTCTGCTCAGGTGTGCGCGGGCACCCGGTCGGCGATGCGCGGCGCCGCCGCGGTGGTGGGCAGCGCGAACGGCTCAGCGTCCGGATCGCGGGTCGCGGATGCCGGGTCGGCCGCGGGCAGGGTGACCGTGAAGCGGGAGCCGCCGCCGGGATTGTCGTCGGCGGTGATGGTGCCGCCGTGGCGGGTGACGATGCGGTGGCAGATGGCCAGGCCGAGGCCGGTGCCCGCGTAGTCGGCACCGGAGTGGGCGCGGTGGAAGTCGTCGAAGATGGCCTCGTGCTGTCCGGCGGGAATGCCGATGCCGTTGTCGGCGACGGTGACCTCGACCATGTCGCCGCGCCGTCGGCTGGTGATCGTCAGGCGGGGCGTGACGCCGGGCTCCGTGTACTTGATCGCATTGCCGATGAGGTTGTCCAGCAGCTGCCGGACAGCTCCCGCGTCGGCCTGCACCGGGTCGAGCCGGGCCAGGGCGACCTGCGGGGCGGGGCGCCCGTCGGCGACGGCGGCGTCGGCGCGGGCGCTGGTGATGTCGGCGACCAGGCCGGTGAGCTCGACCCGGGCGGGGGCGAGTTCGGCGTCGCGGGCGGCGGTGTACGACAGCAGGTCGGTGATGAGCCCGCGCATGCGGGTGGCGGCGCGGGAGACCCGGCTGAGGCCGTCCCGGGAACGGCCGATCGCGGGCTGCTCGGCGTCGAGGGCGTCCGTGGCGACCTCGGTCCAGCCCTCGACGGCGGTCAGCGGGCTCTGCAGGTCGTGCGCGACGGCGCCGGCGAAGTTGGCGAGCTGGTCGCGGTGGCGGCGTTCCGCGGTGACGTCGTGGTAGAGCACGACCGCGCTGTGGCAGCCGTACCCGCTGGGCAGCGGCGTGGCGGTGACCTGGACGATCCGGGCGTCGTGCTCGCCGGGCCTGTGCACGAGCAGGTCGTCGCCCTCGACGTGGGCGCCGGCCAGGGCCCGGGTGTGCGGCAGTGCCTCGGTGGCGACCGGCGTGCCGTCGAGGTGGCGCAGCCGCCGGTGGGCGTCGCCGACCACGCTGACCTCGCCCAGCAGGCGTACCGCGGCTCGGTTGCGCAGCACGACCCGGCCGCTGGCGTCGACCACGGACAGGCCGTCGCCCATCGAGTCGATGATCGTGCTCAGCAGGGTGGCGTGCTCCCGGGCCTGCGTGCGCTGGCCGGCGAGTTCGCGGAGCAGGCTCGCGCGCTCGTCACGTTCGAGGGCCAGGCCCAGCGCGCCGATCGCGATCCCGGCGACGAGCAGGTGCGCGATCACCGCGCGCAGGTGCGGGTCGGCGATCGTGGCCAGGGCGCCGTCTCCGCGCAGGGTGAGTACGATCACGACCCCACCGAGCACCAGGTTGTGCAGCACCACGAAACCGGTACGCAGCCGGAAGGCGGCCCAGGTGGTCACCGCGATCAGCGGCAGCCCGTTCTGGTACGCGAACCCGATCAGGTAGGCGCCTGCCGAGCAGGACGCCACGATCAGGTACTCGGCGACCCGCCGCCCGGACGTCGAGCGGAGTTCCCGGCGCGCGTTGCACAACCAGCCGGCCACCGACCCGTGCCGGTCCCGGAAGGCACCGACGGCGGGACCGAACCACAGTCCGGCCGCGCCGATCACGACCACGCTGGCGACGTCGCGGATGATCAGGCCGAGGAACGACGCGGAGAGCTGCCCGGTGACCAGCCACATCCCCGCCTGGCAGGTGATCGCCCCGGCGACCACCGCGACCGTGGCCAGGCCCAGCACACCCGCCAGGTCCCTGGGGGTGGACAACCGCAGGTTCCCGCCGGCACTCGGACGGCGCCGGGCCACCAGCGCGGTGAAGACGATCACCTGCACGAGGTTGGCCAGCGCGAGGGCGGCGCCCAGGGCCGGGCCGGCCCCCGTGACCGCGTTGCCGATCAGGCCGATCGTGACGAGGGCCAGGGCGTCCACCCAGCGCAGGCGAGCGCGGCGCTGGGCGCCGAACCAGACGAGGGCGACCCCGGCGGCGGGCCACAGCAGGGCCAGGCGACTGCCGCTGATCACGGTCATCCGCCCGGCGACGAACGCGACCGCGTAGATCGCGGCGAACCCGGCCGACCGCAGCAGCGAGACCCTGACGCTCATCGGGTGCACCGAACCCTCGGCCACGCGGGCTTCGCCCGCTACGTTGCCCAGCACGCTCACGCGTCGCCTTCCCCCGGTTCCGGAAAATGTCCGACATCCCTATCGACCGGTCGTCCGGGGCGCTGAGCGCCGACTTGAGGAATCCGCCGGCGATGTGACGACGGTCACCAGGCCCGCACACCGTCCCATTGTCGGGGTGGACGGCCGGTCTTAAGGTTGAGTGGAATACGCTCAAGTCTGCGGGCGCTGTACCCGGGCGGAACCACCGATCAGGGGAGCACATGAACGCCGAACGCCTCACCACCAAGAGCCGCGATGTGATCACCGGTGCGGTCGCCTCCGCCAGTACGCGCGGGCACGCCTCGGTCGAACCGTGGCACCTGCTGCTGTCACTGCTGGACACCGGCGGCTCGACCGCCCCCGGACTGCTGCGCGCGGTCGGCGCGAACCCGGCCGACATCCGTCGCGGGGCGGTCCGCGCGGTGGAGCAGATCCCGTCCGCCCGCGGCGCCAGCATCGCCGAGCCCAGCCTGTCCCGCGAGTTCGTCAACGCCATCGGCGAGGCCGAGCTGATCGCCAAGCCGCTCGGCGACGAGTACGTCTCCACCGAGCACCTGCTGGCCGGGCTGGCCCGGGTGGGCGGCGCGGTCGGCAAGGCGCTGCGCGACGCGGGCGCCACCGAGGAGACGCTGGTCGCGGCGTTCCCCTCGGTGCGCGGCGGCGAGCGGCGGGTGACGACCCAGGACCCGGAGCAGACGTACCAGGCGCTGGAGAAGTACAGCGTGGATCTCACCGCGCTGGCCCGCGAGGGCAAGATCGACCCGGTGATCGGCCGGGACACCGAGATCCGCCGGGTCGTGCAGGTGCTCTCGCGCCGTACGAAGAACAATCCGGTTTTGATCGGCGAGCCCGGTGTCGGCAAGACCGCGATCGTCGAGGGCCTGGCCCAGCGGATCGTGGCCGGGGACGTCCCCGAGACCCTGCGCGACAAGAAACTGGTCTCGCTCGACCTGGGCGCCATGGTCGCCGGGGCGCAGTACCGCGGCCAGTTCGAGGAGCGGCTCAAGAGCGTCCTCGAGGAGATCCGCAACTCCAACGGCCAGGTGGTCACGTTCCTCGACGAGCTGCACACGGTGGTCGGCGCCGGCAAGGGCGAGGGCTCGATGGACGCCGGCAACATGCTCAAGCCGATGCTGGCCCGCGGCGAGCTGCGCATGGTCGGCGCGACAACGCTGGACGAGTACCGCGAGCACATCGAGAAGGACCCCGCCCTGGAGCGGCGCTTCCAGCCCGTCGTGGTCGGCGAGCCCACGGTCGAGGACACCATCGGCATCCTGCGCGGCCTCAAGGGCCGGTACGAGGCCCACCACCGGGTGCAGATCACCGACGCGGCCCTGGTGGCGGCCGCCAGCCTGTCGGACCGCTACATCAGCGACCGGTTCCTGCCGGACAAGGCCATCGACCTGATCGACGAGGCCGCCTCCCGGCTGCGCATGGAGATCGACTCCCGGCCGGTGGAGCTGGACCAGCTCCAGCGGCAGGTCGACCGGATGCGGGTCGAGCGGCTGGCGCTGGGCAAGGAGACCGACCCCGCCTCGGTCGCCCGCCTGGAGCGCCTGGAACGCGACCTGGCCGATCGGGAGGAGGAGCTGACCGCGCTGACCGCCCGCTGGGAACGCGAGCGCGGCGGCCTCAACCGGGTCGGCGAGCTGAAGAAGCGGCTCGACGAGGCCCGCGTCGAGCTGGAACGCGCGCAACGCGACGCCGAGTGGGAGCGGGCGTCCCGGCTGCAGTACCAGGAGATTCCCGCGCTGGAGCTGGAGCTGGCCAGCGCGTCGGAGGCCGAGGAGGAGAAGGCCGAGCCGCCCATGGTCAAGGAGGAGGTCGGCGCGGACGACATCGCCGAGGTGATCTCCTCGTGGACCGGCATCCCGGCCGGCCGGATGATGGAGGGCGAGACCGCCAAGCTGCTGCGCATGGAGGATTCGCTCGGGGCCAAGGTGGTCGGTCAGCGCGAGGCGGTCGAGGCGGTCTCCGGTGCGGTGCGCCGAGCCCGGGCCGGCGTCGCCGACCCGGACCGGCCCACCGGCAGCTTCCTGTTCCTCGGCCCCACCGGCGTCGGCAAGACCGAGCTGGCCAAGGCGCTCGCGGGGTTCCTCTTCGACGACGAGCGGGCCATGGTCCGCATCGACATGAGCGAGTACGGCGAGAAGCACTCCGTCGCCCGCCTCGTCGGAGCCCCGCCCGGGTACGTCGGCTACGAGGAGGGTGGCCAGCTCACCGAGGCGGTCCGGCGCCGGCCGTACTCCGTGGTGTTGCTGGACGAGGTGGAGAAGGCCCACCCGGACGTGTTCGACGTGCTGTTGCAGGTCCTCGATGACGGGCGGCTCACCGACGGCCAGGGCCGTACGGTCGACTTCCGCAACGCGATCCTCATCCTGACCTCCAATTTGGGCTCGTCGGTGATCTCCGACTTCACCCTGAGCGAGGAACAGCGGCGCGACGAGGTGATGGCGACCGTACGGGCGCACTTCAAGCCCGAGTTCCTCAACCGGCTCGACGACATCGTGGTGTTCCACGCACTGACCGCGCAGGACCTGGCGGCCATCGTGGACATTCAGCTCGGCCGGTTGCGCAGCCGGCTGGCGGAGCGTCGGCTGAGCCTGCAGGTCACCGACGCCGGGGTGCACTGGCTCGGCGAGCACGGCTACGACCCGATCTACGGTGCCCGGCCGCTGCGTCGCCTGGTCCAGTCGGCGATCGGTGACGCGCTGGCGAAGGCGCTGCTGGCGGGCGAGATCGTCGACGGCGACACCGTGCTGGTCGACCTCAACGACGCCAAGGACGGCCTGTCGGTGAGCCGCGG
The DNA here is from genome assembly GCF_047159595.1 of Krasilnikovia sp. M28-CT-15. Taxonomy (NCBI): domain Bacteria; kingdom Bacillati; phylum Actinomycetota; class Actinomycetes; order Micromonosporales; family Micromonosporaceae; genus Krasilnikovia; species Krasilnikovia sp. M28-CT-15. The sequence continues at coordinate 59,905 of NZ_BAAGAK010000001.1, read as the reverse complement.
GTAGGACCCGAGAACGGGCGAGGGCCCCGCCGGTGCGGCGGGGCCCTCGCCACGTACGGATCAGTTCTTCGGTTTCCCGCGCCGGTAGGCGTGGGTCATCAGAATGTCCGTGAGGGAGTGTTCCCCCTCGTTGGACCAGATCCGGATGCCGTCGCGGATCAGTTGATAGCGGACGTCGGTATACCGGGTTTTCGTGTCGTCATGGTGCACGACGGTCAGCGTGTCGGCGTGTGGCATGGGACTCACCGGTCCTTGTCAGGTCTGGGGCGGCCGCGGCATGGTCACGCGGCTCGCGTAATGGGGAAGGTGCCCGGATCCGGTCAGCCTGGGCCCCGGCGGTCTGTGGGCGGGGGCGGCGACGCGGTCGGACAACGGGCGCCGTCAGGGAGGTCTCCAGCCGACGAGGCGCCACGAGTACGGAGTTTACGTGCCTGGAGTTGACGCTGTCGCCCCTCGATCGAGCGATCCGGTCCGCACCCGCCCGATTCGCTCCGTTGGCGTCCTTCGTTACGGTGCGCGGATCCGCGGTCGCGGGCGTAGCGTCCGAACGGTACCGTCAGTGGATCAAGGAGGGATCTCCGTGGCCGTTCCCATGTATCCACAAGCACCTGCGCCGAAGACTCGACCGGCGCTCGTCACCATCTCGTCCTACCTGCTGTACGCGACCGCAGCGCTGTCGCTGATCGGGGCGGTGATCGGGCTCAGCAGCGCCGGGACCATGTCCGAGGTCTACCGCGAGGCGTACCGGGGCACCGCGGCCGAGGGCACCGAGACCGTGGCCGTGGTGGCCAGCGTGATCGGAATCGTGGTCAATGTGCTGTTCGCCGCGGGTCTCGCCGTGCTGGCGATCTTCAACGGCCGGGGCCGCAACGGGTCCCGGATCACGACCTGGGTGCTCGGTGGCATCGCGTTGTGCTGCAGCGGGGTGGGGCTGGCCGGGACGGCGGTCTCCAGCTCGTTGAACGTCGACACCGGCGGCGGCTCCACCGGGCCCAGCGCGCGCGAGCTGGAGCGCCGGCTCAATGAGGCGCTGCCCTCCTGGTACGCGCCGGTCACGACCATCCTCTCGGTGCTGATGCTGCTGACCCTGCTGGGCGCGCTGGTGCTGCTGGCGCTGCCCGCGTCGAACGCGTACTTCCGCGCGGCGCAGCCGGCCTGGGATCCGTCGCAGCCATATCCCGCCTACCCGGGGTATCCCGGGGCGCAGCCGCCGTATCCGGGCCAGCAGCCGTATTCCGCACAGCCACCCGGCCAGCCGTTCCCGGGCCAGCCGTTCCCGGGCCAGCCGTTCCCGGGCCAGCCACTGCCCGGCCAGCCACTGCCCGGCCAGCCACTGCCCGGCCAGCTGCCATATCCCGGTCAGGCACCTGCTGCGGGTGGGCTGGGTTACCCCGGCCAGGCGGCCTATCCCGGGATCGGTCAGCCGACGGGTCCGGCTCCGGAGGCGATTCCGCCGGTGGTGCCGACGCCGCCGGAGGCGACCCAGCCGTCCTGGGGCCAGGCCGACCCGTCCTGGGGCCAGGCCGACGCGGCGCCTCCGCCTTCGACCGGGTGGGAACAGCCGCCGTCGCCTGGTGCGGCGCCGGGCACGACCTCGCCGGACACCCCAGCGCAGGCTTCGCCGGCTGACAAGGCGCCCGCCGGCAACTCACCCGCAGACGACTCGACCGGCGACAGTTCGCCGTCCGGCGACGCGACCGAGAGCGACGACCGGCCGGGACCGCCCGCCGATCCCACCACCCGGCCCTGAGCAGCGGAGGCCGGCCCTGAGCAGCGGAGGCCGGCCCTGAGCAGCGGAGGCCGGCGCTGAGCAGCGGAGGCCGGCCCTGAGCAGCGGAGGAAGGTCAGCGGCGGAGCCCTCCCCCGGGTAGGTTCGGGGCGCAACGCATCACCCGGGGAGCCGTCACATGTCGTACCCAGTCCCGCCCGCCGCCGTGTCCACGGCCGCGACGGCCGTTCCCTCGCGCCGTAGGCCGATCTCGGTGACGCTCGCGGCGGTGCTGCTCGGCCTGATGGCCCTGGGCGGCCTCGCGTACGCGATCACCACGATCGCGCTCGCCCCGGGAATCGTGAGCCGGTTCCGCGACGCCGCGCAGGGGGCTGCCGACGCGGAGGTCGACGGCTTCGTGACCGTGGTGTGGATCGGTGCCGCGGTCGGCGCGGTCGTCGCGGTGATCCTCTTCGCGCTGTGCGTGGTGTTGGCGCTCGGGCTGCGCCGGGGCAGCAACGCGGCGCGGATCGGCACCTGGATCGTGTCCGGCCTGGGGGTGCTGGCGGGGTGCGGCTCCCTGGCCACGGTGCTGGTGCAGCGCAGTGGCGAGGGGGATCCGGGGTCGCTCGGTGCGGCGCTCAGCGGGGCGTACCCGGATGGGTGGATCGGCCTGAACGTGGGCGTGGCGGTCGCCCAGACGGTGGGCTACCTGATCGTGGCGGTGCTGTTGCTGGCCGCTCCCGGGTCGTTCTTCGGCCGGGCCGGGGCCTCCGCTGCCGGAGCCGCGCAGGGTGCCGGCCCGCCGTACGGTCCCGGTGTGCTCGTCGGCCACGGAGCGCCGTATGGGGCGGCCGGGCCGACATATGCCCCTGGTTACCCGCCGGTTGTATCCATAACGCCCACGCCGGGGCAGGACGACGAATTCTGGTCCCGTCCGTCGAGTTGATCGGCCCACGCATCGACGTTTGTGGGTCACCCGAACGGGTATCGTTTGGCGCCGAAGGACAAGCCTGCGCCGACTGTCCGGATGTCTTCCGCAGGTCGGCTCGGGGTCGTTCCGCCCACTGGATGGACAGATGTTTGTCAATGTTGTGTAAGTGCTGAGGATTCGATCTGAGGACGCTGGGTACAGGCGGATAACCCGGCGGTCGTACGAAAACCCCCTTTGAGCTGCTTCTATGGATGCGGGGACCCATTGGACGACCCTACTGTAAACAACGCTTACAGATCGAGGATGGCAATGCCGAGGGTCTATAGTTCCCTTTCGGCCCCGGCAGGGCGGAACGTTCCCTTCCCTTCCAGCCAGTACCCTCGATGTCATGGAAGCGCACCACGACCTGCGTAAATTCATCACTGAAACGACCGTCGCGCAGAGTCGTCGCGTGCTTTCATCGGGTCGTGCAGCGTTGTGTGACGGTGGCGATCCGGACAGTGCGACCACGCGCCACAGCGCGGTTGTACGAATGCGGAGTGTGTCGATCCAAAGGGGCGCGGATCGACACATCGACAATGTGGGGCGTCTCACTCCCCGGGTGTGGATCGAGAGCCCGACAGCGATGGACAGCGACCAGACGGCTGCTGAGGCGTTGCAGGAGGCAGGGACCGAAGTCGGTGTCGAGGTAATGGTCGATCGGCGAACTGAAGCGACCGCCCGGGTCGCCGGCTTGGCGTACCGATCGGCTGACCCGACGACCGATCTCGGCCTTACGGCCTGAAAGTTAGCCGGTTCGTTCCTGCCCACATGCAGGAGAATCGATGCAGTTGGTGGAAGGATGGAGATCGTGGGAACTGCGTTGGCGGAAATGACAATGCCTCAGATCTCGCCGCTTGCCGGCGAGCCAATTGAACGTGCTGACGCCGAGCGACTGGCGGGAGTGCTCAAAGCACTCGCCGACCCCGCGCGGCTACGTCTGCTCAGCCTCATTCAGTCCGCAACGGACGGCGAGGCGTGCGTCTGTGATCTGACCGCCCCACTGGGTCTGTCACAGCCGACCGTCAGCCACCACTTGCGGATCCTGACCGAGGCGGGTCTGCTGGAACGTGAGAAGCGCGGTGTCTGGGCGTACTACCGCCTGGTGCCGACCGCCATCGCGACCATCGCCGACCTGCTGACCCCGCCGCGCAAGCGGGCCACGAAGAAGGCGCGCTGACCGGAAGCCGACGCCTGGCGTCACCTCGACCAGCGTGACGCCAGGCTGGATCGCGAGACCTCCAACAAGTCCACCCCCGAGGACCCGAGGAGCTACCGGTGAACTACGTGCCTGGTGACCTGCGCGACCAACTCGCCCATGTGGGCTACGACGTCGTCCAGGCCGGCCTGGTCTGCGGGTCGGGTGGCAACCTGTCCGCGCGCGTGCCCGACGACGACGCCTGCTGGGTCACCGGTGCCGGTGCCTGGCTGGACCGGCTCAGCCGGGTGACCTTCGCGGGGGTACGGATCTCCGACGGCTCGCCGACGGTGATCGGGGCCGTCCCGTCGGGCGTCGCCCCGACCAGTGAACTCCCCCTGCACCTGGCGTTGTACCGGGCCCGGCCCGACGTGAACGCCATCGTCCACCTGCATCCCCAGACCGTGCTGCTGCTCGACGCGCTGGCCGAACACGTCCGTCTCGTCACCACCGACCACGCGTTCTACCTGCGCCGGGTCGTCACGGTGCCGTTCCGCCTGCCCGGCGGGCGCGAGCTCGCCGCGTTGACCGCGGCCATGGCGGCCGACGGCACCGACTGCCTCGTACTCAGCCAGCACGGCTGCGTGGTGATGGCCGACAGCGTCGAACTGGCCCACAAACGGGCCAGGAACCTGGAGGAGGCGGCCGGGCTGACCTACCGGGCGCTGGCCGCGGGGCGTCTGGATCGGCTCCGCGAATGCCCCCAGGAGTTCCTGGACCGCCTCGCCGGTTCGGCCCCCGTGACGGTCTGACCGCCCGGGCTCAGGCCCGGTGGTTGCCCCGGCGGTGCGGGCGCTGCTCGTCCTCGTCGTCGTGGATCGCCTCGGCCAGCCCGGCGATGCTCGCCGCCGCCACGACCCCGATCGCGGCCGCCGCCTCCGGCTCTCCGGGGGTGGCGCCGCGCTTCCTGGCCCGGCGCTCGCGGAGGATCTCGATGACGATCGGCAGGACCGAGATCGCGATGATCAGCGCGACCACGGGCAGGATGTACCGGTCGATCTTGTCGCCGACCGCGTGCCAGATCTGGTCCGCCAGCAGGTAGCCCACCAGCAGGATGCCGTCCACCCACAGGATGGCGCCGACGATGTTCCAGACCAGGAACTGGCGCGCGGGCATGCCGAGGGTGCCGGCGACCGGGTTCAGGAAGGTCCGGACGATCGGGATGAACCGAGCCAGGACCACGGCCTTCGCCGGGCCGAACTTCTCGAAGTAGTACTCGGCCTTCTCGACGTACTCTTTCTTGAAGATCTTGGAGTCGGGCCGGTCGAACATCCGGCGGCCGTAACGTGCCCCCAGCCAGTGGCCGAACTGGGCGCCGATGATCGCGCAGAGCGGGGCACCGATCAGCAGGCCGGCCAGGGAGAGCTTCGTGCCCGAGCCGAAGATCGATTCGGCGACCGGTGACGCGGCGATCCCGGCCAGGAACAGCAGCGAGTCGCCGGGGAAGAAGAAGCCGACGAGCAGGCCGGTCTCCGCGAACAGGATCGCCCAGACGCCGATCAGCCCGAAGGTCTGCAGAAGCCCCCGGGGGTCCATCGGGTTGAGGGCGAACTGCTCGGACAGGGCACGGATGGTCACGCAGTGCAGGGTACCGGGGCAGGCTGTGGACCCGCTGTGCTCCGACTGGGTGCCACGGAGCGCCCGTCGGAGGAATTTCGCCGCGTTCGGGCCGCGGACCCGTCCGGACTACTGCGCGGCGACTCAGCGGTAGTCGTCGTCGAACGGGACCTCCTGGGCCTGCTCCTGCGCGTCCCAGTCGGGCGCCTCCAGGTCTTCGGGGACCCGCGGCTCGGCGACGTCCTCCCAGCTGGGGTCCGCGATCGCGGCCTGCTCGGCGGCGTCGGCCTCCGAGGCGTCCACGTCAAGGTGGTACGGCTGGGTCATCGTCGGCTCCCTCCGGTGGGGCGGACTGCGCCTTCCACGGTACGACCGCGGCGGCACACCGCGGAGCCCGATCCCGCCGGATGGGCGCCGGAAAACGGGGCGATTTCCCCCGACCCGGGTGGCTGCGGAATACTGCCTGCTGGAGGACAGCGCGGTCCTGCCCTCTGGCACCCTCCGGTCGTACGCACGATTCCGTACGAAAGATCAAGGAGATCACCGATGCCCATCGCTTCCCCTGAGGTCTACGCCGAGATGCTCGACCGCGCCAAGGCCGGCGCGTTCGCGTACCCCGCGATCAATGTGACGTCCTCGCAGACGCTGAATGCGGCCCTGCAGGGCTTCGCGGAGGCGGGCAGCGACGGCATCATCCAGATCTCCACGGGCGGCGCCGAGTACGTCTCCGGCCCGACGGTGAAGAACATGGTCACCGGGGCGGTCGCGCTCGCCGAGTTCGCCACCGAGGTGGCCAAGCACTACCCGGTCAACATCGCGCTGCACACCGACCACTGCCCGAAGGACAAGCTCGACGGGTACGTACGCCCGCTGCTGGCGATCAGCAAGGAGCGGGTCGCGGCGGGCAAGGCCCCGCTGTTCCAGTCGCACATGTGGGACGGCTCGGCCGTGCCGCTGGACGAGAACCTCCGGATCGCCGAGGAGCTGCTGGCCCAGGCCGCCGCTGCGAAGATCATCCTGGAGGTGGAGATCGGCGTCGTGGGCGGCGAGGAGGACGGCGTCGTCGGCGCGATCGACGAGAAGCTGTACACCACCGTCGAGGACGCCATGGCCACGGTCGCCGCGCTCGGCTCGGGCGAGAAGGGCCGCTACATGGCCGCCCTGACCTTCGGCAACGTGCACGGGGTCTACAAGCCGGGCAACGTCAAGCTGCGCCCGGAGATCCTGAAGGAGATCCAGGAGGCGGTCGGCGCCAAGGTCGGCAAGGAGAAGCCGTTCGACCTGGTCTTCCACGGCGGCTCCGGTTCCCTGCTGTCGGAGATCCGCGCCGCCCTCGACTACGGCGTGATCAAGATGAACATCGACACCGACACCCAGTACGCCTTCACCCGGCCGGTGGCGGACCACATGTTCAAGAACTACGACGGTGTCCTGAAGATCGACGGCGAGGTCGGCAACAAGAAGACCTACGACCCGCGCGCCTGGGGCAAGCTGGCCGAGAACGGCCTGGCCAAGCGCGTCGTCGAGGCCTGCGAGCACCTGCGCTCCGCCGGCACCACCGCCAAGTAGCCATGGCGTCGCGGCCGGCCCCCGTACGCGGGACCGGCCGCTGCCGCGTTTGCCGCCCGCCGCCACGGCGTGGGTACGATCGTCCGGTTATCGACCGGTGGTAGGTGATCGTGCTCGGCATCGAGGGCTATGAACCCGAGTGGCAGCACGACGCTGCGGCCCTGGCCGCGGTCCACCGTCAGCGCTTCGCCCGGCTCATCGGCCGCGAACTGCTGGCGGGCTGGCTCATGTGGGACATCTCCGCGCGCGGCTGGTTCGCCGACGGCCCGGTCATCCTCGGCTTCGCCGGCCCGCACGGCCTCGGCGGCGCCAATGTGGAGATCACCCACCGCAAGTTCGACGAGTGCGCGATCACCTGGGATCAGGTCGACATGACCGCCCCGATCGACTGGTTCGGCACCGGCATCCAGCTCGACTGGCGCGCCGACCCGCACGCCGCCCTGCGCCGCGCCCGCGGACAGGTGCTGCGCGAGGTCAACATCATCGAGCGGATCACGGTCGCCGAGTGGCTGCCCCGGGTGCTGCACGCGGTGGAGTTCCGGTTCGACAGGGCCCGGTTGGCCGTCTACAACGCGATGGACGAGAACGGGCTGACCGACGTTCCCGACGTGGACCTGCCCGTACACAGCTGGCGGCGGGTCCGGGTGGCCTAGCCGTTCAGGGCCGTCATCGCCTCGTCGAGGGAGTCGGTGACCACGATCAGGCCGGACTGGTCGCCGTGCGGGGAGCGGGCCAGCAGCGGGCGCAGCAGGTCCTCGACCGGCAGGCCGGACCAGTGCGCCGTACCGAGGAACACGAACGCGCCGCTCGGGCCGTCGGTGCGGTAGAAGGTCTTCGTCGCGGCCTGGAACACCTCCTGCACCGTGCCCGCCCAGCCGGGTGCGAACACGATGCCGCCGCGGGACAACCGGAGGATCGAGTCCTCCCGTACGGCGTTGGAGAAGTACTTGCCGATCTGGCCCGCGAACAGGTTCGCGGGCTCGTGGCCGTACAGCCAGGTGGGCAGCGCGAGGCCGCCGTGGGTGAGCCGAGCGACCACGTCGCCGACCGCCGGGGCCGGGTACGTCGCGCGTACCTGAAGCGCCGCCGCCGTGTACGGATCGTGATCGCGGAAGTCCGGCGCCACCGCCAGCAGGTCGATCGCGGCCGCCAGTTCCCCCTCCGCGCGGCTGGCGAAGTACGCGCCGAGGTTGGCGGCCTCCATCACCCCCGGCCCGCCGCCCGTGATCACCAGTCGGCCCGCGTTGGCCAGTCGCCACGCCAGCGTCGCGGCCATCCGGTACGCGGCGGAACCGCGCGGCTCCGCGTGGCCGCCCATGATCCCGACCGCGCCGCTGATCCCCACGGTCCCGTCCGGCCCGTGCGCCCGCACCCACGCATTCAGCGCCTTGCCGAGCGCGTTGTCGATGCCCGCGTCGTGCAGCCGCTGGGCCAGCGCCTCCCGGATGTCGGGGGCCGCTCCGCCGTGCTCGCCGAAATGGTCGTAGACGACGGTGTCGTACATGCCCGCGAAGCCGTGCCGTTCGAACCCGAACGACAGGTCCTCCGGGGTGTAGAGCAGCGCGGGGTGGGTCGGGTACGGCCGGGCGTCGAACGGCGGGATCAGGTGGGCGCCACGGCGGATCAGGTCGATCTCCACGTCGGCGGAGAGCAGGCGACAGCCCACGAAGAGGGTGCCGTGGACGTCGACCCGGCTCAGGTCGGGCGGATCCTGGTCCAGCCGCAGACCCAGCACGATCAGGCGGGCGAGTGAGCCTCTGGCCAGGTGCCCGTCGAGTTCGGCGCGTGACTCGATCTCGTACGCGGTCGCGTCGAACGGTGTCTCGTCGCCGAAGACGGGTTGAAGTGGATCACCGGGCACTCCTAGGAGGTTAGCCCCCGGATACCAAGCCCGGGCGCGGTCCGCGCGTACCCCGGCGGCGCGGGCACCGGGCGGGCGGGTTGAATGGGTTCATGCAGAACCTGCTTCCCGAGCCGCCCGCCACCCGCCTGCCCGCCGACGACGAGGCCGACAAGGCCCTCGCCGAGGCCGTCCAGGCCGGCACGGATCAGGCGTACGAGGCGGTCGCCGCCCGGTTCCCGGCGTACAGCGGGGGCTGGGCCGGGCTGGCCGAGAACGCGCTCGCCGCGGGACGCACCGTGCCCGCTTACGCTTACGCCCGTACCGGATACCACCGCGGGCTGGACGCGCTGCGGCGTAACGGCTGGAAGGGGCACGGCCCGGTCCCGTGGTCGCACGAGCCGAACCGGGGCTTCCTGCGCTGCCTGCACGCGCTGTCCCAGGCCGCCGCCGCGATCGGCGAGTCCGACGAGGCGGCACGGTGCGCCCAGTTCCTGCGCGACAGCGACCCGGCCGCCGCGGACGCCCTGAGCTGACGGGCAGGCTCTGCGCTGACGGGCACGCCCTGAGCTGACGCGGCCGTCCCGGATCGGACTGGACCGGCTGAACGGCTACAGGCCCTCGGCGACCGCAGCGGCGATCTTGAGCCAGGCGTCGCGGGTGTTGGCGGACAGCTGCCCGTAGCGCAGCGGCTCACCCGAGTCGATCAGCCGCTCGTACGGTGCCAGCAGCACGGCCCGGGTGCGGGCCGCGAAGTGCCGCTGGATCGCGGGCAGGTCGATGTCCTTGCGGGTCGGGGGCATCGACACCACGCTGACCGCCTGCCGGACCAGCCGCTGGCGGCCGCTCTGCTCCAGGTGGTCGAGCATGCGCGCGGCGGTCTCGGCCGAGTCGTTACGGGCGGACATCGTGATGACGAGCTGGTCGGTGGCGTCCATCGCCGCCTGCCAGTTCTGCGCCCGCACGTTGTTCCCGGTGTCCACGAAGATCAACTTGTAGAACCGGCTGACGATCTCCCGGATCTCGGCGAACGCGCTGGCGGTCAGCATCTCGCCCGCGGTCGCGGACTCGTCCGAGGCGAGGACGTCGAACATGCCCTCGCCCTGAGCCCGGACGTACTGCGACAGGTCGCCCACCCGCCCGTGCGAGCCCCGGAACAGGTGCAGGTCACGCATCATGTCGCGGACGGTGCGAGCGTGGAAGTCCTGCTGCGCCCGCATACCCAGGGTGCCCTGGGTCTCGTTGTTGTCCCACGCCAGCACGTACCCGCCGCGCTTCTGCCCGAACGTCATGGCCAGCAGCAGCACCGCGACCGTCTTGCCCGCCCCGCCCTTCGGGTTGACCACGGTCACCTGGCGCAGGCCGCCGAAGTTGCGGCGTACCTTCTCGACGTCCTGCTTGTACTCCAGCTCGCGTTTGCCCGGGGCCAGCCGGAGCAGGCCCATGGTGCCCTTGGTGACGATCGCCCGGGCACCCATCGTGGCGGTCGGCTCGGGCGGCTTGGCCAGGCGCCGCCGGGCGAACTCCTCGGCCGTAGGCGTCCCGTCGGAGACCCACGGCAACTGCTGGAAGGGGTCCATGGTCGGCTGCTCGCCACCCGCCTGCGGCTGGTGCACCTGCGGGTGCGGCGGAACGGCGCGCGGGTCCACCGCCGGGGGGTACGGGCCCGGCGGGGCCTGGTGCGGCGCACGGACCCGCGGGTCTCCCGGCTGCTGGTCGGCCGGCCAGTGCTGGGGGCCCGGCGCCGGCGCTGCGGGCCCGGCGGGTGCCCCGTATCCGTGCGGGCGGTTTCCCTGCATGCCCTGCGGGGCGTTCGCCTGCGGACCGTGCGGGCCGCCACCGTGCGGGCTCTGCGGTGCCTGCTGTCCGGTCCCGCGCGCTGCCTGCTGACCCGGCTGTGGGCCAGGCCCGGGGTGGGTCTGGGCAGTGCCCGGGGGCTGGGCGGCCGCTGGCCGGGCCGGAGCGGCGGATGTCTGCGGCCCGCCGTGGGCCGTGTGGGACCCCGTCTGGGCTGGGGGCCCGGCCTGGGCTGGGGACCCGGCCTGGGCTGGCCGCTCAGCCGTGGCGCGCCGGGCGGCCTCGGGCGGCGGGGCGGCGGGAACCGGGCCCGGCCGGTAGACCGGGCCTGCCACCTGCTCCTCGCCGGCAGCCGACCCACGGCGTGGGCTCACGGTCGGGTAATGGCTGGCCCGGTCGCCGCCGAGATATCCCCCGCCGGGACGCTCCTGAGCCCCGGCTCCTCGCTGGGCTGGTCCTGATTGCGCTGGTCCTGATTGCGGTGGTCCTGATTGCGCTGGTCCTGATTGCGCTGGTCCGGCTGGTGCCGGTCCGGCTTGCCCGGGGCCTGATCGAGCCGGTCGTGGATCGGTGTGCTCGGGGGCCGCGTGGCGGTGCGGCGGCTGAGCCCACGGCGACGCCGCCGAGGCGGTCGTGGCATCGGCTGCCGGGTCGCCCAGCGGCCCACCCGCATCGGGGGAGCCGCCGGAGACCGGGACAGTGGCCGAACCCGTGGCCGGCATCGATCCGTTGAGATGAGCAGCCGACCGCGGACTCCCCGCGGCGTTTGCCGCAACGGTCGCGTCCGGCCCGGTCGAGCGCGGATTCGGTGCGGCCCCCGAGACCGGAGTGGCGCCGGGAACGGATGCGGTCCCCGAGACCGGTGCGGTGGGACCGCCGGGCCCCGACACCGGGACGGCGCCGCCGGGCCCCGACACCGGGACGGCGCCGCCGGGCCCGGAGACGGGCACGGCCGCCGTCCCCGACACGACACCCGGCCAGGAGCGGGCGGCCGGTTCCGCGGCGGGCGCCGAAGGCAAGGGCGGCCGGGACGGGTTGGTGGGCGGCGGGGGCGGCGGAGGTACGACCGCGCGGTCGGCAGGGCGGTACACCCCCGGTTCCGCCGGGGGGTGACTGCCGGACACCGGGGGGTGGCTGCCGGACAGGGGAACCGCGGGCGGCGCGGCGTGCGGGACGGGTTTTCCGCCGTGCACGGGGGCGCCCAGCTCCTCCGGCGGCCAGAACGGTTCCACGTCCCGGGCTGGGGGCGTGGCGTTCGAGCCCGGGACGTAGACGCGCTCAGCGTTTTCGTCCTCCACGGGTGCTACCTCCGGTGATTCTCGTACCTCAGTTCGTACCCAGAGTTGCACAGCCAGTCAGCTGGCGTACACCGCCCAGGCTCCGGGTTCGGTCCACCAGGAGCGCTTGCGGCTCAGCGTCCCGTGCACCCCGTCGTCAAGAAACGGCAGCTCGCCGTCGCGCGGAAGGATACTGACGGCACGGCCTCGGGCGCGGCGCACCTCCACGCGTACCCGGGTGGTCCGCAGACGTCGCTTGACCGTTACCGGGACCGCCACCGCGACCTCGACCCGCCCGTCCGTCGGATCGACGCCCGTGAGCAGCGGCAACCCGTCGAATTCGGCGTATCCGGAGCCGTTGCCGATGGCACATGCGAGCACCGGATCGTCACCGTCGGTGAGCACCGCGTCGTCGACCTCGACCCGGCCCCGCCACGGCACCGCCCGGCCGGCGTCGTCGGCGCCGCCGACCAGCGCGCCGTCCAGGGTGACCGAGCCGCCGTCGTTGCGGAGTAGGTCGAGGCGGCGCACGCTGCTGCCGAGCACCGCCTCGGCCACCGCGGCCGGCTCGCGGGGGAGGCCGAGCTGGGCGGCCAGGTCGGTGGTGCCGCCGGGATCGAGCGGCAGGATCGCCACGGGCGGCAGATCCGGCACAGTACGGCCGTCGGCCAGGTCGGCGGGGCGGCAGCTGGGCGGCGGGGCGTAGCGCCGGACCAGCCGGCGCAGCACCGCGCGCAGCTGGCCGTCCGCCGCGGTCGCGATCACCAGGCGCAGCTTGCTGTCCGCATCGGGCCAGGACAGACCATCGGTACGCGGCTCCGAGTCGAAGCGGGCGATCACCGCGTCGATCTCCGCGTCGGAGGAGGCCGTGACCGTCTCCACCCGGGCGCCCGCGTCCCGCAGCGCATCCGCACAGGCCAGCACGGGAGTACGCGGCCCGCCCTGACGCGGCCCGCACACCGCGTGGTCCCCACAGCCACTGCCCCCCGAGTCGCAACCGCCCTCGGCGCAGCCGCTGCCGCCCGAGGCGCGATCGCTGTCGCCCGGGGCGTGGCCGCTGTCGTCCAGGGCCCGGCCGCCCTCGGCCGCGGGGCTCGTGTCCGCGGCGCAGCCACAGGAGGAGCCGCAGCCACCGCCACCCCCTTCGGCGAGGCTGAGTACCACGACGTCGTACACGTCAGTCCTCGCCCAGCATCGAGTGCCGCTCGATGGCCGCCTCGCGGCCGGGGCCGACGCCGACCACGGAGATGCGCGCGCCGATGCGCTGCTCGACGTACTCGACGAAGCGCTGCGCGTCCTTGGGCAGGTCCTCGAACGTCCGGCAGCCCGAGATGTCCTGCTTCCAGCCGGGCAGGGTCTCGTAGATCGGCACCGCGTGGTGGAAGTCGGACTGGCTGACCGGCATCTCGTCGTGCCGCACGCCGTTCACCTCGTACGCGACGCAGACCGGGATCTCGTCCAGCTGGTCGTAATTGTCCAGTTTGGTCAGCACGAAGTCGGTGACCCCGTTGATCCGCTGGGCGTACCGAGCCATCACCAGGTCCAGCCAGCCGATGCGGCGCGGGCGACCCGTGGTGGTGCCGTACTCGTGGCCGACGTCACGCAGGTGGTCGCCGAACTTGTCGTGCAGCTCCGTGGGAAACGGCCCCTCGCCGACCCGGCTGGTGAACGCCTTGAGCACGGCGACCACCCGGTCGATCTTCGTGGGCGGGATGCCGGAGCCGGTGCAGGCGCCGCCGGAGGTCGCGTTCGAGCTGGTCACGAACGGGTACGTGCCGTGGTCCACATCGAGCAGGGTGGCCTGGCCGGCCTCGCAGAGCACCACCTTGCCCGCGTCGATGGCCTGGCTCAGTTCCAGCGCGGTGTCCGCGACCATGGGGCGCAGCCGGTCGACGTAGGACAGCAGCTCCGCGATGACCTCGTCCGGCTTGATCGCGCTGCGGTTATAGATCTTGCTCAGGACCTGGTTCTTGTAGCCGAGCGCGGCTTCGACCTTCTGCCGCAGGATCGAGGAGTCGAACAGGTCCTGGATGCGGACGCCGAGGCGGTTCATCTTGTCCGCGTACGTCGGGCCGATGCCGCGACCGGTCGTGCCGATCCGGCGGGCACCGAGGAACCGCTCCGTGACCTTGTCGAGCGACCGGTTGTACGACGCGATGACGTGGGCGTTCGCGCTGACCCGGAGCCGGGACGTGTCGATGCCGCGGGCCTGCAGCGCGTCGATCTCCTGGAACAGCACCGAGAGGTCGACCACCACGCCGTTGCCGATCACCGGTGTGACCCCGGGGGTGAGGATGCCGCTGGGGAGCAGGTGCAGGGCGTACTTCTCGCCGTCGATGACCACGGTGTGGCCCGCGTTGTTGCCGCCGTTGAACTTGACGACGTAGTCGAGGCGGTCGCCCAGCAGGTCGGTCGCCTTGCCCTTGCCCTCGTCGCCCCACTGGGCGCCGACCAACACGATCACTGGCACTTCGGTTCCACGCCTTCCGTCGGAACACGTACGCGGAGAGGCCCGGGTACTGCCGAAGTTTACGCGAATCCGCCACCCGCCCACGGCCCCCGCGCCCACCTGGTGATCAAGGGCCGCCGCGCGGGCATCGCGACCGCGGTGGAAAGTAGGATCGGCGAACGTGCGCGTACTTCTGATCGGGTCCGGGGGGCGCGAGCACGCGCTCGCGCTCGGACTCACCGCTGACCCTTCCGTCCAGCTCGTGGCCGCTCCCGGCAACCCGGGCATCGCCGACATCGCCGAGTTGCGGGACGTGACCGCGACCGACCAGGCCGCGGTGGCCGCCCTCGCCGTCGAGGTGGGCGCCGACCTGGTCGTGGTCGGTCCGGAGGCGCCGCTGGTGGCGGGCGTCGCGGACGCCGTGCGCGCGAAGGGCATCGCCTGTTTCGGGCCGTCCGGCGCGGCCGCGCAGCTGGAGGGCTCGAAGGCGTTCGCCAAGGACGTGATGACGGCCGCCGGGGTGCCGACCGCCCGGGCGTACGCCTGCACCATCGGGGCCGAGGTCGATCAGGCTCTGGACGAGTTCGGTGCGCCGTACGTCGTGAAGAACGACGGGCTGGCCGCGGGCAAGGGTGTCGTGGTGACCGAGGACCGCGCGGCCGCGCAGGCACACGCCCGCGAATGCGGCCGGGTGGTGATCGAGGAGTTCCTGTCCGGCCCCGAGGTCTCCCTGTTCGTGGTGACCGACGGCACCGCGGCGCTGCCGTTGATGCCGGCGCAGGACTTCAAGCGGGTCGGCGACGGCGACGCCGGGCCGAACACCGGCGGGATGGGCGCGTACGCGCCGCTGCCGTGGGCGCCGGCCGACCTGGTGGAGCGGGTCATGGCCGAGACGGTGCACCCGACACTGGCGGAGATGCGCCGCCGCGGCACGCCGTTCGCCGGGCTGCTCTACGTGGGGCTGGCCCTGACCCCGGGCGGGCCGAAGGTGATCGAGTTCAACGCCCGGTTCGGCGACCCGGAGACCCAGGTCGTGCTGGCGCTGCTGGAGACGCCGCTGGCCGGGCTGCTGCACGCCGCCGCCACGGGCACCCTGGCCGGGCATCCGCCGCTGCAATGGCGTTCCGGCGCGGCCGTGACCGTGGTGGTGGCCAGCCACAACTACCCGGGTACGCCGCGTACCGGTGATGTCATCGCGGGTGCGGACGCTCCCGGGGTGATCCACGCGGGTACGGCGCGGCGCGCGGACGGTGCGCTGGTGTCGGCGGGCGGCCGGGTGCTCAGCGTGACCGCCACCGGGGCGGACCTCGCGGGCGCCCGCGAGGCCGCGTACGCGCTGGTCGACGGGATCACCCTGGACGGCTCGCACCATCGCACGGACATCGCGCTGCGGGCCGCCCAGGGGCGGATCACCGTGCCCTGATCGGGCCTGGGTCCTGATCGGGCCGGGGGGCGGCCCGTCAGCTGATCGGAGAGGCTCAGCTCTTCGGCAGGTCGAAGAGCTTCGCGACCTGGGCGGCGAGCCCGAGGTCACCCTTCGCCTTGATCTTGCCGGTCATGAACATCATCATCGGGTTGCCGTCGCCCGAGACGACCTTGAGGAACGTGACCGGGTCCATGGTCATGGACAGCTTCGGGTCGCGGGCCGGCTCCTTGGTGACGGTGCAGGCGCCGTTCTCGATCACGGTCTCGTAGGTGTCGTTGCCGGCCGCGCCGCCCGTGATGCCCCAGTGGATGACGGCCTGGGTGTTGCCGGCCTTGTCCGCGCGGAACAGCCCGGGCATCCGGTCGAACACCTCGTCAAGGATCTTGCCGCGGTCGCCGGAGGCCATCACCTCGGCGATCTTCGCGTCCGGGGTGGACTTGACGAGCTGGGCGAACTCCTTCGGGCCGATCGAGGCGAGCGACTCGGAACTGAAATCAGTCATCGTGGACCTTTCGCAATGAACGCCGGACCTACTGACGAGTAACCCTAGCGACAACGGGCACGTTCCGCAGTCTGCCAGCCCCGGGAACCCGGCACACCCTGCCTAGCGGGGAGGTTCCGGCGCCCCCGGGCGGCCACCCGGGCGCATGGAAGAATCGCGGCGTGACCGTACCGAACGTCCTCGCCGCCCGCTACGCCTCCGCCGACCTCGTCGCCCTGTGGTCCCCGGAGGAGAAGATCCGGATGGAGCGCCGGCTCTGGCTGGCCGTGCTGCGCGCGCAGCGCGACCTCGGCGTCGCCGTACCCGACGGGGTGGTGGACGCGTACGAGCGGGTCGTCGACCAGGTCGACCTGGCCGGCATCGCCGAGCGCGAGCGGGTGACGCGGCACGACGTGAAGGCGCGCATCGAGGAGTTCAGCGCGCTGGCCGGGCACGAGCACATCCACAAGGGCATGACCTCGCGCGACCTCACCGAGAACGTCGAGCAGCTGCAGATCCGGGCGTCGCTGGAGCTCGTCCGGGACCGGGTCGTCGCCACCCTGGCCCGGCTGGCCGCCCGCGCCGTCGAGCACAGCGACCTGGTCCTGACCGGGCGCTCGCACAACGTCGCGGCCCAGGCCACCACGCTGGGCAAGCGGTTCGCGAGCGCGGCCGAGGAGCTGCTCATCGCGTACGAAAGGCTCGATGACCTGATCGGGCGCTACCCGCTGCGCGGCCTCAAGGGTCCGGTCGGCACCGCCGCCGACCAGCTGGACCTGCTCGACGGCGACGCCGCGAAGCTGGCCGAGCTGGAGCAGCGGGTCGCCACCCACCTCGGGTTCCGGCGGGTGCTGTCCAGCGTCGGGCAGGTCTACCCGCGCTCCCTCGACTTCGACGTCGTCTCCGCGCTCGCCCAGATCGTGGCGGCGCCGTCGTCGCTGGCCACCACGATCCGGCTGATGGTCGGCCAGGAGCTGGTCACGGAGGGCTTCAAGCCGGGGCAGGTCGGCTCCTCGGCGATGCCGCACAAGATGAACACGCGCTCCTCGGAGCGGGTCAACGGGCTCGCCGTCATCGTCCGGGGCTACCTGTCCATGGTCGGGGAGCTGGCCGGTGACCAGTGGAACGAGGGTGACGTCTCCTGCTCCGTGGTGCGCCGGGTTGCGCTGCCCGACGCGTTCTTCGCCACGGACGGGCTGTTCCAGACGTTCCTCACGGTGCTCGACGAGTTCGGTGCGTACCCGGCGGTGATCGCCCGCGAGCTGGACCGCTTCCTGCCGTTCCTGGCCACCACGAAGATCCTGGTGGCCGCGGTCCGCAAGGGGGTGGGCCGGGAGGTCGCGCACGAGGTCATCAAGGAGCACGCGGTGGCCGTGGCGCTGGCCATGCGGGAGAAGGGCGCCGCCGACAACGACCTGTTCGACCGGCTGGCCACCGACGGGCGGCTGGGGCTGTCCCGCGCCGAGATCGACGCCCTGGTCGCCGACCGGGCCGCGTTCGTTGGTGCGGCCCCCGCCCAGGTCCAGGCGGTCGCCACCCGGATCGCGGAGATCGTCGCGGCCCACCCGGAGGCGGCCCGCTACACCCCCGCCCCGATCCTGTAGCGCGCGCCCGGTCCTGCTTGCGCGGGAACCCGGTAGCGCGTTGGAGCCGCCGGGCGCGGCGGATCTGCCGCGCGCCGCGCCCGGCGGTGTCTCACACCCCCGCGATCGAGGTGATCCAGGCCCGGTTGCCCGCTACGCTGCCGTAGATCTGCAGGGTCTGGCCGTCGGCCAGCGACGCGACTCCGACCTGTGCACCGTTGTAGACCTCCGGACCGCCCGAGTCGCCACGCCAGGCGGCACCGCTGCGCCCCGTACTCTGCAAGGCCCGCCCGCCGCCGTCGTCCTCCGCGTCCGTGGCGTCGACCCGGACCGTCGCGGTCTTGAGGGTGACCGCGGCGGAACAGCCGCTGAAGCAGGTGCGCCCCCAGCCGTAGATCGAATTCGTGGACCCGACCGGCGGGTCCGCGTCGGCCAGCGGCATGAAGGAGGTGTTGACCGGCGACGCGAGCCGCAGCAGCGCCAAGTCGTGGCGGCTGGCGGTGGCGGTCACCGCCCGGGTCACCCCGCCCGACTGACGGTTCACACTGCCGATCCGCACCGACATCGTCCCGCCGAGGCAGTGCTTGGCGGTGAGCACGTAGTTCGCCGAGATGATCGTGCCCGAGCAGGTGAAATCGCCGTCGCTGAAGACCGCGGCGGCCCATGGTGCCGAGCGGGTGGTGGTACCGCCGATGATGTTGCTCGGGCCGCCGGGGTCCTTGGGGACCGCCGAGGCGGCGCCGGGCAGGGCGAGAACTGTAGTGAGGGTGGTGGCCAGGGAGACCACGACGGCACGCAGGCGCACGCCGGACTCCTTCCAGTCTGGTCGAGGCGGCGCGCCGGCCGAGAGGGGGGTAGCCATGCGTCCGAGCCCATCGACGTTGATCGACTGACCGTAAGGGGCGCCCTGGCCTGCGACAACAGTTCACCTACCCCCTATCACCGTGAGATGGTCACGCTCGGTGAAGGGGCTGAGACGCCCACCGAAGTTACCTGTTCAGCACGTGTGATCGTCGGCCTGCCGACACCGGCCGATACGCTGTGGGGGAACGTCACAGGGTAGGCTTTGGCCGCTCGCCCCGTTCCCGGGGCACCCGCTGCGCACCTACAGTCAGGAGTGCCCGTGTCCCGCGTCGTCGTCGACGTCATGCTCAAGCCGGAGATCCTTGATCCGCAGGGCCAGGCGGTCGCCAACGCGCTGCCGAGGCTCGGGATCTCCGATGTCTCCTCTGTCCGCATCGGCCGGCGCATCGAGATCGAGTTCGCGGGTGAGCCCGACCTCGACCGGGCCCGTGAGATCGCGGACAAGCTACTGGCCAACCCCGTGATCGAGGACTTCTCGATCCGCCTCGACGACACGGTTGCCGAGGGCGCGTGACCATGCGGATCGGTGTGGTCACGTTTCCCGGCTCGCTCGATGACGGCGACGCGGCCCGCGCGGCACGTATCGCCGGGGCCGAGGTGGTCCGCCTCTGGCACGGCGACCCGGAGCTGCACGGGGTCGACGGGGTGATCCTGCCCGGCGGCTTCTCCTACGGCGACGCGCTGCGCTGCGGCGCCATCGCCCGGTTTGCCCCGGTGATGGAGACGATCGCGGACGCCGCCCGCGGCGGGCTGCCCGTCCTGGGCATCTGCAACGGTTTCCAGATCCTCTGCGAGGCCCACTTGCTGCCGGGTGCCCTCACCCGAAACCAGCACCTGCACTTCCGCAACCGCGACCAGTGGCTGCGCGTGGAGGCGACCGGCACCGCGTGGACGAACGCGTACGCGCCGGGTCAGGAGATCCTGATCCCGGTGAAGAACGGCGAGGGCTGTTTCGCCGCGGACCAGCGCACGCTCGACGAGCTGGAGGCCGAGGGCCGGGTCGTCGCCCGATACCTGCGCGGCAACCCGAACGGCTCCCAGCGCGACATCGCCGCGATCACCAACGCGGCCGGCAACGTGGTCGGCATCATGCCGCACCCGGAGCACGCGGTGGAGGCGCTGACCGGCCCCTCGCTCGACGGGCTGGGCTTCTTCACCTCGGTCCTGCGCCACCTCGCCGGGGGCGGGCAGGGCGGGGCGGCGGGCGTCGGTGAACTCGTCGGCGCGCAGGTCCAGGGGGGACCCGGCGCGCAGCTGGCAGGGGGACAGGGCGCGCAGGTCGCGGGAGGCCATCTCGCAGGGCA
The DNA here is from genome assembly GCF_047159595.1 of Krasilnikovia sp. M28-CT-15. Lineage (NCBI taxonomy): Bacteria > Bacillati > Actinomycetota > Actinomycetes > Micromonosporales > Micromonosporaceae > Krasilnikovia > Krasilnikovia sp. M28-CT-15. The sequence goes on along the minus strand of NZ_BAAGAK010000001.1, from coordinate 39,879 downwards.
ACAGGGCGCGCAGCTCGCAGGGGGACAGGGAGCACAGCGATGACCACGCAGCCGGACACCGCGACCAGCGGGGCGGCCACGCCGCGCGGGGTGCCCAACCAGCCGCCCGCCGCGTCGGCCGGACCGGCCAAACCGTCCGGCTTCGCGGCGACGGACGTGCTGGTGAACCAGTTCGACGGCGGCCCCGACACGGTGGAGCGCGCTCTCGCCACGCCCGAGGAGCTCCAGCCGCACACCGATCTGGGCCTCAAGGACGACGAGTACGAGCGCATCCGGCAGATCCTCGGCCGCCGCCCCACCGCCTCCGAGCTGGCCATGTACTCGATCATGTGGAGCGAGCACTGCTCCTACAAGTCGAGCAAGGTGCACCTGCGCCAGTTCGGCGAGAAGGCGCCGGAGAACACCCGGATGCTCGCGGGCATCGGGGAGAACGCGGGCGTCGTGCAGATCTCCGACGACCTCGCGGTCACGTTCAAGGTGGAGTCGCACAACCACCCCAGCTTCGTGGAGCCGTACCAGGGCGCCGCGACCGGCGTCGGCGGCATCGTGCGCGACATCCTCGCCATGGGCGCCCGCCCGATCGCCGTGATGGACCCGCTGCGCTTCGGCGCGGCCGAGCACCCGGACACCGCCCGCGTCCTGCCCGGCGTCGTCGCCGGCATCGGCGGGTACGGCAACTGCCTGGGCCTGCCCAACATCGGCGGCGAGGTCGTCTTCGACCCGTGCTACCAGGGCAACCCGCTGGTCAACGCGCTGAGCATCGGCGTGCTGCCGGTAGAGCGGTTGCAGAGGAAGGAAGCCGCGGGCATTGGCAACGTTGTCGTGCTGCTCGGCGCGCGTACCGGGCGCGACGGCATCGGCGGCGTCTCCGTGCTGGCCTCAGCCACCTTCGACGAGGGCGCGGAGCAGCGCCGCCCGTCGGTGCAGGTCGGCGACCCGTTCATGGAGAAGCTGCTCATCGAGAGCTGCCTGGAGATGTACGACGCGGGCCTGGTCGTCGGCATCCAGGACCTCGGTGGCGCGGGCCTGACCTGTGCGCTCACCGAGACCGCCGCCGCGGCGGGCACCGGCATGCGGATCTACCTGGAACGGGTGCCGCTGCGCGAGCCGTCGATGTCGCCGACCGAGATCCTGGCCAGCGAGTCGCAGGAGCGCATGCTGCTCATCGTCGCGCCGGACAAGCTCGACGCGGTGCTGCAGACCGCGGAGAAGTGGGGCGTGTGGGCCACCGCGATCGGCGAGGTCACCCCCAGCGAGACCCCGGGACTGCCCGGCCGCCTGGTCATCAGCTGGAACGACTACACCGTCGTCGACGTGCCCCCGGGCTCGCTGGCCGACGACGGCCCGGTGTACGCCCGCCCGATCCGCGAGCCCGCCGACCTGATCCTGCTGCAGGCCGACCGCGCCGAGACCCTGCCCCGTCCGTCCACCCCGGACGAACTGCGCGAGACCGTGCTGCGCATGATCGCCTCGCCGAACCTGTGCGACAAGACCTGGGTCACCGAGCAGTACGACCGGTACGTGCTCGGCAACACCGTGCTCGCCCAGCCCGAGGACGCCGGGGTGCTGCGCCTCGACGAGCAGACCGGGCTCGGCGTGGCGCTGTCGGTCGACGGCAACGGCCGGTTCGCTCGCCTCGACCCGTACGAGGGGGCGAAGCTGGCGCTGGCCGAGGCGTACCGCAACGTCGCCGTCACCGGCGCCGAGCCGGTCGCCGTCACGGACTGCCTGAACTTCGGCTCCCCTGAGGACCCGGCCGTCATGTGGCAGTTCGCCGAGGCCGTGCGCGGTCTGGCCGACGGCTGCCAGCAGCTCGGCATCCCGGTCACGGGCGGCAACGTCAGCTTCTACAACCAGACCGGTGCCGCCGCGATCCACCCCACGCCGGTCGTGGGCGTGCTCGGCGTGTTCGACGACGTCGCCCGCCGCGTCCCGATGGGCTTCCAGCCCCCGCCCGCCGACGGCGACCTGCTCTTCCTGCTCGGCGACACGGCCTGCGAGCTGTCCGGCTCCGAATGGGCGTGGGTCACCCACGGCCACCTCGGTGGTCGACCGCCCAAGGTGGACCTGCGGCAGGAGCAGCGGCTCGGTGCGCTGCTGGCGGCCGCGTCCGTGCGCGGCCACGTCAACGCCGCGCACGACCTGTCGGACGGCGGCCTCGCCCAGGTGCTCGTGGAGTCCTGCCTGCGCCGGAACGTCGGCGCGCGGATCATCCTGCCCGCGCCGGACGGCGAGATGACCGCGTTCGTCCATCTGTTCAGCGAGTCGGCGGGCCGGGCCCTGGTCGCGGTGCCGCGCGGACACGACAAGGCGTTCGTCGCGCTCGCGGCCGAACACCAGGTCACCTGTACGCCGGTCGGCGTGACGACCGGGGAGCCGGCGCTGGAGCTGCAGGGCCAGTTCACCATCGGGCTGGAGGAGCTGCGGACGGCGTACTCGGAGACGATGCCCCGGCTGTTCGGCGGCGCCGCCGAGCTCACCGCCCGGCAGAAGGTCGAGGAGGCCGCGTCCCGGCTGGATGAGACGGCACCGGCGGCCGCAGGTGATGCGGACGCGTTGGCGTCCCCGCAGAACGAACCCGCGGCGGATGTGGCCGAGCCCGCCGCGGCCAAGGCAGAGCCCACTGCGGCCAAGGCGGAGCCGGCCGTGGCGGAACAGGGCGCGGCGTCGACCACCCCGGAAACGCCGCGGCAGTCCGGCGACGACATGACCGACCGCGAGTCGGCGACCGAGGGCGAGGCGGACAGCAGCGGCACCGACCGCGGCTGATCCGCACCGCCTGCCGGGCCGAGACGAGCCCGGGCAACGACAACGACTGTCGGCCGGAACGCAGAAGGCCGACCCCAGTGAACGCAGAAGGCCGACCCCGGTGCCTCGGGGCCGGCCTTCGGTGATGCGTTGATCAGCCGTTATGCCACTGCTGTTGGGGCGGTGGCCCGCCCGGGCGGCCACCCTGCTCGTAGTACCCGTCGTCGTCGCGGTGTCCACCACGGCCCTGGCCCTGGTCCGGCGCGCCGCCGGGGCGGCCGTACATGGCGCGGGCGTCGTAGCCGCCCTGGCCGCCCGCGTAGCCGGGGCCGCCCTGGTCGGGATACCCGCCGGGCTGGCTGTAACCGGGTGCGGGGGCGTAGCCCTCGCCCGGGCCGTATCCAGCGGTCGGCGGACCGTAGCCGCTACCGGCCGCGGGGGCGCCGCCGTACCCGCCACCGGCTGGCGGTGCGCCACCGGCCGGGCCTGCCCAGCCGCCGTAGCCGCCCTGGTCGCCGGGGGCGGGAGCGGGTGGGTAGCCACCGGCGTGGTAGGCGCCACCGCCCGCGTCGGGGCGGCCTCGTCCGGCGGGCGGGTATTCGGGCTCGGCTCCGTAGCCGCCCTGGTCGCCGTACCCCTGGTCGTAGCCGGGGCCCTGCTCGTAGCCGCCGCCGGTGGGCTGCGGCCGGTACATTCCGGTCGGCTCGTCATAGCGCTGCTGCGCCCCGTCGCCGTAGCCGTCGGCCGCGCCGTAACCGCCGTACCCGTCCGCGTGGTCGGGCGCGGCCGCGTAGCCGTAGTCGTCGTAGCCGCTGGCCTGCGCCGGAACGGCGGCGGCGCCGTACTGGGCAGCGCCGTAGCCACCGGCGGCGACGGCCGGTGCGCCGTACGCCCCGGCGGCGCCGGCCGCGGCGGGTGCCGAGCCCCAGCCGCCCGGTCCGGCGTAGCTGCCCTGCGGGAGCGGCGGTGCGCCGTACGGGTCGGGGAATTCGTCCACTGCCGGGACCGGCTGGTGCAGCATGGTCGGGGCGTCGCCGATGGACGGCGCTGCCGTGACCATCGTGGCCTCGTTGGCGCGGTTGCCGGCCGGGGCGGCGACCCGGGTGGCGTCGCCGCCCGGATACCGGTTGGGGCTCGGGGCGCCGCCGTCGGCGGCAGCACCGTCGGTGTCGTCGTTGCCCTTGCGCCGCATCAGCACGAGCACGATCGCGCCGACCCCGGCGGCGACGAGCAGTCCGCCGAGGATGATGAACAGCAGCGAGCCGGAGCCGCTGTCCTCGGTGGAGGCGGCGTTGGTCGGCGTGGGGCCCGCGGTCGGCGTCTGTGCGGGTTCCGTCGGCGTGTCGATCGCGGCGTCCGTGGAGGGCGGCGCGGTGGCCGTGGCGGTCGCCGTCGGCGTCGCGGACGGGGTGGTGGCCACCGAGGCGAGCGTGAGCGGCACGTTGATGGCCCGGTTGGCCCCGCCCTGCACGTTGACCGTGACGGTCTTGTAGCCGGGCTTCGCCGCGCCGACGATGATGTTGCCGGTGGCGATTTGCTGCTGGTCCGACGAGGTGAACTGGTAGCCACCGTCGTTGCTGCTGGTGGTGCTGTACCGGTGTCCGGCGCTGTCCTGCAGGCCCACCGTGGCGCCGGACAGGGCCTTGCCGTCGCCGTCCTTGACCCGGCCGGAGATCTGCCGCACGGTCTTAGGCTTGTCGGCACCACGCACGGTCACGGTCTGGGACGCGTTCCCGCTGTCGGAGCCGAGGGACGCGGTGATCTGGACCTGGACCGTCCTGCTCTGCCCCGCGTCGACCGCTGGGGCGGTCAGCTGCGCGGTGAAGCTCTGGCTCTGCCCCGGCTCGATCTTGGCGGCGGGGGTGCAGTCGCCGCTGCAGTTCATCCCCGTGACCGACACCCGGACCGTCGCGTCGCCGGGTCCCTCGGTGTTGGCGTTGGTGACGGTGTACTTCAGCGTCGTGCGGCCGCCGGAGGGCAGCTCCGTGGACGACAGGCTGTCGATCGAGACCGACGGCTGGGCGGCCTGCGCCGCCGCCGGTGCGATCATCAGGATCCCACCGGTCAGTGCCAGGAACGCACCGGCCTGGACAGCCCGGGCACGTAGGTGCGTTGTCACGTCCACCGCCTTCCGGTCGCACGGTCTCCGGCTGCTCAGGTTGCCCGGTAGATCCCGCGACGAGTACACACCGTCGGTCACTATGCCTTGTTCACCGTCTTCTGCGCGACCCAGGGCCGCCGAGCAATATTCGTAGGCCGGGTCGTATCGTCCCGCTGTGTCCCGTGCGCACAATAAATCCGAGTCCCTGGCCGTCGTGGTGGACGCGCTGAGCCGCGGCCTTCAACCCGACCGAACGATGCTGCGTGACGCGGTCCGGTACACCCTTGCGGACCTTGCGCGCCGTGCCCCCGGCCGATCGGTGGAGGTCCGCGTTCCACCGTTCGGTGCGATTCAATGCGTCGCGGGTCCGCGGCATACCCGCGGGACACCGCCCAATGTGGTCGAAACCGATCCGGCGACCTGGGTGCTGCTGGCCGCGGGACGCCTGGGCTGGGCGGACGCGGTGGCGGCCGGCCGGGTCGTCGCCAGCGGGACCCGGACGGACCTGTCGGCCCTTCTGCCGCTGGTCGATGGCGACTGAGCCCGGGTAGTGTGCTGCCGCCTCGCGTACACTGGTCCGTCGGAACTGACCCGCGAGTCGAGCAGACCACGTGAGGGAGCGAGCAGGTGCCCCGAGGCGACGGCCGGTTGACCGACGATCTCGACCCACAGGAGCACGGCCCCCGGGATGCCTGCGGCGTCTTCGGTGTCTGGGCCCCCGAGGAAGAGGTCGCGAAACTCACCTATTTCGGGCTTTTCGCGCTACAGCACCGCGGTCAGGAGGCGGCGGGCATTGCGGTGAGTGACGGCTCCGGGGTCGTGGTCTACAAGGACCTCGGTCTGGTCTCGCAGGTCTTCGACGAGCCCACCCTCGCCAGCCTGCGCGGGCACCTCGCGATCGGTCACACCCGGTATTCGACCACGGGCGGTTCGAACTGGGAGAACGCCCAGCCGACCATCCGCGCCACCACGGCCGGCACGACCATCGCGCTGGCCCACAACGGCAACCTGGTCAACACCGCCGAGCTGGCCCGCGAGGTCGCCGAGCGCGGCCTGGAGAACGACCGTCTGGCCACCTCCGACACCGCGCTGGTCACCACGCTGCTGGCCGCCCGCCCCGACCTGTCGGTCGAGGCCGCGGCACTCGAGGTGCTGCCGCGGCTGCGCGGCGCGTTCAGCTTCGTCTTCATGGACGAGAGCACTCTGTACGCCGCGCGCGACGCCCAGGGGGTCCGCCCGCTGGTGCTGGGCCGGATGGAGCGGGGCTGGGTGGTCGCCAGCGAGACCGCCGCGCTCGACATCGTCGGCGCCAGCTTCGTCCGCGAGGTCGAGCCGGGCGAGATGATCGCGGTGGACGAGCACGGCCTGCGCTCCAGCCGGTTCGCCGCGCCGGAGCCGAAGGGCTGCCTGTTCGAGTACGTCTACCTGGCCCGCCCGGACACCACCATCGCGGGCCGCAACGTGTACTCGGCCCGGGTGGAGATCGGCCGCCGGCTGGCCAACGAGCACCCGGTCGAGGCCGACCTCGTGATCCCCGTGCCGGAGTCGGGCACCCCCGCCGCGATCGGGTACGCCGAGGCGTCCGGCATCCCGTACAGCGCGGGGCTGACCAAGAACGCGTACGTGGGGCGTACCTTCATCCAGCCCTCGCAGACCATCCGCCAGCTCGGCATCCGGCTCAAGCTGAACCCGCTGCGCGAGGTGGTCCGGGGCAAGCGCCTGGTCGTGGTCGACGACTCGATCGTGCGCGGCAACACGCAGCGCGCGCTGGTCCGGATGCTGCGCGAGGCCGGCGCGGTCGAGGTGCACGTACGCATCTCCTCGCCCCCGGTCCAATGGCCCTGCTTCTACGGCATCGACTTCGCCACCCGGGCCGAGCTGATCGCCAACGGCCTGGAGATCGACGGCATCCGCCGCTCCATCGGCTCGGACTCCCTCGGCTACGTCTCCCTGGACGGCCTGGTCGCGGCCACCGAGCAGCCGAAGACGCGGCTCTGCATGGCCTGCTTCGACGGGCAGTATCCGATCGAGCTGCCGGCCGGGGATCTGATCGGCAAGCACCTGCTCGAAGGCGTCGGCCGTCGCGCCGCCATGCCGTCGGCCACGCCGGAGGAGGCGACCGCCGCGGTCGCCGAGCTGGAGGCCGAGTATGAGAACGCCGAGCACACCGACGAGAATCGGGGCGCACCCCTCGTCGCCAGTCCCGGCGGCGGGGACGCGCTCAATCGTCCCTGACCGGGAACCCACCGCAGCACACAGACGTCGTAAGAACCGGCAGCACCGGCACAGTAACCGCGCACCACGCGCACAAAGGGGAGAACCGTGACGCACGTGTCCGAGCGCAACAGCGCCGGCGCCGAAGGCGCCGACCGCCAGCCCTGGACGGCGGGTGCGGGCCGCGCCCCGCGGAAGCGGACGGTCACGTACGCGGACGCCGGGGTCTCGATCCACGCCGGTGACCGCGCCGTCGAGCTGCTCAAGACCAAGGTCAAGAAGACCACCCGCCCTGAGGTGATGGGGGACCTGGGTGGCTTCGCGGGCCTGTTCCGGCTCAACGCCGGCAAGTACCGCAGCCCGATCCTGGCCTCCTCGACCGACGGGGTCGGCACGAAGCTGGTCATCGCGCAGCAGCTCGACATCCACGACACGATCGGCATCGACCTGGTCGCCATGGTCGTCGACGACCTGGTGGCCTGCGGCGCCGAGCCGCTGTTCCTGCTCGACTACATCGCCTGCGGCGAGGTCGTGCCGGACCGGGTCGCGGAGATCGGCGCCGGCATCGCCGACGGCTGCCGGTACGCGGGCTGTGCCCTGCTGGGCGGCGAGACGGCCGAGCACCCCGGCGTGATGCGCCCGGACGAGTACGACGTCTCCGCCACCGGCGTCGGCGTCGTGGAGGAGAGCGAGATCCTCGGCCGGGAAAAGGTCGAGATCGGCGACGCGGTGATCGCGATGCGCTCGTCCGGCCTGCACTCCAACGGGTATTCGCTGGTCCGGCACGTGCTGCTGGGCGCGGGCCGGATGCGGCTGGACACGGTGGTCGACGACTTCGGCGGGCAGCGGACCCTCGGCGAGGAGCTGCTGACCCCCACCAAGATCTACGCCAAGGACTGCCTGGGCCTCATCGAGGAGACGGACGTCCGGGCGTTCGCGCACGTCACGGGCGGCGGCATTCCCGGCAACCTGGTCCGGATCCTGCCGGACCACGTCGACGCGGTCGTCGACCGGGCCACCTGGCGCCCCCAGTCGATCTTCGACCTGATCCAGGCCAAGGGGCGGATCGACGACGCGGAGATGGAGGCCACGTTCAACATGGGCGTGGGCATGTTCGCGATCGTCTCCGCCGAGGACGCGGACCGGGCGATGGCGTACCTGACCGGCCGTGGCGTCGAGGCGTGGCAGGTCGGCGAGGTCGTCGAGGGCACCGGTCAGGTGCAGATGATGGGGCAGCACACGCGCGGGTGAGTTTCTGCGCGATGGGTGTGCAATGATCCGCGCGTGTCGATCGTTCGGCGCGCGCGGATCGTCGTTTCGGTAGCACGGTGTCTCAGCAAGCGGAGGGGTGGACTAACTCGGGTGGACGGCTGCACTTAGCCTGACCTGAGTCGACGACGTTGGCGGACGGAGGTGGACGGGTGGCCGTTTCGCGGCCGCGACACGGTGGTCCCTTCAACGGCATGCGCGGAATTTCGGCCGTGCCCACCTACGTCGTCATGCAACCCACCACGCTCTGCAACCTCGACTGTTCCTACTGTTATCTGCCGTTCCGCGCCGATGATCGGCGCATGCCCGTGGCTGTGGCCGAGGCGGTGGCGGAAGCGGTCGAGCCGTGGGCCCGTACCGGGCGGTTCTCGGTCGTGTGGCACGGCGGCGAGCCCCTGGCCGCAGGCCGCGACCACCTCGCCACGTTGCTGGCGCCGTTCGGCCCGGCGGTGGAGCACCATGTGCAGACCAACGCGACCCTGATCGACGACGCGTGGTGCGAGTTCTTCGCCGAGCACCGGATCCGGGTCAGCGTGAGCGTGGACGGGCCCCGGCAGCGCAACGACGACCGGGTCAACCGGGGCGGGCGGCCGGCGTACGACCGGATCGTGGCGGGGATCGCGGCGCTGCGCCGGCACGGCATTCCGTTCTCGGCCCTGTGCGTGGTCGCCAACCCCGAGCCGGGCCTGGCCGCGGAGCTGTATTCGTACTTCCTCGACCTCGGCTGCGACGTGCTTGGCATCAACGTCGAGGAACTCGAGGGGGTCAACACCAGGACCAACCGCCATCCCGCCGCGGCGGTGACCGGGTTCTGGGCCGAGCTGGTGGCGGCGTGGCGCCGCGACCCCCGCATCCACCTACGCGAGGTCGAATGGTCGCTGCGGTATGTGGCGTCGGTGCTGGACGGCACCGCGGACGAGGTGCTGCCGCGCCGCCTCGACCCGATCCCCACCGTTGCCCATGACGGCTCGGTCGTCCTGCTCTCGCCGGAGCTGGCCGGGTTCTCGGACCCGCGATACGGCGACTTCACCAGCGGCAACGTGCTGACCACGCCGCTGGCGGAGATCCTTGCGGGTGCCCTGGACACGCCCTGGATCCGGGAGTTCATCGACGGGGTCGAGGCCTGCCGCGACACCTGCCCGTACTTCGGGTTCTGCGGTGGCGCCCACGCGGCGAACCGCTACTTCGAGCACGGTCGTTTCGATGGCACGACGACGGACCATTGCCGCAACAGCAAGATTCGCCTACTCGAGGGAGTGCTGAACCATGCACGAGATCACGAGCCCACGGCCGCAGTCTGACCGCGGGGACACGGATCCCGTGACGGCCCGCGTGCAGGAGAACCGCGCCGGGCTGGCGGCACTGCTGCGTGAGGCGGAGGTCGCGCGGCGCCACCGGGCCGAGACCGGTACGCAGGAGGATTCCGCGGTCTGCGCGTGGAACCACTTCGAGAACATCCCGACGTTCTACAACTGGAACAACCGCCCCCGCTGACACTGCAGCAAGGTGAGCCCACGCGGGTTACCCCGCGTGGGCGTCGTGTTGTCCCCTACCGAAAACGCCGCTCTGCCTCGGCCCGCGACACACAGGAGCACGCGGAGTGCCGCGTGCTCTGCGCAGTACGAAGGTCAGCGCCGCGAAGGCGACCAGGAATCCTGGTCGTCGTCCGCGTCGTCCTCATCGTCGTCGACGAACTCGTCCGGGTCGTCGTCGAAGTGATGATCGGACTTACCAGCACTCGCCAGTTCGCGCTGCAAGGCGGTGAGGTCGGTGTTCGGGGAGTGGTACTTCAACTCCCGGGCCACCTTTGTCTGCTTGGCCTTAGCACGGCCGCGCCCCATGGCTCGACCCCCTCGCACAGAATTCGGGGCAGCCCGAAGGCGGGCCCCGATGACGTCAGGCATCTCTCGTGGCTCTTACGGTACATGGACGATGCCGCCTTCGGCACCTCGGGTTCTCGGGTGACACCGCCGCGCGTCGCGGCATGTCGGCGACCGGACGCGCGACGGTGTCAGAGGCGGGTCAGCCGAGGTAGATGGTGCGCAGGCGGCCGACCTCCGCCATGCGGCGCTCGGCCAGCCGGTCGGCGGCGACCGCGGGCGGTACGCCCTCGTCGTCGGCCAGTCGCAGGATCTGCCCGGTGGTGTCGAAGATCTTCGTGGCGCGCAGCTTCGCGCGTTCGAAGTTGAACCCCTCGATCTCGTCCGCCACCTGGATGACCCCGCCCGCGTTCACCACGTAGTCGGGGGTGTAGAGGATGCCGCGTTCCTCCAGCATCTTCTCGATGCCGGGGTGGGCCAGCTGGTTGTTCGCGGCGCCGGTGACGACCTTGGCGCGCAGCAGCGGCACGGTGTCGTCGTCCAGCGCGCCGCCCAGGGCGCACGGCGCGTACACGTCGATGTCGCCGGTGATCAGGGCGTTGGTGTCCGACACGAGGTCGATCTGCGGGTACGTCGTGCGTGCCCACGCCAGCGCGGCCTCGTTGACGTCCGTGGCGACGACGGAGGCGCCGTCGTCGATCAGGTGCGCCACCAGGTAGCGGCCGACCTTGCCCAGACCCGCGACGCCGACCCGGCGCCCGGCCAGGGTGGGGCTGCCCCACAGGTGCTCGGCGGCGGCCCGCATGCCCTGGAAGACGCCCCAGGCGGTGAGGATGGAGGAGTCCCCGGCGCCGCCGTGCTCGACGCTGCGGCCGGTCACGAAGCGGGTCTCGCGGGCGATGACGTCCATGTCCGCGACGTACGTGCCGACGTCGCAGGCGGTGTAGTACCGGCCGTGGAGCGACTCCACGAAGCGGCCGTAGGCGCGCAGCAGCCCCTCGCTCTTGAGCTGGCCCGGGTCGCCCCAGATCACGGCCTTACCGCCGCCGAGATCCAGCCCGGCCAGAGCGTTCTTGTAGGCCATTCCGCGCGACAGGCGCAGCACATCCGTGAGGGCCTCCTCCTCGGAGGCGTACGGATAGAAGCGGGTGCCGCCCAGGGCGGGCCCGAGGGCGGTGGAATAGATACCGATGATCGCCCGCAGGCCGGTGTGCCGGTCCTGGCAGAAGACGACCTGTTCGTGCCCGTCGGCGTCGCTGCCGTCGTTGATGAACACGCCCATCGCTTGCTCTCCTGATTCATTGGTGAGGGCCCTCGTGAGGCCCTGATCGGCGGGGTGTGCCGACACCGGAAGCCTAATCGGGAAATCGACCTTCGGATTCCCCCCGCGCGGGAAGTCAGCTGGCGCCGATTTCGTGAAAGACTCGCGCCGTGCCGTCACTGTTCGCGTCGTACCTGCGGGTTTACGAGCCCCTGACCGCCTTCGACCGCGACCGGCAGGTTTTCTGGCGCCGGTACGCGACCGAGGGGCGAGCGCTGGGCCCGGTCGAGGGACCGGTCAAGCAGCGCACCGCCGTGCTGGAGGCGCTGGGCGCCGGCTGGACCCGGCTGCCCGACCTGCCCGACGAGGCGTACGTGCTGGAGTGGGAGGAATCGCTGCTGGTGTGCCCGTGGAATCTGCGGCTGCGGGTGGCCGAGGCGGCGCTGAGCGCCCGCAGCGGGGTGCCGAGTGTGCTGGCGGACGCGTTCGTGCCGCCGGTGCTGGCGGGGCAGGCCAAGGCGGTCGTGGAGGACTGGCGCAACGGGGCGAAGGTGCTGGAGCGCGGGGTGCCCCGGGTGCACGAGCAGATCGCCACGTGGGGGGTGCCGCTGCGCTGGTTCGTCTTCGTGGATCTGGAGGAGCGGGAGATCGCGCTGGGCGGGCGCCGCCGGGTCCTGCGATATCGGACGGAGATCAGCAAGGCGCGTCGCCGTGCCCATCGCGGGGTGTCGGTGCTGCGCAAGGCGTTGGGCGAGGCCCCGATCACCGAGGCGGTGGAGGAGGGGGCCCGGTGGCTGGAGGAGTTCCATCCGCGCTCGATCGTGGAGCTGGACTACGGCGGCCTGGTGACTCTGCTGCCCGACGAGATGCTGGCCGAGGACGACTCGCCCGGGCTGGTGGCGGCGGGGCTGTCGGCATTGTCGCGCGGCGATGCCGAGGCGGCCACGGAGGCGTACGAGAAGCTGGTGGCGCGGTGGCGCGGGGTGCAGTTGCTGGAGCGCTGCAACTGATCGACCGGTGTTGTCGGCCCAACCGAGTGAATCCGGACGAACGGGCATGATCACGGCACGAGAGAGCGCTCCCAAGACGAACACTCTTCGTAATCGCCGTCGCTCGAAGCGTGATTTTCGGTCCAAACGAGACACTTTCTGGCGTAGAAAACATGGATAAATCGGGCATGCTTCATCCGTCTATCTAGGGACGTTCGGCCGTTCGGCCCATGTCGGACATCGGGGACTAGCCGGACCATGAGAGACGCACCGGCCGGCGGGACCCCGGCCGATGTCTTTAGGTACCTGTGGAGGAGTAACCGATGGCATCGCGTACGCACGATCCTGAGCCGCTACTAACGCCGGCCGAGGTGGCGTCGATGTTCCGCGTCGACCCGAAGACCGTCACCCGGTGGGCGAAGGCCGGCAAGCTCAGCGCAATCCGAACGCTGGGCGGGCACCGTCGCTACCGGGAGTCGGAGGTTCGCGCACTGCTGCAGGGGCAGATTCCCACGCAGCGGCAGGGTGACTGACGCAAACAGTCGACCAAGGGACCGGAGCAAGGGGCGAGCGCTGGGGTAGGCGATCGCCCCTTCTTCGTATCCGGGGTCAGTTGACCAAGGCGTACTTTCTCCGCGGCAAGTTGCTCCAACGTCGCCATGCGCACAAGACTCGTGCCAATGGACCAACCAGCCATCGGTGACGTCATCGGCGAGTTGCTCAAGGACGCGTACGCGATACGGACCGGGATCGGACCGCGCCCTCTCGCGGGCGGCCGGGTGCCCCGGCCGGTCATCGAGATCATCGAGCGCGACGACGGCCTGATCAACGGCGCCCCCGCCGACCAGTACCTCGGCGAGCCCGACGAGTGGCAGCCGCACGACCACCGCGCCCTGCGCCTGGTCCGCGGCGCGGTGCTCGACATCGGCGTGGGCGCCGGGCGCATCGCGCTCGAACTGCAACGCCGCGGCACGGCGGTCACCGGACTGGACATCTCCGCCGGGGCGATCGAGATCGCGCGGCGGCGCGGCCTGCGCGACACCGTGCGCTGCACGGTCGACGAGTACGCCCGCGCCACCGTCCGCTACGACACGTTCCTGCTGCTCGGCAACAACCTCGGGCTGCTGGAGGGCCGCGAGCGCGCCCCGGCGTTCCTCGCCGCGCTGGCCGCCCTGGCCCGGCCCGGCGCCCGGATCATCGCCCACGGCACCGACCCGTACGGCACCACCGATCCGGTGCACGTGGCGTACCACCAGCGCAATCGGGAGCATGGGCGGCTCGGCGGCCAGCTGCGCCTGCGGTTGCGGTACCGGCTGCTGGCCACCGACTGGTTCGACTACCTCGTCTGCTCCGTCGACGAACTGGAGTCGCTGCTGGTGGGCACCGGGTGGCGACTGATATCGATCGACGACGCCGACCGGCCGTACTACCTTGCGGTCATGGAGCTGACCGGATGACCGCGCTCACCAGCCAGCAGGTGCGCGTGAGCCGGCGCATCTCGATGCTGCTGCGACACCGCCCCGAACGGGCCGGTCTCACCCTCGACTGCAACGGCTGGACCCCGGTGGCCGCCCTGCTGGCCGCGCTCGGCATCGACCGGGCGGACCTGGACGCCGTGGTCGCGGGCAACGACAAGCAGCGCTTCGCGATCGAGACCGGGCCGGACGGCGTGGACCGGATCCGGGCCCGGCAGGGCCACTCCCGCCGGGTCCCGGTCGACCTGGATCTGCCGCCGGTGCAACCGCCGAACACCCTGTTCCACGGCACCCCGGCGGCCAACCTGGCCTCGATCCGGCGCGACGGGCTGCGCCCGGGCAGCAGGCATCACGTACACCTGTCCGTCGACGTGCCGACCGCGGTGGTCGTGGGCCGGCGGCGCTCCGCCGATGTCGCCGTGCTGCGCGTGGCCGCGGCCGAGATGGCGGCCGCCGGGCACCTCTTCCATCGCACCGACAACGGTGTCTGGCTGACCGCGGCCGTGCCGCCGGGATACCTCGCCGCCGACCTGCCCTAGGGATCCGTCCGCCCAGCACCCGCCGCGTTCACCCGCTAGCGTTTAGTGATGCGGAGGTTCACTCGGCATGAGCTGGCGAATCTCCTCGGCGCACTGGCCGTCGTCGCCACGCTCGCGGTTCTCGCGTTCGGGCTGCCCGCGCTGGACCGCGCGATGCCCGCCGAGCGGGCCGTGCGGGACGACCGGCCGTACGCGGTCGGGGCCGGGGTGACCGTGGTGCCGCCGCCCGGCGCCACCGTCGACGTGACCGGGACACGGCCCGGCGACGACCACGGCACCGCGCTGTTCCGGATCGGCCCGGTCCGGTACGCGATCTCCGTGCAGCCGTTCGACGGCACCCTGACCGCCGCCGCGACGCGGCTGCGCGCGCGCATCACCGGCACCCCCGGTTATCAGGTGACCGGCACCCAGCTGGCGATCGCGACCGCCAGCGGCATCAGCGGACTGCAGGGCGGATACACCGCACCCGGGCGGGGCGGCCGGTACGCCGTCTTCGTCGCGGACGGGCGCACCATCGAGGTCACCGTCAGCGGCACCGAGCTGGACCTGGGGCTGCGGCTGCCCATGATCGACACGAGTACCCGTACGTTGAGCTATCAGGCGGTGTCGTGACCGCGCACGCCCCGGTGCAGCCCGGTGGCCTGTCACCGGCCCGGCTCGCCCGGCTCCCCGCCTGCTGGATCGTCGCGGGCCTGCTCGTCGCGGGCGGGCTGCGGATCGCCCAGATCGGCGGCCGGTTCGTGGCGGCCTTCCCGCTGGCCACGCTCACCGCGACCGTGCTGTTCGGGCTGCTGGCCGTACCGTTCTGGCTGTTCGTCACGGAGCTGGACTTCTTCGAACGGGAGCCGACCGCGCTGCTGGCCGTGGCGCTCGCCTGGGGCGGTCTGGTGGCAACGGCCGTGTCCATCCCGGCGGGCGCGGCCCTCGGGGACATCGTCGCGAAGCTGACCTCGCCCGGCTTCGCGGCCGGGTGGGGCGCGGCCCTCACCGGGCCCACGGTCGAGGAGATCGCCAAGACCCTCGGCGTGGTCGCCATCGTGCTGATCGCCCGGTCCCAGATCAACAGCGTGCTCGACGGCATCGTGTACGGCGCGATCGTCGGGCTCGGCTTTCAGATCGTCGAGGACATCGTGTTCTCGCTCGGCGCGGTCGCGGTCGCCGGACGCGCCGACGACGTGCAGCCCGTGGTGGCGACGTTCCTGCTGCGCGGGTTCCTGTCCGGCGTGTGGAGCCACACGCTGTTCGGGGCGCTGGCCGGTGCCGGGATCGGCTACCTGGTCGTGGGCACGGACCGGTCCCGCCCGGCGCGGCTCGGGGTGGCCCTGCTGGCGGTGTTCGGGGCCTGGTGCGCGCACGTGCTGTGGAACGCGCCGCTGTTCGGCGACGGCCCCGGCAACGGCGCCGCCGGACTGCTGGCGGTGCTCGTGTTCAAGGGCCTGCCGCCCCTGCTGCTCATCCTGCTGCTGGTGCGGCGCGCGCACGACCGGGAGGCCGACTTCTACACCGCCCACCTGGCCCGGCTCATGGACCCCGGCCTGATCACCCCGGGCGAACTCACCGTCCTGCGCTCCGGCGGGCTGCGTGCGGCGGCCCGCCAGCACGCGCGGATCCGGTACGGCCGACGCGGCCTACTGGCGGTCCGTCGGCTGCAGCGTGTCCAGGCCCGGCTCGCGGTCGAGCTGAGCCGCGCCTGGGCGTGCTCGCCTGCCCCCGGTCCGCCGCCTGCCACCAGCGCGGTTTCCGGCGAAGACCCGGGAGCGCGGGTGCGGCGGCGGTGCGCCGAGGTCCGTACGCAGCGGGCCGTGCTGAGCGGGCTCGGCATGCCCGAGGCGGTGGCCCCGCGCACCGGTCGCGACGCCTGGGCCAGACGGGCCTGGGCCGTGGTCACGGTGGCGTTGGCCGTCGCGGTGGTCTGGGCCGCGCTGAGTGCACTGGACGGCGGCTGACCCGGTTCGAGCTGCGTGGGCCCGGCGGGGCCGTGCGGCGGGGCGGCGCGGCGGGGCGGCGCGTCTGCCGGCCGGTCAGAGCGCGGGCGGGAGGCCGCCGTCGCCGTCGACCACCACGTCCGGGGTGCCGTCCTGATCGAGGTCGACCATGGTGATGTCGACCTTGCCGTCCTGGTCCGTGTCGAACTGGAACAGGTCCGGCTTGCCGTCGCCGTCGGTGTCCGACACCCAGACGTCCGTGCGGCCGTCGCCGTCGGTGTCACCAGCGATCAGGTCGACGCGGTCGGTGCCGCGCGTCTCGATGGTCTCCCGGGGCTCGGTCATGGACTGCCTCCTCGTGTGGACTGGCTGATTCGATACCCAGCCAACGTAGGGCTGACGCACAACACCGCCCATCCGCCATGTGACCGTCATCGCACGCCCGGCCGGGGGCCGCCGGTAACGTTCCGGCTCGTGGACACAGCGGCGAACGGCATGGCCGAACTCTTCGGCAGCAGCACCGGGGCGCTCGGCGACCGGATGGGCATTGAGATCACCGAGGCCAGCCCCGAGCGGATCGTCGGCCGGATGCCGGTCGACGGCAACACCCAGCCGTACGGGCTGCTGCACGGCGGGGCGTCGTGCGTGCTGGCCGAGACGCTCGGCTCGGTGGGCGCAGCCCTGCACGGCGCGACCGTGGACCGCCCGTACGCGGTCGGCGTGGACATCAACGCCACCCACCACAAGGCGGTGCGTTCCGGCGTCGTCACCGGTGTCGCTACCCCGGTGCACCAGGGCCGGACCGCGGTCACGTACGAGATCGTCATCTCCGACTCCGACGGCGCCCGAGTCTGCACCGCCCGCCTGACCTGTCTGCTCCGGGCGGCGTGAGCAGCGGGGTTCGCGCGCGATTCTTGACGGATCCACGTACCTTTTTCCTCGTGACGGATGTACCCCAGCACGCCCTCGACGACGCGGCGCAGGTGCTGCACTGCGCGCTCAGCGGCGACAGCGATGCTGTGGTGGACACGTTCGACGCGGTGGTGGACCGTTCCGGGGTGGTCGGGGCCTGGGACGTCGCCTGGTGCCTCGCCGCCGCCATGGTGGGGCGTGACGTGGTGCGTGGCGGCGCCTGGACCCTGGAGTTCCCCGGCATCGACGACGCGCGCTACGACAAGCGCTGGGTGGCGCGGTTCGTCAGCGCGTACGCGAACGGGGACGTGCCGACCAGCGAGGCGCTGTTCAGCGCGGCGATCGCAGACGGGCAGCTGCCCGACTGCCTGCTCACCCTGGCCGGTTCGACCGTGGCCACGCTGCGCCACCGCGCGGCCTGACCCCGCTCAGAGGTCGTCGCTGGTACGCAGGTAGAGCGCCTTGGCGTACTGGGCCGCGGCGGCCTGGTGATACATCGTCGCCTGGGCCATGTACCACCCGTTGTCGGACAATGCCTTCTTCGCCCGGGTCATCCCCGACCAGCGGATGTCCGCATCCACCTCGGATCGCCCACGCTCCTTGAACGCCTGCCGCATCTGCATCTTCCCGGACCGGAAGATCTCCGCGGCCTCCTCCGCCTGCTTGATGCAGGCGAAACCCTTCTCGTTCAGGGCCTCGGCCAGCGTCCAGGCCGCCTGCTCGGCGGCGTTGGTGAACTTCGGCACGTCGCTCCTCCCCAACCGGTGACCGAGATCGATACTCCCTGACGGCGGTGCGGAACCCCGGTACCGGCGCCCGCGCGCCGCGCGGTTTTGCCCGAACGGTCACACTGGTGCGGTGCTTCTGCTCATCGACCTCGACAACACCCTCGTTGACCGTACGGCAGCATTCCGGCGGTGGGCGACGGGCTGGGCGCCCGCCCACGGCGGCGGTCCCGCCGACGTCGACTGGCTGATCTCGACGGACAACGACGGCTACGAGCCGCGGGAGCGGTTCGCCCGCAGCATCGCGGCGCGGTTCGATCTGCCGGACCCCGAATCGGTGCTGGCCGAGTTGCGCGAAGGGATGGTCCAGGAGCTGGAACTCGACCCGCGGGTGGGGCAGGCGCTGGTCGAGGCGACCGCGGCCGGCTGGTCGCCGGTCGTGGTCACCAACGGGACCGTACGCCAGCAGGAGTCGAAGCTGCGGCGCACCGGCCTGGACCGGCTGGTCTCCGGCTGGGTGATCTCCGAAGGCGTCGGCGTCCGCAAACCCGACGCCCGCGTGTTCGCACTCGCGGCGGCCGAGGCGGGGCTGCCCCTGCGCGGCTGGATGATCGGCGACCACGCCGAGTACGACGTGGGCGGCGCCGCCGCGGTCGGGCTCGACACGGTGTGGTTGCCGCGCGGACGATCATGGCCTGACGGGTTGCCGTACCGGCCCACCCGGACCGCCGCCGACTGCGCCGCCGCCATCACCGCCCTCGTCGGGGCCTGACCCGCGTACCTTCGGTAACCTGCGGTTATGGCCGAGGGCCGAGGCCGGGTGCTGCCGGCCGCCGTGCTCGCATCGGGTACCGCCGCCGTGCTGGCGCTGGCCGGTGCGTGGTGGGCACACGCCGCCCCGCGGGATCCCCCGCCCGCCCCGCCGGGCACCGGAGGCTTCGTGGTGCTGCAGCTCGACGACGGCGCGGTCGTCTCGTACGACGGGGCGCGCACCGCCATCACCGATCCGGCGAAGCAGCTGGCCCTGCTGCAACGCCTGGTCGACGCCCAGTGGCCGTGCCGGGTGCCGCGGCGCGCGCCGTTCCCGCGGACCGGCGGAATGGGCGGTCCCGACCGCCGGGTGCTGGTGCCGGACGGTGCGCCGGGGGTCATCCGGCTGCCGCGGTGCACCGGTCCCGGCGTGGCCGCCACGTTCGGCCCGGCCCGATAGCCGCTGCGCGCCGACGCGGTTCCCGGATGGGAACGGATGGTGTGGACGGTGGGAGGTCGCCGCGCGGAGCAACCCTTGGGCCCACCGGAGAGCGGCGCGTGGCATTCATCGATCAGAATGGCCGCATGACGGAGTCCAGGACGGTCGGTACCTCACCCGAGGACTACGACGCGATGCACCACGCGGCGCAGAACAGCCCGCTGCTCCACGCGCTGTGGGCGCGCGCGATGGGCGACGAGTATCCGACCGGCGTGGAGCCCACCAGCTATTGCTCCTGGTGGCTGCTTGGGCACGCCGTGTCGGCGCTCCGCCTGCCCGCGGGCGCGCGACTCGTCGACCTCGGCTGTGGTCGCGGCGGGCCGGGCCTCTGGCTGGCCAGAGCGTTGTCGGTTCGGCTCACCGGCGTGGACTTCAGCGCCGCTGCGGTCGAGCTCGCGGCCCAGCGGGCTGGCGATTTCGTCGCTCCCGGCCGGGCAGAGTTCCGCCAGGGCAGCTTCGAGCGAACCGGCCTACCCGACCATTACGCGAATGGGCTGGTCAGCGTCGACGGGTTGCCGTTCAGCCCGGACCGGCAGGGGGCGTTGCGCGAGGCCAGCCGGATCCTGGCACCCGGCGGCCGCTTCGTGCTGACCGTACGCGAACAGCCTGCCGACGCCGACGACTGGCCGACGATGGCGGCGGTCGCCGGATTCGATGCGGAGCTGGTCCTGGACAACACCGAGCACGACGGCTTCTGGCGGCGACTATTCATGTCGTACCCCGGGAACGCGGCGGGGCTGCGCGCGGAGCTCGGCGCGCGTGCGGCCGACAACCTGCTGCTGGAGGCCGAGCTGTTCCTGGCGGCGGAGGCCCCGAAGCGGCGCGCTCAACTGCTGGTGCTGCGCCGGCACGAACACGCGCCGGCCGCGTGAGGCACCGCCGCGTAGTAACCACACCGGCAGCTGAGCCGTCGACGCCGCAACCGCCGCCATCCGGCCGATCCTCGACCTACCCGTCGACCGACCAGCTCCCGCAACATCCGCATCATGAAGGCCAGGAACACGGCGCTGCCGACGAGCCCGACCCATCCGAACCAATCGTGATCCACTAGATCACCGGCACCGTCGGTGACGAAACTCCCAGCTAGGAAGCCGTAGAGCATGACCCATACCGGGGACGCAGGCGGCTTGGTGAACAGGGCCATGACGATCTCAACGGCGCTTCGCTTATCAGCTTGAGCACCCGCGGCCCGATGTGAGCGGCGTCCGCGACGCCGACAAACCCGGTAGGCCGCGACGATCGCCAGCGGGCTGAGCCGTGTCGAGGTCGCGGCGATCGGCTGCCGCGCCAGCAAGCTGGCTTGCCCTCGGACCCATGCCGGCGCGGCGGGCCGCCCCATTTGCTCAGCGGGCCGTTCCTGCATCCTCGACTAGGGCCCCAGTCTGATCTCCTGGATCGGACTGGGCGTCGTCGGACGACCTTTCCTCGGGGGTCGTCGTGGCAGGCCGCTCATTACCGTGCAGTTTCGGCAGGTACGGACCGCGACGCTTCCAGACGGCCATCACCACGGCCCAGTACGGCAATGCAACGAGCGCGAGGAGCCCCTTCCGGATGAACGGCTCGTCGATCCATCCACGGATGTATGTAAACCAAACGACGGGGGCAGTGAGCGCCGTAAAACCAGCGAAGGTAACCGTGCGCCACAGAATTCGACGACCGCGCTCTTCCGGCGGGTATATCAAAGCGTGCCTGGCTCGCCGATCCGCGCGTCCGGACATGCAGACCTCCCACCTCCGTCCCAGCGTGGCGGTAAACCACGCGCGCCCCACCGCAGACCTTCGTTGAGGCGCTGCCGCCGACATCATCGGCGCGGTACAGACCAATGTGAGCACGCCACCGAGGCCGTGACGATCGCCAGCGGGGCTGAGGCCCAGTGGGGGCTGAGACCCATCGAGGCGGGGCGATCGGCTGGCCGCAGGCCAGCTTGCTGGCGCGGCAGCCGATCGCCCCGGGTGGGAGTCGTAGTTCTGGCACCGGTCCGGGGGATGGCAGCAGAGCGGTGCCAGTCGTGCAGCGGACGTGCAACTCACGAGGGCGATCATGGGTATGCAGCGGGGCCACATCGGCGGTGGAGACCGAGCCACAACAACGAAACGCCGACCTGCGTTTCCGCTGGTCGGCGCTTCGGAAGCCCGTTTGGGCGCTGGTGGCCAGGGGCGGGGTCGAACCGCCGACCGGATGGTGGGCGCCATGATCATCCTGGTTGCTTGCCGGCGCTGTGCGCCAGCCGCGATTCGCCGCACGCACCACGGACGCCCCCCTGGCTTGAGCGCTTGACCTCGGTCCCGTGCTGCTCCGGGACGGTGGCGGCTCTGGCTTCAGGGGACGTCCGTCGTACGTGCCACAGGTGTCAGACGGTGAAGTTGGCGATCAGGGTCTTGAGGTGGTCCGACCTGCGGGAGACCGCCTCGGCGGCCGTGTGCGCGTCACCGGCGCCGGCGTTGGCGACCTGGCTGGCGTTGGCCACTGCGGCGATGGTGCCGGCGATGTCGGCGGAGGCGAGCGCGGCGGCGCTGACCGTACGGTTGATCTCGCTGGCGGTGGCGGACTGTTCCTCGACGGCGGTGGCGATGCTGGTCTGGTGCGTGCTGATCCCACCGACGATGGAGGTGATCTCGCTGATCGCGTCGACGGCCTTGGTGATGTCGTTCTGGATGGCGGCGATGCGGCTGGCGATGTCGCTGGTGGCCCGGGTGGTCTCCTGGGCCAGGTCCTTGACCTCGCCGGCGACGACGGCGAAGCCCTTGCCCTGCTCGCCGGCCCGTGCGGCCTCGATGGTGGCGTTGAGCGCGAGCAGGTTGGTCTGTTCGGCGATGTTGTTGATGGTCTGGATGACCTCGCTGATGCGGCCGGAGGATTCGCCCAGCTCGGTGACGATCCGGTTGGTGGAGTCGGCCACGTCGGCGGCCCGGTCGGCGACGCCGACGGCGTGGCTGGCGTTGCGGGAGATCTCGGTGATCGACGCGCCCATCTCCTCGCTGGCTGCGGCGAGTTCGGCGACGTTCGCCGAGACGTTGTCCGCCGAGCTCGCCACCACCTCGGCCTGGGAGCTGATGGCGCTGACGCTGGTGGCGATCTGACCGGAGACGTCGAACAGGTCGCGGGACGCGCCGGTCAGCTCGCCCGCCGAGTCGTCGATCGCCCGGATGAGCTGGCTCATGTTCTCGGTGGCCCGGTTGAGGGCCTGACCCATCTGGCCGAGTTCGTCCTGCGTGGACACCTCGACCCGGGCGGTGAGGTTACCGTCGCCGACCTGGTGCAGTGCGCCGGCGACCGCGCCCAGCGAATGCTTGATCCGGCGAGTCACCGTCCACGCGACCGCGAGCGACACGAGAAGCCCGACGGTAAGCGCCGCGATCAGGAACAGCCGGTTGGCCGCATAGGAGGCCGCGCTCGCCTTGGCCTGCTTCTCTGCGGCCTCGGTCTCGGCTTTGATCAGGCCTTCAAGGGCGACGTTGGCTTTCTGGACCTTCGGGTTGACCTCGGTGTTCCACACCCGGAAGTACTCGTCGGTGTTGTGCGCCCTGGCGAGCGCGGCCATCTTGTCGTGGCGTACCTGGCGGTAGAAGGTGACCAGCTCGGCGACTTCGGTCAGCCGCGGGTCGTGGGCGAACGTGCTGGTGGCCCTGTAGGCGGCCAGGGTCTGGTCCTGGACCGGGTCCTCGGCGGCGGCGACGCCCACCATCTTGTCCGCAACGGCTGGGTCGGGAGACATCGCGCCGAAGCTCATGAAGATCGTGTTCCGCTGGATGGACGACTTCAACCGGGCCAGCGTGGTGGCCGGCACCAGCGCGTGCTGGTAGGTCGCCTTCGCCGCGCTGTTGGCCCTGGCCTGCGCGACCAGACCCGCGCCACCCACCACCACCGCGATGAGGGCCATCAGGCCGACCGCGGCGAGAATCCTCGTACCGACCGAGATCCGGCCGAATAGTCCGACCGATACCCGCGGCAGAGTGGGGCGTCGCTTCTGTGCGGCGGTGACGTCCTGTTCCATGTAGGCCTTCCAGAGTCCGATAAGGGTGAACGCGGCCTCCAGGGACCAGGGAGCCGCCTCCACAAATTTCGGCCGCTCAAGGCGCGGGCTGATGGAGCCGGGGCCGACGATTCCCTCACCCGTCGGCCGAGGAACGCCTCAGTCCTGGCGAGATTGACGAGGGCGCCCGGGACCTCGCAGTTGACTACCTCGAGGGAGCCCCCGGCTCAACACCGACTCGAGTTGCGCGTTCGTCCGCCCCGGCTCCATGACTGTCCGGGAATCCGCCTAGATCATGGGGTCAGGGTCCATTGCGCGTTCGGGTAGTACTTCCCGAGGCGGAGGGAGAGTACTAGCCCGGTGGGCCGGGCCTGGGCTGGGATCTTGAAAGTGAGAGCAAGGTTGGCCTCGGTGTTCGGACCGATCGCAGACGGTGCGGCAGTCCCGGTCGGGAGGATCCGTACCGTTGGCGGATAGAACCTGCCGTGGTCGGTGTCCAACCATGCGCCG
The DNA here is from genome assembly GCF_047159595.1 of Krasilnikovia sp. M28-CT-15. Classification (NCBI taxonomy): domain Bacteria; kingdom Bacillati; phylum Actinomycetota; class Actinomycetes; order Micromonosporales; family Micromonosporaceae; genus Krasilnikovia; species Krasilnikovia sp. M28-CT-15. The sequence goes on along the minus strand of NZ_BAAGAK010000001.1, from coordinate 16,169 downwards.
CCCTTGGAGAACGAGCCATCGAACGGCTTGGTCCCGCCGTTTTGGATCCGGACTGTGTAGGACGCCGCATCGTTCCCGGGGACGACCCGGAGTCGTGCCGTGAAGCCGAAGTCGCCCGTCACGGCCAAGACTTCACCGAGAGCCACCGGACCGACGAACGGCGCGTACTTGCGGATGAGGTCATCGGCGGCCCGCCTGGCGTCCTTGGCAGCGAGCGGATCTTCTGCGAGAACGTTGCTCTTAGCGAGAGCGGCCCGATACGACTGCGCCATCTGCTCTTCGCGTCGGTTCTTCACGACGACCGACGCGACCATGAGCATCATCGCGAAACCGGCGAGCACGGCTACTGCGTGGAGGCCCCAGTTTCGCGTCACGGGCCGCTATATCGGCAGGCGCAGCTCGAAGCTGCGGAGATGGAGGGCAAAACCATGCCCGTTGTACTGCCGAATTGACCTTTTCAGGATCAAGGCGCCGCGCAAGCGCGGCGCACCGTGCGCACTCGCGGCCCGCTGCTGGCGGCCTGCGGCCGGCATCGCGCACCGCGGCGCGCCGCACCAGCGGGGTGCCGAACTGAAGAATGCCTTACGGCAGAGGCACCTGGACGGCGACGGTAAGGGCGCTGGTCAGCATCCAGGCGATTCGCTGGGTCCCGGGAACCACGCGCTGACCGTGTAGACGTTGCCGTAGGCGCCATGGATTGAGGAATCGGGAAACTCGAGCTGCATGAACGCCGCACTGCCGTCGATCGTCTTTGTGAAGCAGAGGTCGTCGTCTTCGCTCAGCGTCGAGGGTCTGGCCGCACCCAGATCGGCGTCGGGGTCCCGGGCGGCGTTGCTCGCGGCCTGGCTCTCGGCGGGTGCCGGCACCACCGTCCAGCCGTCCTGCATGGCGATCGCCCGATGGAAGGCGGCCACCCCGCGCTGGTCCAAGTTCTCCCAGTAGTACTCACGCCCGGCACCGATCTGCCCACTGTCCGAGCCACACCCGCCGCCCTGATCGACAACCTCCGCCGGATCCGGATGAGCTGTGATGAATGGCAAGGAGGCCAGAGACTGGGCACGCTGCCGGTCGTGGTCGTTGGCGCAGCCGTCGCCCGACGGCCGAGCGTCCGAGCAGCCTGCCAGGGCCACTGCAGCAGTCAGGGCGGCGAGCGCCGCGACGCCGAGCCGATACTTTTTGGGTACCTGTCCTGGCACGCCGCTCACCCTAGGCAAGATCGGCTATCCACGGGTCGGTAGCCGGGGTTGCATAGCGGTCCCGGACGGGCATGAACGGTCACCGTTCCACGTCGTTGTACTGGGCTTTCGGACACAACGGTCTCCGCCGGATCTTCCGACCCCGCGCATAGCGCCTCCGGCGGGGGCGCTCGGGATCACGGGATGGGGGAGCCATCCCGCCCACCATCGACCCAGGCAAGCCGAGCAGACCACCGCCGGGGCCGCCAGCCTCCGTACGCGTTCTCGCGGTGGCCGCGTTATGGCGGCCCCGGCGGCGGCCCGCGCCCCGGAGGGTGGGTCGACGGTGAACGGGATGGCCGAAGGACGAGCGGCGGCGTGCAGCGAGCGTGCAACTCAGGGCGGTGATCATGGGTTTCCAGCGGTGAGCAACGGCTACATCGTCCTCCGGGACGGAGGCCGCAACGACGAAGCGCCGACCTGCGTTTCCGCTGGTCGGCGCTTCGGAAGCCCGTTTGGGCGCTGGTGGCCAGGGGCGGGGTCGAACCGCCGACCTTCCGATTTTCAGTCGGACGCTCGTACCAACTGAGCTACCTGGCCGTGGTGGCGCTGGCGGTCCTGACGGGACTTGAACCCGCGACCTCCGCCTTGACAGGGCGGCGAGCACTCCAACTGCTCCACAGGACCTTGCATAAACCCGCGTAACTACCCGACCGAGGCCGGTCCGTACCCCCAACGGGATTCGAACCCGTGCTACCGCCTTGAAAGGGCGGCGTCCTAGGCCACTAGACGATGAGGGCAACTCCGCCATCATTGCATACCCGCAATCCTGGCGGCGTGGGCCCTTACCGGCCCCGCTTGAGGCTTCGAAAGCATACGTGATGGGCCGGGCGGTCTCCAAACCGGTATCCCCGTCGCCGTGGCGGCCCGCCGATCAGCACCAACGGAGATCAATCCGCGGCCGTGCCGGGTCGGCCGCCGCGGTGACCGCCGCGACCGCCTCCGGCAGGCTGCCGAGTACGGGCACCCCGTCGGGCAGTTCGGCCCGGTCCCAGCCGGGTCCGGCCGCGGCCACGAGCAGCGGGCGGTGCGGGCCGTCGAGCAACCGGCCGAGCTGGCCCGGGTCGGCGGTGAGCCGTTGCTGGGACCAGAGCACCACCGCGGTCGGCCCGGTCCTCGTCACGGCGTCGTCCAGCGCCTGCGGGGGGACCCGGGCACCGAGCAACCGGCACGGCACCCCCCGCTCCGCGAGTGCTGCGGCCAGTGCCTCCAGCGGCAGGGTGTGCTGCTCCTCGTCGGTGGCGGCCAGCAGGATGCGGGCGTCCGTGCCGGGCGACGGCCGCGGCACCGCGCCGAGCACCTCGGTCACGCAGCGGGAGACGAGGTGCTCCACCTCGATGAAGCGCTGGGTCGCGGCATAGCGTTCGCCGATTCCGACGAGCACCGGCACGATCACCTCGTGCCAGGCCCCGACCACGCCGTGGTCGGCGACGTTCGCTTCCAGCAGATCGCGCACGGACGCGGCGTCGAGCCGTGCGGCGGCGCGGGCCACACCTCGGGCGCCCGGTCCGGCCCGGGCATGCGCAACGGTCCGGCCGCCGCCGCGCCGGGGCGCCGCGCCCTCGGCGGTCGCGTCACGGCCGTGCGACGACGGCCAGGCGACATCCATCGGTACGACCGCCCGCCGCGCCCATCCCGCGGCCTCAGCGGGCGTCATGCCGCGGGCGGTGAGCCGCCGCATCACCTCCAGGCGGTCCATGTCCTCGGGGGTGTAGCGCCGATGTCGCCCGGGGCTGTGCGCACTCGGACCCAGTCCGTACCGCTGGTGCCAGGTGCGCAGGGTGGTGACGGCGACGCCGAGCCGCCGGGCGGCGGCCCCGGCGGTGAGCGCGTCATCGGCCACCCGCGGACTCCCCGCCGGAGTCCAGATGCCGGATCAGGCACTCGGTGACCCCCGCGAGCCACGGCGCGTACGAGCCGGGATCCGCCGCCAGCGCCGAACGCAGCTCCCCCGGCTCCACCCACCGGATCGCAGCGACCTCCCGGGGGTCGGGGCTGGGCGCCCGCGCGGCGGGCAGGTCACCGACGAGGACGTGGTCGTACTCGTGCTCGACCCGCCCGGAGGCCGGGTCCTGCGCGCGGTACGCATACACCCCGGCCTCGGTGAGTGCCACGCCGTCGAGGCCGAGCTCTTCCGCGAGGCGACGCGCGGCCGCGGTGGTGAGGTCCTCCCCGGGCGCGGGATGCCCGCAGCACGTGTTGGCCCAGCGCAGCGGAAACCGGGTCTTGATGTCGGCCCGCTGCTGCAGCAGCACCCGGCCGTCCGGGCCGCGTAGGAAGACGGAGAACGCCCGGTGCAGCGAACCGGGTGCCTGATGGGCCTGCTCGACCGTGGCGGAGCCCACCGGCGCGCCGTCGGCGTCGACCAGTTCGACGAGGTGCTGCTCGCGGGAGGTCATACCCGTGCTCCCGAGGCCCTCGCTGCGCCCGGTCATGTGGTGCCGGCCGGGCAGGCTATCGCGGCCCGCAGTGCGCTCGGTCATCTGACGCCCCCCGTGACCCGCGCGGCGGCGAGCTTGCCCGAGATCAGCACCATCGGCACTCCGACGCCGGGCTGGGTGCCGGAGCCGGTGAACACGACGTTGGGCACCGTCGGGTGCAGGTTGCCGGGCCGGAACGGGCCGGTCTGCCGGAACGTATGCGCGGCGGCGAACGGGGTGCCCGCGGCCATGCCCTGGCCGGCCCAGTCTGCCGGAGTGACGACCCGTTCGACCTCGACTCCGGCACGAAAGCCCAGGTAGCCACGCTGCTCCAGCACGTCGAGCAACTCGTCGGCGTACCGCTGGCCCAGGCCGCCACGCCAATCCAGCGGCGCCGTGTCGAGATTGGGGGTGGGCGCGAGCACGTAGTAGGTGTGTCGTCCGGCGGGCGCGACGGACGGGTCCGTCCGGCTCGGGTTCGTGACCAGCAGAGACGGGTCACTCATCAGCAGCCCGCGGCGGATCACCTCGTCGAAGGTGTTCCGCCACGCCGTACCGAAATGGATGTTGTGGTGTGCGGCCTTGCGGTAGGCCTGCCGCGACCCGACATGCACCACCACGCAGGACGGCGAGTAGCGCAGGCGGCGTGGGCGGCCGGCGGGGGGCAGCAGCTGACGCCGGGCGACCGGTAGGTCGGGGTTGAGCACGACCACGTCGGCCGGGATGTGCTCACCGTCCGCGGTGTGCACGCCGGTGGCGCGGCCGTGGCTCATCTCGACCCGGGTCACGGTCGTGTCGTAACGGATGTCCACACCGTGTTTGCCGGCGGCGCCCGCCAGCGCCTTCGGCACGGCGTGCATGCCGCCGCGGGGGTGGTACACACCGGCGACCGCGTCCAGGTACGCGATGACGGCGTACAGCGCGAGCGCGTCGTGCGGGGCCAGGCCCGCATACATGGCCTGGAACGAGAAGATCCGCCGGGTACGGGGATCGCGGAAGAACTCGTTGATCTTCGGTTGGAGCCGCCGGAACCCGCCCATGGCCAGGAGCTTCAGCAGGTTGAAGTGCACCAGGTCAGCGGGGCCGTCGAGGTTGCGGTCGATGAAGTGGTCGCGTTCGAGCTGCCACAGCCGTCGCGCGAACTCGACGAAGCGCAGATATCCGTCGGCTTCCCGGGGCCCGCAAACGTGGGAGACCTCGGCGGCCATCCGCACCGTGTCGGTGCGTACGTCCAATGTCGAGCCGTCCGGGTAGTACGCCCGGTAGGCCGGGTCGAGCGGGATCAGATCCAGCCAGTCGGCGAGGTTCTCCCCGACGGCGGCCAGCGGCTCGGCGATCAGCTCCGGCATGGTGAGCACGGTGGGCCCGGTGTCGAACTCGTACCCGTCGATGGAGAGCCGTCCGGCCCGCCCGCCCGGTGCCGACTCGCGCTCGACAACGGTCACCTGCCGCCCGGCCCCGGCCAGGTGCAGGGCACACGCCAGCCCGCCCAGCCCGGCACCCACCACCACCACCCGATCGGTGGGTCCTGTCACGGTGCGCACGTCAGCGCCTCCTGGGATTCGGGACGGCGAACATGTCCGGGGGCCTCATCATGCCGGTCGGTGGGTGGCGGTCACGGCCAGCCGGGTCAGGGCGGCGCGGGCGTCCGGGTGGATGGGCGCGTCGGCCAGGGCGGCGACCCCCTCGGCGACCCGGTGCCGGATGAGTGTCTCGACCCGCGCTACCGCCCCGGTCGCGGCGATCACCCGGGCGAGCTGGTCCACGTCGCCGGTGTCCGGCGCGAGACCGGGGATCCGGTTGAGGACGGCGCGCTGGGCCGGGGTGGCGAGCTGGCGGGCGAGCATGAGCAGCACGGTGGGCTTACCGGTACGCAGGTCATCGCCGGCGGGCTTGCCGGTGACCGCGGGGTCGCCGTACACCCCGAGCAGGTCGTCGCGCAGTTGGAACGCCTCACCGACCGCGGTGCCGAACCGGTGGTACGCCTCCTGTGCGGCTGGGTCCCCGGCCGGTCCGGCCAGCGCCAGGCCGAACTGCAACGGGTGACGCACGGTGTAACCGGCGGTCTTGAGCCGGGCAACCCGCAGCGCCCGCTCCACGGACCACTTCGGTGGCTCGGCCTCCCCGAGCACGTCCAGATACTGCCCGGCGACCGCTTCGGCGCGCATCCGGTCATAGCAGGCGCGGGCGGCGAGCAGGGTGGCCGGGGCGAGCGGGGCGCGGGCCAGCAGCTGGTCTGCCCAGACGAGCATCAGGTCGCCCACGAGGACGGCGGCGCTCTGCCCGAAGTGGACCGATGCGCCGCGACGCCCGGCGCTCTCGTGCTGAGCCGCGAACACCCGGTGCACCGCCGGGTGTCCCCGCCGGGTCGCCGAGTCGTCCATCACGTCGTCGTGCACCAGCGCGAACGCGTGCATAAGCTCCAACGCCGCGAGCGCGGGCAGCACCGGATCGACCGCCTCGGCCGCATCGACCGCTCCCCGCCAACCCCAGTACGCGAACGTCGGCCGCAGCCGCTTGCCCCCCGCGAGCACCAGGTCGCGGGCCGCGCGGGCGAATCCGCCCAGTGCCGGATCGACCCCGTCCAGCGCGGCGGTCTGGCCGGCGAGGAAGTCGGCGAGCGTGCCCTCCACCGCGCCGATCACGTCGTCGCGGCGGACGGCCTGGAGCGGCAGGGTCCGACGCGGATGTCCGGCGAGGATGTCGTTGGCCACGGGATGAGAGTACGCTCATCGAGGCAGTTGCGTCGATCCGTGCGTCGATTCGGCGTGATGGGATTCCTGACGGAGGGGGCCCGCGTGGACCTGACGGTTGCGTATGACCGGTGCCGTGAGCTGCACCGGCGCCACGGCCGAACGTACTTTCTGGCCACCCGGATGCTGCCCGGATGGAAACGTCGGCATGTCCACGCCTTGTATGGCTTCGCCCGATTCGCGGACGAGATCGTGGACCGCACGGAGGCGCTGCCACCACATGAGCGCGCCGCCCGCCTCACCGCATGGTCCGACCGCTTCCTCGCCGGGTTGCGCGGCGAGCCGGTCGAGGACCCCCTGCTCCCCGCGGTGCTGCACACCATCGCCGTGTTCGACCTCGACCCCGACGACTTCGCCGCGTTCCTGCGCAGCATGGCGATGGATCTCACGGTCACCTCGTATCCCACCTACGCCGACCTGCTCGGCTACATGGAGGGCTCGGCCGCGGTCATCGGCACGATGATGCTGCCGATCCTCGGCTCGACCGATCCGGCCGCGGCCCGCGAACCAGCCCGCCAGCTGGGCCTGGCGTTCCAGCTCACCAATTTCATCCGCGATGTCGCCGAGGACCTCGACCGCGGCCGCACCTACCTGCCGGACACCCACCTCGCCGAACACGGCGTCACCCGGGACGACCTGCGCGCCGCCCGTGCCGCCGGGCGGGCGACCCCGGCGATCAAGGCCCTGATCCGGGCGGAATGCCAGCGCGCCCGCGACCATTACGCGGCCGCCGCCCCCGGTATCCCCCTGCTGGCGCCCACCTCGCAGGCATGTCTCCGCACGGCGTTCCGGCTCTACGCCGGCATTCTCGACGAGGTGGCCGCAGCCGACCACGACGTCTTCGCACGTCGCGCCGCGGTGCCCCACCGGCGCCGGGCGACGGTCGCGCTGCGGTGCCTGCTCACCCGCCCCGGCACCCCGGTGGCGGCGGTGGCCTGACATGCGCACCGCGGTCGTCCTGCTCACCCGTGACCTGCGCCTGCGTGACCATCCCGCGCTCACCGCGGCCTGCTCCACCGCCGACCGGGTCGTGCCGTTGTTCGTGTTCGATCCGCATCTGCGGGCGATCTCGGCGAACCGGTCCCGGTTCCTGCACCAGGCGCTCACCGATCTGCGGCACACCCTGCGCGGTCGCGGCGGCGACCTGGTGGTCCGCCAGGGCGACCCGGTCGCGCAGGCCATTCGCGTGGCCCGGGCCGTTGCGGCCGACACCGTCACGATCACCGCCGACATCAGCGGGTACGCCCGCAGGCGCGAGCACCGCCTGGCGCGCGAATGCGCCCGGCACCGCATCGCCCTGCACACGTTCCCAGGGGTCACCGTTGTCGATCCGGGTGCCATCCGTCCCACCGGTGGCGGCGACCACTACCGCGTCTTCTCCCCGTACCACCGGGCGTGGCAGGCAGCCTCGTGGCGTGCGGAGGAAGCCGCTCCCCGTGCGATCCGGCTACCCGACGGGATCGACCCCGGCGAGTTGCCCCCGGCTCCGCCCGGCGAGTCGCCGGACGCCGTGCCCGGCGGCGAGAGTGCGGGACTGCGCCGCCTGCGTTCCTGGCTGACCAGCGACAACGGCAACGGACACGGGATCTCCGCGGGCGTCGTGGGGTATTCCGACCACCACGACGATCTCGCCGCCGACGCGACCTCACGCCTCAGCCCGTACCTGCGTTTCGGCTGTGTGTCCCCGCTGACGGTGGCAAACGCGGCGCGCGCCCTCGACGGGCCTGGACCCACCGCGTTCCTCCGCCAGCTGTGCTGGCGCGACTTCTACCACCAGGTCGCGAGCGCCTTCCCCCGGCTGGCGACCGACGCCTACCGGGCGGCGGCCGAGCCTCATTGGCGCCGCGAGCCGGACGCGCTACGCCACTGGCAGGACGGCCGGACCGGAGTGCCCGTGGTGGACGCCGGCATGCGGCAGCTGCGTGCCGAGGGCTGGATGCACAACCGGGCGCGGCTGATCACCTCCGCCTACCTCGCCAAACACCTCTACCTGGACTGGCGCGACGGGGTGCGCTGGTTCTTCCGGTGGTTGCTCGACGGCGACATCGCCAACAACGCCGGCAACTGGCAGTGGGTGGCAGGCACCGGCAACGACACCCGGCCATACCGCCGGTTCAACCCGATCCGGCAGGCGCGCCGCTTCGACCCGGAGGGGACGTACGTCCGGCGCTACCTTCCCGAACTCGCGGCAGTCCCGGGCGGCGCCATACACGAGCCCTGGCGGCTGTCCGACCCGGTACGCCGCGACCTGGACTATCCGCCACCGCTGGAGTCCCCCCACGGGGAGGCGAGCTGGCTGCGGGCCTGACAGCCGAGCAGGTGGCCCGGCAGGCGGTGGAGCCGGGCGCCGCGGCTCGCGCTGCCCGGGGAATCCCCGGACAGCGCGAGCGCGGTGTCGCGGCCATGAGGTTGGCGGGCACCAGCCCTGCCCGCCATTCGCCCCCTCACAGCCGCACCTTCGGTGTGACCTCTTCCGCGGCGTTGAGAATCGGCCACCGGCCGAGCCACTCAAGGATTTCCCGACGAAAATGTCCGGCGCAGTTGCCGTGTCGTCGTGGGCAGCGATGCCAAGCTGGTGCCCATGGGCGAAGCGCAGCACGTGGACGCGGTCGTCGTCGGCCTCGGCGTCGGCGGCGAGGAGGTCGCCGGTCGCTTGGCCGAGGCCGGTCTGTCCGTGGTCGGCATCGAGCAGGCGCTGGTCGGCGGCGAGTGCCCGTACTGGGGCTGCATCCCGACCAAGATGATGATCCGGGCGGGTAATGCGCTGGCCGAGGCCCGCCGCATCCCCGGCCTGGCCGGTGCGTCGACCGTGCAGCCGGACTGGGCCCCGGTCGCCCGCCGCATCCGCGCGGAAGCCACCGACACCTGGGACGACAAGGTCGCGGTGGACCGCTTCACGGGCAAGGGCGGCCGGTTCGTGCGGGGCCGGGCCACGATCGTCGGCCCAGGCCGCGTCCGCGTCGACGATCAGGAGTACGTGGCCGCCCGCGCCCTGGTCCTCGCGACCGGTACGGCGCCGGTGGTGCCCCCGATCGACGGTCTGGCGGGCACGCCGTTCTGGACCAACCGCGAGGCCGTCGAGGCCGAGCGGCTGCCGGAGACCCTGCTGGTGCTCGGCGGCGGCGCCATCGGCCTCGAACTGACCCAGGTCATGGCGCGTTTCGGGGTCGCCGTCACGGTCATCGAGGGCAGCGATCGGGTGCTCTCGATGGAGGAGCCTGAGTCCTCCGAGCTGGCCGCACAGGCGCTGGCCCGCGACGGAGTGACCATCCTGACCGGGATACGTGCACAGCGGGTGGCGCACTCCGGCGACGGCTTTACCGTGACGCTGAGCGACGGCCGGACGGTCACCGGCCAGCGGTTGCTGGTCGCCACCGGCCGCACCGCCCGCCTCGGCGACCTTGGTATCGACTCCATCGGGCTCGACCCGACCGCACACCACCTCGTGACGGACGACCGCATGCGGGTCGCCGACAAGGTGTGGGCGGTTGGCGACGTCACCGGCAACGGCGCCTTCACGCACATGGCCATGTACGAGGGAGATGTCGCGGTCCGTGACATCCTCGGCCGGGAAGGGCCGAGCGCGGACTATCGTGCGCGACCACGGGTGACCTTCACCGACCCCGAGATCGGCGCAGTGGGCTTGACGGAACGGCAGGCTCAGGACGCCGGAATCGAGGTACGCGTCGGCCACATGTCCCTGCCGTCCTCGTCACGGGGGTTCATCCATGGGCCGGGCAACGACGGTTTCATCAAGCTCGTTGCCGACGGGGCGCGCGGCGTCCTCGTCGGTGCGACCTCAGCCGGCCCGGCGGGCGGCGAGGTCCTCGGTGCGCTGTCGGTCGCGGTGCATGCGGAGGTGCCGGTGGCGACCTTGCGCAGCACGATCTGGGCGTACCCCACGTTCCACCGCGCGATCGGCGACGCGCTCCGCGCCCTCGACTGACCGGACAACCGTGCTGACCTGCGCATTTGATGGACCCAGGGGGGTCGATTTGGTGCGCTGGATACGACCGGGTAATGTTCTCTCTCGGCAGGGGAACGGACGAGCCAGCGGCTAGACCGCGGCGGCCGGCCTGCCAAGCCCAACGACTTCGAGTGCGTGGTAACGCCGCGCGCCCGGACAGGCGGGCGTACTGGGGCAGACAGGAACCAACCGGGAGAATCCGGTTGACAGGGACTGAAAGACCCGGTAAAGTTGAACGAGTGCCCCGGGGTTGGGCCTCCGGTTGGGGGTCTGGTTTTGGTGTGTGGTTGTTCTTTGAGAACTCAACAGGGTGTTTTGATAAGCCAGTGCCAATTGTGATTGTTATGTCCCTGGCCAACGTGTTTTGTTGGTGGGATTCCTTTGGCAACAATTTGTTTGTTGCTGGGATTGTTTTTCAACAGGTTTTTGTTGGAGAGTTTGATCCTGGCTCAGGACGAACGCTGGCGGCGTGCTTAACACATGCAAGTCGAGCGGAAAGGCCCTTTCGGGGGTACTCGAGCGGCGAACGGGTGAGTAACACGTGAGTAACCTGCCCCATGCTTTGGGATAACCCCGGGAAACCGGGGCTAATACCGGATATGACTTCTGGCCGCATGGTCGGGGGTGGAAAGTTTTTCGGCGTGGGATGGGCTCGCGGCCTATCAGCTTGTTGGTGGGGTGATGGCCTACCAAGGCGACGACGGGTAGCCGGCCTGAGAGGGCGACCGGCCACACTGGGACTGAGACACGGCCCAGACTCCTACGGGAGGCAGCAGTGGGGAATATTGCACAATGGGCGGAAGCCTGATGCAGCGACGCCGCGTGAGGGATGACGGCCTTCGGGTTGTAAACCTCTTTCAGCACCGACGAAGCGAGAGTGACGGTAGGTGCAGAAGAAGCGCCGGCCAACTACGTGCCAGCAGCCGCGGTAAGACGTAGGGCGCGAGCGTTGTCCGGATTTATTGGGCGTAAAGAGCTCGTAGGCGGCTTGTCGCGTCGACTGTGAAAACCCGCGGCTCAACCGCGGGCCTGCAGCCGATACGGGCAGGCTAGAGTTCGGTAGGGGAGACTGGAATTCCTGGTGTAGCGGTGAAATGCGCAGATATCAGGAGGAACACCGGTGGCGAAGGCGGGTCTCTGGGCCGATACTGACGCTGAGGAGCGAAAGCGTGGGGAGCGAACAGGATTAGATACCCTGGTAGTCCACGCTGTAAACGTTGGGCGCTAGGTGTGGGGGACCTCTCCGGTCCTCTGTGCCGCAGCTAACGCATTAAGCGCCCCGCCTGGGGAGTACGGCCGCAAGGCTAAAACTCAAAGGAATTGACGGGGGCCCGCACAAGCGGCGGAGCATGCGGATTAATTCGATGCAACGCGAAGAACCTTACCTGGGTTTGACATCACTCGAAAACTCGTAGAGATACGGGGTCCTTCGGGGCGGGTGACAGGTGGTGCATGGCTGTCGTCAGCTCGTGTCGTGAGATGTTGGGTTAAGTCCCGCAACGAGCGCAACCCTCGTTCGATGTTGCCAGCGCGTTATGGCGGGGACTCATCGAAGACTGCCGGGGTCAACTCGGAGGAAGGTGGGGATGACGTCAAGTCATCATGCCCCTTATGTCCAGGGCTTCACGCATGCTACAATGGCCGGTACAAAGGGTTGCGATGCCGTGAGGTGGAGCGAATCCCAAAAAGCCGGTCTCAGTTCGGATCGGGGTCTGCAACTCGACCCCGTGAAGTCGGAGTCGCTAGTAATCGCAGATCAGCAACGCTGCGGTGAATACGTTCCCGGGCCTTGTACACACCGCCCGTCACGTCACGAAAGTCGGCAACACCCGAAGCCGGTGGCCTAACCCCTTGTGGGAGGGAGCCGTCGAAGGTGGGGCTGGCGATTGGGACGAAGTCGTAACAAGGTAGCCGTACCGGAAGGTGCGGCTGGATCACCTCCTTTCTAAGGAGCACCTAGCCCGTGAAAGCGGGCCAGGAGCCCGCGTCGCCCGAGTGTGGTGGCGGGGTGCTCGATGGCGGAGACACTGGCCCAGTTTGGTTCCGGCAACGGCCGATTCATCTAGTACGCATCCTGTGAGGGGTGGGGGAACGGTGGGTGGGTGCGGCGGGGACGAGGCGTTCAGATCAAGACACCCTGTTGGGTCCTGAAGGAACAACCAGGCCCGGATGCTGCGGACAGCGGCACGGGCACCCGGCCCGGGAGGGTTGGGGGTTGTTGTTCAGCGCCAGGCATGACCTGGCTCCTCATACCGCTCGAAACGCGGAGATCCTGTTTGTGGGTTGGCCACCTTGGTTTGTGGTGGTGTGTTTCGGGGTTTGGTGGGGGGCGGGGGGTTGTGGGTTGGTTGTTGGTTGAGAATTGCACAGTGGACGCGAGCATCTTGTTTTCTGTGGTTAAGTTGTCAAGGGCGAACGGTGGATGCCTTGGCACCAGGAGCCGATGAAGGACGTGGGAGGCCGCGATAGGCCTGGGGGAGCTGTCAACCTAGCTGTGATCCCAGGGTGTCCGAATGGGGAAACCTGGCACGAGTCATGTCGTGTCACCATCATCTGAATTCATAGGGTGGTGGGGGGAACGCGGGGAAGTGAAACATCTCAGTACCCGTAGGAAGAGAAAACAATAGTGATTCCGTGAGTAGTGGCGAGCGAAAGCGGATGGAGCCTAAACCGGTGGCGTGTGATACCTGTCAGGGGTTGCGTCATCGGGGTTGTGGGATCTGCGGGGAAGATCTGACAGTCTTCCGGAGAGTTACAAAGTCGTTGGTTAGCTGAATGGTGTGGGAAAGCCAACCGTAGAGGGTGAGAGTCCTGTAGGTGAAAGCTTTCGACCTCTTTGCAGATATCCCGAGTAGCGGCGGACCCCTGTAATCTGCCGTGAATCTGCCAGGACCACCTGGTAAGGCTGAATACTTCCTGGTGACCGATAGCGGACGAGTACCGTGAGGGAATGGTGAAAAGTACCCCGGGAGGGGAGTGAAATAGTACCTGAAACCGTTCGCCTACAATCCGTCAGAGCCTTTCGGGGTGATGGCGTGCCTTTTGAAGAATGAGCCTGCGAGTTAGTGGCACGTGGCGAGGTTAACCCGGGTGGGGTAGCCGTAGCGAAAGCGAGTCTGAAGAGGGCGTTGAGTCGCGTGTTCTAGACCCGAAGCGGGGTGATCTAGCCATGGGCAGGTTGAAGCGTGGGTAAGACTGCGTGGAGGACCGAACCCACCAACGTTGAAAAGTTGGGGGATGACCTGTGGTTAGGGGTGAAAGGCCAATCAAACTCCGTGATAGCTGGTTCTCCCCGAAATGCATTTAGGTGCAGCGTCGCGTGTTTCTTGCCGGAGGTAGAGCACTGGATGGTCTAGGGGGCCTACAAGCTTACCGAAATCAGCCAAACTCCGAATGCCGGTAAGTGAGAGCGCGGCAGTGAGACTGCGGGGGATAAGCTTCGTAGTCGAGAGGGAAACAGCCCAGATCACCAGCTAAGGCCCCTAAGCGTGTGCTAAGTGGAAAAGGATGTGGGATCGCATAGACAACCAGGAGGTTGGCTTAGAAGCAGCCATCCTTTAAAGAGTGCGTAATAGCTCACTGGTCAAGTGGTTCCGCGCCGACAATGTAGCGGGGCTCAAGCACACCGCCGAAGCTGTGGCACTCACACAAGTACTTCGCCATGATCCTTGAGGTTGTGGTGCAGGTGTGTGGGTGGGTAGGGGAGCGTCGTATGGCGGGTGAAGCGCCGGGGTGACCCAGGTGTGGACGCCATACGAGTGAGAATGCAGGCATGAGTAGCGAATGAAGGGTGAGAAACCCTTCCGCCGGATGACCAAGGGTTCCAGGGCCAGGCTAATCCGCCCTGGGTGAGTCGGGGCCTAAGGCGAGGCCGAGAGGCGTAGTCGATGGATAACGGGTTGATATTCCCGTACCCGCGTAGGAGCGCCAGCGATGAACCTCACTGTGCTAACCATCTGAGTCTGCTGATCCCTTCGGGGTGAGGTGGGTGAGGTTGGGATCCTGGTGGGTAGTAGTTGAGCGATGGGGTGACGCAGGAAGGTAGCTGATCCCGGCCGGTGGTTGTGCCGGGGTAAGCGTGTAGGCCGTGCCATAGGCAAATCCGTGGCGCATGTGGCTGAGACGTGATGCCGAGCCGATTCAGGTGAAGTCAGTGATCCTATGCTGCCGAGAAAAGCCTCTAGCGATGTTCCGAGCGGCCCGTACCCCAAACCGACACAGGTGGTCAGGTAGAGAATACCGAGGCGACGGGCGAACTGTGGTTAAGGAACTCGGCAAATTGCCCCCGTAACTTAGGGAGAAGGGGGGCCGGACGCGTGAAGCCCCTTGCGGGTGGAGCGTGGTATGGCCGCAGAGAGCAGGGGGAAGCGACTGTTTACTAAAAACACAGGTCCATGCCAAGTCGTAAGACGATGTATATGGACTGACGCCTGCCCGGTGCTGGAACGTTAAGGGGACCTGTTAGCTCTTCGGGGCGAAGCGGAGAACTTAAGCGCCAGTAAACGGCGGTGGTAACTATAACCATCCTAAGGTAGCGAAATTCCTTGTCGGGTAAGTTCCGACCTGCACGAATGGCGTAACGACTTCCCCACTGTCTCAACCACAGGCCCGGCGAAATTGCAGTACGAGTAAAGATGCTCGTTACGCGCGGCAGGACGGAAAGACCCCGGGACCTTTACTATAGCTTGACATTGGTATCTGAATGCAATTGTGTAGGATAGGTGGGAGCCGGTGAAGCTCGGACGCCAGTTCGGGTGGAGGCAATCTTGAAATACCACTCTGTTGGATTTGGGTATCTAACTTGCGGCCCTGATCGGGTCGAGGGACAGTGTCTGGTGGGTAGTTTAACTGGGGCGGTTGCCTCCTAAAGGGTAACGGAGGCGCCCAAAGGTTCCCTCAGCCTGGTTGGCAATCAGGTGTTGAGTGTAAGTGCACAAGGGAGCTTGACTGTGAGACTGACAGGTCGAGCAGGGACGAAAGTCGGGACTAGTGATCCGGCACTTGCGAGTGGAAGCGGTGTCGCTCAACGGATAAAAGGTACCCCGGGGATAACAGGCTGATCTTCCCCAAGAGTCCATATCGACGGGATGGTTTGGCACCTCGATGTCGGCTCGTCGCATCCTGGGGCTGTAGCAGGTCCCAAGGGTTGGGCTGTTCGCCCATTAAAGCGGTACGCGAGCTGGGTTTAGAACGTCGTGAGACAGTTCGGTCCCTATCCGCCGTGCGCGTTGGATACTTGAGAAGGGCTGTCCCTAGTACGAGAGGACCGGGACGGACGAACCTCTGGTGTGCCAGTTGTCCCGCCAGGGGCACGGCTGGTTGGCTACGTTCGGAAGGGATAACCGCTGAAAGCATCTAAGCGGGAAGCCTGCTTCGAGATGAGGTATCCCACCACCTTTGAGTGGGTAAGGCCCCCAGCTAGACGACTGGGTTGATAGGCCGGAGATGTAAGCCAGGTAACTGGTTCAGTTGACCGGTACTAATAGGCCGAGGGCTTAACCACATTAAACAAGGTGCTCGACACGCGTCCACTGTGTGATATCTCAGCAAACAACCACCCCCCCTATAGGCCTGGGTGCAACACCCGGGGCAGACAGGAGTGGGGGGTTGGTGCGCTGGCCAGTGTGCCGGTGGTCATAGCGGAGGGGAAACGCCCGGTCTCATTCCGAACCCGGAAGCTAAGCCCTCCAGCGCCGATGGTACTGCACTCGGGAGGGTGTGGGAGAGTAGGACGCCGCCGGACTCAAACCATGGTGAGGGCCGCCCCCAACAAGGGGCGGCCCTCACCTTTTTT